>CAVPJB010000019.1:0-35392 GCA_963705135.1 uncultured delta proteobacterium
CCCCCCGTCAGGCAGTCAGAACCCTCATGACCCGTGAATTAAAAGATGAAATCGACGCCATGGCGGAGAGTTGGTAACTCATGCCCATACCTGAACCAGCCAAACCTGTGTTCCAATGTCAGCAGTGTGGCGAATGTTGTGAAGGCCGGGGGGGCATCTTTCCCACTCCAGGTGAAATTGACCTAATAGCCCAATACTTAGAGATACCAGTAGCGAAAATCAATCAAAACTTTCTGGAGCCTACGCCTTTAGGTCTGGCGGTGAAAAATAAACCGGCCGGAGGCTGCATCTTTAATGAACAAGGGCGATGCCGCATTCATCCGGTCAAGCCTCGTATCTGTCGGGATTGGCCCTTCTTGCCCGCTATTTTACTTCATGAAAATGAGTTTGAAGCTACTAAAGAGGCGTGTCCGGGCCTTAACCCGAACAGCAGCCACGAAGATTTTTTAAAGTACTGGCAGGAAAAAATCATCTAATCTACTTTTCGCAACGGCTATAGAGGGAAAAAGGGCAAACTAAAACTGATGGAAAAGCAAATACCTCCATTCTACATTACTACGCCGATTTACTACGTCAATGCCGAACCCCATATCGGCCATGCCTATACTACCATCGTGGCCGATACCCTGGCCCGGTTTCATCGTCTCATGGGGGCCGATACCTTTTTCCAGACCGGCACCGATGAACATGGTGAAAAAGTTGTGGAAGCGGCTCAGGCCAAAGGGATGCCGGTCAAAGAGTATGTTGACCACATCAGCCGCAAGTTCCGTGACACCTGGGATCAGCTTCAGATCAATTATGATAACTTTATCCGCACCACCGACGCCCGGCATATCGAGGCTGTCCAGTATGTCCTCCAAAAAGTCCATGCCAATGGTGACATCTATTTCAGTGAATACGCCGGTCAATATTGTTATGGGTGCGAACGCTTCGTTCTGGAGCGGGAGTTGGTGGACGGCAAGTGTCCGGATCATCTGGTCAAGCCCACCTTTGTCAAAGAAGGCAACTACTTCTTTCGCATGAGCCGCTACCAGGATTGGCTCATCCACCATATTCAGACCCATCAGGATTTCATCCGTCCCGAGCGTTATCGCAATGAAGTGCTGTCTTTTTTGAAAGAACCACTGGAAGACCTGTGTATTTCCCGGCCCAAAGCCAGGGTTCATTGGGGTATTTCCCTGCCCTTTGACGACAACTATGTCACCTATGTCTGGTTTGATGCCCTCATCAATTATCTTACCGGCCTGGACTATCCCGAGTCGAAGTTGTTCCAAAAGTTCTGGCCGGTCTGCCAGCACCTCATCGCCAAAGATATCTTAAAACCCCATGGGATTTATTGGCCCACCATCTTAAAAGCCGCCGGCCTGGAGCCCTATCAACACCTCAACGTCCACGGCTACTGGCAAATCGGTCAGGGTAAGATGTCCAAAAGTTTGGGCAATGTCGTGGAGCCCCAGCGTCTGGTCTGTCAATATGGCCTGGATCAGGTGCGTTATTTCTTTTTGCGGGAAATGGTCTACGGCCTGGACGCCGCCTTTAACGAGGAAGCCCTCATCGGCCGGATCAACTCTGACCTGGCCAACGATTTGGGCAACCTCTTCTCCCGGAGCCTGGCCATGGTGTTTAAATACCGCCAGGGGGAGACGCCAGCCATGGGCCAACCCGGGGCCCAGGAATTGGCTCTGCAAGCCTTGGCAGAGGCGGTGCGGGACGATTATCTACGTTTTTTCCCGGAACTGGAATTCCACAAGGCCCTCATGCGCTTATGGGAATTCATCGGTGAAATTAACCGCTATATCGTGGTAAGCGAACCCTGGCAACTTTTTAAGCAGCAAGAACAAGATCGCCTCAATGTGGTATTGTCTACCATCTTAGAGTCTCTCAGGTGGGTCGCCCTCATGTTACTCCCGGTCATGCCCGCCAGCGCCCCCAAGATGCTGGCCCAATTAGGCCTGGACCCGGATACCTGGCGCGACGGCCGGCTGCCCCTGCTCTCCTGGGGGCAAGTACCGGCGGGAATCAGACTTAACAAGGGAGAGAACTTGTTTCCCCGCCTGGAGGTGCCGGAGGTTAAAGCCGCCGGCGAGACCAAAGCCACTCCTCTCCTGGCGCCGGTTAAATCGCCGATTGATCTGCCGACCTTCCAACAGCTTGATCTGCGGGTGGGCAAAATAGTTGCGGCGGCGAAGATTGCTAAATCAGATAAGCTCTTACAATTAGAAATTGATATTGGGGAACCGCGCCAGGTGGTGGCCGGTATCGCCCAGCATTATGAGCCGGACGACCTTATCGGCAAACAGGTGGTTGTGGTGGTCAACCTGAAACCGGCCAAACTCATGGGAGTGGAATCGCATGGAATGGTCCTGGCAGCTAAAAGTGATGGTAGTCTTTTCCTCATTAGTCCGGAAAAGGATGTTCTCCCGGGTTCCACGGTTTCCTAATTTCTGGCTGTGCTGTCTTATCTGCGTCCTGGCAATAATGCTGGTGGGCTGTGCCGGCGAGCGCTCCAAGCCCAAGCCTGTTCTGGAAGAGGAGGTTATTGCACCATCAGATAAGCGGCTTCGAGAAGCCATCAGCTTTTACCTGGGGGCCGATTATAAATACGGCGGCACCACCAAAGAGGGGCTGGACTGCTCCGGCTTTGTCATGAAGACCTACGAACGGGCCGGGGTAAAAATACCCCGCACCTCGGAACTACAATTTCAGAGTGGCAAGTCGGTGCCTAAGGATGAACTGAAGTATGGCGATCTCGTTTTCTTCAACAAATATTGCCAGGGCAGATATTATCACCAGACTGCCAGCATCCTTTCCGGGCTGTTCTCTAACGATGATCAACCCTGTCATGTTGGTATCTATATCGGCAACGGCCGCTTCATCCATTCCTCCGCCAGCAAGGGTGGGGTGACCATCAGCACCCTGAACCAAGACGCATGGAAACGCTCCCTCATCGGCGCCCGCCGCTACCTGCCGGAATAAAAATAATATTAAATCTGCGAGGCAAAGATTCCTTCCAGTTTTCGAGGAGCAGTTCATAGGTATTCTTAACTGCTACCTTTGTTTAACCTCGTCAAGTTCCCCATTCCTTGAGCACGGCACAGGCATCGCAATTACCCGGAAAATATTATCTTGGCGGTGAAATCGGCTATATTGACCCGGTTTATATCAATCAAGAATATTTCTTTTGTTTGGGTTACTATGAGGCTGACGCGTTATAATTTTGGGGGTCAAATAGAGGAACTGATGTAACTAGACTATATAAACTACTCGGGCGGGTATAACCCCGCCCTCGTTAATTAAAAATTCATGGCTATTCTATGCGCCTATCACTGTTTCTCCGGCACTTCCACCACCACATACAAGGTTTTGCCCCGGCGTTTGACCAGGAAGCGTACGGCGCTGCCGGCCTTTAACTGGGCGATATTGGCATGGTAATCTTTCAGGTTCTGGATGGCGACACCGTTAATTTCATCAATGATATCTCCAGGTCGAATGCCGCTGTCAAATGCCGGAGAGCCTTGGTCCACTTGCACCACGATAATACCGGAAGTCTCCCGGAGTTGGAAGTGTTGGGCTATAGGCGGCGTCAATTCCTGTACCGTCATCCCCAAACTGGATTTTTCCGATTCTCCTTCCATCTCGGTGGACCGGGACATCTGCTCCGGCTTCAATTCCACAATGGTCGCGGTAAAGCTCTTTTCTTTACCCTGGCGCAGCACTTTAAGATTCACGGTCTGACCTGGGGGGGTGTGAGCTACCATCTTTGGGAGTTCGTGCATTTCCTTTATGGGAGTACCGTTAAATTCAGTGATGATATCCCCTCGTTGCAGCCCGGTTTTTGCCGCCGGGGTGCCAGGGTTGACTTCTGCCACCAAAGCCCCCGCAGGTTCTTTTAAACCGAATGATTTGGCCAACTCCGGCGTGACCATCTGAATCTGCACTCCCAGCATGCCTCTTACCACTGAACCTTTTTCTTTGAGTTGCGGGATGATGCTTTTGGCCATATTGCTGGGGATGGCAAAGCCGATGCCTTGGCCGCTGGCAACAATTGCGCTATTAATCCCGATAACTTCACCCTTCAGGTTAACCAAGGGACCGCCGCTATTGCCGGGATTGATAGAGGCATCGGTTTGCAGGAAATCGTCATAGGGTCCGGCGCCAATTACCCGGCCTTTGGCACTGATAATACCCTGGGTCACCGTGTTGGACAGACCGAAGGGGTTGCCCGACGCCAGGACCCAATCACCGACCTGGATGGCGTCCGAATCGCCTAAAGGCAGGATCGGCAGATCATGGGTGGGAGATTCGATTTTTATCAGGGCCATATCGGTCATAGGATCCCGGCCCTTAATGGTGGCCTTGAATTCCCGGCCGTCCACCAGTTTGACTTTGATCTTGTCGGCTCCTTCGACCACATGATTATTCGTAATAATAAAACCATCCCGGTCAAAGATAAACCCGCTTCCCAAACTGCGGCTCTTAAATTCCTTGGGCATATCCCCAAAAAATCTATCAAAGAAATCCTTGAAGGGATCGTCCGGTCCGAAAGGCGAGGGGCCGCCAGGGCCAGGGCCAGGGCCAGGGCCGGGCATACCGGGCATTCGGCGAGACTGGGTGGGTCGTTTCATGACCTTTTCAGGTACTGATATTGACCACGGCGGCCGAAATCTGTTTGGCCAGGGTGGCGAAGGTGTCCGGCGCCAAAACCGCCTGGGCTGCACTGTGGCCGGGGAATAACAGCACTATGCCAAGGCAGAGGGCCAGGAGTGCCGGAAAAAGAAAAGACAAAGGTTTCTTTATCATCGAGGTGCTTCTCCCTTTGCGGGGTTAGTCGTTAACTGCTGCCATTCGGGGGGTAAATTCAAGGTTATTTCCTGCTGTTTTCCCACCAAAACGAGCAAATACCGTTCGGGATCAAGATACTTCCGGGCTACATTGAGAATATCGTCCCTGGTTATCTTGTTGAGTATTTCAGGATAGCGCCAGGGATAATCCATGCCCAGACCATACAGCTCGACATATCCCAGTAAGGCTGCCCGTTTGGCGTTGGAATCCATCTTCATCGGGAGACTGCCAACGAGGTAAGATTTTGCTTCCGCCAACTCCTTCTCGCCAACTAAGTCCCGGCGAATGCTATCTAATTCTTTTAGCACTTCGGTAACAGCCTCTCCGCTTGAGACATTTTTGGTTTCCAGACTGATGTCAAAGGGGCCTGGTTCCAGTCCAGGCTCGAAACTGCTGTGCACGTTATATACTAACCCCCGGTTTTCTCGGATGTTATCCATCAGCCGGGACGTAAAACCACCGCCCCCCAAAATATAATTCATGAGTTGAAAGGCATAAAAATCGGGATCGGTGCGTTTTATCCCTATTTGTCCCAGAATAATATTGGCTTGAGTGATATCTTTATCGATTTTGACCACCGTCGGTTTAGACACGCGAGGGGAGGGTGGGGGAGGAGGCCCCGGTAATTCTCCCGCTTCCCAGCCCCCAAAAAATTCTTCCACAATTTTTTGGGCTTCCTCTACCGTTAAATCGCCCACTATGGTCAGGATGGCATTATTGGGTCGATAATATTGGCGATGGAATTTTATGAGATCATTGCCATAAATTTTTCCCAAACTTTCCGCGGTTCCAATTTCCGGATAACCATAGGAGTGATCGCCATACAGTTGCCGCCGGAAAGCCCGGCCGGCGACAATGCCCGGCTCGTCCTCCTGACTCTTCAGGCTCCCTCTTAAACGTTGCACCATGGCTTGGATTTCTTGCCAAGCAAACCTGGGATTCAAGAGGACATCTTGAAATATCTTTAAGCTTTCCAACAGATCTTTTTTTAATACTGTTAATTTTAGATTGGCGACATCACGTCCGGCGCCGGTTGTAAATGACGCTCCTAAAAAATCCATTTCCTCGGCAATCTGTTGGGCGTTCCGGCTCTTGGTGCCATAACGCAAAAGCGAAGCAGTTAAATTGGCCAACCCCTCTTTTTGGGCTGGATCAAATAACGCGCCTGCTTTTAACGTTAGGTCTACCGTGACCAAAGGGAGATCTGACTGTTGGGAGAATAGCCAAATCAAACCGTTGGGCAGTTGGAAACGCTGGCCCAATACTGGACTGTCGGCGGCGTCGGCAGTTAGATAGATGCCGAATACAATAAAAATAACCACAAGGTAAAGAAATTTCTTACCTGACTTGATCATGCGGTGTAAACCTTTCCATGGTGGGGCGAGTGGGTTTCAAAGGATACAGGGTGCCCACGGTGCGGTTGGTCTTAACCAGATATTTTTGGGCCACCCGTCGAACATCTTCCGGTGTGACAGCGCGGATTCCCGGAACGATCTCTTTTAATTTCTGCCAATTGCTGATAGTTTGGTAACGCCCTAAAAGCATCCCGCGATAAAAGAGGGAATCCTGACTCATAATAAAATGAGCTTCGGTTTGATTTTTTGCTTTCGTCAACTCTTTCTCGCTTACCAATTGAGTTTTAATCTTTTCTATTTCCGCTTCCAGGCCTTGTTCAACTAAGTTCATTGCCTTACCCGGTAGCGGTTGAGCATAAAAAACGAAAAGTGAGGGACTGGCAGTAGCAAAATCATATTCCGCGCCGGCGTCCAGCGCCAATTTGGCTTCATAGACCAAACGTCGATGCAGACGGGAACTGCGTCCTTGAGAGAGGATTAATGATAGAACCTCCAAAGGGAAAGCATCCGCTTCTTCCAAATTAGGGGTATGATAGGCCATAAAAATAGCCGGCAATTGCGCCTCTCGGGTCAACTCTGTCCGCCGTTCCCCCTGCTGGGGCGGTTCTAAGGCTCGAAACGGCGGTGGTTCTGGTCCTTTCGGAATCTTTTCAAAGATCTCTTTTATGTCATTTAAGGCAGCTTGAGGATCAATATCGCCGACCACCACTAAGGTGGCGTTATTTGGTTGATAATACAGGTTATAGTAAGATTGCGCTTCTTGCCAGGTTATGTGTTCCAGGTCATGCATCCAACCAACGATCGGCCACTGATAGGGATGTGCTTTATAAGCCGTGGATACCGTTTCTTCATACAGAGAGTTTACTGGATCATCTTCGGTCCGCAAACGCCGTTCTTCCACCACCACTTTCCGTTCGGTCAGGAAAAGATCTTCGCCTATTTTAAGATTCCGCATGCGGTCCGCTTCCAATTCCAAAAAAAGCCTTATCTTGGTCTGGGGTCCCGTTTCAAAATATGCAGTATAGTCCTTGGAAGTGAAGGCGTTGTTATTAGCTCCGGCTTGCTGAATCAAACGTGAAAATAGTTTGGGGCCATATTTCTCGGTCCCCCGGAACATCAGGTGCTCGGTGAGATGGGACAGGCCGGTTTTTCCCAAAACCTCGTTGCGAGACCCCACCCGATACCAGATCTGGACGCTGATAATAGGAGCTCGGGGCTCTGGTAAAAGGAGAACAGTTAAACCATTCTCCAGTTTATGTTCCTGCACCCGGGAGAATAAGTCCGTGGTCTCAGAAAACGCCGAGGCCAAAAACCCAAAAGAAATGCACAAGAAAGCACCAAGGAAGGTTATTTTTTTTCTCATAAAATAATTGTAAGTCGAGTTCATGGATTTTCAAGGGATTCTGGCGACCCGAATAGCCGCCACCATTAAGAAGTTAATAACTGAACTATACAAAAATCAATTTTGTTTCACAATGAGATTTAACAGCAAGTCCAAGAGTTGGTTGTTTTAGGTAAAAACAGTTAAACGCTGATATTTGGCCGTTTGTCATCTTGCTTTAGGAATGGAAACAAAGCTATTGTGGCAGTCAGGGCCCCGCTCATGTCTAAAACGACGTCCTGGGGTCTGCCACTGCGGGAAAGATATAACGTCTGCCAACTCTCATCAGCCATGGACACAAATAAACAAATTGTCAAAGCCAGAAAAACTGATTTTAGACTCGTCAGCTTCATATGCCAGCGCCAAGCTCGGGCGTAAGTATAAGAGAGGAGGGCATATGCCAGGAAATGGCCCACTTTTCTTACCAAAAGGTTGAGGTGTGCTAATTCCGAGTTGGAATAAGACGGTAGTAGATATCGCAGAATTGGTAGCGTGAATCTGCTGGAAGAACCCAATTCCCCCGCCATCAAAAGAATAGCCGTCGAAAGGAGCAATGGCGGTAACCAATAGACGCTAAAACGTACTAGGCGTGGTCGGTCCCAAAAAATACTAAAGTTCGATGTCATGGTTATACGTCGGTTTATGCCGTCCGTCTGGAAGCAATGTTTAAAGAGTTAATGCAAAGGTTGGGTTTAGGTTAGCTTATAATGGCCTCGAGGTAAGACTCGGGATCAAATGGCCGCAAATCTTCCATCTGTTCTCCGACCCCGATAAATTTTAGGGGTAATCCTGTTTCTTTAACTACCCCTATGGCTACACCACCTTTGGCAGTCCCGTCTAACTTCGTTATAATGATTCCGGTTATGCCGATCGCCTCATGAAAAAGTCGGGCCTGGCTGATGGCATTCTGGCCGGTAGTGGCGTCCAGCACCAGAAATACTTCATGTGGTGCTCCCGGGATCTGTTTGGTGGCTGTCCGCTTAACTTTCTTTAATTCCTCCATCAAATTTACTTTTGTATGGAGACGGCCGGCAGTATCGATATATACTTTATCAACCCCCCGGGATAGAGCTGCGCTCAGACCATCGAAGACGACAGCAGCAGGGTCTGACCCGGTTTTCTGTTTAATCACCGAGGCGCCGACCCGATGGCCCCAAATCTCTAGTTGTTCCACCGCAGCCGCCCGAAAAGTGTCTGCCGCCACCAAAAGGACCTTTTCACCTTGCTGGCAGTCATGATGGGCTAGTTTGGCAATAGTTGTGGTTTTACCGACGCCGTTTACCCCGATGACCATCACGACCTGGGGTTTAGCAGGGCTACTAGGTGCGCCAGACTCGTTAACCTGAGTCAGAAGACCCAGCATCTCATCTTTGAGATGGGCCTTCAGGCGGGCCGGATCGGTAAGTTCTTTGCGTCTAACTTTGTCACGGGTACGTTCAATAAGTTCCATGCTGGTTTCCACCCCCATATCGGCGGTGATCAGCAACTCCTCCAACTCATCCAAAAGATCTAAGTCTATGATCCTTTTGCCCAGAAATAGCTGGTCCAACCTGGAACTCAAAGCTTCCCGCGTCCGGGTTAATCTGGCCCGTAATCGCTTGAAAAGGCGGCGGTTTTGAGGAGGAAGGGCCGCATCTGCCTCTGTTTCAGGGAGAGATTCGGATTCAAACTCATGTTCGGGAAGGATTTCCGGTTCCCCGGTCTGTGCAATAATTACCTTCTCCTGCACTTCTTTTGGGGCCTCTATTTTTGATTCGGGAAGAATGAACTCCGTCTCCGGAAATATTGCCGGTTCCTGGAGCGCCGCACTCTCTATTCCTTTTGAATCCTCTTCTAAAGGAGTTTCTGCCTCGACTTCAAGAGCGGCTAACTGTTCAATTCCCTGATCAGTGTCAACTTCGGGCTTTCTTTCTTTTCTTTTAAACCATTGAATCATACGTTTTCTTCCCGGCCAAGGCAGGCGTGAATTCCGTTCGTACCCTGACTTTAATAATATCGATAGAATAAGCTTGGAACATTATATCAATCGCCCAAAATATCTCCCTTTATAAAAACTCTTCGTACACTGGCAAGGGGCAGGTGAGTAACCCGCCCCTTTAAATTTCATGTTGTTTTTATTAGGTTAGACGTTTATTAAATGGAGATTCGGGAAAAATCCGCCATTCTTAAAAATGTTTGACTGATACGGACGAGCAGTGCCAGGCGGTTGGCCCGCACGTTGGGATCATCAGTCATGACCAGCACTTCATCAAAGAATCTATCCACCGGAGTTTTTAAAGAAGCCAGGGCTCTGAAGATCTCAGGGTAATTGCGAGCCGGCAAGGATTTGGCCACTGCCTCTTCCATGGCTACTGTGGCTGCCAGCAGGTCATGTTCTGACTGATGCTCGAATAATTCTGGTTTAACTAAAGATAGTTGGGCGCCTCGGGAGATATTAATGACGCGTTTAAAGGCAACTGCCAGAGTGGGAAAGTCCAGGCTGCGGCGAACCTCATCCAATGCCTGCGCTTTTTCCATCGCTTCGACAATATCGTTAAAAGAAGTAGTCAGCACCGCTTCCACCACCTCAGCGCTGAGGTTCTCACCAGTTAAAAGGTGGTGCACCCGAGTGCGGAAGAATTCCAGCACTTCATTATGGGTCTTCTCCATGGGTTCAGTAAGTTTGTCCTTTAACAGGTCTAAGCTAAAGCTTATGGCGCCGCTAAGATCCAAATAGAACTTTTTATCCCACAGGATGTTTATGATAGCCAGGGCCTGGCGGCGCAGGCCATAAGGATCGGCTGCTCCGGAGGGGATCAAGCCAACCCCGAAGCATCCGCAGATACTATCCAGGCGGTCGGCCATTCCTACCATGGCTCCCACCAGATTATCCGGAATCTGGTCTCCGGCATGGCGAGGCAGATAATGGGCCAGGATAGCATCGGCCACTTCAGGGTCTTCCCCGGACAGGCGGGCATATTCCCTTCCCATGATACCCTGCAGGCTGGGGAATTCTCCTACCATACCACTGACCAAATCGGCCTTGCACAGGGTGGCGGCGCGGGACACCTGAGCTATTTTGTCAGGCAGCAAACGTTCGGCCAGATAAGTTCCCAGGGCCCGGAAGCGAGTCATTTTATCAAACGAAGTGCCCAACAAGGAATGATAGACTACACCTTTTAGCTCCTCTACCCAGGTGTCCAATTTCACTTTCCGGTCTTCCTGGAAGAAGAACATCGCGTCGCTTAATCTGGCTCTCAAGACTCGCTCATGGCCTTGTTGCACTATCACCGGGTCACGCGCCAGGGTATTGTTTACCGCGATAAAATGTGGCAACAGCTTACCGCCCGCATCCCGCAGGGAAAAATATCTCTGATGTTCCCGCATCGAGGTCATGAGCACTTCATCCGGCAACATCAAGAATCTATCCTCAAAATTTCCCAAGGTTAAATTGGGGCATTCCACCAAAAAGGTATTCTCTTGCACCAATTCCGGGTTTGGCACTATCTGACCCTGAACCGAGGTTGCCGCCTGCTGCAGTTGTTCGGCCAATTGTGCCCGGCGTTCCGCCGGATCAACCAAAACATAAGCCTGTCGTAGAGCTTCCATGTAAGCAGCAGCCGAAGCGGAATTCAGCGTAATGGCCTGGGGCGCCTGGAAGCGATGACCGCAGCTGACCGCGCCGCTGGTAATGTCGCCCACCTCAAAAGGGATAATCTCTTGTCCGAACAGAGCCACGATCCAGTGAATAGGACGGGCAAAACTGATGGTCTGGGAGCCCCAGCGCATGGATTTGGGAAAAGACAGGCCCAGGATCCACTCCGGCAGCAATTCCCTCAGACGGTCCCTGGTAGGGAGGCCGGTGGCGTGTCTCTTTACTGCCAGATAAGGACCTTTATCCGTGCTGACCACAATCAGATCTTTGACCTCGACCCCTTGGGAGCGGGCAAAGCCAGAAGCCGCTTTGGTGGGATTGCCAGCCGCGTCGAAAGCCACTGCCTGAGGTGGCCCAACAATTTCAGCCGTAGTTTCCGCCTGATGTTCTGCTACTCCCAAGGCTATGAGGGCTAGCCGGCGAGGTGTGCCCAAAGTGTCAATGGCCCCTGAGTCAATGCGCTCCTGCTCCAGACGTTTTTGGAGGGAGGCCTTCATTTCTTCCAATACTGGTGGGATAAATCTGGCCGGAATTTCCTCAGTCCCAATTTCAATCAAGAGATCAGCAGCCATAATGTCCTCTACTATACCGATTGCTTAAAGTTTTTTCGCTTATATTACCTTCTCCCCTCGAAGGGAGCTTTGGAAGATATAATTTGTATAATTTTTTTAACTCAGCCCTCAGTCCTAAGCACACCAGCCGGGAGAGGGAGCCAATAAGACATTTCTTTCGGCAACGGCTGTATTTTTTCTAATTCAAGCGGATTTCTTCAAAAGCGGAAAACCCATGTCCTCGCGCTGTTTCAAATAACCCTCAGCGCAGAGACGGGCCATCTGTCGCACCCGTCCGATGATGCGGCTGCGTTCCGCCACGCTGATCGCGCCCCGGGCGTCCAACAGATTGAAGGTATGGGAACATTTTAAGCAATAATCATAAGCCGGCAAGACTAATCCCAAACCGATGAGCCGGTGCGATTCTTTCTCGTATTGGTCGAAAAGATTGAAGAGCATGGCTACATCCGCCTGCTCGAAATTATAGGTGGAAAATTCCACTTCTCCCCGGTGATGGATATCGCCGTATTTAATGCCGTCGGTCCAAACTAAGTCGTAGACATTATTAATGCCTTGCAAATACATGGAGATGCGCTCAGGACCATACGTCAACTCGACGGCGATGGGGTGAAGATCGATGCCCCCCGCCTGCTGAAAATAGGTGAATTGGGTGATTTCCATACCATCCAGCCAGACTTCCCAGCCCAAGCCCCAGGCGCCCAGGGTGGGGGATTCCCAGTCGTCTTCCACGAACCGGATGTCATGGGCCAGTGGGTCGATGCCCAGGGCCTTCAAGCTATCCAAATATTGATCCTGAATATCAAGGGGCGATGGTTTCAAAATCACCTGATATTGGTAATAATGTTGCAGCCGGTTGGGATTCTCGCCATAACGACCGTCGGTGGGACGGCGGGAAGGCTCTACATAGGCGACGTTCCATGGTTCCGGGCCTAAGACCCGTAGCATGGTAGCGGGATTAAAGGTGCCCGCCCCGACTTCAAGATCGTATGGTTGCTGGATAATGCAGCCCCGGTCGGCCCAGAAACGTTCCAGGGTCATGAGCACATCTTGGAAATGCATGCCAGCTTCTCCTTTTAAGCCATATCATGGCTAAAATATTAAATATATTTGAAACTTAACATCTACGCGAGGTTCTGTCAAGCCGATTTCCGCCACCTTCACCGCAGGCTTTTTAAGCCTGCACCAGGTATTCTCTGGCCTCGCCGATGGTGAACAGAGAGCCGGTGACCACGATGAGGTCCTCAGCCCCAGCCAATGTCCGGGCTTTTTGGATAGCCGCTTTCAGATCAGGGATGACATAGGTCTCCTGGGACACGTTTTTAGCCAGGGACTCCAAAGTTTCGGGGGTGGCCGCCCGCTCATACCGGGGCCGGGAGAAAATGACCACATCGGCCCGGGGCAGCAGACGGCGCAAAATGCCGCTGATATCCTTGTCAGCCATGATGCCCAGCACCAGGATCAAACGGCGGTACGACAGATCCCTTTCCAGTGCCTGGGCTAACGTGGCTGCGGCCGCCGGATTATGTGCCCCATCCAGAACCACCATCGGCTGAGAAGAAACCACCTCCAGGCGACCCGGCCACCGGACCTGCTGTAAACCTTGCCGAATGGCCGTTTCCGAAATTTCCCAGCCCTGTGCTTGTAACACTTCCACTGCAGTTAAGGCCACGGCCGCGTTGCGGTATTGATGCCTGCCCACTAGATTTGTTTTCAGACCAGTTAAGGTTTTGCTCAAGCCCTGATAGCGAAACCGACCCCGGCCCTGGCTGCGGGTCTGAAAGTCTTTGCCGCCGTAATAAATAGGACTCCTCAACGTTTCGGCCGCGGCGTGGATGGGAATGAGTGCACTCGGCTGGCGCACGTACGTGATCACCGGTATCCCCGGCTTGATAATGCCTGCCTTTTCCGCCGCAATGGCCTGAATCTTATTTCCCAGGAATTCCCGGTGATCCATAGCGATATTAGTAATAATGGTCAATAATGGCTGGACGATATTGGTGGCATCCAACCTGCCCCCCATGCCGGTCTCTAAAATAACTGGGTCAGCCTTTTTTTGCGCATAATAGAGCAGGGCCATGGCAGTGACAAACTCAAAGAAGGTGGGCAACTCAGCTTTATCAACCACCCGCCTCACCTGATTTATCAGGGACAACACCTCTGCGTCGCCAATATCTTGATCTTTGAACCGAAATCGTTCCTGAAAGTTGATTAAGTGGGGGGAACTGTAAAATCCAACATTATAACCCGACATGGTCAAAATAGACGACAACATCGCCGCCACGGAACCTTTGCCGTTCGTGCCGGCGATGTGCAGATAACGGCAGTTGTGCTGCGGATTATTGAGTCCAGCCATAAGTCTGGCGGTAGAGGAGAGGCCGAACTTGATGCCGTATTTTTGGAGGTCATAGACCCAATCCAGAGCATCAGCCAGGGTCTGAAAATCTCTCTCGGGTGCTTCTTTTTCGCCTTTTAACTTTTTCATGGTCTAACTAACCGTGAGGTATCGGATTTTTATTTTTTTAAAGTTATTCTGGTTCTCGAAAATACTATCTTGGTGTAGGGGCAGGCGAGCCGAGCCCATTTGGGCTAAGCTCATTGAACTGCTGGATTATCCGGCACCGTTAACGACAGAGCCTCCTCTATAAAGCTGAAGAACGCCTGCAACTTTTCGGCCCGCAGGTTGATGGCTCTTTTTGTCTCAACCCAGGTTTCCATAAGACAAAGAACAAAGGTAAGACAATTCGCAGCGGAATATTGAATTGAAGGCATTGCGGCTAGGAAATGCCGATATCTTTTGGCTATCTCGCCCTGATCTGTATGCACCAGACACCATGCTAAATACCTGTAGCGCATATAATTATATGGCCGCGGCGCCACCTGCCAGCCGACGATCCCCCAGTGGTCTTCGGGGCAGGTCAGCACGTGTTCCGGAGTGAAGCAGGTATGGGCCAGATTTGACCCGTGGGGCGTTAGATGAATCGAGGTTACCGCTTCAACCCGGTGGCGCAGGGCCAACCATAAATCGGCGGGACAGGGATCATCTCCGGGCCACCTGGAAGCGCAATACGTTACAATGTGCTGGGCCCAGGAATAACTCTGGGAGGCTTCCCACCGGCGTATTGCCAGGCCGTCAAATTGATAATCTACTCCCGAACCCAAGGCGGCTAAACGCCTGGCTGCAAATCCCTGGGAGTCCTGCGGCGTTGCCGAATTCTCCTGCAGCCCCTGAAACATTGGCGCCAATTTGAGGCTGCGGAACAGCGCCGTGATCCGGCCGCTTAATTCAAAAGCCGCGGCCAGGGTATTCTCCGACTCAAGCTCCCTCTCACTAAGGGAATTTCCGGGAATAAAGGCATAAATCAGGTAGAATCCAGGCTCCGCTGAGATTACGTGGGGATAAGCAAAAGGAGGGTAAAGGCTCTTTAATTTAACCAGAAAATCAAACAGTTGAGAAGTAGCCCCGGGACCGGTTTTGAGCACTATGGTGTTCCCTGATTGTGTGCGACCTCGCCAGGCATGCAGCCCCAAAGGCTTTTCCAGACTGATGTCCAAATGACGAGCAAGTCCCGCGAAGTCGGTGTGTTCTGCTCGACTTTTCAACGAGGCTCCAGATTGCCTGCCCGGAGTTTATTCTGCCCTGAAGTATGTATCATGGAAATGACTGCAGCCTGTTAGTTTTAATAACTTGAAATTTCTACGAAAATAATTGTATCATTCTGAGCAAAGAAAAGGATTTAGATTTCTCCTAATTTCCAGAGCTCTCAACTTCCTTTAACGCCGTAGAAACCGCGCCAGTTGTTGCCCGTAGAATTCTCTGGCATCCTCATCTTCCGGTCTGCTGAAAGTGGTAGGCTGTTTACCCTCTTGGACCTTCTTTACGATTACACCTTTTTCACCGAACAGTTTCAGGGCGTTGCGGAAGTTAGCATCTGAAAGGGCCTCAGCCCGTTCCACTTCTCCAACTTTATGGAGCTTCGAACCAATAGACTGAATGCGTTTGAGGAAATCTCGTTCGTTTCGGGGACGTTTCTTCAAATACTTAATGGACCGCAAGGTTATCCAATATGACTCCAGATAATTGTGCAGCAAATTAGCAAAGTAAGACAATTCCTTGAGGCCGGATGCCGATAAGAGATAGGTATCAGCATCACGACTGATGACGCCGATTACACCCCGGTCGGTGAAATATTGCAACATACGAACAACATTCGCTTCCGAGCCCAGATCATCGTAAATGAACTCATACTTGAAAAGGTCCTTTAAAAAACGATAGTCCGTCAAGACCTGATTCCCTGAAAATTCAACACCCTGAGTCGCCAGAATGGACATGGCCACCAATGATACCGGGATGAAAAAATGGATGATATTATCTTTATAATATTCCAGCACTAAACGCTTGCTTTCATCAATGCTATAAGCCCCTGAGCCTAGTTCATCCGCTAGTTCTTCTTCCTTTTCAATGGGTGTAATAAGCTTTCGAGCTTCACAAAGAGTCAAAGCTTCCTCAACCGCCTGAGGCAGATGTGTTAACGTTTCAGCCAGTTGCGCTTGCCATTCCACTAGATAATCATGAAAAACGTTGATGATTCCCAATAACTCCCGGCGGTAAACTCCCTTACGAGGATAGGTCAAAAGAGCGGCGCAGACCAGTGAGAAAGGCGTTACCACCGAGACTTCATTGATTTTTTGAATTATGCTAAAGGCCAGATCGCGACCGACTGTCCGCCGTTCTTCCTCGGATAATTGCCGATTGACCATCTGGTGCCGGCGAAGATATTCAGAAAAGAAGATAGGTTCGCTAAAGCGCAGATACACCCGGCCGTAGCGCTTTTTCAGAAGTTTGCGGATATGGAAGAGTTGCCTCCAGGATTCAGCTTTTTTCTGGGTCCCTTTTAGTTCCCTTAAATATGCCTTTTCCTCCATAACCTGGTCGTAACCGATGAAAGAGGGAACGAAGATCAGGTCTGGGGTTACCCCCTCCTGATAGGCCCGCAAAATCATATTTAGAAGACCTAGCTGCGGCAGCACCAACTTCCCCGTCCGACTGCGGCCCCCCTCAATAAAAAATTCGATATTAAAACCTTCCTTTATGAGGGTCTTCAGATAAGTGGCAAATACCTCAGCATAAAGCTTGGCACCGTGAAAACGCCGGCGGATAAAAAAAGCCCCTAATTTTCGGAAAATGCTCCCCACTGGCCAGAAGGCCAGGTTCTTGCCGGCGGCAATGCGGGGTGGGTGAAGATTATACTGATATATCATGTGGTTGAGTATTAAATAGTCAATGTGGCTTTTGTGGCAGGGTACGTAGATTAAAGTTCCCCGGAGGGAAGCTCGTCGTATCCGTTCAATTCCAGCCTCATCTATGGAGATGCCTTCAAAGATATTCTGCCAGACCCAAGTGAGCGTCTTATCGGCCATATGAGTAAGCAAGGCATTGTAATCCGAAGCGATTTCGAAAAAATAACTTTGAGCTTTTTTCTTAATCTTCGCAATTTTCTGATTTTCGACTTCCGCCATGTGCTCCATAAAATTGTTCAGACCTGGATCGGTGAGAGTCAACTCCATAAACTCTTCCATAGACTTTATCACCGGTCCAGTGATGACCCGCCGGGTGAGATCGATGCGGTTGATCAATTCCCGGCGCACATTTTGGGCCACTTCCTCTAATAAGAATTTTTCATTTTCTGGATCAGACAGAATTTCTTGCAGATTAAGCGGCTCAGCCACTTCCACTACTGCCTTCCTGCCTCGAAAGAAAAAAAGGGCTAGTTTCCGCAAATACCCCGGATTTTCACTATCTCCAAAAAAGAGCTGCAGCAGACCCTTTTCCTCTCGTAAGGACTCCTTTTCCATGACCATCTGAGGTACCAGGAAAATCGGCAGTGGCTGTTCCTTCTGGATTTCTAAAAGATGCCTGATGGGGTCCTCTTTCGGTTGGTAAAATCGTTGGCGGAACCCGACCTCATCCACTAAGAACAGCAGACCGGAAGTGTGTTGCCCCAGAATCCACTGGAAATATCCTCCCTCATAAGGGTTAGGCCAGTGCCGCTTTTTGGTGAAATAATTAATTGATGCGGAAATTATTTGGATAAGATGGGAAAATGGTTGCCATATCCAGAGGTTCAGATCAAAAACGAATTCCGGTGTGGGGGCCCCAGCCTCTCGATAGCGCCGATTGAAAAAAAGGAAATCCAGATGACTGCGATACTTAAGGGCATAAACCACTATGCCTTTTTCCCCCAATTGCCGCAAGTCCTCTAAATGCCGGGGAGAAACATTGACCCGGTCGAAAAAGCGATCCAACGTATGGCGCAACAGAAAACTAGGGCGGCTGGGGAGATAGCCATAATAATGGTATCCCGCCCGCTAAAAATCTTCGCAAACCAGTTCTTTAAACGTTTCCACCAGACCTCAGGTCGGCTTGGCTGGGTCTCAGGAGCATGCATGGAACGCATCCTCATCAAAATAAAAATATGTCAAAAAAGGCAAACCTGAACCCAGGAATTCGTTGCCGCCCAAAAGGGAGCTAACGGCAAAGGGCTTGATTCCCTGGACTCTGTGACAATTTCTTCCATTTAGGTTAACCAAAAATCGATCCTAATTTATCGTAAATAAATGAATATATCGGTAACCCAAAAAGTTGTCAAACAGTTTAATCTTTAGTCTGTTCAAGGTTTTTCGGCAGTTACCGGCATTGGCGGGAGGAAATAGCAGGCTACATGCCATGGTCGATTAATGCTAACCAGAAATCCCTGGAAATTCCAGTAAAGATGGGACAGATGTCATGACTTCACAGACAAAATGCCAGAGTATAATCAAGAGCCGAGGAATATTATGGTGATCGGGATGATTATGCCTCCGTGGCCATGGGAGGATTGAGGTAGACTCTTACCTTCACAGGAAAAAAATCCATAATCAAGACTTGATTATGCATTATTAATTGGGAAAATGTGAGCGCATAATTAAAACTGGCATTTTTTTAGGCAATGATCTAATCTTAAGCCTTGCATGAGTGTGAAAACCTTTCGAGGAGGGGCAAACTAACGGCCTGTTGGTAGTAAAAAGTTAAGGAGGAGGATTGCTGATGAAAAGGGAATTGTTAATTAAAAATCCGCGCCCGGATGGATACCATCTGATGCTCGAGATTTTTGGTTGTGATGCGGGTAAAATTAACTCTCTTTCCTATCTTCGTCAAGCAATTAAAACCGCAGTTAACACGGCCGGTCTGACCAATTTAGGATCGCGTTTCCATCAGTTTCACCCCCACGGGATCACTGGTTTCACCCTTCTTTCCCAATCCCACATATCTTTTCATACCTGGCCGGAATACGGCTATCTGGTGTTGGACATTTTTACCTGCGGTCCTGAAGAACAGGCTAATCAAGTGGCCGACGTCCTGCTGGACCGTCTGCAACCATGCCAGGTTAAACGTCAGGTAGTTCGTAAGGGCTTCCGGTACCAGAAATAATCCCTGATGTCTCCTACCATAGTTAAATGCCAAGAGTTCAACTGCGGCGGGAAAATGTATTGACTCAGTTCCACTGCATGAGATAATAATTATTTGTACTTGGCTTTTACATGAAAGGAAGCAACCCAGGCAAAATAAATGGATGATTTTTGTATATGGAACAACCCCTGATTAAGGATGGTTATATGCCGACATTGGTTCTTATGATAGTATGCTCCACCTTGATATTTTTAGGCTGCGGAGGTAAGGAAGCGGTGGTAGTAGAAGCCCAGCCCTCCCAGAAAAAGGAAGTAGTTCCGGATACCCTTAAACAATCTACTAATGCCGGAGACCTAAAAACCATTCAGGAACTTGCGGGCAAAAGTGTTGTAAGCTCTAACGAAGCCGTCAGGGTGAGTAACCAGATGCTCCAGGAAGACATTGCTACCGTTCTGGATGAGCAGACTTTGAATAATCTGGAAAAGATATTGCTCACAGCCTTGCCCCAAAGCAGCAAAGAGTCCCAGGCGGTGATCTCACGCAACCTGGGGATCGTCCATTATCATAAAAAACAATATAATAAATCCCGACAGGCGCTCCAGTCGTCTAATGAAACAAATCCCCGGGACGCCCGCACTCATTATTACCTGGCTTGTTTGTTCAACCACCAGGCAAAAATTTTCACCGCAAAGGGAGAGCAAGAGAAGGCCCAACGGCACCAAAAACGGGCGCAAATCGAAATCGACACCGCCCGCAAACTGGAACCGGGGAATCCCTTATATCGCAAAGGTTTATCTTCACTGGGAGAATAACAATACAGGTATGAGAATTTCTTGCCCCAATTGCGGCAATGACACCGAATTCTATGAAGTGGCGGAAGAGGTGACGATCACGACGTTCTATGTTCAAAATGAAGATGGCAGTTTTACTGCGGTAAATGACCGATCTGAAATCTTAGGTGAGGTGCGTTTTTTCTGTGGGGAATGCCATCAGGAAATCAGCCAGTTTCACGATCGATTTCTCCAGATGCTCTTTTAAGGCTTTCCTCCTTATACTTCGACGCTATTCCGGCTCGATTTGAGTTCAAAAAGTTACCGTCACCTGGAGATGGGAATCCATCAGGATGACATGGGGGCGTCAACAAGAGAAGAAGGCGCTGGTATCAACTTTTTCCCGATAGGGAGTACCTAAAAACCTTCCCAGGCATGATTCATATCCCCGTCTATACCGCCAAAGCGAAACTAAAAGCAGCGACGGTGCTTACCATTATCACCCTTGCCATTTCCTGGGCCCTGGACTTTTCCGGTCTGTTGGTTCCTTACTCCCTAAAGACAGTGGACCTCATGTTCCGACGGTTGCCATTGCCGCCGGCTTCTCAGGACGTGGTGGTCATCGCCATCGATCAACCCGATATTGATTTTTTTAAGGAACAGGGCGTTGGTTGGCCCTGGCCCCGGGAATTGTATGCTCCCATCATAGATTTCTGCCGCCGAGGCGGCGCCAATGCCTTGATATTCGATATGCTCTTTACCGAAAACTCTTTTTACGGTAAGGAGGATGATCAAAAATTCGCCCAGGCCAGCCGGGAAGCCGGTAATGTTATTGTTCCCTTTTTCCTTTCTCAGAGGACCAAAGAACCTGACCCGGGGGCGGCAGAGGTTATGCACAAGACCGGCCTGACCATCACTGGACCGCCCCCTGCCTTTGACAAACACTATCAATCTATCCTGCCTCCCATTCCACCGCTGCTGGCAGCAGTTCGGGGATTAGGAAATGTGGAATGCTCACCGGATTCTGATGGCACCTTTCGACGGCTGCCATTGGTTGTGCCCTTTCAGGACCGGTGGTTGCCCATGCTGGCCTTTTCTGCCTTCCAGCTCTTCCGGACTTCAGGGCCATGGGAGTTTCAGGGGGGTGCCCTGGTACAGGGACTTTTCCGGATTCCATTGGACCTGGATGGTAATCTACTTCTCAAATTTAGGGGGCCAAGCCGCAGCCATCGAAGGTATAGCGCGGCCAATATCATCCAATCGGAAATTCGCTGCCTGAATGGCCAACCCCCAATTTATCCCCCTGAAGATCTCAAGAGTAAGTGGGTTTTTATGGGCGCCACTGCCCCAGGTCTGCTGGATCTCAAGCCATCGCCTCTGG
Source organism: uncultured delta proteobacterium (assembly GCA_963705135.1). Lineage (GTDB taxonomy): Bacteria > Desulfobacterota > Desulfobaccia > Desulfobaccales > Desulfobaccaceae > Desulfobacca. The sequence goes on from CAVPJB010000019.1 coordinate 21,383, forward strand.
CGCCGGTCTATCCCGGTGTGGAACTGCATGCCACCTTGTTGGATAATCTCTTGCAGGGTGACTTCTTACGGACGGTGCCATCCTGGCTCCAGTGGCTCTGGACTATTTTGTTAACGATTGGTATTATTGTGCCAGTCTTGTTCGCCAACCGGCTTGGGGTGATATTGTCCGCCCTGTTTCTAATCGCCCTCCTTCATACCGGGGTAGCCGCAGTTCTATTCTCCCGGAGTTGGCTGCTGGCGCCGGTATTGCCAGCCACTGCCCTGGGATTGGCTTTTGTGTTGACCGCGGCTTTTAGCTATGCCACTGAAGGACGGCAAAAACAGGCCATCAGGACTATGTTCTCTCACTATATGTCTGAAGAAGTTATCAACCATCTGCTGCAGCATCCGGAAAAATTGCAACTGGGAGGAGAACGTCGGCAATTAACCCTGTTCTTTTCAGACCTGGCCGGGTTTACCACGCTGTCCGAGCGTCTGCAGCCGGAGGTGGTGGTCAACCTTCTGAATGAATACCTGTCTGAGATGACCGACATCATCCTGGAAGAACAGGGTACGGTGGACAAGTTTGAGGGAGATGCGATTATGGCCTTCTGGGGTGCTCCTTTGCCTCTAAAAGACCACGCCGTGCGGGCCTGCCGGGCCGCCCTGCGGCAACAGGCGGCGCTGCACAACCTGAATCAACGGTTTCAAGAAAAAGGCTGGCCCCACCTTCATTGCCGCATCGGTCTGCACACCGGCGAAGCCGTGGTAGGCAACCTGGGCTCCCATAAACGGTTTGACTACACCGTTATCGGCGATACGGTCAACCTGGCTTCCCGGTTGGAAGGTATAAACAAATTTTACGGTACCGCCATCATGGCCAGCGAGACCACGGTTCAGGAATGCCAGGGGGCCATAGAATTCCAGGAACTCGATTGGGTCGCGGTCAAGGGCCGGGAAACTCCGGTGGGGGTGTTTCAAGCCCTGGCCCTCAAAGGGGAACTTACCCCCTCCCAGGAAAAGGCCAAAACTGCTTTTGCCGAAGGTCTGACGTTGTACCGGCAGGCCCGTTTTGACCGGGCCGCGTCGTCTTTTGAACAAGCCCTCAAGGATTGGCCGGAGCACGGTCCCTGCCAGGAATTTCTCCGGCGCTGCCAAGAGTGGCAGGGCGAGACAACCCCGGTTGGTTGGGACGCCGTCTTCCGTCCGGATAAGAAATAATGGTAGCGTGCCGCGTTTAGCTTGCAATGATTAGTCTGGCAATTACCCAAAACGATTGAAATACTAATATAAAAATTGCTGAGTTCTCACCAAAGCTGAAATTCCCCTTGCATTTTTGCCGCTACTGGTGGTATTGATGAAGGTATGGAACCCTGGAGGTTCCATCACAATTCTTTTTCTCCATTATCCACTGGCAATGAACTTTATTAACCTTCACAATCAAGGGAGAAGCGCGCGTGAAACCGGTTAAGACCTTATCAACCTTGCTAATCCGGCTGCTGGCGCTGGGATTAGTGCTGCTGTGGGCGGCTCCTGAAGTCGGCCTGGCCCAAAGCTCTAAAGTGGTGCAGTCCAAACAACAACTCTATGCAGCTCCGAATTTCAGTGCTGATCCACTCGGGACTGTTCCCGAGGGGTCGGAAGTGAGTGTCGTCCAACAATCCGGCGATTGGTATCAGGTAGAGTACCAGGGCCAAAAGGGCTGGCTGCATCAGCAGGCCTTCCCGGCGGCTAAAAAGTTTGACTTGTCATCGGTTTTGAAAGGGAAGGCGGTCCAGGAAAGCAAAACCGATGAAGTGGCTTTGGCCGGCAAGGGCTTCACCCCGGAAGTGGAGGCCGACTATCGCCAAAAACACCCGAATTTGAACTATGCCCAGGTGGACCAGGTGGAGAAATTCGAGGTCAGCCCCGGCGAACTTCAGGCTTTTATTCAGGAAGGAGGGTTGCAATGAACTGAAAAACCTATAATGGCGGTCCTGATACTCAGCGGTTTACTTGTGGCCGGCTGCTTGCCCGATCGCTTCCACTGTTTCTTCCATTCCCGGCGTGCCTGAGAGCGTCAAGCCGGCGGTGGATATCGCCCACGAAAGCCGGGGAAAAAGCCATGGATGCCTCCAAGGAAATCAGTGATTCCGAAGAGTATTATCTGGGCCGCGGGGTGGCCGCCCGGATTCTGTCGCAATATCCCCTTGAGTAAGGATCAGGCCCTGAATACCTACGTCAATGAGGTGGGGCAGACGGTGGCCCGGAAATCTACCCGGCCCCGGACCTTATAAGGGGTATCACTTTGCGGTCCTGGAGAGCTCTTCGCCCAATTCCTTTGCCTGTCCCGGTGGCATCATCTTCATCACCAAGGGCATGATCAAGAGCTGCGCCAATGAAGATCAACTGGCTGCAGTCCTGGCTCATGAGGTGGGGCATGTCGCCAACCGGGACGGCATCAGCTCTATCAGCCAGGCGCGCTGGACTGAGGTGGCAACCACTGCCGGCGCCGAAGCCGCCAGACAATACGGCGGCAGCCTGGGTAAAGTGGTGGCCCAATTCGAAGGCTCCATTGACGATGTGTTTAAAACCGTCGTCGTTAACGGTTACAGCCGTGCCGCGGAAGAAAACGCTGACCGGGCCGGGGTGGAGATGCTCAAGACGGGCCGACTATAATCCCGCTGCTATGATGGCCATCCTCACGGCCATGAGCTCCAAAGGCGGCTCCGGGGGGATTCTTGGCACCCACCCGGCGGTGGCGGATCGTCTGGCAAACATCAAGGTCATCGCCCAGGAAGCCAATACCCAGATGGAGCCGGCCCGCACCAAACGCTTCGAGTCCAAGAAAAGTTAGAATTGTAAGCGGGAAAGCCAAGCGTTTGTTCTCAGCCGTGGCACAGGCTTTCCAGCCTCTGCAGTTGCAGAACTGTAGTTCGGGAAAGCGCAGCGCCTTCCACCTTCGGCAATCTTTTGAACTCGTCCCAAGCTCCTGCTTGGGAACGCAATTTCCCGCGAAGCTCCTGCTTCGCCACCTTTACCGGTGCAGTTCGGCTCCACCGAACCGCACCCTTCTCCAGTTGAAACCACCATGACTGTTCCCAGTGCCAACGCCCGGATTTTTCATACCAGCGCCGAGCTCCAGGAATTCCTGCTGACCCAACCACCCGGTGTACTCATCATCATCCCGCACATGCGGCTGGCGCACCAGGTCTGGCGGCGGCAGCGGCTGGCGGCCGGGCTTCCGGCCAAAAAGCCTGGGAGCCATTGGCCATGACCACGCTTTCGGGTTGGTGGCAGCAGCTTTGGCGCCAGCTCTGGCTGCCGGTGCGTCCAGCCTCAATCCTGCAACGTCTGGTGATCTGGCTGCAGGCCATGGAAACGCAACCCCCCCAGGGCCGGCGTCGCGGCTGATCTGTCCTGGGCGAGGCCCTGGATGAAGTCCATGAACTCATCCACCGGTATCAGATTCCTCCACCCAGAATCCTGGCCGTTGAATCTCCACTGATTGCTTGGCGCCAGGAGGTGACCCATAAGTTTGCCGATCTCCTGACCAGCAAGGGCTCATCACCCGGCGGCTTTAGCGCCGCTTCTCTTGATGGAAGCGCTGGACGCCGGGAAATCTGACGCCTGCCGGAACAGCTTGTGGCTGGTGGGACTGGAAACACCCGCCGCCGTGGAACAGCAGTGGCTAAAGGCCGTGGCCCGGTATTTGCCGGTGACAGCAGGTGCACCTGACGGGTCGTTTGGAAGCGGATATAATCTACAGGCAGTAGCACTGCCCGACCGGCGGCAGGAAATGGAGTGGGTGGCGGCCCAGGTTCTGGAGCTGGCCGGTGAGCAGAGACATGCCCTTGCATCGCCTGGCCATCACGGCGCCGAATCTGGAAACTTACCTGCCGGAGCTGCGCCGGATCTGGCAGGAATTGTTGGGCCCGGCGACCACCGAGGCGGGGGGCTGGTATAATTTCTCCCTGGGCCCGACCCTGGCTGAGACGCCGCTTTTTCAGGCGGCGCTGCTGCCGCTGCAGCTTTTGCTGGGGGGCGAGCAGCGGCAGGATATCATCTCCTGGCTGCTGTCATCGTATTACGGCCAATTTCGCCGCCACCGACAAGACCTTCCTGCAATGGGACCTGGCCTGGCGGCAGGGCCGGGTGGCCTATGGCTGGCAGTGCCTTACAGAAGGTTCTCCCTGAAGTCGGCAATCCTGAAACCAACAGGGCTCTGTTGGGCTTAATCAACCAGGCGATCATCGCTTTTACCGGCGGAACCGGCCCCGGCTGCACTCTGGGCAGACCGCTTGCTGGAGATCTGGCAGGAGTTAGGCTTTCCAGACCCATTAGAGCCGCTGAAGAATCCGGGCTGGCAAGCCATCTTCTGGACCTGCTGGCAGGGGCTGGCTGGGGCCGGAGGTGAGACGTCCCTGGACTGCCGGCAGCCTGATGGAATGGTTGTCCTGGGGCGCCGCGCCGCCTGGATCTACCTGGCGAAGGTTCCTCCGAGGCCGGGATTCAGATTCAGGGGTTGCTGGAACTCCGGGGCCTGGATTTTGAGGCGGTCTTCTGTCTGGGGCTGAATATGGGGGTGTTCCCGCCGCCGCCCCGGCACTTGCCGTTGCTCACCACCCAGGAGCAGGCCCTGGTCCTGGGGGGAGATTATCAAAGTCAAAGGGAGTTTGCTGAAACCGCCTACAATATCTGACGGCATCAGCCCCTAGAATTGATCCTGACCCGGCCTCAGGCGGATCAGGATGAGGATCAGACCGCCAGTTATCATTATCCCTCCAGTGTGGGAAAAAGAAACCCGCAGATTTTCCTCCCTGAGCCGGCCCCACCCCGCCTGGCTGCGCTCCCTGGCGGTGACAGGCGGCTTTCCGAACCCAGACAACCCGGCATTGACGAGACTCCTGTGGCGTTGATCCCCATGCGGCTGCCGGAGCAGATGTCGCTGTCGGCTTGCAGACGGCCCTGGCTTGTCCCTGCCGGTTTTATCTGAACGTGTTGTTGGGTTTGCAGGAGTTGCCGGACATCGAATCCGGCCTGCCGCCGCTGGAGCGGGGCAGTGTCGTGCACCAGGTTTTGTATGAATTCACCTGCCGGTTTGCAAAGGTTTTGCAGGACCGGGGCGTCTGGGATGACGTCAACGCGGAGCAGCACCTCCGGGAGGTGGTGGCAGAGCTTCGCCCCCGAGCCTCGGATGACCCTCACTGGGAAGCTGAACTGGCCAGGTGGCTGGTAGGGGAGGGGGGAGTGCTCCAGGAATGGCTCCGGCACGAGAAACAGCGCTACCAGGCCGGATGGCGCTGGCTGGCCATGGAAGCATCCTTCACCGATTTGCGACTCCCCGGTTGGCCCAGTACCATTAAGGGACGTCTGGACCGCATCGATATTCATCAAACCGATGGCTTAATCCTCTGGGATTATAAAACCGGCGCCGTGCCCAAATCAAAAAGAGATGGCAGAGGACAGGAGCCAGATTCAGTTGTCCGGTTATCTCCTGGCAGTGGAGCAGGGTCTGACTCCGGTGCCGCCGCACCAGGAGGCCCGGGCCGGAATTATCGGCTTGAAATCCAGTCGCCAGGATCACCTGAAATTCGAAGAATATAAGATGAGTGCCGAGGACTGGCGGTACGTGGTGGCCGACAAGCTGCGAGAGGTGGCTCGGTTGGGGGAGAGGGTAGGGGAGGGGGATTTTCGCCCTGACCCCAGTCTGCCACCACCCGGGAAACCCAACTCCTGCCAGGTACTGTCCTTTTGCCCTGCTCTGCGGCCACCGGCCCGGGGAGCCGTTAGGGGAGGCAGAATGACCCAGCCACCGCCGGCGGATCAGAGCCAACGCCAACAGGCCGTTGATCCATCGGTCAGCGTCCACGTGGAGGCGCCGGCTGGCTCCGGCAAAACAACTGTCCTGTTAAAACGGTATCTTACCCTGCTGGCGCAAGCAAACGAGCCGGAAGAGATCCTGGCCCTGACCTTCACGCGCAAGGCTGCCGGCGAACTGCGGGCCCGGATTCAACAAGAGCTGCAGAAGCGGCTGGAAGCCGATAACCCGGAGCCACTTAAACCTCATGAAGCCGAATTGCAGGAGTTAGCCCTGTCGGCCGTCCGCCGGCATGTGGATAAGGGGATTTCTCTCCTGGAACGTCTCCAGATCAACACGTTTCATGGCTTCTGCGCCCAACTCCTGCGGCTGACTCCCCATGAGGCCGGATTGCCGCCGGATTTTGGCCTGCTGGAGGATCAGGAAACGACCCGGCTCCAAAAGGAAGCCGTGGAACTCACGCGGCGACGACTGAGGGCGCTTTCGGCCGCCGACCAGGTGCGCCAGACCCTGGTGCGGCGTTTGGTCCGGCTAAACAATGACTGGCCCCGGCTGGCGGCGGAACTCCAGGGTTTGCTGGCCCGGCGGGACATTTTAGGGGATTTCATTTCCCTGGCCCGGGAGACCCGGGATCCGGCTGCCTATGAAGCCGTCCTGCGGGAGCACCTGGGCAGGATGATGCTACCAGGCTTGGCGCAGCTCTCACAGGATTTCGGCCAAGCCGATATCGGCCGGCAGTGGCCGGAACTGTATCGGTATCTGGCCGAAAACAGGGCCGGGCTGGCGGTGACCTTGCCGGAAGCCATCCCGGGGGCCGGTTTGGACGATCTGCCTGTCTGGCGGGCCATTGCCCAGGGAATTTTGACCAGCCAGGGCGAATGTTACAAAAGGTTTGCCAAGCCAAAGTTTCCCCCAGCGATCAACGCCAGTCCCTGGTGCCACCTGCTCCAAAACCTGCCGGAGAGGGTGGTGCAGCAATTGCGATCCTTTAGCAAACTTCCGGCCCTCTTGTTCCAGCCGGATGAAGTACCGGCGTTGCAGGACTTGATCATCCTGCTGAGCCAGGCTTTGAGCGCCTACGAGGAACTCTGTAATTCCCGGGGGTCCCTGGATTTCACTGCCCTGGAGGAGGTGGCCTTGAAAGTACTTTCCAGCGATGACCTCCCCGAGCTGTTTCTCCGGCTGGACCGCCGCCTGTCCCATCTCCTGGTGGATGAATTCCAGGATACCAGCGTCAACCAGATGAAGTTGCTCTGCCGCCTGCTGGTGGGTTGGGAGGGAGACCGGCGGCGCAGCCTCATGGTGGTGGGAGACCCCAAACAATCCATTTACGGCTGGCGGCAGGCCAGGCTGGAGCTATTTTTTAAATCACGAAACGATAAACGTCTGCCCTGCCCCGGGGCGCCGCCTTTCACTACTCTAACGCTGAACACTAATTTCCGGGCTTCCCAGGCGCTCATCCATTGGGCCAATGAGGTCTTCGGCCAAACCGTCATGAACGACAAGGAAGTTAGCGGGGTGGAATTTAGGGCCGCGGTAGCTGCGCCTGCGGCCAAGACAGGGGAGTACCCCATCTTGCCTTGTTTTCAGGTCAGGACCGGCACACCGGGCGGTCATTGGAAGCCGCCTGGCTGGCGCAGGAATTAGGCCTGATCCAGAAAAAAATAGTTCCGGGAGAAACCGTGGGCGTTCTGCTTTTTGTCCGCACCCATCTCCCCACATACCTGGAAGCTTGCCGCCGGGCCGGACTGAGTCTGAAAGTGCGGGACGGGCTGCCTTTGAGTGCCAGCCTGTCGGTACAGCATCTGCACAATGTGGCCACAGCCCTGGTCCGGCCGCATGATGACGTGGCTTGGGCGGGGCTGCTCCGGGGTCTGGGCGGGCCTCAACCCCTCAGTCTGCTGGCCGAAATAGCTGCTGTTCCCGGGGACTTCTGGTCCGAGAAAATAATAAAATATGCTGCTGCTTCCGGCTGTCTTCCCAAAGTGGGGGAATTTTTTCTGAGCCTGGAAGGAGCCGGAAAGAGGGTGGGGCGGGAGCCCCTCCATGACATTCTCAGCGCCTGGCTGGCAAAGGTCGATGGCTGGCGGCAGCTAGCCGACTGGGAAGGCCCCGGGGGTGTGGCCAATGCCAGGGCCTACCTGGACCTCCTGGCCGGAGCGGCGGCCCCCACGCCGGAAGAGACTCTGATGCGGGCAGGGGATTTGTTAGCTCAGGCGTATCAGCCGCCTGATCCCCGGGCTCAGGATTCTCCGGTGGAACTCCTTACCGTACACGCCGCCAAGGGCCTGGAATTTGATTATGTCTTCCTACCCCACGTGGACTGGCAACCCCTCCTGACCGGGAAAAACAACGCCCCCTTCCTCCTGGAGGAAGTGCCCGGGGCCGGCACCGCGGTCATTGCCTTGACCCGCCCGTATGTGCAACAGGAGCAGAGTGTCCTTTATTATACCCTCCAGGAGACAGCCAAACAGCGGTCCCTGGCCGAAGCCCGCCGGCTGTTCTATGTGGCTGTCACCCGGGCCAAAAAGCGCCTGCAGATGTCCGGAGTGGTCAAGGCGGACAAGAACGGCGAGTGGCAATTCCCCCGCAACAGCCCCCTGGGATGGCTGCGGCAGCATTATTCTGTGGGTGAACTTAATGCCGGCGCGGTTAACCTCTGGCAGTCGCCTCCCCTGCCGGTGTCAGTCTATGACGAGGTCCCGGAAATGTCAGCCCAGCCCGAGGGAGCCAGAGCCCCCGCCGCCACCGTATGATATCCAACCCGAACCTTGGCCCTATGAAATTCAGTTTCCTTCCCAACTGGCCGCAATCCCGGAAGAGGAGACTGTCACCCAGACCGCTGGTTTAGTCGATCTCTCGGCCCGAGTGCGGGGGGAAATCAGCCACCGCCTTCTGGAAACCCTGTCTCGGGGGGCCCCCCTGCCCGAACCGGCTGCAGTGGCGCTTGCCCTCATTTCGGTGTCCTCTTCCCCGGCGACCGCCCTGGCTTTGGCCGCCGAAATTCTTGATGAAATCAGAGCTTGCCAGGCAGACCCATTTTTAGCACCGCTCCTGGACCCGAACCTGCCGGTGGCTAGAAGTGAATGGCTCCTGGAGGCCTGGGCTTCGGCGGCTCTCAGCCGTGACCAAAAGTGATATTTGGGGCACCCCTCACTCTGACCCTCTTCTCTCCAGGGGAGAGGGGAAAATAAAGGAACAACCTTTTGGCGATTGGTATACCCTGTACCGGGGCCAGATAGACCGCCTGGTGTTTGACGGCCGCCAGTGGTGGCTCCTGGACTACAAAACCTCCCGCCCGGCCGCGGGAGAGGACTGGGAGGTTTTTCTGGAGCACGAGGTGAAAAAATACCGGCCACAACTCCTGGCCTATCGGGATATGGCAGCGAAATTTTTTGATTTGAATCCTCCTGAGGTTATCAACACCATCCTGTATTTCACTGCCGCTCACCGACACGTTTTTCTTTAATGAGAAAGTTTCCGTTTTCCGGGTACCCAATACGCATCTGGATGAGAACCTGCGTTACATGCTTCGGGATTTTTCCCGGTAATTTTTTCATACACATTATATGATTGATATTGTTGATTATTATCACCTATGGATGAGATTTTTCCCGGTAATTTCCCGCTAGTTTCCCACTTCTTTAAAAGACGGAGTTCGGTTTCCGGTTAAAAACTTATAAAAAGGCTATCATCGGTCAGCAACAAAATGTTTGCCGTTTGCCATTTCCTGTATCCAGTTGTCATCGATGGGATTTCAGCAAAAAACTAATTTTTCATCATGAGTAAAGCGATGAAGCCAAATTCTTCGGTGCCTTGGGTCCCTTAGAATGACATTTTTAACTAACATCTATGATAAGCTTTTAACAAAAGTTGTGGAAATTAACCAGAACAGGTGGGACAAATTTCATAAAAACAGTGTTGAGGACTGAGGACTGGGGACTGAGCGGAAGAATAATAATCCTGGTGGCTAAAAGGATGGATGAATGTTAAGCCAGGATTTTTCCTGATGAAGTGGGCTTTACTTCAGATATCAAATGATTACTATAGGGATAGGTAAGAATAGGTTCTGCAAGTAACGGCGAGGTAAGGAGGAGGTATTATGCAACTACCTGATTATATTTCGGTGGCGGAAGTGCAGCGGGTCTGCCGGGAACTCGGTCTCCAGGATTGGACCCAGCTGGCCGATCCACCCAAAGTTACAGCCAGAGGAAGCCCAAAAGATTCTGCAGGCAGTCAATGTGGAAGGCATGGAGATTCCCCTGGAAGGTTTTATCGCGGGGCTGGAAGTGGAACTAGAGCACGGCACCCGCTTTAAAGATGCCAACGTCACCAACAATCATCCGTTATTAACCGCCAAAATCGTCCTGGCGCACCTGAAGGAGACCATGGATTATTATCAACGGCTGGATGTGGCGGAATTGGAAGGGGATCTTTTGAAGGCCATGGCGGCCGGCAACTTCGAGAAAGCTGCCAAGAAATACAAGGCTCTCTTGAAAGCCAAAGAAGAGCTGGCGGCAGTGGAAGCCAAGCAATTTTCCTAAACCGCGCAGGCCGAAGGGGCACGGGCAATGCCGCTCCGGCCTTACGGGCTTTTATTTTCCCTCTTTTCTCCATAGACCTCTCATCTTCGGCACCTGATCTCTGATCACGGTCTGTTGACCGCAAAATGATAATTGACTTAAGAACGTTTCTTAGTCAATATATCGGCAGTCATTTATTCCGGGGGAGGAAGTATGCTGTTGACGGTGTGGTTCTATTTCGTTCTGGTGGTCACCACGATAATTGCCTCAATTGCAGTCATTATCGCGACGATTTTTGATCCCAAGGGCAATTCTCCCCTGAAAGTAACCAAGATATGGGGGGCGGGCCTGCTCAAAAGCATCGGCGTCAAAACCGAGGTTCACGGGCTGGAGAATTTGGAATCTCATCGCCCGTGCATCTATGCTGCCAATCACCAGAGTGCCTTTGACATTTTCGTGCTCCTGGCCGTTCTCCCCCCCACGGTGAGATTCCTGGCTAAAAAAGAGCTGTTTGCCATTCCCCTGTTCGGCCCGGCTTTGGGAAGAGCGGGCAATCTGCCGGTGGACCGCAGCAACCGGCAGACCGCCATGAAGAGCATTAATCGGGCCGCTCAGGCGGTCCGGGAGGGCAGTTCCATTATCATCTTTCCCGAAGGGACTCGCAGCACGACCAGTGAAATGTTGCCGTTTAAAAAGGGCGGCTTTGTCCTGGCCATCAAGTCCGGCCAGCCCATTGTCCCGGTGAGCATCAGCGGCGCCCGGGCTATCCTGCCCCGGGGCTGGGGCCGGGTCCACTCCGGCCCCATCAAGGTCGTATTTGGCCGGCCCATCCCCACCGAAACCTATAAAAGCAAAAACAAGGACGCCCTCATGGCCCTGCTCCGGGAGGCGATTGCCAGTAATTACGATCCGGATTTTCCGGATGATCCCGGCAAATCTTCTCCAGTACCTGACGTTTCCCGGCCAGCCGCCGCCAGGGAGCCGTCAAGATAATGGCTCATCCCGAACCCACACAATTGTTTCTGAGCCAGGGTGAAGAGCCCTGGGTGGACCTCATGTTTTTGGGTGGGCTGGGTGAGATCGGGCTCAATTCCATGATCTTTGAGGCCCCGGACAGCCTGGTCATCATCGATGCCGGCATCATGTTTCCGGAAGATTATATGCTGGGCATTGATATGGTTATTCCGGACTTTTCCTATCTGCAAGAACGCCGCGATAAAAATCTCGGCCCTGGTCCTGACCCACGGACACGAAGATCACATCGGCGCGGTGCCTTTTTTGCTCAAAGAATTCGATCTGCCGGTGTACGGTACGGCCATGACCCTGGCCTTGCTCCGGGAGAAATTAAAGGAACACCGCCTCCTGGAGCAGGCACGGCTGCACCTGATCGAACCCCGGCAACGGCTGGTCATGGGGCCTTTTACTTTCGATTTTATCCGGGTGACGCACAGTATCGTGGACGGCGTGGGTTTCGCTCTCACCACTCCGGTGGGAACCTTTGTCCACTCCGGGGACTTCAAAATCGACTCCACCCCCACGGCAGGGGAGGCCACTGACCTCAACTGTTTTGCCGACTACGGCAAAGAGGTAGCCATGCACCAGTTCGTTCCAGACGATGACCATCGCAATGCAGCGGACAGGCCGATCATGATCAGCCCCACCATATACTCCTGGAACTTGGGTTCCACCGGCACCCAACTCGGAAACAAGTACCCCAGAAACAAGATGGCCAGCACGAACATCAGAATCGGACCGATGATCCAGTTCTGGACCAGCGACAGGCCCAGCACCTTCCAGTCGCGAACACGTCGCCCAACTCCTCGTACCGCACCTTGGCCAGCGGCGGGTACATCATCAGGATCAGCCCGATCGCGATGGGGATGTTCGTGGTGCCCGCCTGGAAACGGTTGATGAACTTCTCGACGCCGGGAAAAAAGTAGCCGGCGGCCACCCCCACGGCCATCGCCAGGAAAATCCACAGGGTCAAGAACCGATCCAGGAACGAGAGCCGCCCGCGCGGGCAGGCCGGTGCGTTGATGGCACGTCAGACATCGTATCTCCTCGAATAGGCCGAGTACTGCGCTCCAATGTCACAACCGAAGGGTTCATGCTAAGGATTAAGCCGTCGAAGGGAGCAGTGCGGGAGCATGTCGTCCTTACGCTTAGCACCTTCGCGCGGGGCCTCACCGCGGTGAGCGATTCCGGCAAGGTCTCGACGAACTTGCGGATCTCGTCCCGCACCCGCCGGTAATGGTCCAACGCTTCTTCTTCCGTCCGAGCTTCTTTCGCCAACCGCGGCGGGTCATCGAAGCCGACATGGACGACCTTGGTCTGGCCCGGAAATACCGGACACGACTCCTGGGCGTTGCCGCAGACCGTGACCACGTAGTCGAAAGGGACGTCGCTCAATTCGCGGACGTGCTTCGAGCGGTGGCCGAAAATGTCCACGCCGGCTTCCGCCATGACTTGCACCGCCCTGGGGTTCAGGCCGTGCGTCTCGACGCCGGCCGAGTACGGCTCGATTGCCTCGCCCTTAAGCTCCGCGCCCAGCCCTCAGCCATCTGGCTGCGGAAGATTTCCCCGTACAGAGGAAAAGCACCTTCAGCATTTGCACTCACTTTGCTGACGACAGAGTCTTCGGGATTGATTTTCAGGATCTGCTTCAGCCGACCCCGTCAGCACGAACCTGGGCGTCCCGGGCCAAGGCCCTCGAGAACCAACGCCGCCGCTTCGCTGGCTTCGGGCCGTCCTTCCTCCCCCGCCAGACGGAAGTAGGTCCAGCGGCCCTCCTTGCGCGGTCGACCAGCCGCCTGCTCCAGGATGGACATGTGGCGTGATACGGTGGAAGTCGCCAAGCCCAACAGTTCCACAATCTGGCACAGGCACAACTCGCGGCCGTCAAGCGCAGCCACGATTCGCAACCGGCTCGGATCGGCCAGGGCCTTCATCACCGCCAGGAGTTCGCGCACGGCAAGCCTCGTTGGACAATCGTCATTTGCAGAAACATCGAAATGATAGCCGCCTACCGGAAGCATGTCAGCCCAGTGGAAGACGTGCGGGCCCGTAGACCGTACGCTCCGCGTGAGGAGACGCCATCACGCGGAGCGTGATGGCTACAATGGGTAAATCATCTTCCTCCGTTCGCCTAAGCAGCGGTACAATAGCTACCGCCACATGTTCTTCACGCCCTTCTACTTTGAAGGTTGGGCACTATACTGGGAACCGCCGTTGTGGGGCCTGGAATGGGCGCTCCACGACGCGGTGCTACGGCCGGGAACCGTGCCCATCAAGTTGGTGTGGGCCGCGTTGGCGAAAACGCCACCAGAGCGCGATGCGAAACCGACACGGCGGTTCGCACACTGGAACACGTCGGTCCCCACCCGCGGGTTATCGGAGGGAAAATATGCAGCGAATCATTGTCTCTGTCTTGTTGTGGCCCTGCTTGTCCGCGGCGTGTGACGCGGCCAACGACAACGACATCGAGGGCGCTACGCGCCGACATGAAGTTCTTTACCGAGGCCGGTTGCAGCCGGTTGAACGCGACCGTTCGGTCGGAAGACCTGACCGGCTTCAAGAGCAATTGCTGGAGCAACGCATCGCGATGCTGGCTGGCAAGTACGACAGCCCGTGCCGTGCGGCCAGCTACAGAGGCCTATCCTTCACCCCGCGAACTGGCCAGGACTTTGAAGCTGGGGGATGGTTTCAG
>CAVPJB010000020.1:0-184926 GCA_963705135.1 uncultured delta proteobacterium
CGGCGACCCAGCCGCCCGGGTTGCTCGCGTCGGGGTTTTGCTGGAGCACAAAACCGCTGCCGCTCCAGTGAAGCGAGATTTGCCCGACCGGCGCAGCCTCAAACCAGATCGTGGGACGCGCCGGGGCAATCGTGCCCGACCAGTCCACCACATAAGCCGCCGTGTATGCGCCCCCGGATTGGTTCACAAACAGATCGCCCGCGGTGGCATCGGCCCGGATCTTGCCCACATTGAGCGTCAGCTTGTTTGCCGCCGTCCGCAGGCTGGCGTTGGACTCCAGGCGCAGGATGACGGACTCGCTGGAGATCTGGCCATAGAGATCGCTGGTCCAATTGTTCGTGGACACAAGCAACCCCCGAATGGTGATCCGGTTGGCCGCCGTGTTGTTGGCCCCATCGGTGGGGCTGTAGCCCGGCGGCGCCAGCGCCTTGAGATTGATCTTCCCCGTCGGCCGCGTCCCGGTGCCGGTCCGCAGGCAGCGCGTGTCGATGTCCTTCACCATGATCTCCCGGGCAAACACGTTCACATCCCCGGACCCCTCGCCGCCGGAATCCTGGTCGCTGTTGTCAATCTTGCCGGTGATCTCCACCGTCCCCCGGGCATAAATGAACAGGTGCCGGCCAGTGTTGTTCACGTCCCGAACGCTCAGGTCTATGTTCGCCATCTGAACATTATTGACGTTCGTAATGGTCAGCACCCGGGGCGTGGACGTGGAGGCGGTGACCGGGCCGATCTGGCCGGCGCCGGTGATGCTGTTGGTGCCGCTCAAATCCAGGATGAACACCTGCCGGCCCGACCGCAGTTGATACCGCTCGAGGTTCAGCACCGCGCCCGCATCCATCTGCAGGTCGCCGCCCTGGATGACGAACTTGAGGCTGTAATCCTGCGAGCTGTGGAGGATGATCCCGCCGGTGGAGGTGATGCGCATCCCTTTGGGAATGGTGTAGGTGAGGGGATCGGCCTCCGTGCCGGAACCGGAGAGCGTCACGCCGTCACCGGCGTGCGGATTGGCCACCCCGTCCCACGTCTCCGTGGAACTGACGGTGACCTGCGCCGCCGGCGACGGCGCGGGCGCCGCCAGCACGAAGTAGCTGGAGGCGGCTCCCGTGTCGTTGCGATCATTGCCGCCCAGGATCACCTGCCCCGCCCCAAAGCTCTTGCGGTACACCCGGAACCCGCCGGCGCTGTCCGATAAAATCTCCAGTCCGGTATCCGCCCAATCGGCGAGCCAGGCCGGCAGGCGCGGGGCATCGCGGTCAAAGGCCAGATAGACCAGCGCGGGCTGCCGCACCGTAAAGCGCAGATGATTCGTCGTGGTCAGGTACGCGTCATCCTGTGCCGTGCGGATCATCTCCAAACCGGAGAGTTCCGCCGGAAGCGATTGAAGCATGAAGGTGCGATCCGTGTAGATCAATGCCCCCGGCCCGGCTTCACCTCGGACATAAGTCCGGCCCGACGACACAGAATCAATCGAGGCGATGAGATAGGGTGTCTGTTTCTCCAGCGCGACGTTGTCGAGGTCAAAGCGGCTGGTCGGTTGCAACACGTCAGCATTCGGGAAGCGGGTGGTGATGGCGGGAGCCGTGTAAGGACGCCGGGTAAAATCGCGCAGCCGGAACTCGCCCGTGCGGAAAACGATGCGCTCGACGCTGTAGGCGGTCTCGCGGAACGCCGCGCCCGTGAGAGCAGTTGCGCCGTCCACCTTGAGATCATAGAGCTGGCGGACGCCATCCACGATCAGCTCCACGTTGATCCAACTATTGGTGGAGTAGGCCCGGACGTTCTGCTGCGTGGCGCCATTCCAGGCCGTGATCTGGCCGTTCGTGGGATTGAGCGCGAGGGCCACCGCGCGGGTGCCGTTGCCCGACACCACGTCAATTTCCAGGGGCGCGCTCGTGGCGTTGGTCTGGTGGGCCCGAACCTGGAAGGCCAGGCGCGCCGAGGCTGCTCTCCGGGAAGACCCGCATTACGCTGGCGTATTCGCAAGGGTCGCGATCCTCGAGCCGCACAAAGCGGTTCGTCCCCTCGGCGGCAATCGCCACCGGCGCCCATTGCGGGCTGTAGGTGTTCCAGCCTGGCACGAAGCGACCCGCTGCCTGGCTCTGGAAATCGTCATGCACATCGTTGGTCACCTGCCCCACGATGGGCGTGGGCACGCTGGCCACCCAGATGTCCTCCTTGTTCATGCTGTAGGTCAGCCACAGGTCCGTTCCCGGCGGATCGCCGTTGCCCGGGCTGATCCCGCGCACATATTGCTGGCCCGCCTCTTTGTTGTCTTTGGCGGGCTCTTCGTAACGCTGGATGGGCATGTCCCCGGCGATCACCAGGTAGGGGGTGTTGAAGGTCCAGCCATCCGCCGAGGTCGTCACCGCCAGCGGCCAGCGCCGGCCCAAATCGGCCGCCGCTCGCGCACCCGACAAAGGCATAGCGACCATCCTCAGTCCGCTGGGCCCAGATCTTGCAGCCGCCGTGGGCGTAGAACGAATTGGCCTGCGAGGGGACGGGCACGTTGCCGGAAGTCCAGTCGGTACCGGAGCTGACGGTCATGTAGATGCCTTTCCATGAGCCCACGATCCGGTTGTCGGGCAGGCGGTACCAGTTGAAGGCCTTCCATTGCGTGATGCCCGGAATGGTACCTGTGCTGATCGTGTAGAAGTTCGGGTCCTGATCCTCCTCCTGCCATTGCTGGCGGAAAAGAGGGTCGTTGCGCAGCGCATTGCAGGCGGTCTTGAAGCCGGTGCTCGTCGAGGTCGTATAGTAGGGATAGTTATGTGGCGGTGTAAGGGCCGGCGTAGTTGGTCTTGATGTTATAGACCGTCCCGTAGGAATTCGGCCCATAGATCTCCCGGATCAGCCGCGTGCCCGGCAGGCCTTTATCAACGCCAATCCAATGCGAAGCCAGGAAGCGCCCATTGGAGGCGACATAGAAGGCCATCCGGTGATGCTGAGCCGGGAAGATGGTGGACGAGTCGCCCGGGCTCCAGTCCAGGCCGTTGGTGGACCAGGCCAGCCGCGCAGCGGTGTCGCCGTCATGCATGACCCAGAAGCGGCCACCCCAGTAAGCGATGAACTGGTGGTGGCGGTAGATGGAGGTGCTCGCCGTCGGTCTGGCTCGGGTTGTCCGGGGCGGAGCGGACCACTTGGACATTTTGGACGCCCACCGCCCAGCGAATTTGCCGTCATGGGCAAACGCCGCATCGCCATAGGCGCCGCCGGTGTAGGTGGGCAGTTGGGCTGACGAAGCGCTGGCTGCAAGCGCCAGGCATAAAAGTCCCGCTTTCTGTTTGAGCAAGAGACACTGTCTCAGATCTTTCGAAGAAGGAATGGTCCTTCATAGGTTCTCAATTTTACCCGAGATATGTCCCGCTCTCACAATTCCGCCCGCAGCGTCACAATTCCCCAGCCCGGCACGCGTACCGATTCTGGCGCCGTTTCCAACCGCCGCTCGCTTGTGTCACTCAGCCAGAACTTCCTGGGCTTCGGCTCGACCCAGGACAGTTTGACCTTCTCCGTTTTGCCGGAGGCGCCGAACAACCGCACGATCCACGCCTTGCCGTCGTCGCTCGGTTTGAACGCCGTCACCAACACACGGTCCGACGACAACTCGAAACGGGGCTTCGCCGGCAACTGGCCTGATGCCCGGGTCACGAGGAGCGGTTGTGAACAGGCGACGCCAAAGCGCGCCGCCTCGAGCGGCGAGTAGCCGCGATGCGCGCGGAGGAAGTAGCGGAAGACGGTTGGGCCTTCCTGCTCGGCACGGTAGTTGGTGTGCCAGTGGTTGTTCATGACCCAGGAATAAATCGTCTGCGAAGGTTGGAGGTGCTGAATCCACGACCGCGGATCTCTCTGCGAGCCGGGGATGGCGCCGATGATGCCGGTCAAACCGCCCACCTCGACCAGCGGCGCGTCCACCGACGCCCACGTCACGCCGAAGGCGTCGTTGGCGATGTCCACCCAGCGCTGGACGCTGAAGGAGTTCTTGCACGCGGCGGGGATCTGGTCCAACTCCGGGCGGACCACGGTCCAGCCCGTGTCCATGCGCATGGTGCCGTCCGGCACGTTGAAGCCGAAGCCGAAGTGGACGCCTTCCTTGGCGCGCACGGCCTGCTTGTCCACCAGGTTGAGGAGTTCCACGCGGTCGAGTCCGTCCACTACGCGCACCTCGCGCACGAGGCGGTGGCAGCCGGGAGCTTCCGACTCGATGAGCAGCGAAGCTACCAGCGGCCCTCGCTCCTTGATCGAAATACGCGGCGGGTCGTTGCGTTTGGCATCCTTCGCATTCGCCCCGAGCAGGTAGAAGTAGTCGTTCAAGGCCGTGGCGGCTTTGGCATCCACCAGTTCCCTGCCCAACGGGCGACTGATCCAACTGGCGATGGCCCCGGTTTGTTCATCAACGCGCAGCCTGAAGTCGGGATGAACCAGCGTTCTGCCTTCCGCCTTCACCGCGCTGTGCGTCCATGCCGGACCAGCTTCAACCCGGAAGCGCTTCGCGGCGAACGGCGGCACGCCGCGCGCGAGGAACACCAGTTCGCCACTCGAAAGCCGCTGTGACGGCACGGGCTTGCCATGCTCATCCACGACGCGGTCGCCCGCAGCGGAAAGCTCTGGCTCGAGCGTCACCAAATCCGTCCTGGCCCAGGAGCAAGTGTTGAAGACATCCACCGCCGCAGTGCCGGGTGCCGGCGCGCCGGAAGCGTCGCGCCCTGCCGCTCCCAGCGCCTGTGCGAGCAACGCGCGCGACTGTTTGTCAGCGTCCAGCGCAAAGGCTTGCTTCACCCTCCACTGTTCGTGAACGAAGGGCAGGTCCGGCTCGCTGACGCTGTTGTGGGCGCCCCAGGTGTGTTCGCTGTAGAGCAACACGTTACGCCAGGCTTCCTGGAACTCGCGGGCGGGGAACGGGCCCGGGTTGCGCACGGCCCAAAGCGTTTCGGCTTGCACGAGGCGTTCGGCGGAGGCGCGGTTCACCGCCGTCTCCCGTGCGGAGGTGCCGGCGCCGTCTTCCCAGTACGGCGTGTATTCGCCACGCACTTCGGGCACTTGGTGGCCGTGTTTCTGTTCAAACGCGCGGAACGCTTCGGTGGTGGTGGCAATGGCCAGTCTCGGCTGGGCGTATTTCTCGTTCCACATCCGCACAAACTCCGGCACCTGCTCGTCGGGCGTCGCATTGTCACCCAGCCCGGACCAGCGCAGGTGGGCAATCTCGTAAGGATAGCCTACATCCTGGTAGCGCAGGGACTGACTCAACATGAAGGGTTCCGTCAATTCGCGGATGACATGGGAGAGCGCGTAACCGTAATACGGCATCCAGCAGAGGACTTTCTCCTCGCCGCTGGCCGAAACCCAGTAAAACACCTTGTTCTCCCATTCCTCCAGCGAGGTGCCGATGCGGTCGAAGTAATTCGGCGCGAACGAAAAGTACTTTACCCCGGCATGCGCCATGGCCGAGACCGTACCCCAGGTGTAGCCCGGCACGTCGCTGATCATGGCTGACTCCACGGGCACGCCGCAGCGCTGGCCCAGTTCGGTCGCGTAACGAAAGAGCCGCAACAGTTCCTCCGGACGACATAATCCGGTCAACTCGTTGCCATACATCGCATCGAGGCCCACCTGTCCCAGGCGGACCGCCTCGATGAATTCCTGCTGTTTCTCCGGTGACGATTGGCGCAGATAGCTGTCCACCGCCCAAAGCACCTCCACGTTCCATTTGAAGCGGGCGCCTTCGGGATAGTTCGCGGTGGCGCGGGCCAGTTCAATGCCGCGCGCGATGTTCCGCATCTGCTTCTTCTCCACATCGGCCTGCAGCTCCGTGTAGCCAATATCCACGTGCGAGTGCGGCAGGATGTAAATGGTCATCGGCCGCACGGGTCTGAGCCGCAACTCGCTCCGGGCTACCGTCTGTCCGGCCACCTCGACCGAAATCCCAAGTTGCTTCTCGGACTGAACCGCAGGAAGGACCGCATCGAAGGAAGGGTTGCCCAGAGCCAGGCGAAGACTTCTCGGCGGCAAACCCTCCACACGAATCACGCCTTCGACTTCGCGCCCGTAGCTGTAATCCAAGGTCACGCGCACTGGCTGCACCAGCCCGACAGCCCTCCTCTCCAACACCGGAAAGGCCACGGCTTCAATCTTGATGCCCAAAGGAACCTTCTCCGGTTCAGCGGCGGTGTAGAAGGCGATCTCGGCGCCACCCACGCAGTCATGTCGCTCCGGCCCCAATTCGGTCACCTGCCACCGCACGCGCTGGGCCGTGACCGGGGTCGGCAATGCGACGAAGGTCACACCCGAGCGCTGGTGGACATGCGCCACCGGCGTTTTGGCGATGATGCGGTCGCTCTCATCCATGAAGATCAATTCGGAAGAAACAATCGTCGCGGGGTCATTGCGGTCCACGTGCCGGAGACCGGCAATGAGCGTCGGTCGGCCGAAATCGAAGTGGATGAAGGTGTTGGTTCCTTTGGCGTGCGAGGCATATTCACTGCGCAACACGCCGTCGAGTATGTTGGTGGCCTCGGCCCCTCCGCCCCGATAAGGCGTCGCGCTATCGGTGATCGTCGGGTTGGGCAGTCGCACCAGCCGGACGAAGTCGGAGGAGGCGGCCTCCGAAGACTGTGCAAGGGCCTCAGCCGGGCGAGCCACCCAAACCGGGCATGACACAGCAAGAACAAACAAATTTTGAAAGAGGGGCTTCATCTCACTTGTTGTCGGAAGACTGTTTCGGTCTTTTGACCGGTGAGGGTGGCGCATAGAGTGCCTCAATAGTCAACGCGCCGCTCTTGCCCGAAATGTCCACATCGCCCTTGACCGGATCGAAGGCCGGGAGATTGGCCTTGTGCTCCACGCCGTTGACGCGCACGGACTGGATGGGCTTCTTCTCCGGATGGCGGAATCGGACCAGCGTCCGCGCCGGTGCGGTCTTGAGCGCAAGGTCGGCTTTGCAGGTGATCCGGTTTTGCGCGAGGTCCGGTTCATATTCGACCGAGACGACGCCGAAGCGCGTGTGGACGCGTTTGAGGTGGATGGATTCTCTGCGGCTCAACCACTCACGCGGCAGGGCCCGGCCGAGATGCAACGTGTCGCCTTTGCCATAGACGAACATGTAGCGCAGCCACTTGATGGAATTGGATTCGTCGGACTGGTCTTGAAAGGCTCGGCGTTGGAAAAGCCCAGCACCGGGCGAGGATGCTCGACCACCCCTTGAATGTTGGGGCTGTAGGCGGCGGTGAAGGCATTGAAGAACATCCAAATATAGACCTCGATTTCGTCGCGATCGAGGTAAGGCATCAGTCCGGCGAGGAGGTTGGGCTGGCAGGAGAAGCCCGCCCAGTCATACCACGTCTCGTGGAAATCGGGAATCGGGTAGCCGAATTCGCCGCCGGTGTAGAGGTTGTCCTGAAAATCGTCGAGGATGCCTCGCGCCTCCGGGCCGTTGGGATCGAGAATGCCACAGAGAAGCAGGTTCACCGAGCCTTCGAGGGTTTCGCGAATCCACCCGAGGTCGCGACCGCGCCGGTAAATATGCGTCGGGTAATGCGGCACCCACCGGCCATCGCGCAAGCGCACCAATGGATTGTGCTGCCGGGCAATGGTCAGGCTGCGCAAGATATCCGCCCGGTAGGCATCGGCCTCGGCGCGCAGACGGCCCGCTTCGGGATGACCGATCGCCTCAAGCGCAGCGGCCACGTGATCCATTCCCCACCAGTTCCAGGTGTTGCTCGGAACCCAATAGAAGAAGCTGTTGACGTCTTCCAGTCCGCCCGCTGGCAGAAGCCCGCGTTCCCACCCGCGTGAGAGGGGTTGGTCACCCATGGTGAGCCGGCGCTGGCGCATGATCCATTCCGCACCGCGAATCAAATTCGGCGCGATCCCTTCCAACCACGCCTTGTCGCGGGTCATGAAGTAATGTTCGGCGAGTGCCCACATGATCCAGCCGTGGCTCTGGACATAGGATTCGCCGGCCTCGGTGCCGCCCGAGCCGTAAGAACACTCCTTCCTGTTCGCTGAAACGACCCGCGAGTTTTGCCGTGCCCTGATATTTGAGCCAGAGAGCCAGCCGTTTGCGGGCGTCTTCATGCAAACCGCGTTCTTCCAGTTCCTGGATGACCATCGTGGACTCGTTGCCGTAATTCCCATAGGCGTCAGCTCCCACCGACGTGCTGATGAGGCCATCCTCCCCCGGCATGCGGTGATCCGAGATCATTTGGTGGGCCAGGTGGGCCTTGTGAAACGCATTGAGTTCCGGCTCCGGAGTCTTGAGTTCGGCCCACGGCGAGACTTCATCGTTCCAGAAACGGGCGGTCTGGTCGCGCAGCGGCTCAAATTGCAGTCGTGCGAGCGAGGCCCGCTCCGGCTCGGTGGAGATGGATTTGCGGGCGACTTTCATCAACACTTCACAACTCTCGCCCGGAGCCAGTTCACGATGCAGGACGAGCCCATCACTCGTCGTCGGTGACGGACATGCTGGTCCGGATCGCGCCCCGCACTTCGGGTTTGCCTTCCGTGGTCGACAACCAACAGGCGTTCACCATTCGCATCGCTATCTGCGCCGGGATAGTTGGTCAATGTCAGCGCGTCGCGCGGGCCGGCGGGGACTCCACTTCGCGCACCGTCCTGGTAGGGATGCCGGGTGTGTTGGGAGCGGGAAGAGAATTCAATGGGCAAGGTGGCGGTGACCGGCAGGTGTCCTTCGTTCCGGAGCGTGAACCGCACCAGGCAGACGGTGGGTTCATCGGCGGTCAAGGCCTCGCCGACGGGCTTGAGCAAGGGCACCGCGAAACTCTCCTGATGAACTCGCAGGTCGCCGTTTCGTCGCTCCACGTGATAAATCAGTGCCGGCGCCGGATCGGCGTAATTCGCCACGCGGCTCCAGCGCCCCAGGCCAAAGAAGAACCGATGCGCCTGCTCGCTGCCATATCCGTTCTCCATGGTGATGTCGCCATCGGTCTCGATGCGAAACCGGTTCTGGTTGTATTTGCATCCGAGCATCATCGCCACCGGATGCCGCTCCGGCTGGCCGAGGCGGGCGCCGCTGAGGCTTTGCTCGGGCATCTGGCTCACCATGCTCGCGATGCTGCCTTCGGCCGCGGGCACACCGGAAGCCTCGCTGGTTCTTCCGGGGCCACCGCGCCGCTTCACTTCACGCTGATAGGCTTCGAAGGAGGTGAGATCGGAGGCAAGGGTCACGAAAACGCCTCCGTCCTCATACCAGATCGGACCTTGAGCCAGTAACGCATCCATCGAGATGGTGAAGGTCTTGTCTTCCATGCCAAAGGTGACCAGTCCCTCGTCATGAGCAAACCGATGAGGGGAAACCAAATGCCGGACGTCCACGAGAAAATCCCGGTGGGCTGGGCGCTCCTTCGAGCAGACCCACGCGACTCCGCTCCAGAGGTTTCGTCCCTCGCCCGGCTTCCAGATTGACGATCTCGCAATTGTGCCCCGAAAGCTTGACCTCTTTCACGTTCACCGGCTTGCCCGCATCCAGCATGACGCGAATCCTGGTCCGGGTCGGCTTCGATGCCGTGTAAACCTCGATGCGCTCAATTGCGTCGGGCGTTACGCCCTCCACCCGAATGCCGAGCGTGTAGCGGTAATCCACGTCGCCCGCATTGAAGGAAACACCCTCCTTGCTCAGTCGATCGAACCGCAGAACCGCCGTGCGTGGCCCGGTTTTCTCGACGCGCACCGCGCCCTTGTCCCAAGCGACGTCGAACCAATCGTCCACCACCTTCCAGCCCAATTGGAAACTGCCGATCGTGGGATCGAGCAATTCCTGCCGTTTGCGCCGCCAGGTCTTGTGCAGGTAGGACAAGCCGAGATTGTCCGGTGGCGCGGACTTGAGCGTGACGATCACTTCGCGGATCTCGCGCGGCTCTTCAAAGCGAACCTCATTCGCCGGCGTGCCGGGCAAGGCGAACGGCGCGATGTCGAGCGCTTGTGCCTCCGATGCCAAGGCATGCGCCGGCAACCATGCCGTTGCATACGTCAGCAGGGAAAGAACGATGAGCATCCTCTGGGACGTTTTTCCGCTTCTGCTTGGCATTTTCTTCATTGAGTTTCTCAGTTGAATTCCGCCCGCAGGAATCCGACCGAAACTCAGAGAGGATTGTTTTCAAGGTCATATCGAGTGGTTGGTTGCATCACATTGGCACCAAAAAGCAAGGCGTGTCGAACGTCTTTGCCCCGGGACAAGGTTGGCTGGTCGGTTGTCGCCCACGCGCTCGGTGTTTTCATAGGCTTGGTTTGGTCAGACCGGGAATCGTTTTCAACCGGGCCGCCGAGAGCGTGACCGGTCCCAGCAGGCCGGCGGGTGGCAGGGGAGTGCTCCAACTGTAGAATTTCCAGGTGGTGAAGGCATGGCGATTGGGCTGCGGGCGGGGGCCGCCGCTCCACACCCAGTCGGGAATGCGCCGGATGGATTGCCCCGTCAGGTCGTTGCAGTTGAAGCGGAGCGGATTCCACTCGCAGTCGTCGGGGTGCAGTTCGTCGCCCACCAGGCGGTTGACCCAGAGGTTGGTGACCTTGATCTCCAAACGGTTCCGGCCCGGCTTGAGCAGTCCGGCCAGCGGGACGCGGAACGGCGGTTTCCACAGGATCGCGGCGGAGGTTCCGTTCACCACCACCTCGGCCAGGTTCTTGACCGCGCCAAGGTCGAGCGCCGGCACGATGCCTTCGGCGAGAAACCCCGCCGGCAGATCAAATTCCCGCAGATACGTCGCGGTGCCCGAGAAGTAACGGACGCCGGCGTCCGGATGCACGGTCCACGAGTTCAACTCCATGGTGGTCTCCGGGGGCGCGCCCCAGCCGGAGGGGAACTTGACCGTCCACGGGCCGGCGAAGGGCAACGGCGACGGCACGTCGCTGACCTCCGCCTGCGCCTTGGCGCCGGAACTGCCGGTGATCTCATAGAGGCCGGCTTGGTCGGCCTCGATCACGATCGCATCGTCCGCGCGCAAGACGCGGCAACCGGGCGGCGGTGCGCTCCCGGCCCGCGTCCAGGAGGCCACCGGCTCGGCCTTGCCGGGGCGGAAGACGACGAACATGGGAACCGAACGCGCTGAAGTCGAGCGACAGAACGGTCCGCCCATCCTCCACCCGCCACGCGGCCGGCTTGGTCACGCGGCCGGAGTCCGGGTCCCAGAGTTCGGGCACGCAGCCGTTCACGCGGAAGATGAGTTCGGCGGTCATGGGGTCGGCGACCTGGCTGGCGACGAAATAGACCTCGGTGTCCCCAACGCGCCGATGCGTCCAGGCTACGGCGTGCTCGCCTTCGCGCACGCCGCAGTCGGAGGCCGGCTGTCCGCCAAACACCTGGGCCCGCCCGCCGGCCCGGCGCACCTCGACATCCGGCGGCACGCCCATGCCGCGCAGGAGATCCAGCAAGCCCTGCGACCACGACACCGTAAATGCCGGGCGGTTGTAAAAGGCCGGATCCGGACGGTGCTGCCGGATCCAACGCGACTCGGGGTCGTCCTGCTCGCTCCAGGCTTGCATCCAGACCAGACGCCCTTGACCGCAGCGGTTTTCGAACACGGTTCTGCCGTCGCAGGGTCCCCAGAGACGGTCGGCGAGCTGTTGCACCTCGCGGTCGCAATCCGGAAAGTTCTTCATGCTGGGCGACCCGGAGGGTTTGTCGGTGCAGACGACAGTGCCGCCCTTCTCGACCAGCGACAGCAGCCGGGCGAGTATCTCCGGTGCCATCTTGCCGCGGGTGGGCGGCAGCAGCAGCACGCGATAGGACATCCCGCCGGGCAGGACGAAACGACCATCCCGGAAATCCAGTTGGTCGAGCATTTCCGCGGCGCAGAGGTCGTAGTTATACTGCTTGTGCAGGCCCGCGGGCATGGTGGCGTTCCAGTCCGTGACCGGAAACAGCCCGAGGATGTCGGCGACGAAGGTTCCCTGCTGCAGCATGAACTGGCAGCGCGAGAGATAATCGACCCAGGCCCGCCCCGGCTCCCACCAAGTCTGGCCGGGCATGAACATCGTGCCCCAGAAGCCCATGGGCATTCCCGGCTTGACCTTGTCGCCCCAGGGTTGGAGGGCCATGCCATGGATCATGGTCTTGTTGAGTCCGTTGCAGAAGGCCAGATCACCCACCCGCTTGAGGGCATAGGGATCGATCTCCCACGCGCCGTCGCTCCACCGGCCGGTGAACGCCTCGGCACCCGTCTGCTTTCGACCGTAGGTGTGCGAAGCGCTGGCCGCCCAGCGCACGCTGTTCATGCAATCGCCGCTGGCCCAGAACTCACCCATCGGCCGGGCGGTGCGCCCGCCGCAGCGCACCGGATCGAACGGCCCGTAATAGGCCTCGGTCATGAACTCCATCCCGCGCTCGCGGCAGAGTTCGGTCAGGTAGCTGAAGAAGTTGTCGGCGAAGAGATCAATCTGGGTGAGATGAACATCGTAGGCGAAGCGCGCCGCCCGGTCGTCGTCGGCGACTTTCGGGCCGCCTTTGAACCCGACCAGCCACGGGACCGGATCGTAGCCACGGCGGTTCCGAAACTCATCGCGGAAACCGGGCGACCACTCCGGATGGCCGACCTCCCAACTGTCGGCTTCCATCCCGAGAATGGATTTGCCGGCGAGCTTCGGCGCGTCCTGGATGAAGCGTCCGACCATGCCCTCGAACATCGCCTTGACCGCCGGCTTGCTGAGCTTGTCACATTCGAGACCCCGCCCGCCGGCGGGAGCCACGCGGTTGAAGGCCTTGGCATTGCGCATGGCATAGCGGCGGATCGTCCAGTCTCCGGCGGGCACGTCCCACGTCAGCACCGTGCCATCGAAGCGCGGCGTGAGTTCCACCACCTCCCGCGGATCGATCTGCTGCCGGCCACTTGGGAAGGCCACCACCGCCACATCGCGGGTGAACTCCGGACCGGGGAGCGGCAATGCCAGTTTGCTGCTGGCAGCCGGTCCGGTGGCCGGCACGTCGCTCCAAACGAGATGCTGCACGGCCTGCTCCGGCGTGATCCAGGGGCCGCCGCTGTGACACCACCCCGGTCCGCATTGCGAGATCAGCGTCAGCCCCAGGCGATGGGCTTCCTCTGCGGCGAACTTCCAGTGCTCGAAGAACTCCGGACTCATGCACCTGACCGGGTTCGGCATGTTGTGGGCGGGATCAAACCCGGCGTCCACATCGCCCACGAGCATGATGAGCGCGCCGCTCAGGCCGATGCGTTTCATCGCTTCCAGGTCGTGGGTGATTCCCTCGCGGCTCACCATGTCATGCATCCAGTCCCAGAAGATCTCCGGCCGTGCGGCGGCGGGCGGGTTTCGGAAGCCCGCCTCGAGGGTAAGTTCATCTCGCACATCGAGCGCCGGCGTGGCGGGCGTCTCCAGAATCGGGCCGGTGACGGCGAACCGCGCCAACGGCGATTCGGCGGCGTGGGCGGCCAAGGTCCGAGTTCCGGCAGCGAGGGCAAAGGCCAGCAGGAGCAGAGGAGGCGTTTTCATTTCAGCACGTTTCGCTAGCCCGCCCCTCTGACCGTCACGCAGTTACGTAAATGCGGCGAATCGCGCATTAGGTGCTCAGCCGGCCTAAGATTGACCACGCCGCCCCCAAGGTTGCTGACGTAGTCCACGGCGGCCTGCGACGCGCGGTTATCGTTGCCGTTCATTTCCGCATCACGCACGCCGACATTGATGTGCTCGTCGGCCCGTACAGGTAAATCCAATCCGGGTCTGCTTTTCCACTGTCATTGCTCCTTCAACATCCGTTCAGCGTCATCGCGTCCAGATACTCGTCGTCCTGATTCCCGTACACCGCATCGAGGATTTTCGGCGCGCCCGGAGCTGTGGCCATCCATTGGGCGGTGGCTTTGCGATCCTGCAAAGAATGGAGCGGGGCGTGGTTGTTCCACACCTTGCCGCCGATGTCGGTCTTTGCGCGGCAACAAGCCACAGTCCCACCCGGCCTTTCATTCGATTGATCAACTGCTTGTCGAGAGGTTTGCTCTCCAGCATCGCTGTCCCCACGGCGAGCTTCAGGTTCGGAGCATCTACGGGGTCGAGGTAATGAAAGGCTTCGGCGAAGTTCCGCGGCGGCACTTGGGCCTTCAAATCACTGAGAATTCATGGTTCAAGCTCCAATTGTTGACACGAACAGCTCGAGGAGCATTTGTTGGAATGCATCCACGGCTTAGGCATCGGGAATCATGTCGTTCGCCAGCAGTCGTTGCCATGCCACACGCACGTGTTCGAGGCGAAAGATGTTGCCTTTGCGAGGATTCCACCGCTGAAGCTCGGCGGTGGCCGTCTCAGGGCTGGTAACCTGGGGGTCCTCGTGTACGGCGAGCCAATGCACCGAGGAGAGCAGCTCCAGGCCATAGGGCGTCTCGAATCCGGCAATCAGACGGGCGATCTGCTGGAGACGCTGCTGGGCCTCCGGATCATCGGCCACAAACTCGCGCGCCGCTTGCGTCGAGCCGGGCAGGGTTTGGATCGCAGACCTTTGTGTTCCGTCACCGAAGCCACGAATGAAACTGCCTTCCATGAACTGCAAGACATGATTCAAGTTGTGGGCGTAAGGTCCATATTGGTGCTTCACGTAGTTCAGCCGCAGCGGCTCTCCAACTTCTTGCAGCAAGTAGGCCAGCTTCTGAGTTTCCAGCCGCGATAGCGAGTAGTCCTGGGCGCTGTACGTGTCGAAAAGCAGCAGCAGCATGGCCGGGCGCAGGTCAGTGCAGGATGCTTTTCGGCGACGACCATGGCAGCCGGCTCAGGAGCACCCCGAGGCTCATAGACGACTACCTGGACGTCCTCCAGCGCTCCCAACGCCTGTTCGATCCGCGGGCGCACATCGAGCCAGTCCAGACCACCACTGCCGCAACCTAAGGGCGGTAACGCAATGGAACGGATGCGCAGGCGCTCGATCTCTTGCGCCAAAGCTGTCAATCCAGCTTCGATGTCCTCAAGCCGCGATCTCCCGCGCCAGTGACGTTTGGTCGGGAAATTGATGATGTAGTAGGGCGGGAGCATGCTGCCGGTGTGGGTAACGAACATGCGCCCTGGCTGTACCTCGCCAGCTTCACAGGCGCGCGCGTATTGGCCGAAGTTGTCTGGGTAGGCTTGTTTGAATTGCAACGCAATGCCTTTGCCCATGATCCCCACGCAATTGACTGTATTGACCAAAGCCTCTGTTTTGGCTTCCAGTAGATTGCCTGTGATATAGGTAATCATGGCAGTGTCTCCTCAGTAGTACCATTGACCTCGAACACGCACCGGCAGAGTAACATTGTGCTCGGTAAGTATTGTATTCACCCGCGCTCGATACGCGAGTCGATGACGCCAAGCCCGATCATCGTCGACCAACTAACCCGGTCATAGACCAGGAATTCAGCCTGGCGACGGCGTTTGCGATCTGGATCTTCCGGTGTATCGTTCCAGTACTGCTCCTGCATAATCGGCCAATCGATTTGGTCGAGATCGGCGACGTCGGTGAAGAAACGGCTAAAGCTCATGGTGGCATGCCCATCGGTAAAGACGAAGCGATGCCCGGTTTCCGCCAATCGCGCGACCGACGTAACCAAATGGACGATAGGCGTCTGCCCGCCGCTGTAGCCGGCGACCTGGTTCCTGTGCAGGGCGTACAGCATGGGTGAACGCGGTGCAAAGTAGAAGGGTACGTAATCGTGCAGCACGCCGCCCGGCCCACAGGGGACCTCCGTAGTCGCCCGGCGATCCTGGATACCGGGTAGGCGATGTTGACCGGATGCAGGCCGCTGTTGTGCATCTGTTTGTAGCAATGCAGACCGCCGTCGCGTAGGATACCGGGCAGGTTGTCCAGATGTGTGATGTGGTAGAGTAAGACAGGATCAGGAGGCATGATCATTTGCCACAGAAACACTCATCGCCGGCTTCGCCACCGACATTCGGTGGTACTGTTCATCCCTTACGCTGAAGCAAAAAGCCATCCACTCCTCGAAAGGATTTGGGTCTGAATCTAATTATCCCATCAGAGGAAATGGGCCAATGATCTTTAGTAGATGCATCAACCGTCTCTGCTTGTAAGAGTACATATGCTATTATAGCACAAATGTACTGTTTTTTGCTAACCCGCCACCGACATCTGCCCACCAAGCAGATCTTGCAGCAGGCCGGTTGACCCACTAGATCCTGTCTGCAAACTGCAAAGCAAACTGCTGGCAACGTTTCTTGAAGATGTCGAGGCTGCCATGCAGAGCCAGGGACTGGGCGCTCAGGACGATGCCTTTGAAATCGGCGCGGTGGTCGACGGCATGGTCGTCGGCATAGATCAGAATGCCCCGGGGCCCTGGCCTCCTGGCCAATGATCGCTTGAAAATCCCGGACCAGTCTGGGATAGGGATGCGGCCCGGCGACCGAGCCGATGACGTAATGAGTGTGCCGGACGTTGGTCACCCAATCCCGGATGGCCTCATTCATGGCATCTTTCAGGGTGCAGCTCCCGGACTCCACCGGTATGACCCTGGCCCCCAACAGCTTCATCCGGATAACGTTGAGACGTTGCCGCCGGATGTCTTCGGTCCCCATGTAGATATCGCACTCCATCCCCAACAGCGCCGCCACCGTAGCCGTGGCCACACCATGCTGACCCGCCCCGGTTTCGGCAATAACCCGCTTTTTGCCCATCCGCTGGGCCAGCAGCCCCTGGCCCAGGGTGTTGTTGATCTTGTGAGCCCCGGTGTGGTTCAGGTCTTCCCGTTTTAAATAAATCTTGGGGCCGCCCAGCTCCGCGCTCAGGTGCTTGGCGAAATATAACGGCGACGGCCGGCCCACGTAATCTTTGAGCAGTCCGGCCAGCTCCTTTTTAAAATCAGGGTCCCGCCGGATGCGGCCGTAAGCCTCCTCCAACTCCAGCAGGGCCGGCATCAAGGTCTCCGGGACGAAACGCCCACCGAATTGACCGAAATGGCCTTGTTTGTCTGGTAACAAAATCTGCCTCCTAAAAAGTAAAGGCGTTCAGCGGTCAGCTTTCTGCTGTCAGCTTAACGTCAACCAATTTGAAACTTCATAATTTTTATACTGTTTTCCTTAGTCCTCAGTCCTCTGTACTTTCGGCCCACGCCGGGCTAACCCTGATCCTCCCGGCAACCAGCAGCCACTGCCTGGAAAAAGGCCCGCATCCTGGCGTGGTCTTTTTTCCCGGGGGAGGCTTCCACCCCGCTGGCCACATCCACCGCCTCGGGCGAGGCCTCCCGGATAGCCGCGGTTACGTTTTCGGGCTGCAAGCCCCCGGCCAGCACCACGGGACCGAACTCTTTGGCTTGCCTGGCTAGCGACCAGTCAAAGCTCTCACCCGTCCCGCCCCTTTGCCCGGACTTATGGGTGTCAAGTAAAAAGGCCCTGACGCTCCCCTGATAAGGCGCCATTTGGGCCAGGGAGCTTTGGTCCTTCACCCGGATGGCTTTCATGACATTTCGGTACAGGAACCGGCAATACTCCGGCGGCTCCTCCCCGTGCAGTTGCACCCAGTCCAGCCGCACCATTTCGGCCACCTCCAGCACCAACGCCGCGGCCTCATTCACAAACACCCCCACGCTGAGAACCAGGGGCGGCAGTTGCGCTATGATCTGCCGGGCTGCCTCCGGGGTGATGGCTCGGGGACTTTTGGGATAAAAGATAAATCCCAAAGCCTGCGCCCCCAGCTCAGCAGCCAGCCGGGCGTCTTCTAAATTGGTAATACCGCATATTTTAATGCGTGTCATGCCTCTCATGCCGGTTAACCCCAAATCAGGCTTTTAATAAAAAACTTACACATCCCCGGCAACACCGCGCCCATTAAGCCCAGTGCAAAGACCCCTAAGAGCAGCAAAATGGTCAGGGCCGGAAGGGAAGCCACGGCCCATTTGACCATGAACAGCACCATTGAGCTAAAAGGCATAGTAATATCGACCACGGTGACCTTGATTTTATCTTGACTCTCCAACTTATTCATCTCCTTCTGGCCCATCCCTGGAAGCCTGGCCCTGCTCTCGCCCTCTACCCTAAAAATGCCGCTGCCGTTCATCTCCCTAAAAACTCCCGCAACTTCTCCCCCGGGCTCACGGCCTTGACCAGCGACTCCCCGATGAGAAAGGCCTTAATCCCCGCCTCCTCCAGGCGAACCAGATCCCCCCGGCTGTGCAAGCCTGAGGCCGCCACCAGGGTCACCCCGGCCGGCACCAGCGGCGCCAACTCCAGAGCCCGGTTCATGTCCAGCTCAAAGGTCCGCAAATTCCGGTGGTTGACTCCGATCAAAGAAGCGCCGGCATCCAGCGCCCGGGTCAATTCCTCTTTGGTATACACTTCCACCAGGGCTTCCATACCTAAATTCTGGGTCAACAGCAGCAAGGCCCGGAGCATCCCGGACTGCAAAGTCGAAACGATGAGAAGCAGCGCGTCCGCCCCGATGGCCGCACTTTCGTAAACCTGGATCATTTCCACGATAAAGTCTTTGCGTAAAATGGGGATGTGGATCTGCGGCCGCATATCGGTGATTAATTCGGGAGCGCCCTGAAAGTAGTTCCTTTCCGTCAGCACCGACAGCGCCGCGGCGCCGTTGGCCTGGTAATCCAGGGCCAGCGCCACGGGGTCCAGGTCCGGCGCCAGGATCCCTTTGGAGGGAGAGGCCTTTTTAATTTCCGCGATAATGGCCGGTGGCAGGGTCTCATCCAGGGCGGCTTTTAAACTGCGCGCCGGCGGCTGCCTTTCGATCCGGCCCCGAAATTCTTTCAGGTGCTCGGGAGTGAACAGCCTCTCATTCTCCTTCAACTTATCGGCGATAATACGGTCTAAAAAGGTGTTCATGGCTTGTTGTCCGAAAGATTTGCTTTGGTGGATTAATGCCTCTAACCTGGCCATGGCCTTGCCGCTGCTGATCACCTCTTTGGCCAGCGCTATCCCGGAGGTAAAGTCCGGCGCCAACCCGGCGCCCATAAAAGCCGCGGCCGCATTCAGCGCTACCATATCCTGCTTCGGTCCCGGCTCCCCGGCCAGCACCCGGCGCACAATATCGGCGTTTTCAAAAACGTCCCCCCCACGGATATCATCCAGGGTGCCTCGGGTCAATCCGAATTCCTCGGGGGTGATGGAATACGACCTTATCCTCCCCTGCTTCAATTCGCACACCCGGGTCGGGCCGGTAATGCTGATTTCATCAAAAGACCCTTCGCCGTAGACCACAAAAGCGCTCTGTGTGCCCAGATTCAAAAGCACCCCGGCCAGCAATTCCGTCAGCCGCTCTTCATAGACCCCCACCACCAGGACATTGGCTCCGGCCGGATTGGTGAGCGGCCCCAAAACATTAAAAATGGTCCGGATGCCGATCTCCCGCCGAGGGCCGATAGCATAACGCATGGCCCCATGCAACTGCGGCGCAAAAAGAAAGCCGATGCCCACCTCCCGGATACACTCCGCCACCTGCTCCGGGCTCAAACTCAGATTAATACCCAGGGCCTCGATGACGTCCGCTGAACCGCAGCGACTGGACACCGCCCGGTTGCCGTGCTTGGCCACCTTGAGGCCGGCCCCGGCCACCACAAAGGCGGTGGTGGTGGAGACGTTGAAGGTGTTGGTGGCGTCACCCCCGGTGCCCACCGTGTCCACGATGGTTTCCCGGTCAATGTTGATTTCGTCCCGGTCCAGGTCAATTAAGGTATCATTTACCGGGATGCGGGTGGCCTTGGCCCGCATGACCCGGGCGGCGGCGGCGATCTCCGTCACCGTCTCTCCTTTCATCCGCATGGCTGTAATAAAGGCCGCAATCTGGGCGTCGGTGGCCTCCCCGGTCATGATCGTCTCCATGGCCCCGGTCATTTCCTCGGCCGTCAAATCCTGGCGGTTCACCAGTTTGTAAATAACTTCGGCTATCATAGAAAGTCCTCATCCGAGGTTGATGTTGGATTTAAGGAATGGGTCGGGGGAGTTGGACCATTACTGCCCCCTCCATCGCTTTTACTCCACACTCAATCAACCTATTTGAATCGGGCATATATCGCGATAAAAAATATGGACAGGAAAACCTTTCCCATTATTTTATAAACATGGAGAAAGAACTGCATAAAGCCGGACAGTTTCGGTGGCTGCCATTTATCTTCCAATCCGAATTCCATCAATTTCGGGGTAAATTTATCCACGCTCAAAAGTAACCGTCCCAACCATTCACATAATTTATTCTTTTGCGGCCAACTTATTCCGTCCAAGTACCGGGGGTCCAGCACCACGGCGCCAAAGATGATGAAAGGCACGGCAAACCAAAAGATATTTTGCGGTTTCCGGCCATATCCCACCGGCCAGTCCCAAAAGAGTAAGAGAGGCCATTTAAGGGGATTCAGCCGCTGTTTCCAGGTCTGCACCCCCCATTCTCGACGTTTCATACTGATAAAAACTTCATCGGCCCAATCGCCTTTGCCAGTTCTTTCTAAATATGTTTGATAGATCGTATAATTGCGGGTGTCAAAAACAGCCTGATTGAACCACTGCAAGATGCTTTCCCCTGATTCCCCGCCGATGGTTTGATAAGTCATACCGCTCAAATTGACCTTGTCGCGTTCGTCGGGCCAGGATACCTGGGATAATTTCAGGGCCAAAAAATTGCTGTCTTGCAGGTCCGCCTTCTGTTTGATAACCACGTTCTTCAACTCTGTCTGACCTTTACCCACTGCTCGACTGGCCATTAATTCCCCGATTACTAGATCCTGCAAGATGAGATCACGGTTGACAACCAATCGGTCCAGATTAAGGAAGTTAATCTTCAGATTGCTGGAGGGCGCCCCCCGTATGATTAAATCTGACAACTGGGCGTCACTCAAAGTCACCGTTTGCAGAAAACCAACGCCTTCCAAAACGGTCCCCTGCTCTAAATGAACGTCAGCTCGGAGTTCTCCGCCGATTTTCGCCCCTGTGAGGTTTAAGGGACCGGCAAAAAAAGCATTCGTCGCTTTAGCCAGTTGCCCCACCCTCAAACCGTAGGCCTCAACACCCTCTTTATGGTTGAATTTAGCCTGGGAAAAGGTGATTTGGCCGCCAACGTCGGCGTCGGAGAGTCCCACAGGTCCCTCAAAAATCGTTCCTTGAAAAGATGCTATGTTTTGTCACCGTCAGACCGTTGGCATGGAGGTCTTTCTTAAAAATGGCCTTGTCAGCTACGAATGAAGCCCCTACAGTTACACCGTCCAAATCCACGGGTCCGTCAAAGTGGGAACCTTCCAACTTAGCCAAATAACCTATGCGCATTTCCGGAAAACTGGCAAATTCTTCCTTGCCTGTAAACGTTAGGTTATTGGCTAATAATCCCTTCCCCACCGTTGCCCTGGAAAAAGAGGCTCCGCTCCTGAAAACGGCTCGGTGTAATCCTAAGTTGCCGTTGACCCTGATTTCGCTAAGAACAGCTTTTTTACTGAATTTGGCGTCGTTGAATTCCATATTAGCGCCCACGGTGGCGCGATAAAAATTCACCTGCCCTCCGAAATTGGCACTATGGGCCAATGCGTTTGTACCAATCTCCAAACCCTCAAACTTCGCCTCATGGGAGTCCGTAAAACTGGTCTCGATGAGACTGAATTCTTTTCCGATACGCCCCCAGGCAAAATTCAGCGATCCCTGAAAAGTGCAACCATTAAAGTAACAGTTTTTCTCGATTTCAATCCTGAGGCAATCGACATCCTTAGTGAAGGTGGAAATAAAAATCCATAAACTGCGTTTGAACCGGCATTCTTTCATGATAACCCGGTCAGCAAAAACACAGTTGTAAAGCTTTACTCCAAAAGGAATTTCTCCGCCCTCGAGGTTTAGCTCACCCGTAATAGTGGCATGCCGTATTTCAACTCCGTGCCAATGGATCTTGAAGTTTGGAAAATCATCAGTCAGGAGGGCCTCCATGAAATTCCCTCGCAGGGTATAGATGTCCTCTTTGTTCTGCTTAGTTGCCGCCAATTTCTTCAAGTCCGCCTTTTCACCCAATGCCAGCCTTTCCAGCACCCATTTTTCCTGGATGCTCAATTTCTCTTTCGTCCGCGGCAGATATTGGGGGAGGTCCATTTTCTCTGCTGCCAGCGGCGGCGACAACAGGAGGAGCCAGAGAACCGCCAGGAAAAGTATTTTTAGTTCACCTCTGCACATCCATCTTTCCTTTCACGGGCTTGCAATCCCATCTTTAAAAAAACAGAGTTCTCTTGTTACCGACCCTGTCCTTGGCTCCTGGTTAGCTGTTTTCATCCCCGCACATTTTACGCCACCGTATCCTCCACACACTGCGGGAATTTCCCCTGCAAAAACTCCTCCGCCACAGCTACCCCCGCGGCCAGGGCCCGGCGGTTCAGGTCTTCAGTGCCGGGGGGCACCCGGGCCAATACCGCCTTTTCCAGGCTGTCCACGGAAACCACCCCCGAAATTTTTGCCAACGCGCCCAGTGCCACGATATTGGCCACCATCTCCTTGCCCAACTCCTGGCGGGCGATGTGGGTGAACGGCAGGGCAATGGCCCGGGGTGTCGGCAGATCCTTCACCAGCGTGGCATCAACCATGATCAGGCCGCCGGGTTTGAGATCGTAGCAGTAGGAATCGCAGGCCTTCTGGTTCATGGCCAAGACGATGTCCGGCTTGATGGCCTTGGGATAATCGATCTCGCCGTCGCTGATGACCACTTCCGCCTTGGAAGCCCCGCCTCTGGCCTCCGGGCCGTAGGCCTGGGTCTGGCAGACCTGCTTGCCTTCATAGATACCCGCTGCCTCCGCCAAAATGATACCCGCCACGATTATGCCCTGCCCGCCGGAGCCGCTCAAACGCACTTCGTATCGTTCCAAACCTGATCACCTCTTCCCTTTCCTTCTTCCCTTTTCCCTGCCCTTTATCCCTTCTTCCCTGCTTTGGCCTTCGCCAACTCCCGGATCCTGCGCAATTCTTGGGTGTATACCGGCAGTTCCCGGTCTATCAGGGTGCCGATGGTAATCTTGCCGGCCAACTCCTCCGGGGTCATCTTCTGGGCCTTCTCAACCCGTACCGCCGCGTCTTTTTGCCACAACGTCATTTCCACCGGCCCCCCCAGCTTGTTTTTGCGGCCATAGAGGGTATGGCAGTGACTCACTGCTTCGATGACCGCAAAACCCCGTTTCTGCATGCCGGTCTCGATCAGCTGATCCAGGATATTGGCGTGAAACACGGTGCTGCGCCCCACAAAGGCGGCCCCGGCGGTCACTGCCAGCTCCGCAATGGAAAAAGGATGCTCGATGTTGCCGTACAGGGCCGTCGTCGCCAGAGAACCGTAAGGCGATGTGGGCGAATACTGCCCTCCCGTCATACCATACGTGTTGTTATTGACGATGATCGCCGTCAGATTGAGATTCCGCCGGGCCGCATGGATAAAATGGTTACCCCCGATGGCCGTGGCGTCCCCGTCCCCCATGATGACGATGACCTGGAGCTTGGGGTTAGCCAATTTCACCCCGGTGGCAAAGGTTAAGGCCCGCCCGTGGGTGGTGTGCAGGGTGTTGAAATCCACGTACACCGGCATGCGCCCGGCGCAGCCTATCCCCGAGACCAGCACGATGTCGTCCTTGGTGTATCCGGACCGGTCAATGGCCCGAATCAAGGCCCCCAGGACAATGCCATTGCCGCACCCGGGACACCAGACGTGGGGGAATTTCTTGTCGTGCCGCAAATATTTATAAATAAGTTTGGTAGTTTCAGCCATGTTAAATCCAGTGGTCAGTTATCAGTGGTTATTGGTCAGTATATCTTTGCTGGACGAGGAAGACTTTTTCATATTTCCCTAAAGCGCCCTATCCCACCCCCGCTTGTATCCTCGAAACTCAAAACTCGAAACTAACAACTACAGCTTCACTAACCGCTGCACGATCTCCTCCGGGGTGATTAGATTCCCGTCAATCCGGTTCAGCGGCTCAATCCTGGTCTCGCCCTGGTTCACCCGCAGTACTTCACGGTAGATCTGCCCCATATTCAGTTCCGGCACCAACACCGCCCGCACTTTCAGCAGATACGGCTCCAACAGCCGCCCTGGAAAGGGCCATAGGGTCTGCAGTTGCAGCAGTCCGGCCTTGACGCCCAACTGCCGGGCCTCCCGCACCGCCCGCCGGGCCGAGCGCGCCACCGAGCCATAGGCCACCACCAGAATTTGGGCATCCTCGGTAAACTCCGTCTGCACCAGTTGGATATCGCCTAAATGTTGCTGGATTTTTCGAAAGAGGCGATTCCGAAAAGCCAAAATCTCCTCTGGCTTTTGGGTCGGGAAACCCCGGACATCATGGATCAAACCGGTGACGTGGTACCGGTAGCCGTCCCCGAATATCCCCATGGGCGGCACCCCGTGCGGGGTGTCTTCGTAGGGGATATACCACTCCGGCGGCACCTCCGGCTTCTCCCGGTCCATAACCTTTAACCCCGAAGCTTCCGGAACCACGAATTTTTCCCGGGTATGGGAGACCACTTCGTCCGAGAGAATGATCACCGGCGTACGGTAAGTTTCAGAAAAATTAAAGGCCTTCACCGTCAGGTCAAAGCAGTCCTGCACGTTGGAGACTGCCAGCACGATGATGGGGTGATCGCCGTGGGTCCCCCACCGGGCCTGCATGACATCCTCTTGGCTCACGTTGGTGGGCAGTCCGGTGCTGGGTCCGCCCCGCATGACATTGACGATGACGCAGGGCACTTCAGCCACGCAGGCAAACCCTAGATTCTCTTGCAGCAAAGAAAATCCCGGCCCGCTGGTGGCGGTCATAGCCTTGACCCCTGCCAGAGAAGCCCCGATTACCGCCCCCATGCTGGCGATTTCGTCTTCCATCTGAATAAAGGTGCCGTCCACCGCCGGCAGCCGGGCCGACATGACTTCGCTGATTTCCGTGGCCGGGGTGATGGGATACCCGGCAAAAAAACGGCAGCCGGCCGCCAGCGCCCCTTCCACGATGGCCTCGTTCCCCTGGAGTAATAGTGGTTTTTTCAAATTTCCCGTAGAGTCAATCAAGACTTTCTCCGATGTATACTATTTGCCACATGATATGCCCTCTAATATCCCCTCTCCCCTCAAGGGGAGAAGGTCAGGGTGAGGGGTGAATTAGACAATACTTTTGGCTACGACTATAACAACCCCATTCCCCCACCCTCATTCCGCTGCTGCAGCTTCCGACTTTTCCGGTCCCTTACGCGGTCGCACGCTGATGGCAAAATCCGGACAGTGTAGTTCGCACCAGCCACAGCCGATACAGGCATCCGGATCCACGACCACCGGTCCCCCCTCTTCATTCCGGGAGAGCACCTGCTTCGGACAGAGTGCCGCACAGATGCCGCAGCCCTTGCACCAGTCCCGGTACACATTGATATCAAAATGCTTCTTTTCTTTCGCCGTTTCCGGTTCGCCGGATCCCGTCGCTTCGGCCGCCACAGGTTCGGTGAGCACATCTGTTTGAGAATCAGTCGTCATCTTTCTGTCAGGCCTTATGATGGAATATTATTACCCAATGATCAAAAAAATTCTATTCCTATCCCTTTTCCCTGATCTTTCAACCACGCCGCCGCTTGCTAAAATTCCGGAGGATATTCATGCCTTCAACTGTCAAAATGGATTCCGGATGAAATTGCACCCCAAAAATAGCCCGGTGTTTATGCCGCAGGCCCATGATCTCGCCCACCGCCGTCTGCGCCGCTACTTCCAGGCATTCCGGCAAGGTCTCCCGTTCCACGATTAGAGAATGGTACCGGGTGGCCTCAAAGGGCGATGGAATTCCTTGGAAAATATCCCGGCCATCATGGTAGATCAAAGAGGTCTTGCCGTGCATCAGCCGGGGCGCCCGAATGACCCGGCCCCCAAAGGCCTCCCCCATGCTCTGGTGCCCCAGGCAGACCCCTAAAATGGGAATCCGGCCGGTAAAATGCCGGATGGCCGCCACCGAAATGCCCGCCTCCTTGGGGGAACACGGTCCCGGCGAAATGATCAAATGGCTGGGCTGCAACTTCTCCAGACCGTCCAGATCGATCTCATCGTTCCGGAATACTGCCAGTTTAGCCCCTAACATCCCCAGATACTGCACTAAATTATACGTGAACGAATCATAATTATCGATCACTACCATTAGCTGTGAATCACTCAAAGTTCTCACCTTCTTGCCGGCTCCGGCTTCACCCTACCATCGTTCCCAAGCTCCGCTTGGGAACGCAATTTTCTGCGAAGCTCCCGCTTCGCCACCTTTATCTCTCGGGCGGTTACCGTAAAATAAAGGCAGGGGTCTTGACCCCTGGCCCCCTCCCTCACGATCTTACAACAATCCCCGGGCCGCCAACTCCAAGGCTCGCACCATGGCCTGGGCCTTGTTCACCGTCTCCTGGTATTCGCTGACCGGATCGGAATCCGCCACGATGCCCGCCCCCACCTGTAAATACACCTGGCCCTGGTGCACCGTCAGGCTCCGGATGGTAATACAAAAATCCATGTTGCCGCTGAAACCCAGATACCCCACTGCTCCAGCATACGGGCCCCGACGGGTTGGTTCCAGTTCTTCAATAATTTGCATGGCCCGCACCTTGGGCGCCCCGGAGACGGTGCCCGCCGGAAATGAAGCCTTGAGTACGTCCAGGGCGTCTTTGCCATGAGCCAGATCTCCTTCCACGTGGGAAACAATGTGCATCACATGGGAATACCGCTCCACGTTAAACAGTTCCGTCACCTTAACGCTGCCGATTTTAGCCACCCGGCCCACATCGTTGCGGCCCAGATCCACCAGCATGATGTGTTCCGCCCGCTCTTTGGGGTCGGCCAGCAGTTCCTCTTCCAGGGCCTTGTCCTGCTCCGGCGTCTCGCCCCGCCGCCGGGTGCCGGCAATGGGGCGCAGTTCCACCTTATTTTCCTCCAGGCGCACCAGAATTTCCGGGGAGGCCCCCGCCAGCTCCAGCTCTTCCAGGTCCAGGTAAAACATATACGGTGACGGGTTGATACAACGCAAGGCCCGGTACAGGTCAAAAGGATCATGGCGCAAGGGCGTCTGAAAACACTGGGACAGCACGATCTGAATGGCATCCCCGGCCGCGATGTACTCCTTGGCCTGGAGCACGATTTCCTGGAAACGCTCCTGGGTCATATTCGAGGTCAACTGCACCTCGCCACCGGCCGGGACGGCCTCGGGAAAGTGCTGCGGCGCCCGCAATAGAGCAATGACCTCCTCGATGCCGGCCACCCCTTGCTCATAGAGCGACTCCAGGGAAGCCTTCGGGTCGATGTGAACCAGCGCTACCACCTTAATGGTGTGCCGCACGTTGTCAAAAATGAGCAGGTGATCCGTCAGCATCAGGATGGCCTCCGGGATGCCTCCATCCTCAGACAAATCGGGCAATCGTTCGATAAAGCGGACCATGTCATAGCTCAGGTAGCCCACCAGCCCCCCGTAAAAACGGGGCAGGTCCGGAATGCTTACCGCCTGGTAGCGGTTCAGTACCTGACGGATAATCTCGAAGGGATCTGCCACCGGCTCAAATATTTCTTCTCCCCGTTTATCCCGGACAGTAACGGAACTTCCCCGCACCTTGACAATCAAAGAAGGATGCAAGCCCAGGAAACTGTAGCGTCCCCATTTCTCTCCCCCCTCCACGCTCTCCAGCAGAAACGACATGGAGTTCTGGCCTAGTTTTTTATAGGCCAGGACGGGGGTTTCCATGTCGCCCATAATTTCCCGGTAAATGGGGACGATGTTGCCCTGCCGGGCCAGGGCCGCAAAATCGTCAAAATCCGGTATCACCATGTACTAACCTCTGTCATTACAAAGAAAAAGCCGTATCCAATTATCGGGCACGGCTTTTATGGTCACTAAAAAAGCCGCGGCCCCTCTCGTGAGGGCCACGGCTCTTGTCTGTCAGTCCATTCTGCTTCCGGAGCGGCGGCGTCACCTCACGAGTAAGAAGTACACCACCAGCACCATTGCTGTTCTCTACCTAACATGCTACTTTCATATCCAAAAACGCCTTGGCTGTCAACAAAATTCCCGCTGTGTCTTTTCTGACCCGTAGGGTGGGCACCGCCCACCATCACTGTCCGGCATAGTACCCTGAATCCCACAGGCCGTAGCAAAGCGCATCCCGCCTTGAACCTGGTTCCCAAGTTCAACTTGGGAACCCATTATGTTGCCAGGCTGTGTCTGGCCTACAAATTCTGGTGGGGTGGGCCTCCGTGCCCGCCCTCTGGCCGACACCGCCCGCCATCACCAACTACCGCATCTCAACCTGGTTCCCAAGCTCCTGCTTGGGAACCCAATTTCCCGCCAAGCTCCGCTTGGCCACCTTATCCAGCCTGCTGATCCAGTCTCGCCCGCCCCTACTCCCTACTGCAGCTTACTCAAATTATCCCCGATCTCCTTGGCCGCGGCCAGGGACTCCGGGCTCAGATCGTAGGGCGCCGCCCCCTTCAGGTCTGACTCGATGACCTTGTTATCAAAAGGCAGAAAGCCCAAAAATTTCAATTCGGACAGATTTTTTTCCAGGAACTCCCGGTCTTGGGGACCCCTGATCTTATTGCCCACCAAAACCACCCGGTCGATGCCCAGGTCTTTGGCCAACTGCAGCACATGGTGCGCGGTTTCGATGCTCCGGCGGCCCGGCTCCACTACCACGATGAGCTTGTCCACGCTCCGGGCGGTGCCCCGGCCCAAATGCTCGATGCCCGCCTCCATATCCATGACCACCACCTCATCCCGGAACAGGACCAGGTGCGTCACCAGGGTCCGCAGCAGCACGCTCTCCGGGCAGATGCAGCCGCTGCCGCCCTTCTTGACGCCGCCCAGGACCATGAGTTTGACGCCGTCGATGGTGGTGGAAAATTTATCTGGGATATCATCGACTTTTGGGTTCAATTTAAAAAACCCGCCCATCTTGCCGGGGGTGGATTCCGTCCGCTCCGCCACCAGTTCCTTCATGTCGGAAATGGGGGTGATGCTCTCCGGGTTCGGGACACCCAGGGCCGTCGCCAAATTAGCATCCGGGTCCGCGTCGATGGCCAGCACCTTCTTCCCCTGGTCCCGGAAATATTTAATTAATAAAGCGGATAACGTGGTTTTCCCCACCCCGCCTTTGCCGCTGACTGCAATCTTCATGAATACATCCTTCCTCACGTAAAAATATCCACACCAAAGTATTTTTTTTGTTTATTATGTGGGCCTTGTCATACCCTAACCATGGCTGGGGCCTTTTTCAAGTTCCGGAGGCGGTCTCACAGGAATAATCCTGGAGGACGATTAGACAGGAGGAATGGCCTTGAAGGAATTTGCCTGGCTGGTATCTCTGAAAGTCGTGATTAACGGGGGGGGCAGTGGGGGCAAAAAGAACGTCATTGATGGACCGGGGGCTTACGGTGATTGAAGCTCCTTGTTCAAGCTCAATAACTCCGGAAACTTGAATAAATACCATGCTTTCTCATTGTGCCTCCACTCATAAAAACACCCGATAATCCACTTTAAGGACACCCGCCAGGCGTTTGGCCATCTCTTTGCCGATGGGGCGCTTGCCGTGCTCAATGTCGGAGATATGATTCTGGCTAACGCCGATCAAAAGAGCCAGATCTTTTTGGGTCAAACCTTCTTTTTTCCGACCACCCCGCAAGGCGACACCAGGATTAAAATCTGGGAAAACTTCCCGCCACGGGACCGGGCTTGAAGACTCCTGCCCCCCGTATTGGGCCACCATTTTTTTTATTTCGTCTACTTTTCCTAAGGGAATGCGAAACTTAATCTCTACATAATCGGTCGTACCGGGCTTTCTCGTGGGTTCCAATATACTTCACCTCAATCAATTTTTCGGTTTGGCTAACCACCTGCCAGACCGCCACATAAGTAGGTCGACCTTTTTGTAAATGGCAGTGGTAGCAGTCTTTCCAGCCGGAGATTTTCCCGTAATGTGGCCAATTGCTTTTTATCGGTCCGGAATATTCCAGATCCGCCAGTAACATCTGAAAGGCTTCTCTCACTCCCAGGGGAATTTTGCTAAGATTCCGGCGAGCCTTGGCGGTTAATCTGA
This sequence comes from uncultured delta proteobacterium, assembly GCA_963705135.1. Taxonomy (GTDB): domain Bacteria; phylum Desulfobacterota; class Desulfobaccia; order Desulfobaccales; family Desulfobaccaceae; genus Desulfobacca. The sequence continues at coordinate 29,962 of CAVPJB010000020.1, forward strand.
TATCCCAGATCATGAAGAAAATATACCATTATTTAATCTAGTTAGCAAGTCTTGGTCATATCCCCACAACGTGGCGCCCATGAACCTGGTGGCATCCGACCACAGGAGAATCAGTTATCAGCAAAGGCAAAACAATGCTAGCATATCAAAATAGTTACTGTCCCCATTTAATTTCTCATATCGCCGGTTATTTTTTACTGTTGAAAAGATTCCTTGCGTAAATCTCTGTTCCCGGTAATCATAGAGTGGAAGCTCATTTTTCCCTGGGTATATCCCAAAACCGATAAGATATGAGGAAGGTGTTGCACATGCAGGATACTTACCAACCCATCACCCCCGAACAGGAGGCCGCGGTCCGGGCTCGTATTACCGACAACCCGTTTATCGCCTCCATGGGTTTCGAAGTCCCCGACCTGGGCCTGGGCTAGGCCCGGTTTGTCCTGCCCTTTAAGCCAGGTCTGGCCAACTCCATCGGCCTGCTCCAGGGGGGCATGATCGCCGCCCTGGCTGATGAGGCCGTGGCCTACGCCCTGTGATCAATGGTGCCCGAGGGCGAACTGATCAGCACTGTGGAAATGAAGGTCAATTTCCTGGCTCCGGTGCGCCAGGGACCCATCGATGCCATCGCCCGCATCGCCAAACGAGGCCGGACCATTTCCCTGGGAGAGGTGGAAGTCTGGGAAAAGGATCAGCTGGTAGCCAAGGGCTTGTTTACCTCTATCCATTTGAAGACAAGAAAATAAAAAGACTTTTTCCTAAGTTTTTCTAATAATTATTTTCCTTGTTCCGAAAAGTGAACAATGAAAACCTAATATGTTACGAATTGTCATATTTGCCACGCAATCTTTGTTTACATTATTACTTCTACTGTATAATATTATGAACGCAATATAACTTATTGTAATAATTAAATAAAGACACTTATTGTCTTAAATCCATTAAGAATATGTCAAATTATTGAAACAAATTTGGCAGGCGTAATGAGAAAATATTGGCAAATAAAATATAACCACCTGATATTTTTATTATTATCAATTGGCACCTAATTTGCATACTCACCAGTTAGATTTTTGGGTCAACATACTATGTAATTTTAAGGACAGAAACATACACAATTAATGCTTATTTTGCTTTTCTTACCAATAAAGATATCTATTTAATATAATTAACTATTCGTAGAAATTGCTATTCGATGATAAAAATATTGAACATACAAATACTGACTAAATCATTATGTGCTCTATTACCTCTCCCCCTTCAACCTCACTTAGCCAGATGGCAGACAATGTGGAAATTTCCGGCCATACCACCTGCACTTGATGGTGTTTTTATTTTAAACAGCAGCTAGTTTTGCTGCGACCGACATTCTTTCTGGAAATAGCATAGGAGTGTATCCAAGCTTTTATTAATTCCATAATTGATTCTTTTTTCACTAAGGAGGATTGGCTATGCGACACAAGGTATTGCTGTGTATCCTTATCGGCTTTTTCATCATCTGGGTATCACCCGTCTGGGGCTATGATTACGGCACCATAACCTCCGGGATCACTTTTGACCTGGATCGGGATATCGATAACTTCTTCCAAAATGGATACCTATCATTTCACTGGGAAGGCTGGTCAGCATATCCTGTTTAATGCCATCAACAGATCTGGCAATCTGGATACTGCCATATCGCTTTATGCCCCCTCAAATCTTAAAGAGACCGATACCTATGATGTCTGGGGCGGGGGCGGCAACAAACTAGATTGGACCCTTAAGGAATCCGGGGAATATACCCTTATCGTCTCAGATAATGACTACAAGGATTCCGGCGCCTATAAGTTCTCATTCCTCCTTCTCCCCGATGGCCCATTCACCCATTACGAAGACCCCGAATTAACCTATAAGAATGACCCCGACGGCGGTACCATCGTCTCCGGGGAGACGAAATATGGCATACTCTATCCCTCCGACATGGACGGCTGGCAGTTCACAGCCCAAAAAGGAGAGCGTATCCTGTTCACTGCCGTGTCTAATATATCATGGGCTGTGGATACGGTAATATCCCTCTATGCCCCTTCCGGCGCTAGGGAAGCCAACACGTATGATGCCAATGGCAATGGCGGCGACAAACTAGATTGGACCCTTAAGGAAACTGGGAAGTACACCCTTATTGTTGAAGATAATGACTACTATGGTTACACCGACTATTACGCCTCCTTCCTCCTTCTCCCCGACGGCCCATTAACCTTTGCAGGAGACCCCCACGGCGGTACCATCGTCTCCGGCGAGACAAAATATGGCATACTCAATCCCTCCGACATGGACGGCTGGCAGTTCACAGCCCAAAAAGGAGAGCGCATCCTGTTCACTGCCGCGGATAGCATTCGCGAACCATCAAATCTGGATACGGTAATATCCCTCTACGCCCCTTCCGGCAAGAGGGAAGCCAACACCTATGGTGCCAGCGGCAATGGCGGCGATAAACTAGATTGGACCCTTAAGGAAACCGGGAAGTACACCCTTGTTATCGAAGATAATGACTACAAAGATTCCGGCGCTTATTACGCCTCCTTCCTGAAGCTGCCGGGTGGGCCGTTTATATCATTGTCATACCCAGACGACCACAGACAGCGGCACCATCGTCACGGGCCAAACCAAGGCAGCCAATATCTATCGCTCCTCTGATCTGGATGCCTTTCAATTTTACGCTCCGGCCTGGGAGCGGATCACCATCCAGGCTCGTGTCTGATACACCTTAGCTATGGATACGGTGATCACCCTCTACGACCCTTCCGGCGCCAGGGTAGCCGACACCTATGATGCCTCTGGCAATGGCGGCGACTCGCTAAACTCACACCCTCAAGGAAGGGGGGCTGTACACTATCGTCGTCACGGATAATGACTATAAAGATGAGGGAACCTATCAGCTCTCTTTCCGCACAGCTTCCAAAAAGGCCTATTACCCTAAGGCCGAGTTTACCTATTATTATAATAATGGCAAGGGAGATCGCTATAATGGTATCGTCTACGGTTCGCAAGAAGACGGATTCTATGAGGGGTATACCAAGACTATTTTGCAGGACGAAAACGGCCAGCCCGGATACTATGAAATTTCTGATTATACCCTGATTACTGACACGTCTCAATTAGGAGAAGTCTTCGTCAAACGTTATTACGACGCCGAAACCCGGAAACACTTTGTTCCGGAAAATAAGCACCGCGCCATGGGCTTATCAGGTCTGGGAAGCGAATCTGGTTTCATTGGCAGCCCCCACAAAGATAAAGATCGCTTCGGGATGATTAATGGTACTTTCTATGAAGCGGATGTTACCTATTGGCATCCGTCTACCCACAAATATACTTATTGGGAAAGCGAAACAGAAAACTAATATCTCCCGGTGATATCACGAAAGTATGATATCATTTTTAATGTGGTTAAGAGAATACCCTTTCCCCATGCCTAATCCTCACCAGGGGCGGCTATCCTGCCGCCCCATTTTCATTCATGCCTATCCATGAAAATTTTCTATATGAATACCTGTTTTTTCATTGACATTTTTATGGAGTTAAGCCAGTTTACCTCCCTTGATCAACGTCAACTATTTTTCCCTACCAACGACAATTATTTTTCCCGTTACCCCACCATTGAATATCTGCTAACCTCCTTGATGTTTTTTTTTAGAACAAGGATAAAGTATGCCAGTCGGATGAGGCGGCCCTGCACTTCTCGCAATTCACTGAGACCTTTGACACGGTTGGCCGTGGAAGAAGTCAAGGGCAAAAGGAGGGCTCTGTTATGACCCGGCTTTCGGATGGGTAGGCTCGTGATGATTAATAATCAATGTGATTATAGATAGTTATGGCATATTCAATAAATTGGCGTATGCCTACGCTCTAGTAGTAGTTGGAGTAATACTTTAAACAAGTTTAAGCATTTAAATTTCAAGGGATTTTAGCTGATGGGTTTTACCGCAAATGAGAATCAACCCCCGGGGAAAAGATGGAAAAGAATCCTTGCAGCTAATCTCATTTCACGATAACCATATACGGGAAGATCATTTTTTGTTGGACGCTCCGAAAAATCACACGAGTATTCTGAAGATCTCAGAAAGGTTTGTCACATGCCGGAAACCTATCAACCTCTGACCCCCGAACAGGAGGCCGCGGTTCGGGCTCGTATTACCGACAACCCGTTCATCGCCTCCATGGGTATCGAAGTCCCCGACCTGGGACTGGGCTACGCCCGGTTTGTCCTGCCCTTTAAGCCAGGTCTGGCCAACTCCATCGGCCTCCTCCAGGGTGGCATGATCGCCGCCCTGGCCGATGAGGCCGTGGCCTATGCCTTGTGGTCCCTGGTGCCCGAGGGAGAATTAATCAGCACTGTGGAAATGAAGATCAACTTCCTGGCCCCGGTGCGCCAGGGCCCCATCGATGCCATCGCCCGCATCGCCAAACGAGGCCGGACCATTTCCCTGGGAGAGGTGGAAGTCTGGGAAAAGGATCAGATGGTGGCCAAGGGCTTGTTTACCTATATCCACCTGCAGCCAAGATGAGCTGACTAGGTCTCAGGCCTCCAACTCCGCCGCCGGGTGGCAATCCGCGTCCCGGCTTTCAATCCCCCTAAACACCTTTTTCCTCATTCATGCCCCCTTTTCCTTCTCCCTTTTGTGACATTTGTCTCATCTGTGCTGTCTTGAAATCTCCTTCTCTGCTAAAAACTGATCAAAGCTGACGGTTATTTGTTTTTCCCGGAAACCGAAATCTAACCACTGGCCATTACCACAAAGGAGATTCGACATGCAACCCGACCTCACCCAGGAATTCCAACAGTCCAACTGTCTCAACGTCCTCGACCGCATGCTGGCCCTGGCCATGCAGACCGCTGAGGCCGCCAGCGCTGAGAAGAACCATCGCCTCGTCCTCCAGGCAATCCGCGAGGTCACCCGCCTGGTCACCCTGATCGATAAAATCACCTGCTCCCCGAATCAGAAGCCGGAATCCAAAGGGAAACCTCCCGTTGGCCCTGCTCCCAAGGCCGAACTCGATCCTCAAACCAGTAAGTGGGAAAAAAGCGGGAAATCAGCGGAAAAAATAGGGGCGTTAGAGAGATTTTTTAAGGATAATATGCCAGTTAAGCGTTGCGAAAAAAATATCGCGCCAGGTGGTCGGACCGGCGCCAGCGTTGGCACTTCTCAGCCCCACGACCGTGCCGCAGGTGCCATCCAGTGGCAGGATGAGCCGGTAATCCTGATGGCTGAAGGGGCTTAGGGGGCCGGCGATCTATCTGACCGGTGTCACTGATCCCTGGCCCCTGGCCTCTGGTCTCTGTATTTTCAGCCCCTGGCCCCTAAAGTAAGTCGAACTGATAAAAGTTCCGATCTTCATTAAGTATCTGGGCGCCATCGGCTTGCACGAGAATCATGTTTTCCAGGCGCACCCCGCCCCAGTCCGGCAGGTAGATGCCCGGCTCCACGGTGGTGACCATGCCGGTCTGCAGGGCCACGGCCCGTTCTTTCATTGGACTAAGGCTGGGATTTTCATGCACCGCCAGGCCGACGCCGTGCCCCAGGGAGTGGCCGAAGGCCTCTTTATACCCCGCCGCCTCGATGACCTCCCGGGCCAGGCCGTCGGCTGCGTCGGACATCATCCCGGCCTTGATGCCGGTCTCGGCCTTTTGTTGGGCTCGGCGCACCACGGTGTAAATCTCCTTAAATTTGGCATTAGGCTCCCCCAAACAGAAGGTCCGGGTCATGTCCGAGCAATAGCCCTGGTACACGGCCCCCATGTCGATGATGACGGGTTCGCCGGTTTGCAGCCGCCGTTCCCCGGGATGATGGTGCGGCCGGGCAGAGTTGGTTCCATAGGCCACCATGGGCGGGAAGGACGGTCCCTCGGCCCCAGCCGCCCTCAGGGCCGGCTCGATCATCCAGGCCACCTCTTTCTCGGCGAGGCCGGGCCGGAGTTGGGACCCGACATCGGCCATAACCTTTTCGGTTATAGCCAAAGACCTCTTGATCAGGCTGATTTCCTCCTGATCTTTAATCACCCGGAGTTGTTCCACCAGGTTCTCCACCGGCTGCCAGTTCAACTGCAGACCGGCGGTGTCCGCCTCCTGGGTGATTTTCTGGTAGGAGTAAAAAGTCAGATAAAGGCGACTCGAAACCGATACGACCACCTTCCAAAGGCCTAAGCAGCTCCGGCAGCAGCTTGGCCAGACCTTTGGTGTATATCTGCACGTCAAAATGGGGGGCTTCGGCCAGGGCCCAGTCCCGGTAGCGAAAATCGGTCAGTAAATAGGCCATTTCCCGACCTAGCAGCAGACAACCGCTGGATTCATTGATGTGGCTGTCCATGGCGGTAAAGCCGCTCAGGTAACGACGGTTTTCCGGGCAGGAAATGAGCAGACCGTCCAGGTCGGAGTCCGTTAGGAGACCCCGGGCCGCAGCCAGACGCTCTTTGAAAATACGAGCCGTATTAACCATATAGGGACCTTATAGAAAGGGCGGTTCCAAAACCGCCCCTTTAAATAACAAATTGTCAACTGGTCATGAACCTTGTTCAGGCGAGGTGGGCTCCAGCCCAGCTCGCCTGGCTACCCCCCGTCGGGGTAGGGGGTGGGAGTTTGAGGGAGGGGGCAGGGGCTTGCGGCCCCTGGCCCCCTCCCTCAAGCAAACTACCTTTCCACCAACCGGGCCAGGAGCAGGTCGGCTTTGTCGATGAGCAGGCCGGTGGCCTCGGCCGCGGGTTCGTTGAACCGGCGTGGCCTGGTCCCCTTAGGGCGCCGGGAATCATAGAGAGCAAACGGCACCGGCTCCGGAGAATGGGTTTTCAGGCTCAGGGGGGTCCGGTGGTCGGGCATGAGCAGGACACGATGCGGCCCCAAAGTTTTTAAGCCCTGGAGCATGGGGCCCACCACCTTGTAGTCAAAATCCTCGATGGCTTGAAGTTTATTCTTCAGTTCGCCGGTATGGCCTGCCTCATCCGGCGCCTCCACATGAAGGTAGACAAAATCCATGGTTTCTAGAGCGTCTAAGGCCGCCTCCACTTTGCCGGCATAATTGGTGTCCAGGTAGCCCGTGGCGCCCGGCACCAGAATAGGTTTGAGTCCGGCGTAGATGCCTATGCCCCGCATCAGGTCCACCGCCGAAATAACCGCACCCGTGAGGCCATACAATTCCTGCAGGGTTGGCACCTGGGGCGCCCGCCCCTGCCCCCAGAGCCAAATGGAGGTGGCCGGCTTCTGGCCCCGTTCCTGACGCAAACGGTTCACGTCATGTTTGGCCAGTAACGGCCAGGACGACTTGATCAACTCCAGCAAGGGTTTGTCCCTGCCTTCGCCGGCCAGATAAGAGCGCACATTTTGGCCCGTCAGGTCATGGGGGGGGTAGGTCCGCCAGTTTTCCTGGCCCCCCTGCCAGACCAGCAGGTGCCGGTAGCTGACCCCAGGATAGAACCTCCGGGAGCCGTTGCCCATGGTCTGGTTAATACTCAGGATCAGTTCCCGGGCTTCGCTGCTGCTGATATGTCCGGCGCTGTAGTCCTCCATGAAAATATCACCGCCGGGTTGATGGCGCAGGGTCACCAGGTTGCAGCGGAAAGCCACATCCTGGGGCTCCAGGCTAACTCCCATGCTGGCAGCCTCCAGTGGGGCCCGGCCGGTGTGATATTTGGCCGGGTCGTAGCCTAAGATTGACAGGTTAGCCACATCGCTGCCGGGTTCCATGCCCTCGGGAATGGTGCGGGCCAACCCCAGTTCGCCCTGGGTCGCCAGAAAGTCCATGTTGGGAGTGTTGGCTGCGGCCAACGGGGTTCGGCCGCCCAATTCTTCCATGGGGTAATCTGCCATGCCATCGCCGATGAGAATGGCGTATTTCATAAAAGCCTCAACTGGGTCAACTTAATTTCTTGCCTGCACAGACTGGCCTACCTGAGGGAAACATTGCTCTGCGATCCCTTAGAGTACCTTAAATCTGGGCGGCATCGAGATTAGGGTCTTCGATGCGAATCAGAATGGTTTCTTCAGCAATGATATCCAATTGATGAATTTCGGCCAGGGCCTTCTGGATATTGGCCTCCTTGGCCTCGTGAGTAATCATCACGACGGGAACGGAATGGCGAATTTCCCGCCCTTTTTGGATCACTGCGGCGATACTGATGTCGTATTGCGCCAGAATGCCCGAGATTTTTGACAATACTCCGGGCCGGTCCTGGGCGGCGAACCGGAGGTAATAATTCGTCACAATTTCGGCCAACGGTTTTACCAGCCGGCGGTTTTTATCGGCATCATTGACTCCCAACGGCGGTACCCGGCCCGGAACGCTGTGACTGATATTGTAAGCCAAATCGATGAGATCGGCCCCTACGGCACTGGCGGTGGGCATCATCCCGGCGCCCTGGCCATAGAGTAATATCGGGCCGGCGGCGTCCCCGGTGATATACACGGCGTTATTAGCCCCTAGCACGCTGGCCATGATATGGTCCTGCGGCAGCATGGTGGGATGCACCCTGGCTTCGACCTGCTGCCCGTCGTCCCGGGTAATGGCCAGTAATTTGATCTGGTAGCCGAATTCTCTGGCAAACTGAATATCTATCGGCTCCAGGCGAGCGATCCCCTCCACATGGATGGCGCTAAAATCTATCTGAGTCCCATAGGCCAGGGCCATGAGAATAGCCAGCTTATGCGCGGCATCAATGCCTTCCACGTCCAGGGTGGGATCAGCTTCAGCATAACCCTTTTCCTGGGCCTCCTTGAGGGCAACGTGAAATGATGCTCCTTCAGAACTCATTTTTGTCAGGATATAATTTGAAGTGCCGTTGAGAATGCCAAAAAGTTCTTCTATGGCATTGGCCGCCAATCCCTGGCGCAGCGTCAGGATTAAAGGAATACCGCCACAGACGCTGGCTTCATAGCCGATTTCCACTCCAGCTCGAGATGCCCTCTGGAAGACTTCATTGCCGTGTAAGGCTAACAGGGCCTTGTTGGCCGTTACCACATGTTTGCCTCGAGCTAAAGCAGCCATGACGAGATCGTAAGCCTCTGTCGTGCCGCCGATCAACTCGACAATGATATCTATCTCAGGGTCATCCAGGACCTCTTGAGAGTTACCGGTCAGCAGTTCCGGGGCCAGTGGCACAGGACGAGGCCTGTCCAGATCAATGTCCGCCACTTTTTTGAGCACTAATGGGGCTCCCAGTCTTCGCCGGAATCGCTCACCATGCTCTGTGAGCAGGCGCACCACCCCACAACCTACGGTGCCGAAACCGATCAGACCAACCTGGACTGGTCTCACGCTTTTTTCCTTTGCAGCACCTGCTTGAAGCCCCGAATTGCCTGATTGGTGCGGTGGACATTCTCCACCAGGGCGAAGCGGATGTACTCATCGCCGTATTCTCCAAATCCTAAGCCGGGGGACACCGCTACCTTGGCCTCCCGGATGAGCATCTTGCAGAATTCCACCGAGCCCAGGTCCCGAAAGCGTTTGGGGATTTTGGCCCAGACAAACATGGTGCCTTTGGGTGGCTCCACCCGCCAACCGACTCGATGCAAGCCCCGGCACAAAGCGTCCCGGCGTTCCTTGTAGGTGGCGACAATCTCTCGGACGCAATCGTACGGCCCATTGAGGGCAATGATGCCGGCTATCTGGATAGGCTGAAAGACACCGTAGTCCAAGTAGCTCTTGATACGGGTCAGGGCATGCACCAGGCGTTTATTGCCGCAGACAAACCCCAACCGCCAACCGGGCATGTTGTAGCTTTTGGAGAGGGAAAACAACTCCACGCCCACCTCTTTGGCCCCGGGAACCTGCAAGAAGCTGGGCGCCACATAGTCATCGAACACCAGATCAGCATAGGCAAAGTCATGGATGATCAAGACTTTGTATTCTTGGGCGTAGGCCACCAACTTCTTAAAAAAATCTATATCCACCACCATGGTCGTGGGATTATGAGGGAAAGAAACAATGAGCATCTTGGGCCGCGGCCGGATGAGTTTAGTGATCGTCACCAGATCCTCAAAAAAATCCCGGTCCGCATCCAACGGGATGCTCACCAAACCAGCCCCGGCAATAACCACGGAATACGCATGGATGGGATACGTGGGGTTAGGGACCAACACGACATCGCCCGGACCGGTGGTGGCCAGCACCAGGTGTGACAGCCCTTCCTTGGCGCCGATGGTGGCAATGGCCTCGGTTTCAGGATCGATATCCACATCATATCGCCGTTTGTACCAACTGGAAATGGCATCTCGAAGCTTTGGTATCCCCCGGGAAGCGGAATAACGATGATTGTGTGGCAACTTGGCCGCTTCGATTAATTTATCGATAATGTGCTGAGGAGTTGCCAGGTCGGGATTTCCCATCCCAAGGTCAATAATATCCTCACCCCGCCGCCTGGCCTCCATCTTGAGTGCATTGACCGTGGCAAACACATATTCAGGCAGTCGCTGTAATCGGGGGAATTCTTCCATATGCAGTTCCTTTTCTGGTCTGATTAAAGCCTCTCATAGTTTTCTAACTTGTTCATTACACCAAAAATCCCTGATCTTGTCAAACGTATTGATAGACAACGTATTGAAGACATCGACTGGCTAAGGCACACCCGCCGACTCCCCGACAATCCTAAAAAACATACCGTTCCCACCTGAGGGGTGATTAATTATGTTTGACATGGTCATTAATGTGTGGTATCGAAGATAAATTTTGGATTTTTGGCTAGTGAGCGTTGCCAAGATGTATTTAAAACAGACAAAAAGGGAATAGCAAGAGCGTCTTCCCCTTTTTGCAGCCGATGGCCCTGATCCTTGCCCTAGCCAAAACTTGTGAGCCGGCATTGGTTTTACTGAGGAGGAGCAATGAAGTACAGAGGTAAAGTTAAGTTCTTCAATGAAAGCAAAGGCTGGGGTTTCATCAAACAGGACGACGGGCCGGAAGTCTTTGTGCACTACTCCAACATTCAATCCCAAGGATTTCGCACCTTGAAGGAAAATGACGAAGTGGAGTTCGAACTGAGCGAAGGCGCCAAAGGGCCACAGGCAACGGACGTCACCAAAGTTTAATTTCAAGCACTCATGTTCTTTTTTCGGGGCGCCGGCCGGCGCCCTTTTTAATTTGACGTTACCAGGGCCAGTTAGCTGCCAGAAATTCCAGTGACGGCAGCAGGCTGTCCTCCTGATGGGGTTCCAAGGTGACCAAGGGCGCTTGATTATGGGCGGCAAAGAAAGACATGATCAGGGGCAGCGGAATGACCCCCTTCCCCAGGGCCAGGTGCTCGTCCAGAGCGCCATTATTATCATGGAGATGCAACTGCCCCACGAGATTGCCAACCTCATGTAACCATTCCGAAAAATTCCCGCCGCCAAAGGCCTGCACATGCCCCACATCCAGACAAAAACAAATATTGGGGGGTTGGAGCCGGGTAAACAGCTCCCTGACCAGTGTAGGTTGGGTCTCGTAGACATTTTCCAGAGCCACCAAGGTCCCATGACGGGCCGCCTGTTCGGCCAAAGGCTCCCAGGTGGCAACGCTGTGAGCCAGCCAGCGTTCCTCCAGTCCCTGGTAATGCCGGGTCTCGTAGCCCATATGGCAGACAATGCTCCGAGGCTGAAATATGTCCAGGAGATCGAAGGCGTCCTGTAACCGGGATCGGGAGGCCGCCAGAATCTTTGCATCCAGGGCTCCCGGCACCAGGTCTTGAAAAGGGCCATGCAGGGTAATGCTTAATCCGGCCTGGTGCAGCTGGTCCGCCACCCTGGCAAAATCCCGGCGGGAAAAGCGGTCCAAACTGGGAGCATCCAGGCCGATTTCCGGATTAAGGCGCTGCTCCAAAAAGAGGGGGAGATAGCGTTCCCACAACATGCCAAAGGGCGCGTTGATCTGCACCCTGGCTTTGACTGCTTGAATCATTCTCTCCCCCGGCTCCAAACCACCTCATTAATGGGACTGACCATGCTGGCATAGTTCTATGAGCACCCCGTGGGTGGACTTGGGATGGATAAAGGCTATCCTGGCTCCATGTGCCCCCTCCCGGGGTTTTTCATCAATCATTCTGATACCGGCGGCCTTCAGTTCCTCAACCGCCGAGTCAAGATCCTCGACTTCAAAGGCGATATGGTGGATGCCTTCACCGTTTTTATCCACGTACTTGGCTACTGGGCTTTCCGGACTGGTGGCCAACAAAAGCTCGATATTGGTTTCCCCGACCTTAAAGAAGCTCACTTTTACTTTCTGAGATTCCACCACCTCTTCATGGTGGCCGTGCAAATTGAGGTCCTCGCCGTAAAGTTTCTTCACCGGTTCCAGTTCCTTGACGGCGATGCCTAAATGAGAGATGCGAGTGATTTTCATTAGTCCAATCCTCCTCGTGAAATTGTGATAGCCCCAGATTTTGCCTGGCGCTCTATGAGTGTCGAAACTTTGCCGATTTCAGACCAAATCTTGTCCCTCGGCGTTTCCCAATTCTGGTGTTGCATTGCTTTTTTCCGACAATCGCAGTATCTTTTTCTAAGAAGCATCAAATATGAAAGTGTTTGATGCTTGTGCAACCCGGGAAATAAAGTTGCTTGGCATTATATACAAAAGGCGGTAATGTTTCAGCATTAAAAAATTGACCTGGGCAATCAGGTCCGCTTAGCTATTGCCACAAGGAATGTCCTTTTCACCCCTGACCCTGAGCATCTCCCCTCGAGGGGAGATGGGAAAATAAAGGAAAAACTTTGGGCAATTAGATCGTATCAATTGTTAAGCTGTGCAATCCATGTCTCATCCCAACCCAAAATTTGAACAACTGCTGGCTGCCGTGTCCCGAGGGGATACACCTCTGGAGCTTTATGGTTTATCTCCGGCGGCGTTGGCCTGGTCGATTACCAGGCTTTGGATTGAACTGCGTCGTCCTGTTTTGGTGGTAACACCCAAAGCCATCCAACAAACCAGTTTCTTCCGGGATATGAATTTCTTTTTGGCCGGCTACGATGACGCGGCCCCGGACAATAGGGGGAATGTCCTGTATGCCTTCCCTGGATATGAGAACCTGCCGTTTGTGGAATTGACTCCGGACTTTCAAACTGCCAGTTCACGTCTGGAAGCTGCCTATACTCTATCCACCAACGCCAGCCTCCCCATCATTGTCGCCACCGGGATTGCCATAGAGCAACGGTTGCCGCCCCGGGACAGGCTGGCAGCCGTAACCGAATATCTGGTGGTGGGAGAAGAGCTCCACCGGGAGAAATTTTTAAGCCACCTGGGAGCCGGAGGCTATACCAGACGGCCCCTGGTGGAGGAAAGGGGAGACTATAGTGTAAGAGGAGGAGTTTTAGATTTCTTTCCTCCTTTGAGCGCTTTTCCCATCCGGTTGGAGTTTTGGGGCGACACCGTGGAATCCATCCGCCATTTTAATCCGGCCACGCAGCGTTCCTCAAAACATCTGGAAGATGTCATTGTCCTGCCGGTCAGTGAGGTATTTCTGGATCCACAGACACAGAAACTCGCTAGTCATCGGTTGCGGTCCTTAAAAAGTGCCAATATCCTCGAATACTTACAGCGCCGAGAACATTTTCCCAAAATTGAACAATATCTCCCCTATTTTTATGATAAAACCGAGACCCTGTGGGACTATTTGCCGGAAAATAGTCTGGTAGTATACTGGGATCCCCTCAACATCAGGCAGGAATTGGATAAATATCCGGCAGCCGCAGACCAGGAGCGTCAGGAGGATGAGTCTTCTACAGCTTACTGGCAGGAAGCTAAGGCCCGGTTTCAATCTCTGAATTGCCATGCGGTTCCTTTCGCGGCCCAGGACGCAGCGGCAAGCAAGGTGTTTTATTTTTCCCTGGAGGGCAACCAGGAACTGGCTGCCTCTTTGGCGGCGGCGGCCGTGGAACCGGGACGTTTAACCGGGCCATTGGCGGCCAGAATGCGGCAATGGCAGGAAAGCGGCTTTCAAGTGGTCCTGGTCTGCCGCAGCCGCTCCCAGGCAGAACGGCTGAGCCTGCTGCTGGGCGACCGACAAGTACCCTCAGAGCTTACTCCCAGTCCGCGTTGGCAACGCCCAGGCAGCTTACAGTTGACCTGGGACGGCCTCTCCGCCGGGTTCCAGTGGCTGGCGGAAGCGCTCATTATCCTCACCGAAGAAGAAGTTCTAGGCACCGCTAAAGAAGCCCCCAGGCGCAAAAGTAGTCGACCCCTCCAGTTTTTCACCTCTCTCAACGATCTCAAAGTGGGCGATCCCATCGTGCATTTAGATCATGGTATCGGGTTATTCCGGGGACTGGTCAAGCTGTCTTTGGGCAATGAAATAAATGACTTTCTCTACCTGGAATATTTAGGCGGCGACAAGCTGTATCTGCCGGTGGATCGGCTGCACCTGGTGCAAAAATATATGGGGGTGGAAGATACCATCCCCCCGCTGGAAAAATTGGGTGGCAAATCCTGGGAAAAAACCAAAAAAAAGGTCCGTCGGGCGGTGGAAAAGATCGCTCGGGAACTGGTGGAGCTGTATGCCGCTCGGCGGGTGCTGCCGGGTCATCAATACTCACCGTCAGACCCGGCCCTGCGGGAATTTGAAGCCACTTTCGAGTTTGAAGAAACTCCGGACCAGCTGAATGCCATTCAGGATGTCTGGGAGGATATGACCAGCGACCGTCCCATGGACCGATTGATCTGCGGGGACGTGGGTTACGGCAAAACTGAAGTGGCTCTCCGGGCTGCCTTTAAAGCTGCTATGGATGGCAGACAGGTGGGCTTTCTGGTTCCCACCACCGTCCTGGCCGAACAGCATTTCGAAACGTTCAGAAAACGTTTCCATCCTTATCCGTTGGAAATCAAAGTGCTTAGCAGGTTTAAAAGCCCCAAAGAACAGAAACTGATCTTGGCCGATTTGGCCTCCGGCAAGGTCGATATCATCATCGGCACGCATCGGTTGCTGCAAAAAGATGTGCACTTTAAAGAGTTAGGCCTTCTCATCGTGGATGAGGAACAGCGTTTCGGTGTCAGTCATAAAGAAAAATTAAAGCAATTCCGCCAGACCATCGATGTCTTGACTCTCAGCGCCACCCCCATTCCCCGGACCCTGCAAATGGCGATGACCGGGATCCGCGAAATGAGTATTATCAATACGCCCCCGGCGGAACGCATGGCAATCCGCACATATTTATGCCGCCCGGAAGACGGCATTATCCGGGAGGCTATCTATAGGGAACTTGGACGCGGCGGCCAGGTTTTTTTCGTCCACAACAGGGTCCACAATCTGCCATCGTACGCCGCTTATATCCAACGCTTGGTCCCTGAAGCAAAAGTCGGGATGGCGCACGGACAGATGCCTGAAAAAGATCTGGAAGACGCCATGTGGAAGTTCTGGCGGCAAGAAATCGATGTCCTGATCTGCACCGCCATTATCGAGGCAGGTTTGGACATACCGGCAGCCAACACCATTATCATCAATCGCGCCCATGCCCTGGGGTTGGCTCAAATTTATCAATTACGGGGGCGGGTCGGCAGAGGCAGGGAACAGGCCTTTGCTTATTTGCTGGTGCCGGAAGAAGAACATCTTAATCCCGAGGCTCAAAAGAGACTCAAGGCGCTGATGGAGTTTACTGAATTGGGGTCTGGTTTTAAAATCGCCCTTCATGATCTGCAGATCAGGGGCGCCGGCAATATGCTGGGCGCGGCTCAATCAGGTCATATTGCCGAAGTGGGCTATGAGCTCTATTTACAACTACTGGAAGATGAAATTAATTGCTTGAAAGGCGAACCCAGGGACCTAACCCCCGACCCCGAACTTCACTTACCGTTGGCGGCCTATCTACCGGAAACTTATATTCCCGACATCGATCAACGGCTCATGATGTACCGGCGATTAAGCGGCCGTTTGACCAGGGCCGAAATCGATGCCATCGCCGCAGAACTTCTGGATTGTTATGGGCCCCTGACACCGGAAGCCGCTAATCTCTTGGAGGTAGTGCAGGCTAAAGGCATTTTGCGGGAAATCGGCATCAAACGGTTGGTTATGAGCGATGGCCAGATTTCGATCACTTTTGCTGACACGAACAATATTGATCAGGAACGGTTGGTAGCTGAGGTTCTCAAAAGGCCCCGACGCTACCGGTTAACTCCGCCCAACCAACTGCGGATTCACCACCAAATGGATGGCGCCCCTCTGGACCGTCTGAAAAAGTTCTTGAAAGAAATTGAAAATTTTGTTATTGGGGAAAGGGAAGTCCACATTTCGGACCACAGTCCGGCTCCCAAGGAATCAATCGCATGAGGTTAAATACGTTTCTTCTGGTCTTTGCCTTTTTGGCAGTCCTGCCCCAGGGAATGGTTGCCGCCAAGATCATTGATAAAATCGTAGCTCAAGTCAATGACGAAATCATTACCTTGTCGGAACTGGAACAGGCCATGAAATATTTCCAGGCCAATCCCGGCGCCACCCCGCCAACAGACAATGAAGCTTTCCGCCGACAGATGCTCGATGTCCTCGTCGACCGCAAGTTGGCCAAAGAAGAAGCTAAACGCTATGGCATGACGGTTCCTGACAAAGAGTTCCGCAAGGCTTTGGATGACATTAAACAAAGAAATGGCTTTGCCGACGACGAAGCCCTGTCCAAGGCACTGGCCAAAGACGGGATGACCATAGAACAACTGCGCCAACAAGTATCCGAGCAGATCCAACAGGACCGTTTGATGGCCCTAACAGTAAAGGCCAAGGCAAAGATCCCAGATGCAGATATACAGCGTTTTTACCAGGAACACTATAAATCTCCGGAAAACCGGGTTCACATTAAAGTGATCACTCTGCCGCTGCCGCCGGGCAGCAGCGCAGCCCAACAGGAAGAAATCAGGGCACTGGCGGAAAAGGCGATTGGGGAAGCCCAGAAGGGGGGGGATTTTGATAAACTCATTCAAGAGTATTCCAAACCGATTCCCGGTACCCCGGCGGTGATCTGGGATATATTCGTCAGGCTGACCTTGATCCCAGATTTTTCGAATTTCTGTCCAACCTGAAGCCAGGTGAAGTGGTACCTCTAAAAACTCCTCAAGGCTTTCAGATTATCAAATTAGTGGATGCAAAAATGGGCCAGGTAATGAGCTTGCAAGAAGCCAAACCACAAATTGAACAAATTCTTGGCCGAGAGGAAATGACGAAACTCTTTTCCGAACACCTGAAGACCATCCGCCAAAAGGCTCATATCAAAATTTTGCTTTAGAGTGGCTGGTAACAACGAACTTGAAAGAAACCAGGTGCCGCCCCATGTTCCCAGGGCTGACAAACTTTGCCTATATCGAGGACCTATCTGAAAAGCTGGGGCAGGAGGTCACCCTGCGGGGTTGGCTCTACAACAAACGCTCCAGCGGTAAAGTGCGATTTCTCATCCTTCGGGATGGGACCGGACTGGTCCAGGGCGTTATGGTTAAAGGCAAAATCCCCGAGGCTGATTTTACCACCTTTGACCGTCTGACGCAGGAATCCTCGGTCATCGTCACAGGTCTGGTACGAGCCGAACCCCGGGCCCCCGGCGGTTATGAACTGGACCTCACCGCCGTGCACCCCTGGCACATCGCCCAGGAATATCCCATCGCCCATAAGGAGCACGGGGTCGATTTCCTCTTGAACCTCCGCCACCTCTGGATTCGCAGTCCCCGGCAGCAGGCCATCCTGCGAATCAGGGACGAAATTATCCGGGCCTGCCGGGATTTTTTCGCCGAGCGCCGGTTTGTCCTGGTGGACACTCCGATCTTTACCCCCACCGCCTGTGAAGGGACCACCACCCTGTTCGAAACCGACTATTTCGGTGACCGCAAAGCTTATCTCACCCAAAGCGGCCAGCTTTATTTAGAGGCTGCGGCCCTGGCCTTGGGCAAGGTTTATTGTTTTGGGCCCACCTTCCGGGCCGAGAAGTCGAAAACCCGGCGCCACCTCACGGAGTTCTGGATGCTGGAAACGGAGATCGCCTTCGCTGCCCTGGAAGACATCATGACCCTGGCGGAAGCCCTTATCTGCTCTATAATTGACCGGGTTTTGAATAACCGCCAGGCTGATCTGACCACCCTGGAGCGCCCCCTGGAGCCCTTGGAAGCCGTCCGCCCCCCCTTCCCCCGCCTGAGCTACACCGAGGCTTTGGCACGTTTGGCGACTGCCGGACACCAGGTTCCCTGGGGGGACGACCTGGGCGCCACGGAGGAAACTTTCCTGTCCGAGTCCTACGACCGCCCGGTCATGATCCACCGCTACCCCAAAGACTGCAAGGCTTTCTACATGAAACCGGATCCGACGGACCCCCGCACCGTTCTCTGTGTGGATGTCCTGGCCCCGGAAGGCGTGGGGGAAATCATCGGCGGTTCCCAGCGGGAGGAAGACCTGGAAGCCCTCCTGGACCGCCTGAAGGAACACAACCTCCCCCGGGAACCCCTGGAATGGTATCTGGACCTGCGCCGCTACGGCAGTGCCCCCCACAGCGGCTTCGGCCTGGGCTTAGAACGCCTGGTGGGATGGATGTGCGGCCTGCACCACGTCCGGGAAGCCATCCCCTTCCCCCGGCTGATGGACCGTTTGTCGCCGTAAGGGCCGCGGCCGGGGAATTTTTATACTGCCTGCCAGCCGGGTTGGGGCACCCGCCAGCCATGCTGCCTGATACCCGCTAAAATAATGAATCCTTGTCGATGATCTTGGACCAGGCTGACCAAAAACTATAGCGGGGGAAGAAGATATAAAACAAGATTAACGACAGGATCAGGAGGAGATAAAATTCCCTGGGGATCCCGCTACCTAAAAATAACACCAATCCGAACAAGGCAGGAAGTTCGCAGAGTGCCATCGAAATAATATTGGCGCGCGCCAGTTTCCCCAGCAATTCTTCATGGCTAGCTTCCGGTTTTTTTATTAACAATTTATTGCTTAGAAAATTAATGATAAAATAAGCGGCAAAGGAAAGAAAAACAAAAATAAAGCGAAGCATATCTAATATTGGGGTTGGGAGAATATTTAAGGTAATCTCCCGAAATTTTAAGACCTCCACGATTATGACATACATCAGCAAAGAACCCGCCATCGCCGCGCTGATTATTTTACTTGTCCGATAAGCTCTCTCTAATTCGTTATCTCTATTCATGGATTTTTACTTTCGGAATGATTAGATTTTCTTTCTAGCTCACTTTATGACTCCTCGTAAACTTTAATGTTATCGGGTGCAAATGTCAATAAACCTTGGCAAGGTGGGAGAGAGCCGGATTGGGTCGTCTGCCAGCCAGGCAGCCTAACGCCTCAGCGGCTTTAATCAGATATTGTCAGATTAAAGGGTAACCGCCTATTAGGCCGCGAGGCGGACTAGATCCCGTCCTTAGGCCTGGCGGCCCACTCCTGCGGCAAGGATATCATAAGGTGGATTAGTGAGGCAGTTTTGGAAAAGGCCTAGCACGAGCGAAGATTTTTCTGAGTAGAATTAGAGCCTTTGCAATAATTTCTTTCTTAAGTTAAGATCACAATGAATATTGTCGATATATTCAAGTGAACAAGTCCTTTGGTTAGCAGTGGATCGAGTTATGCCCATAGCAGCGCTGGGCTAGCCGCTCAATGAGTTGTTGCCAGTTTTTCGCCATAAGAGTCGGTAAAGAATACGGCCTTCGAGAGGAGCCAACGTCTCTTGATGGGATTAGTGTCTGGTGCCATCCAGGGTATGTTAAGCTTTTTAACAAATTGACCGCTGAATAAAATATATTGAATAATCAATAATTACATTATGTTAGTTGGAACTAGATGGATTGACAAATCTTTTTTGTTTTATTGTTTGAACTCTGCCTGGTATATGTTCAGTTTTCTTAACAAATCGGCCGCCTGAATTCAATAACTTGATTAATTAATACATTCAATGTGTTATCTATAAATTGCCAGATTGAGAAGTCCTTTATGTTTTATTATTTGAACTCAGATTTTTTGGCATTGAAATCAATCCATGAAAAATAAGTATACATATCAACTTGATACATTTTTAAAATGTAATTGGCATGTTTTTTGAATATTTAGAGCATAAACCGGACCTCAAATGAGTATTGAATAACAAATTGAGTTTGGCCAGCAAAAAGGTTAGAAAGGAGATGAGGAAAACAAGAGAAAAATATCTTAATACTACTTTGCTAACATATTTTTTTCGCTCCATAAATTTTCACAAGGAGTAACCTGGTCACAAAATTAAAGTTTTTGTTTCTCTGTCTTTGCTCTTGGTTTTGGGGTTAGACCAATCAAGCGGTTATGCTACCCCATGACCTCTATTAAGGAAAACTTCAGCTAAATCGACTCCCCAGGAGAGTAATATGAAGAAAAAAATGCTTCTTTTTATTATCGGTATACTTTATGGAATAGGGACTCCTAGTAGCGGCATCTGCGAAGAGTTCATTTACTACCCCTACACTTTCAAATACACCTATGGCAACAATGACAAATACACTGGCACGGTATACGCTGGCGAAGATAAAGGTTACTCCACCGGCAATACCTGGACCAAAGTTGATGAGAACGGCCAGACTGGAACCTATGAAATAACCGATAGACTACCAGGCAGCGCCGCTTATTTTGATAAGTTAGGCGAAGTCTATGTGGATAATTACTTTGATGCCGAAAGTAATAAAAACTTCACCCCGC
This sequence comes from uncultured delta proteobacterium, assembly GCA_963705135.1. Lineage (GTDB taxonomy): Bacteria > Desulfobacterota > Desulfobaccia > Desulfobaccales > Desulfobaccaceae > Desulfobacca. The sequence continues at coordinate 50,575 of CAVPJB010000020.1, forward strand.
TCCATAAAGGCCAGGATGTGGCCAACAAGTCATACCTGGAAAATGAAATTGATTATATCGGCGTGAACGGCGCCAACGATTATAAGTTCGGTCAAGGCTATTACGAAGCCGATGTGGGCGACAAATATATTTTCCGGTATTACTATGACAAGAATAATTTGGCCAATTGCGACTGGTACGAGGGTGAAGTTTACCGCGCCCCGGCAGTTGGTCTATTACGTCGGCCGGACAATCGACAAGGCGAACGAAACCGGCAAGACCGGCTATTTCGAATTCCTCTCCATGAGTTACACTGGCGAAACAACCAAGTATGGCCAAGTCTATGTGAATAACTATTATAATAACGAAAACAAGAAAAACTACGACCCGGTGCACAAAGGTCAGGCCGTGGGCACTGCCTATATAGGAAGTGAGCTGGATTATATCCTTGTTGACGGTGTCGAGGATTATAAATTCGGTAAAGGCAAATACGAAGCCGATGTGGGCGACAAATACACTTTCCGGTACTACTATGACAAAGATAACAAGAATTACGAGTATTACGAGGGCATTGTTTACCGCGCCGCTGGCGTCGGTTATTACCCCGGCCGGATAATCGAGAAGAATAACGAAATCGGTAAAACCGGCTATTAGGAATTTCTTTCCATGAGTTACACCGGCGATAGAACCAAGTATGGCCAAGTTTATGTAACTAATTACCATGACGGCGAAACCAACAAAAACTTCACCCCGGTAGATTCCACCAACCCCTTGGGAACGGCTTATATAGGCAGCGAAGCGGGCTACATCTTGCCCCCCGGCGGTTTGACCGGAGTCAACTCACCGTACTACTTTGGCAAAGGGATCTATGAGGCGGATGAATAAGGCAGTTTCGGATAACTCTTATTACTAAGCGGAAACCCGAACGGAATATTGTTCACCTCATGATCAAAAGGATGGCTCTCGAGCTGAGTGGGTTACGAAACAAACCTCAGCTGGGAGCCATCTGGCGCGTCCAAGCACAACTTGGGCACTAGGAAAAAATCCGATGGTTTCCTCTCAGGCAACTAATGGCTAGGAGAAGTCAGGCAGGCCTTCCTCCAACCCCCTCTTGCAACGATATGAGCGGAGAGGGAGGAACTGCTGAATGCTTCGATTAACTGCGGGTAAAAAGGGGACTGGCAACCAGCCTTTAGGAGTCCACCGAACTCAATAAATAGGCCTCGATAAAGGGGTCCAGGTCGCCGTCTAGAACGGCTTCGACGTTGCCTTCTTCGTGTTTGGTGCGGTGGTCCTTGATCATACGGTAAGGCTGCAAGACATAAGAGCGGATCTGGCTGCCCCAGGCAATGTCTTTCTGGGCGTCCAGAACCACCTGGGCCTTTTCCTGGCGCTTGTTTTTCTCCAGCTCATATAACCGGGCCTTGAGCACCTTTAGAGCCAGTTCCCGGTTGCGGTGCTGGGAGCGCTCGTTCTGCATGGAAACCGCGATGCCGGTGGGAATATGGGTAATGCGCACGGCGGAACTGGTTTTGTTGACGTGCTGCCCCCCAGCGCCGCTGGCCCTGAAGGTATCGATGCGCAGGTCTTTGTCCTGGATATCGATTTGGATGTTGTCGTCGGCTTCGGGATAGACGAAAACGGCGGCAAAGGACGTGTGACGGCGGCCGCTGGCATCAAAGGGTGAAATGCGGACCAGGCGGTGGATACCACTTTCCGCTTTTAAATAGCCATAGGCATAGGGGCCGTTGGCGGCAAAGGTGGTGCTTTTGACACCGGCCTCATCCCCCGGCAACAGGTCATACATTTCGGTTTTGAAGCCCCGGCGCTCGGTAAAGCGCAGATACATGCGCAGCAGCATCTCGGTCCAATCCTGGGCCTCGGTGCCCCCTGCCCCGGCATGAATGGTAACTATAGCGTTCTTGTTGTCGTCCTCCCCACCCAGCAACATCTCTAGTTCCAGCCGCCGCAGGGCATTTTCCTGAACCCTGAGCTCTTCTGCCACTTCGGCCAGGGCCGCTTCATCGGCCTCTTCCTGGGCCAATTCCAGGAGAACCTCCAAATCCTCGACCTGCTTTTCATACACCCGCCAGGTCTCCAGAATATTGCTTAAGGCGCCCCGCTCTTTGAGGATGTCGGCGGCCTGGGCGGCGTTGTCCCAAATATCCGGTTTGGCGGTCAAGATTTCTAATTCCGCCAGGCGGGCCTGTTTTTGTTCCAGATCAAAGACGACCTCGAAGTTGCATGAGGCGTTGGGAGAGAGTGAGTAACCGGTTTTTCAGGTCAGCAAAGTTGATTAACATAGTTGTCTCCTTTTATTCCGTAATTTCAGAAACTTTGCCGGACAGGCAAAAATTTTTTCCGGAAATGAAAATATGCGTGCACGGCAGGGAGGATTATCGCTTCAATTTAACATTTTTAAGATATCAAAAAATTTCATTGGCTGCCACAAAGTTCTCAGACCAGGCCAATCATCATCAAGAAGAGGCACAACTTAAAGACGATTGGGATCTTCCTTTTTGACATATGCAAGAATTTCTTGGGCCTGGAGAGAATGGAGCAGGATCTTGTCGTAATCTAGGGGAACATTGTTGAGATATTGCAGGATGAGGGATTGAGTAGCGTTTAGCCCCGGGGAGGATGCCGGCAAAGAAAAAACCCAGAGATTCACATTGGGGGACCAGATGATAAACAGCGGGACGTCCCAGGTCAAGCTCCAGGTGGATCACTTCGAAGCGGGATTGACACAGGTGTTTCAGGTTATGTTTTAATTCGACCAGGGTGTCGGGGCCGATTTCATTGAGCTTGATAAAGACATTGCCGCTGGTCTGGTGCGTTGTGACGGTCATGTTGCCGGGTCCAGGGCCGGTCGGCGGGAATTCGCCGGTGGGCTGGGCCGCTTCCGGAATCATCCCTAAACCTTCGTAAAGCTTCAGAATAAAATCTCTATGCCTGGGCGGCGGGAAAATCTTTCCCGGGGAGGTCTGGATGAGACTGCGGTAGATTAAAACCATGGACTCGCGCTGGGGCAGGTCTTCATGAATTTTTTTAAATGATAAAAAGGCAGGGCCTAATCCCACCAGCAGGCCGGAGGGTTTAAAGCCTAACTTCTCCGAAACTTTTTGGGAATAGATATGGCTGGTCACCGGACGGGCGAACACAGCGCTCAACTGTCGGCCTTGGGCCTCCGTTAGGGCGTATTCGGCCAACTGTTGCAGACAGCCATGGCCCCGGAAATCTGGATGGACAACGGCAGCGCCGATTTCGGCCAGGGTGCTCTTTTCTTTGGATAAAATCAAGGCCACGTGTCCTACCAGCTCACCCTGGGAAGAGACCGCCACTAGAGACTGGAGGCTGCCATCAGCGTTGAGTTCAATGAGCCGTTCGGGATAGTACAGGTGCTCAAACGGATATGAATACCCATAGGTCCTATAGAGGAGACGGGTAACCGCCTGGGCATCGGCCGGGGTGAAGGGACGCAAGGAGAATACCGCCGGTGCACCAGGCTGAAAGCTATACGTTTCTAACGCCGGTGTGACAGGGCAAACCCCAGGTTCGGGGGCGGCATTGGGCTCCTGGGAGTATTTGATTAAGTGCACTTCGGCGCCAGCCCGGCCAAGATTGTGAAAAGAGGCCTCGTCCACCAGATCCCGGACACAAGTGAACTGATCCCCGAGCTGCACCAGGGGGCAGGTTTGGCGGTCGGCGGCCAGGCTGGCAAGTTCTTCCTGGGCCAGGGGCAGCCCCTTTTCCCTGATGCTGATTTTGAGTCCCACTGCCAGTCGCTCGCAGGAGATCTGCACCTCCTGATTTTCCTCGGGTCCAAAGGCACGGGCAATAATATCATCCAGGGTTATGAGCAGGGCTTGGCCAAGCTGGCCGCTATTGCCGGTGGAAAAGCCGAAATGGCCGGCTACCGCCTCCACGTAGGCGGCCGCGACTTTAGCGTAAGATGCCTGGGCCGGAATGGTGAGGGTGGAAGTCTCGCAGGGATGGGTCACGTTGAGAAACCTGGCAAGTTTAGCACTTGATCGACTGCCAGTCGATCCGGGTCAGGGCTGTCAGCGGATTGGGGTTTTACAACCTGCTTTCATAGAGCAGGCACTCATGATTTTTTCCACATTGTTTTTCTGACAAACAGGGCATAGAATGGTGTCCCCGGCGCCCAGAATCAGCTTTTCAAATTGAAAACCACATTCCTGGCAACAAAATTCATAAATGGGCATGGCTTTCTCCTTGTTAGCAATGATGCCAACAACGCTTTAGATCTCTATTATTAACATATAATGCACCCGTATTCTGAAAACAAGAAGGAACTGGCCGCATGGGGCGAAGTCGGCAGATGTTGATGGGAATGGCTGGATAATTTCGAGCAGGGCAAAATTTAAAAAAATCTTGACAGAGCCGTAAATCTTAACTAACATATGTAAGTCTAGTATTTAACGATTAACTGGTGCCTCATAAAAGAAGGCTTCAGCTGGCGTAGCTCAACGGTAGAGCAGCTGATTTGTAATCAGCAGGTTGCGGGTTCGAATCCCATCGCCAGCTCCATGTTGAAGAAAGTTAGCTGCAGATTAAATCGGTGCTGCAATTTTTTTTTGTGGAGAGGTTCCCAAGTGGCCAAAGGGAGCAGACTGTAAATCTGCCGGCGATGCCTTCGGAGGTTCGAATCCTCCCCTCTCCACCATATGGGGCAACGAAGGCGGGAATAGCTCAATTGGCTAGAGCATCAGCCTTCCAAGCTGAGGGTTGCGGGTTCGAGTCCCGTTTCCCGCTCCAAAAATTAGCCCACGTAGCTCAGTTGGTAGAGCACTTCCTTGGTAAGGAAGAGGTTCACCGGTTCGATCCCGGTCGTGGGCTCCAGGTTAACAAAATCTTAGACGGCAATTCATCCCCTGTGGATGTTGTTTTGACTGGACTATCTCTTTAGGGAGACGAAAGTATGGCCAAGAAGAAGTTTGAGCGTAAGAAGCCCCATGTAAATATTGGTACGATTGGGCATATTGACCATGGCAAGACGACGTTGACGGCGGCTATCACCAAGCACCTGTCGATGAAGGGAATGGCCGAATATGTGCCTTTTGACCAGATCGACAAGGCGCCGGAAGAAAAAGAGCGGGGGATTACTATTGCCACGGCCCACGTGGAGTATGAGACCGAAAACCGGCACTATGCCCATGTGGATTGTCCGGGGCACGCCGATTACATCAAGAATATGATTACCGGCGCAGCCCAGATGGACGGCGCAATCCTGGTGGTGGGCGCCGATGACGGCCCCATGCCCCAGACCCGGGAACACATCCTGTTGGCCCGCCAGGTGGGCGTCCCCTTCATCGTGGTTTTCTTGAACAAGGTGGACATGGTGGACGACCCCGAACTCATCGAGTTGGTGGAGTTGGAGCTCCGGGAGCTGTTGTCCAAGTATGATTTCCCGGGCGACGACATTCCCATCGTCAAGGGTTCGGCCTTGAAGGCCCTGGAGTCGGATGATCCCAACTCCGAGGCCGCCGCCTGCATCTTTGAGCTGATGAAGGCGGTGGACGGCTATATCCCCGAGCCCGCCAGGGATATCGACAAGCCCTTCCTGATGCCCATTGAAGACGTGTTCTCCATCTCCGGCCGGGGCACGGTGGTGACCGGCAGGGTGGAACGAGGCATCGTCAAGGTGCAGGAAGAGGTGGAGATTGTCGGATTTCAGCCCACGTTCAAGACGGTGTGCACCGGTGTGGAAATGTTCCGGAAGATTCTGGATCAGGGCCAGGCCGGGGACAATGTCGGCCTCCTGCTTCGGGGCACCAAAAAGGACGAAGTAGAACGCGGCCAGGTGGTGGCCAAACCGGGCTCCATCACCCCGCATACCAAGTTCAAGGCAGAAGTCTATGTGTTGAATAAAGAGGAAGGTGGGCGGCATACACCCTTTTTCAGTGGCTACCGGCCGCAGTTTTATCTGCGCACCACGGACGTCACTGGCGTCGTGACCTTGCCGGAAGGGGTGGAAATGGTCATGCCCGGCGACAACGTCGCCATTGAAGTGCATCTCATTACCCCCGTGGCCCTGGAAAAAGAACTACGCTTCGCCATCCGGGAAGGCGGCCGCACCGTCGGCGCCGGCGTCGCCACCGAGATCGTTGAATAACTGTTTCCCCCGTCAGGGGGACGGCGATACCGGAATTGATAACTATCAAACGAAACTTGACAAAATAAGAGATTATGCGCGATATTATAATATTAGCCTGTACTGATTGTAAGCGTCGGAATTATACTACCACGAAGAACAAACGTCGCACACCGGATAGGTTGGAATTCAAGAAATTCTGTCCTTCATGTCGGGCGCACACATCCCATCGCGAAACGAAGTAATTCGGGTACAGGCCAGTAGCTCCAACGGTTAGAGCACCGGTCTCCAAAACCGGGTGATGGGGGTTCGAATCCCTCCTGGCCTGCCATTTTTTGTTGACCGGTTCAGTATTATGGAAAAGGTGAACCAAGTCCATCTCCTCCCCAGTTAACGTATTCTTGCACCATTTCCCAGGGTAATGCTTAGTGGGAATCCTGATTCGGGTTTGGATCAACGCCCCAAGGCTCGAGTTGGCTCCCGTGGGAATTGGACACATTGGGCGGGAGGCTTCGACGTTAATTAATTTGCTTTTATTGTTTTGCAAAAGTAGATAGTTGGACGCTGTTTGGTCCGTTGCCGGGAACCAGAAAGAAGACAGCACAATTGCCGATGAAAAAGATAAAAGTCACGGATAAGTCCGGGGATAAAGGTCAGGAACAAATCGCTAAAGAGTTGACGAAAAAACCAGTCAAAGGCCAGGTGGTTAAATTAAAAACCAAAAAAGGCAAATCCTTTGCCTGGCCGGCAGTGGGTGAGTTTTGGAACCGATCCAAACAGTTCCTTCAAGAAGCTTGGATTGAACTGAAAAAGGTTACCTGGCCCAGCAAGAAAGAAACTGTGGGCGCCACTGCGGTAGTTCTGGTTTTAGTTATGCTCTTGTCTTTTTTTCTAGGCATCGTCGATTTGACCCTGTCAAGGATGATCAAAGGTATTGTTGGGTAATGAAGGAGGACCTGCTCCCTTGGCTCAAAAGTGGTATGTAGTGCACACTTATTCCGGTTTTGAGAAAAAAGTCAGGGACGCTCTGGAAGAGCGCGCCCGCAGCCGGGGTATGGAGGAACTCATTACCGAGGTTTTGGTGCCTACAGAACAGGTAGAAGAGATGATAAAAGGCCAACGGCGCATCTCTCACCGGAAATTTTACCCTGGTTATGTCTTGGTCAGGATGGAGTTGAATGACGACACCTGGCATTTAGTGAAAGATACCCCCAAGGTGACAGGTTTTCTTGGTGGCCGGACGGAACCTGTGGCAATTCCTGATGCCGAAGCGGAAAAAGTCATCACTCAGATTAAGGAAGGGGCATTAAAGCCCAAACCCAAGATAATCTTCGAAAATGGCGACAAGGTGCGGGTGACGGAAGGTCCCTTCACCAACTTCAACGGCGTGGTGGATGAAGTTAAAGGTGAAAAGGGCCGGGTAAGGGTCATGATAAGTGTCTTCGGCCGTCCTACACCAGTGGAGTTGGAATTTTCCCAGGTAGAAAAGGTCTAGTTAGGAAACCGGATTGCCTTCCTGACAGGTCCGGGAATAGAGAGAAGGATATCATCGTGTTAAGGAGTTCAGCATCATGGCAAAAAAGGTAATTGCGCAAATAAAACTGCAGTTGCCCGCCGGTCAGGCAAATCCTTCACCACCAGTCGGCCCCGCTTTAGGGCAGCATGGGGTCAACATCATGGAATTTGTGAAGAGCTACAACGCCCGCACCCAAGGTCAGGAAGGTATGATCATACCGGTTTTGATAACCGTTTATGCAGACCGTTCTTTCACCTTCATCACCAGGACCCCGCCGGCCTCGGTGTTGCTTAAAAAAGCCGCCCAGTTGGCCAAAGGTGCCAAAGAAACGGGGCGGGAAACAGCCGGACAGGTAACTATGCAGCAGGTGGAAGACATCGCCCGGCAAAAATTACCTGACTTAAACACTGTTGATTTAGAGGCGGCCAAACAGACCATTATGGGAACGGCCCGGAGTATGGGAATAGAAATCGTCTAAGCATCTCGTGCAGACAGGAAGGTAATGCGACATGCCGAACAGAGGCAAGAAATATACGGCCATGCGGGAGCAGGTTGACCGGACCCGCAAATATACCTTTTCGGAGGGAGTGGCCGAGGCACTGGGCGCCAGCTACGTCAAATTCGATGAGAGTGTTGATGTGGCCGTCCGTCTAGGGGTAAATCCGAGGCATGCTGACCAGATGGTGCGCGGGGCGGTGGTCCTGCCCAATGGTGTCGGCAAGGATGTCCGGGTTTTAGTGTTTGCCAAGGGTGAGAAAGAGAAAGAGGCCTTGGATGCCGGCGCTGATTTTGTTGGGTCTGAAGATTTGATTGAAAAAATCAAAGGTGGTTGGATGGACTTTGACAAGGCGGTGGCGACTCCAGACCTGATGGGAGCAGTGGGTAAGATCGGCAAAATTTTGGGTCCCCGGGGCCTGATGCCCAACGCCAAGGCCGGCTCGGTTACTTTTGATGTGGCTCGAGCGGTGCAGGAGTTAAAGGCCGGCAAGATCGAATTTCGGGTTGACAAAGCGGGGGTGGTGCACGCCCCTATGGGCAAAGTCTCTTTTGGAGGGGAAAAACTGCTGCAAAATATGGCGGCCTTTTTTGACACCCTGATTCGGCTGAAACCGAAGACCAGCAAAGGGACCTATATGCAAGGAATATCTGTTTCTTCAACTATGGGCCCAGGTATTCGGATCGATCCCTTGGAGGTAAAGAATCTCATCCGCTCCGCCACAACCTAAGGTGCCGGTGAGAAAGAGGAAAAGCCGATGCTTAAAAATAAAAAAACTGTAGTAATTGAAAACCTGCATGAGAAGCTGGGGCGAACCCAATTTAACATCCTGACGGACTTTAAGGGGCTCAAGGTGGCTGAATTCACGCAGCTGCGCCGGGAGCTTAAAGAGGCCGGCGGCGAACTGGCCGTAGTGAAGAACACCCTATTGAAACTGGCCGCCGCGGACACCGACGCGGCAGCTTTGGAAAATTTTTTAGTCGGCCCCACGGCGATTGTGCTGGGTTATCAAAACCCGGTAGAAATTGCCAAAATAGTATCCAAGTATGCCAAAGACAAACCTGACAAGTTTATCTTGAAAGCCGGGGTTTTAGGTCGTTCATTGTTAACCGAAAACGACTTAATAGAAATATCCAAGCTGCCGGCTCGGGAGGTGTTGTTGGCTAAGCTGTTAGGCGCCTTACAGGGGGTGCCAACTTCGTTGGTCAGCGTTCTCTCCGCGATTCTCCGACAGTTTCTCTATACCCTTAAGGCAATTGAAGAAAAGCGATCTGTCGATTAAGGTGTAAATAATTGCGCAACAGTTTTATTGCGCCTAATTTTTGAAAGACAGTAGGTAAGGAGGATTATTCGTCATGTCGATTACAAAAGCAGAAGTCATCGATTTTATCGCCAATATGTCCGTATTGGAATTGTCGCAGATGATCAAGGACTTGGAAGATAAGTTCGGCGTTACGGCCGCGGCGCCGGTGGCATTGGCGGCTGGTCCGGCGGCGGCGGAAGCCGCTCCCGCGGCGGAAGAACAAACTGAGTTTGATGCGGTTCTTACCGTAATAGGGGCCAATAAAATTCAGGTTATTAAGGAAGTCCGTGCCATTACCGGTTTAGGTCTCAAAGAGGCCAAGGATGCGGTGGAAAATGTGCCGACAACGGTCAAAGAGGCAGTCTCGAAAGCCGAGGCTGAAGAAATAAAGAAGAAATTAGAAGAACAGGGAGCTACCGTCGAAATCAAGTAGTGCGGCGATATTTTTCACCCACTAAGGTAACGGCAGCATTTTGGAGTTAAGCAGGCCCTCAGGCTCTGCATTCAAGGAGTAAGAATGGCCGAGGTGTTCTCCCCTCAAAAACTGCATCGGAAAAATTTTGGCAAAATCGAAAAGATTATAGACATTTCGAATCTTATCGAGATGCAAAAAGAATCCTACAATAGGTTCTTGCAAAAAGACACCCCTTCGGAACAAAGGGACGAATATGGTTTACAGGGGGTGTTTAAGAGCGTCTTTCCGATTAAAGATTACAACCGCACTGCCTCCTTGGAATTCGTTAACTACAGTTTTGCCGCTCCTAAGTATGACGAGGAAGAATGCCTGCAGCGGGGTATGACCTTCGAAGCACCCATGAAGTTGACGGTGCAGTTGGTGGTCTATGATGTCGAGACGGAAGCGGAGACACCGCCTATTCGTGATATAAAGGAGCAGGAAATTTATTTCGGCACCATGCCTTTAATGACGGATAACGGGACGTTCATCGTCAACGGCACGGAACGGGTGATTGTCAGCCAGTTACATCGCTCCCCCGGGTTGTTTATCGATCACGACCGCGGCAAAACTCATTCCAGCGGTAAACTTCTTTATTCGGCCAGGATGATTCCAATGCGCGGCTCCTGGATTGATTTTGAGTTCGATCCCAAGGATATTCTCTATGCCCGTATTGACCGCCGACGTAAATTCCCGGTCACCGTGCTGCTCAAGGCCTTGGGTTACTCCACCGAGGAACTGCTGAACTTCTTCTATAGTACCGAAAAAGTATTTCTCGAGGCCGACACTATCGAGAAGAAATTCAATCCCGAATTCTTGCTGCAACGCAAAGCCACTGCCGATATTGTGATCCCCGGGACCGGTGAAATACTGGTTAAGCGGCACAAAAAGATCACCCCGGCACTGATTCGCAAAATTCAGGAAGCAGGCATTGAGCGCTTGAGTTTACTGCCCAATGAGCTCATGGGCCGGGTGGTGGCCCATGATATTTTAGATCCGGATACCGGGGAGTTGCTTATTCCCTGCAATGAGCCGGTAACGGAAGAAAAATTAAAGCTGCTGCGGAGCCGCAACGTCCAGGAATTGGACCTTCTCTTCATTGATGGCGTCAATGTCAGCCCCTGTTTGCGCAACACCCTGGCGGTGGATAAAACCGATAAACCCCGGGATGCTGTCATAGAAATCTACCGGAAACTACGCCCCGGCAATCCGCCCACGTTGGAAGTCGCGAATACTTTCTTTGAGAATCTTTTTTTCAAACCGGAATATTACGATCTGTCGCCGGTGGGCCGCCTAAAATTGAACCTGAAGCTCAACCGCGACGCACCTGTCACCCAAGGCACTTTGTCAAAAGAAGACATCCTCTTCGCGGTGAAAGAATTAATCACCCAAAAAGAACTGGAAGGTCCCATCGACGACATTGACCACTTGGGAAACCGACGGGTTCGAGCTGTGGGTGAACTGCTGGAGAATCAATACCGGATCGGTTTGGTGCGCATGGAAAGGGCCATTAAGGAACGCATGAGTTTGCAGGAGATAGATACCTTAATGCCCCATGATTTGATCAATGCCAAACCGGTTTCGGCGGTGGTCAAAGAATTCTTTGGCACCTCTCAGTTGTCCCAGTTCATGGATCAGACCAACCCGTTGTCCGAAATCACCCATAAACGGCGTCTGAGTGCCCTGGGGCCCGGCGGTTTGACCCGGGAACGGGCGGGTTTTGAAGTCCGGGACGTACACGCCACCCATTACGGCCGCATTTGTCCTATCGAAACCCCGGAAGGTCCAAATATCGGGTTGATTGTTTCTTTATCCACCTACGCCCGGGTAAATGAGTTCGGGTTTATCGAAACTCCCTACCGGACAGTGAAGAAAAAAGAAGAAAACGGCAAATGGGATGTCCAGGTTTCCCGGGACATAATTTTTTTAAGCGCCCTGGATGAAGGGAACAATGTCATTGCCCAGGCGAACGCCCTTTTAACTAAGGACAACCGGTTTGCCAAAGATTTGATCTCTGCCCGGATGGCCGGCGAATTTATCATGGTGCGGCCGGAAGAAATTGACTATATGGACGTTTCGCCCAGCCAGTTGGTTAGTGTCGCCGCCTCCTTGATTCCCTTTTTGGAAAATGATGACGCCAACCGGGCCCTCATGGGATCCAACATGCAAAGGCAGGCCGTACCATTATTGACCTGCACTCCGCCCCTGATCGGGACCGGCCTGGAAGGGGTGGTGGCTCGTGATTCCGGCGTCACTCTGGTGGCGAAACGTGGTGGTATTGTCGAGGATGTCGATGGCACCCGCATTGTGGTGCGAGCCGATAATGGGGAAGCCAGAGAATCTCAATCCATCGTTGACATCTATAAGCTCACTAAATTCCAGCGGACCAATCAAAACACCTGCTTCAATCAGCGGCCCATCGTCCGACTCGGCGACCGGGTGGAAAAAGGCCAGATCATTGCTGATGGCCCGGCCACGGCTTTTGGAGAATTAGCTCTGGGCAAGAACGTTATGGTTGCCTTTATGCCCTGGGGCGGTTGCAACTTTGAAGATTCTATTCTAGTCAGCGAACGGATCGCCAAAGAAGACGTCTACACTTCCATTCATATCGAGGAGTTTGAAGTTGTGGCCCGGGATACCAAGCTCGGTAAAGAGGAAATCACCCGGGACATCCCCAACGTCAGTGAAGAAGCCCTGGCCAACCTCGATGAGAGCGGTATTATCCGCATCGGCGCCGAAATTAATCCCGGGGATATCCTGGTGGGCAAAGTGACCCCCAAGGGTGAAACTCAACTCTCCCCGGAAGAAAAACTCTTGCGAGCCATTTTCGGTGAAAAGGCGGGTGATGTCCGGGATACGTCTTTACGGGTGCCGCCGGGTATTGAGGGGATTATTATCGATGCCCGGGTATTTTCTCGCAAAGGCGTGGAGAAAGATGAACGTACCCGGTTTATCGAGGCTGAAGCCATCGCCAAGCTGCAGAAGGATCAAGGGGATGAAATCTCCATCATCACCCAGAGCGTCAGTTATCGTTTAAAAGAAATGTTGGTAGGCCGGACCGTGGTAGAGATTCCGGATGATATAACTTCCAGTCGGTACCTCTTAGAAAAGGGAACAGAAATCACCCCGGAAATGGTGATGAAGCTGCCCCTGGATCATTGGCGCAATGTCTCCTTTAATGACCCGGAGTTGGAAGACCGGCTTGACCGGTTCTTGGATAGCTATCAGATCCAAATTCAACAGGTGAATAACCTGTTCGAGGATAAAATCAACCGGCTGCGGAAAGTCGATGAACTGCCCCCGGGCGTTATCAAGATGGTGAAAGTCTTTATTGCCTTGAAAAGGAAATTGGCGGTGGGAGACAAGATGGCCGGCCGCCACGGTAATAAAGGCGTTGTTTCAAGGATAATGCCTGAAGAAGACATGCCTTATTTTGCTGACGGCACTCCAGTGGATATCGTACTCAATCCTTTGGGCGTACCCTCCCGTATGAATGTGGGGCAGGTGTTGGAAACACATCTGGGGTGGGCTTCCCGTCTTTTGGGGCAACAGATAGGAAAATTAATTAATGATTTCTATGACATCGATGCTATCAAAAACCGCATTCGGGCTGTTTATCAAGATCCTCAACTCGAAGGGTGGTTAGAAGGTGCAACCTACGAAGATTTGAAGCAATTCTGGGAAAAGTACAACAAAGAGGGGGTCTATATGGCCTCCCCGGTCTTCGATGGAGCCTTGGAGTCGGAAATTCGGGCCTGTTTAAACCAAGGCGGCGTCGCGGAGGGGGGAAAAGCTAAACTTTTTGACGGCCGCACCGGCGAACCATTCGACCGCACCGTGACCGTAGGTGCCATGTATATGATGAAACTACATCACTTGGTTGATGATAAAATTCATGCTCGTTCCATTGGCCCCTATTCGCTGGTGACCCAGCAACCTTTAGGGGGCAAGGCGCAGTTTGGCGGCCAACGCCTGGGTGAAATGGAAGTTTGGGCCATGGAAGCTTATGGTGCCGCTTACTCACTGCAAGAATTCCTCACGGTCAAATCAGACGATGTTGCCGGCCGTACCCGCATGTACGAAAAGATAGTGAAAGGGCAATATGATCTAGAAGCCGGCTTGCCTGAATCCTTTAATGTTCTTATCCGAGAACTCCAAAGCCTGGCATTAAATGTGGAGCTTTTGGAGGACAAGGAATCAGAGGTCTCAGAAACTAATGGATAAGGCACGGGAAGTCAATTTAGAAGACATTAACAGTATCTTCGCCAAACCAAAGGATCCCCTGCAGTTCAATGCAGTACGGATTTCTTTGGCTTCACCGGAGATGATCCGCTCATGGTCCTTTGGAGAGGTGAAAAAGCCTGAAACCATCAATTACCGGACCTTCAAGCCTGAGCGGGACGGGTTATTCTGTGCCAAGATCTTCGGTCCAACCAAAGACTACGAATGCAATTGCGGTAAATACAAGAGGATGAAACACCGGGGCGTAGTCTGCGAAAAGTGCGGCGTTGAGGTCATCCAATCCAAGGTAAGACGGGAACGAATGGGCCACATCGAACTGGCCTGCCCGGTCGTGCACATTTGGTTCCTAAAAAGTCTTCCCAGCAAGATTGGCAACCTCCTGGATCTTACCCTTAAAGATTTGGAAAAAATCTTATACTTCGAATCATATGTAGTGGTTGACCCGCAAAATACCCCTTTGCGTAAAGGCGACATCCTCAGCGAAGAAAAATACCGCCAGGCCAGGGAAGAACATGGCGACGAATTTGCCGCCGGGATGGGAGCCGAAGCCATCCGACAGATGCTGCGAAGCCTGGAACTCGTGCCTCTTTCGGAGCAGTTGCGGGAAGAAATGCAGAAAACCAGCTCCGAAGCCAAACGGAAGAAAATCAGCAAGCGCCTGAAAGTTATTGACGCTTTTAAAGATTCCAATCTTAAACCGGAGTGGATGGTCTTGGAGGTCATTCCGGTCCTGCCGCCGGATTTACGCCCCCTGGTTCCTCTCGACGGCGGCCGTTTTGCCACTTCTGATCTCAATGACCTTTACAGAAGAGTAATTAATAGAAATAATCGCTTAAAACGCCTGGTGGAGTTGGACGCGCCTGAAATCATCATTCGCAATGAAAAACGGATGCTGCAGGAAGCAGTTGACGTCCTTTTTGATAATGGCCGGCGGGGCAAAACCATCACCGGTCCCAACAAGCGGCCCTTAAAATCCCTCAGCGACATGCTTAAGGGGAAGCAGGGCCGTTTTCGCCAAAACTTGTTGGGAAAACGCGTCGATTATTCCGGCCGCTCGGTTATTGTCATCGGCCCCAATTTAAGACTCCATCAATGTGGTCTACCCAAAAAGATGGCCTTAGAACTCTTCAAGCCATTCATCTATAACCGGTTGGTGAATAAAGGCTTTGTCAACACCATTAAGGCCGCCAAAAAAATGGTGGAAAAAGAGACCCCGGATGTTTGGGACACCTTGGATGAGGTCGTCAAGGAATATCCGGTAATGCTTAACCGCGCTCCCACCCTGCATCGTTTGGGGATTCAGGCCTTCGAGCCGATCTTGATTGAAGGCAAAGCTATCCAGTTACACCCGTTGGTCTGTACCGCTTTTAATGCCGACTTTGACGGCGACCAGATGGCCGTACACGTCCCCTTGTCTTTAGAGGCTCAAATTGAGGCCCGGGTCTTGATGATGTCCACGAATAACATCCTGTCACCTGCCAACGGTGAACCAATTATCGTGCCCTCGCAGGATATCGTCTTAGGGTTATACTATATGACCAGGGAGCGGCCTTTGGCCAAAGGGGAGCGTATTCCGTTCAACGGCAATAAACCCATCCCCTTCTCTTCCCCAGATGAAGTACACATCGCCTATGATCAAGGCGCGGTAGACTTACATGCCCGTGTCCAGGTGAGAATGGATGGACCCGTCGTTTCGCTGGAAGAAATACTGGACGAAAATAATCAAGTGAAAATTGATCCCGCGACTCGTCTTCAGGTAATAACCGATAAAACCACCTTCAAAACCACGGCGGAGCGGTTAGCCTCGGCCTTAGAGGAAAAGGGTATTGATCCTCTGTCGCCTGTTAAGATAAGGCTGATGGATGAGATCATCACCACCACCGTGGGCCGGATACTCCTCAGGGAAATCATGCCCGAAGGTATCTCTTTCGAGAGCATCAACCGGACCATGACCAAAAAAGAAATTCGTAAGTTGATTGGTCAAGCCTACCGCAAGTGCGGTGTTAAAAGTACCGTGGTCTTGGCAGACCGTTTGAAAGACTTGGGGTATAAGTTTGCCACCCAGGCCGGCATCTCCATCGCCATTGACGATATGGTGATCCCCCACCGCAAGGCAGAAATTCTGGCCCAATCCCAGGATGAAGTTGCTGAAGTGGAAAGTCAATACCGGGAAGGTCTCATCACTGAGGGTGAAAAATATAATAAGGTGGTGGACATTTGGGCCCGGGCCACAGATGAAGTTGCTGCGGAAATGATGGAAGAACTGGCCCGGGAGAAGATAACCGGCTACCGGATCGATGATGCCGGCAAAGAAGTTCCGTTGGAGGTAATAACAGACAGTTTCAATCCTATTTTTATGATGGCTGATTCCGGGGCCCGTGGTAGCGACAAGCAGATGCGGCAGTTGGCCGGTATGCGTGGTTTGATGGCTAAGCCCTCGGGTGAAATTATTGAGACACCCATAACCGCAAATTTCCGGGAAGGCCTCACGGTGTTGCAGTATTTTATTTCCACTCACGGTGCCCGCAAAGGTTTGGCCGATACTGCTTTAAAAACCGCCAACTCAGGTTATCTTACCCGGCGCTTAGTAGACGTCGCCCAGGACTGCGTCATCACCGAATTGGATTGCGGCACCATTGACGGTATCGATGTGACACCTTTAATTGAAGGTGGCGAGATCATCCAGCGAGTCGGCGAACGCGTTCTGGGACGTACTACCCTGGAAGATATTATCGACCCGAATACCGATGAGGTTATTGTCTATTCCAATGATGAGATCGACGAAGATGCGGCCCAGCAGATTGAGGAAGCAGGTTTAGAGAAACTCCGCATCCGTTCGGTGCTCACCTGCCAAACCCGACATGGAGTCTGTGCCAAATGTTATGGTCGGGACCTAGCGCATGGCACTCCGGTAAATATCGGAGAAGCCATTGGCATCATAGCCGCCCAATCCATCGGGGAACCAGGCACGCAGCTGACCATGAGAACCTTCCATATCGGCGGTACCGCTTCCCGCCGGGCGGAACAAAGTGTGCATGTGGCCCGCAACCGGGGTAAAGTGCAATTTGACAACTTGCGCACGGTCCGTGATTTTACCGGCCACCTGGTAGCTTTAAGCCGCCAGGGCGAACTTATCATTGTCAGCGCCAAAGGAAAGGAACGCTACCCCATTACTTACGGCACCCGCCTGAGGGTGGAGGAAGGCCTGGAAGTCCAGCCTGATCAAGTATTGGCGGAATGGGATCCTTACACCAATCCTATCCTCACGGAGGTCCCTGGCACGGTTAAATTCGGCGATATCATAGAACAAAAAGATGCCGAAGACCTCAAAGATATCACCATGCAAGAGCGGGTCGACCCGGTAACCAGCAAGTCCTCCAAGGTCATTATTGAATGCCAGAACTCAGAAAAACGTCCTCGCATCTCCATTAAAGATGAAGCAGGGCGGACGGCTCGCCTGCCCAATTCCCAGGCCGTGGCGCGTTACCCTCTGCCTGTGGGAGCCATTTTGATGGTTGGCGAAGGTGATCAAGTTAATCCTGGTGATGTCATTTCTAAAATCCCTCGAGAAACCACCAAAACCAAAGACATCGTCGGTGGTTTGCCTCGGGTGGCGGAACTTTTTGAAGTCCGCAAACCCAAAGAACACGCAGTTATCAGTCAGATCAGCGGTACAGTGAGTCACGGCCGCCAGTCCAAGGGCAAGCGCAAAGTCATAGTCACTCCTGAGGTAGGCGATCCCATTGAATACCTGATCCCCAAGGGTAAACATATCGCCGTCCAGGAAGGAGAACGGATCAAGGCCGGAGAGCCATTAATGGACGGTTCCGCCAATCCCCATGATATTCTGGCCATCAGCGGTTTGAAAGAACTGGCCCGCTACCTGGTGAACGAAGTCCAGGAAGTATATCGCCTCCAAGGCGTGAAAATTAATGATAAGCACATTGAAGTGATTGTGCGACAGATGCTGCGGCGGGTCCGGGTTACCGATCCCGGTAAGACCAAATTCCTCATCGGCGAACAGATCGAAAAGTATGTCTTCGAAGAGAAGAATGAAGAGATGGTCGCCCAAGAGAAACGTCCGGCTACTGCCGAACCCCTTTTGCTGGGAATCACCAAGGCTTCGTTGTCAACAGAAAGCTGGATTTCTGCGGCCTCATTCCAGGAAACCACTAAGGTTCTGGCTGATGCCGCGGTGGCCGGACGGATTGATTACCTGCGGGGATTAAAAGAAAACGTTATTATGGGAAGACCTATCCCTGCGGGGACGGGCTTAGCAAAATATCGGAATATTAGACTGCAAATCCTGGAAGAACCAACAGAAGAGGCCACCGGTACATAAATATCTTGACAAAATCCTCAAAATTTTCTAAAATTTTTTTTTACTGTTTTAAAGATGCCAGATTCACGGAGCTACGAAGAATATGCCGACGATCAATCAATTAGTGCGCAAAGGTCGGGAAAAGCTTAACAAGAAGACTTCTACCCCGGCACTGAAAAGTTGCCCCCAGAAACGGGGCGTCTGCGTCAGGGTTTATACCACCACTCCCAAGAAGCCAAACTCTGCCTTGCGCAAAGTGGCCCGTGTCCGGCTCACCAATGGGATTGAAGTGACCACTTACATTCCCGGAGTCGGCCACAACCTACAGGAACATTCCGTAGTCCTGATCCGAGGTGGCCGAGTGAAAGATTTACCCGGCGTGCGGTATCATGTGGTGCGAGGCACCTTGGATTCGGTGGGTGTACAGGATAGGCGGCAGGGGCGATCCAAATACGGGGCCAAAAAACCAAAATAATTAGGTTTCTTGGAAATAGGGAGTAAAAAGCAATGCCGAGAAAACGCGAGGTAGTCAAACGGGAAATCATCCCCGACCCAAAATTCAAAGATCCCCTGGTAGCCCGCTTTATTAACGGCCTGATGCGGCGCGGGAAAAAAACCACCGCCGCCTCGATTATCTATAATGCCTTTGATATTATCGGTCGGAAGCAGCAAGAAGACCCCCTGAAGGTATTTCATAAAGCCATGGATAATGTTCGACCAATCATCGAGGTGAAGTCACGACGGGTAGGCGGGGCCACCTATCAGGTCCCGGTGGAGGTGCAGCATAATCGCCGCACTTCTTTGGCGATACGCTGGCTGATCAATTACGCCAAGAGCCGTGGTGAAAAAAGCATGAAGGCCAAGTTGGCGGCAGAATTTTTGGATGCCTTCCAGAATCGCGGTGCGGCTGTTAAAAAACGTGAAGATACTCATCGGATGGCCGAAGCTAACAAGGCCTTTGCCCATTACCGGTGGTAATGCACTTAAGGAAACAGGAAATATATTTTGGCATCTAGTATTCCAGTATCACGCATTCGTGATATTGGCATTATGGCCCACATCGATGCGGGCAAAACCACAACGACGGAGCGTATCCTTTATTATACCGGCGTAACCTATAAAATAGGAGAGGTGCACGACGGTCAGGCGGTAATGGATTGGATGGAACAGGAACAGGAGAGGGGCATCACCATAACCTCTGCTGCGACTACCTGCTTCTGGAAAGACCACCGCATTAATATAATTGATACCCCTGGCCATGTGGATTTCACCATTGAAGTGGAGCGTTCACTCCGGGTTCTAGACGGTGCCATCGCAGTTTTCGATGCCGTTGCAGGTGTTGAACCACAGTCCGAAACGGTTTGGCGCCAAGCAGATCGCTATGGGGTGCCACGACTGGCTTTTGTCAATAAAATGGATCGACTGGGAGCCGACTTATTTCGCACGTTCCAGATGATCATAGACCGCTTGAAAGCCAATCCAGTGCTCATCCAACTTTCTCTGGGCCGCGAAGATAAATTCCAAGGGATTATTGATCTTATCGACATGCAAGCGATTATTTATGACGAGGAAACTCTGGGAGCTAATTACCGGTTGGCGGCTATCCCGGCTGAGGCAGTTGCGGAAGCCCAGGAATACCGCAACCGGATGGTGGCATCCCTGGCCGAACTCGATGATGAGATCATGAACCATTATTTGGAAGACGAACCGGTAGAACCGGCCCTGTTGCGACAAGTTTTGCGCCGGGGCACCATCGACCTCAAAATCGTTCCGGTGATGTGCGGCTCAGCCTTTAAAAATAAGGGCATTCAACCCCTGCTGGACGCAGTGGTGGATTTTCTGCCGGCGCCCAACGATGTCCCACCGATAGAAGGTGTAAATGCCAAGGGGGAAATCGAAGCGCGACCTGCCGACGAAAAAACTCCTCTCTCGGCATTGGCTTTTAAACTATTATCAGATCCATATGTGGGACACTTGACCTTTATACGTATTTATTCTGGGACCTTACAGAGTGGCAGTTCGGTATTCAACTCCTCCAAGGGCACCAAAGAAAAGATCGGCCGTATCTTGAAAATGCATGCCAACAAGCGGGAGGAGATCAAGGAAGCCAGCGCCGGAGACATAATTGCGGCAGTGGGATTGAGACAGACCACCACCGGTGATACACTGTGTGATGAGCGGGCCCCAATCACGTTAGAGAGTTTGGATATACCGGTCCCAGTCATCGATATCGCCATCGAGCCCAAAACTAAAGCGGATCAGGATAAATTGGGTCAGGCACTAAGCAGAATTATGGCCGAAGATCCGTCTTTCCGGGTACACACTGATCCTCAGACCGGTCAGACCATTATTGCCGGTATGGGCGAATTGCACTTGGAAATCATTGTTGATCGCCTCATGCGGGAATATAAAGTTGATGCCCAGGTGGGACAGCCCCAGGTTTCTTATCGTGAAACCATCACCCACCCCGTCAGAGCGGAGGGCAGATTTATCCGGCAATCGGGAGGCCGCGGTCAATTCGGCCACGTCTGGTTGGAGTTAACTCCGCTGGCGCCGGGCGGGGGTTTTGAGTTTCTTGATCGCATCGTGGGTGGGGCAATCCCGAAGGAATACATTCCGGCCGTGGAAAAAGGTATTCGGGAGGCCATAGAAAATGGGGTTTTGGCCGGCTTTCCCATGGTCGACATGCAGGTGGCCCTGGTGGACGGCTCCTATCATGAGGTTGATTCTTCAGAGCGTGCTTTTCATATCGCCGGTTCCATGGGATTCAAGGAAGGTGCCAAAAAAGCCAAGCCTGTCCTGTTGGAACCGATTATGAGTCTCGAAATTGTGGTTCCCGAGGAATTTGTTGGTGATGCCATCGGAGACTTGAACAGTCGGAGAGGACGAATCAAAAATCTAGAAAATCGTAAAGGGATTCAAATAGTTCAAGCTGAGGTGCCACTAGCTGCCATGTTCGGCTACGCTACAGATTTACGTAGCGCCACTCAAGGCAGAGCCACTTTTACGATGCAGTTTGATCACTATGAACCGGTGCCTCAAAGTTTGTCGGAAGAAATTATCGGTCGCAGCAGGCCAAAATAGATATACTTTGTCAGAAAAGTTTTCGGTGAGGGTTACCAGGAGGAATAATCATGGCCAAGAAGAAGTTTGAGCGTAAGAAGCCCCATGTAAATATTGGTACGATTGGGCATATTGACCATGGCAAGACGACGTTGACGGCGGCTATCACCAAGCACCTGTCGATGAAGGGAATGGCCGAATATGTGCCTTTTGACCAGATCGACAAGGCGCCGGAAGAAAAAGAGCGGGGGATTACTATTGCCACGGCCCACGTGGAGTATGAGACCGAAAACCGGCACTATGCCCATGTGGATTGTCCGGGGCACGCCGATTACATCAAGAATATGATTACCGGCGCAGCCCAGATGGACGGCGCAATCCTGGTGGTGGGCGCCGATGACGGCCCCATGCCCCAGACCCGGGAACACATCCTGTTGGCCCGCCAGGTGGGCGTCCCCTTCATCGTGGTCTTCTTGAACAAGGTGGACATGGTGGACGACCCCGAACTCATCGAGTTGGTGGAGTTGGAGCTCCGGGAGCTGTTGTCCAAGTATGATTTCCCGGGCGACGACATTCCCATCGTCAAGGGTTCGGCCTTGAAGGCCCTGGAGTCGGATGATCCCAACTCCGAGGCCGCCGCCTGCATCTTTGAGCTGATGAAGGCGGTGGACGGCTATATCCCCGAGCCCGCCAGGGATATCGACAAGCCCTTCCTGATGCCCATTGAAGACGTGTTCTCCATCTCCGGCCGGGGCACGGTGGTGACCGGCAGGGTGGAACGAGGCATCGTCAAGGTGCAGGAAGAGGTGGAGATTGTCGGATTTCAGCCCACGTTCAAGACGGTGTGCACCGGCGTGGAAATGTTCCGGAAGATTCTGGATCAGGGCCAGGCCGGGGACAATGTCGGCCTCCTGCTTCGGGGCACCAAAAAGGACGAAGTAGAACGCGGCCAGGTGGTGGCCAAACCGGGCTCCATCACCCCGCATACCAAGTTCAAGGCAGAAGTCTATGTGTTGAATAAAGAGGAAGGTGGGCGGCATACACCCTTTTTCAGTGGCTACCGGCCGCAGTTTTATCTGCGCACCACGGACGTCACTGGCGTCGTGACCTTGCCGGAAGGGGTGGAAATGGTCATGCCCGGCGACAACGTCGCCATTGAAGTGCATCTCATTACCCCCGTGGCCCTGGAAAAAGAACTACGCTTCGCCATCCGGGAAGGCGGCCGCACCGTCGGCGCCGGCGTCGCCACCGAGATCGTTGAATAACTAATAGGATGACCCATGATAACCCATAAGATACGCATCCGGCTGAGATCATACGATCATAAATTGTTGGATCAATCAGTAGGTGAAATTGTCGAGACGGCGCGCCGCACAGGCGCAAGGGTTGCCGGACCAATCCCTTTACCTACTGATATCAACAAGTTTTGCGTTCTGCGCTCCCCGCATGTGGATAAGAAATCCCGGGAACAATTTGAAATACGAACCCACAAACGCTTACTGGATATTTTAGAGCCGACGCAACAAACAGTGGATGCGCTTATGAAATTAGATCTGGCGGCGGGGGTTGACGTCGAAATCAAGCTCTAATGGCTGAATTGACTGCCTTTAATAGGACGCGTTCCGCCAGCACGTATTGAGGAAATCATGATAGGAAGGCTACTGGGGAAAAAGTTGGGGATGACCCGGATCTTTGATGCTGAAGGGATATCGCTACCGGTAACTGTAATAGAAGCGGGCCCTTGTTATGTCGTTCAGAAGAAAACTGCGGCCTCTGACGGTTATGACGCCGTACAACTGGGATTTGTCCGTAAAAGATTGGATAAGTTAACCAAACCCCTGCGGGGACATTTTGAAAAACACGGCTTCAAGAGCGGTTTCCAGTTTCTGCAAGAGTTCCGTCTGGATTCCGTGGAAGGGCTGGAAGTAGGTCAAGAATTGGATGTCAGTCAATTTGAGATTGGCCAGCGAGTAAACGTTATCGGCTTCAGCAAAGGACGCGGTTTCTCAGGGGTTATCAAACGTTGGGGCTTCCATCGAGGACCCGAAACACATGGTTCCATGTCTCATCGGGCCCCCGGTTCCATAGGCGCCAGTGCTTATCCTTCCCGGGTAATAAAAGGGAAAAAGATGCCTGGACGCCTGGGTAATGCCCAAATAACCGTAGCTTCTCTGCAAGTAGTGGATATTCGTCCGGAAAGCAATCTCCTGTTGTTAAAAGGAGCTGTCCCAGGAGCTCGCCACGGCCTCCTGATGATTAAAAAGTCCTAGTGGATATCGGGGAAATGACATGCCTCTAGTTGATGTCTATAATATAAGTCGCACCAAAGTGGGTGAAGCCAACTTACGCGATGATATTTTCAGCATTCCGGTGCATGGCCACATTTTGCACGAGGTTGTGACCATGCAACTCGCTTGCCGGCGTTCTGGCACAGCTTGCACCAAGGGACGTTCAGAAGTGAGAGGTGGTGGGCGCAAACCTTGGCGCCAGAAAGGGACTGGCCGCGCCCGAGTCGGGTCGAACCGCTCACCTCTGTGGCGTGGCGGCGGTGTCGTATTTGGCCCCAAGCCCCGGAGTTACGCTTATAAGGTACCCAAAAAAGTACGCCGCTTGGCATTAAAAATGGCTCTTTCCAGCAAGCTGGCCAACGGACAACTGCTGATTTTGGACCAGTATCCTTACGAGTCGCCAAAAACCAAAGAGTTTGTCCGGGTCCTTGATAACCTCCAGGTTAACAAAGTCCTGTTTATTACTTCGGGTGATGATCAGGTTTTGACGCTTTCGTCTCGCAACGTACCTTATGTGCAGGTCATGCGCACTGAGGGACTAAATGTCTATGATATCTTGCGTTACGACTACTTAGTGGTGTTTCAGCCGGCCATCAGCCAGATCGAAGAGAGGTTGGTAGCGTGAAGGCTTATCATTATCTGATTAAAGGTCCATTGATTACTGAGAAAAGTCATCTCCAAAAAGAGATGAGCAATAAAGTCACCTTAAAAGTTGACTATAACGCCAATAAGATAGAAATCCGCAAAGCGGTGGAAGAATTATTTAAAGTCAAAGTGCTGGCGGTGAATACCTGTCGTTACGAGGGTAAGAAAAAACGTTTGGGGCGATTCGAAGGGAAAAGGTCGAATTGGAAAAAGGCGATCATCACCCTGGCTCCCGGCGAAAAAATTCCCTTCTTCGAAGGCGTTTAAGGTAATTTTTCCGATTTCTCGGCGATTAGTCGGGAGAGGATAACAATATGGCATTAATACAAAGAAAACCAACTTCGCCGGGCCGTCGCTTTCAGACGGGGCATGACTTTACTGAAATCACCAAGACTGAACCTGAAAAGAGCCTGGTTGTTTCTATTTCCAAAACCGGCGGGCGAAATAATAATGGCCGGGTTACCGCCAGATACCGGGGTGGTGGACACAAACGTCTCTACCGGGTCATTGATTTTAAGAGGAAAAAAGAAGATGTTCCGGCCAAAGTTGCCAGTATTGAATACGATCCAAATCGCTCCTCCCGGATTGCGTTGCTCCATTACCTGGATGGGGAGAAAAAATATATTTTAGCTCCCGTTGATCTCAAGGTTGGAGATATGGTCATCTCCAGTCCTGCGGCGGATATCAAGCCCGGTAATGCCTTACCCCTGCGCAATATTCCCCTGGGGACCCTGAGTTCATAACATTGAACTGAAACCGGGTAAAGGCGGCCAAATGGTTAGAGCTGCTGGAGCCTCTGCCCAACTGGTGGCTAAAGAGGGGAACTATGCCCAATTAAAGCTGCCATCCGGGGAAGTCCGGGTGGTCCATGTGAATTGTAAAGCCACAATAGGACAGCTCAGCAACACGTTACATGAAAATCTCTCCATCGGTAAAGCCGGCCGGAAACGTTGGCTGGGGCGCAAACCACACGTTCGAGGTGTAGCCATGAACCCCGTAGATCACCCAATGGGCGGTGGTGAGGGCAAATCTTCCGGTGGACGTCATCCGGTAAGTCCTTGGGGCAAACCCACTAAGGGCTATAAAACCCGTAAACCCAAAGAGAGTGACCGTTATATTATCAAACGCCGAAATAAGTAAAACTTTGGATCCAATAGCCCCTGGCTCCCATCATTACTTGCCGGGTTATCGTTTCATAATGGAGGAAACGTGCCGCGTTCACTGAAAAAAGGCCCATATGTTCAAGAGAGCTTGCTGGGGAAAGTTCTCAAGGCCAAAGAAATCCAGGATCGGAAGGTAATTAAAACCTGGTCCCGGCGTTCTACCATCACCCCAGATTTTGTTGGGTTAACGATGGCCGTTCATAACGGCAAGAAGTTTATCCCGGTCTTCGTTACCGAAAACATGGTCGGCCACAAACTGGGAGAATTTGCCCCGACGCGCACGTATTACGGCCACGCCGGTGCAAAGAAGACTAAGGTAAAAGGCAAATAACGTTCGCTGGCAAGAGTTTTGCCGACAGGTTCATTATGGAAATTAGAGCTCAAGCAAAATATGTTCGTATATCGGCCCAAAAAGCCCGCATAGTCACTAGAGCCATTCAGAACAAAAAGGTGGAAGAGGCTTTGGCGGCCTTAAAATTCATCCCTAAAAAAGCAGCTCGTTTGGTGCGCCGGGTGGTGGCCTCTGCAGTCGCCAACGCCAATCAACGTCCTCAGATTGATGTTGATAGTCTCTATGTCAAAAGGGTATATGTCGACGACGGGCCTTCGTCTAAACGTTTCATGGCCCGGGCCATGGGGCGAGTTAATCGGATCACCAAACGGACCAGCCATATCACCGTGATACTGGCCGAAAAAGATTAGATACTTATATTAATGAAGTTGACGGCGACTTAGGTAACAGGAGGATCGCTTGGGACAGAAAGTTCATCCAGTCGGATTTCGGTTGGGCAGTTATCGCCGCTGGCATTCTTATTGGTTTGCCCGAAAAAACTACTCGGATCTGTTGTTAGAAGATCAAAAGATCCGCAAGTTTATCAAAAAAGAAAAAGAGTTGCAGGGGGCGGGAATTGCCACGGTTGATATCGAACGGGCCGCCAACAAAGTGAAGATCAAAATCCACACCTCCCGGCCGGGAATCGTTATTGGCCAGAAAGGCAGAAAGATTGAAGAACTGCGCCAGAAACTGGAAAAGCTGGTCGGTCGGGAATTAATCGTGGATATTCATGAGGTCCGCAAGCCGGAATTGAATGCTCAACTGGTGGCGGAAAACATAGCTTTACAATTGGAAAGAAGGGTGGCTTTCCGCCGGGCCATGAAAAAAGCCGTGGGGCAAGCAATGAAGTTCGGTGCCCAGGGAATTAAAGTTCGAGTCGCCGGACGTCTGGGTGGAGCCGAAATGGCGCGCCGAGAATGGTACCGTGAAGGACGGGTGCCCCTCCATACCCTGCGGGCCGATATTGATTACGGTACGGCCGAGGCGAGAACTACTTACGGCGTTATCGGGGTCAAGGCGTGGATTTTCAAAGGGGAAATATTGCTTGAGGATCGCCTCATTCTCTAATAGCATTACCTTCGGCGACAAGAATGGAAAAAACTAATGTTAAGTCCAAAACGAGTAAGATATCGGAAACAACAAAAAGGGCGGATGCGAGGGAAAGCCGCTCGGGGTAATACCGTGGCCTTTGGCGCTTTTGGTCTGGAAGCTCTGGAATGCGGTTATTTGACCGCCCAGCAGATCGAAGCAGCTCGTATCGCCATGACCCGGTATGTCAAACGTGGTGGCAAGATTTGGATCAGAATATTCCCTGATAAGCCTTTCACCCGGAAACCGGCGGAAACCCGAATGGGTAAAGGTAAGGGCAGTCCCGAAGGCTGGTTGGCAGTTATCCGCCCCGGGCGAATTCTTTATGAAATGGAAGGCATTCCCGAAGAGGCAGCCCGGGAAGCCCTGCGTCTGGCCAGCCATAAACTCCCCATCAGAACTAAGTTTGTTGTGCGGGAGGAAGCATGAAAGCAGCTGATTTACGGGAGTTGACCGCTGAGGAATTGCAGGCCAAGCTGAAAGAACTGGAAGAAGAGGTTTTCAACCTTAAATTTCGGGTGGCCAGTCAACAATTGGAAAACACAGCTCGCCTCCTGGAATCCCGGCGGGATATTGCCCGCTTGAAGACGGTCATGAGAGAAAAGACGCTTTAGATAAATCAGGCTCAATTGCATATGAGCACGTTGATGCTGAGAGAATAAATATGAGTGAAGAACGAGGCAATCGGAAAGCCCTATCGGGAATCGTCGTCAGCGATAAAATGGACAAAACTGTGGTAGTCAAAGTTGAAAGGTTAGTCCGGCATCCCATTTATCATAAGACGGTTAAAAGGCGGAAAAAATTTAAGGCCCACGATGAAAGTAATACTTGCGGTGTTGGCGATAGAGTCCTTATTGTTGAAACCCGCCCCTTGAGCCGTGATAAACGTTGGCGGGTCAAAGAGGTGTTGGAAAAAGCATTGTAGGTCATCCTGGCACCCTTTTTGGACAACATTAGCATTGAGCGTCCCATACATTTATATGGTATAAGCTCATAGAGTGAAGGTCGGCTATGATTCAAGTACAGACAAAATTAAATGTCGCTGACAATTCCGGCGCCAAACAATTGCAATGCATTCGGGTACTCGGGGGCACCAGACGCCGATACGCCCGCGTCGGCGATATCGTTGTAGTAGCCGTAAAAGAGGCCCTGCCCAACTCCAAAGTTAAAAAGGGAGATGTCAAACGGGCGGTAGTGGTAAGAACTATTAAAGAGACCCGTCGACCTGATGGTTCTTATATAAGGTTCTCTGATAACTCAGCGGTGTTGATAAATCCACAGGGCGAACCCATCGGCACTCGTATTTTTGGGCCGGTAGCCCGAGAATTGCGGGCCAGAAAATTCATGAAGATCATTTCCCTGGCCCCGGAAGTTTTATAGGTGCTCTTATGCCCAAAAAAGATAAAAGAATAGAAATTGTTCCCATTCAGATTAAAAAAAACGACAAGGTCGAGGTCATTGCCGGTAAAGAAAAAGGGAAAACTGGCAAAGTCCTCAAGGTGTTGCGCGACAAAAACCGGGTATTGGTGGAAAAAGTCAATATGATCAAACGCCATACCAGACCCAGTCCGACCACCGGCCAGGGAGGCATCGTCGAAAAGGAGGCGTCTCTCCACATCTCCAACGTGCTGCTTATCTGCGGGAAATGTACGGAGGCCACCCGGATCAAAAAAACGCAAACCGCCGACGGCAAGCGGGTCCGCACCTGTAAAAAGTGCGGCGAATTGATTGAAGGATAACTAGATTATGGCGCGGTTATACGAGTTTTATACACAAGAATGCGTCCCGGCGATGATGCAGGAGTTCCGTTATAAAAGCTCGATGCAGAGTACCTCGAGTGAAAAAGATCATCGTCAATATGGGGTTGGGAGAAGCTACCCAGAATATCAAGATTCTGGATTCCGCCAGCGTTGAACTGGCGGCTATAGCCGGCCAAAAACCCGTTATTACCCGGGCGCGTAAATCGATTGCGGCTTTCAAATTGCGGGAAGGTATGCCCATCGGTTGTATGGTGACGCTTCGCCGGGATAAGATGTTTGAGTTTTTAGACCGGCTGTTGAACGTGGCACTACCCCGGGTCCGGGATTTTCGGGGCGTATCCGACAAAGCCTTTGATGGCCGGGGTAATTATACGTTGGGAATCAAAGAACAGATCATCTTCCCTGAAATCGATTATGACAAAATCGATAAGATAAGAGGGATGAATATAACTATCGTTACTTCCGCGTCCACGGATGAGGAGGCAAAGTTCCTGCTCAGACGTCTGGGGATGCCTTTTAGAAGTTAGCGAGGAGACCTGAGTGGCTAAAAAATCTCTCATTGCCAAGGCGAAACGGGAACCTAAGTTTGACGTCCGAAAATATAACCGTTGCCCTTTGTGCGGCCGACCCAGAGCCTTTATTCGGAAATTCGGCATCTGCCGTCTCTGTTTCCGGTCACTGGCACTCAAAGGGGAAATACCAGGAGTGATTAAATCGAGCTGGTAGCCTTTAGCTTAAAGCAGTATGCGGCGGTTTTCAAATTTAGATAGTAAAGTTTTCAGGCCTCTTGGCCAAGATATTACACCGCAATAATTTTTGACGAATAGGAGCCAGATATTATGGGCCTAACCGATCCCCTGGCGGATATGCTGACCAGAGTCCGTAATGCGGGGGGGGCGAGATTTGATAAAGTCGATATCCCCGCTTCCCAGATGAAAATCAGCTTGGCGCGCATTCTTAAAGAAGAAGGTTATATTAAGAATTTCAAAATAATTAAAGATAAAAAGCAAGGCGTGCTCCGGGTTTATTTGAAATATGACCAAATCAATAAGCCCTTAATCAATGGGCTCAAGAGAGTGAGCAAGCCTAGCCGTCGCGTTTACGCCTCCAAGGATGAGATCCCCCAG
Source organism: uncultured delta proteobacterium (assembly GCA_963705135.1). Taxonomy (GTDB): domain Bacteria; phylum Desulfobacterota; class Desulfobaccia; order Desulfobaccales; family Desulfobaccaceae; genus Desulfobacca. Next base: position 80,470 of record CAVPJB010000020.1, read on the forward strand.
GTACTGGGAGGTTTGGGCATCGCCATAGTTTCCACCTCCAAAGGAGTCCTTACCGATCGGGAAGCGAGGCGGCATGGCATTGGCGGAGAAGTTCTCTGCACGATTTGGTAATGGCGAGTGTGACCGCCTAATGGGAATTTTTCTCATTACGGGGCAATAAGGAAAGAGCATCATGTCGCGTATCGGCAAAAAACCAATACTTCTGCCTAAAGAAGTGAAAGTAGTTTACGAGAACGGAGCCCTGACAGTTAAAGGCCCGAAGGGAACCCTAACACGAACCATTCATCCCCTGGTCGACTTGGAACTTTCGGCCACTGAAATAAAGGTGTTCCCCAAAGAAAATATTTACGCCAATTGGCGTTATTGGGGTTTGGTACGGACCTTGGTAGCAAATATGGTCACCGGGGTGAGCACTGGCTTTACTAAAACTCTTGAAATTATCGGAACCGGCTACAAAGTAGAAGATAAGGGTAACCATTTACTCTTCAACTTGGGCTATTCCCATACCATCGAGTTCAAACTGCCGGCCGGTATCACTGCCCAGGTGGAGAAAGCAAACCGCTTAATCCTACAAGGTGCCAACAAGGAATCCCTTGGGCAGACTGCCGCAATTATCCGACAGATGCGGCCGCCGGAACCTTACAAGGGTAAAGGTATTAAATACGCTGATGAAGTTATCAGGCGCAAGGTTGGGAAAGCTGGAGGACGCTAAAAAGCAAAGCTGTTGTCCACGATCCAGAAGCAGTGGATTTTCCCTGGCGAATCTGACTGAGAAAAGAGCACATAAGGTAATGTATTATGGGACAAACAAATCCTAAAGTAGTGGCCAGATTAAAGAGGAAAAAGCGGGTCCGAAAAAATATTCTAGGGGATGCGGAACGGCCGAGATTGTCCGTTTTTAAAAGCTCGAGACATATTTATGCCCAGATTATTGACGATCGCCAGGGACAAACCCTGACCGCGGCCTCCACCTTAAGCAAACAACTTCGCTCTGAGGTTACATCCTTAAAAAAAATCGAAGCAGCTCGTCAAGTAGGAAAGTTGCTGGCCGAAAAAGCCAAGGCTTTGGGAATCTCCAAGGTTGCCTTTGATCGTAGCGGCTTTTTATACCATGGCCGGGTTAAAGAGCTAGCTGAAAGCTGCCGGGAACACGGTTTGGATTTTTAGTTGCACTGAAACTTACTGAAGTTTTTAAATAGAAGGCACTATGTACGGAGGTGACATTGTTCGAGAGCGAGTCTGAATCCCAGTTTCTTGACAAAGTGGTCCACATTAGTCGGGTGGCCAAAGTTGTTAAGGGTGGACGGCGTTTCAGCTTCAATGCTTTAGTTGTCGTGGGCGATGGTCAAGGACAAGTGGGCGCCGGTTTGGGAAAAGCGAACGAGGTTCCAGAGGCTATTCGTAAAGCCATGGATCGCGCCAAAAAGAATCTCATTAAAATCCCTATTATAAATTTTACCATTCCTTATACCGTCTTGGGGAAGTTCGGATCGGGGAAGGTTCTCCTGAAACCGGCTTCCGAAGGTACGGGAGTTATCGCCGGCGGCCCGGTACGGGCTGTGGTGGAAGTAGCCGGCATTCAAAATATCTTGACTAAATGTTTGGGCTCTAATAATCCCCATAACGCCGTCAAGGCCACTTTTGATGCCTTAAAGCAGTTAGCAAGCCCGGAAGATATCGCTCAAAAACGTAACCGCACTCTCGAGGAAATCAGGGCTTAATCAGCAAGAGAAAAGAGAAGCTTATGGTAGATCAGGTTTTGGAGATTACTCTGAAGCGGAGCCCTATCGGCAGACCCCAGCGGCATCGGATAACCTTGGCAGCATTAGGTTTAACCAAACTTCATAAAACTGTCTGCTACAAGGATACCCCCTCAATTCGTGGTATGGTTCGGCAAATAGCTCATTTAGTGGAAGTACGCACCGGGAGCCAACAGAAGGTTGAATAATCATGAAATTAAGTGAACTGCAACCCTCTCCAGGGTCAAAGCATAATAGAAAGCGCGTCGGCCGTGGCACCGGCTCTGGACATGGCAAGACTGCCTGTCGGGGCCATAAAGGACAAAGATCACGTTCCGGGGCCAAAATTAGCCCTGCCTTTGAAGGCGGCCAGATGCCCTTAGTTCGACGTCTTCCGAAACGTGGTTTTACTAATATCTTCCGAAAGCCATGGACTATTGTCAATGTTCGGGACTTAGCCCGGTTTCCGGCAGATACCTTGGTGGACGCCGAAGTCTTACAAAAAGCCGGTATTATTAAAAAATCTGCGGGCAGCGTAAAACTACTCGGCCAAGGCGTCATCAATGTCCCGCTTACGGTGCGGGTCCAGGCTTTCAGCGGCAAGGCTAAAGAAATCATCGAAGCCCAGGGTGGCAAGGTCGAGGTGATCTGAGTTGCTGGGCGGCTTTCAAAACATTGCCAAAATACCTGAGTTAAAGCGGCGTATCATTATCACGCTGATGTTGCTCGCCGTTTATCGCATAGGATGTCATATTCCGACCCCTGGCATTGACACCGAAGCCTTAATGAACTTTTTTGCCCGCCATCGCGGGACAATCTTCGGACTCTTCGACATGTTCTCCGGCGGGGCTCTAGAACGCCTCAGCGTTTTCGCCCTGGGAATCATGCCCTACATCAGTGCCTCAATCATTATGGAGCTGCTGAAGATTGTCGTACCGGCATTGGATAAGCTTTACAAAGAAGGCGAAGCCGGTCAAAAGAAGATCAAACAATATACTCGCTACGGCACCGTTGTTTTAAGCGCGATTCAGGGGATGGGTATCAGTATCGGCTTAGAGAGTATGGGCCTGGAAAGTGGTGGCGCCGCGGTGGTGTTGCATCCTGGTTGGGGATTCCGTCTGATGACCGTTTTGACTCTCACCTCCGGCACTGCCTTTATCATGTGGTTGGGAGAACAGATTACTGAACGGGGTATCGGCAACGGCATTTCCCTAATCATTTTCGCAGGCATCGTAGCCCGTATGCCCTCGGCCATCATCAATACCTTGCAATTGGTCAAGACCGGTGAAATAAGCATTATTGTGGTTCTGTTCATCGTACTTCTGATGGTTGCCGTGGTCGGCTTTATCGTTTTCATGGAGCGAGGCCAGCGACGAATTCCGGTGCAATACGCCCGGCGAGTCGTGGGCCGGCGTATGTACGGTGGGCAGTCCACCCATTTACCATTGAAAGTTAACAGCGCCGGGGTTATTCCTCCCATTTTTGCATCTTCTATCCTCATGTTCCCAGCCACCATTGCCACTTTCATTACTGTGGACTGGGTCAAGAGAGCCACTGACCTGATTTCTCCTGGGGCCTTGTTGCATGAAATTCTCTACGTTCTGTTTATTATCTTTTTCTGTTACTTCTACACCGCTGTTACCTTTAATCCGGTGGATGTCGCAGAAAATATGAAAAAATACGGTGGTTACATTCCTGGGCTGCGTCCCGGTAAACCAACCTCCGAATATATCGAACGCATCCTTGCCCGTATTACCCTGGGGGGTGCTTTGTATGTCGCTATGGTCTGCGTCTTGCCTACGGTCCTGGTGCAACGGTTTAACGTCCCGTTTTACTTTGGCGGCACAGCTCTTCTCATTGTCGTCGGCGTGGCCATGGATACGGTGGGTCAGATTGAATCACATATGTTGACCCGGCACTACGAAGGGTTTATGAAAAAGCGCATTGGGGGGCGGACTAGACGCTAATGAGGTCATAGGGGGACGGCAAGCCGGCCCCTGCCAAGGTGACCAAATCCACTTTTGGTTAGCAACAAATTATTTTTGAGATTTAAACAGTAAATGCAGATCGATAAGAGTATTAATAAGGAGGCAGGCATGAATTTGATTTTATTGGGCGGCCCTGGCGCGGGCAAAGGCACACAGGCGAAACTTTTGATTGAGAAGTATCAGATACCTCAGATTTCCACTGGTGACATCCTGCGGGCGGCGGTAAAAGAAGGCACGCCCATGGGCAAAAAAGCCAAAGAATTTATGGATGCCGGAAAATTGGTAACCGATGAGATCGTCATTGGTATCATCGAAGATAGACTGAAACAGGCTGACGCCAAAAAGGGCTTTATCCTGGACGGTTTTCCCCGCACCGTGCCCCAGGCAGAAGCCCTCGACGCCACCTTGAAAAAGATGGGCTCTAAGATTGACCACGTCATGAGCATCGAAGTGGATGAAGAAGCATTAGTGACCCGCCTCACCGGTCGTCGGACCTGTAAAAATCAGGCCTGCGGCCAGATGTTTCACATTGAATTCACTCCGCCTAAAAAAGCTGGTGTGTGTGATAAGTGTGGCACCGAATTGTACCTGCGTGACGATGATAATGAAACGACCGTGCGCTCCCGGTTGGCGACCTATAACCAGGCCACCAAACCTCTGATTGATTACTATGCCAAACAAGGCATGCTCAAAACCATCAAAGGTGTTGGCGGCATCCAAGATATCTTTAATCAAATCGTCGGCATCCTTGGCTAACTCAGCTATTCCGGGGAAACCCTACAAGAAATTAAGGCTTCCCCGGAAGCAACGCACCATGATCAAACTCAAATCTCCGCTGGAAATTGCCAAGATGCAGGTGGCCAACCAAATTGTAGCCGAAGCCCTGGCGGAGATCACAGCAAGCGTCAAGCCGGGTATTGCCACCCTGGAACTAGACACCTTGGCAGAAGAGTTCTGCCGCCGGCGTAAGGTCAAACCGGCTTTTAAGAACTATCGGGGTTATCCTCGATCTATTTGCATATCAATCAATGACGAAGTAGTGCATGGTATTCCCTCGCAAAGGCAACTGCGGGCCGGGGATTTGGTCAGTATAGATTTTGGCGTCCGCTATGATGGTTATTTCGGTGACGCTGCCGTCACCTTAGCCGTAGGAGATGTAAACCCAACAGCCCTTAAGCTCATGACCGCTACAGAAGAGGCGCTCTACGCTGGCATCGCCCAAGTTTCCATTGGTCACCGCCTGAGCGATGTTTCACATGCCATCCAAAAAACTGTTGAGGCCTATGGTTTTTCAGTCATTCGAGATTTTGTCGGACACGGTATCGGACGCTCGCTCCATGAAGATCCTCAGATACCGAATTACGGCCCTCCCGGTCAGGGTCCGGAACTGCAGCCTGGCATGACTTTTGCCATCGAACCGATGGTAAGCGCCGGCAGTTGGGAGATTTCAGTTATGCCCGATGGCTGGACGGCAATAACCAAAGATGGCAGCTTGGCAGCTCATTATGAACATACTGTAGCTTTAACAGAAAAAGGTGTCTTGATTTTAAGTAAAGTATAAGCATATAATTAATAGATAGGTAATTTTTGAATCAGTTTAGCGGTGCCGATGATATTTGAAGATTTAATTTATTAATTTTTCACCATTTTCATATTTGGGAGCATTATTACATGCCCAAAGAAGAAGCCATCGAAGTGGAAGGCACCGTCATTGAACCGTTGCCCAACGCCATGTTTCGGGTTGAATTAGAAAACGGCCACAAGGTATTGGCCCATATATCCGGCAAAATGCGAATGCATTATATCAAGATCTTACCCGGAGATAGGGTTACCGTGGAGCTTTCTCCTTATGATTTAAATCGGGGACGCATCATTTATCGGGCCAAATAAACCTCCCGGCAATGGTTGCGTCAACAGGATTGGACTATGAAAGTAAAAGCCTCAGTCAAACGAATTTGTACCAAATGTAAGATTATCCGGCGCAAAGGTGTTGTTCGGGTCATCTGTGAAAACCCTAAGCACAAGCAGCGGCAAGGATAAGAGGGGGAAAGAACTTGGCCAGAATTGCAGGGGTGGATTTACCACGAAATAAAAGAATGGAAATCGCCTTGACCTATATTTACGGTATAGGTCGCACCACAGCGAAAAAAATTCTCCAGGAAGCCGAAGTAGGCGGAGATACGAAATCGGATAACTTAACCGACGTCGAACTGACCCGCATTCGAACTGTTATCGACACCCATCATAAAGTGGAAGGTGATCTGCGGCGCGAAATCTCCATGAATATTAAACGGCTCATGGACATCGGCTCTTACCGGGGTTTGCGGCACAGGAAATCCCTGCCGGTTCGGGGTCAACGCACCCACACCAACGCCCGCACTCGTAAAGGCCCCCGCCGTTCGGTGGTAGGCAAACGGAAGAAAGCGTAAGGAGATATCATGGCTAAAGTAACTCGCCGGGGCGGTAAGAAGAAAAAAGAGAAAAAGAATATCCCCACTGGCGTTGCTCATATTCAATCCACATTCAATAATACCATTATCACCATCACTGATCCTGCCGGTAATGTGGTTTCATGGTCTTCTTCAGGCGTCCAGGGTTTTAAGGGCTCTCGTAAAAGCACACCTTTTGCGGCGCAACTTGCTGCCGAAGACGCGGCTAAAAAAGCCATTGAACATGGGATGCGGACCATTGATGTTTATGTCAAGGGTCCAGGAGCAGGCCGGGAAGCGGCCATCCGCGCCCTTCAAGTTGCAGGCTTCACCATTAATTTGATCAGGGACGTCACCCCTATTCCCCATAATGGTTGCAGACCGCCTAAACGGCGTCGGGTGTAATCAGAAATACTCCCATTACACCTAAACGTTTAACTAAGTATATTGTTAATTTATATTCCATGAGGTGATAATTGGCCAGATATAGCGAGTCAGTGTGTCGGCTTTGCCGGCGGGAAAGGATGAAATTATTTCTCAAAGGGGATCGCTGCTATACGGATAGGTGCGCCTTTGAACGCCACAGCTATCCTCCAGGTCAACACGGCCAGGGCCGGGCCAAGTTTTCGGACTTCGGGATTCAGTTGCGTGAAAAACAAAAAGTGAAGCGAATGTACGGTCTGTTGGAAAAACAGTTCCGCAGTTACTTCGCCAGTGCCGATCGCCAAAAAGGAATCACCGGAACCAATTTATTGACATTTTTGGAGCGCCGCTTTGATAATGTCATTTATCGTTTGGGCTTTGCCATGTCTCGGGCCCAAGCTCGGCAATTGGTAAACCATAATCATTTCCTGGTTAACGGCAAGAAGGTTAATATCCCATCATTCCTGGTGAATGTTGGCGATACTATTGAAGTAAAGGAGAAAAGCCGGCAAATACCTCAGGTTCTTGAAGCCCTTGGTGCTGTGGACCGGCGTGGCATTCCTCAATGGTTGGAGGTGGATAAAGACAATTTCCGCGGCATCATTCGGTTATTGCCATCCCGGGAAGATGTCACCATGCCAATCCAGGAACATCTCATCGTCGAGTTGTATTCAAAATAATTAGTTTTGGTTTCGAACCTCGCCGCAAGGAGATCACTCCTTTTTCAAACATAATGTTTTCAATCTAATTTAGGCAAGGGACGCGAAAAACCAGAACATGGTTTTTGTGCCGAGGAGAGCGGATGCACAAGAACTGGACCGAGTTGATAAGACCAAAGAAATTAGAAATCGATCCCGAAACTCATAACCGTTTTTTTGGGAAATTTACGTGTGAACCACTGGAGCGGGGGTTTGGCACAACCTTGGGCAATGCCTTGCGACGGGTCTTGCTTTCTTCCCTGAGGGGTGCTGCCATCACCTCTGTTAACATCAAGGGTATCTTCCATGAATTTTCTCCCATACCGGGAATTATCGAAGACGTCACCGAAATAATTTTAAACCTAAAAGCAGTGCGCTTTAAGATGCACACAAAGGAAGAAAAAGTAGTCTATTTAGAAGCCAAGGGAGAAGGCGAAGTTACTGCCGGAGCTTTCCAGACCGATGGCACAATTGAAATCTTAAACCCCGATGCCCATATTGCTTCGCTAGCCCGGGACGGTGAACTAGTCATTGAAGCTACGGTTAGAACCGGCAAAGGTTATCTGCCAGCGGAAGGGAATAAGGAAGAGGGACGCTCCATTGGCGTTATCCCCATAGATGCCATTTTTTCTCCCATCCGCAAGGTCAATCATGTTGTGACTCAAGCGCGCGTCGGTCAACAGACCGATTACGATAAACTGACCCTTGAGGTCTGGACCGATGGCAGCGTTACACCTGAAGACGCTGTAGCCTTGGCTGCTAAAATTCTCAAAGAACAACTAACTATCTTTATCAACTTTGAAGAACCCAAAGAAGATTCGGAAGAGAAACCGGTTACCGAAACCAGCCGACTCAATGAGAACCTTTTTCGCCCCGTCAATGAGTTGGAACTCTCGGTGCGCTCTGCTAATTGTTTGAAGAATGCCAACATTCGTCTGATTGGTGAACTCGTGCAGAAATCTGAAGCCGAAATGCTGAAAACAAAAAATTTCGGCCGCAAATCTTTAAATGAAATCAAAGAAATTTTAACAGAAATGGGACTCAACCTGGGAATGAAGTTGGAAAATTTTCCTCCTCGGGAAGGGTTCTCCGAAGGAAAGGAAGGCTTGTCATGAGGCACCGGAAAGCTGGGAGACAACTTTCCCGGACAAAAGAACATCGTTTGTCGCTGATGCGCAATCTTGTTACCTCGCTGCTCGATCATGAACGTTTGGAAACAACTTGCGCCAAGGCCAAAGAATTACGCCAATTGGCAGAAAAAATGATCTCCCTGGCCAAAAAGAACGATCTCCATGCCCGCCGTCAGGCTTTGGCCGTGGTCCGCTCTAAAGACGTGGTGGCCAAATTATTCAGCGAACTGCGGGAGCGTTTTCAAGAAAGGCCAGGGGGTTATACCCGAATAATCCCCAAGGGAGTACCGATTAGGAGACGCTGCCCACGTTTCGATTATTGAATTATTGGGGCGCCCGGAAAAAATCAAGAAGGCAAAGAAATCTAAATCTGCTGCTGTTTAAGACCGACGTTGTCTCAGCAAAGGCGAGGGGCGGCCGGCTCCTCGCTTTTCTTTTCCAAATCCTGATCCTAAGGCAACTATTTCACCCCATAATCAATTAGCTAAAATGGATTATGATATTATTTTTACTACAGATTCGTAACTTATGACGACAAACGGCCATCGGTTTTCTTATCGGATTCCTTTGTACGAGATTGACATGGGCCAGGCCGTTTATCACGGCAATTATTTTCATCTTTTCGAATTGGCCCGAGAAGCCCTCCTGCGGGATCTGGGCTTTGGTTATCCCGAACTCGTCGCCCGTCAGATACATTTAGCTGTCGTAGAAGCACACTGTCAGTATCGCCGACCGGTTCGCTATGATGATCTTATCGACATCTTTACCGCCATCTCGATCCTTAAAAGCCGAAGTATACAATTTCACCAGCAACTATTTCTGAACGCCACCGGCAAACTGGCCACAGATGTCCGCCTTACCACCATCAGCGTTAACTTTGACGGCAAACCGATTCCTTTACCGCCGGAACTGCGCCAACGGCTGGAAACGCTGATCAAATAGCACCCGAAATTGTCAACCGTCTCTATTGCGGCTCCTCCCCTGCCCTACCCCCCTTTATGGAATCACAGAAATTATTTGGCATAATGGATGATCCATTGCCGTATCACCTGTTCCACTTCCCAACCGACCGCAAGCTCCTGCGCCACGGTTTCGTTGAGGCGATGGACGGCTGCCTCTCCCAATTCTGCTTTTAGGTCGTCACAGAGAAAGCGCTGGCAGTAATAGTGTCGAGCTAAAAGCTTACAACCAGTCTTGCCAACGAATAGACATTTTCCCTTGACCTCTCCTATCTCCGGCGGTGGGTATCCCAGCAGGGAGTTAATGAACAACAGCATCTCGTCATAATTATTTTCCACCCCTGGGAAACAGCAGCTACCTGCACCTTTCAGGGCGCAATGCCCGCAGGCCGCAGCAACTCCAAGGTGATACATCATCATGCCGGTCTGATCGATAGATTGCCGGTAGCGGTCCCAAAACTCTCCCAACCAGGCCTCTTGGCCCAATTGTGGCGCATAGAGATGAAATAAACGTTGTGCTCCGGACAGAGTTCGATATATGATACGCTTGGTCATGCAATGGACCTATCCCCTATACTAAGGTTGAAAAATCCTGGTCTCGCCAAACCGCAGGACAATAAATCTTTCCTGCGGTATATTTTCCTCTTGCAGCACCTGTTGCAAATATAATGGTGGTTCAACTAGAGGTTCTTCCGTCAACTTAAAGGTGCCCCAATGCATGCCGATGGATTGCTGGGATTGCACATCCCGGTGTACCCAGACAGCTTCCCTGGAATCCAGATGCATGGGCTTCATAAACCAACGTGGCATATATCCCCCGATGGGTATGAGGGCAAGTCGCATGGGACCCAATCTTTGTCCAATCTCTCGAAAATCCGGAGAATACCCAGTGTCGCCGGCAAAAAAGATATTTCCCGACGGAGTGGACAGCACCCAACCCGCCCATAAAACTCTATTGGTATCAAAGGGTGTCCGCATGGAAAAATGCTGGGCCGGAACACAATGGAGGCGGATCGGCCCCAACTCCGCGAATTGCCACCAATCCAGCTCCGTCACGTTATCCAAACCTGCTTCTTGAAACCATCGGGACAATCCCAGAGGAACGAAAAATTTTACCTTATTCCCTAGATTTTGGTACAGAAGCCTTGTCCAGATGGTCATAATGATTGTGACTGATTACTGTGGCCTGAATCGGCGGTAGCTCATCTTGCCTCATGGGAGGCGGTACGGATCTCTTGGGCCCGGTAAAACTAAACGGAGAGGCCCGGTCGCTGAAAATAGGATCTGTCAGGATATTGAGACCGGCAACCTGGATTAAAAAGGTGTCATGACCGATCCAGGTTATCTGAATATTTCTGGGATCGGCATGATTCAGACAATTCAGATCCGGCGTTAACATCTGGGGATGATAAGCTGGAACAGTGTCCGGTTTAAGGGCCGGTTCTTCTTTGGGTCCGAAGCCAAAGCGCCAACGGAAAAAATCTCCTCTCCGGCCTTTAGCATCGATATGCAGATTCCTAAAACCTCCAGCCACGTGATGCCGGGGTAACTCGCCTCTCTGAGATTTTACCTGCCAGGCAATGGTTGGAAGTGCCATAGAAATGAGCATAACTAAAAAAAACGAGTAAAAAACCAGTGGCCACTTTATAAACTTAAAGAATTGATTTAACATAAAAGATTGAGGTCCTGATACTGTTAATACTGAGATCAAGCAAATATTTTTGGTCGAACCAAAGATACTTCAAATTTCAGCCTGCTGCATTGAGATGTAACATACAACTATTAGCTTAATACCCCTTGGAAGTTAGATCAAGTCAATGACGGGACTTTCTCTAAAATACAACAAATGAGGCTTAGCGGAGTCCTCTTTGAGCCTCAGATAGGCCGCCTAATATCCATGGAGTTAAAGATGCAGGGAATATTATCTCATTATCAAACAACGCGTTTCTTTAAGGTTTTGGTTTTCTTTTGTTTGTCATTGGTGATCGTACCTGCCTCGGCCCCAGCTTCGGAAGCCACAGTGGAGGGCTATTTCTGGCCTCCCGGTTTTTTCCACCGGTTTGGCAGACTAACTCAATCACAAAAAGAGACTATGCTCTTAGAGGTTGAAAAAAAAGTGGACTCCCTGCGACAAATAGGAAGAGGTTTGCTGGTGAAAGGAGAACTTATGGATAAATTGCGAACCGATGTCAGTGAATTAAACCCGGCAATTATTCTGGATCAAAGCGGGCTGGTCATCATGGTTCGAAATTTTCCCAACATCTATTTTGGATTTAATGGCCCGGAATCGCTATTGAACCGGAATACCTTTTTAGTGGTCAAGAATCCCAGGGTTGATAAGGTGGAAAGCATCTTACGCCAAGCGCTTGTCATAACTGGGGATTTCTTTGCCTTTTCCCAGGTATATTTTAAAAAGACTGTCGAAGGACTTCAAAAATCCCTCAGTACCCAGGAACCACGGATACAGTTTGAATTGCAGGATCCGCAGCGAGGAAGAAAAGACAGTAAACGCTAGCTGCTGTCAGCCTTAAGAAATGCCGTTCTCGGAAAGATGCCACCGAATAACAGGAAGCCGGTAAAGACAATTCCTTTCCAAAACTTTTCAAAGAGATTTTTCCGATTGAACTTCGTCTTTTGGGTCTTGGATCAGGCTGAGAAAATTGCACCTTACGATAATAAAAGATATAATTCCCCGGTAAGTAATTTTTTCCGCCTGGTTTTTGGACCGACCATAGATTACTGATTATTATCTGAAAAATTCAATAACAAAACGTACTGCAAACATCTATCAGGTGTACTATGACGAGACGGGAATGGCTGGAAATAAGGATAACGTTACCTGAAACACTCCAGGAGGAAGCCGGTATTTTTCTTACTGCCTGGAGTGGCCGGGGGGTGGTGCTGGAAGATGGAGAGGAAATTGCCGGCACCCAACGTTTAGCCGCTATCCGGACATATTTCCCGGCTGGAGAATTTACTGCAGATAATCGTCGGGATTTATTGGAGTATTTGGATCGGTTGGTTTCTTTGGGGTATAGGATCGGGGAACTGCAACAACGGCTTATTGAAGAAGAAGATTGGGAACGGGCCTGGCAAGTCCATTTCAAATCCCGACGTCTGACCGGTCGTTTTGTTGTCCGGCCACCCTGGGAGGAATATTCACCGGTCGGCAACGATGTGGTTTTGACAATTTATCCAGGCATGGCTTTTGGCACCGGCCGGCATCCCAGCACCTGGCTCTGTTTACGGGCCTTGGAAGAAGTGGCCCAGGAGTGGTCTCCCCTACCCTCTAGACAAGTATTGGATGTGGGGACCGGAACTGGCATTTTGGGTCTGGCGGCAGCCCGTTTGGGGGCCAAGGTATTGGCTATTGATGTGGACCCTGAAGCTTTGGCCGCGGCCAGAGATAATATCCTCCTAAACGAGCTTCAAGACTGGGTGCGAGCTGATGATGTACCCCTGGCAGCCATCCGGCAGCAATTTGATCTTATTTTCGCCAACCTCACTGCGCCTGATTTACAATCTCTGGCTGAATCCCTGGCAGGGCGCTTACGTCCATCCGGACAACTCATTATTTCAGGCTTTTTGCTAAACGATTTCCCCAAACTGCAAGAAAGATTCTTGGCGCAGGGGTTGCTCTTTGTTCAAATCTACCAAAAAGATGATTGGGCGGCTCTTGTTCTGAAGCGGTTGTAACCACGTGGATCCTGATAAAACCTTTCCCAGCCGGATTTCTCCGGAACGTCAGCTCCGACGGTTTTTTGCCGGACCGGAGCAATTCCTGGGAGATGAAGTAGTATTGTCATCCTCGGAAACCCACCATTTAATCAGGGTGTTACGTCTCCCAGTAGGAGAGAAGGTTGAAGTCTCAGACGGCTGCGGACGAATCTTTGCGGCTGAGATTTCAATTCTTGAACCCGCTGCCGCCCGGCTCCGTATCCTTACAGAGTTGAAAACCGGCCTTGAATCAACCTTGCAGATCACTTTAGGGTTGGCCCTAGTTAGATCTGAAAATTTTGATCTCATTGTCCGGCAAGTCACGGAAATGGGTATATTCCGGCTAATTCCTTTTCTTTCAGCCAGATCTCTGATTAGGCCCGATGTTTGGAAAAAATCGCGTCAGAGCCGCTGGCTGCGTCTGGCCCAAGAGGCCTTGAAATCCAGCCAAAGGAAAGTACTGCCGCAGATAGATGCGCCGGTTGAATTTTTGAAAGTTCTCCAGGGACAAGAGGATTTAAAAATAATGTTTTGGGAAGAGCAAAGGGAGCATGACAGCGATATTGATTTGGCCTCCCTGCCGCGTCCGCAAAGCGTCCGGGCTCTGATCGGGCCGGAAGGTGGATTTACCGCCACAGAAGCGGCAGCAGCCCAAAACGCCGGATTCCTTTTGACAGGTCTGGGACCAAGACGTTTACGTGTTGAAACGGCAGCAATGGCAGCGCTAACGGTGCTGCAATACCTCTGGGGTGATTTAGGCGCATGAAGCAGACGCTATCTCCCACCTCTCCTTACCGCAGTCTGAACACTTATCTATCGAGCCAGTTTGGCGAACGGGTACAGAAAATAACGTTAGACGTCGGCTTGACCTGTCCCAACCGAGATGGCCGGATCGGTTGGGGTGGATGTATTTATTGCAACCAGAAGGGGTCCGGGACAGGCGCCCATGCCCTGGGATACAGCATCACCAAGCAATTGGAGGATGGCATTGCCCGGGTCGGGCAACGCTATAAGGCCCGAAAGTTCATAGCTTACTTCCAAAGTTTCTCCAATACATATGCTCCCTTGGAAGAACTGCGCCGCCTCTATGAAGAAGCCCTGGCCCATCCCCAGGTGGTGGGTTTGAGTATTGGCACCCGCCCGGATTGCCTGTCTCCGGAACTCATTAAACTTTTGAGTTCGTATACCCGATCTCATTTTATCTGGCTGGAATTGGGCCTGCAATCCGCTCATGACCCGACATTGCAGTATATCAACCGGTGCCATGACGCCGCCTGCTTTGTAAAAGCAGCACACATGACAGTGGACCACGGGTTACATGTGTTGGCACACGTAATCCTCGGCCTGCCCCAGGAATCAAAAGCTGAAATAATGGCCACAGCCAGATTTTTGTGCTCATTGCCGGTTAATGGCGTTAAGATCCATCTTTTGTACATCATCAAAGATACTCCTTTGGCCCAGCTCTATGCCGATGGCCTCTATACGCCGTTGTCCCAGGAGGAATACGTTAGTCTGGTGGTTGACTTTATTGAGCTTTTGCCACCGCAAACAGTTATTCATCGATTGACCAGCGATCCACATCCGGATGAACTGGTTGATCCCCGGTGGTGTCTGGACAAAACTGCTGTCTTGAATCATATTAAGCAAACTTTTAACCAGCGCCAGACTTTCCAGGGCCGCCTTTGGGAGCCAGGCTCACCGTCCTGATTAACCTTTTTAAGAAAGAGATCGCCTCCTTGTCGAACCTGCCGGATACCTCAGGCCAGAAAAATGGAACCTGGTTTACCATAGCTCTAGCCGCCCTCCTCCTGATTTTCTTTGCCGCCATCATACTGTATGTCTTTCGTAATTACATCAGCCTGTGGGTGATGGATTCTTATCACTTTTTTACCTCAAAAGAACAGGTGCGGGACTGGCTGATATCCTTCGGCCCGGCAGCTCCTCTGGTGTTTATCTTTATCCAGTCCCTGCAGGTCGTATTCGCCCCTATCCCTGGAGAGGCCACAGGTTTTCTGGGGGGCTTTTTATTCGGCATTCCCAAGGGTTTTCTCTATTCTACAGTGGGTCTCACCCTGGGGTCATCATTAGCTTTTCTCTTGGGAAGGTGGTTGGAAATCCATTTTGTCGAGAAGGTGGTTAGGAAAGAGACCCTGGAAAAGTTTGATTTCATTATCGAAAGGCAAGGGGCGCTTTTAGCCTTCCTCTTCTTTTTAATCCCCGGCTTTCCCAAAGATTATCTCTGCTTTATCCTGGGTCTCAGCAAAATGCCTTTCCGGGTCTTTCTCATCATCAATATTATCGGCCGCATGCCCGGAACCTTCTTGCTCACTTTACAAGGAGCAAATGTCTACAAGGGTAACTATGTCTCCTTTTACACGCTCTTAGGGATATTCTTACTGGCTGGTTTGCTCATGCTTATCTATAAAGAAACTTTTTACCGGTGGCTGCGACGTTGGAGCAAAAAAAAAGCTACTCCCCATGGAGGCAATAAAGATACGATATGATAGAACCTACCACCAATAAGCTCCTAAACCTCTACAGCAAATAAAAAGGGGCTTGCAACCGGTCGAATACTGTCTTACATTGAATTCAGTGTTTACCTTGAAGACATTCTCTTAAGGAGGTTTGGCAAGTTGAGTACCATTATCTATTTATTAATCTTCGTGGCGATCTGGGTAGCCTTAAATTCCTGGATTCTTCCCAAATTAGGGATCAGAACCTGAATGAGCCGGGATTCCTGCGCCGTGCCGCGCCAGGAAAAGCCGGATGTCGATAGTAAAATCTCCCAATGAAGCCAACAGGTGTACAACCGGGCTTTGTCGAGTTAACGTATGTGGCCTGGGGCTTTCAGACCGTCAAGGTGTTCCTGGTGGCTTAAGTGATTTGAATCCACAAGGATTAAGTCGGCGTGTTTCGGCGAGCGTGAAAACAGCCCGGTTTTCTGATGGCTTCAATACCTCAGTAATAGAAGGAGACGGCAAGGCTTCTTAAGCAGATAAGGGGGGGTCTTCGTTTATTTTTTGTCGGCTTGGTGTTTGTCGGTTTCGATATAAGCGTAGGCAGAGTGATTATGAATGGACTCGTAGTTTTCGGAGTCAACGGAATACCAGGTGAAATTGTCGTCTCGATCTAACTTTAGGGCGATTTCCCGGACAATATCTTCCACGAACATGGGGTTGGAATAGGCCCGCTCGGTGACATATTTTTCATCTTGCCGTTTAAGCAGGGCGTAGACCTCGCAAGACGCCGATTCTTCAATTAACCTGATTAAGTCCTCAATCCAGAAAAACTTTTTAAACCTCACCTGCACCCGCACTTCTCCGCGTTGATTATGGGCCCCTACCTGGCTGATTTCCTTGGAACAAGGACACAGTGTGGTGATGGGAACTTTGACGCAGGCTACCAGATCGATATTCCCCTTTTCGTGCAGTGATCCTTTAATGGTGCAGATATATTCCATGAGGGCACTGGCTTTGGATACCGGGGCCTGTTTTTCAATAAAATAAGGAAACGTCATCTCAATATGGGCGGATTGGGCGTGCAGCCGGCGACGGGTTTCCTCTAAGATTTGGGGAATGTTCTTGATGCTGATGTGGCGCCGGAATTCACTGAGAATCTCGATGAACCGGCTCATGTGAGTGCCCTTGTGGCGATAGGGCAAATTGACATAAACGTTGATGCAGGCGATGGTGTTTTGGGTGCCGTTAAATTTATCCAGCACCACGATGGGATAGGAAATATTTTTGACTCCGACCTTATCGATATCGATGTTGCGGTGATCGGGCCTGCTCTGCACATCGGCAATTTCAGTTAAGGCGACGGCCTCCCCTTTGTACACCTAATATTCTCCTCTTAGGCGGTGAACCGCTCTCCTTTAAGGTGACTAGCTCGCCAGTTATGAACCTTCGGCCTTTGGAGAAGACGGGCCTGATTCGACTGTACGTATAATGTATGTTATTTGGTTTAAACTCACAAGCTTAAACGTATCGAAACCGCTCGGCCACGGCCCGGGCGTGCAAGGGCAGGCCTTCGGCTTCTGCCAGTAAAATGACGGCGTCTTTGAGGGATCTCAAACCCTCCTTGGTCAAATGCTGGAAGGTCGGTTTTTTCAAAAAGTCATCCACTGACAGCCCAGAGAACATACGCGCCGTCTGCCCGGTAGGGAGGACATGGTTGGTACCGGAGGCATAATCGCCCACGGGGATGGGGGAATAGGGGCCCAGGAAGATGGATCCGGCATGGCGGATACGAGGCAACACGGCAAATGGTTCCCTGGTTAAAATCTGTAGATGCTCAGGGGCATAGAGATTGACGAAGTCAACTGCTTCAGACAAGTCTTTCGCCAAAAAGTACTGCCGAATGATGGTTAATGGCGGATTTAAGGATATCCTGGCGGGGCAGCGAGTGGATCGTCTCTTTAATAAAATCAATGACCCGGTGGGCCAGAGGCTCCCAGGTGGTCACCAACACGGCGGCGGCGTCCGGGTCGTGCTCTACTTGGGAAAGGAAGTCCAAAGCCACCATTCTGGCTTCCGCAGTTTCGTCTGCCAGAATCAGGGCTTCGCTTGGTCCGGCGGGCGAGTCTATACCCACTTCCCCGAACACCAAAAGTTTGGCGGCGGTGACGTATTTATTGCCGGGGCCGACGATTTTATCCACTTTAGGCACGGTCTCAGTGCCGTAGGCCATGGAGGCCACCGCCCAGGGGCCACCGATTTTATAGATCTTCTGGGCGCCGGCCAGGTGGGCCGCAGCCAGAGTGGTGGCATTGGCGGTCATGCCCTGATCTGGGGGTGTACAAGCAATGATCTCTGGCACTCCGGCCACCCGGGCAGGAATGATGGTCATCAGCACGGTGGAGGGATATTTGGCCAAGCCCCCGGGGATATAACAACCGACCCGGTCCAGGGAGCGAGACACGCGACCGGCCAGGATACCCGGCTGCACTTCAATGGCCCACATTTCCCGATCCAATTGTGCTGTGTGAAATTTTTCAATATTCCTGGCGGCAAGTTTCAGGGCATCGATCAGCTTGGGATCCAGTGATGCGTAAGCTGCCTCAATTTCCTCAGGACCCGCCACCAGATCAGCAGTGCTGATCTCGGCCTTAAATTGCCGGTGAAAATCCAAAGAGATGCGGTCACCATACTGACGCACATCCTGAACAATCTTTTTGATATCGTCCAAAACGGCTGACACATCAACACTGGATCGTTTAACAATGGCCTGTCGACGCTCGGAGGAAAGGGTCTGAATAGTTTCGAGGGCAAGTGTGATCATGGCAATTATCCCGGCTCACTTTTTCAACAAAATTTTGCTCTATTGTAACAATTTTAGCAGAAAATACCATAGTCAAGGCTGATATTATAGCGGTGCAGAAAATATCTTCTGGTCCGTTACTTTGAGTTCCGGACGAGAAGGAGCCTGGCGCTGATCCTTTCAGCGATAATATTTTAACAGGGGTAATACCAGGGTCAGGACCTTTTCGTCTAAAAAAAAGGGGCGACTTACCCGGTGAATAGTCCCCTTTTGATTCTTGCTTAACCCAAGCCGCAGTTTGCATCCCCAGGCGAACCAGTTGCCGAACACGTCTTTTATAGAACGAAGAACGGCCTTGAGTTTAGTGCCTTTAGCTTCACCTTGGCGCCGGGGTAAAAATGGAATGGGGACCTCCAGAAAACTGACCCCCCGGGCATAAGATTTGATGAGTAATTCCGGGTTGATAAAAGAACTTCGGCCCACCAGCGTCAGCGACTGGGCCAGGGCGGTGGGATAGAAGGTAATATTCTGAAAATCTTCGAAATCCACGCCGTAGAGGAGCCGCAAGAGATAGTAATTACACAAAGAAACAAAGGCCTTTTTGAGGTTATCGGAACGGGCTCCAGCCCGGTAAAAAGAGCGGAGGATGGGAATGTGGCTGAAGGTTTTTTCCGGAGTGGGGCGGATCCCCTGCACCACATCGAAATAGTTCAAAAGCTCCAAAAAAAGGCGGAGATGGGTCAGGTCATAGGACCAATCCACGGTTTGCCAGAACAAGAATTCTTTTTGGGCTGCAGCCACGGCACGGCGACAGGAAAGTCCCACGTTGACATTTTTTTCGTTGATGAGCAGGCGCAACCTGGGTTCTTGTTGAGCATAGGCAGCGACTATGTCTGGAGTGCGGTCGGTGCTGCCATCGTCCACAAAGACTAACTCATAATCATGCACGGTAGCGGCCAACAAAGCCAGGGCCCGGTCCAGAAATTCAGCCACCAGCCCCTCTTCATTGTAGCCCCAGGTCAGCATGGAAACGGAACGTTTAAATTTTTCAGTGAGCTGCATGCTATTGCCTGTCGTCACAGATATTGTCAAGAGAGGTCTCTGCCTTCCCTCCGCCCCAGGCTCACAGAGATGATCAGGCCAGCTCTCTGCCCCGGAGGCGGTCCCGGCGCGCTTCCACGTCACACACCATGACAATCATGTCGGCGTTTTTGCCGTAGAGATCTTTCACTAAATCTTCAAACACGGCTTTGACCCCGAACCCGGCACGTTTAAAAGCGTTGAGGGCGCCGGGGGCGTTGAAATAGATTTCCGACACCAATTTTTCCAGGCCGAATTCTCCTGCCAGCTCGGCGATTTCATTGATCAGAAACGTGCCCAGGCCTCGGCCTTGAAAGTCGTTGGCCACTACGACGCGCACATTGCCCAGATGGCGCTTCCAACCGGTGCGGCGCATGTGAAGGGTGGCGTCGCCCACGATTTTGCCATCCACCTCCGCCACGAGGGGAAAAACCTTGTGGTAGTCGATGTTGTTCACCCAGTTGTCGATTACTTTCGGGTCGCATACATTACTTCGTAAAAACTGGCGATCCTGTTCGGAAACCCGGGAAAAAAAATCAATCAGTTTATTCCGGTCCTCCTTCACCATAGGACGGAGCACAACTTTGGTGCCATCTTTGAGCACCCCCTCTTTGCGAAACCCCTGCATCATGGTCATCCTCCCCGTTTCTCAGCCTGGCGGCAGCAGCCTCACACTCCTTCAGCCAAACGTTCAGCCAGATAAGGTGGTAGGTTGGCGGCCAAGATCTTGCTCTGAGCAGAGCCGATGTTATAAGGGACCAGTTTGTATTGCAAGACGAACTCAGCGGTATCGAACACGGCATACGAAGCCAGGGGAATCCGGTTCCGGGGCTGGCCGACGCTGCCGGGATTGATGAGATAGAGGTTGTCTCGCTCCAGGCGGACCTTGTGTTCGGAGATGGTCATCTGGGCCACGTTGCCCCGGACATCCCTGTACCAGACGGCCCGGCGGTGGGTGTGGCCGAAGAAACACACCGTGGCGGGAGTCAATTCTCGGCGAAGCATATTAAGGACTCGTTTACCCTGAAAGTGGTGAGAAATATAGGCGTCCGGGCTGGCCGGGGTGCCGTGGCAGGCGAGAAAACGGTCCTGGATGACCCGGGTGATGGGTTGCTGTTGCAGAAAGGCTTTGTGGTCGCCGGTCAACTGGTCTTGGGACCAGATAACCGCCTGGTAGGCAATGATATTGAAATCCTGGGCCAAGGTTGGGTCAAGGACGGCCCGGTCATGATTACCGGCAACGCAGAGGACATTTTGTTCGCGGATGAGGTCGACGCATTCCCTGGGGTTGGCATTATAACCCACCAGATCACCTAAATGGAGGATAAGATCAACCCCTTCAGGCTCAATGGACTGGAGCACCGCCTCCAGGGCTTCCAGATTGGCATGGACATCTGAAATCAGGGCGAGCTTCATGCTTCCTGCCTCTAGACCTCCCCGGCAACCAAAGCTGCCGCATCAAATATGGCCTCATTATAACAACGGCGGGAGGGATTGCAATGAGAAAGCCGCTGCCTCTTACCATCCCTTGACATTTCTCGGACGCTTGATAAAGTAACAAAATTATTAAAGCTCTAACAAAATAATGGAAAACTATCAAGTCGTCGAATTCTTTGAGGACCGGAAAATATACTGTGCGTTTGTGGGAGACGACCGCGGGGAGCGGCTGCACGTCATCACCGAACAGAACCGGGAAATGAATCTTCCCCGAAAACGCCTGATCCACACGACCCCATGGTCTGCCGGGGCCAATCTCCCGCGCCACGAGTTGGTGGAGCAACTCAAAACCATCAGCCGGCGGCGGGAGACCCTGAAACGGGAAATCAACCTGGAGGAGCTGTGGGAACTGCTGGTCGATGAAGTTGACAGCTTCATCGTCGCCGATCTAGCCCGCACCTGGTATGGAGACGCCGTGACCTCGGATCAGAGTGCTGCCCTGGGCCGGGCTTTGTTTGAGGATCGGTTCTACTTCAAATTTAAAGGCAGCGTCTGGCAACCCCACCCGCCCGAGGTGGTGGAGAGTCTCAAGGAACAATATCGCCGGGAGCTGGAGCGGCGCCAGGAGATGGAAACTGCGGCGGTCTGGCTCAAATCAGCCTGGGAGAGCCAGGACATCACCGATCCGGCCTGGCGGCAACGGCTGGTGGACGTGCTCCGGGACATGGCAGTGCATGGCGCCGCCGGGGAGCACTACGAGTTAGGCAAAGAATACCTGGAAGAGGCCAAGCTCTTCAAACCCGACATCCCCTTCAAGCTGCTTCTGAAGTTAGGCGTTTTTAATCCAGACGAAAATCTCGACCTCTACCGGTATGAGGCGCCCCAGGATTTTGCCCCGGAAATCCAGAAAGCGGCCTTACTCCTTAGCTCCCGGGCAGGCCACCCGGATCCTTACGCTTTCAGCCGGGTCGACCTCTCGGACCTGGAAACCTTCACCATCGATGGAGAACGCACCCGGGACTTCGACGACGCCCTGAGCCTGGAAAAGATCCCTGATGGCTGGCGCCTGGGCGTCCACATCACCGATGTGATCTCCTACCTCCAGCCGGGCGACCTCCTGGATCAATCGGCCCTGGAGCGAGGGACCTCCCTGTATTTGCCCGAGCGGCGTATTCCCATGCTCCCCGAAACCCTGTCAGAAAATACCTTTAGTCTGCTGGCGCATGAGCCCCGGCGGGCATTGAGTTTCCTGGTCAGTTTATCGGCAACCGGCGAAATCAAAGACTGCACCATCCTCCCAAGCCTGATTCGGGTCCACCAGCGGCTCACCTATCATGAGGTGGATTTCCGCATGGGTCAAGAAGAAAGACTGGCGGACTTACATCGGCTCACCGTCAAGCTCCGGGAGCGACGGTTGAGCCATGGGGGGGTCCAGTTGCAGTTCCCGGACGTGTTCATTTACACCGATGCCCAGGGAGAGGTCCGGGTCGAAATTGAAGACACTGAAACTCCCAGCCATGATATGGTTTCCGAGGCCATGATCCTGGCCAACCGCCTGGGGGCCCGGTATTTGTCCGAGCGCCAATTGCCGGCCCTGTACCGTAGCCAGGCCCCACCCCGGGAAGAACTGGCGATCGTGGAGGGCAGATCCCTCTTCCAGCTCTGGCAGAACCGCCGCCGCCTGAGCCGGGTTCTCCTGGAGCCGGAACCGCAGCCGCACTGGGGCCTGGGTCTGCCGGTCTATACCACCCTGAGTTCACCCATCCGCCGCTACCTGGATCTCATCATTCACCGGCAACTACTGGCCTCCTTGAGCGAGCAACCACTGCCTTACAGCCGGGATGCCCTGGAGGTACTGCTCACCACCCTGGAACCGGCCCTGCGCCGGGCCGCTATCCTGAAAACCCGGCGTCTGCGCTACTGGCTGGTTAAGTACCTGAGCCAACGCTTAGGCCAGAAAATGCCGGCCCTGGTGCTGGAGCAGCACCCTAACCGCTATCGACTGCTCCTACCGGACATTCTCCTGGAAACAGAAATGCCCTCCCCCTCCGGCCGCCAGTTCCACCCCGGGGAGACTATCCTCATCCGCCTAGACCGGGCTATCCCCCAGGAAGAGATCTTAAAAGTCAGCCTGGCTTAGGGGGAGGGATCAGTGGTCAGTGATTAGTAATTAGTTTCTGGTTTGCAGTCTGACCATGGATGATAATTAACCCGGGGTGGGAAAAAGGTAATTTTACCCCGTATAATTTATTGTTTTTATTATAAATCAAGTCATATCGCATTCAATTTTCCCGCCTGTTTCCCACTTTTTTCCCGCGTCTTTTGTCGGTGTCCGGTTAAGGATAGCTTTAGCAGCATCAACCTGACCGGCTGCCAGGTTAAGCTGTTCATCAGTAACAGTCGCCCCGGCAATGATTTGTCTTAAAACAACCGCCGCAGTATCAGCGATTGACAATGCCCTGGTGGCATCAGTAGTAAAATCAGGGACCAGTTTGAGGTCAAGAAGGTCACCGTAAAAACCATCCAGGGCATGCAGAAGCCCAGTGGCCACGGTCACGGCATTATTGGCCAAGGCGGCCCCTTGAGGGGTGAATTTCCCCAGACCGGCACACCCAGGAACCAAACAAGCAATCATAACGACAACTAGTAGTTTTTTTATTCTAAGTCTCTTCATTTGGAATTTTCCCGTTCTTATCTAAATATGTTTTGAGAGTTTTTATAACCGCACTATCGGTCCGGCATTTCTAAAGCCGGAAAAATGCTCAACTATGGAACTAAAAATATTAATTAATTATCTTATTGTTTTTATTGCTCATTCCTCATTAATAGCATCGATTTTCCCACCTATTTCCCACTTTTTTTCCACTCCTTTCTTCAGTGTTTTACCTCCGTGGGCTCACAATTTTGAGTGATTAGAGATTACGGTTAAGTCCAACCCGGATGACATTTGCCTCAGGGACGAATCACTCCTGAAAAAATGCACTGAGGCCAGGGGCTGGTTCACTTAACGACAATGGCAACATACTAAAAAAGGCTGAAAAAAGACAGAACACCTGGGGCAGATGTCGCAAAAACAGGGAAGAGCGAGAGAAAAAGGCGGATAAAGGGAGAGGGATAGTAGTGATGGCGTTTCAGGGAACGGCTGGTGGGGTGGGGAGGATAGAATGATCAAAAATAATCTTTGAACCGGCATATATCTGAGATATGATGGGCATAATAAACTGATCGGGGTTGGTCCGAGGATAGATTTGGCCGCCAGCCGTCTGACACCTTGCCCGGCAATCCACCTGAAAGGGAGCAGCCATGAGTAAACACATGCAAATTAAGGTAACTGTCAGTCCTTATTATCAAACAGGGTTAGGGGATACCTACCCTAAACTGGCGCGCCATCTGGGCTATCTGGAGCCGGAGTTGGTGCAGCGGAATCCCTCGCTCTATGAATTAGCGGGGCACTTGGATCAGTTGCTGTATACCTTCGATAGTACGCCGCTCAGGGATGTGCTGCTCCGGCATCGAGAAAAGCTGCAGAAGCTTTATAAGAGTATTGAGAAAGATATCGCTGACTGGAATCTCGCCCAGGCGGATAAGCTACTCTATAACCTCGAGGATATCTTTGACGACATAGAAGCGCAACTGAGTTAGCTGTTGGGGGGTGCGGTAATTCTTAGCCTTAGACACAGGTTGGCTTAAGGTGGGGGCGGGGCACTGCTGCTCATCGGGATTTTGCGGTATCTGGGGATCATGTAAAGCAGGGTATTTGGGAGGAAGCGCCGCCCACTCTGCATACGGATTCGAAAGGCGGAAGGCGCTTCGCTTTGCCGCCCTGCATACCTGAGCTAAAGCAGTTATTGCAGGTTCGGATGAAACTGTCGTTGACAATCGCTTCCGGGGCATTTATATCATAAGAAACATATTAGCATTCTGAAACCGGAACCGACTGTGTTAGACGACCACTGCCGCCAGATTACTTACTTACGCCTTTCCATTACCGACCGCTGCAACCTGCGCTGCTTTTATTGTGCGCCGGTGCAGGACATGGTTAAACTGCAGCACGCCGACATCCTGCGCTATGAAGAGCTGCTGCGCCTGGCCCGCTTGGGGGTGCAGGCAGGAATGACCAAAATCCGGGTGACCGGAGGCGAACCCCTGATCCGGTTGGGGGTGGAGTCTTTTCTTAACCTCCTTAAACGCACTGCCCGGCATCCAGGAAATTTGCCTCACCACCAACGGCGTGCTATTGGCCGAGAAGGCGGCAAGCCTCTGGCAGTCGGGTTTGCGCCGGTTAAACATCAGTTTGGACTCCCTGAACCCGGAACGCTACGCCCGGCTCACCGGCAGCGATCTTTTGGACCGGGTCTGGGAGGGCATCCACACCGCCGCGGCGATGGGTTTTGCCCCCATTAAGATCAACTGCGTCGTTCTTAGGGGTATCAACGACGATGAGCTTCTGGACTTTGCCCGGCTGTCCCTGGAACATCCCTGGCACATCCGCTTTCTGGAATTCATGCCCATCGGCCGCACCTCCCGCTGGCGCGCCGATTATTATCTCCCGGCGGCGGAGATGCGCACCAGGTTGCGGCAGCACGGCCTCCTGGAAGAACTACCCCCGGCTGCCAACGCCGGCCCGGCCCAATGCTATCGCTATCCCGGCGCCAGGGGCGAGATCGGTTTTATCACCCCCCTCAGCCAGCATTTCTGCCAGGATTGCAACCGGCTGCGCCTCACCGCGGACGGGCGCCTGCGTCCCTGCCTTTTCGGCGACGACGAAGTTGACCTGAAAGGCCCGCTGCGGACTGGGGCGGATGACGCCACCCTGCTGGGGCTGTTTCACCAGGCCATTCTGAGGAAACCGGCCCGGCACCATCTGAACCAAGATCTCGCCTCTCCCTGCGCCCGCAGTATGGCCAGCATCGGCGGCTAGTCCCTGATAAAAAGCTTGAAAACCCCCATGTCAATGAGTACAGTTATTATTAGTCAGCAATAGAAGAAAATCGCGGAATATTCTGTAATTGCCGGCAATTTCTTGTTCCCCCATTTCGTGGAACATTCAAGAACGAAGCCGAAGCTTCGCAGGCAATGGTATCCCCAAGCGGGAGCTTGGGAACGAGAATGAGCTTTGATTTACCCTTGACCCTGACCCTCTCCCCCAAGGGGGGCGAGGGGAGAAAAGGAACCTCATGGATCGTCGGGAATTTTTGCAGCGCGTCGCGGCCCTGGGATTGGCGGCGGGCGTCGGCAAGATCTTTACTTTTCCCCCGGAACTTCTGGCCATGGCCCCGGAAGGCCGGCCCGAACCGGTGCTGGCCAAAACCACCGGCACGAATTACGCCCACCTGGTGGGAGACGCGGTTCAGGCCCTGGGGGGTATGAAAAAATTCGTCAACCCCAACGAAGTGGTGGTGGTCAAACCCAACATGGCCTGGGACCGGACCCCGGAAATGGGGGCCAATTCCAATCCCATCGTGGTGCGCAAAGTTGTTGAGCTTTGCCTGGAGGCAGGGGCCAAAAAGGTTAAAGTTCTGGACCATACCTGCCATGACGCCCGGCGGGCCTATGCCAACAGCGGCATCAAAGCCGCGGTGGAGGACATCAAAGATCCTCGGGCGGTAGTGGAATTCGTGGACGAACGCAAGTTCGTGGAAATGAATATCCCTAAAGCCAAGTCTCTGAAGCGATGGTCTTTTTATAAGGATATCCTGGAAGCCGACCGCTTCATCAATATCCCCATCGCCAAGCATCACTCCGAAGCCCGCCTCACCATGGCCATGAAAAACATGATGGGGGCCATCGGCGGTTGGCGGGGGCGCTGCCATGTGGGCCTGCACCAGAACATTGCCGACATGAACCTGGTCCTGAGGGCTGACCTGACCATCCTGGACGCCACCCGCATCATGACCGAGGGCGGCCCCTCCGGGGGGAAACCGGAATACGTGCAGGTAAAAAACCTGGTCTTCGCCGGTATTGACCCGGTGGCCATAGACGCCTACGGCACCGCTACTTTGTTCGGGATGAAGCCGGCTGAAATTGGTTATATAACCAAAGCCTATGAACTGGGACTGGGGGAAATGGATCTGGAGAAGATTAAGATTCTGACGGCTTGAAAATACCAGAGCTGTCAGCGATCAGCTTTCAGCTGTCAGCTAACGACATATTCGGGCCTGATCTCACAGCGGGAACAGGCCCGATTGCTGCTTAAGAATCACCTATGGAAAATACACCTGATATCAAAACCGAAGCTTATCGGCCTGTACCCTGGCGGGGCTGGGTCCTGGCCCGCCGCCTGAGCCAGATCTTCTTTCTGCTGCTTTTTGTGCTGCTCTTTCTGAAAACGGTCTATACCGGGCAGGAAACTTTGGGCTGGCCGGTGGATCTGTTTTTCGATTTCGATCCCCTGATTCTGGCGGCCCACCTGTTGAACCACAGCCAGATGGTTTGGAGACTTTTTCTGGCTTTGGTGCTGGTGGGGCTCACCTTTGTATTAGGCCGCTTTTTCTGCGGCTGGATCTGTCCCCTGGGGACAACCCTGGACGGTTGCCGCCGCCTGTTATTCAGTCCCCGCCCGGACCGGGGTTCTGCCCTGCGGCTGCGGCGGGTCAAATACTATCTGCTGTTTTTTCTTCTGGCCGCAGCCCTTTTCAAGGTCAATCTGGTGGGGTTGTTTGATCCCCTGTCGCTCCTCTACCGGACCCTGGGAATTGTGGTGTATCCGGAGCTGTCCTACGGGCTGGAGGAAACTTTTGCCAAGGCCTACGAGGTGGGGACACCCCTGACGTATGTCAGCGAACCGATGTATGGATACCTGAAAGACACCGTCCTGCCGTTCCGAAAGCAGGTTTTTCTCCTGCCGTTTTTCACACTGGCCATATTCGCTAGTATCGTGGCCCTGGAACGGGTGGACCGGCGTTTCTGGTGCCGGGCCTTATGCCCCCTGGGGGCAGTGTACGGCCTGGCGGCCCGGTTTTCCTGGCTGCGGCGGCGGCCCTTTAAACTCTGCCGGGAATGTGGCGACTGTCAAGAAGTGTGTAAGATGGGGTCGATTCACGCCGAGGCAGTGCCGCAGCACCAGATGGCCGAGTGCCAGTTGTGCATGAGTTGCCAGGAGGCTTGCCAAAAGGACCGGGTATCCTTTAAATTCGGGGGCCGAGTAGCCCGGCCGGCCCTGGATCTGGGGCGGCGGCAGGTGGTGACGGCAATGGCCGCCGGGGTCGTGGCCGTGCCTCTCATCCGTCTGGGCTCGGTGGCCCGGCGACCGGAGGAATACCTGATCCGGCCGCCAGGGGTGGCATCAGAAGCGGAATTTCTATCTACCTGCATTCGCTGCGGCCAGTGTTTCAAGGTCTGCCCCACCGGCGGGCTGCAGCCGGTCTGGTGGGAAGCGGGGCTGGACGGCCTGTATACCTCCCGCCTGGTCCCCCGCCTGGGGTACTGCGAATACGGCTGCAACCTCTGCTCCCAGGTCTGCCCCACCGGGGCCATCCCCACCATGCCCCTGGACGTAAAGCAGGCCCATCGGCTGGGCACCGCCTTCATCAACCAGTCACGCTGCATCCCCTACACTGAAGGCAGGGATTGTTTGGTCTGTGAAGAACACTGTCCCACCTCGCCCAAAGCCATCACCTATTACGAAGCCGAGGTCAGAGACCTGGCCGGCAAGAAGGTGCGGGTCAAACTGCCCCTGGTAAACCCCGATCAGTGCATCGGCTGCGGCGTCTGTGAGAACAAGTGCCCGGTGGGCGGAGATGCGGCCATCCGGGTGAAACGGTCGCTCCGGGTGGAGATGTAAAATACAGTTTTCGGTTAAGGAATAAGGGATAGCCAATTTATGAAACGTCGTTATCCTGACCAGCCCATCGTCGGGGTTGGCGCCGTAGTTTTCAAGGGCGAGGCCGTCCTGCTGGTGCGCCGGGGCAAGGAGCCGGCTTTCGGGGAGTGGAGCCTGCCCGGAGGCGCGGTGGAGGTGGGCGAGACCCTGGAGGAGGCCCTGCGCCGGGAACTGCGGGAGGAAACCGGGATCGAAGTGGAGATCCTGGGACTGAGCGCGGTGTTGGAGCGCATCTTCCCAGACGTGGAAGGGAAGATCAGCTATCATTATGTGCTCTTGGACTTTCTCTGCC
This sequence comes from uncultured delta proteobacterium, assembly GCA_963705135.1. GTDB lineage: Bacteria > Desulfobacterota > Desulfobaccia > Desulfobaccales > Desulfobaccaceae > Desulfobacca. The sequence continues at coordinate 109,443 of CAVPJB010000020.1, forward strand.
GCTACACCAGCGGGGATCCCCGGCCCAGCTCCGATATCCTGGAGCTGTGTTTTACCCCCCTGTCCCGGCTGGAGCACTTCCAGCTTACCGGCCAGGCCCGGGAAGTGATCATGCGGGCCTGGGAACAGCTTGATCAGGGGAATTATCTTTCTCCCTTAGCCGAGGTGCCAAACCCATAAGCTCTCTAGAATTACAGTTTCCCCAATTCTTCCTGGAAGGCCCGCAAGGTCTTATGTTGAAGCTTTAATCCCGCCAGGTACCCTGACCATTTTTCTCCTTGCTGCAGGATCTCTGCATAGATTTTTCTGACAGTCCGCAGGTAGTTGACGGCTAGCCGATAATTTTCCCGCCCCCGCATGTCGATCAAGTGCTTTATCCGGGCAAGATAATGCTGCAGATAGAGCTCCGGTTGTGAGGCCACCAGCCTGGCTTCATAGGTTACCAGGAGATCGTGATCGTGTTTAATAAGTCTGACCAGATTCTCCAGGTCGTTTTTATCGTTGTAGATTTCCGCCAAGACCTTGCGGTTCCGGCTAACGCCCCCCCAACCCCGGTTAGATTCCTCTTTCTTGATCTCTTTTCCGAAAAGGTTCAAGATGTTCTGTTCAAACTTCGGCCAGTCCTCCGACCGGAGAACCTTGCGGCAATGCTTAAAAAATTTCAGGTCGACATTTCCCAGGGTGAGTCCCACCTCTAACAGCTTTACCTGCTCCGGATAATTTTTCGTGGCCTGATAGTAAGCCTCGAGAGATTGATACAGCGGATCGTCGGCAATTTTGTCACGCTCCACATCCCCTCTGGTGAGCTTCTCCCGGAAAAGGCTGCTCAGGCCATCATAATCACCGGCTTTTTCATACTGTTCCTGGAGAAACTGATAGAGTTCGACTTTCCGACCCTGGCCCTTCTCGATGCCCTCCTTGACAATCTTCAGAGCCTTTTCCTGGTCGCCTTTCTCCAACCAATACTCCGCCAGCCGCCAATAGCCCAGACCGTATTCCAGGTCGCTTTCCAGAGTCCTCAATTTGGCCTGATCATCGCCAATCAAGGTATATAAATCGGCTAACAGCGTCTTGGCGTAAGAGCTTGTCTTGGCTTTCGATTCCAGTTTGGCGATGATGATTTGGTAGTCAGACTTATCGGAGCAGAGGCTGAAGGCGGCATCATAAATCTCATCCGTTACCCCGCTGTTGCCCCAGATATAATAATCCATCAACTCACTAATTATTCGCTGCTTTTCAGACCGCAGCGAGTCATTGCCCACCAGCAAGGCTGCCAGCGCTTCCAAAGCCTCAAACAGCACCTTTTCTAAGTCCTCATCATCCATGCCATAGTCGTTTAACTCCCGCAAGATCTCGTCGACTATCCCCCAATTAACAGAAACTTGCAACGAATCTGCCGCCCCTTGGACGGATTGCCGGATGGCGTTAAGCCGGCCGGAAGTTTTTTCCGAGTCATAAAACCTTGCCTCCGGATCCGGGAAGGCTTCGTCTATCTGCTGAAGTAAGGCGGCCAGAGTGGCTTTTTGATCAGGTTGAAAGCGGACCATGAGCTCCCGCTGGAAATCAGGATAGGTTGCGGCGCAGGCTAAGATCATGCTCACCAGCTCTTTTTTGGGCATATCGTTAATCACCTGCTCGATGGCCGTCCACTCCGATTGCCGCTTTTGGGCCTTCTGCTCATAACGCTTATGATCTTTACTAAAAGCCAACAGGGTGGCGACCATATGCTTGCAGGGATAGCCCTCATAGGGACACTCACAGGAGGCCTTGATTTTATTATGGACCAGTTGGACAACCACCGCATAGCTGTCATAACTGCCGCTCACAATCGCCTGAATCTTCTCCTGATCCGGGTGGTAGCTCAGTGCTTCGACCATGCCATCCCGATAATAGTTATATCCCCTGGCATATATGGTCGATCCGGCAAATTGCTTGATCTGACTCTCGGTTAGGTTTTTTAACACAGACGGGACTCCCAGATAAAGTTTTGTCTTTCTAATAAAACACACCTTGAAATCAAATAAAAGGAGGTTGTCTTAAGTTCCCACCGATAATCTATCGCCAATTCCAATAACCACTTAATTTTCTGATATTCTCGGCCGACTCTGGTGACATTTTTTCCTGACCGCCTCTCTGACGGGGACAAGATCATCTGTTCTGATCATCCGGCCACCAAAGCAAGGGCAGTGGAAGCTAAATTTGCATTGCTGGCTTTAGATGATATATAATCATATATATCACCAAAAAGGAGATTGATATGCCAGGCAAACGCATCATTATTACTCTGTCGGAAGAGGACAAATTGTGGGTCGAGGGGTATAGTCAGGCTCATAAAATCTCGGTGGCGGAAGCGCTACGGCAAGGGTTGGCCACGTTGCGTCGGCAACAAGGCCAGGAGGCGTATCGCCGACTGGTGGAAAAGACCGGCGGCATCTGGCGTCAGGGTGATGGTTTAAGGTATCAACAGGCGATTCGCTCGGAGTGGGAGAAAGCTTGATTGACAGGTTAATTGATTCCGTCATCCTGATAGATCACCTGAACGGACTGGAGGCGGCGAAACATTATGTGCTGGCCCTCAACCCGGATGAGACCGCCATATCGGTCATCACCAGGGCAGAAATTTTAGTGGGCGTGGCAGAATATGACGAAGCGCTGGTAAAAGCCTTCCTGGATCAATATCATCTCCTGAGCATCGATAAAGCGATAGCCGATCTGGCGGCATCTTTGCGGCGACAGCATGGCTGGAAATTGCCCGATGCCTTTCAGGGGGCTTTCTGCGTTTACCATAAACTTAAACTCGTCACCCGAAATACCAGGGATTTCGATCCCCGGCGGCATGAGTTTGTGGAAGTTCCTTATGCCGTCTGAAAACTTGCACATCAGTAAAGAGTAGACAGGAAGATATTGAATTAGGACCATCCGGGACGGTTAATGTAACCGCCCCGGAGCGGTAGGAACGGAGTCAAGTATGTGTTGGCAATCGTTTATTTCATCCGTTATTTGCCTCGTTTCATTAACCCGGCAAAAAAGAGTAGCCCGGAGCCGAAGAGGATTAGCGTATCGGGGATAGGTGTGTTAATGGGGGTTTCGACCAATACCTGCACATTATCCAACCCCCAACTTTCATCATAAATTCCCCCTTCAAGATGATAAGCTGTAAAATCTATCCATAATGCACCACCATTGTGAACAAAATTTTTCTCAATGTCATATGTTACATCGCCCCATACATTATTATAATATCCCAATGATCCAATAGCACTTGATCCTGTGGTCCCTGGATGCCACGGAGCTGTTGGATAATTATCTGGATAAGCTTGCGGAACAGATGGGGAACTACCGAAGGTGGTAAACAGTAACACTCTACCACCTACATATAATTCCCAAAAGTCCGGCCCGGCCACATGATTGCTGCCATCCCAGGTTTGGATAGTATATAATTGAAATTTCAGATCAACACGGGAACCGGCCGGGAAATCCGGCAAGGTGAGTTCGGCCGTCTCATTATAGAATCCAAGTTCGTGATTGCTTCCTAAAAAATTTTGACCCGAGGGGGAAGTAGCCTTTACTATCGAGCCCGGCCCCGGATTCCAATCCGCCCATTCTGTCCATGTAGCTGGATTCCCTTCGAAATCATTGAAATAGGTGAAATCTGCTAAGGCTGATTGATTGGTAAGAATCAGAAACAGAGATATCGCCAGGGCAACCTGCCCAAATCTTCCCAAATGATTTCTTCTTTTGGTCATCTTCGGTTCCTCCACAGACACTATTGTCAATTTTTTTCAAGGCTACAGGATACTTAATGTATCTCTTCCGTCTATGTGGTTAATGAAAAAAGCCGAGTTGCCCTCATCCAGGCAACCCGGCTGTCTTTTATCCTATCCATCATGACCCGTGGTTTTCCGTCTCACGTTCCCTGTGAGTTAGCTTTATCTGGTAGATTTAATATTATTCAGAAAAATCTCTCTATGTCAATATTTTTTATTTAATTTTATTTTATATTAAATAAAAAATATCTTACTTTAGAGGGGTCGGAGAGCCTACTTATAATTGGAGAGATAAAGGAAAAGGCCCGCCGGATCTTCCGCTCCTGAGGGCCTCTGGTATTTTTATTGGTCTTAATTCGCTGGCAGTGTTATTCCCAGTCATCCTCGATTTTACTGATGAGCGCCTTTTTTACCGGTTGAATTTTGCGGTAGACCTCTTCCGGCAGCCGGTGTTGGCCGTCCACGGTGAGCAGGTCTTTGTCCACGGCGATGCCGAAGAGGCGCTCGTTTTCTTCTAAATATGGCTTAATGAGCTGCCAGTCGGCTTCGGTGAACGGCACCAGTTCACCGCCGTTGAGTTGGTCGGGACCCACCATGCCGTAGGGGTCCCGGATATAGACAGCCCCGCCGGAGGCCAGGGAGAAGAGGTTGGCGCCGGGATAGGGACTGGGCTGCCGGCGGATGCGGCCGCGTTCGTCAAACTCCATGCCGTTGACGATGACAAAACCGCCGTCTTTAAAGACGTCGCCGGCCATGAACGATTCGGCCAGAAAGTCCAGGGCGGTGCCGTTGATCACCACCTTGGGCCGGCCCACGGCATTGATCAGGGGCCGGCCGGCGGCGTTGCCCATGACGTAGACCTCTCCGCCTTTGGCGCCGTACATGAAGGTCTGGCCGACATCGCCGTGGACCACCAGCTTGCCCCGCTTCATGATCTGGCCCAACTGATCCTGGGCGTTGCCGTGAACGTGGATCTCCATGCCGTCGATGCCCGAGGCCAGGTAATCCCCGGAACTGTCGTAGACCTCGATCCGGACGCCCATCGGTTTCCAGGCCGAAGCCGCAGCCGGTGAAGCGCTGGCCTTTATAGCCATAGATAATGAAATGCTTCCAGCCCAGATGGAAGGCCTGCACCTGGCAGCGGGCGTCGCAGTCATCACCCTCGGGCGGGAAGCCGGCCGCATCCAGCACCAGAACGGCGTCGGGTTGGTGGGGCGCGGTGAGCCGGTCTCTGGTTTCCCAATCCAGATGGCGGTAGCGGCTAAGGTGGGACTCGCCCATTTTGGGAGTGGCCCGGAAGATGTCATGCAGGGCATCCAGGGTCAGCCGAATAATATTGCTGCGTTTCTTGTCGCCGGGATCGAAACGCCGGTCCATGACCAGGGTCAGACCGCTGATAATGGTGGCTTTGAGCGCATCGCTCTGTTGGGACAGATGCGTCAGGACCTGGAGGTATTCCAGATAGTTGGCATAATACCACTTGAACAGCCGCTGGCGCAGAAACTGATACAGGGCCTGGCCGGTCTCGTCCTCTAATAGCGGAGTCAGCTCGGCGGCAATCTCTTCGCCCCTCTCCTCGGAAACCTCGGGCACGTCCCCGCCCCAGGATTTCTGGTGCCAGGGCAGGGTCTTGGGAACGCCAAACTTGTCGTAGCAGGTCAGCACGTGGCGGCCGTTTTTGCGGTTCCAGGGAAAAGATGTAGGCGCCGCCGTCGGTGTAGCTGCCGCCCCGGGCGTTCCAGTAGAGGTCGGCCACCGGGCAGAAACGCGGGTCTTCCTGGGCCAGGCTGCTCAGGGTGGCGTCGATGGCCTGTTTTTCGGAACAGACCAGGCCGATCTGCACTTCCCCTTCCTGAAGGGCGAAGACCTGGGGACGGAGCATGGAGGTGTCGGTGATGCCGATCAATTCATAGCGCCGATGCTCCGGGTCGTTCCGGGCGATGATGAAAAACCAGGGGCCGTCCGGGGAACCATGGATATGGGTGGCCTGGATGAGGCGGTAAATCTCCCGGCGTCTGGCCGGCAGCATATCGAAGTCCCGCTCCGTGGTGGGCGCCAGGGCCTCAATGACATATTCCAGGGGATAGCCATAGACCCGGTGCAACAGATCGAACATCAGGACGGCCACTTCGGTATCCGTGAGGAACAGCGGATACGTCTGGCGCTGGCCCAGATATTCGCTCACCGAATGGTAGTTGGCAAAGTCGCCGTTGTGCACCAGGGCCATGTTCAGGGCCGCGAAGGGATGGGCGCCGCCGGGATGCCAGACCCGGCCCCGGGTGGGGTAGCGCTGATGGGCGATCCAGATGTGGGCCTTGAAATCCAGGAGGTTGTAATACAAAGCCGCTTCTTCGGCGTAGCCCACGATCTTCAGGATCATGACATTGCGGCCCTGGGACAGCACAAAGGCCTTCTTTTCCCCCAGGGAAGCATAGTAGGTCTGATTCAGGTTATAACAGTTCTGGGAGATGAACTCGTCTTCCACCCGCCGCCAGGAGATGCCGTGGAGGTGATGGCGCTGGATGAAATGCTGGAGAACCTCAGTTTTCACCCGGACAAAATATCGCCAGACCTCGGGGGGCTCCACGGTGAGGCCGGGGAGATCCCGCCAGTCGGCCATGGCCGGCAGGCGGCCGGCAAAGTCCACCCTCAGGAATGGTTTAATGAATTTTTCTTCCACCAGGGGCCGCACTTCCGGGTCCAGGAAGGCGACCTGGATCAGGTAATCGTCATCCAAAATTTCCCGGCTCACCCCCAGGCTGTCCGGGTCCAGACCCACAGCCGCGATGCCGCCGCCTTTGCCGTTGCCCCGGTTGTGCATCTGGATGGAAGGTTGGAAAATGTGGCGGCCGGACACCGGCACACTGGCGGCAAAACCGGTGACCCCGCAGCCGCCTTCGGCCTCGGGTTTTAAGGTTTGGCCGGGGACATAGGTGGGAGCCAGGTCCCGGCGGCTGGCCAGTAATTTGTTGCCTTGATCAAATATATTGCCGTTAAACTTCATTATAATCCTTTTCCCTTTTCCACTATTCCCTGTTCCCTGCATTTCACCGTTACCCTTTATACGTGGCGCCCCGGCGCAGGTCATCCTCCACCGGGCGGTCATAATAGTCCAGGTGAACCATAAGGTCGGTGCGACCGACTAATTCGCTGATGCTCCTGAGCCCCAAGCGCCGCAAGATTTCCTTCAATTGCCAGGCCCAGGCATAATACATATTGCTGATCCGGTTTACACCCCACTCTACCTGCATGAGCCCGGACATCTCGGGATCAGTGGTGGCGATGCCCCGGGGACAGCCCTTGCCCGACTCACAGTTGTAACAGCGGGTGCATTCCAGGGCCACCATCTCGGCGGTGCCGATAACCACACCGTCGGCCCCCAGGGCAATGGCTTTGGCCACATCAAAGGCAGTGCGCAGGCCGCCGGAGGCAATGAGGGTGATGCGGTCCCGGATGCCTTCGTTGCGCAGGAACTGATGCACCTTGGGAATGGCATATTCAATGGGCATGGCGATATTTTTCTTGGCAATGTCCGGCGCCGCGCCGGTGCCGCCGTAGCTGCCGTCCAAATGGATGATGTGGGCCCCGGCATCATAGCTGCCCACGGCCACCATGTCCACATCGGTCGGGGTGGAAACTTTGACGGACACCAGACAGCGGGGATTAACTTCCTTAACCCAATCCACGTGTTTTTTATGGTCTTCCACGGAATAGACGCTGTGAAAGGGAAACGGTGAAAACAAGGCGCTGCCGGTGACCGCTTCCCGCATTTTGGCCACGGCCGGGGTCACTTTGTCCCCCAACAGATGCCCGCCCAAACCCGGTTTGGCGCCCTGGGCATACTTGAATTCCACCATCCGCACCCTTTGGAGGGTATCTTCCCGGACGCCGAAAAGACCGGTGGCAACCTGGGTGATGATGTAATCGTCATATGGCATGAGGGCTTCGGGATAGCCGCCTTCGCCGGTGCAGGTCATGGTGTTCCACTTGACCGCGGCCTGGGTTCGGGCCAGCATGGTCTGTAGACTGATGGAGCCGAAAGACATGCCGCCGCCATACCAGGGAACCGACAACTTTACCTGGGGACGGCCGTCGGCCCGGCGGTTGAGGACCAGTTCCAGGGAGATTTCATCGTGACTGAGCTTGGAATCCTTAAATTCCCGGGGGAAAATAAACCGCATCTTATCAAAACCGCCCCCGGAGTCGCCGGTGCGGTATTCAATATCAGTATAGGGCAGGGTGCCGAATTCCGCCATCCACCAAGTGCTCAGCAAGAGATCGGTGCTCCAGCGCTTGTCCCCGAATGAGGTGTAATTGGGATTTTGCACCAGGCGCAGGGCTTTTTCCGGGCACTGATCAATGCAGTAAAACGATTCATTTTTACATTTAAAGCCCTGGCAGCGATAGCTCAAGGGGCGGCGCAGGAAGTTGTCACCGGCCCAGGTATGGACGCCATACGGGCAGACTTCCACGCAACGGCCGCATTTGGTGCACTTTTTTTCATTGCGCACCACCCGATATTTGCTTAGAGGGTTTTTAAATCGGCAGCCGGTAATCTCCGGCTCTAAATACTTATACCCATCTTCCGTAGTGATTTTTTCCGCTGGAACCGACATACGTTTCTTGATTTCCTTATTAAAAAATGATTGGCGTTCAGCTGTCAGCCATCAGCCTGCAGCAAAAACGGGGGAAATTTTATGGCTAAGTTAGCCGACCGGAAACCGAAAACTGGAAACCGGCAACCGTTCTAATTGGGATCACGCTCCAAAGTCTCTGATCCCGGCGGCACGGCAAATAGCGGGGCAAAGATTTCTTTTTCCAGGTCTTCAAAAAACATGGCCCGCCCCACTTCACCCCGCAGGCGCCTGACCTCCCGCAAACCCATGGCGCCTAACACTTCCAACAATTGGTTATTCCAGGCGCCCATGAGATTGACCATCCTCTGGGTGCCCCGGCGCGCATTGATTTTTCCCAGGTCCACGGGGCAGTCATCCCCGTCCTGACAGTGAGAACACAAGCGGCACTCCAGGGCCAGGAGCAGGGGCAGATCGATGGCCACGGCGTCGGCGCCGCAAATGATCGTTTTGGCCACATGTTCGGCCATGGCAATGCCGCCGCTGGCAACCAGGGTCACGGCATCCCGGAGGACGGCTTTCACCAGGCGCAGGTGCACCTGGCGGATCAGATCTTTGAGATGCGTATCCTGGGCATCGTCAAATCCCTGGGCGTGGTTGTCGGCATTGAGATGGATGATTTCGGCGCCGGCACCGGCCAGGGCTTCACAGCGAGCCGGGGCCTGACCCGTAGCGGGAAGAATAATGGACACCAGGAGATTGGGATGGAGCACTTTTAGTTGGTCAATTTCTGTTGTAATATTAGGATGATCCCAAAGCTCCACGGCCCGTACCTCGCCTAGGATGGCGTCGTCCAACTTCAAGGCGCCGGGGGAATATTGCGGCAGCAGATGGTGGACAAAAGGCATTAATGTATTCGTAATAGCTTCCCGGGACATGACCGCAAAGGTGTTCAGGGACTTGGCCGCCATGGCCATAATCAACCTGATCTGGTTTTTGCCAACACCGATGGCCGGCTCGGTCAAAATAATGGGGAGGGGTATTTCCACCAGAGGAAAAACCGGCATGGTCAGCTCACCCGAGTCATCAAACGACAAAAACAGGGGTTTGCGTCCCAAATCGACGGTGGTGCTGATATACTCCCGGCCATGGATGCCGTCCCGGGTGGGGCGGACGATTTCGGACATGTCGGTCCAGATGGAGTCAAAGCCGGGACCTTTAAAGGGGCCGCCGTAACCGGCGCCGGAGACGGGGATGCGTCCGGTTTCCGCCTGATACCAGGTGGTGCTGATGATTTCTTTGGTCCAGTAAGGATCACCCAAAAGTTTGTATTCCGGGTTGGCCGTTTTGGTAATTAATTCCCGGGGGCAGCCCTGGACGCAGCGAAAGCAGTTTTTACAGAGGCTGTCGATGGTGTCGGTCAGGCTGCGGTTGTCGAAGGTGCGGTCCCGAAAGGCATGGTAAGGGCAGGTCTCCTTGACACAGCGGGTGCAGCGCAGGCAGCCTTCACCCCAGTCCAGCACCGTGCCTTTGCCCACGGCTTTAAAACGAGGAGGAACTGCTTTGACATGGATATGATACTTTTCGGACATAGAGCAGTTCTCCTAGAGCTTCTGATCCGGCCGCACCACCCGGCGGGGGCCGCCGGCATCGGCCTTGGACCAATCCATGCTGGGCTTGATGCTGAACAAACGATCCAACACCCCCAAGTTTTGCAGTCGGGCGCAGATCTGCTCCCAGGCGCACGGCACCGGAGGATCATACTCCCTGGCCAGATTGATTTCGCACAGGCCGTTGGCGGCGCCGCCGCAGGGGCCATTGAGGAGCCGCTTGGCACACCGGGAAATGGGGCAGATACCGCCGGTATAACCGAGTTGACAGTCACCGCAGCCCCGGCAATTTTCCAGCCAGAGCCCCCGTTCGGCCGTCTCGCCCAAAAACAGGGTGTTCAGGGCGGGAAAGACCGGGGTCTTTTCCAGTTTGGTCGCCAGGGCCTGGACCCCGGCGCCGCAGGCCAGCGACAGCACGGCATCATAATCCTGGGCCGCGTCCACCACGTCCAGTAAAAATTCATGAATGCACTGGCGGTCGACACTTGATTCTTTTAACTCCACGTCCTTCCCGGCCAGCTGAAAGGCCAACTGCAAAGCTGCAGCCAGCTCCGACACTTCCCGGCGGCCGCCGCTGGCGCATTCCGCCACACAGGTATCGCAGCCGGAGAGCAGGATTTTCTTATAACTAGACAACATCTCCTGGAGTTCTTCCAGGGATTTTCTCGTTCCGACGATCATTACAACTCCTTTTAAGCCTTGGACAGGGGACGGGCAGGATTGGGGCCCAAGGTCTGAGCCCGTGGCTGCATCTCTCCGGCCGCCGCCGCCAAACCTGCGGGTTCTCCGGCAGCCACCCGGGAAAGTCCCAAACGCTCCGGCTCCAGACCCAGTTCGGTGAGATAACTCTGGGCATAAGCCACCCTAAAACCCATGCGGGTGCTGCCTTCCACCAACTGGCAGTATTCTTCCGGACAACCGATCACCCAGACCAGATCGGCTCCGGTGGCCAGAATGCGTAACAACTGGAAGGCCTCCACTTTGCTGCTGCACGGTTCCTGGATGATGCGGCCGCGCAGGCCGAACTGATTTAAGGCATGGTTTAAGGCCGCTGGGTCCGGCACGGCTTGCGTGCAGGCGAGAACCACCAGGTCCTTTATCGGGTTCATTCCTACCCCTTTTTAAAAAATTTATTGAAATATTTTAATATAGCACAAATCTGTCGTTCAGTGAAAGATTTATTCAAACCTTGTATTGACACTAAGAGGGGCAGGTCCATGGCCCGCCCCTCAAAGAGGTAATCGTAAATTTAACGCAGATGGGAGTCCTGGTTTAGAGAATAGGCAGGTAACGCTCGATCTCATAATTGGTGACGTACATGCGGTAATTATCCCATTCAATCTTCTTATTTTCCAGGAACTTGTTAAAAATGTGATCGCCCAGGGCCTCTTTCACCACTTCGCTCTTTTCCACTTCTTCGACGGCCTCATACAGGCTGCCGGGCAGGGACTTGATGCCCAACTTTTGCCGTTCGGCTTCGGTCATATGGTAAATGTCGATTTCCACCGGTTCCGCCAGGGTGTAGTTCTTTTCGACGCCTTTGAGGCCGGCGGCCAGCATGACGGCAAAGGCCAGGTAGGGGTTGCAGGCCGGGTCGGGAGCCCGGTATTCAATCCGGGTGGCGGTTTCCTTGCCGGGTTTGTACATGGGCACCCGCACCAGGGCGGAACGGTTCCGCCGGGCCCAGGCAATGTAGACCGGGGCCTCGTAACCGGGCACCAGACGCTTGTAGGAGTTTACCCATTGATTGCAGATGGCGGTGATTTCCCGGGCGTGCGCCAGGATGCCGGCAATGTAGCTCTTGGCCACTGCGGACAGGTGATATTGATCTTTGGGATCATAAAAGGCGTTCTTGCTGCCGGTAAATAAGGACTGGTGGGTGTGCATGCCGCTGCCGTTGATGCCGAAGATGGGCTTGGGCATAAAGGTGGCATAGACACCGTGCTGCCGGGCGATTTCTTTTACCGCTACCCGGTAGGTCATGGTTTTATCGGCCATTTTCAGGCCTTCATCATAGCGCAGGTCGATCTCGTGCTGGGAATCCGCCACTTCGTGGTGGGAGTATTCCACCCGGATACCCATTTTTTCCAGGGCAAAAATGGTTTCCCGACGGTAGATCATTGCCCCGGTCCAACGGCGTGGTATCAAAATAGCCCGCTTTATCGATCACCGTGGTGCATTCATTGTTGGCAAAGTAGAAATATTCCAACTCCGGACCGGTGTAATAGGTATAACCCTTTTCCGCCGCCTTGGCCAGCATGCGCTTCAAAACATACCGGGGATCGCCGGGATACGGGGAGCCGTCCGGCAGCTGGATATCGCAGAACATCCGGGCCACCGGCTGATCGTCCGGCCGCCAGGGCAGGATCTGGAAGGTGGTGGGATCCGGCTTGGCGATCATGTCGCTCTCTTCAATGCGAGAGAAGCCTTCGATGGAGGAGCCGTCAAATCCCATGCCCTCGGTCATGGCCTCTTCCAGTTCCGAAGGACGGATGGCAAAGCTTTTCAACACGCCCAAAATGTCGGTGAACCAGATCTGGATAAAACTGATCTGCCGGTCTTTTACCGCTTGAAAGACATCTTCCACTGTTTGACAATTCATACAATACCTCGCTCATTTTTATTAAGGTTATATTTCGAGATCGAAATAATGTTAACTGAAGGGCAACTATTATGCCAATTAATTATTATTTATGATTTTCATTAGTTAGATCAAATTTCGCCTAGTCAACACTTACATTATTGTAAAATAGTTTTTATTAAGTTACTTTTTTGTCATGCCCGCTTCTTAAACGGCACCGGACTGGCGTTTTTTCCGCTCATCAATGTCACCGGGGTACATGACGGCCTCATGCCCCCTTTCCCGGGTGCGGATGCGGATGGCCTCTTCCACCGGATAGACAAAGATGAGGCCGTCGCCGTCTTCCCCGGTATAGGCTGCATCCAGGATCGTTTGGATGGTTTCCTCCAGATTCTGCTCCGAGAGAATGATGTTCATTTGAATTTTGGTGAGCATATCCACCTGATAGGTGCCGGAGCGCCCGGATAGCCTGACTCCCCCCTGGCGCCCGTGGCCGCGGATTTCAAAGATATTCAAACCGACGATGCCGATGGCCTCCAGGGCCAGTTTGACATCATTGACCTTATCTTCCCGAATAATGGCTTCGATTTTTTTCAGCATCTTCCGTATCCTTATTAGGAGTAGGCCCGCTCGCCGTGGGCGCTGATATCCAGACCGACTTCTTCTTCCATGGGGGTCACTCGCAGGCCGATGCTCAAATCCAGGAGTTTGGCCACAATAAAGGTAATCCCGAAACTAAAGACCATGGTAACGACGATGCCCAGCAACTGAAACCCGATCTGGGCCGGGTTGCCGAAAAACAGGCCGTTGGCGCCGGCGCTGTTCACTTCCACGGTGGCAAACAGGCCGGTGGCCACCATGCCCCAGGTGCTGGCGATGCCATGGCAGGCCCAGACATCCAGGGATTCATCCAGTCCCCGCTTGTCCCGGAAACGGATGGCATAATAGCTCAAGGGAGCGGCAATGGCGCCGATGACCAGGGCCGACAAGGGCGTCACAAAACCCGAGGCCGGCGTCACCGCGGCCAAACCCACCACCATGCCGGTGGCGATGCCCAGGGTGCTGGGCCGGCCGTCCAGCCAGCTCAGCACCATCCACACCAACCCGGCCATGGCCGCGGAACTGTTGGTGGTCAGCAGGGCATTCACCGCCACGCCGTTGGCCGCCAGGGCGCTGCCGGCATTAAAGCCGAACCAGCCCACCCAGAGCAGCCCGGTGCCCAGAACCGTAAGGGGAATATTATGCGGCTCCATGGGAAATTTGCCGAAGCCCTTGCGGGGGCCGATGACCAGGGCAAAGGCCAGGGCCGAAAACCCGCGGCAATATGCACCACCGTGCCCCCGGCAAAATCCAGGACGCCCAATTTTCCCAGCCAGCCGCCGTTGCCCCAGACCCAGTGGCACAGCGGGATCATACACTATGCGTGGCCCAGATCAGGCTGAACAACAGAAAGCTCTTAAACCGCACCCGCTCCACAAAGGCGCCGGTGATGAGGGCCGGGGTGATAACGGCAAACATCATCTGAAAGGCGGCAAAGAGACCCTGGGGAATGTTCTTGCTGTAATCCGGGTTGGGCGCGGCGCCGACCCCGTTAAACCCCAGATAATTCAGACCGCCGATAAACCCGCCGATATCCTTCCCAAAGGCCAGGGAATAACCATAGAGGACCCACTGCACCCCGATGAGGGACATGAAGATATAACTTAAGGTCAGGGTGGACAGGATGTTTTTCCGGCGCACCATGCCGCCGTAAAAAAAGGCCAGGCCGGGCGTCATCAGCAGCACCAGGGAACAACAGACCAGAATCCAGGCGGTGTCGCCGGCGTTAATGGGAACCTCCATGAATCGTCTCCTCCAGTGGTAAGACTGAGATAAGTTAACAGACAAAAGACGTCGATAATAAATTTTATTATTGTAAAGTTTTCTGAACATAGTTGCCCAAAATAAGAAAACTTTTATCTTCGTTAATCCTAACACCGATAAATTAGCTAATGTCATAAATCAATAATCATGCCAGTTAATGACTTAATTATTTCAATAGGTTATCGAGATTTAACAAAATCTTAACCTTACATTATTGTTAAATATCAAGAAGCATTACTGACATTTTTGTAAAATAAATAGAGGATAGCGGCGGAGCATACTGAGCTGGCGGCAGCAGGTTGTCGGCTTTTGTGCTTTCCGAATGGCGGGAATATTGGGAAGAATGGAAGGGGACACGGCTACGGGAGAATTATTCTCACCATAGGAGGTGGGGAAAAGGACTCGGTCCTCCTCCCCACCTCCGGCAATAATCTTACATATCTGTTAAAAAGTGTATTAGCGGCGATATCCCAGAATCTTTTCCACTTCGTCGGCATCCGCATCCATAACATACGGAATGCCGGAGATCTTGGCAGCTTCTTCGGTCAAGGCAAACAGGTCGTCCCGGGTGATATGTTTCAAGGCGAACTTCCGGGCCCCGGCCATAAACTGCTGAGGCCCTGGGTCATGCGGCTGATATAGCTATACATGCCGATGGCGCCGGCCGGGATGACGCCATATTCCCCTAAGGGATATTTGCGCCGCAGGGTTGCGGCTTCGGCAAAGTGCTCCACATAAGCCTCCTTGCAGTCCCGCTCTTCCCGCTGGCACATGTTTCCAGCTTCCGGCCTTCATTGGTGCCCACCATGGCGGCGGTCATAATGGAACGGCCCATGCAGACCAGCTTGACGTAGGGGGCGCCCAGGGCCAGGCCTTTGAAGACATGGTCTTCCAGGGAGAGGCCGCCGGCGATGGCGCAGTCCGGCACGAATTCCCCTTTGTCATCCAGATATTGAGGTATTCATACAGCAGACATTCAATATAGACGGTGGGAATGCCCCATTCGTTCATCATCCGCCAGGGGCTCATACCGGTGCCGCCGCCGGCGCCGTCCACCGTCAAGCAGGTCGATTTTGGCCTGGGAGGCAAATTTAACGGCCCGGGCCAAGTCCGCGGGACGGTAGGCGCCGGTCTTTAGGGAGATCCGCTTGGCTCCCAACTTGCGCAGGTGTTCCACGGTTTTATAAAATTCGTCTTCATCCACCATGCCCAGCCGGGAATGGCGTTCAAATTCCTTGATCCCTTTGGCCATCCAGCGTTCTTCCGTGGCCGGATCCTGAGGGTCGGGCAGCACAATATAGCCCCGGTCCCGGAGCAGTTTAGCCCGGTCCAGGGTGTGGAGCTTCACCTCGCCGCCAATATTCTTGGCGCCCTGGCCCCATTTCAATTCAAAGAACTCGATGCCCAATTTTTCGATGACGTATTCCGGGACGCCCAAACGGCCGTCTTCCACATTGGCCTGGACGATGATGTCACCCTTCCCCTGATACCAATCCTTAAAGGTCTTCACCCGGCGTTCCATTTCCGGGGAGCGCACCACTCTGCCTTTTTTAATCTCGGATTGCGGGTCCATACCGCAGACGTTTTCGCCGCAAACGATGATGATGCCACTGATGGCCGCGCCGATGGCCATGGCTTCCCAGTGCACCCGGGCGATCTCCGTGGATCCCAGGGCGCCGGTAAAGCACGGGAAGTCTAATTTTATTTTGTTGGTCACCCCGATTTCGGCACTCACATCCACCGCCGGGAAAGTGGCCTTGTCGGAATCAGCCTCAATACCCACGGCGCCAACACAGGTGCCCTGGACGTTGAAATGGGAAAAATCCACTGGATAGTCTTTATCGGCACCGGCGGTGACATTACCGAACGGCTGGGGGTAGAGCATTTCCCGGCCACGGATGGCAGACCGGCCGATCTCGCAGGGACCGGGGCAGCTATCCAGGCAGGTGACGCAGATGCCGGAAATGGGGGCGGCTTTCACCCGGGTTTTGGTTAACGTGGCTGGACTACGGTTGGGATTGCTTAATGTCATGATTTTCCTCCTGTTTTTTATAATAACTTGATGATGCTGTAAAGGTTGAACTTGTTTACTGAGATTTTCAATCTTACAAAGATGTTATCTTATTCATCAAAATCATTTTCTTCCGGCACATGGCTTAACATCAATATCTTTTTGATTTTATTGCTTATTTATTATTCTACAACCAGATAAACAGCATAGAACCACCGCCACATCTTCCGCTGACTAGAGCTAATTATCATTTTTAGTGTATTTTCAATATATTATAACTATTTTGATATTATTTATATATTTGTTTTATTGGCTTATTTATTACATAGTTGTAAATATGGACCATTTTTTAATACAAATTTGTTATTTTTTTCACATAAATACCCTCTTCGGTCCGTCAACCGCTAAAAAATCCCTTGAAATGTGGCTCGAGTCCTTGGAGAGGAGAGAGAGATGGCCTTCGGTGGAGGGCGTTCAATGCTTACCGCCACCAATAGTATATAGATGTGCTAACGCCGCTCCCTGCCTCAGGCCCTCCTGTGAGAATTTATTGAATAATTTTAATACGATAATTGAAAACCTTGTTAAGGCTACTCCCGGGTGTCATAGTTTCAAGGTCGACTTATCGGTTTCCAGCCGGCACAGCCCTCTTGGTGCGACTAACCCACACCTCTGTCTAGCCTTATTTTCTCCTCATACCTTTTAGCAATTTCTATGCCTCTGGCAGAGGCCAAGGCAACGTACCGCCGGAAATATCAAGAATAGGTGCTGGGCCGAAAAAAAATGGCCAACCAGGGCAAAACCTTCTGCCTAAAAGGATTCTCCAGGTGCTTGTAGCATTTTTTTTGACATAAAAATCATACCCACTGTGATTTTTACTCTTTCCTTCTTCTGTTAGCTTTGTTATAATTAACACTTTATATTGAAATTTTTAACCTTTCTTTGCTCTTGCCCAACAGCGCAGGGAAAGGTAATCCTACACATTGGAGTCGCCTATGAAAACAGTGGCCCAAAAGATCCAGGAATTAAAGGAAAAAGAAGCCCACACTCAAGGCCATGGGTGGGCCCAAGGCTGTGGCCAAGCAGCATGAATCCGGCAAACTCACGGCCCGGGAACGCCTGGATCACTTTTTCGACCCCGGGAACCTTCCGGGAAACTGATATCTTTGTCAACCACCGTTGCGTCAATTTCGGCATGGAAAAGCTGGAAATTCCCGCCGACGGTGTGGTCACCGGTTTCGGCCTGGTAAATGGCCGTCCGGTGTTTGCCTTTGCCCAGGATTTTACTTCCCGGGCCGGCTCTCTGGGGGAGATGCACTCCAAAAAAATCACCAAGGTCATGGACATGGCTCTCAAGGCCGGGGTGCCTTTTGTGGGGTTGAACGACTCCGGCGGAGCCCGGATTCAGGAAGGAGTCGATAGTCTCTCTGCCTATGGCCAGATCTTTTACCGCAACGCCATCTCCTCTGGAGTCATTCCCCAGATTTCCGCCATCATGGGGCCCACTGCCGGGGGTGCAGTCTACTCACCGGCCATGACCGACTTCATTTTTATGGTGAAGAACACCTCCTATATGTTCATCACCGGGCCGGACGTCATCAAGAGTGTCACCGGAGAAGAGATCACCTTTGAAGATTTGGGCGGCGCCATGGCCCACAACACCAAGAGCGGGGTAGCTCACTTCGCCTGCGAGGACGATCGGGACTGCCTGGACCAGATCAAGCGGCTGCTGAGCTTCCTGCCCAACAATAACATGGAAGACCCTCCCCGGGTTACCTGTTTGGACCCCACGCACCGGGAAGACCCGGCTTTGGATAGTCTCGTGCCTGACAGTCCCCAGGCGTCTTATGATATGTACGACCTCATCCGGATGGTGGTGGACGACGGCGACTTTTTCGAACCTCAACATCATTATGCTCAGAATATCATCACCGCCTTTGCCCGCCTGAACGGCCGCAGCATCGGCATCATCGCCAACCAGCCCAAGGTCCTGGCAGGTTGTCTCGATGTCGACGCCGCAGATAAGGCCACCCGGTTCATTCGTTTTTGTGATGCCTTTAATATCCCCCTCCTGACCATCGCTGATGTCCCTGGGTACCTGCCGGGCAGCGACCAGGAATGGCACGGCATCATCCGCCACGGCGCCAAACTCCTGTGGTGCTACTCCGAGGCCACGGTGCCCAAACTGACGCTCGTCACCCGCAAGGATTACGGCGGGTCCTATCTGGCCATGTGCTCCCGGGACCTGGGTGCAGACATGGTGTTTGCCTGGCCCACCGCCGAGATTGCGGTGATGGGGGCCTCGGGCGCAGCCAATGTCATCTTCCGGAAGGAGATCAAGGAGGCCGCTGACCCTGTGGCTAAACGCCAGGAAATCATCGACCACTACGAAAACCTGCTCTATAATCCCTATATCGCCGCATCCCGGGGTTTTGTGGACCAGGTGATTACGCCCCGCCAGACCCGGCCCCGACTCATCGAGGCCCTGGAAATCCTGTCCACCAAACGGCAGACCCTGCCCCCGAAAAAACACGGGAACATCCCGGTGTAAAAAGAAGTCGTCAGATAGCAGCAGTCAGCAGTCAGCAAAAGATTTCTGCTTTACCTGACAGCTGACCACTGAAATCTCATCGCAGGTTTTTAGCATGGCTCTCATGAAGGCAAGAGGAGAGACGAGGTGAATTCAATGAAACCCCAAATACTGGCTGCCATCAGCGGGGCGATCCAGGCCTACCTGGCCGACGAGGAGGCGGTCCTGATGCAGCAGCAGGCCATGGCCTTGAGTCCGTCTGCCATTGGCGTCCCTTCCGGGCCGCCCGTTAAATCTCTGGGCCCTGGCCGGCCGCCAGGAGGCCATGCAAATGCGCCTCTTGATACAGCGCCGTAGTTTTAGATAAAGCCGTTAACGATAACCTTTCGGTTTTTAAGCTGAAATCAAAAATTCAAGAATAGGAGTCATATATGGCTGGAAAAAATCCCATCAAGTTTACGGATACTACCTTCCGGGACGGTCACCAATCCCTGCTGGCCACCCGGATGCGCTCTGAGGACATCATCCCTTTCATGCAACGCATGGATAATATGGGTTATTTCGCCATAGAAGTATGGGGCGGCGCCACTTTTGACACCACCCACCGTTTTCTGGGGGACGATCCCTGGGACCGGATCCGCACCATCAAGGGTATCCTCAAGAAAACCCCTACCATGATGCTCCTTCGGGGCCAGAACCTGGTGGGCTACCGTAACTACGCCGATGACCTTACCTACCGTTTCGTGCGGTACACTGCTGAGGCCGGAGTGGATATCTTTCGGGTCTTCGACGCCTTAAATGACATGCGCAACTGGGAAGTGGCCGTCAAGGCCCTGATGGATGCCAAGAAGGCCGGTCTTATGGCCCACTTCCAGGCCGCGGTCTGTTACTCCCTCACCCAGCGGCGCATGGGAGGCCCCATCTTCAACCTGGAATACTACATCAACTTCGCCAAGAAATGCGAAGATATGGGCGCCGACTCCGTGGTCCTCAAGGATATGGCCGGTATGTGCTCACCCGAAGACGCCTATGCCATCATCAAGGGGATGAAGGAGACCATTAAGATTCCGGTGGAATTCCACACCCACTATACCAGCGGTTCGGGCTCCATGAGTTACTTGATGGCCATCAAGGCAGGAGTGGATGTCGTTGGACACCTGTCTCTCGCCCTTTGCCCTGCGCACCTCTCAACCGGCCATCGAACCTTTGGTGGTGGCGGTGGAAGGCACCGACCGGGAAACGGATATGAATCTGGCCGAACTCATCGAGATCGGTTACGACCTGGAAAAAGTCGCCGTCAAGTACCGGGACCTTCTGGATACCAGCAAGATGGCCCAGATCGACACCGGCGTGCTCCTGCACCAAATCCCCGGCGGCATGTACTCCAACCTGGTGAACCAACTCAAGGAGCTGAACGCCCTGGACCGCATCCACGAGGTCATGGAAGAACTGCCCAATACCCGCAGAGAGTTGGGCTACCCGCCTCTGGTCACCCCCACCAGCCAGATCGTCGGCATCCAGGGGGTGATGAACGTGCTCTTCGGGCGCTACAAGCAGGTAACCGCGGAGACCAAAGGCCTGGCCTTCGGCCTCTACGGCAAGACCCCGGCGCCCATGGACCCAGAGGTGCAGAAGATTATCCTCAAAGGCTACGAGAGGGGCGAAGACCCAACCACCAAGCGACCCGGGGACATCCTGGAGCCCGAATGGGATAAGGCCGTGGCGGATACCAAAGGCATTGCCAAAAATGAAGGCGATACCCTCATTTATGCCCTTTATCCCACCACCGGCATGCGCTTTCTAAAGTGGAAATATGGTCTGGAGCCCATTCCTGAAGAAGTCAAGGGTAAGACCCTGGAACAGATCAAACTGGAAGACGACGTTTATCTGACCGTCAAAAAGAAAAACCTCTTCGCTAAGGTTAAGGCATATTTGGACAGCTTGGAAAAACCGCTGCCGGAAAAGGGCCCGGGACTGCGCACCTTTAACGTCTTCGTGGACGACCAGTACTTCGAGGTGGAGGTGGAATGCACTGCCGGCGCCCCGGTGATCACCGGTATTGCCCCCATGGCTTCGGCCGCCGTCGGCACTCCCCAACCGGCCCCGGCCCCACGGGCCACTGCTCCCCCGGTCTCCAAACCCGCCGTGGCCCCAGCCGCGGAATCCCTGGGAGCGGGCGAAGTGCCTTTGCGGGCCCCCATGCCGGGAATGATCATCAGCTATAGCGTCAAGGTAGGGGACAAAGTCAACACCGGCGACCCGGTATGTATTTTAGAGGCCATGAAGATGCAGAACTCCCTCACTGCCCCGGCCTCGGGCACTATCAAGGCCGTCAACTTCGAGTCTGGCGCCAGCGTTGCCAAGGATGCCATCCTTTTGGTAATCAGCAAGTAACCCAGAAGCCAAGCAGAAGGGCCGGATACTACCTCCGGCCCTTCCACCCTCCAACCTCCGGGTTCATCAGGCCCTCGTCATCGCCAATTTTAGACTGTTGAATCACTGCCCTGATCTTCACATATATTTACTTTTTCCAGGTTAACCTCCGTTACCTCTTGATCGTCATTCGGGTAACCGCAGTTAACCGCCAGGACAGAAATGGCCTCACTTCCGGAAATTAAAACTACCGATAGGAATGATCGGGAAAAAACCAAAGAACAATTGCTCTGGGAGTTGTCTATGCTGCGGCGGCGGCTGGCGGAACTTGAGGCCCTGGACGAAGAACGCCGCCGTCTCAAGCAAACCCTGCGAAAAGCCTATGATGAATTGGAGGAGCAGATAGAGGAGCGCACCCTGGAGCTGGTGCGGGCTAACGAACAACTCCGACAGGAAATCGACGAACGCAAACGGACCGAAGCAGAACTCCAACGCCTGAAGGAATATCTGGAAAACGTCATCGACAATTCCGTGGACGCCATCGGCATTGTGGACCGGCACGGCAAATTCATCCTGTGGAACCGGCGGGCTGCCGAAATCTACGGCTACCGGTTCGAGGAGCTAACGGGTAAGACCGCTTTTGAGCTTTATGCCAATGCCGACGAACTGGAGCCCATGCTCGCCAGACTTCACCATGAAGGAGTGGTGCGGGAATATGAAATTGCCATGAAGAAAAAGGACGGCAGTATCGTTCCCATGGACATTTCCATCAGTCTGCTTAAGGAGAACGGCAGCACCATCGGCAGCGTCTGCGTGGCCCGGGACCTTTCGGAGCGGAAAAAGAACGAGCAGGAACTGAAACGGGCCCGGGATGAGTTAAGCATTTATTCCCGGGATCTGGAGCGCCAGGTGCGGGAGAGAACCAGGGCCATCACCAGCATCCTGCACTACACTCCAGCGGTGGTTTCCCTCAAAGACCGCCATGGCCGTTATAAGCTGGTCAATCCGCGCTTCGAGGAGTTGTTGGGTTTTAATAATGATCAGATATCCAGGGGAAATCCGACCATGATATCTTTCCTCGCGACCGATGGCTGATCAATTTTTCGCCCACGATCTCACGGTGCTCCGGGAGGGACGGGCCCTGCAGGTGGAAGAGCGGATCCAATTGGCTGACGGCATGCATACCTATCTTTCCGTCAAATTCCCCATTTACAATGAATGGGGGGCGCCCGAAGGGTTGTGCGGCATTGCCACGGATATTACCGAACTGAAAAAGGCTCAGGAAAGATTGCGGCTCTTGTCCGGCAGCATCATGGCCGGCCAGGAGAAGGAGCGAACGGCCATCGCCCGGGAATTACATGATGAATTGGGGCAGATCCTTACCGCTCTGCGCATGGATGCCGTCTGGCTGAGCGAGCGTCTGAAAGGACAGGATGCTCAGGCCACGGCCCGCGCTTTGACCATGTGCGACCTCATCGATAAAACCATTGACGAAGTCCGGGGTCTGGCCATCCGGCTGCGCCCCGGGATGCTGGACGATTTTGGACTCATCGATGCCCTGGACTGGTATACTAAAGATTTTGCTAAACGCACCGGTATTACTTGTAAATTCAGCCACACCAACCTGATCGACGTGGACGATCTGGTGGCCACCGCCGCCTACCGGATCACCCAGGAGGCCTTAACCAATGTGGCCCGCCATTCCTTCGCCACCCAGGTGAGATCTCCCTGGAGGCAAAAAATGGCCTTTTAACCCTGACCGTAAAGGATAATGGCTGGGGCTTTAAGCCCCAGGATTTGGAGGATTCCCACTGCCTGGGGTTGGCCGGTATGCGGGAGCGGGCCGGCCTGGTGGGTGGCAGCCTGGAACTGCAATCCCGGCCCGGTAAAGGCACCCGGATTTATTTCCGCCTTCCCCTGGATAACCGGAGAATGGCTCTATGATCAGGATCCTCCTGGCCGACGACCATTCCATTGTCAGAAGCGGACTGCGCCGCATCATCGAGGACTCGGGCGATATGGAGGTTGTGGCCGAAGCTGCCGACGGCCGGGAGGCAATTCAACAGGTTCACCAGATCATGCCGGATGTCGCGGTTATCGATATCTCCATGCCCGGCCTCGACGGTCTGGAAGTCATCAGCCAACTTCGGCATTATTATCCGAAACTTCCCATCCTCATTCTGACCATGCATGAAGAAGAGCAATACGTGGTCCGGTCCATCGCCGCCGGCGCCAATGGCTACATCACCAAACGATCCGCCCCGGAACAGTTGGTCAAAGCCATCCGCAAGGTATATGAAGGCGGGCGTTTCCTGAGCGATACCGCCGCCGAATCTCTGGCCCAACACCTGGCCGGCGGCTCCCGGAGCCGCTCCCCTCTGGACTCCCTGTCCAACCGGGAAATTCAGGTCCTGCGCCACCTGGCTTTAGGCCATACGGTCAAGGAGATCGCCGAGGCCTACCACCTCAGCACCAACACCGTCCATACCTACCGCATCCGACTGCTAAAAAAACTCAATCTGCGCAATAACGCCGAGTTGTCCCTGTTCGCCATCCAAAACCGCCTGGTGGAAATTTAGCATAATCGCAATTCTTGAAAAATTTTCTCATCGCAACAATGCTATGTCGCGGCGGTTCGAGAACCGCCGCGGCGATTGATTTCCCATTAACCCACTGCCTTGGGCAGCTCCGAAGTGCAGTGTGGGCAGCGACTGGCCTGGAGGGCAATAGTGGAAAAACAATAGGGACAATCTTTCTTGTCGGGTCCGCCGCCGGTTTTTCCTTTTTGATTTTATTCATGGTCCGGACCATCAGGAAGATGGCAAAGCCGACAATAAGGAAATTAATAATGGTGTTGATAAACATGCCGAAGTTAAGGGTGACCGCGCCGGCCTGCTTGGCCGCCGCCACCGAGGCGTAGGGCCCGGGCACAGTTGCCCTTTTTGAGTACCAAAAATAAATTCGCGAAATCAATATTACCTAATAAGACGCCGATGGGCGGCATGATAACGTCATCCACCAATGACTTGACTATCAGCCCGAAAGCCGCGCCGATGATAATGCCCACCGCCATGTCCACCACATTGCCCCGCATGGCGAACTCTTTAAATTCTTTAAACATTTCATCCCTCCTAGAAAAAATTATGATTATCCTTTTTTATTTAATAACCTTCTGAGCTAAATGCAAGCCGGAAGCGAAATATATGCGGTAAACATTGACAAAAATGTAAAAATAGCGTATCATATGAGAAAAAGTTAACTTGTGGAGATGGAGTTTTAATGTTGGAGACCGGATCCCTGGCCTGCCTGTTTCGAAATCACCCAGGCCATTGACAAGCCTTGTTCCTTGAAAAGCGGCTTGCAGAAAATTCTTTCCATCCTGGCCAACTGTATGGGCATGAACCGGGGCACCATTACCATTCTCAATCCCGACACCCGGGAGTTGCAGATCGAAATCGCCCATGGGCTTGACCGCCGAGGCCCGCCGCCGGGGCCGTTATAAATTGGGCGAAGGCATCACCGGCCGGGTGGTGGAGAACGGCGAACCGGCCATCGTCCCCCGCATCAGCCAGGAACCCATGTTTTTAAACCGGACCCGTTCCCGGGGAGACCTCAATAAACAGGATATCTCCTTTATCTGCGTCCCCATTAAAATCGGCCCCCAGACCATCGGCGCCCTCAGCGTGGACCGGTTATATCAGGAAGAAATTCATCTGGATGCCGATCTGCAGCTCCTGACCATCATCGCTTCCATCATCGCCCAGGTGGTCAATAACCTCATGCGCATCGATCAGGAAAAACAGCGTTTGCAGGCGGAAAACCTGAATCTGCGGGAAGAATTGCAAGAAAAATATCACCTCGACAATATCGTCGGCAATTCCAACAAGATGCGCCAGGTCTTCGAGATGATTCAACGGGTGGCGAAAAGCAACGCCACGGTCTTGATCCGGGGGGAAAGCGGCACCGGCAAGGAATTGGTGGCCAGCGCCATTCACTACAACAGCAAACGCGCCCATAAGCCCTTCATCCGCGTCAATTGCGCCGCCCTCCCCGAAACCCTGGTGGAAAGCGAACTTTTCGGTCATGAAAAAGGGCGCCTTCACCGGCGCCACCCAGGCGAAAATGGGGCGGTTTGAACTGGCCCAGCGGGGCACCATCTTTCTGGACGAAATCGGCGACCTCAGCCCCACCGTCCAGCTCAAATTGTTGCGGGTGATCCAGGAACGCGAATTTATCCGGGTCGGCGGCACCAAGAGTATGGATGTGGATGTGCGGATTATTGCCGCCACCCACCGGGACCTGGAAGGTCTGCTGGCCAGCGAGCACCTTCCGGGAGGACCTCTATTACCGGCTGAATGTTTTTCCCATTTATCTGCCGCCCCTGCGAGAACGGCAACCCGATATTATCCTTCTGGCCGAGTATTTTCTGCAAAAATACAGCCAGGAAAATAAAAAAATATTAAACGCATTTCCGCCCCGGCCATCGACCTGCTGATGCAGTATCATTGGCCCGGCAATGTCCGGGAACTGGAAAATGTCATCGAGCGGGCCCTCCTGGTCTGCGACGAAGACACCATCCGCACTATCCATCTGCCGGCCAGCCTCCAGACCCTGGATCGGCCCGACGGCAAGAAAGCCCCTTCGCTGGCCGGGGCCATCGAGAACCTGGAAAAGGAAATGATCATCGAAGCCCTGCGAGCCACCCGGGGCAATCAGACCATGGCCGCCGAATATCTCGACACCAGCCTGCGCATCCTGGGCTATAAAATTAAAAACTACAATATCACCCCCAGGCAATACAAGACCCAATAGCCCTGGAGACCCTGCCACCGGGAATCATTGAAGGAAATCCTCCCCTCAGAAACGAAGCGTGCTCGGGCATTGATAGCACTGTCATCTTGATTGTGCTTTATGGCACGGACTGAAAGTGAGCCACTCTCTCAATCTGGACCTACTAAAAGAACGTAAGAAACTGACGCTCAGCCTCGCAGCCTGACGAATCGCGGGCGAGACGCCAATTACAGGCCGTCTCTGACAAGCAATTTGGGCCCATTCTCGACGGCTTGCCGAAGCTCGGGGCATCGGCTCGGAAAAACTAATGACCTCTATGCCAAAACCAATTTGCAGAACTTGACTTACACAACCCCTCTCCCGGGTTCGGAGATTCCCCCCCATTCCTGCCGGGTTGCAAAAATCCAGCCTGCGCATCGAAGTGCCGTTGTCATTTAGACTGAATAACAGCTAAACCTCCGGTTATCCGGAGTCCCGGGCAATGACGACGAGCCAGAATTAATCTACAGATTTTATTACTTTTTTTATCTATGAAGCAGGACAAGGCTTGCCGTGTCCGCTGGAGTAGAAAAAAATTGGCAGATTGTTGAGCTACCTAAAGCTGGATGGCTGGACATCGGGAGGGAAAGGTCAAGAACGAGGCCTCTTGTCGTTAAGCTGATTGAGGCCGATGAGGACCCGGGCCGCGCGCCAGCCCAGTTCCGCCATTTTGCTTTGCCAGGAGCGTTGATAGTAGAGTTCCAGAACCTTAACCAGGTAGCTCAGGAGCACCAAAAACAGGGTGACTCCTGAGAGTATTTCTGGACTGCCCCCTCCCAGAATTCCCAGAAGGAATTTGGCCGCTAAGAAGGCCAGAAATAAGCGCACAAAGAAGTTGAACAGGATTTTCATGGCAGATATAGTGGTTGCCAAAAGTTATGGTTTATTCACCCCTCACCCTGATCCTTTTCCCTCGAGGGGAGAGGGGAAAATAACGGAAGCTTTTGGCACGTGCTATAAAAGAGGGTTACGTGGAAGAATGAGTCGTTCCCCGAGGCAGAGGGGAACGACGTTAGATAACGATGCCCCATCTGTGCTATTCTTCCAGGCACCGGCGAGGACGTCTGTGCTCCCTTTTTCAAGGGTTGGTTATTCTTCTTCCTCGCCCTCTTCCTGGGGTTTGAGGTGGTCGGGGATGATGGCCATGCTGATGACCAGAGGCTTCAGGAAGCTCCACTTGATCCCAATTTCGTAGACTTCTTCGAGGTCCCGGATGGCGTCCCAGCAATTGTGGCAGGGAGAGATGACCAGCTTGGCACCGGTGGCGAGGATCTGGTCCCGTTTGACCTTCAGGCCCATATTGCGCTGCTGCCGGTAAAGGCCGATGCCGTTCATACCGCCGCCGCCGCCGCAGCAGAAGTTGTGCTCCTTACACGGGTTCATCTCGATGAAATAGCCGGGCTCCACGATATAGCTCAGGATCTCCCGGGTAATGTCCTTGAGACCGTAGTTGCGGACGTAATTGCAGGAATCCTGCAGGGTTACCGGCACTTTGAGCTTTTTGGCCGGGTCGATCTTGATCTTGCCCAGGCGCAGGGCCTCGGCCAGCCATTCCGTGTAATGCAGGTAAGGGACAGGAGGCCTACCGTCCTCCCGACCGACCCAATAAGGCCCCTCGATGATGGTGCCCCGGTGGGCGTGGCCGCACTCCGTGCCCAAGACCCGCTTGGGTTTGAGCCGTTCAATGGCGTCGTAGACGGTCTGGACCTGCATCTTGCAGCCTTCCCAGTCGCCGGCGAACATGGTCAGGGAGGTCTGTTCCCAGCCGATGCTGGGCACGGTCCAATTTTCCCCGGCAATACGGAAGAGGATGGCGGCCTCGGCAATGTCCTCGGGATAGTGTTTGGGTTCCCGGGCATTGACGGTGTACAAAATGTCGGCGCCTTCCTTGTCCACGGGTATCTCCAGGCCCGGCCACTCGTCCTGCTGTTCTTCGGCCATCCATTCGCAGGTTTCCACCCAGTCCTCGGGGGTGACGTCCATCTGGGCCCGGAAGACCCGGTGCATACCCGAACCGATCTTCATCTCCCAGGGCACAAACCCCTGGGAAAAACAGAGGCCCCGCAGGTAGCCGAACATGACACCCATGTCGATGCCGTAGGGACAGAATGTGCCGCAGCGGTTGCAGCAGGTGCATTTGCCCCAGGCCACATCCATGCAGTGACGCATGTGCGCATTGTCCACGTTACCGTTCTTTTTAACGATCTCGCCCAGGGTAGTCAGGATTTTATAGGATGGCACCTGAGTCGGGTCGCGGCGGTTGGACAGGTAAAAAAAGCAGCTATCAGCGCATAAACCGCAATGGGCGCAGATTTCCAGCCAGGTGCGGATCCGGGATTTGCAGGTATCCTGCAGGGATTTCTGGAGCTTCTCGACGTCAACGTCAAGCTGCTTCATTTCATCATAATATAGTTTCCCGCCCTTATCCGCCAGGGTAGCGTCGAGCTGTTCCTTGGTATTGATGGGGCTGCGGTTGCAGAGGCTTCCTTCGGGCATACGCTCTAACTCCTTCTATGGTTGTTTGCCGGTTTGACGAGGCAACAACACTGACAAGACGATGGTATTCATTACTCCTATTAATCAACTATCATTAGATAATAATATAATACCATTTTTTTACCATGCAAACCCTCCCTTGGCCTTGTAACCGCGTTTGATACCGAAATCCATGCCCAGCTGGGCCCGGGAGAGGAAGAAGCCCACCACATGGAAGAGTTTGGTAAAGGGGATGGCGATGAGCAGGGCCTCGCCGCTCAGGATGTGGGTGTAGAGCCAGAAGTTATAATCCCCCAATTGGTGCACGGCCAGAAACCCCGAGAGAAAAGGCAGCACGGTAATCAGGAGCAGGGCATAATCATAGAGGGTGGTAATGATGCGCACCTCTGGCAAGCCAAACCGCCGGATGGCAATAAATACCGTGGTGACTATGACCCCGATGGTCAGGATATCAGCCAGGGCCATGGGTATAGTGGGCCAGCTGATGCCCCAGCGCTCTTTCAGGATGACGGTGTGTCCCACCAGAAAGAGGGGAGTGACCACCAGTCCGATATGGAAGACGAAGAAAACGAGGGTATAAAGAGGCTTGGCCCGCCAGCCATAAGAGCCGAACGGCAGCAGCCAGTGGACGATGGAACTGATGGCGCCTTTAATCCCCAGTCCCGGATAGGCCCGGTAGGCGACGCGGTCCAACCGCCAGTCCAGACCCCGGATGTAGAGCACTACCCGGACGGCCAAACCGATGAAGAAGACGGCGAAGGTAACCCACAGGAGAGGGCCGGTGATAAAGTTATACATGGTTTTATCCTCCCAACCGCGGAAAGCGGACCGGTGCTATTTGATAAAGGTGTCTTCGTCCCGACCGGTGAGGTACAACCAAAAGCCCAGGACGCCAAGGATGATACCGCCCATGAGATAGTAGGCGGCGCCTTTGGTGAAGAGCATGAAGTCATGCAAGGTATAAAATTCGTTACCCATGGCAGCTATCCTTAATGTCCCCAGGTTTGGGGGTGCGATTTGAGTTCGTGTTCATCCAGCTCGACGGGCCCGTGCTCTTTGAATTCCGGATGCTCATAGAAGATGGGCATCTTGGAGGCGATGAACCTGAAAGCCAGCAGTCCGATGGTGACCACGAAGAGGGAGATGACAATCTCCATCCAGCTGGGGAAATACCGATCAGCCGGGGGCAGTTGCCAGTTGAAGGCCACCAGGGAGATGTTAAAGCGGTTGAGCACGATGCCCAGGACCGTGAGCACAGACGTCCAGCGGATCAGGGTCAGGTTCTGCTCCCGGACGGCGATGGCATAGAGGAGAGCCGGCAGGGCTACAAAGCCCAGCAGCTCCACCAGGAACCAGGCGCCA
This sequence comes from uncultured delta proteobacterium, assembly GCA_963705135.1. Taxonomy (GTDB): domain Bacteria; phylum Desulfobacterota; class Desulfobaccia; order Desulfobaccales; family Desulfobaccaceae; genus Desulfobacca. Next base: position 139,439 of record CAVPJB010000020.1, read on the forward strand.
TAGCCGGTAAGGAGATAGGACCATTTATTGTCGATGGTGAGCCCCACCAGTTTAATGAGAAAGTAGAGGGTCAGCACCATGGCGGCGCCCTTGGCAAAGCCATAGGTCACCCCATCGTGCTCGGCCAGATAGGTGGCGTCCATCTTATCGTGCAGATAGCGGTGCGACAGCGACCCTTCAAAGATGACCATGGACAGGCCGGCAGCGATACTGGAGATAAAGAAATACACGGGAATATAGGAAGAGTACCACAACGGGTGCAATTTCGACGGCACGATGAGATACAGGGCCCCCAGGGAGCTTTGGTGCATGGTGGAGAGGATGACGCCAAAGATGGTGAGGGCCAGGGTCATTCTGACGATGATGTCCCGGGGTTTCCGGAAGCCCAGCCACTCCATGGCGGACGGCACCCACTCGACAAAGAGGGTCACCAGATACAGAAAGACGCACAAACCCACTTCAAAGAGCACGGAGGTGGGGCCGGACTGGACAAAGATCGGATACGGCAACCGCCAGGGCCGGCCGACGTCGTAATGCAGGGCAAAGACGACCAGGGCATAGCCCAGGAAAGCGGTAAGGATGGCCGGCCGCACCGCGGAATGAAAGCGCTTCAGACCAAAAATGTAGCAGGCGGCGGAGGTGGTGTAGCCGCCGGCGGCCAAAGCGACGCCGCAGAGCAGGTCGAAGCTGATCCAGATGCCCCAAGGGTTATTATCGGAAAGGTTGGTGACCGCCCCGAGCCCCTTGGTGAAGCGAAGTATGGTGATGATGCCGCCCAGGAGCAGGATAAGTCCCACCACAAGATTAAAAGGGGTAAGGTAATTTTTTTTCAGATCAATCTGATCGGTGGACATGCTACTCGCCCTCCTCGGTTTGACCCTTGGCCGCGGCTTCGGGCTCGGCCTGAGCTTTGGCGGCTTCTTCCAGGGCTTTTTTGACCTCGCGGTCGATGGCGGCTTTCTTGTCGGCCTCGGCCTTGGCCAGGGCCTTGTCGAGATCCGCCTTAGCAGCAGCCTGGGCCTTGGCTAGAGCATCTGCCACAGCCTGTTTCTTTTCCTCATCGGCTATCTTCTCTTTGCGCTGGTTGATGGCATAGATGCCGGTGAGCAGAACCGGCCAGGCGGCGGCAATGATGGGGACAGCCCCCAAGGCGCCGGAGGTCAATTCCGGAGCCGGGGTAACGCCCAAGTCCTCCCGGAGACCAATTTCCCGGAAAGGGACACCGGAGATGTAGAGCCAGTTGGTGCCGCCCATTTCATGTTCACCATAGATGTGGTCCAGGTAGCGATTCGGGAAGGTGGCAAGTCTTTCCCGGGCGGCCTTGATCAGGGCGGTACGCTCGCCGTAGACCAGGGCTTCGGTGGGACAGGCACCGACGCATCCCGGCACGGTCAACTTTCCGGAGGTAATCTGTGGGTGGCACATGGTGCATTTCATGATCCGGGGAGTCAGGGGCTCATTGTATTCGTAGGTGGGAATGTCAAAGGGACAGGCGATCATGCAGTAGCGGCAGCCAACGCAAACCGACTCGTCCCAGACCACCGCTCCCTGGGGGGTCTTGGTGAAGGCCGCCACGAAACAGGCGGAAGCGCAGGCCGGTTCCTGACAATGTTGACACTGGTTCTTGCGGAAGACCGGGCCGGCGGCGCCGGGGATATTGTCGTAGCGGTTGACGACAGTATAAGTTGTGGGATTGGTGCGGCGCTGGTGGTCAAGGACGCTCAGATCATCGAAGGGCTTGGCGGGAGCCGGCAGTCCGTTGACCTGATTGCAACCGGCCTCGCAACTGCGGCACCCGATGCACCGGGTGGCATCAAAGAGGACGCCTTTACTTCCAGGATAGCCCTCGAAATGTTTTACTCCGGCGGCCTGGGCGGTCTTGCCCACGGCGGCACCCATTCCGGCGGCTCCAAGCAGGCCCAGAAACGTTCTTCGTAACATGGACACACTCCTTATCTTAACGGGCCAAGGCCGCTTGTTGTGGTTTTTTCTGGTGACACTCGGCACAGGCTGTGGCCACCGGCTTGACGCCCATATCCTTGTGGCAGCTCATACACTGCCCATGGAAGGCGGCCTGGAGGCCCGGACGGCCCGACTCTTTGGCGTCGACAGAAACACCATGGACCCTGGCGTGACAGTTAATACAGTTGGGCGGACTCTTGGAGGCCGGACTGTTATGGTGGCAGCCCTGGCACATGGTGCCCGGCGAGGAGTGGAAGTAGTTGGCCAGATGGCTGTCCTTCATGCCGTTCATGAGGGAGGAGACATGCTTCCCGTGGTCCATCTCCACGGCCTCGAACTTATTGGACAACTCTTTGATCACCACTTTATTGGGAAGGTCGCCGGCGGCAAAGGGATCCGGCGTCAATTTATGGCTCTTGAGCATGGACTCAGCAATGGCGTACTTTTGCTGGGGTGTGCTAACGGTGCCGGGAACCGGCAGATGACACTGCTGGCAGGTGGCGTTATCCGGACGCTGGACCTGGTTGCTGCCGTTATGACAGCCGGCACAGTTGGCCGCGGCCTGCTTGAGGGCATGGCAGCCGGTACAGCTTTGTTGGCTGGTGCGGCGGTGCATGGCCTGCTCGAAGGTCACAAACCCTCCTTCTTTGGCCCCTCCCAGGGTGTGGCATTTGCTGCAGGCGTCCATGGAGGCGTGGTGGCAGACCCGGCAGGAATCGTTGTATTTTTCGTGGGCCATGTGGTTAAAAGGCACCGGCGGCATAGAAATGGCTTTTTCGTTCTGGCCCATGGCAGTTTTGGGATCATACATAACCAGGGTGGCATCGGGTTGGCCACGCTGGAGACGCGGGATTTCCTTACCCTTGAGCCCGGCCACCATTTCCTGGTTTTTCTTGGCCAATTCCGCCTGGGCAGCGGCGCCGTGGCAGCCACCGCAAGTAATGGGCATGGATTCTTTGACGCCCTGACTGGCCAGGGTCCGATGGCATTCCAGACACTGCTGGTGGGAAGCCTGTTGCAGGTTGATAACTCCGTCTTGAACCTGGTCAAAATGGCAGTAGCGGCAGCTGCCCTCCTGGCCTTTGGCATAAACGAGTTTTTTGGCCTTCTGGTCGAAGACATGATGGCAGGCGCTGCAGTTATCTTTGTCTTTACCAACCCCGGTTATGTTCTTGGAGTCCAGGTGGCGGTAGTGCATGACCTTATCCATGCCGGCATCAAGTCTGGCCACGGTGACCGGCGCCTCGGCGTTGTGACAGGAGCGGCAGAACCCATCCTGGGGGCCGGTTTTCTTGCCGGCGGCGGCCATGTCGTTATGACAGCCGATACAATTGGAGTGGTAAATGTTTTTGATTTCCTCGGGCTTGGTGGTCGGCCGGCGCAGGTAGTTGAGGGAAAGCTTGTTATCCTCGACGAAATGGCAAGTTTCGCACCCCTTTTTCTCTTTAACCAGGGCATCGGTGTGCTTGTCATGGAAATACGTCACCGGCGGCAGTTCCAGCTTTTCGAAGTTAGCCAGGGTATTAATGGTGATCTGGTCCGGCTTCCCCGTGGGTGTCACTGGTACTGAAGCCTTCTCCGCCCAGGCCGGGCCACCGTTCAAGGTGACGGCCAGCACCACAATCCCAGCCCATCGCAGCATTGGTCTTGTTTTCTTCATGAATCATAGTCCTTAGCTGATAACTGATAAGAGCTGCTGTTTAATCCTTGTGAAAATTACCACATTTAGCACAATCCTGTCAATAGTCAAAAAGTAGACAGCGCCGTTGCCGACAGTGCTGCTTCTAAAAGATATTTCATTTTATTTCCAGTATGTTATTGCACTTGCAGTCTCCGACCGGTAATGTCGCCCCAATTAATTTTTTGAACCAGATATTATTTACTTATGTTCATTTTTTAGACATCGTTTTTTTAAGGACCAGGAACCTGCGGTTAGTGGTCAGTGGTTAGTGGTTAGTAAAAACCTTTGATCTTCCGGGAATTCCTGCTAAAAGACAGTTTTCGGTTTTCGGTTTCCAGGTTTCGGTTAAAAGCCATTTTTGAGTTTGCCGGATTTAGTAGCTACCTTTGATCTTCCCGGGATTCCCGAAGTCGGGGCTGACGCCTGGGACAAGGGAGGAGGGAAGAGAGGCCTGGGGCACCGGTAGCGGTGTCGTCGGCAATTTTTACCGGCTCGATATCTTTTAGATATTGCTCATAAATTTCATTATAATTGCAGGAATATTTCGGTGCTTTCCCGGTTTTGGCCCACTTCCGGCGAAGTTTTTGAAAGAGCGATTCGGATTGCCAGGAGCGTTGGAGTTCACCGTCGGGAGGCGTTTCATGTTCTAGATCGGTAGCGGTCGAGATCTTAGCGGCGGGAGGCGCTTCGCTTTTCCGTCTTACAGGGGCGCCCAATGATTTGGCATAGGCGGTTTCTTCGGGCCCAGTCGAGGCGCCTGGGCGCCATAATTTTTGGTTTTTCCCGGCATTTTTTTCTTCAAACAAATCTAGTTGATATTGTTCACTATTATCTTTAGGAGAGGGGGTATTTCCCGGTAATTTCCCGCTTTTTTCCCACATCTTGAGAAGATAGTTTTCGGTTTCCTGTTTTCGATTTTCGGTTTGAGGTTGGGCAGTTTGTGGCTGGGCCGGGATGGGGTCCGGGGCTGACACCCGGGAAAAGGGAGGAGGGAAAAGGGAAGAGAGGCCCGGGACAGAGGTCGCGGCGCCGGGGGGCTTAACGGCGGGAAGCGTTTCACTTTCCGGCCCGGGAGGAGAAGTTTTCGCGGTATTTTTTTCATACAGCATATCTAATTGATATTCTTTTATATTAATCTGTTTGAGGGAAGCTTTTTTCGAAAATTTCGCGTCTATTTCGCGGTTAATTTTCGGGGCGAACTCAGACTTTTGTGCGCTTGCCGCTGCTTCTTCAACATCCGAGTTAAACTTATCGTCATCCAGATCGGGGGGAGGTTCCGGACAAGGGGGAGAAGAGGTTGACGCTCATGGTCTGGCGGGTGTCGGCCAGGGCCTGGAAGGCATCGGGCAGAAGGCTGTCCTGCAGGGCCCACTGGAGGGAGGACATGAGGCAATAGACCAGTTCCTGGTCCAGTTGCACAGCCATTTTGGTCATGAAGTTAATAATACGGGTGCCCTCACGGGTGGCCTGGTTGGCCGCCTTGAAGTTGACTTCGGCGGTGGCGGTCCGGGCGTTGTGCAGGGACAGTTCCAGGAAGGTATTGAGCTTAAAGAGGTAGCCCTGGTCCAGGCTGTCCTGGAGACGTTTTTTAACCTGGCGCATTTTATCCAGCAGGTGAGTCTTATGGCGGTGCACGGCCGATTTGCTGAAGCCGTATTTTTGGGTGAGGAAAGTCAGGGTGGCGCCGGTGAGCAGGGCGCGGTCGATGTCCTTAATGTGGTTATGGTTGCACACAGTGCATTTCATTTTAGATTCCTCCGGAATCAGGGGTCAGGGGCCTGAGGCCAGTGGTTAGTGGTTAGTTTTTGGTTTTTAATTTTTTATTGGCGGGAGGCGCTTCGCTTTCCCGTCCACCATTTTTGATCAGCTATATCAGAAAAGTGGGGAAATTATCCAGAACAGGTGGGACAGATGTCACAGAAGCAGCAAACAGCGAATAGTACAAAGAGAAAAGTTATGGAAATTCGAATTATAAGACGTAATCTGGAAGCCAGTTTCCAGTTAGAAGCACTCCAGGATTATACCCAGTAGAAAGAAAGGTTTTCCTATTTTGGGAAACAAACTCGTTTTCAGTTTTTCTATTAATTAAGCACTGTTTTCTTAATCAAACTCATTTTTTTATGAACATAGGTCAATAAATGTTGCTTTCTAGAATAGTTTGTGATATAAAACACAAAAATCTGCATTGCCATGGATTGTAACGCATCAACTGGGCCGACCCTGCGACATTCCCTGTTTAATCCTGCTTAGCCCGCTTATTCCAGCACGTATCGCGCTGCGGCACTATAATGCCCACATCACAGGAGGTAATCTAATTTGAAAACATTCATCACATTTCTGTTGTTAACTATTCACTGTTTGCTTTTAACCCCCTCGGCTGGGGCTGATCCCTGGCCCCAGACCCCTCCCAGGATCGGGAGACTGGACCTGAAGCCGGAGTATTGGGACTACATCAAGGAGGCGGCACGTAAATATAATCTCTCCCCCTATCTCATTCAGGCGGTCTGCGCCATTGAATCAAGATATGACCCGAAGGCAACATCGGGGCGTGGGCAATGCTATGGCCTGATGCAATTACATAAGGACACCGCCAGAAAGTATGGAGTGGACTCTCGCAATCCCCGGGAAAATATCATGGGCGGGGCGGCGGTGCTGGCCAGGCTGCTCACGAAATATAACGGGGATCTCAGGAGGGTATTGCGGGTGTATAATGCCGAATGCACCGGAGCCTATGAGCGCGAGGTCATCAAGGCCTTTGTGCAGGCCACAAGCAATGGCTCCTCTTCCCTGCAGTTTGCCAGGAACCGGAATTAGGCGGGTCAGATCTGGGGAGGGCGGGGAGGCCCGCCCTCCTAACATTCAAGCAACAATCAGCAAAGCAGGTGATTCTGTATCTGACTTCCGGGCCCTGTCCTTGGAGCGTTGTTGTGATCTGAGGGCAACAACTGTCCAGTCAGGCAACTGTTTTTTTAACCGTTCTCGAAAATAATTTCTTATGATTACCGAGATGGGGCGGGGGAATCCAGTCCCTGCGGAGAAAAACCTTTGATACCATTTTGCAGTCAAATGGCAAGCTCAGGCTGAAGCCTGCGCCTACCATACATGGTGCTTTGATTGAAGATTGGTATGAGAATGAGTTAAGCCTCATTGCACTCAACCTGCCATGATTTAAGCAAAGAAGGCCGGCGTTGAGCATTCCCGCCCTACGGACTGAGAGAAACAAGTTTTTGGACAAAGTCTGAAAAGCCAGTTCCACCAGCCCACCAACCTTTTCCTTTCCCTTTTTACTTCGATCTGATCATTGACCCGTGACCCTGGTACCTGGTCCCCGATTATTTTGGTGTCGGGGTGCCACCAACCACCGCCCAGGGCGACGAAGAGGGCGGTGGTATCTTGTAGTCGCAGGGCGTGGGCCTGGATAAGGCCCAGTTTGGCCTGCTGGTATTGGTTGTCGGCGTTGAGGATCTGGAGGTAGTTGACCAAGCCGGCCTGGTGGTTGGCCTTCATCAGCTGCAGGGCCTGGGTAGCAGCGCCTAAGGCCTCGGATTGGGCCTTGAGGGTCCGGGCGTCGTTTTCCACGGCCCGGAGGGTGTCGGCCACCTGTTGGAAGGCGGTGATGACCACCTGCTGATAATCGGCCAGGGAGGCCTGGTAGGCTTCCAGGGCGGCCCGCCGCTGGTACCGTAGGGATGCCGCCCTGGAATAGAGGTTGGGCCATGTTGCCGCCGAAATTCCAGAACTGGCCGGCCCCACCGAACAGGTTGGTGATGTCGGTGAGGTTTTGGCCGAGACCGGCACTTAAGGTGATGTTGGGAAACATGGCCGCGGTGGCCACGCCGATCCTGGCGCTGGCGCTGTGCAACTGGGCCTCGGCAGCCAGGATGTCCGGCCGGCGGCGCACCAGTTCCGAGGGCAGGGTGACCGGTAGTTTGCCGGGGAGGGTGATATCCGTCAGGGCCAGCCGGGGCGGGCCCCATTGCCCGGGAGGGCGCCCCACCAGGGCAGCCAGAAGATGGTTGGTCTTGCTGAGGTTTTGCCTGAGGGGCGGCAGGGTCGCTTCGGTGGCGGCCAGTTGGCTCTGGAGGCTGACGACGCTGGCGTAGGGCACCGTACCCGCCTTTGACTGAGTTTCGGTGAGCCGCACTTGTTCCTTGGCTATCCCGATGATGTGTTCGGTGGCGTCGATCTGAGCCCGGTAGGCGGCCTGGGCGATGCGGCATTGATGACATTCCCCATCAGGGTAATATAGGTGGCCTGGGCGGTGTAGCCCTGATAATCCACCTGGGCGGCCAGATCCTCCACAGCCCGGCGTTGGCCACCAAAGACGTCCAGGAGGTAACTGACGTTGGCCGAGGGCGTGTAGAGGTTGAAGGTGCTGCCGGACAAAGCGCTGCCGAACTGGACCGGTGAAAATTTCTGGCGGATGGCGGAAAAGCCGAAATTAGCCTGGGGATAAAATACCCCGTAGCCGGCCTGCAGGAGTTCCTGGCTCTGCCGGAGCCGGGCCTGGGCGGCGGCGAGATTACGGTTTTGGGCCACGGCTTCTTTTACGATTCCATCGAGCTGGGGGGATTTGAACACTTGCCACCAGTCGGCGGCGATGTCGGCGCCCGGTTCAAATTGCTGGGCCTGGCCGCCAGCGGCGATGGTCTGGGTGGGCTCCTGGCCCTGGGTGTACTGGGTCACCTCGGGGGGCTGGGGCCGAACGAAGTCGGGACCGGCGGCGCAGCCGGTCAGCAGCAGGGACACCAGGAGGCACAGGAAAAGACAGTTTTCAGTTTTCGGTTTACGGTTTCCGGTTAAAAAAAGGTTGTCTTCTTTTTTGAAAAGAGATGCTGTTATACTAGCTCTTAGGTAATTCCGGCCCACTGTTTTAGAAGGATTCATTCGTCTTCCATTACTGGACCGGCTGGAAAGCCGGTGCCACCAAAGTTTACTCATTTCAGGGAGATTCATTTGGTTTCCACGTAGACGTCCACCAGCTGCCCCGGGTAGACGTTCAGGTCTTTGGTGGGTTGGAAACGGAACAGGATGGGGAGCACCCTGGTGTCTACTCTTTCGGTTCTCTGGTTCGAAAGTTGAATTTTTGGGGTGACGTACGGCTGCAGGCGGTCGAATTCCAGGGGGATGCTGGTGTTGGTGCCCCGGATGAACATCTGCGCCCTTATCGTCGGCTGTCGGCAGCCGGGGAATGAGAATTTCGTCGATAAAACATCTGACGGCGAAATACGGCTGGGCGTGGGCTAGAACGATGACCGGATTATACCCTTGGGTATAGGTGCCGTAGGAACCCTGGGGGGAGATGAAACTGCCCACTGCGGTGCTAACGGCCAGAACTACGCCGTCCACCGGGGCCCGAAGGGTGTATTTAGCCAGCAGGGCCTGGCCGCTGGCATACGACTTGGAGGCGGCTTTGGCCTGATGCTCCTGGTTTCGGATATCATAGATCCAGGCGCCCGGCCTTGGTCAGATCGTACTGGCGCCGGGCCAACTCCAGGTTGGTTTTGGCAGCGTTGACGGCGTTGGCAGCATTGTCCAGTTGATCCTGGCTCACCGACTTGGGGTCCAAGCCAAAAGAGGTTTGAAATTTAGAGAACTGGTCCTGGGAGGTTTTGAGGTTGGCGGCGGCATAATCAACCTGGGCTTTGGAAACTTTGAGATTTTCCTGCCGGGGCTGGGCCTTGAGCTGTTGCAGCAAGGCCTGGGCGGCGCTTGACTGGGCCTTTTGCTGCTCGACGGTGGCCTTCTGGATGGAATCGTCGATGAGGAGCAGCGGGGTCCCCTGGGTAACTTTGGCGCCATCGGTTGACCAGAATCTGGGTTACGGTGCCGGACACTTCGGGGAAAATATTGATGTTGGCCCCGTGCAACTGGTAGCTTTCAACGATGCCGGTGGAATAAATGCCTTTGGCGAAAGGGTTAGTGGCCGGGTTAAACACCGGAGGCAGGGCTTTTTTCTCCCGGCCGAGGGTATAGGCGGTGATAAGTCCTGCCAGTGCGCCCAGGAAGGCCAGAAGGAACAGGATCTTATTTCTCAAGCGAACCTCCTTCGACAACCTTCACGATCTTACCGTCTTCCAGCATGATAATCTGATCGGCGTATTCAAAGATGCGGCTGTCGTGGGTGACGATGAGGATGCAGCGGTGATCGGTGAGGATGTTTTCTTTGACGAAGCCGATGATCTTTTTGCCGGTGACGCCGTCCAGGGAGGCAGTGGGTTCATCGAAGATCAAAATATCGGGACGGGCCACGATGGCCCGGGCGATGGCAACGCGCTGCTGTTCGCCGCCGCTTAACTTGCCCGGGTTCAGGAGGGCCCGGTCTTTAAGGCCGACGATGTCCAAAATCTGCATGGCTTCTTGCAATGGATTCATGCCAATCCCGCTTCTGGATAATGAGAGGGATGGCCACATTTTCCACGGTGGTGAGCCTGGGAAAGAGGTGATAGTCCTGAAAGACAAAGCCGATGGTATGCAGGCGGAAATCGGCGATCTCATTGGGGCTCAGTTTCCAGATTTCCTTGCCCTCCACCACGACGGTCCCGGCATCCGGCCGCAAGATCCCGGAGATCATGCTGAGCAGGGTGGTCTTGCCGCTGCCGGAGGGACCGACAATGTAGAGCATTTTTCCAAAACCAGCTTCGAAACTGACATTTCGGATGGCGTAGGTTTTCGCCTCCCCTTCCCCGAACCATTTCTCCAGATTGCTCGGCTTTGACGGCGGCGTTGGCCATGTTAGCCTCTAAAAATTTCAAACGGTTCCACCCGGATGACCTTGCGGGCGGCAATGTAGCTGGAGACAGCGACGATGACGAGCAGCATAACGAAGGCCAGGCCGAGATTGAAAAAGGTTATCTGGCCGGCATAGCCCGGCACCTTCCGGATGGCAAAGTTAATCAGCAGGGAAGAGAGGCCGACGCCCAGGCCGTAGCCGGTGCAGCCGGTGAAGAAGGCTTGAAAGAGAATCATGTAGACGAGCTCGTAGTTTTTGGCGCCGATGGCTTTCAAGGCGCCGAATTTGGGGAGGTTCTCCAGGACAAAGGTATAGAATGTCTGGCCGGCAGATGGACAGACCCACCAGGAAACTGGTGATGGTCATGATCAGGATGTTGGTGCCCACCCCGGTTTGGTATTTATAATAATTGGAAATTCTGGCAATAAATTCCTCTTTGGTCAATCCCAGGTAGCCGAGGGCGGCAACCCTTGCCTTAATATGGGGTATGTCCTGCTCGGTTTTGGGCTCCACCAGGATGTAGGCCGTGGTAAACCGTTGAGAAGGGATATATTGGATAGCCCTTCTATAGGTGGTATATAGGGTGGGCATGCCGAACAGGCCGCTGGTGGTCACCTGGGCGATGCCAACGATGACCCCCCGGTGATCATTTAATTCAAAGGTGGCGCCCAGAGTGGGGTTGTCCAGTTTGGCAATTTCCTGGTCCGTGTACCACAATAAAGGCGTTTTCCCCATAGATATCCTCGATTTTCCCCTCCAGCAGTTGGGGCCGGCCCACCAGGCTGGTGTCATCCAGCCCAAGGACGGTCACCGGCTGGTAGACGCCGCTGCGCAGCTTGACCAGGGAGGCACTGGAATACAACGGGCACGGCGTAGTTAACGCCGTCGATGCTGCGGACGGCGTCCAGGATGTAATCGGGCATGGGGATGCTGTTTAAGGGATTGTTAACCGCGGGGTCCATGATCCAGACTCTGGAACCGATGTTGATGACGTTGGCCGAAGCCTTTTGGAGGATGCCGGCGAAGATGGAGGTCAGTTGAACCATGAGAAACATGGCGAAGGTAATGCCGACGATTAAAGCGGCGAATTTGGCCTTGTCATTGACGAGCAGTTTAAAAGCGATTTTTAAGATTCCGGTCAAGGTTTTGTAACCTCCTCTCTCACCCGGGATAGTCTTAGCAGGGCTCTTAAGGAAAGCTGAGTAATGTGGTGGGCCAGGGTCTTTAGATCTTCCGGGCCACATTGCTGCTGGTTTGCTTATCCTAGTTGGCCGATTTGGCCGCCCGGCGCCGTTCCCCCAGTCTTTGCATGAGCACGAAGAAGACCGGCACGAAAGGGACCGCCAACAGGGTGGAGGCGATCATGCCGCCGAAGACCACCGTGCCGATGGCCCTCTGGCTGGCGGCCCCGGCCCCGCCCGCCACCAGCAACGGCACCACCCCTAAAATAAAGGCAAAGGAGGTCATGAGGATGGGACGAAAACGGCGTCGGGTAGCCTCGATCGCGGCATCGGTGACAGAAAGGCCATGCTCGTGGAGGTCCCGGGCGAATTCCACGATCAGGATAGCGTTCTTGCTGGCCAGGGCGATCATCAGCACCAGCCCCACCTGGGTGTAGAGGTTATTGTCGTAGCCCCGGATCATCAAAGCCACCAGGACGCCCACCAGGGCGATGGGCACCACCAGGATAACCGCCGCCGGACTGGTCCAGCTTTCATACAGGGCAGCCAGCACCATAAACACCAGGGTGATGGACAGGGCGTAGATGAAATAGGCCATGGCACCCACCTTCTTTTCCTGATAGGCCGTGGCCGTCCAGTCATAGGACATGCCCCGGGGCAGGGTGTCTTTCACCACCTGTTCCATGAGGTTAAGGGCCTGCCCGGTGCTGAAGCCCGGGGCCGCGGTCCCGAAAATCTGGGCCGCCGGATAGAGATTGTAGCGCAGGACCAGTTCGGAGCCCAGGGTGCGCTGGACCTTCAAGAGGGCCCCCAGCGGCACCATTTGGCCCAGCTCATTGCGCACGTAGAAATCCTTGATATCATCCGGCTGCAGGCGAAAAGGCGCATCGGCCTGGACGTAGACCTGGAAGACCTGGTTGAATTTGTTAAAGAGATTGACAAAGGTCGAACCCAGAAAGGCCTGCAGGGTTTCAAAGACATTGCCCAGGGGGACCTGCAGCGACTTGGCCTTGGTCCGGTCGATGTCCAGGTAGAGCTGGGGGCTGCGGGCGCTAAAGGTGGTGGCCAGGTAACGCAGACCCGACTGGGAATTGCCGGCGTTGATGACCTCCAAAACGGTCTTCTGCAGTTCGGCCAGACCCAGGCTGGCCCGGTCCTCGACCATCAACTGGAAACCGCCGGACGGCCCCAAACCCCGGATGGGCGGCGGCACCACCACAAAAACCCCGGCCTCCTCGATGGCGGCCAACTCCTGCCGCAGTTTGGCGATAATCGCGTCCTGACTCAAGGCCGCGCCCCGCTTATCCCAGTCATCATAAACAATAAAGGTGGTGATGAAGTTCGAGACATTGGCAGAATCCAGGATGGAAAAACCGCCGATGGTCACCCAGGCTTTCAGTCCCTTGGTTTCCCGGAGAATGGCGCTGATTTTCTGGGAAACCGCCATTACCCGGGGCTGGGAGGCGGCGTCGGGGAGCCTGGTGATAACCATGGCGTAGCCCTGGTCGTCGGTGGGCAGAAAGCCGGTGGGATGGCTGGCAAAGCGCCAGCCGGTTAGCCCGATGATGGCGATAAAAACCAGCACCATGAGCATGGGGCGCTGCACCATCCTGGTAACCAGCCTGACATAGGCCGCCTCAACGACGGCGTAGACCCGGTTAAACCCCCGAAAAGAACAGGTTGGGCTTTTTCTTCTCATCGATTGGGCGAAGCCACAAGGCGCACTGGGCCGGCTTCAGGGTGAGGGCGTTGATGGCGCTGATGATGGCGATGGAGGCGATCACCAGGGCAAATTGGCGGAAGAGCGGCCCGGTGATGCCCGGCATGAACGCCGCCGGCAGAAAGACCGCGGTGAGCACCAGGGTGATGCCCATGACCGGGCCGGTCATCTCTTCCATGGCCTTGATGGTGGCCTCTTTGGGAGGCAGCCCCTGCTCGATATGGTACGAGGCGTTTTCCACAATGACGATGGCGTCGTCCACCACGATGCCGATGGACAGGATCAGGGCAAACAGGGTCAGCAGATTGATGCCGAAACCCATCACGGCCATGGCCGCAAAGGCGCCGATGATGGTCACCGGCACGGTGGTGGCCGGGACCAGGATCGCCCGCCAATTTTGCAGAAAGACGATGATGACGATGAGCACCAGAATGCCGGCTTCAAACAAGGTCCGATAGACATCGTGAATGGCCCGTTCCACAAACTTCGTGGTGTCATAATGGGTCGCGTAGGTCAGGCCTGCCGGGAAGTCCTTGCTCATGTCGGCCACGGCCTGGCGGACCCATTTGGCCACCTCTATGGCATTGGCGCCGGGTAGGGAAAAGACCAGGATCTGGGCCGCCGTGTGGCCGCTCATAGCGGCAAAGGTGCTAAAACTCTGCTGGCTCAATTCCACCCGGGCCACGTCCCGAACTCGCACAATGTTGGCGCTCTCACCCCGGGGACTTTTAATAATGACGTCCGAGAACTGGGCCACGTCCGCAAGCCGGCCCAGGGCGTTGACCGTAAATTGGGAGGTATGCTCGGGAGGCACCGGCGGCCCGCCCAATTGCCCGGCCACCACCTGTACATTCTGACTCTGAATGGCCTGCACCACATCCAGGGTGGTCAGGTTGTAATCCCGGAGTTTGTTGGGATCAAGCCAGATCCGCATGCTGTAGGGTCCGGCGCCCACAACCCTGATCTGCCCGACGCCAGGCAGACGGGCCAGGGGATTTTGCAGATTGATGACCGCGTAATTGGAGAGAAACGAGGCGTCAAAGGTGTCCTGTTCGGAATACAGGCTGACCACCAGCAGAATATCGGTGGATACCTTTTTGACCGTAACCCCCTGGCTCTGCACCCCGACGGGGAGTTGGGCATTGGCGCTGGCCACCAGGTTCTGCACCAGAGACGCCGCATTATTGAGATTGGTGCCGATCTCAAACGTGATGGTCAGGGTGTAGGTCCCGTCACTGGCGCTGGTGGAAGACATGTAGATGGAGCCTTCCACCCCGTTGACCGCCTGCTCAATGGGAATCCCCACCGTCGCCGCCACGACCTCGGCGCTGGCCCCGGGATATCGGCTGCTTACCTGGATGGTGGGAGGTACGATGGGCGGATACTGCGACACCGGCAGAGTATAGAAACTCACCAGCCCTAAAATGATGGTGACCAGGGCGATGACGTTGGCAAAGATCGGCCGTTCGATAAAGAACTTGGAGATCATGGGGCGCTCGTTACTGGTTGGCGCCGGACGGCTGGGGGAGGCTGCCGGCCTGGGAAGGTGAGGGGGTTTCTTTGACCGGGGTCACCGGTTTGCCGGGAAAAGCCCGCAACAACCCATTGGTAATAAGCCATTCATCGCCGTTCAGGCCTTCCTGGACCACTCTGCGGTCGCCCACCTCAATGCCTAATTTGACCGAACGACGCTGGACCAGGTTACTGTCCTCCACCACCAGGACATAGGGACCCTGTTGGTCGTAGCCCAGGGCCACAGCCGGCACCAGCAGGTTTTCCTTGGTTCTGCCCATCACCGCGCCCCGGATGCGACCAAACAACCCCGGCACGATCTTGCCATCCGAATTCGGAAAGATGCCGCGCAACTGCAAGCTGCCGGTCGTGGGCGTCAGGCTAATGGCCGCGAAATCCAGATATCCCTGATGCGGATACCCCTCTTCGTTGGCCAGACCGAGTGATAACGGCACCTTGATCTTTTCCGATTCCAAAGGCGATCTGCCGCTCTTGGTCATGACCTGCAACAGATCAGCCTCGTTCATGGTAAAGTAGAAATAAATGGGGTCGATCTGATTAATTTCGGCCAGCAGCGTGTATTCTCCGGCCCCCACCAGATTGCCCACATCCTTGAGCCGCCGGTCGATGCGGCCGTTAAAGGGCGCGGTGACCCTGGTATAACTCAAATCCAGTCTGGCCAGATCCCGCTTCGCCTCCGCGGCCTTAAGCGCCGCCTTGGCCGAGTCCAACTGGAACCGCCAGTTATCCAGATCAGACTGGGCCGCCGCCTTTTGATTCACCAGGCGGGAGAACCGCTGGACTTCGGCCCGGGCATGATCCAGGGCGGCTTTTTGCTTCAGGATGTCCGCCTCGGCCTCCTCCAGTTTGGCCTGATAGGTATTGGGTTGGATGAGGAACAGCAACTGTCCCTTTTTTACCAGGTCGCCGTCCTTGAAAAAGACCTTCTCCAGATACCCCGGCACCCGGGCCCGGAGCTGGGCGGTATTGATGGCCTGGGCATTGCCGGTAAATTCCAGATAATCAGTCACCGGCTGGCGCACCGGCTGACTTACCGTGACCTTGGGGGGCGGCGGCGGCGCATAGACGTTCTTGTCGCCGCAGGCTGCCGTAATGGCCAGCCCCCCTGCCAAAAGGGCCCAACCGGCGAGCCTTTTCAGCCTGACTAACGTTGGCTTAGCAGCAGGCATAGATACAAGCTCCACAAACGATGACTGGATAATAGGTCATTTTAACCCCTTAAACCAACAACTCAAAATGACAATATTGAAAATCACAACGACACATGAAAACAGCCGCAAAATTCAAGATTGTGCTTTCTGCTAACGGCTCACTCTTAGGTCTACCAATCCGGCGCCCGGATCTGCGGTTTGATCTGGTCCGCCTCGGACGGCGCCTGACTCGGCGGAGTCAACAAGCCCCCCCAGTTGGTGCGCCGTTCCATGGTTGCCCGGGTGGCCGCGGGGACAAAATCCTGGCCTTCCCGGATCTCCCAGCCTCCACCCAGGGCCCGGTAGACCCCCACCAGACTGCCGGCAATACTGCCCCGGGCACTGGCCAGTCTATCCTGGGTGCTCAGGAGACTTTGCTGGGCAGTCAAGACGGTGGTAAAGTCCGTGATCCCTTCCCGATATTGGATGAGGGCCAGGTTCAGGGAGTTCTGGGCCGCAGTGGCGCTTTCAGTCAAATACTGGGCCTGCTCCTGGGTCCGGAGAAAGGCTGCCAGGTTGTCTTCCACCTCCTGCTGGGCTTTGAGGACGGTCTGCTGGTAATCGATGAGCAACTCCTGGAAGCGGGCATCCTGCACCCGCACCAGGTTGGTGAGCTGACCGTAGTTTAAAATATTCCACTGGACCGCAGGTCCACCGGCGCCCATACGGTTGCGCCAGTTGACCAGATCACCCAAACTGTTCCGGCCCACGTCACTTGACATGACCCCAAAGTTCCCGGTCAAGGAAAAAGCTGGATACAACTGGGCCCTGGCCACGCCGATCTGGGCGCATTGGGCCGCAGCGTTGTATTCGGCGGCGCGAATATCCGGCCGTCGGCGCAGCAGATCGGCCGGAATCCCCACCACCACCCGAATCGGTGGTACCGGAATGACGCCATAACCCTTAGCCAGGTCCTTGAGTTGATTCGGGGGCAACCCCAGAAGCACACTGAGCGCATCTTTCGCCTGGCGCAAGTGTATCTGCAAAACGGGGATGGTGGCCTGGGTACTGGTCAGGACCGTCTTGGCCTGTTCCACGTCACGTTGGGAAGTGGTGCCACCCTCAAACCGGGCCTCGGCGATGGTCAGGCTTTCCCTTTGGGTCTGAACGTTTTCCTTGGAGATGGCCAGAAGCCGTTCCAGGGTCCGAATCGAAGTATAAGTGGAAGCCACGTTGGCAGTGAGACTCACCAGGGTGCTGTCATAATCGGCGATGCTGGCCAGGAGGGTGGCATCGGCGGACTCGATGCCCCGGCGGAACTTGCCCCAGAAGTCAAGCTCCCAACTGGCCGTCAGGCCAAGCTGGGATTGCCAATAGTTCAGTCCGCCAAACTTCGGGGCAGTTACTGAAGTCCCTGGGATAGGGGTCCCGGCACTTTCACGCAGCCTTTGCACCGTGCCGGTGGCTTGCTGGGTTTGCGGATAGAACTGGCCGGTGGCGACACCGAGTTGAGCCCGGGCCTCCAGGACACGCACTCCGGCCCGGCGAACATCCAGGTTCTCCCGGTAGGCGGTGTCGATCAGTTGGTCCAAGGTGGGGTCTTTGAAGACCTTCCACCAGTTTCGGTACTCAGCCGGGTCAGTCTTAAGCCGGGGATCTCCCACCTCCAGCCAGTCTGAGGCGACACTGGTTTCGGGCCTGACGTAATCCGGTCCCACCTTGGTGCAGCCGATGAG
Organism: uncultured delta proteobacterium; assembly: GCA_963705135.1. Classification (GTDB taxonomy): domain Bacteria; phylum Desulfobacterota; class Desulfobaccia; order Desulfobaccales; family Desulfobaccaceae; genus Desulfobacca. The sequence continues at coordinate 157,115 of CAVPJB010000020.1, forward strand.
GGCAGCCAGTAGCAGCAGAGCCAGGGAAAGTTTTATCTGGTTGCAATCAGAAGGCATGATCGCCTACCAATCTCTGTGTAAAGGCAATTCTCAGGGTGCCAGTCATGTTGGGGAAACCTTCCCGGCCGGCCTGGCCAGTCCTTTGAGAGCGTTTAAAGAAAACCGGGTGATATGGTCGGCCAGGGTCTTTAGATCTTCCGGGCCGTAGTGCTGCTGGGGGAAAAGCCGCTTGATGACGGGCTGGGCGTGACGGTGATGGAGGCATTGACCGATGATGCTGAGCTGGCAGAAGCGGATTTGCTCGTCCTTGGCTCCAGGTCCCAGCAGCTCCTGCACGATGGCCCGCAACCGCTGCTCCATGGGGCGGATGATTTTTTCCACCAAAGAGTCCAAGGCGGCGGTTGGTTCGATCATTTCCCAGGCCATTAACTTGAAACGGCAGGTAGTCATGTCTTCGTCAAAGAGTTTGAAGATAACGTGTTGGATAAAGGCTTGAAGACGTCCGGCCACGGGCATAGCCTCATAGTCGAGGCCATCCAGGGGATATTTCTCCAGGGCCCGAGTGTGGGCATATTCCAGGACCGCGGCGTAGAGTCCAGCTTTATCCCCGAAGTGATAATTCACGGCCGCAAGATTAGCCCCGGCCCGACGACAAATTTCCCGGACGGTGGCATGGCGGAAGCCATGAGTAGCAAAGACCTCCCCGGCGGTCTCTAAAAGGCGTTGCCGGGTTTCGCCCGTGGCGGTAGTGCTTGAAGGAGCAGCCATTCAGTTAAACCATTATTTCAAACTGATGTTTTATTGGACTGTATGAAACTGCTGTTTTAATGTCAAGGGGAAAATTCTTAGCGGGGGATTTTTGCCATAGTCAAGGATGGCAGTGGACAGCGTAATGGTCTAAGGGACTTTCCCAGCGATCTGAAGGCTGCCGAAGGATTTGGGGAGTTTCTCTGGAAGCTTCCCACATTTGTCTCCGCCCGCACGCTGCTGCAAGGGTTGACAGGCATCATTTGGTGACATCATGCCAACCTGCGACAGGCGAGTAAACTGATCTGCCCGGGGCTGCCCGCAGAATAGAGGAGGCCAAGCCGGAGATTGGAAACGAGGTTGAATGAGTCCAAGGCCCACCCAACAAAATAAGAGAGTCGTACTTTATTTGATTTTTTGCAGCAGCTGCTGGGCCTCAGTGGCGAGGTCTGTATCACGGCCTGGAAAAAACCCGTTTTCCTTGGTCCACCAGGTTATATACCGACGGAGTTGGCGGATGGTGGATTCCATAAGGAAATTACCTTGAGCGCAGTCTCTTATACGCTTTTGCATTTCGGTGAGGAGATGGCCGGCTTGATCCAAGAGAGAACCCTGGCCGGCAAGGGGGGCTAGCAGGTAAAGCTCGGCCAATGATAACTGGGGCCAATATTCATGCTCATGGCACCGATCAATCTCAGCTGCTTTTAAGGCCGCATGCCAATAACTCAGGTCGTTGATCCGCCCGGTTAGAACAGCCTCTAAGGAAAGGTGTTGCACTCCGGTCCAATGATGCGACAAGTTATAGTTATTCCCTTCCACATAGGCTTGATGGGCCCGTTCCAAAGCCAATCGACTTTGAGCAAACAACCAACTTTTTCTGTCCGGAGAGATCCCGGCCTGGACAAAAGCGAGTTCAGCCAAGCGTTTGTTGGCGCTGCCCAGTAAACCGGCGTTTTCTTCGAACACGCCTCGCCTCGCGGGGCTCTTTTTGAGGTCCCTAAGGAAATCATCCAGCCTGGCAATGCGCGCTGTTAAGTTTTGGGCCACATCTTGGAAGGCGGCCTCATTCTTGATGCCGTGTTCGATGAGGTGGTCAGACCAACATTGGGCGGTCTTTAAGGAGGCAAGCTCAGCTTCCAGCCGGACATCGTGCAGATTGTCGGCGTATCCTTCCGGTAGCTGAACGTAGGCGGTGACACTGACCCAGTCATATCCCGCCTCAGGCGTCTGGTGAAGTGCGGTTCGCATGGCATGAAGGGCTTCCCTGACGTCCCTGCCGGAGAGAAGGCCCCCACCATAGAATTCCTGGGTCAGGATGATGGAGCCGGAAAAGGTCAGCGGGAGTTGCGAGGCCACAACGACCGGCACTCCGGAGCGGTGCAGCACCTGGGCGATGCTCTTGGCCGGGTCGACGATATTTATTTCACTGGCGGCATCGCAGGCGGCAAGGGTCACAACCACTGGTGTGCCAGCCACCGGCTTTAATTTTGCCGCCAAATCTTTGGCGGTCGTGGGTTTGCCATTGGGCGATGCAAGGGCCAGGCCATATTGCTGGGTAAAGGGGTCGTCATCTTCCATGATGGGCATTCCATGAGCAAGCAGGTGTATATGGGTAAACGGCTTCTTAGCCAGCCGGGCTGTTTGGCAGGCGCGGTCAATATCATCCAAGCTTGCTTCTCTGAGTATTTCAAAGACCTGGCGTTCATCGGGAACCGCTTGGGGGTATCCCTGCAACGGTTCTATCCATGGCTTCAGGGCAGTCCGCAAGACCTCTTCATGCTCGGCGGCAGGTACTTTCCGGACGTTGGCCCAGCCGGGGGTGGCATAAGCAAAGAGAATTCTCGGACGAGCAGGCCACTTGGGGGCCGTGTCAGAAAATTCCTGACGTATCCTTCTAGTCAAGACAATAACTTTGCCGGAATCGACTAAAAGCGGCTTCCCGTCGGCTCCCCTGACTGCTTCAAAAGGCAGGGCCCAGAGTTCCGCGGCACTGGTTACCAGGTCCAACTGGAGCGTCTGGTCTCCAGGCTCGGGGAGATGCAGGACATCGGTCACGAATGCAGAAAGTGTCTCAAAGGCTTGCTGTTGGGCGTTTAAGTTGTTTTGTTGCGGATATCGCAGGTATTTAAGTTTGTGGAAAAAGTCTTTCTGATCCATGGGCATCTCGAACTGCCTGACCGGCTCAGAGTTCAAGGTTGCCAGGTAGCGGTCACCCTCCCGAAGTATGCCGGGTTCTTTGCCAAAACGAAGAAACTCAATCATGATAGACTTCATGGTTTCCTCCTCCTGAGAAATAAGCTGCTTACTAGAGGGACGGCAAGACCTACTAAAGGTCATCCGCGGGGTCTTCCCCCCAATCATTTTCCACTTGGACGTCTTTTGTAGTCGACGAACTCTCTAAGAGATGGACGCGATTGAACCATCCCAGCTTAAAAAGACTAAGACCTACAACCCCGGTATCGCCGATGCACTTGAGAACGCGCTCGCTGCTCGATGAAACAGTTGGCTTTATCTGCACATTACCGAGCTCGACCTGTTTGAGCAGGTTTACCTTGCCGGCAAACTCCACCTTGGTATTAGCATCTTGAGTCAAGATAATGACGCAGTGTTCTCCCTGGTAAATAGCTGAGACCACTCGAAAGCGGTGCTCCCAATCCTGGTGCGCGGCAAGCTCTTTACCGACCTGGTGAATGTTTTCCATTTGCAAGGCTGTCAGTGAGGCCTTGATCAAACAGGAATCTTGCTTCTCGAAGGAATAGGTCAGTTTAGCCTCCAGATCTCCCACTTCCGGTAAAGAATCTACCGAGGCATTACCCACCGTTCGGACAACCGTGGCGCCGGCCGACATGAAGTCCAGGGACGCAGATTGGCCGGCAGCTTGCTCGAAGTTAATACCCAACTTTAAGATATTCCCCATTTGCCGGAACACGCCACCCTCGATCAGGCCGTAGTCGCCAAGCTTGAAAGTGTTCGCGACCGGAAACCAGGCGGCGTAGATACTAAGTTGCTTGTAGAGGGATTTGTTGAAGTTTTTTGCCAAACTCATTGCTCTTGCCTCCATTCTAAAGCATTTTGGAAACTTAGGATCACTGGAGTTGGAAATGCTGACGTTATGCCGACAATGGTGCCGAGGATTTGGCAAAGGAAACTACTGTCAAGCGATCCGTTGTTTGAGACAACTTTTCATAATAATTATATATAACTATAATTAAATTTTAAATTATATTTAGCAATTCTAAAAAAAATTATAGGGGCAGGAGAGCCGCCCCATACGCAGGCAGGAAATACTTGGGAGAAAGATTACAACTCGAGAGAATTAAAGTTCCGGCGTTTAGCGCAGCAGATCCACCAGCATCTTGGTGCCCATGACTAAGAGCAGGACGGCAAAGACCCGCTTGAGTTGGTCCACCGGCAGGCTGTGGGCCAGGCGCACTCCGAGGGGGGCGGTGAGGACGCTGCAGCCGACGATGCCGATAAGCGCGGGCAGATAGATATAGCCGAGGGACCAGGGAGGAAGATTTGCAGCCCCGAGGCCGTTGACGAGATAGCCCACCGCACCGGCTACGGCGATGGGGAAGCCGATGGCCGCAGAGGTGCCGATGGCGGTGTGGACCGGTAGGTTGCAGTAGATCATGAAAGGGACGGAGAGGGTGCCGCCGCCGATGCCCACAAAGGCGGAGATCACCCCGATGAAGCCCCCCACCCCGAACATGCCCCAGGGACCGGGAAGCGTGCGGCTGGACTTGGGCTTCCGGTTCGAGAGGAACTGCACCCCCATGTAGTACAAAAAGACCACAAAGATGGCCTTCAAGACGTTGGTGGACAGCCGGGAGGCCAGGGAGGCACCCAGAAAGGTGCCCAGCAGGATGCCGAGGACGATGCGGCGGACTACCTCCCACTGCACCGCGCCCCGGCGGTGATGGGCCATGAAGCTGGACACCGAGGTGAAGATGATGGAGGCCATGGAGGTGCCCAGGGCCAGGTGCATGATGTGCTCCGGGGGGATCACCTGCCAAGTCAAGGCAAAGACCATCATGGGGACGATGACCAGTCCCCCGCCGACACCCAAAAGGCCGGCCAGGATGCCGGCTAAGGCGCCTACCCCCACATACATTAGAATAACTGTCAACATGTCAAGTTCCTTGCGTGGCTTTTAGTTGAACTGTGGGGAAATCAAAAGGCATTATTTCCCGCCAGGCAGGAAAGCTTAAAGGCTAAGCTGTTTTCTAATCAGTTCACCAAGGCTGTTTCTAATTTCTGTATGCCTGGGTATTGGGGCTTTCTTACCATTTTGAGGATTCACATAAATATCATGTTTTTTCCCATGGCGCTGCAAATAACAGCCGGCCCGTTCCAGTTCCCTGATCAGTTCGGACCGTTTCATCTCAGCTCGAAACTGATTTCTTTGGTTTGTACTCCCGGAGGTCTGGGGCCGCTTTCTTCGGTTACCAGAAGTTCATAAGCGTCTTTGATATTCTCTTCTAATTCCTGAAGATTCTCTCCCTGGCTAAATACCCCAGGAATCTCTTTAAGCTTTCCCACATACCAGCCGTCATCAATCCAGTATTCGAGGGTAAAATAACGTTGCATCGGTCCTCCTGGAAAAAATAGCTAACCTGTAACTCTGTATTTGCCTTAAACTCACGGATATTATATCTGCATATCGGAAAAAATCCACAAGCAGAAGATCTTTTTGATCCAGACTTTTATCAGCGCAACTGGTATGGGGGACGATGGATGCGGGCTCTGGTAGAACGTCAAGAGAAGAGGAAAACTTGCAAAATTTGACAAGGGCACGTCAGACTGGTAAAATTTACATACTAAGTATTCATTCGTGGGGCAATAAATGCGAGCTACCAAGTTAGTCACTATCTCCGTTCTCCCTGATTTATTGCACAAGATTGACGAGATAGCCAAAGAAGAGAGCCGGACCCGCAGCGAATTGTGGCGGGAGGTGATGCGGCGGTATGTGGCCGACAGAGAGCTTAAGCGTTTGCAGGGTTATGGCGACAAGCAAGCTAATAAAGTTGGCCTCAAAGAGAAGGATGTCCAAGGGCTACTGGACGAGTATCGCGCCGAACCATCCCATGACTAAGGTGGTGCTCGATACGAATGTGCTTATCTCCGGGTTTAATTTCCCCAAGAGCAAGCCGGCCCGTATTTTAAAGCTGGTGGCTGCAGGAGAGGTGACCAATTTCATCTCAGAGCCCATCATTGAAGAATCCGCCCCCATTCTAACCGCTAAATTTTCCTGGTCCCTGCCGGAAGTCGAAGCAGCAGCCTTCTGGTTAAAAACTTTTTCTCACCTGGTCACCCCCAAAACTCACCTGACGGTCATTATTGATGAACCGGACAACCGTATCCTGGAGTGTGCCGTTACCGGCAAAGTCGACTTTATAACTACCGGCGACAAACATCTTTTAGGGCTCAAGGCCTATCGAGGCATTAAGATCGTGAAGCCGGCAGATTTCTTAGAGATATTTTCAGTCAGGTAGTTACCCCTCTATTCTGATAGCTTCCAGTTTCTGACCCGTTACGCATCATTGGTTGCAGACCCGCCCGGACAAAAGATAACTCCGGTGGGATCTACGTCCCGAACACCCGCTGAAAGAGATAGTCCACGTGTTTGAGGTATTCCTGGAGGTCGAAGACCGCGTCGATTTCCTTTGGGCTCAGGTGTTTGGCGATTTCCGGGTCCTGGCGGATGAGGGTGGGAAAGTCCAGGCCTTCCTGCCAGACCCGCATGGCCGGGCCCTGGACCAGGAGGTAGGCTTCTTCCCGGGTGATGCCCTTTTGCACCAGTTCCAGCATCAGGCGCTGGGAGAAGATCAGCCCCCGGGTGAGCCCCAGGTTTTTCTTCATGGTGTCGGGATAGACCAGGAGGTTTTTCAGGACGCCGGTAATGCGGCCCAGCATGAAGTCCAAAAGGACGGTGCTGTCCGGAGCGATAATACGCTCCACGGAGGAGTGGCTGATGTCCCGTTCGTGCCACAGGGCCATGTTTTCCATGGCGGCCAGGGCATTGCCCCTGAGGACGCGGGAGAGCCCGGAAATGTTCTCACTGAGGATAGGGTTGCGTTTGTGGGGCATGGCGGAGGAGCCTTTCTGCCCGACGCTGAAGAACTCCTCGGCCTCCCGGACCTCGGTGCGCTGCAGGTGGCGGATTTCCACGGCGATTTTTTCCACGGTGCCGCCGATGAGGGCCAGGGTGGTGAAGTATTCGGCGTAGCGGTCCCGCTGGACGACCTGGGTGGCCAGGGGCGCGGGTTTGAGGTCCAGGAGGGCGCAGGCGGTTTCCTCTACCTGGGGGGGCAGGTGGGCGAAGGTGCCCACGGCGCCGGAGAACTTGCCGACGCTGACCGTGGCCCGGGCCCGGACCAGGCGCTCCCGGTGGCGTTGCATTTCCGCGTACCAGAGGGCGAACTTGAGGCCGAAGGTCATGGGTTCGGCGTGGATGCCGTGGGAGCGGCCGATGCAGACAGTGTGTTTGAACTCCTGGGCCCGGTCCTTCAAGACGGTCATGATCTGGTCCAGGTCACTCAGCAGCAGATCGGCGGCCTCCTGCAGGCGCAGGGCCATGGCCGTGTCCAGGATGTCCGAGGAGGTCAGGGCGTAGTGCAGGTAGCGGCTGTCCTCGCCGACGTATTCGGCCACGTTGGTGAGAAAGGCAATGACGTCATGTTTGGTCTGGGCCTCGATTTCTTCGATGCGCGCCACATCGAAGCGGGCCTTTTCCCGGATATGAGACACCGCGGCCTTAGGAACCAGTCCGTAGAGGGCCATGGCCTCCAGGGCAGCCAGCTCCACCTGGAGCCAGGTATGGAATTTATTTTCTTCCGTCCAGATGCGGGCCATTTGGGGCCGGCTGTAGCGTGGAATCATGGGAAAATCCCCCCTGCCCCCCCTTTAGAAAAGGGGGGAATAATTTTGCTTTGGAAAATTTGTACAATTTATCAAAAACTTTTGCAGGGGGCAAAAGGATTTTTTGGCTGACGCCTTTAAGCTAAAGCAAGATGGGGTTGAGGCCAAACTGGAACATGAATAATGAAAGATTGGGGACCATTATTGCAGTTTTCTTGGGAAAAGGTACAATTCTTAAAAGTACATTGAGACCAATTTTGATAAGGAGCTTCGGGGTGAAGAATACCTCTGACACCGCCAGTCTCCAGGAAAACAAGGCTAAGGAAGAGGAGTCAGCCGGTCCGAATAGCCGAATGGATGGCCGAAAAGATATTCTCAAGAAAATCCTTCTGGTAATTGTCGTTGTTTTTGCGTGGCTGGCCATAAAGAGATTCGTTATCACTCTTGGAAATGAAAACTTGATGATTTTATTGATCATATCGGCCGCAGCCCTGGTTATTTGGGTGATACAGAAAATGAAATGGTAGGAATAGCCTGAATGGAGATTTGATGTGCAAGCAGCGAGTAATCTACTGAAACCCCGGCGGCCCACCCGGGCCATTTTTGTGGGGGGAGTGCAGGTGGGGGGCGGGGCGCCGGTGTCGGTGCAGTCCATGACCAATACGGATACTTCTAATATCGACGCCACGCTGGGCCAGATTGAGCGGTTGGTGAAGGCCGGGTGCGAGATCGTACGGCTGGCGGTACCCAACGAGAAGGCGTTGAAAACCTTTGGAAAAATTAAAGCAGCTTGTGGGGTGCCGCTCATTGCCGACATTCATTTTAATCATCGGCTGGCCCTGGGGGCCTTGGAAGTAGGCGCGGATGCGGTGCGGATCAATCCGGGGAATCTGGGGGGGGCCGAGAAGACCCGGGTGGTGGTGGAGGCCTGCCGGGAGTTGGGAAAATCTTTGCGCCTGGGGGTAAATGCCGGTTCGTTGGAGGCGGACCTCATGGAACAATACGGCGGCCCCACTCCCGAGGCCCTGGTGGCCAGCGCCCGGCGATGGGTGCGGCAGTTTGAAGACTGGAAGTTCGACAACTTTAAGATTTCTCTCAAGGCCTCAGATGTTCTGGTGACGGTGGCGGCTTACCGGCAGCTCTCCCGGGAGGTGGATTATCCTTTGCATATCGGCGTCACTGAGGCCGGTGGGCTGATTGCCGGCACGGTGAAATCCGCCCTGGGTTTGGGCTGGCTGCTGTCCGAAGGTATCGGCGACACCATGCGGGTGTCTTTAACCCGGGACCCGGTTGAGGAAGTGAGGGTGGCCTATGAGATCCTCCGGGCCCTGCACCTGAGGGAACGGGGACCGGAAATTATCTCCTGCCCCACCTGCGGCCGCTGCCAGATTGATCTGTTCGGCCTGGCCGAAGAGGTGGAAAAGCGGCTGATGTATCTGACCACACCCCTGAAGGTGGCCATCATGGGCTGCGTCGTCAATGGCCCCGGCGAAGCCCGGGAGGCGGATGTGGGCATTGCCGGGGGCAAGGGGGTGGGCGCCCTCATCAAGAAGGGTGAATTGGTGCGGACGGTGCCCGAAGGAGAATTGCTACGGACCCTGCTCACCGAAGTGGCCGAACTCACCGGGGAGGAGGTGGATGTGGAGGGGTGTGGAAGAAAACCCTGAAAGCTTACTGCTGATCGCCATCATTATTAAATCTTAAAGAAAAATAACAAAGCAACCGATGAGAACAATGTGGTTTAATTGTTGGTCTTAACAAGCTTTCCGGATTTTACCCTTAATCAAAACCGTCCGTATTGGCGCATAATCTATTAGGGCTAACAGGGCGAATAGAACAAGCAAGGAAGGCCGGGGAAATGCTTACAGTTAAAAGTGCATGCGTCGGAGTTTTGGTATTTCTCATGTGGGGCTGCAGCGGTCCAGATCTCGTGCAAGATCGAACTGTGGAAATCTCGGGTCAAGACATTCGTCCTTATGTGGGCCTGATTCGAAATTTTTCGGCCTGTGACATCTCCATCCCTTCGCATGATAGCACCGCCACCCTGGTTTTGCCAGCCCGGGGGCAGATGGAATATATTGTCTGGAAACCGGACGTCAAACTCTTTGGCTTTATTGAGGGTAAGCAGGTCTATTACCGGAGTCTTCGGGTCGAACCAAGAAAATACACTTTTTTTGGCAAGAGCTATGATTTTTTAGCAGAAGTTTGCCCGGAAATCCCTGATCCGATAATGATTCCACAACAGTGTCCGCCCCAATGTCCGTCAGGACCCGAACCTAAACCTGAGCCCAGGAGAAGCAGACCAAGGAAGGTATGTCCGAGCTGAGAACCAGAAAACTCTCTGGCCTGATTAATTGGTTGTAAAATTTCCCTGAATATTTGAATTTATCGATTCGAAGGGACACGGGCGGTCCTTTTCCTCTTTTTCCAGAAGTAAAAATCAACCGAGCACCGCCCGCCTTTTTTCCCCGCATTGCCCCCATCACTGCTGCAACCTGCCATGAGCCACAACCCATTGGCTTTACTTACCGCAACGGGCTTTAACCTTGACAATAAGCTGCGAAATATAATTAAATTAAGTATATAATCGCCTGCAAGGGGCAAACCTGCCATGTTTAAAAAAATTCTGGTGGCCAACCGGGGTGAGATTGCCATTCGCATCATTCGCGCCTGCAAGGAATTGGGCGTCGCCACGGTGAGCATCTTTACCGAACAAGACGCCAACGCCCTCCACATTACCAAGGCGGATCAGGCGATTCTGGTGACTCCTGGCCCCATTGCCGGTTATCTGGATTACGACCAGATCATCAGGGTGGCCAAATGGGCCGAGGCCGACGCCATCCATCCCGGCTACGGCTTTATTTCGGAAAACTGGCATTTTGCCCAGGCCTGCGAGGAGGCGGGCATTGCCTTTATCGGGCCAACGTCGACGGCTATCCGGTCCATGGGTAATAAAATCCGGGCTCGGGAAATGATGACTGCGGCCGGAGTGCCCTTAGTGCCCGGCTCCCCGGTGATTGAGACCGATCCGGAAGCGGCGGATTGGGCCGAGCGCATCGGCTATCCTGTAATGATTAAAGCCAAGGCCGGCGGCGGCGGTAAGGGTATGCGTCTGGTGAACAATGATGAGGAGTTACGGCAGGGTCTGCCTATAGCCCGGGCTGAGGCCAAGAAAGCCTTTGTCGACGATGCGGTGTATCTGGAAAAATTCATTACCCAGCCGAAACATATTGAAATCCAGGTGATGGCTGACAAATACGGCAACATCGTGCACCTGGGGGAACGGGATTGCTCCATTCAGCGGCGTCACCAGAAGCTCATCGAAATCGCCCCCTCCTTAGTGCTTACTCCGGAAAAACGCGAGGCCATGGGGGATGTCGCCAAAAAGGCAGCCAGGGAGATCGATTATCACACCGTGGGCACTGTAGAGTTTTTAGTGGACCAGGATCTCAATTATTATTTCCTGGAGATGAACACCCGCATCCAGGTGGAGCATACCATAACAGAAATCATCACCGGCATCGACATCGTCAAGGAACAGATCAAATTGGCCGCAGGAGAACCGTTGCGTTGCACCCAGGACGGACATCAAATTTTGGGGCCACGCCATTCAGTGCCGGATCAACGCCGAAGATCCCCGGAACAATTTCTTTCCCTCACCGGGAAAGATCACCAAGTATCAATCGCCCGGCGGCATCGGCATCCGGATCGATGGTTGTATTTTCGGCGGGCTATGAGGTGCCGCCCTATTTCGATCCCATGTTGACGAAGCTGTGCGCCTGGGGAATGACCTGGGAAGAGGCCGTGGAGCGAATGGGCCGGGCTTTGGACGAATATATTATCCGTGGGGTTAAGACCACCATTCCGTTGTATAAAAAGCTTATCCAGGATGAAGAATTTCGGAGCGGCCGATACACTACCGAATACATGGAGAAAAAAATTCAGGAATTGAGTTACGAAGATGTCAAGGAACCCTTTGACATCTATTACATTGCCGCGGCGGCCTTGTTTTTTGAAATGAATTATTTCTATACGGAGATGCAGTAATGTCTCTACCGGTACATGTGACTGACACCACGCTGCGGGATGGCGTAGAGAATTTTGTTCTCAAGGAGTTGCACCAGGAGGATTTGAGCCGCTTGGGGAAACTCCTGGACCGAGTCGGATTTTACTCCATCGACTGCTGGGGCGGGTCCACTTTTTATACAGCCTTAACGGAATTGCAGGAAGATCCCTGGGAGCGTTTGAAGCGGTTGCGCCGGGCCATTCGGAATACGCCTTTGCAGATGGTGGTCCGGGGCCAGATGCTGGTGGGTTTTAAACCATACCATAAAGAAGTGGTACGAAAATTTTTGGCCAAAGCTTCGGGTTTGGGCATTGATATTTTTCGTATCTACGATCAGCTCAACGATCTGGAGAATATGCGGCTGGCCATTGCCATGGCCAAGGAACTGCGGAAGCAGGTGGAAGCCACGGTGTTGTTTTCCCTCAATCCTGCCGTCACCCAGACAGGATTACCTGCGCCTGGCCGAAGACATGATCAACCTGGGGGCGGATGCCATCTGCATCAATGATTCTTTGGGAATTATGACCCCGGAACAGGTGGCGTCTCTGGTCACCACCTACAGATGGAATTTTCATCAACCGTTGCGCCTGCACCTGCATGACAATCAGAAAAAAGCCATCGAGGCCTATCTCGTAGGGATCCGGGCGGGAGTGGAACGGGTGGACACGTTGTTGGCGCCCCTGGCCTGGGCGGAAGGTCCGCCGGCGGTGGAGAATCTGGTATATTCTCTGGGGGGCACGGCGTACGATCCCCAAATCGACATGCAAGTTCTTAACACCATTGCGGAATATATCCAAGCCTTAAAAGAAACCCACCGATATCAGGAACCGCCTCCCCGAAAAGTGGAGGATAGTACTGCGGAGGGCTATCTTCCGGAATGTTGAAAGAGTATCTCAGGGAGGAGTTACGGAGTCGAAATGCCCGGGACCGGCAGCAGGTGGCCTTTAAAGAAGCCCACCGGGTCTGGAGCGATTTGGGATTTCTCTCCCTTAAAGGCCGCATTCTGGAGATCATCGGTGGACAGGCGCTGGCCAATGTATTTTCCAGCCATCGCTATGAAAATCTCACCGATGATATGAAAGATCTGATTAAAGGGCGCTATGGCCCGTTGTATTCCATCGCCAATGAAGTGCTGCGACAACTCGCCCTGGAGGCCAGGGAGGCGGAGCGGGGACATACTTGGGAAGGTCGTTTACGGCAACCGCCAGGCATCACCCAGGAGGAAGATATCCTGACCTATTCTTTGTTTCCTGACGAGGCGGCGCATTTTTTTCAGGTCCGGGCCGAAAAACAGGCGGCACCTCCCACAGCCAAGCCGGTGACGCCGGCAGCGCCGCCCCACCTGCCACCCGTCTGGCCCCGGCCATTCCCAGGGGTCTCAGTCTGACCCTGAAAGGCGAGGAGGTGGGCGCCCGGTTGGAGGCCATCGGTCCGCTGCGAGGGAACAAACAGACATTATTTGTCAATATCGGCGACATGACCGAAGAGATCGAAGTTACCCTGCTCTCCAGCAGCGGCACCATGCCGGAGTATCTCCATCACCCTGCACGGTGAAACGTATCGCCTCAAGTTCAGGAAAGTCTTTCCCAAAGAGGAGGAATACACTCCCATCTTTCTGGACATCAATGACAAGCTGGAAGAGTTTCTCATTAAACACTTGCATATAGATTAATTCTGAGGGGGTGGCTGTCGGCTCGCCCCTTGGGGTTATTGGAGGCTGCTATGAATGTCCGTCCCCGCACCCTGCCCGTCGGTTGGTATCCCGGTTCTGGCCGGGAGTGTCAGAGCGAACTGGCTGCTTTTGTTTCAGGTGTCAAACCCCTGCCGGCTGGCGCCAAAGTTTATGGCGGCGTCATGCCCCATGCGGGGTGGTATTTTTCCGGCAAACTGGCCGCCCGGGTCTTTTACCTGGCCGCCCAGGCCAAGCAGCCCCAGGTGGTTTGTATTTTCGGGGGCCATTTGGGAGGCAACTCCCCTCCCCTGCTGGTGCAGGAGGATGCCTGGGAGACGCCTCTGGGGGACCTGCCCATGGCCACAGGCATGTATGAGCCCCTGCAGCAGAAAATTGCCTGCGCGCCGGAATATCCCGGCGACAACACCATCGAAATTCAGCTTCCCATGGTCAAATATTTTTTCCCAAGGCCAAACTTCTGGCGCTGCGGGCCCCCCATTCCCAGCAGGCCATGCAATTGGGTCAGGCAGTGGCCCAGGTGGCCCAGGAGCATGAACCTGTCACTTGTTGGCCTTCGGTTCCTCGGATCTGACCCACTACGGCCCCAACTACGGCTGGGCCCCCAAAGGCTACGGTCCCGAAGCAGTGAAATGGGTCAAAGAGATAAATGACAAACAGTATGTGGACCGGGCTTTGAAAATGGATGCGGCCGGCGTGCTGCAGGCCGCGGCCAGCGACCAGAGTTCCTGCAGCGCCGGGGCGACCGCGGCGGCCATCAGCGCCGCCAAGACAATGGGGGCGACAAAGCCATCCTGGTGGACTATTACACCAGCTATGACATCAGGCCGGATAATAGCTTTGTGGGATATGCCGGGATTGTTTTTCAGGGGTAAAACTAACAATACGGAATTAAAGCTTGACCTTACTTGACCTTAAAGGCAAAGGCGGGTAAAGAAGGCCCTGCCTTGGTCTGGGCCGAGTCAGGGAATCATTAACCAACATCATTTCAGCTTCGTTGCCACGCTGGGTGAAGTTGATGGTGCGCTCCACCTGCTTGGCCTCCGGTGGTGGTGCGTTTACGGCAGGCTTCGACTCCAACACAACTTCTTCACACTTGATGGCCATTTCGGCCTCGCTGCCGCAGTTCTCGCAGATACAAACCGTAGTTTTCTTTTTTTCCATACCATCGTCCTTGGCGTTCATGTTATTCAATTGAAAAGCCCCGCCCCATGATTTCAATGTCTATTAATCTCCTTAACTTTTTTAAATAATAATAGAAATATTTATATTTAATAACCTTTTAAGTTGGCATGGAAATTACCTCGGCTTTCGGGAGGGACGAGTCAGGATTTTTGCTTTTCCCGGTTAATATTGGTAAGATGGAGCAGGAGAGGTTTTTATATGGGTACTGACAAGGCTATGCCCTCGGAATTGGGTAAGGGGGCGGAGATCGAGCTTGACATCGACAAATTGGCGTTTGGCGGCAAGGCCCTGGGAAGAGTAGCAGGCCTGGTGGTGTTTGTGGACCACGCGGTCCCGGGCCAGAAAGTGCAGGTCCAGGATTACCCGGAAAAAGTCGCAGTTTGCCGAGGCCAGGGTGATAGAGGTGCTGGAGCAGTCTCCGGCTTATGTATCTCCACGTTGCCGTCATTTCGGTCTGTGCGGGGGCTGCCAGTGGCAGGATCTGGCTTATGAGGAACAGCTGCACTGGAAGCGGCTGCAGGTCCAGGAATGTCTGCAGCAGCTGGCGGGGCTGCGGCCGGAAGATATCAAGCCGGCGGTGGCCTCGCCGGAGCAGTTTTATTATCGCAACAAAATGGAGTTCACCTTTGCCCCCCGGCCCTGGTTGCCAGCGGAGGAAATGGCTGCAGGCAAAAACCCCGGTGGCCTGGGCGCGGCTTTGGGGTTGCATGTGCCGGGCTCTTTTAACCGGGTCTTTGATCTGACGGAATGCCACCTGCAATCACCCCTGACGGGCGCCATCGTCACGGAGGTGCGCCGCTGGGTCAGGGAGAGCGGCTTGCCGGCGTATGACACCAGGGGCCATGCGGGTTTCTGGCGATTTCTGGTGCTCCGGGAGGGGAAGCGCACCGGCCAGATCGCTGGTGCACCTGATTACCACCGATCAGGGTGACCTGAAGGTGGTGGAGGCGCTGGCGGCCCATCTCCGGGGGGAGTTCCCGGAGATCACGACCATGGTGCACTCGGTGAACGCCAAAAAAGCCCAGGTGGCTCAGGGTGGGGCCAGCCGCACCTTATGGGGGCCGGGTTATATCGAGGAACAGCTGCGGGGCGGCGTTTTCGCATTTCGGCGGAGTCCTTTTTTCAGACCAATACCGGGGCGGCGGAGGCCCTGTATGGGGCTGTCATCAGGTTGGCAGAATTTACCGGCCAGGAAACAGTGTGGGATCTTTACTGCGGGGCCGGCAGCATTGCTTTGTCTTTGGCTGACCGGGTGCGCCGGGTGGTGGGCTTTGAACTGGTGGAGGCTGCGATCCAGGATGCCTACATCAACAGCCGGCTCAATGGCGTGGACAACTGCCAGTTTTTGGCCGGAGACCTGAAAGACTGTATTCGGGAGGCTTTGAAGTCGTGACACCATCCCCACCCGAGGTGGTGGTTACTGACCCGCCCCGGGCCGGCATGCACCCCCAGGTGATCCAGGCCCTCCTGGAAATATCACCCCAAAGAATTATTGCGGTCTCCTGCAACCCCGCGACCCTGGCCCGGGATCTGGCCCTATTGCAAGGACACTATGACATCGTCACCGTGGAACCATATGATCTGTTTCCGCATACGGCCCATATTGAGTGCGTGGTGCGGTTGAGAAGAAGAAGGCTGAAAGCTGATCGCTTTCTTTATGTTACCGTTCCCAACCCGGCGGCGGTTCCACGGTACGTTCATAATTGCCATCGGCATCGGTGAGCAGCAGTCTTTTTCCCGAAGGCAGACGAAAGGCCCGGATCGTTTTGGGCGGATATTCATCCACAACCGCCGGGACCTCGGTTTCCAGCAGTTCGGCCTTCACTGCGGTTACTTCATAGGCTTCTTTGCCCCCTAAGGTAAGAGTAAACTTCTTGTCCGTAACATGGAAGGTTACTTTTTCTTCCACCAGAATGTCCGATACATGCTTGAGTTGGTGAGTCGGGACATAAAATTCCATGGCTTTCTCCTTGGGTGGGTGCGCAGTTATTATAATAATTTAAACATTGTTGAAAATATCTTAATTTTTAATTAAGCATTGACAGGCTGGTTGTCAACACCTCCACCCTCTCTGGCTCTGGGCGTGAATAAAAAGCACAGTGCGATTAGGCGCCATATCTTGCTGCAATATCCATGACTAATTTCCTCGGGCCTCAGGGTTAAGGTTTCCATTACCGGTTAATTGTGGTAGAATGCGCCATAATAGGCAGATGACCAGTTAATCCAAGTCGATGGTGTGGCTCGTGAAAAAGACCGTTCGTTTTCTGCCCTACGATGTGGTTATTGAAGTTGAAGAAGGATCCAATCTCTTGCATGCCGCCATGGAAGCGGGGGTGCACATCAACGCCTCCTGCGGCGGCGAAGGCGTCTGCGGCAAGTGTAAGATCATCTTGGAAAGCGGCGAGTTGGTCAGCCAGCGGGGGGCCATCCAGACGGATGAGGAGTGGAAACTGGGTTTCCGGCTGGCCTGCCAGTCCCAGGTGGTTTCCGACCTGGTGGTGCGCATTCCGCCGGAATCGCTCTTTGACAAACGGCTCCTGCGGCAGAAGCCGCCGGCGGCCCGGCTGCGGCCCATGCCTTTCAACGCGGCGGCACTGCGGGCGGAAGGGAAATACAACCCGGCTTTTCAGAAGAAATTTCTCAAGTTGTCGCCGCCCACTTTGAGCGACAACATCTGCGACCTGCGGCGGCTGCGGGAGGGATTAAAGAAGCAGCACCGCCTCGACAATATCACCGTGGATTTTTTCCTGACCCGGAAGCTGGGCCGGGCCATGCGGGAAAATAATTTCGAGGTCACGGCCACCCTGGACTTTACCCAACGCCGCTCCCGGAAGCCCCGGCTGATTCAGGTGGAGCCGGGGGACACCACCGGGCGGCATTTTGCCATCGCCATCGACATCGGCACCACCACGGTCTGGGGCCAGTTATTGGACCTGACCAGCGGAGCAATCATGGACTCTTTAGGGGAATATAACGCCCAGATCAGCTACGGCGAGGACGTCATCAGCCGCATTATCTATGCCAGCAAGCCCGAAGGGCTGCAGCGCATGCAGGAACTGGTGGTGAGCACCATCAACTCGGTGATCAAAGCCCTGCTGAAGAAATAGTAAACTCTCCACTGAAGACATTTCCCATCTGACCCTGGCGGCCAACACCACCATGACCCATCTGTTTTTGGGGGTAGATCCCAAACATATCCGGTTGGCGCCGTACGTGCCGACTCTGTGCGCCGTGCCGCCGGTGCGGGCCCGGGACTTGGGGATCGAGGTGGCGGAGCATGTGTATGTCTACTGTCTGAGCAATGTGTCCAGCTATGTGGGCGGGGATATCGTCTCCGGGGTCCTGGGCTCCGGCATGTACCAGGAAAACAAGCTTACCCTGTTTATCGACATCGGCACCAACGGCGAAATCGTGGTGGGCAACAAAGACTGGATGGTCTGCGCCGCCTGTTCCGCGGGCCCGGCCTTTGAGGGGGGCGGCATCCGCTTCGGCATGCGGGCCAGCCAGGGCGCCATCGAAGACATCAGCATCAATCCGGAAACCGCCGAACCCATGCTCATGACCATCGGCATGGTCAAACCCAAGGGCATTTGCGGCTCGGGATTGATCAATATTTTGGCCGCCTTGATGGAAACCGGCCTCGTTGACCCCAAGGGCAAGTTCCGGGATGATCTGGACACTCCCCACATCCGGCAGGGCGAGAGCGGCCGGGAATACGTCTTGGCGTATGCCCCCAATACCCAGGTGAACCAGGACATCGTGCTCAGCGAAGTGGATATCGACAACCTGATGCGGGCCAAGGGGGCCATGTATGCCGGCTACATTACCCTGCTGGAAAGCGTCGGCCTGTCCATCCTTGACCTGGAGCAGATCATTCTGGCCGGCGCCTTCGGCAGTTTCATCAATATTGAAAATGCCATTACCATCGGCCTGCTGCCGGACCTGCCTCTGGAAAAATTTACTTACGTGGGCAACGGCTCGCTGCTGGGCGCCACGATCCTGGCCTTTTCCCGGGAGATGCTGGAAGAGGAGCGCCGGGTGGCCCTGATGATGACCAATTTTGAGCTGTCGGAGACGGCCGGTTTCATGGACCGCTACATGGCGGCGCTGTTTCTGCCGCATACCCAGAGGGAATATTTTCCTCGGTGATGAGCGGTTGGAGGGGGTGAGGAAAATATTCCGCCTAAGGTGCATGAAGGTTGGCATGGACAATTGTGCAGCGGATATATTGGCTGCTCATTTTATACTTTCGGCCAATGAATGATTCAGCTTTGGCCAGAGCTTTAGCTGCGGCGACTGAAAGATCTAACAGGACTCTCGGGTGGAAATCCAGAAACAAAACTGTCCAAGGGACATGCCGGTCACGCCTCGGCACACGGGGGAAGCGCCCTGGCCCTGGCCCAGGCTAACCCTGGTGCAAAAACAGATTCAAGAGCAGCATCCCCAGATAACCGTGGAACTGGAGATCATCAAGACCACGGGGGATAAGATCCAGGACGTGCCGCTGGCCAAAATCGGCGGCAAGGGCCTGTTTACCAAGGAAATCGAGATGGCCATCCTGGCCGGGGAGGTGGATCTGGGGGTGCACAGCATGAAGGATGTGCCCACGGAAGTGCCGGAAGGTCTGGTCATCGGCATCACCACAGTCCGGGAAGATCCCCGGGACGCCTTTATCTCCCGGAAATATCAATCTTTGAAGGAAATTCCCGCGGGCGGCCGCATCGGCACCGGCAGTCTGCGCCGCAAAGCGCAACTCATGCACCTGCGCCCGGATCTGGAGATTGTGCCCCTACGGGGCAACGTGGACACCCGTCTGCGGAAACTGGTGGAAGAAAACCTGGACGCGCCTGATTCTGGCCACGGCGGGCCTGCGCCGGTTGGGACGGGCCGGGGAAATTACCGCGATCATGCCGGAGACCGAGATGCTGCCGGCCATCGGCCAGGGGGCTTTGGGACTGGAATACCGGGAGAGACGACGCCGACACCAGGAATCTCCTGGAATTTTTGGACCATCCCGAAACCAAGGTGGCGGTGGCGGCGGAACGGGCTTTTTTGGCACGGTTGGAAGGAGGCTGTCAGGTGCCCATTGCCGCCCAGAGGGTCTTTGCAAAACGGCGAGTTGGTCCTGGAGGGCCTCATCGGCGACCTCACCGGCGCCCGCATCTACCGGGAGCAGGTCAGCGGCCCGCCGGAGGAAGCCGCCAGCCTGGGCCGGCAGTTGGCGGAAACGCTGTTGCAGACGGGGCGGGGCGCAGATTTTGTCGGAGATTTACGGGCGGGCGTTTCCTTCAGAATGCGGGAAATGTCTCAAGCTGCCCTTTACAGACCAAATTCCGTTGCAGTTAAAGTCAGGTTGATTTTAGTGCTCTGTCCACCTGCCATAAAACAGCCGAATCGCCGCGGGCTCCAGGTCTGATTTCAAGACGTCCCCCGGATGGCAGCGGCTTGACCTCAGGGGTTATCTCCTGAATCTCGGCCCCTGGTAGTCCCAGGAGTTTAAGCCAATCGAGTTTAATCCCGGTTTGGGGCTGCAGGGTGGCGTTGATAACCGCCAGCACCCGGCCGGATGGGTGTCCGAAGATTTCCGCAGCATGACCACCGGCAGTCCTGCCTTGGTCAGCCTTTTGATGGGCCCTTCTTCCTGGAGCACCGGGCAGGCGCGTTTCATCTGATTGACCTGGGTGATAAAATCCGTCAGATCATATTGTTTTTCCGGCCATGCCCTCGGGATGGGAGTGGATGACGTCCAGTTTTGAAGGCAGACCATATTCAAAGCCCATGGGCATGAGCAGTCCGGCTGAGAAAAAGGCGGCAAAGAGATAACTCTGTTTGACCACCGCCTGGTTGCCCCCGGCCTCGGTAATTAACCTGGCAGTGTCATGGGTTTCCGGGAAGCTGATGGAGGGTGCGATCTTCCGGTTGTCCCGGTATTGTTCCAGACACCAGGGGGCCTGAAAATCCCACCATTTAGAACTATTATAGAGCAGATCAAATCCAGCCTTTTTTAACTGCTTGATTTCGGGCAGGCGGCAGCCCAGGGTTTCGGCCACAAAGCACGATCTCCGGGTTTATCTGGCGGGTCTGCTGAATCAGTCTGGCCCAAAAATTACCCGGCACTTTATAGGCGGCGTCGCAGCGAAATCCCCGGATGCCCACCTGCAGGTAGCGGGAAATGACCTCAAGAAAAAATGCCAGGAGGCCGTCCGGGTCGGGGGGCGGCCAGAATTCCAGTTCGGCCAGGTCTCCCCACACCGTCACCCGGCTGGAATCCGCCGGGTCGATACAGGAAGGGTGCTTAAGGCTGCCGTCCGGGTTCTGGGCATACCATTCCGGATGTTCGGCCACCAAAAGGGCATCGCTGGCGGTGTGGTTCAGGACCAGATCCATCATGACTGCCAGCTCCGTTTTCTGGGCCTGCTGGCAAAAATGCTGCAGGGCCTGGAAAGGGTCACCGTCCACCCCTTCGATAAACCGCGGATTAAAGGCAAAATAATCCTTGACCGCGTAGAGACTGCCGGAAAAACCGGGATAATGGAAAGGATTCAGATAAATCCAATCAAAGCCCATCCGGGCGATGCGGGGCAAGATGATCTTCCCATTGCGGCATGGACCCGGCCAGCAGTGGAAAGAAATTATAAATAATGGGGCTTTGACAGGACATAGAATGTTCCTCTATAAAAAAACAAAAATGGTGGTGGTAAACCTCTTACTTTTCCTGGATGTCTTCACTCGCGGAACCGGCGCATGATCTCCGCAACCTGCTTCGGCTCCGGGGCATTAGCCATTTCTTCCAGCAACAAGGGCAGCTTCAGCCGCCAGTTGGGGTATTCATCCTTGGTGCCCGGCAGGTTCTGCTGGTCCAGCCAGCCGAAGATGTCTTCCAGACTCAGGAGCACCAGGCGGCAGGGAGTCTGGGCCATATGGGCGATAACCCCCCATTTCACCTGCTCCGGCATCTCTGCCTGGGCAGAGAACGCCTCAGCGGTTTCCTGGTTGAGCCAATCTTTTTCCCGGAGTAATGCGATGATGGCGGCCTTGGCCCGACGGCGGTCATCCCAGGCCCGGTCCACCGCCTGGGCATCTGGAAAAAGGTTTAACTGCTGCCGCGTGTGGATGTCCCGGCCCTGCCAGAAACCGGCCAGGGTAGGGAGATCATGGGTGGTGACGGAGGCCAGGGCCCAGTCAGGGTAGTGTGCGGCCTGGCTGAAGGCGCCGTTCCCTTGCCTCTCAAAATAAAACAGGCGGGTGGACAGTACCCGGTACTCGGTGAGTTGCTCCCGAATATAGGGGGCCACAGTGCCCAGATCCTCCCCTATAACCGCGGTCTGGCTCCTGAAGCTCTCCAGGGCCACGATCTTCAGCATTTCCTCAGCCGGATAGCGGATATAAGCCCCCTGGGCCGGGCTTGCCCCACGGGGAATCCAATAAAGGCGAAAAAGGCCCATGACGTGGTCAATCCGCAGAGCGCCTTCAGGAGGGCAATTATGGCGCAACATCTGGATAAAATACCGGTATCCCTGGCCTCGCAGTTGTTGGGGCAGCAGGGGCGCCAGACCCCAATTTTGACCCAGGGGACTGAATTCGTCCGGCGGCGCGCCGATATCAATGCTTAGGGCGAAGAGATCCTGATTCGCCCAGGTGTCAAAGCCGCCGGGGTTCACGCCCACGGCCAGATCCAGGTAGAGTCCCAATGACAGATTCTGGGTGCGGGCCTCGACCTGAGTTTCCTGAAGCTGACCTGCCAACAGCCACTGGGCATAGGCATGTAACAGGAGTTGGCGCTCATGGCTGCCGGCGAATTCGGCCACGACGGGGCTGGTGGGATCATGATAAGCTGCTGGCCATTCCTGCCAGGTCAGGTAAGCCTTGCCTTGAGCCTGCCAATACTCCGACAAAGCCAGAAAGGTGGCAAAGTGACCGCAAAGACTCTCCCTGCCGTTCCAGAAAGGCGGCAAAATCCCGGCCTCGCTCGGTTCGAGGTGAGTTGGGCCAACCATGGTTTTTTACGAATGGCATCCAGCAGTTTTGCCAATACCGTGAATTTCAGCTTGGCAACCTCGGGGTAGTTTACCTGCCGGCCTTGCCGCAAAACAGCCATCTGCTCCTGTATTTCAGGCCGGGCCAAATATTCCCGGGCTTCAGGGCAGACGGACATCTCCGGGACCAGGTTGAGATCGAGATAGAGGGGGCTGGGATAACAACGGCTGGTGGGATAATAGGGACTGATGCTGTCGTGGAGGTGGACGCCAAGGTGATGGAGAGGGTTAAGGCCAATGATGCCAGCCTTGAGTTTGCCCCCCAAAGCCAGAAGCCGTTGCAAATCGCCGCAGTCGCCGATACCCCAGTTGGTGGAGCTGCTCACGGCATACAAAGGCAGATTGATTCCCCAGAGGCGCTCTTTTTTCAGGGCCTCCGGAATATACACCTGGTCCGGAGCGATGATAAGGAGCATTCGCCCCTGCCTCTGGAATCGGGAAGAACTCACCTGGACATGAAGATCATAATAGCCCAACCCCAAAACCCGCGGCAGAGGCAGCACCGCCCGGCCGTAGGCATCCCCGCCAAAGCTGCGGCTCTCCACCATACTAAGCTCAGACCCCAAGACGGCAGTATGGAGACTTTGGCCGGCTTCGTCCGAGAGTTCCCAGGTTACTTCCAGATCCGAGGGAAACTCACCACCCGACATGGGCAGATAAAGGTTCCAGGTAGCCGGTAGCCTGGATTGGCACAGGGCCAGCACTGGTTCCACCAGTGCAGTCCAGGGCAAACGACGGCGACGGTCCAACTCCTGGTCGTAGCTCGGTGGCAGTCTGACACCGACATCCCATGGCCGTGAGAATTGCTGCCTGGGTTGTGGCCTCCGTGGCATGGAGCATTCCGGCGTTGTCGGTATAAACCGGTTCCAGCCCGCACCAAGCGGCCAATTCCGCCAGTAGGGTTTCCCTAGCCGATTTCACCATGTTGTTAATATCCCAAAATAATTATAGAGTGACCCGGCATTGCATTAACCATCGGGAAGATGGCTCATACGACTCGATAGTATAACAGATAATGCCTGTATCGGATACTTTCCTGCCTCTGCGATACAGGATTCTAACCGCTGGGGAAGCCACTGGCCAGCGAATATCGCAACCTGTGAAATGATTGACATTCACCGCTTAAGTGCTTAATTAGAAATGAATTTAATAAATTTGTAGAAGGTGGGAGGCAAAGCTGTGATTTTTTACGTCACCAGTGATTTCTGTCAACCAGTAGCCGATTTTTTGGCCTCAGAGGGCATCTCCTTTCAGGTTGCTGATGCGGCAGTGGCCAGGGATTTTAAAAACGGCACTTTGGAAGTCTTTGCAGTGGAGGCCCAAATCTTGGAGGTGGATGTGCCGACGATTTTTACCGCCAGGGCAGATCAGCTGCGCCGGGCTTACCGGCTGCCCTCAAACAGATTTATCATAACTGACGTGGAGGGTTTGTTCGAAATGGCGGTGGAGCCGCAGACAGGTTGAGAGCGATAACCTAATAAGGCCGGGCACCTGGCCCGGCCTTTTGGCCTTAGCAGTTACAGCCGCCTGAGCCGCAATCTGAAGGTTCAGACCCGCAACCGCAACCGCAACTTACGGGTTGGGTGGGCTGGTCGGTGACTCCCACCAGGGTAAGCTGAAAATTCAGATTTTTACCGGCTAACGGATGGTTAAAATCAACGGTGAAGTTGTCCGCGGCCAGAGAAAGAACTTTACCCGGCACCGGGCCCTGGGGACTGTCAAACCAGACATCCTGGCCGGCTTCCACCTTGTCCTCGCCCAACATCGTAGTCGGGAACTCCCGAATAAGATTATCCTGCCGCTCACCATAACCAGAATCAGGCGAAAGGCTAATCTTCTTTTCCTCGTTCAAGGACATACCCATAATTGCCTGCTCAAAACCGGGGATGACGCCACGGCGGCCGATTTGAAATTCCAAGGGTTGCCGTTCCCGGCTGTCGTCAAAAACAGTACCGTCATCCAGGGAGCCCACGTAATGCACCTGGACGTACATGCCATCTTTCATTTCGGTCATTATACTCTCCTTGCTTATTGGCCACACCACTTCCCAAAATATAGAGGGAGGAACTTCCGGCAGACTGTCCCTCCCAGGAATAGTTTACGGGCCTTTACTTGGTTTTTTTCAATATAAACACCACGGCTAATATTGTCAAACACCTGCAGCCAGAGGCCGAACTTTTTAACGATTATTTTCGTCTTAGCAAACCGCCAGTTTTCCGTTATACTACCGGAAACAAAAATATTACATACCCACATCGTGGCCAAAGCAAGGAGACCACATGAAAAAAATTGAAGCTATCATTCAACCTTTTAAACTGGAGCCGGTCAAAGACGCCCTGCACAAACTCAGCATCCAGGGGATGACGGTCACCGAAGTAAAGGGGTTCGGCCAGCAGAAAGGTATGAGGGAGGTTTACCGGGGCATGGAATACCAGGTGGATTTTATCCCCAAGGTCAAGATCGAAATCGTGGCCCCGGATGATAAAGTGGCTGACATTGTCCAGACCATCCAGACCCAGGCTCGCACCGGGCGCATCGGCGACGGCAAAATCTTCGTCTATCCGGTAGCGGAGGCCATCCGCATCCGTACCGGCGAAAGTGGGGAAACGGCGTTATAAATGAATATACCAGGGATCAGAGATTAGAAAATAATTTAATTCTTTTCTTGAGCCTCGAGAGACAGTAATGCAACCCTCATTCATAGGAACCTGGCAGGGGGAACATTGGAGGACTATCCTTGATACCCCCTCCCTCTTCCCTTTTCCCTGATCCCTGAATTAAAATGAATTGGTACCCAATTTTCCTCAGGGAAATTCTTCTTTTCAAACGCCGACTACTCCGCTTGGGTTTTGTCCTGTCCACCATGCTGACGCCTTTGTTGTATCTGCTGGTCTTTGGCGTCGGATTGGGAAAACGGGTATCCATCGCCGGCAGCAATTATCTGGACTACCTGCTGCCGGGACTGCTGGCCGTCACCTCCATGATCAACTCCTATACCTGGGTTGCCAATGGTATGACCGTGGCCCGGCTGTTTTTCCGCACTTTTCAGATTTATCTCCAGGCGCCAATAAGCGCCGCGGCCATCATGTGGGGCGAGGTGCTCTCCGGTATGGCCCGGGGAGTGTTTGCCTCCCTCATCCTGCTGGGCTGTGGTTATGTAGTGGGCAGCCGTCTGGACCTGAATGGAATTTTTGTGGCGGCCTGGCTGCTCAACTGTTTTCTGTCTGCATCTTTGGGGGTAATCGTCGGCCTAAAATCACGCTCCCATGATGACGCCGCCAGTTTTACTAATTTTTTCATCATGCCCATGGCCTTCTTTAGCGGCACCTTCTTTCCGGTGGAAGAGATGCCCTGGCTGGTGCAGAAACTCATTCTGATCCTGCCCCTGACCCACGTCAACTATCTCCTGCGCCACCCGGCCTGGTCCCCCGAAGCCCTCATCTCCTTTGCCGTCATATTCGGCTACAGTCTTCTCTGCTTCCTCTTAGGCGTCTTTTTCATCCGCCGCTATGATGAGTAGGCCTCACTCTCTGAAACATGTTATAGAGATTCCCAAAAAATATTTTTTTATTCGGTCTTCTTAAGAGGGCGGGCGCGGCCCGCCCTCTAATTAACTTCTCTGTTATTTAGGGTGAATCAAATAGGGCGGCTCATGGCCGCCGGTTTGAGGAAGTTTCTCAATGCGAAAAAACTTTCAAGAATCAGAATATCTTGCTTCTTTTGATTCAACAATTAAAGTCCGGTATTACCCCCGCAAACGTTTCTCCTCCAATTCCGCCAACAGCCGCAGCACCCGCCCGGCCGCGCCACTGGCCTGGCAGACCGTCTCGGCAATGTCCTGGGGCCCCAGACAGGTCCCGGCCAGGAACACCCCGGGGCAGCTGGATTCCACCGGGTGCATGATGGGATGCTGCTCCTTAAAAAAGCCTTGCTCGTCCCGCTCCGGGGACTGATCCAGAAAAAGCGGCGGCGTCTTGACGCCCTCCAGTCCCACGGCCAACACTACCAGGTCCACCTGCAGGCCCTCCTGTCGGCCGGTTGTCAGGTCTTCATACGCCACGACCGGCTGGCCCTGTTCGCCCGGGGTGATACGCCCGGGCAAGGCCTTGATAAAACGCACCCCCGCCGCTTGGGCTCGGAGGTAGAGCTCCTCGAAACCTTTCCCTGAGGTGCGGATATCGTTGTAAAAAATCGTCACTTCCACCCTGGGATCGTGCTCCAATGCCAGCATGGCCTCTTTGATGGAAGCGGTGCAGCAATAACCGGAACAATACGGTAAGAACCGCCGGTCCCGAGAGCCCACGCATTGGATGAAAGCCAGCTTTCGCACCAGCGCCCCCGTCGGCGTCACCAGGTTGCCCAAGGTCGGTCCCGAGGCGCAGACCAGCCTTTCAAACTCCAGGTTCGTTATGACCTGGGGCAGCCGGCCGTACCCGTATTCGCTTTTGATGCCCGGGTCAAACGGCGTCGCCCCGGTAGCCAGGACCACCGCCCCCACCTGAAGCTGCAAGCTGCGGGGAGTGTCGTCCAGGTTGATGGCCTGGCGGCCGCAGGTTTTGGCACACTGCCGGCAGTCGATACAGTATTCTTTTTCGATGGTGGCTCTCAGCGGCACGGCCTGGGCAAAGATGACTCGGATACACTTACGGGGTTTCATCCCCAGATTCCAGCGGCTGGCCACAATAACCGGACAAACCTCGGCGCAACTGCCGCAGCCGACACACCTGCTCATGTCCACATAACGCGGCTTGAGGGTGACCTCCACCTGAAAATTTCCCGGCTCACCCCTGATCCGGTTCAATTGGGCATACGTCAGCAGTTCAATGTTGGGATGGGTGGCCACCTCCACTAGTTTGGGTCCCAGAATGCAGATGGAGCAGTCCAGGGTGGGAAAGGTTTTGTCCAGTTTGGCCATAGTGCCCCCAATGGACAAAGATTCATCCAGGAGATACACCTTAAGCCCTCCCCTGGCCAGATCCAGGGCCGCTTCACTGCCCCCCACACCCCCGCCGATGACCAGCACCGAATGGTGAATTTCTCTGGGTTGGACCATGGGCTGAGGCCCCTTCTCCAAGGCCAGCAGCAGTTCTCCCGCGGCCGCGGCCACGTCCTGCCAGGCCCACAAATCCACCACCGGGGCCCGCAAGGCCGTCAGTAACTTAAAAAACCGGGCGCTCAGTTCCGGGCCGCAGGCAGCCAACACGCATTGCTCCGGGGCCTCTCTCAG
>CAVPJB010000021.1:0-66998 GCA_963705135.1 uncultured delta proteobacterium
GGATATCCCAAGGCCAGCAAAGAGGTGTTGGACAGGGTGCCGTCGGTGACGGCCTGGATGGAGGCCTGGTTCTTTTCCAGGAGGGACCTGGCAAAGCCGTGGGGAATGACCACTACCAGGGACACGGCCCCCCGATTCAACAGGTCCACCATTTCAGCATCGGTGGTGATGGACTGGGTGATCCGGAAATAGGGCAGCCGGAATTTTTCCGCCAACTGAAGGCTCCACTGAGTGCGGTCCCGGTCAAAGATGGCAGTGGGGTAATTCCTGACCTCGATATTGAAGCCGTTGCCGGCCATATAGATTTCGATGGTAAAGACATAGAGGACAATGTAGATGAGGGACCGGTCACGGAAAAACTGGAGATATTCTTTGCGCAGAAGAGCGCCCAATCGAGTCAGCATCTCAGCCCACCCTTTTATGCAGCCGCCTGAGGCCGAGGCCGAAAAAGGCGGCAAAAAATCCGCTTAAAATTAGCACATTGGGCCAATAATCGGCCAGCCCCAGACCTTTGAGATACACCCCACGGACAAGTTCCATGAAATAGGTCACCGGCAGCAGGTGGGCCATGACCTGAGCTTCTATCCCCATGCTGGGCACCGAAATAAAAAAACCCGAGTAGATGAAGGACGGGATCATGGTAATGACGGTGGTGAGGAGCATGGCGCCCACCTGGGTCCTGAGGAGAATGGATATGAGCAGTCCCAGGGAGGCAGAGACGCCCACATAGAGGAAGGTCGCCAGGGTCAGGAAGAGGAAACTGCCTCGAAAGGGAATGTGATAAATGAAGTGGGCCAGAATATAAAGAAGAAAATAATTGATAAAGCCGATGGCCCAGTAGGGCAGGAGTTTCCCTAAAAGGTACTCCCAGGGACGGATGGGGGAGCAATAAATGTTAAAGATGGAGCCGCTTTCCTTCTCCCGGACCACGGCGATGGAGGCCAGGAGGGCCGGGTAAAAGAAGAGGTTGGTGGCGATGAGGCCCGGCACGATAAAGTTTTTGCTTTCCAGATCGGGGTTGAACCAGGCACGGGTCTCCACCTGAATGACGGGCACGGCCGGCCGGTTTCCCTGCAAGGGCAGATCCAGGTCGCGGTTGAACTCCCGGGTGATGATATCCAGATAACTGAGGATGGCGGCGGCCCGGTCAGGGAAGGCGCCGTCGATCAGGGCCTGGATTTCGCTTTCTCTGCCGGTATATAAGGTGCGGTCGAAGTGGGGCGGGATGATCAGGCCTAACCGTAGACGGCCTTCTATCAGCCCGTCATCCAAAGGCTTGGAGTCGGTGAGGTAATCCTTCATAATGAAATATTTGGAGTTAACCAGGCGGTCCACAAAGGCACGGGATAGGGGAGAGCGGTTCTGGTCGATGACGGCAAAGGGAATGTTTTTAACGTCCATGGTCAGGCCGAAGCCGAAGAGGATAAATAAGAGCAAGGGGACACCGAAGGCCAGGGTCAGGTAGAGTTTATCCCGGACGATTTCCTTGACCTCTTTGCGGGCTATGGCGATAAGACGGCGGCTAAGCAGCATGTTCCTGGGCCTGGATGAAATAGATGAAGGTATCTTCCATGGTAAGGGGACTGGTCACCAGGTGGGCCACCGGGAGTCCGGCGGTTCGAGTTAGCTGGCGGATATGCTCTCCATCCCGGTCCGGGTCTTTGGTGGGCAGGTGAATGCGGCTGCCGTGTAAAAAGGCCTGGGGGAAATGTGGCCGCAGGGTCAGGAAGACCTGGCCGAATTCGGGGCTGCTGACTTCCAGATGCTGGCCGATGGCGGTTTCGGCCTGGCGGCGCAGTTCTTCCGGGGCCCCCATCGCCACCAGCCGGCCCTGGTGCATAAAGGCCAGGCGCTGGCAATGCTGGGCCTCATCCATATAATGGGTGGAAACCATAATGGTGACACCATCGCTGGCCAGGGAGCAGATGAGATGCCAGAACTGCCGGCGGGCCAGGGGATCAACGCCGGAGGTGGGTTCGTCCAAAAAAACCAGGTTGGGCCGGTGCAGAATGGCGCAGCCGAGGGCCAGGCGCTGGCGGATGCCCAGGGGCAACTCGCCGGCCAGATTGTCCTCCTGGCCCTGGAGATCGGCCAAGGAGAGGATTTCCGGCAGGCGCGAGGCCAACTGGGCATGGGACATGCCGTATACCCGCCCATAGAGACGGATATTCTCAAACACGGAAAGGTCCCGATAGAGGGAAAATTTCTGCGACATATAGCCCAGGTGGGCCTTGATGCGGGAACTGTCGCCGATCTGGAAGCCGGCAACGCAACCCCGGCCACTGGTGGGGGGCAGGATGCCGGTGAGAATCTTGATGACGGTGGTCTTGCCGGCGCCGTTGGGCCCCAGAAAGCCGAAGATTTCCCCCCGGTTGATTTGGAAGCTAACCTGGTCCACGGCGGTGAAGGCGCCAAACTTCTTGGTCAAGGCCTCCACCCGGATCACCGGCTCGGCTTGGGGTAGGCCACACGAGGTCACCGGTTGGTCCGGAATAGCAACCACGGACTGTTTAGCCATGGCCTGGATGAAGACCTCTTCCAGGCTGCACGGCCGGCCCTGGGCGTCGCAGCCGGTCTCGACCTGGAGCCTGGCGGGGGGGCCCTGGGCGATGATTTTCCCCTGGTGCAGCAGGGCCACCCGGTGGCAGCGTTCGGCTTCGTCTAAATATGAGGTAGTCATCAGGACGGTGGTGCCTCGCTCCACTACCAGGCGGTTGATGATCAGCCAGAAATCCCGGCGAGAGATGGGATCGACGCCGGTGGTGGGTTCGTCCAGAAAGATGATCTGGGGCAGGTGAATCAGGGTGCAGCAGAGAGCCAGCTTTTGCCGCATGCCGCCGGAGAGCTGGGAAGCCGGGCGGTCAATAAAAGGCTCGAGGCGGGTGATATGAAGCAGTTCGGCCTTGTTTTCCTGAAAGATGACGGGAGGGACTTCACGGAGTTCTCCGAAAAAGTCGATATTTTCCTGGACACTGAGGTTGTCGTAGAGATTCAGGCCCAATCCCTGGGGCATGTAGCCGATGCGGGATTTGACGGCCTCGGGGTCGGCGATCACGTCATGTCCCGCAACTGTGGCTTCGCCACTGCTGGGTCGCAGAACTCCGGACAGCATCTGCATGAGGCTGGACTTGCCGGCGCCGTCCGGCCCCAATAGACCGAATACTTCGCCTGCCTGGATGGCAAAGGAGATTCCCTGGACCGCCGGAGACTGGCGGTAAGATTTGGCTAATTCATGTACTTCGATAATGGGGGGTGGTCCGGTCACCGGGGACGCTGCCATGGAACATCGTCCTGCCAGCGCAACAGGCCTTCCCCGGGCATGCCGGGTTTGAGAAAACCCTGAACATTGTCGGCCCGGAGTTCCACGGCAAAGACCAGTTTGACCCGCTCTTCCCGGGTTTCCACGAATTTTGGCGTGAACTCGGCCCGGGGCGACACCCGGGAGACTTTGGCCGGAAAAGGACGATCCGGAAAGGCGTCCACATAAATGCGGGCTTCCTGCCCCAGGCGGATTTTGCCGATGTCCGGTTCATTGATAAAAACCTTGAGATAGAGCTGGTTTAAATCCACTATGGTAAACAGGGGGGTCCCGGGATTGACTACTTCGCCGGGTTCGATTTCCCGGGTGAGGATGACGCCGCCCGCCGGGCAATAGATCGCGGTGTCGTTGAGATTAGCCTCGGCCTCCCGCACCGCGGCCTGGGCTGCGGCCAGACTGGCCTGGACGGCCTGCAACTCCGTCCGTTTGAGGGCCACGGTACGCGGCAGGAGCTGAACTTTGCTCAATTGGGCCTGGGCCTGAGCCAGTTCTCTGGTCAAGGCCGCTTTATTGGCGCCGGCCGCCTGGAAGTTGGCGGTTGCGTCATCGAGCTTTTGCTGGGGCACCACTTGACGTTGAAACAGAGACTGATAACGCTGAAAATCCTGGTGATTCCTGGTTAACAAGGCTTCAGCTTCCTGAATCCGGGCTTTCGCCGTTGCGACCCGGGCCTCGCCGGCGGCGATATCGGTGGGCACCTGTCGGGCTGTATAGTCCAGGTCGATTTCGGCCTGCTGCACCCGGTCCCGCCAGTAGCGCTCCTGGTCCCGGGCCCGGTCCAGTTGGGCCTGAATCTGATCCGAAGAGAGGCGGGCCAAAAGCTCGCCTGCAACCACCTGGTCGCCTCGGTCTTTCAATACCGAGACCACGCGGCCGGCTATTTTGGGGGCGATGACAATCTCATCACCTTCGATGCGGCCGCTGGCCAGGAGCAGACCATCAGGCAGGGCGCGCCACCACTGGGAGACCATGGAAAGGCTCACGGCCAAAATCAGCAGGCCGCCGAGGATAAAGAAGATGAGCTGTTTGTGAGTGTTCATTGAGAGCTGAGTTTCGAGTTTTGAGTCCAAAAAATCAGGGCTTGCCAGCCAGCCTTCCCACGGCGGCCAGATACACGGCAATCTCCTCCTCGGGGTTGGCGTGGACAATGCCTTCAACCTCTTCGTCAAAGAAGGCGGCCACGGGACAACAGCCCAGGCCCAGAGCGGTGGCGGCCAGGTGCAGATTGCCGCAGATGTGGCCGGCGTCCAGGAAGAGGTAACGCACTGCCCGCTGCCGGTATTTCCACAGGGCTCGTCCCAAAATACCCGTCCAGATAAAAACCACGGCGGCAGTGCCCAGGAATTGCTGGTTAAGGCCGGCCAGCACCAGGGAACGGCGGAAATCGCCGGGTGTCACCATTTCCAGGGTAAAATCTGGTACCTGAAAGTGCCAGATGCCGGGAGGGACTTCTTCCACCCGATGTACCGCCACATAGGTTTCCACGGGATAGAGGGCGCCGGCGGAAGGCGCGGCCCGGAAGGCGAAATTTTGGTGTCCGGCGGTAACCCCCTGGGTGGCCCAGAGCAATCCGGCAAGCTGTTCCTGGGTGATGGGCTGTTCCACATAATCCCGCAAAGACCGCCGCTGCTGCACACACTGCCAAAAGTCGGAATTGAAGGTTTCCGGCATTGACGGCAGTTTCAATCTGATGGTTCCGGGCGGATAGGTTTTGTAGAGGGGACTGCGGGGATATTGGGTCAGGGGTTCGGTCCTGAGATTTTCCCGGGCGTAGCGAGTCTCTTGCAGATACTGGAAGCCGATGGCCGAAGGATTCTGATTCATAGATTTTCCTTGTTATAGCCATTGCCAAAAGTACTGTGCTTGGGCACCCTTTACCCTGACCCGCTCTCCTCGAAGGACGAGGGGAAAGTTAAGGAAAAAACTTTTGGCAATTGGTTTAACGCTAAAAGCTGAACGTTGAAAGCTGAAAGCCCAAAAAACCTTTTCCAAAGCTACCATAAAAAGTTGACAGTCAGCAACCTTTAGCAAGAAAAACCAGCCTGTGCCTCTGCCAGGAGCTGGTTTCTGAAGCGGTGGATAAAAAGATCCAGGTCTTCCTGCCAGGGGCGCATGAGATTGAGGCCGGCTTCGTTGAGGCGGCGATTTTCCAGGATCGAGTTGTGGGGACGGACTGCGGCCAGAGGATAGTCAAGCCCCCGGCAGGGAATGATGGGTTGCGAAAGATCCAGGCGGTTGAAGAGGTACCGAGCAACCTCATACCAGGTACAATGATCCCCGGCACTGGCGTGGTATAGTCCCCGGCCGGAAACTTCGATGAGTTCGGCAATCTGTTGGGCTACGCGCCAGGCCCAGGTTAAAGAGCCATATTGATCATGAACGACTTTAAGTTCCTGGGTCGGCTGCCGATACGCAGCTTTCAAGATCTTTTTAATAAAATTCTGCCCATAGATACTGTAAACCCAGGAAGTGCGCACAATAATGTGGGGGCAGAGGGATTGCTGGATGGCCTGTTCTCCGGCCAGCTTCGTCCGGCCGTACTGCGACAGGGGCGCCACGGGGTCGTCCTCCCCATAACCCTGGGGTGGCGGTTTGCGACCGTCAAAGACATAGTCGGTGGAGAGGTGGACCAGTAAACCACCTTGCCGACCCAGGCAGGTTGCCAGGTTCCTGGGACCGACGGCGTTTACCTGAAAAGCGGCTTCAGGGGCAGCCTCACAGGCATCCACATCCATATAAGCGGCGCAATTGACCACAATGTCAGGTTGCCAGAAGTTGAGGGTAGCAGTCACTCTGGTGACATCGGTAATGTCAAGTTCTTCCTTCCCCAGGCCCCAAACGTGATGTTTTTCGCCTAAAACGTGGACGCACTCGCTGCCGATTTGCCCTTTGCTGCCGGTGATCAATATCTTCACTAAATTTCAGCCTGATGGGATAGCCTGGGTGTTCTAAGGCAACCCGAACTCACATTGAAAGTTTACTTTTTATAAAATATTCCCCCTGGTAATGCAACTGCTGCCAGTCCCGGATCTTGGTGACCCAATAATAGGCTTTACGGTATTAATGGGCATTAGCCTGAATCTGGCGGGCGAATTCCCGCACCCGGGCCATGGCCGCTTCCACATCGAGGGTCAACAGGCGCCGATCCTGCATGACCACTTGCCCGGCGATAACCACAGTGCGCACATCAGCTCCGGTGGCGGCGTACACTAATTGAGAATAAGGATTATACAAGGGTACCAGGTGCGGCTGGTCGCAATTGATGACGATGAGGTCGGCCTGTTTCCCCGGCTCCAAAGAGCCGATCCGGTGGTGCAGGTTGAGCGTCTGGGCGCCCCCGCGGGTGGCCAGACCCAGAACGGCGGGGGCGGGCATCACGGTGGGATCAAGGTGGTGCACTTTATGGAGCTTGGCCGCGGTATCCATCTCCTGGAACATGTCCAGGTTATTGTTGGAGGCACAGCCGTCCGTCCCCAAGGCCACGTTAACGCCTTGCCCCAGAAGTTCCACCACGGGGGCAACCCCGGAAGCCAGCTTCATATTGCTTTCCGGGCAATGTACCACACTAACGCCCTGGGCGGCCAGCAGTTCCTGGTCCTGCTGACTGAGGACCACGCCATGATCGGCCACCAGACGGTGGTTCAAAAGCCCCAGGTTGGAAAGATGCGCCACCGGGGTAGCGCCGTATTGCTGCCGGCAGTCTGCCACCTCCTGGTGGGTTTCGGCTAGATGAATAATCAGTCGGGAGTTGTAGCGCGCGGCCAGGTCGCCGCACCGGGTGAGGAGATCCGGAGAACAGGTGTAAACGGCATGGGGTTGCACTGCCACCTGGACCAGGGGGTCATCCTGCCAGGTCTGGATCAAGGCTTCGGTGAACTTGAGCCCATTATCCGGGTGGCCGTAATTGGTGGAGGGAAAATCGTAGAGCACCTCTCCCACCACGGCCCGCATGCCGGCTTCCCGGGAGGCCTGGGCCACGGCGTCGGCAAAGAGATACATGTCACAAAAGGTAGTGGTGCCGGAGAGGATCATTTCAGCAATGGCCAGCTTGGTTCCCCAATACACCAATTTCCTGGAGATATGCCGCTCTGCCGGGAAGATATGTTCGTTAAGCCATTTTTCCAGGGGTAAGTCATCGGCCAGACCCCGGAAGCAGGTCATGGCGGCGTGGGTGTGGGCGTTGACTAAGCCGGGGAGGATGATATCCTCGACATAGGATAATTTTTCCCTGGCCGAAAAGCGGGGCAGAATATCCGGCAGCGGTCCCACGGCCACGATTGTATCGTCTTTTATAGCGATGGCGCCGGTGGGGTAGACATCGCCGTGGTCATTCATGGTGATGACGGTGCCACCCGAGATAATCAGGTCCACCGGTTGGGGAGAGGGCGTAGTTGCGGTCACGAATGCTCCTGAGGACTAAAATTATCAGCCATCATTTTTTCCCCGCACCCAGTTGGCCCCGGAGATAGGCTTCATGAAAACGGGAGGCGGTTCCCGCCGGGACGTAAAGCTTGTACATCCCCGGGGGCAGGATGGCGGTCTGCAACCGGGGATTGAGACGCCGGATTTTTTTATAATTACTGCCGCAGGCCTCGGCCACCTGGCGCAGATGAATTTCCTTGGCCAAAACGAACTCCACCTGGTCCGGTTTCAGGGGCTGGTAGAGTTCCGAGGCCGGAATATCATACCCATACCGGGCCGGATCGCTAAGAATTATTTTGGCGGCGATGATCCGCAGGACATAGCGGTCGGTTTCATCGGGCAGATCCAGGTGATAATAATCAGTGACACCCTGCTCTTTGATGGTCTTTGAAAGCCGGCCCTCTCCGCAATTGTAGGCCGCCAGGGCCAGAGGCCAGTTATGGAAGGTGCGGTGCAGCGTCTTTAAATACTGCAAAGCGGCGTCGGTGGAGCGGATAAAGTCATAGCGGTCGTCGATCTTGTCGTCGGTCTTGAGCATAAAACGGTTGGCCGCGGGTTTCATGAACTGCCAGGGGCCGCTGGCGCCGGCGGGAGAGCGAACGTTGAGTCGCAGATCGCTTTCCACCAACACCACGTATTTTAGGTCGTCCGGCAACTTGGCTTCCTGCAACCGTTTTTCTATATAGGGAAAATAGCGGGCCGCCCGTTTCAGCCAAAGCGTCGTCTGAGTCCGGTTCCATATGATAATAGTGAATTCCCGGTCCAGGTCTTCCCGGACTTCAGGGTCCTGGAGGGGAACCTCTTCGCCGCACAAGGTCACTCGGTCGGGCAGAGGGTAATAGGTTCTGAGGCTGGGTTCAGAGGCTGGAGCCGGCGGCGGTTCGGTTTCCGTGGCCGTCAGGCTGCCTGGCCAGGACCAGAGGAAAACCAGTAAAATGGTCAAGAGTTGGCAACCCCTGATAATAAAAATCCCCCCGGCCCTCCTTTGAGAAAAGGGGGGGAATAAGGCAAGCTTTCTAAAGTCCCCCGTTCTTAAAGGGGGATTTAGGGGGATTTTCTTGGTAAAGGCAGATAAAAGCATAAGATTAGACCTTTTTCAGGTTAGAGTTGGTTATTCTTTCCCGGGGCTTCGAAAAAACCTTAGCGATCAGCTTTCAGCAAAAACAAGGAACTAAGTTCTTTATCCCAACATTGAGGAATCAATCCGGTTCTGCAGACTAATCGTCTATTAGCTTTTAGCCGACAGCTGAAAGTGGACCGCTGAATGCAACCCAAAAACTTTGACTGTCAAGGTTTTTATCAAAAGCTTGAAACCTGTCAAGCCCTAAACCTCACCTGGGTGACAGCTGCGCCATTTTAAGGCTAACTTGCTGTTTTTGTTGTCAAGCAATTACAGGCATGATAAGGTTAAACTATTCTTTTAAGTCTTTCGGCGGCTGTTGGCCGGCCGCTGCCAGCTAACAGCCTTTTTTGATATCATGTTGCTAGCCGCAGACAATCTCAATGCCTTAAATCCTGTAGTGGCTGCTTCCCTGAAGCATCTGGACAAAAGGCCCCTGCAGGATCTGGTGCGCCGTCTGGATCAGGCCGGGGTGGACCTCATCGACATCAATCCGGGATATCTCTCGGTTCGCCAGGAGGACCGGATGGCTTTTCTGGTGGAGGCGGTGCAGGAAGTGAGTAACACCCGCCTTATCCTGGATAGCCCGAATGCCAGGATTTTAGAGAAGGGGTTAGCCGTTTGTGAGCAGCCGCCCATTCTCAACGCTTTGACCCTGGAGGAGCAGAAACTTAAGGAAATTTTGCCCCTGGCGGCCGAGACCCAGAGCGATCTGGTGCTGCTGTTATTGGACGCACGCTCCATGACCCCGCCGACCCTGGAGGCAAAGATTGCCCTGGCGGCCCAATTGCGGGAAGAGGCCGTTCATGGTGGAGTGGCCGAGACACACCTGATTTATGACCCGGTGCTGCCCAATTTGAGCTGGCCGGACGTTTATTACCAGACTACGGCGGTCATCAAAACCGTCCGCCTGCTGGCCAGCGGCGCTTTGTTCGGCGAACCGGGCCGCACCATGGTGGGGCTGTCCAACCTGCGCAGCGGCCGGCGGCAGATGTATCCTCTGGAACTGGAAACCGCCTGCCTGGGTCTGCTGGCCGGCGCCGGTCTGGACATCGCCCTGCTGGACGTTTTCCAGCCCGGTCTCCTGACTCAGGTGCATCTGCTGCAGCAACTACAGCGGGACAGGTAGGAGAAAGAGTTTCGAGTTCCGAGTTTCAAGTTTCGAGAGTCTGTTTCAGAAGGTATTTTTTTTAATAGCTACCCTTAAGACAAGGAGAAATCTCATGGATCTTTACGCCGCCATTAAAAACCGCCGCAGTCACCGGTTGTATAAACCTGACCCCGTGCCCCGGGAAGTCCTGGAACGGGTCTGTGAGGCCGCCTTGTGGGCGCCCTCGGGAACCAATCTGCAACCCTGGGACATTACGGTTTTGACCGGCAAGCCCCGGGACGACTTCGTGGCCCTGGCTTCCCAGGCCGGAGAAGATATTGCTCCGAAACTCCGGGAACTCTTTGACGAGGAGACGGTGGCTTTTGTCAAGCAATTTTTCAAGAATCTGGGCGGTGCCCCCCACGTCGTCGCCATTACCGTCTGGCGGGATGCCGATCCCTTCACCCAGGAGATCCATGTCCAAAGCGGTTCCGCCCTGATACAGAATCTCCTCCTGGCCGCCGAAGCCGAAGGGCTGGGGACCTGCTGGATGTCCGGCGTTCTGACCCGGGAAAAAGAACTGCTGAAGTTCCTGGGTCTGGAGGATCGTCACCTTTTGACCATTACTCCCATCGGCTATTCCACCAAGACACCGCCGGTGGTCCCCCGCAAAGAGCGGCCGGTGCGCTGGCTGGGGTTTTAAGGTTTGAGGACTGAGGACTGAGTAAAAGATGATGAAGCTCTTTTTTCCTATAGCTCATTTTGAGGGGAAAGGGAAAAAAGTGGAACTTTTGTTGATTGACATTCGAGGTTCATTCGGGAAAAAGAGGAGAAACAGCACCACATGACCGTTAACGACCAACTGGTCCTCATACGCCGGGGGGCGGTGGAGATCTTACCGGAAGAGGAGTTGGCTGCCAAAATCAAGCGCTCCCTGGCCAGCGGCCAGCCCTTGCGCATCAAGGCCGGCTTTGACCCCACGGCCCCGGACCTGCATCTGGGCCATACCGTTTTAATCCAAAAACTCAAGCACTTTCAAGAGTTAGGGCACCAGGTGATCTTCCTCATCGGGGATTTCACCGGCATGATCGGCGACCCCTCAGGCAAGAGCGAGACCAGGAAGCCGCTGACTGAAGAGGAAGTCAGGGCGAATGCCGTGACCTATGAACGTCAGATCTTTAAAATTCTGGACCCGGAGAAGACCCTCATCGACTTCAACAGCCGTTGGATGAAGGCCATGAGCGCCCAGGGGCTCATTGAACTGGCCGCCAGGCACACGGTAGCCCGGATGCTGGAGCGGGAGGATTTTCACCAGCGTTTCGTCAACCACGCCCCCATTAGCATTCATGAATTTCTCTACCCCCTGGTCCAGGGCTACGACTCGGTGGCCTTAAAGGCGGACGTGGAGCTGGGGGGCACCGACCAGAAGTTCAATCTTCTGGTGGGCCGGGAACTGCAGCGGGAATACGGGCAGGAACCCCAGGTGGTCCTGACCATGCCACTGCTGGAGGGTCTGGACGGCGTCAACAAGATGAGCAAATCCCTGGGCAACTATGTGGGTATTGACGAAGCTCCCCAGGAGATGTTCGGCAAGATCATGTCCGTTTCCGACGAATTGATGCTGCGTTATTACGAGCTGCTGAGCGACTTGTCGTTGAGCGAAATGGAACGGCTAAAAAATGATCTGACCGCTGGCGCCCTGCACCCCCGGATGGCCAAAGAAAATCTGGCCAAAGAGATGGTGGCCCGTTACCACAGCTTGGCTGCAGCTGAGGATGCGGCCCGGCAGTTCGCCGCCGTCTTTCGGGAGGGGGCGCTGCCCGATGATATTGAAGAGATGCGCTTATCTGTGGCCGAGAGCGCAGTCTGGCTGCCCAAGTTGCTGCACCAGGCCGGTCTGGTGGGCGGCACCTCCGAAGCCCGACGTCTGATTCAGCAAGGCGGTGTCCAGGTGGACGGCGACAAGGTGAGCAATGTCGATCTGGAACTGCCCTCAGGTCAGACCTATCTCCTGCGGGTGGGCAAACGGAAATTCAAGCGGGTCCATCTGCAAGCCGATTAAAGGTAAAAGTTGGTTGGCCCCCTTGCATCAGGGCCAGCATCTTATTATCATATAAAATAACTGTCTGAGGATCTTTCCTTATTGACCCCCTAATTATGGCTACAATAAATAAGGGGTAGATTACTATGTACTTTTCGCAACCATGACTGCTGGCAAAGAGAAATTTCACCAACACCTCCTGGAAATCGAAAAGGAGCTTTATATCTCCCCCCTTTACCAAAGGGGTATAGGGGATTTTTATGGAGTAGATATGAAAATGAGAAAGAATAGTCTTGGGGCCGTCTTTGGCCTCCTGTGCACTGTCATGTGGATGACTTTTGCCGTGGTGGATTTAGCCGAAGCCAGGGCCGGTGGTGGCCGGTCCAGTGGTTCCCGGGGTTCCCAATCTTCTTCCGCCCCGCGCCAGACGTTCAGTCCGCCTCCTTCCCGGCCCCAGACCGCACCACCGCCGGCCGCAGTAACACCCGGGCAGCAACAACGGCCGGGTATGGCCACACCGGCGCCGTCGCCATCGGGCTTCGGTAGTTTCGGACGGGGACTGGCCGGCGGCTTAGCCGGCGGTCTCGTTGGCGGTATGATCGGCAATATGCTCTTCGGCGGGTCCGGGCATGCGGCTGGACCCATGGGCGGGGGTGGCTGCACCTCCATCGGGCTCTTTGATATCCTCATCATCGGTGGTCTGTTGTATCTGGGCTACAGGATGCTGAACCGGCGCCGCCAGGAAGCGTATCAATTTAACGACCTGGGAGGGAGCGCCGGTAGCAGCCCCACTCCCTGGCAGGCTACGGAAACGCCGCCATTGCCGGGTTTTGATTTGCAGACGGAATTAGATACCATCCGGCGCACCGACCCGTCCTTCAATGAGACCTCCTTTAAGGAGATGGCCCAGGATGTCTTCTTTAAACTGCAGGGCGCCTGGATGCGGCAGGATGCGTCGCTGATCAAAGGTCTGGCCACCCCGGAACTGTCTGAGATCCTGGGAAAAGATCTGCAGGAGTTGAAGACCAAGGGCCAGATCAACAAGCTGGAAAACATCGCGGTGCGGCAGGTGGAAATCTCCGAGGTCTGGCAAGAACAGGGGCAGGATTACCTCACCGTGGGCTTCCTGGCTAATCTCCTGGACTATACCGTGGACGCCAATACCAACCTGCTGCTGGCCGGCAGCGACACTGAGCCGGTGAAGTTTGAGGAATACTGGACTTTTGTCCGGCCCACCGGCGGCGGGACTTGGAAACTGACGGCCATTACTCAGCCGGAGGGGTAGTTTCAGTGGCCGGTGGCCAGTGATCAGTGGTTAGTAGTCAGCTTCCGGTTTTGTGCGGGAAGTCTTCCATGCCTATAACAGTCAGGAAAAATTAGTCAAAGAATCCGGGGTCATTTGAGGCCCCGGATTTTTTTGGGGTGGTTTGGGAACATATTTACCAGATGTTGGTTGCCAACCCGTTTCAGCGAGAAGACACTTTTTTCATCTCACCCTTGAATATTCCGGAAAATTTTTACCGGATGGTTCCCGGAAGTTTAGAGACTTGAGGATTCGGCATTCAAATCGATAATTTCCATGCGGTTGTTGGTATCCGGCCGTTTCCGGGAAGGGCCTTCGGTCAGAATTACTAAGTTTCCCTCCACCCCTTGGGCTTTAAGCCAATCTCGTATAAAAGTATTCCAATCTTCCGGATGATCCGGCTCGTGCACCGGATAGACGCCATAACTGAATTGCAACCGCTGGCAGGTGGTGGGTTCGGAACTTACCGCCACGGTCCATTTGGGCGGGTGGAAACGGGCTATACTGCGGGCGGTGGCACCGCTGCGGGTTGGTACAAAGATCGCGGCCGGAGAAATCAGTTCCAGGGTGGATTCCACACTGAAGGCGATGACATCCGCCAGATTGATTTTACTATCAGCTGCAAAGGGATTAAGGATCTCCTGGGCCTGGTATCCGGAACGGTGTGGCTCGATGGCCCCGGCGATTTTTGCCAGCATGGTCACGGCATCCACCGGATACAGGCCGGTGGCCGATTCCGCCGACAGCATGACGCAGTCGGTGCCGTCCAGGATGGCGTTGGCCACGTCGGTGGCTTCAGCCCGGGTGGGCCGACGGTTGCCGGTCATGGACTCCAGCATCTGGGTGGCCGTGATCACCGGCTTCCCCAGGATGTTGGCCTGGCGCATTAACTGTTTCTGGACCACGGCGATCTGTTCGATGGGCATTTCCACGCCCAGGTCGCCCCGGGCGATCATGATGCCGTCGGCGGCCTGGAAAATGCTGTCCAGGTTCTCCAAGGCCCGGAGGCGTTCGATCTTGGCGATGACAAAGGGGCTGTGGCCCAGGCCGGCAGCCGCCTGACGCAGGGCGTCGAGATCTGCGGCGGATTCCACGAAAGACTGGCTGACTGCATCCACCCCGTGCTCCAGGGCGAATTTCAGGCAGTCGTAATCGTGTTCGGTGAAGGCGTTGGTCCCCAGGTCGATGCCCGGCAGGTTGAGTCCCTTCCGGGAGCGCAGTTCACCTCCCACCTGAACCCGGCAATGAACCTCATCTCCTACTACCTTGAGGACTTCCAACTGGATGAGGCCGTCGTTCAGAAAAATTTTGTTCCCCGGCTTCACTGCCCGGGGAAGGGGGTCAAAAGAGACGCTGACCCGGGAGCGATTCCCTACTATTTCTTCGGTGGTCAGGGTGAATTCCGCTCCTGGTTCCAGTTCGATGGGTTCTTCGGCTAATCTGCCGATACGTATTTTAGGCCCCGGCAAATCGGCCATAATGGCTAGGCGGCGTTCCACGGCTTGGGAAGCGCGGCGCAGGTTGTCAATCACCTGGGCATGGGAAGCGAAATCCCCATGGGAGAAATTGATTCTGGCGACATTCATGCCGGCCAGGAGCAACTGTTGCATGACCTCCGAAGAATTAGAGGCCGGTCCGATGGTGCAGACAATCTTGGTTTTGTGGTCAGGAAGTTTCATGATGGTTTACCTATCAGCCGATATCGCCGGGAGTTTAGTCTTCGTCTAGTGATCCGGACTGGCATTGAAATTTATGGGAAATTATAAAAAGAAATTGTTTTCCAGACAAGTCTGAAATTCTCATGGAAATGGTTCGAGATCAGTCAGCCCTTATCGTTCAACCTTCAGCCATGGATCAGTTTCCTGATTGCCGCCCGGTAGTACACCATAGGGGTGTTGGGTCGGCGACCATGGATAAACATGCCGATAATTAAAGGGATCTTATAGATACTTCCATTAATGTTTGGATAAATTTAGCCGATAATTAAATAATCACATAGCATAATTTTGCCGATCGTGGTACAATGGCTGAAAACGTATATGATCTTAAACACATGGAAAAACATCATAGCTGTCTCAATACGCGCGCAGTCATTGAGTACTTTCGGGAACATTATCCTGAGGAAATGGGGCGGCTGTTTGAGGGCTTGGGGCCCGAAATCGCAGCCCTGCCTGATCCGCTGGCATTTTTAACGGAAATCAACAACTGGGTCTCCAGCGACGTCATCATCCGCCTGTTTGAAAACGCCAAGAAGATTACCGGGGATGACCAGATCATTTACAAAATGGGCTATGAATCTGCAGCCCGAAAAAAATTCAGCTATATCCAGAGAATTTTACTGTTCGCCTACCGAAATCCCCGCCGCAGCTTCAAACGCATCCAGGCCATAAACGACAAATTTAACAAAAGCAAAACGATCGAAGTGGTGGAAACCACCCGTGATCGGGCCGTCATTCGCCTCCACTGGTTCAAAGACATTCCCGGTACCAAGGATTTCTGCCTATTCAATCAAGGGGTTTACGCCGGGGTTGCCCACGGTCTGGAACCTGCCCCAGGCCGAGGTGAAAGAAACGAAATGCTTTTTCGAGGGAGACGATTACTGCGAATACCACTGTAAATGGAAGATAAAGCCCCTGCGCCAGACCCTGGCCGAGATCTTCGTCCCTTGGCGGGCTTTGAGCCTGTCCATCGAAGAAATGGAACAGGACAAAGAGAAACTGCGGCAGAAGTTCGATGAAGTACATAAAATCTATATTCAACTCCAGGAGACGAACCTCGAACTTGAACAGAAAAACATCAAACTGAGTGAAAACCAGGAGCTGTTGCGGCAGAAAATTGAAGAGGTCAATAATCTGAACATTCAACTCCAGGAGAAGAACATTCAGCTTAAAGAAAAAATAAATAAGTTGGAGTGCCTCCAAGATACTGGTACCAATATTCTCTCGGTCAGATACCGGGAAGAACTTTTTCAGGTGACTCTGAGGGCGCTTAAGAATAATGCCCGCCTGAACCGGGCTGGCATTTTTCTGGTAGATGAAAAATCTCGACTGATCCGGTTTGGCCATGCTGTCGGAGTTGATGATCAGATATTACAGAAACTCAAGGACTACCAGCTTCCCTTTTCCAAGTTAGACAATCTCATCGCCAGGGTTT
Organism: uncultured delta proteobacterium; assembly: GCA_963705135.1. GTDB lineage: Bacteria > Desulfobacterota > Desulfobaccia > Desulfobaccales > Desulfobaccaceae > Desulfobacca. The sequence goes on from CAVPJB010000021.1 coordinate 16,449, forward strand.
ACAATTCCGGACAAGCGGTGGTGATTAATGATGTCGACCAGAGCAATTTAAATAAAAGTAACCCTATCCTCCAGTTGTTGAAGCCCAAAACCATTATTGTCGCCCCTTTGACGTCCCGGGGGACAGTTACCGGCGTCTTACTGGCTGATAGGACACCTCCGGATGGTGGCTTCTCAGAAAGTGACAAAGATTTTATCGTCAGTTTTGCCAATCAGATCGCCATTGCTTTAGACAATTCCGATCTGATCCGTCAAAAAGAGGAATCCGAACGCCATTTGCGCAAGATGTTTGAGAATGCCCAGGTGGGCATTTTGAAAATAGACGAGACTAATATTATCCGGGAAGCCAACCCGCACATGAAAGTGCTTTGCGGGGCCGAAGAATTGCTGGGGAGACATGTCTACGACTTTCTAGATTCAGCGAATCAAGAGAAGTTTCAGGAAATCATCGCCAAGAATAAAGCCGGCAAGCCCAGCCAGGAAGAATTAGAAATCTCTTCCAAAACCAAGCGTCCGGTGACCGTCCTGATGAGTTCCGTACCCTCCTTCGACGAAAATAATCACTATACCGGTTCCGAGGCTATTGTCAGCGATATTAGTGACAATAGAAGGATGCAACGGCAGCTTATTCAATCTCAGAAAATGGAAGCACTTGGCACCATGGCGGGGGGCTTCGCCCATGAATTTAAAAATATCTTGCAGGCCATTAAATTATGGACCGAAGGTGCCTTACAAGAATTGCCGGAAGAGTCAGATTTACAGAATAATCTCAACCGCGTGCTGCAATCCATCAACAAGGGTAGCGATATAGTTCACCAGATCTTATTATTTAGCCGCGACCATAAACCTGAACTCAAGCCCATCAAACTAGGCACCATTCTTACTGATGGCCTCAAAATGGTGCGGGCTGCCTTGCCTTCCACCATTATCATCCAACCGGATATTGATCCCAAGGCCGGCTTCATCCTGGGAGATGCCATTCGCATTCATCAGGTGCTGCTCAATCTTTGCACCAACGCCGCTCACGCCATGCGGGAAAAGGTGGGTCGACTCAGTGTCATTCTGGAAAATATTTATCTTGACCGGGATGCCGCAGCCAAATGGCGCCACGCCAGCCCAGGTGCTTACGTTCAGCTTTCCGTCAGAGACAATGGTATTGGTATGGACAGCCAGACCAAAGAACGTATCTTTGAGCCTTTTTTCACCACCAAGGAACAGGGGGAAGGCACCGGTATGGGACTGTCCACGGTCCACGGCATCGTCGAGGATCATGGGGGTAGTATCGAGGTGGAGAGCGCCCCCGGCCAGGGGACAACTTTTAAAATAATATTCCCTCTATATGTTTCTCAAGAAAAAGAAATTATGCCGGCCGAGAGTCAACCATTGCTCATGCCCACGGGCCGGGAACGTATCCTGTTTGTGGACGACGAGCTCACCCTGACTGAGATAGTTAAAAAAATGCTGGAACGTTTAGGGTATGACGTTGTAGCCAAATCCAGCAGCGTTGAAGCCCTGGAAGCCTTTCAGGCCCACCCCGAAAACTTTGATCTGATCATCGCCGACCAGACCATGCCTCATATCACCGGTGTCGCCCTGGCCCACGAAATCAACCGCATCCGGCCGGATCTTCCCATCATCCTCTGCACCGGCATGGTGGACAGCCAGAAGTTGGATAAAAACGCCAACGGTATCCGGGAGGTTCTCACCAAACCGGTAACCATCAGTAAACTGGCTCAAGTAGTGCGCCAGACCCTGGATAGAAAACCTGTATTGCACCACAGTGAGTCATCTGTAGCCCTCCATTAGACCGGTCAATCATGGCGCCCGCTGCAGGCAGGTGTCTCGCGGTCGCTACTTCCCTTCATCCGGTGACAAACTCCGCCTCAGTTAATCCCGTACCGGGGGAATCTTATTGACAGCTAATCGAAAAAACGGTAAAAATTTCTTTTAATTAGTCTAACGGAGCGATTTATGGTTGAGAAAGCGAAGTACATCTGGCTGGACGGCAAATTTGTGGCTTGGGACCAGGCCCAGGTTCATATTCTGACTCACACTCTGCATTATGGCCTGGGAGTGTTTGAAGGCATTCGTGCTTATCAGGGCGCCGACGGCAGGACGGCCATTTTCCGGCTGCCGGAACACACCCATCGGTTGTTTGACTCGGCTAAAATTATGCAATTAGATATTCCCTTCAGCGAAGCCGAGATAAATCTGGCCTGTATTGACACCATGCGGCAAAATAACCAAAAAGAGGCCTATCTGCGCCCCCTGGTCTTTATCGGTGATGGGGCAATGGGACTGCACCCCAAAGACAATCCCATCCGGGTTGCCATTATTACCTGGGTTTGGGGCGCCTATCTTGGTGATGAGGGGTTAAGTTCAGGCATTCGTCTCAAAACTTCGTCTTTCACCCGCCACCATGTCAATGTCATGATGACCAAGGCCAAAGTTGTGGGCAATTATGTCAACTCCATTTTGGCTAAACGCGAGGTTATCAAAGCCGGCTATGATGAAGCCCTGCTCTTAGACTCCGCCGGTTATGTGGCCGAGGCCTCTGGAGAAAATGTCTTCCTGGTGCAAAACGGCGTCATCAAAACCCCGCCGTTAACCGCGATCCTGCCGGGTATCACCCGGGACTGCGTTCTCACCGTGGCCAGGGATCTGGGTATATCCGTCCAGGAAGATCGCTTTTCCCGAGATGAACTCTATATCGCCGATGAAGTCTTTCTGTCCGGCACTGCCGCTGAACTCACCCCGGTCCGGGAATTGGACGATCGCACCATCGGCTCCGGCAAACCAGGTCCCATAACCAAAAAGATTCAACAGGCCTATTTCGCCGCAGTGAAGGGAGAAAATCCCCGTTATACCTCGTGGCTAACTTATATCTAAAGGATGTCTAACAGCAGTCAGCGTTCAGCTTTAAATAATTGGTAAGAGGCTAGTTAATTTGGCATTCATGATGGTTTAATATTACTGAGGGATTCTTGGCAGTGTTGTAAGGCGGAAGTAGGGTGGTTAATTATTTTCCTTGCGGTTGGGCCTGATACCAAGCTACCCCTCTCCTGGTGGTTCCTTTAACCTCCATGCCCCAAGGTCGCATAGTCGAAGACAAGTTCTGGGCCCGATGCCGGGAGTGCGGTGTCTGGCAGGAGGTTTTTCCGGAACCTCAACAGGCGGATGCTTACTTTGAGTTCTGGCAGGCCCAATTTTACTGTTGCGGTCAGAATCAGGCTACCTGGTTCACCATCGAAAAGGTAGATGACGATATCCATTAATCATCCTGAGCCTCAGGCGAGGCCTTTGTTCTGGTCAATCCTTCAGGCAGAGCAGGAGGATATCTGTTTCCGTTAACAATCCCGTCAGTTCGCCTCCCTCCACCACCGGCACGCAGCCGATTTTGTGTTTCAGCATGAGTTGCACCGCCTCTTTGATGTCAGCTTCCGGCGATATCGTGACCAGGTTTTTAATCATGATGTCCTGAATCCGGACAGCTTTCATGACATCCCGGGTTTTGCCAGGTTCGTGCCCCAGGGCCTCCACCAGCGAACTCCGGAAAAGGTCCCGTTCCGAAATAATTCCCACCAGCGTTTTACCTGCTATCACCGGCAGATGTCTAATCCGGCCTAATTTCATGATGTCATTAGCTAAACTGAGCTCATCATCGACGTCTAAGGTGGCCACGTCACGCACCATGATTTCTTTGACTTTCATGGGGACTCCTAATGCTTGATTGGCGTTCAGCGTTCAGCAAAAGTTAGAGGGCAGCCAGCCAGGTTTTGGCTCGCCGGCTCAAAGAGGCCAGGGTGGCCAAGTGGCACTCACGCGCCTTCTCGGGGGCCAGGTATCCCAGACCGCAGGCAGGAGTTAGTAAACTCTGAGATAAGAGAAATGGCTTGTCGATGCCAAATTGGGCCAATTCCTCTACCTGGGCTGTAAATTTTGCCCAGAGTGCCTCTTCTGTCTCAACTGGGGCCGTGGGACTGGTGGGGACCAACCCCCAGGCCAGATAGCCGCCTCGATCCAGAAATTTCTTTAGGGCTTTGTCATACAATTTTAAGTTTTCAAAAAACTCATACGAATCAAAGCTGAGGATATCGATGGGAGTATCCAACAGCACCGACCAATCGGTATTGCCGCAGCAGTGAATACCGAAAAAAGCATTCCCGGGTTCCCGGGCGGCGGTAATGGCTTCGGTAAGCATGCTGATCACCTCTTCCCTGGAGATTTGCATGAAGGCCGATCCGAAGCCGGTAAGAGAAGGCTCATCAAAAAAGATGACAGCCTGTCGTCCTGTTTCCCGGATTTTGGCGGCCTGCCAGGCGGCTTTTAAGGCCAATCCCCGGGTCACGGCCTGTATCAGTTCATAATCGAATAAAATGGCTTTGCCGTCCATCCCTTTAACAATAGTGGCAAAGGTCACCGGGCCCACCACCTGGCCTTTGACAAAGGCGGGAGCACCGGCAGGTAAGGCCGGCAGCGCTTCCATAAGGCTATAAAACCCCGAAGCCTCTTCGGGCGACAGGGAGAATTTGTCCAGATCTTCTTGCAGCGCCGCTTCATAAAATTGGGTTAAAGCCGTATCCCGGTCAACGGTATCGGTTACCCGCACCAGGCGTTGGTCCATATCCCGGAGAATGAGCGGCAAGCCACCCGCCCCCTGGGATACCATATCTTCCTGAAAACCTTTCTGAGCCATCTGAGGCCAGTAAGGTATTTCCGTGAGATTCTCCAGGATCAGACGCACTGCCTCCTGGTTGTCGGTAAAGGGTACCGAACCGATACCGGTGGCCGCTAATGCCGGCAAAGCCTTCATGTCGTCCTCCAGAAACTAAATTACTAACTTTTTTAAACCGTAGTATTTTTCCCCAGTCTTGTCAACCAGAAGCAGCTGGCCGGTTTGAGTTAACTGCTTCCAGAATGTCCTGTCAAGTTAGCTTGGCGCCTGCTTCCGGCCTGTACTTTTTGACTTTTATAAACTCGAGTCTTAACTTAATATGAATTAATGGAGCAAATGGGAAAAATTTTTGGAATAGGCCTCAATGGCCCAGGAGAGGAGAGAGAGATCATGTCCGAAGTCAAATATCCAGCCTGGTATGCACACATTAAAGAAAAACACGGGGCTTTTGTCAAGGCCCTGGAACAGCTCGGGGAAGCAATCCGGCAGGAAGGGCCGCTCCCGGAAAAAACCGCCCATCTGGTCCAGTTGGCCGCTGCGGCCGCGATCCGGTCCGAAGGTTCAGTACACAGCCACACCCGCAGAGCCTTGCAGGCCGGTGCCACCCCCGAGGAAATCTCGCATGCCTTGATTATGTTAACGAGCACCATTGGCTTTCCGACGGTGTCCGCGGCCTTGAGTTGGGCTTACGAAGTTATCGAAAAAGAGAAAAAATAAAACCAGAAGTGAAGTGGCGGAGAGAGAGGGATTCGAACCCTCGGTGGAGGTTTCCCCCCACACTCGCTTAGCAGGCGAGCACCTTCAGCCGACTCGGTCATCTCTCCGTGTTATTGGCCGGATATTCTGGCGGAGGGAGTAGGATTCGAACCCACGGACCTTTCGGTCTGCGGTTTTCAAGACCGCTGCCTTAAACCACTCGGCCATCCCTCCAACGATGAAATTGTAACCATTTTCCTTTCCGGCTGTCAACCGTCTCATCATCTGGAAAGGACTGAAAAATGGTTTTAGTTAAATCTCAGCAGTCTAAACCTCCGGCTGATTGAACCATAGCTGCTGCCTTTACCGCCTCCTCGCCGGTATTGATATTAAAGAAAGAAAGCTCAGTGGGATCGTAGAGGGCCACTTCCTCAGGTGGCAGCACCCGGGTGCGGCAGGAGTCCAATAAGGTTCGGAGCCGCAGATCTCCACTTTGCATCTGTGCCTGTAAACGCTGGAGGAGTCGGCAACTGAAAACCCCGGGCAAAGGTTCCAATCCCCGCCTGGAGCGGCATACCACCACCTCCTGGTTTCCTTGGCGGGCTTGGGCAATCATTGCCTCCAGAAGGACCGGCCGCAAGAAAGGCGTATCACAGGCGCTCAAGAGGACGTAGCTGCCTCGGGCAATCAGCATAGCGCTCAGTAGCCCTCCCAGGGCGCCCCGGCCAGGAATGGCATCGATGAGCACAGGAAATCCCAAACCGAGGTGCTTTAGAGGCTGATTGGTGATCAGCCAGCATTCTCCCACCAGGGGGCTGATGGCTTCCACCACCCACTGGGCCAACGGGCGCCCGGCCAGGGGGAGTCGGGCTTTGTCCTGACCCAGGCGGCGACTGCGCCCCCCCGCCAGTACAACTCCGGTTATCATTATGTCAGCCATTGAAGAATGAAATCCAGGATTTCCGGAGCTTGATCCCGGGAAAACACCGGCAACTCCGGGTTCAAGACCGCATCGGAGATGTATGCAATGACCTCCTGATGGGTTGGCAGGTCACTGCCGGCAGCCTCTCTTGGAATAAAAACGAGCTTGGGGAGCGGGCCCCTTTTATAGCCCTCCACCAGGACAAAGTCCAGGTGGCCGGGGAGTGCTGCCAATACGGTCGCCGCCGAAGGGTCGTCGGCAAGGAACTGTGTCACCTGTAATAAGCTTGGTGCGGCCAAGGCCACTACCTGGGCGCCGGCTTGGCGGAAACGCCAGGTATCTTTTCCGGGATGGTCGACCTCGGGAATTTTATGGCTATGTTTAACCGCGGCAACCCGGTAGCCCCGCTTATGGGCCAGGCTAATGAGTTTACAGATTAATTCGGTTTTGCCACAGTTCGATGGCCCTACGACCGCTACCGCCGGAAGCGGGTTTACGGAGCCGGCACGATTGGTGGAAGGGTTGCTTTTGTCGGGGAAGGCCGAATGACTGCTCACTTTTCGGAAGGGAATGGCTCTAAGATTTTTTCCTTTTGAATGTCCCGATTGAGAAAAACGGCGCAACGCTCACAGGGGCCGTTACAGCTGGTCTCACGGTATTCCCGAACCTCATAACACGGGCGCCAGGGTAGGAGATAGGCAGAACACTGTTCTTTGACCTGGCAATCAAAAATATTCCAGCAAGGGGCTAACACCAGAAGATTTTTCAGGCAGGCCAGGGTGAACCCCCGGTCATGGATCAAGGCATTGATCCGCTGGATCTGGGAGATTTCAAATTCGGAATAAAGGCGGTTATTGGTGCTGTTTTCCCGAATAGGTTTGACAAATCCCTCTTTCTCGTATTCCCGGATACGTTTTTGGGAAAGATTGACCAGTCGGGAGACATCGTTGATGAGGTATAACTTATCCTCATGTAACCGCTTGCGCTGATATCTGCCCTGTCGCATGAGTTTCTATAGATAGAATGATTTAGACATAATTATCGGAGGATTTTAATAATTTATAGCACAGCAGGGGGGAATCTGCAAGGATTAATTCCCCCGCAGGGAGCGGGGAGGCAGTGAAATGGGGGCGGTGAGCATTGCCATCACCCCCTTTTCTGTAAACGAACAAGGATGCCTTATAGGCCCTTTTCAGTTTCCTGAATGGTACGTTCGATGTCGTCTTTTAAAGCCTGGGGCAGGCCTTCGATTTCCACATTGAGAAATCCCCGGACAATGGTGGAGGCTGCTTCATCTTCGGTCAGACCCCGGGCCATCAAATACTCGATCTCTTCCTGGGCGATACGGCCCACCGCAGCTTCGTGGGACATCTCCACCCCGGCCACTTCTCCGGTCAGTTCTGGCACGGCATACATGATGCCTTTTTTGGCCAGGATCAAACCCCGGCATTCCAGGTGGGCCTTTACCTGGGGCACTTTGCCGATGAGATGCCCCCGGGCAATGGCGGTGCCGCCGGTGGTCACCGTTCGGGCGATGACTTCTGCCTTGGTATGCGGAGCTTCCAGGACGACTCGCCCTCCCAAATCCAGTTCCGAGCCGGGATGGGCCACTACCACGGAGTTGAGCCGGGCCACGGCCCTTTCACCCACCAGGCGGACACTGGGGTACATCTGCACCGATTTCACCGGCTTCAGGACGATATAATTGGACAGGTATACCCCATCTTCCTCCACGATGATGGCGGAGCGGGGACGGACATGGATGTTTTCGGCCCAGTTGTGGACCATGGTGAAGGTGAGCTGCGCCCCCTTTTTGATGAAAAATTCCGAGATTCCCAGATGCAAACCCGAAGTGACCCCTGGATGGGTGGTGCAGCCGGTGATAACATGCATTTGGGACCCCGGTTCGGCTATGATGATATTGTGCACATGCTGGGCCATCCCCTCGGTGCGGATGTATAAACAGGCTTCCACCGGCTGGGTGATGCGGGCGCCGGGCAGGGCCCGGATAAAATAGCCGTTGTCTAATTCAAGTTCGGTGGCCGCGGTATATTTATCAGCATCTACTGACACCAGCCGCCAATAATATTCTTTTAAACCATCATATTTTTTCAGGGCTTCCTTGATGGGGAGGATTTCCAGCCCCGGCTGGCTGGTCTTGCAATGCATAATGGAACGGTCGGCCTGGAGAAAGGTGCCGGCGTGGTCATCATCCGTCAGTTCGATACCGGCCAGCAGGAGATGATCTTTTTCCTGGGTATCAAAGCTTGTATAGTTCTCATCGTAGGACCAATCCTCGGCCTGGCGTTGAAACTGGTTCAAGTCCAGGTCCTGGCCGATGGCAGCTTTTTTATCCCGGCTTTTTTCAGCCGCCTGTTTTAATTCTGAAAACAGAGGCATCGTACACACTCCTCGTAACCCGATTTTTTAACATGTTCCAAAATGTCCATGGGGTGACCCTGACACGCTACCTGCCCGTCGGTCAAGACATGGCCCATGTCGGCATTGAGATAGTTGAGGATATAACCCGTATGGGTAATGATCAACCCGGCTTTGGTGCGGTCAACCCGGCGCTGGTCTTTCTGCAGCAATCGGCGAATGATCTGCCCCACGAGTTGGAGACTTTCCAGATCAACGCCGGACTCCGGTTCATCCAACAACACCAGTTTGGGGTCCTGGGCCACCAATTGCAATAATTCCGATTTCTTGATCTCACCACCGGAAAAGCCATGGTTTATTTCCCGATCCAGGAAATTTTCGAAGCCATATTCAAAGGCCAGGGCCTTAACGGACAATTTACCGCCCGCACAGACCCGCAGAATGTCTTTGGTCTTGACCCCGCGAATGGTGGGAGGTCGCTGGAAGGCGATCCCGATGCCTAACTGGGCCCTTTCAAAGGTGGGTAGATGAGTGATATCCTGGCCCAGAAACAGAATGCGCCCTTGACGCACCTCATAGCGGGAAAAACCCATGATCGTCATCAACAGCGTGGTCTTGCCGGACCCATTTTTACCAAATAAGGCGTGGGTTTCACCCTGTTTGACATGGAGGTTGATGCCCTTTAATACCTCTTTGTCTTCAATGGTTACCCAAAGGTCTTCGATTTGAAACATTTCTTGCTCCTATGGCGTTGATGCCATTCTGTCAAGATTGCCCCGTTGAAAGCTTACTGACAGGCGGGATATTACCAAAGACGAACCGTATCGCTAACTTTGCATAGCAAAAACGGTATGTCTGAAGGACGTCTGAGCGTCGGGTCCATGAGGTCAGGTTGCGCAACTGCTATCTTGGGTGGGACTAAACGAACGAAATGAGCTCCCAAAGATCCATCTTCGGAGGCTGGCGGGTTTCTCACATGCTGGTCTGAACCATAGCAGTAACGACGCTTCCCCCCAACTTTCGGTGCACTTTATGACTCTGTACTCGGGAATATATACAGCCCCTGAAAAATTGTCAATAAAGTGGAGCAGCTTCTCCAAACTGGCCTCGCATTCTGGAGATCATGAAAGCACATTACCGGGGCCTGGATGCGGTGGGCGATGATGATTCACCCTGAAAGAAGAATCTCGGGGCAGAGGTGTTCAGACGGCTTGGATGATTACTCCTGCTCTGATGAGGCGGCGGCCATGGCGGTGGGGATAACAAGACTGTGAGGAGGGTCTTGGAGAGATTCTGGAGAAAGTTATCAATATCAATGGTCTATAACTGAACAAAGAATGCAGTCAAAAAGACGGAATAGACCTAAAAATTTGAACTTATGGATATTTTTGTGTTTTCGAAAAAATGACTTCTGTCACAAATTATACTTGACAAATCAGGGTAACACATTATAAAAACATGATGGATTATGGGTAAAGCGAAAAAGTAAGCTTTGGCTTTGTGGATTTTTTCTTTTATTCCCAAATGACACATTGAGGCTGGTACCATGGCGGAAATCAAAAAGCCTGTAAGCGCTGAATTGACCTCAGAGCAGGTTAAAAGCATTAAAGAAGTATGTCAACAGCTCAACAAGGTTAAGGGTAAGGTCTTGCCCATATTGCATGCCGTGCAAAATATCTGCGGCAACTGGCTCCCTCTTGAGGCCTTGCATTTGGTGGCAAAAGAAATAGAGATCCCATATAGTTATCTGTATGGGGTTATGACTTTTTATTCTATGTATTCCGTTACTCCCCGGGGGAAATACATCATCCGGATGTGTGAGTCGGCGCCCTGTCACGTGAACGGCGCCGAGAATATCCTGGAGACGCTCAAAGAGGAATTGGGCATCAAGGCAGGCGAGACGACCTCTGATGGTTTATTCACCCTGGAGCATACAGCCTGTCTGGGGACCTGTGAAGTTTCACCGGCCATGCAGATCAATGAAGTGGTATTCGGCAACCTGACCTCGGCGAAGGTTAAGGAGGTTTTGGAAAACTACCGGGCAGGCAAGGTGGTGGATTACAAGACTTTGGCCCGGACTACCATTCCACCGTTGGCTCACCCGTTGAATCCGGATGAAATGGTGCTGTTTGCCAACTTAGACCAGATCAACCCCATGAGTTTGGATGATTATCTGGCCAAAGGTGGCTATGAGGCACTGAAAAAGGCCGTCACTACCATGAGTCAGGTAGATGTGATCAATGAGGCCAAGACGGCGAACATCCGGGGGCGGGGGGGCGCTGGCTTCCCGGCGGGGTTAAAATGGTCGTTTACCCAGCCAAGTCCAATAGTGCCGAAATATATTGTCTGCAACGCTGATGAAGGTGAGCCGGGTACTATTAAAGATCGGTATATCATGGAAGGTGACCCCAATCGGGTGCTGGAAGGTATGGCCATTGCCGGTTATGCGGTGGGGGCCTCCCATGGCTACATATATGTACGGGGTGAGTATTATCTTTCCATGATGCGACTGCAAAACGGCATCGATCAGGCCACTGCCAAAGGTTATTTAGGGAAGAACATCTTCGGCACCGACTTTAGTTTCACCATCGAAGTGCAGTCCGGTGGGGGTGCTTATGTTTGCGGTGAGGAAACTGCCTTGATCGAATCCATTGAAGGAGAAAGGGGCAATCCCCGGGTCAAGCCGCCGTTTCCGGGCCAGGTAGGTGTGTGGGACAAGCCCACCATCGTGAACAACGTGGAAACCCTTTCCAGTATCCCGATGATCATCGCCAAAGGCGGCGAATGGTATAAGAATAAAGGGACGGAAGATGCCGCCGGCACTAAAATCTTCCAGGTGGTGGGCCACGTGAATAAACCTGGCGTCATCGAAGCCCATTTAGGTATGACGGTGCGGGAGTTGATTGAGAAATACGGCGGTGGCGTCCGGGGCGGCAAGAAATTCAAGTCCTGCCAGACCGGCGGTGCTTCTTTTGGCTTTATTACCGAATCTCAGTTAGATACTCCCATGGAGTATAAAGCCTTGGGGGCCATTGAAGGCGCTCTTGGTTCCGGCACCATGCTGGTGATGGATGAGGACACCTGCATCGTTGATGTGGTCAAGTGCATTCTCTATTTCTTCCAGCATGAATCTTGCGGCTTCTGTTTACCCTGCCGGCGGGGCACCCGCATACTCTATGATCTAATCTGCAAGATCGCCGACGGGAAAGGCACCGAAGCTGATATGGACAAGATGATCACGGTTGGGCAGACGATGCTTGACAGCGCCAATTGCGCCCTAGCCATGAGCCCCATCTTTTTCATTAAAACCACCATGGAGCGCTACCGGGAAGATTATCTGGCCCATATCAACGGAACCTGCACAATATGTAAAAAGTAGGTTTTGGCAGCAGTTTTCGGGTAGTGAATATAGTCGGAGCTAAACAAAAGAAATAACAAGCCGTGCAGGCTAGAGGAAGGAACAGGCGATGCTCATAGATTATCTACCAATTCTGGTCTATCTGATCATAGCCCTCGCCGTGGCGGTGGGGATGGTGGGTCTATCCGAGGCTGTGGGCAAGAAAACTCATTCTCCGGTGAAAGATTTGCCGTATGAGTGCGGCATGGTTCCAACCGGGGACGCCCGGAGTCGCTTTTCGGTTAAATTTTTTGTCATCGCTATGTTTTTTCTGGTGTTTGACATTGAAGCAATTTTTCTCTATCCCTGGGCGGTGGTTTATAAGTCACTGGGATTATTTGGTTTAATTGAGATGGGCATTTTTATTCTCGTTTTAGCTGTAGGCCTTGCTTATGTTTGGGGCAAAGGCGCTTTGCAGTGGGAATAGAATGTCATGGAGTTAGTGGAAAAGCTCTACTCACCACACCAATTAGATTCGGGGTTAAGAAATAAATCAGACCTGTTGACAGGCAGAGGGTAAGAGGAATTCGGGATGGGTATAGAAGAACACTTAGGGAATAATGTTCTCACAACCTCTTTAGAGAAGCTGGTGGACTGGGCCCGGAAAAACTCCCTGTGGCCGGCCACCTTTGGTTTGGCCTGCTGCGCCATCGAGATGATCGTGACTGCGGCCAACCGCTGGGATATCGCTCGTTTTGGGATGGAAGCCTTTCGGGCCTCGCCCCGTCAATCCGATCTGATGATCGTAGCTGGCACCGTGACGAAAAAAATGGCGCCGGCGGTTGTCCGGATTTACGAACAGATGACCGAACCCAAGTGGGTGATTGCCATGGGGGCCTGCGCCTCTTCGGGTGGTATCTTCAGGAGCTATGCAGTGGTCCAGGGTATTGATTTGTATCTGCCGGTGGATGTTTATGTCCCCGGCTGCCCGCCGTGACCGGAGGGATTGTTATACGGCATTCTCAAGTTGCATGAAAAAATCTTGAAAGACCCATTCCTAACGCAGAAATATCGCGATCAGATTGTCCCGGCCAGGAGGGAGCATGGACACGGCCATTGAGAAAGTACAGGCTCAATTTCCCGATGACATCGTGGAAATTTATGAATTTCGGGGAGATACTACGGTTACGGTAAAACCGGAAAAATTGGTGGAAATCTGTATGCTATTGCGGGATGACCCGGAAATCTCTTTCCGGTATTTATCCTCCGTTTCAGGCTTAGATTATCTGCCGGCTTCCCCCCGGTTTGCTGCGGTGTATCATCTGTATTCGCATCAATATAAAAAGAGGCTGGCTCTTAAGGCCTTTTGCCCCAATGATGAAACCCCTGCTTTGCCGACGGTGGTGCCGGTATGGAGCACCGCGGATTGGCATGAGCGGGAGGCTTATGATTTATTGGGTATCAAGTTCATCGGCCATCCTGATCTGCGACGGATTTTGACGCCGCCGGAGTGTGAAGGCTATTATCCCTTAAGGAAAGATTATCCCCAAGAAGGGTATTAGGACGTATAGACGATGAATAGCGCCGAATTAGCATCTGGCACCGAGACCATGCTCCTGAACCTGGGCCCACAGCACCCCAGTACCCACGGGGTCCTCAGGGTCTGGTTGGAGTTGGATGGGGAAGTTATTGTCAATGCCGATCCAGATATCGGTTACTTGCACCGTGGTATCGAAAAGATGTGCGAGAACCGGACCTATCACCAGTGTTTGCCGCTTACCGATAGGTTGGATTATCTGGCTGGCACTGCCAACAATTTCGGTTATGTGTTGGCGGTGGAAAAGTTGCTGGGAGTTGAAGTCCCAAAACGGGCCCAGTACATCCGGGTATTGATGGCGGAATTGACCCGGATTTCCAGCCACCTCTTCTGGTTAGGCACCCACGGCCATGATTTGGGGGCCATGACGCCTCTATTCTTTGCTTTCCGGGAACGGGAGCAGCTCATGGATCTGTTTGAGATGGCCTGGGGTGGGCGGCTGTTCCCCTGTTATTTCCGAATCGGAGGCCTGGCCGCAGATTTGCCCGAGGGCTTCCTGGGAAAGGCCTGGGAATTTGTCAAAGCCTTCCCCAATAAGATAAAAGACTATCACAATCTGTTGACCAAAAACCGCATTTGGATTGCCCGCACCAAAAACGTGGGTGTGATGACCAAAGACGAGGCCATTGATTGGGGTTGGTCAGGGCCGATGTCTCGGGGCTCAGGTTTAGATTGGGATATCCGGCGGGATACCCCATACTCCAGTTATCAAGATTTTGACTTTGACGTGCCTTTGGGTAAGAATGGCGACACCTACGACCGCTACTTGGTGCGTATGGAAGAGATGGTTCAAAGCAACCGGATCTGCCGCCAGGTTCTAGAAAATATGCCGGAGGGTGAGATTAATGTTCATGACCCGAATGTCATCTTGCCGCCCAAAGATAAAGTTTATAACACTATCGAAGGTCTGATTAACCACTTCCTGATGATTGAAAAGGGAATCACCCCGCCCAAAGGAGAGGTATATCACGCCATCGAGGCCCCGAAAGGGGAAATGGGATTTTTTATTATCAGCGACGGGAGTCCGCATCCCTTCCGGGTGAAGGTGAGAGGTCCTTCTTTTATTAATCTCTCACCCACCAAAGTATTAGCAAAGGGACGCCTGCTGTCCGATCTCATTGCTCTCATTGGAACTATGGACATAGTGTTGGCCGACGTGGACCGGTAAGCACTGGCATGATGAACGAAATCTGACAAACAATTAGGACATAACAATGGTCAATCTGACGATCGATGGCAAAGCAGTACAGGTAGAAGAGGGAATAACCATACTCAAGGCTGCACAGGCTAATGGGATCAGAATTCCCTTTCTCTGCTACCATCCGGCTATCAAAGCCATCGGCTCGTGCCGGATATGTGTGGTAGAAGTAAAGCCTGGCCCTCCAAGACCATCGCCGGCTTGCACCACCAAAGTGGCGGAAGGCATGGAGGTCATAACCAATTCGGAGCGGATTCAAAACATCCGACGAGAACTGGTTAAGTTCATGTTGGTCAACCACCCCCTGGATTGCCCCTGGTGTGATAAAGGCGGTGAATGCGAGCTGCAGAATTTGACGCATGAACTGGGTATAGCTGAAGTTGATTATGAAGCGGTGCGCAAGCCCAGCAACAATGATTTCGAATCGATGCTGATCGAACGCTATAACACCCGCTGCGTCACCTGCGGGCGTTGCGTCCGGACCTGTAGGGAAAAGGTAGGGGCCAGCGCCATTAATTTTGAGAACCGGGCCTATTTTACGGACTTAGGAAGTGGGCAACAGCCATTAAACTGTGAGTTTTGTGGCACCTGTATCGAGGTCTGTCCGGTAGGGGCGCTGATTAACAAGTTATTTAAATACGGTGCCCGCTGTTGGGAAATGAATGAGACCCACACCATTTGCCAGTTTTGTGGCGGAGGCTGCGACTACAACGTGGATGTCAAAGACGGCAAAGTCATGCGAATTCGGCGTGATGAGGAAAATCCACTCTTGTGTGTTCGAGGCCGGTTTGGGTTCAGCGTTCTGGATGCTCCCGGGCGGATCAAGACTCCTCTCATCAAGAAAGGTGGTCAGTTTATCGAGGCGAGCTGGGATGAAGCCTTAGATTTTGCAGCTCAAGGTCTGATGCAGGTTATGGCCAAAAGCGGCCCCGGTGCCATTTACGGTGTCGGCTCACCCCGGGCTACTAACGAATCCAATTATCTCTTTCAGAAATTCTTCCGTGTGGTATTGGGTACCAACCAGTTAGATAATCCGGCGAGATATAATTATCTCCGGGCTTTGGAGGGGATAGCCCAGGTCTTCGGCAACCCTGAAATTGAGGGAGTAAGTTCGGAGCCTTTGAAGATTGCCAAACCATTTCACAGTACGTTAACGTTGGAGGAAGGTGCCAAAGGCAAAGGTTTCCCCTTTGTCTTAGGAGACTCCGCAAAGTTAAAGGATGCTGATGTGGTGTTGGTTATCGGGGCTGATGTCACTCCGGAAATGCCCCCCTACGGCTGGCAGCTCATGGAGGCACTGCAAAAAGAAAATTTCCGGTTGATCGTGGCCAATCCACGGAAAACCAAATATGATCGCTATGCCCACAGCAAGCTGCGCTACAAGCCGGGAACTGAAAGAGCTTTGATTAATGGCTTGATGGAAGCCATTTTTGAAGATAAATCGGGTCATGCTCCCTATCTTGAGGCTGAAGGCTTTGAAGAATTAAAAGAGGGTCTGTTGAAACTGCCTCTCAAAGATGTCAAGGAATTAACCGGCGTCTTGGTAGGGGATATTCGAGAAGCAGCCAAACTCTTGGCGCACGCCCAGGCACCGGCCATAATTTTCGGGAATGACCTCTTGGCTCAAGCCCAGGGTAAAGAGAATGCCGTGGCAGTGGCGAATCTGTTTCTACTTATCGGTCAACCATGCAATCCTGGGAGTGGACTGTATCCCATAGCTGAAAAGAACAACACCCACGGCGTTTGTGATGCTGGTGTGCTCCCGGATATGTTGCCCGGTTATCAAAAACTTGAAGCTGAATCAGGGTTCAGCAAAGCCTGGAATAAAACTATTTCTACAATTCCGGGATCCACCTTGGACGAAGCCTTGACCAAGGTAGAGAACAATGCCGTCAACGCCCCCCAGGCTTTTTATATCATGGGAGGCGATCTAGTGCGGCAAGTGCCGAACAGTAAAAGGGTTCTCAGCGTTCTCCAAAAGGCGAAATTCGTTGTCGTACAGGGAGCCTTTATGACTGAGGTGGCAAAATTAGCCGATGTGGTTTTCCCGGTGAACATACATGCGGAAGTTAACGGCACCTATACCAATACTGACGGGAAACTGGGGCAACTTAAGGCGGCTGTCAGTGCCAATGGGGCCAAACCTGGTTGGCAGATTATTTCCGCTTTGAGCCGTAAGCTGGACCATCCCCTGGAATACTACAGCGCTGAAGATGTTTTCAAGGAAATGACCAGTTATATGCCGCTCTATGCCGGCATCAAGAATGGCTATCGTTGGCCGTGTCCCACTATTGCCGCTGAGGTAAAGGGAAAGTTTATTCCCTTTAGCACCGAGGTTGATATTTCGGGTGAGGGACCATTAACCCTCATTGTCGGCAAAACGATGGGTCATTCCGGCAGTTATACCACGTGGGCGGAAGGTCCCATGACTATCATGGGCAGTCAGTCCTTGCGGGTGAATCCGGAAGATGCCGCCGGTATGGATATCGCTGATAATGATGAGGTAACAATAAGCTCTACTCAGGGCAGTCTAACGGTCAAGGCGGCGCTCACCGAAGAGGTGCCTCCGGGAGTGGTATTCCTGGCGGATCATTTCGCTGACCCGATGGCCAATACCTTAACTTTAAATTCTAACCTCTGTCGTGTAAGCATTCAGAAGGGTTAAAGCTATGAACCTGCCGTTATTAATTGGGGTCATGGTAGTGAAGATACTTGTTGTGTTTGTGGTGTTCCTCACTACCATCGCCTACACCGTGCTGATGGAACGGAAGGTTTTGGGATTTATCCAATTCCGTTATGGTCCCAACCGGGTAGGTCCATGGGGGTTGTTTCAACCCCTGGCAGACGCCATCAAGCTGATTTTCAAAGAAGACTTCACCCCTCCGGGAGCGAGTAAAACACTTTTCATATTGGCACCAATGATCGTTGGCTTGACAGCATTTTTGCCGCTGGCAGTGATCCCTTTTGCCGATAAAATTTTGCCGGACTCCATCACCATCTATGGTCAGACCCTGGATTTGACGGTGGCCAGTCTGAACCGGGGCGTCATCGCTGATGTGAACATCGGGCTTTTATATGTCTTTGCGGTGGCAGGTATGGCGGTGTACGGCGCTGTCATCGGCGGCTGGTCATCTAATAATAAGTATTCCCTGCTTGGCGCCCTGCGCTTATCGGCCCAAATGATTAGTTACGAATTGGCCTTGGGTTTGTCCATCATCGGGGTCCTTATGTTGGTTGGCAGTCTGAGCCTGGTGAAGATCGTGGAAGCCCAAAAAGATATGTGGTTCATTGTTTATCAGCCGCTGGGTTTTCTCCTCTTTCTCACCGCGGCTTTTGCGGAATGCTCCAGGACACCGTTTGACTTGATCGAGTGCGAAAATGAATTGGTGGCCGGTTATCAGACGGAATACAGCTCCATGAAATGGGGTCTGTTAATGATGGGGGAATACGGGCATGTTGTTATAGCCAGCGCCTTGACGACAACCCTGTATCTTGGTGGCTGGCAGGGACCATTTCTGCCCCCGGTGGTATGGTTTTTGCTCAAAACGTTTGCCTTAATATTCTTTTTCATTTGGGTAAGGGGCACCTTTCCCCGTTTTAGATTTGATCAACTGATGTATTTTGGTTGGAAGGTATTGTTGCCCTTATCTTTGGTCAACATCCTCCTCACCGGCATAGTGATGCTCTATTTATAGAGGTAATGAAATGATAATTCCACTGCTTAAAGGGTTGGGGACCACGTTCAGGGCTATTTTTTCCAAGCCGGTAACGATCCAATACCCTGAAGAAAGAAGGCCCGTCAGTGAGAGATTCCGTGGGCGGCCGGAATTACAGCTCCATGATAACGGTAAGGTTAAATGTGTCGCCTGTACCCTTTGCAAAACGGTCTGCCCATCGCAAGCCATCACGAAGATAGAGCCTGAAGAGGGCGTGCATGGGGAAAAATATCCTGTTAAGTTTGTGATAGACCTGACCAGATGTATCTTCTGTGGTTTCTGCCAGGAAGCCTGCCCCAAAGCGGCTATTACCCTGAACAAAGAGTATGAACTGGCCCAGTACGATAAAGCATTGCTCATTTACGATATTGAAATGTTAAAGACCAAGGGATAATCTAGTCCGAGGAGATTAAAGGATGCAAATAATATTTTTCCTATTAGCCGCAACTGCTTTGATCTCCGGGATCATGGTGGTGATCCAGGTAAACCCGGTGCGGAGTGCTCTTTTCCTTGTATTAAATTTCTTTGCTCTGGCCGGCATCTACCTTCTGGCAAATGCTCAATTCATCGCAGCAATTCAGATAATCGTCTATGCCGGAGCCATCATGGTTCTGTTCCTGTTCGTCATCATGTTGCTTAATTTACGGGAACCGGAAGAGGGCGGGGCTCAGCTCCATCTGGGGCAAAAAATTATTGGCTCTTCACTGGCCGCAGGGACCGCAGCATTAGTGATTTACGTAATCAGTAAGATCAAAATGCCTCCTGGTAAGGAGATGGTGGCTGATTTTGGCACCACCGAAATGGTGGCGAAATCCCTTTTTACGGAATATCTGCTGCCGTTTGAAGCAACTTCAATACTTTTACTGGTTGCGGTTGTGGGTGCTGTTATTCTGGCCAAAACAAAATTAGATTAAAGCAGAGCTCTTTCAGGAGATAGACGTATGGTGATGCCAATAATATATTACCTGGCACTAAGTTGCGCCCTCTTCGCCATAGGTGTGATAGGCGTGTTAATAAGGCGGAATGCCATTATCATCTTTATGTGTATTGAAATGATGCTTAATGCCGTGAATCTCGCTCTTATAGCCTTTTCGGATTATCATAAGGCTATCGATGGGCAGATGTTGGTCTTTTTTGTCATGGTGGTGGCGGCTGCTGAAGTTACGGTTGGATTGGCCCTTATATATGTCATCTACCGTAATAAAGGCACCGTGTATGTAGATGAACTTAATATCATGAAGTGGTAAGGAGCAGGCCATGATTAAATACATATGGTTGGTGCCTGTTTTTCCGTTAATCGGATTTTTGATTAACGGCCTTTTTGGCAAAAGGATTTCCAAACATACTGTCAGCATTGTGGGTCCTGCTTCTGTAGGGTTATCCTTTGCGCTGGTTTTGGGAGCATTTTGGGAATACATAAACTTGCCGGCCAATGCTAAACCGGTAGAAGTATTTGTTTTCGATTGGATTACCTCTGGGAATTTTAATGCCCAAACGGCATTTCTGGTGGATCCCTTATCTCTCATCATGCTGATGGTGGTGTCTGGGGTGGGTTTCCTCATTCACATTTACTCGGTCGGCTACATGCATGATGATTCCGGCTATGCTCGGTTTTTTGCCTATTTAAATTTATTTGTCGTCAACATGTTGATATTAGTCATGGCCAACAACTTCCTGCTCATGTTTGTGGGTTGGGAAGGCGTGGGGCTGTGTTCATATCTGCTCATTGGTTATTGGTATGAAAAGCAATCGGCGAGCGACGCCGGGAAAAAGGCCTTTGTGGTCAACCGGATCGGTGATTTCGGATTTTTAATCGGCATTTTTCTGATTTTCTATACCTTCGGAACTATTAATTTTCGGGAAGTTTTTGCCCAGGCAAATAGTTTTCCAGTGGGCAGCGCCATAATTACCATTATTACATTGTGCTTATTTGTCGGGGCTACTGGAAAGTCCGCTCAGATCCCGCTCTTTACCTGGTTGCCGGACGCCATGGAAGGTCCGACCCCCGTTAGCGCCCTGATCCATGCCGCTACTATGGTTACTGCCGGGGTATATATGGTCGCCCGGTGCAGTGCTTTGTATGTTCAGGCACCAATTTCCATGACCGTAGTCGCGGTGGTGGGTTTGGCCACGGCATTTATGTCTGCCTCCATTGGTCTGGCCCAAAACGATATCAAGCGGGTTTTGGCCTACTCCACGGTCAGCCAATTGGGATTCATGTTTGTGGCCTGCGGTGTTGGTGCCTTTATCGCGGGAATCTTCCACCTTATGACTCATGCCTTTTTCAAGGCCCTGCTCTTTCTCGGTTCCGGCAGCGTTATTCACGGGATGCATGGTGAGCAAGACATGCGGAAAATGGGTAATCTCAAAAGAAAGATGCCCATTACCTTCGCGGTGATGCTGACGGGAACTTTGGCCATTGCCGGTATCTTCCCCTTTGCCGGATTCTTCAGCAAAGACGAGATCTTATTTAAAGCTTTGACTGACGGGCATGTAGTTTATTGGGCCATCGCCTCCTTGGCCGCCTTGATGACGGCCTTTTATATGTTTCGTCTCATTTTTATGACTTTCTATGGTGAAAAACGGTGGGATCATCATGTTCATCCGCATGAATCACCTCCGGTCATGACTATTCCATTGATTATATTAGCAGTCCTTTCCACTGTGGGGGGACTTGTGGGCATCCCGATACTTGAAGGGTGGAATGTCTTCCACGACTTCTTGTCACCCTCCATTGCTCATGTGGCCGGCCATGCGGCCCATCATTCCATGTCGTTCGAAATAACGATGATGCTGGTCAGCATGGGTGTGGCTATCGTCGGAATTATCCTGGCCTATAAAATGTATATCAAACAGCCCGAATTACCGGAAAAGGTTACGGAAAAGGTCCCTGGTCTCTACGATCTGATCTACAACAAATACTACGTGGATGAATTATATGATGCCACAGTGGTTGAACCGATTAAAAATGGTTCGGTATTCTTGTGGAAAGAAGCGGACAGCAAGGTTGTGGACGGCGTGGTGAATGGCACGGCCAGCATCGTGGAAAAGTTAAGTACTATAATTAGAAAACTGGAAACAGGATACGTGCAGAATTACGCTTTGGGAATTTTAATCGGAGTCGCGGTTATCACAGGATACTACTTGGGCCATTAAGTAGGTGGGATAAGGAGTTAATTCAATGAATTTTCCGATTTTATCTATATTGATCCTGCTTCCCATGGTCGGGGTAGCATTGATCATGATGTTGAACCGTGAGAATCAATGGGTCATAAAAGGAACTGCCATGGCCGTGGCTCTGCTGCAATTTATTATCTCGTTGGCCTTGTGGTTTCGGTTCAATGGGGACACAGCCGCCATGCAGTTTGTGGAGCAGTATAGCTGGATTCCTTCCTATGGAATTAGTTATTATGTAGGATTGGACGGCATCTCCCTTTTATTGGTGTTATTGACCACTTTTATAACCCCCATCTGTATATTGGCTTGCTGGGAAGATGTCCAAGATAAAGTAAAAGAATTTATGATCTGTCTGCTTTTCCTGGAGACGGGCATGGTCGGGGTTTTTGTTTCCCTGGATCTTTTCCTCTTCTATGTCTTCTGGGAAATAATGTTGATCCCCATGTATCTCTTAATTGGTGTCTGGGGCAATCCGGCAAGGCGGATATATGCCGCCGTAAAGTTCTTCATCTTTACCATGGTGGGCAGCTTACTGATGTTAGTGGCCATCTTGGTGCTTTATTTTTACAATCATAAAATTACCGGCGTCTATACCTTTGATCTGCTCAAGATGTACGGGTTGAATATACCCTTCGACATGCAGTTTTGGATGTTTCTGGCCTTTGGTTTGGCTTTTGCCATCAAAGTTCCCATGTTCCCGGTGCATACCTGGTTACCGGACGCCCATACGGAAGCACCCACTGTGGGTAGCGTCATTCTGGCCGCCGTTCTCTTAAAAATGGGCACGTACGGTTTCCTGCGCTTTAACATGCCGATGTTTCCTGAGGCGGCCTGGTATTTTGTCCCGCTTTTCAGCATTTTGGCCTTAATCGGCATTGTTTATGGCGCACTGGTTTCTTTAGTGCAAGTGGATTTGAAACGTCTGGTCGCTTTTTCTTCGGTCAGCCATTTAGGCTTCGTCATGCTGGGGCTGTTCAGCTATACCATGGCCGGGGTGCAGGGTGGCATCATTCAAATGATCAACCATGGCCTTTCCACCGGCGCCTTGTTTTTGATTGTCGGTATGGTCTATGAACGGCGGCATACCCGGATGATCGCCGATTTTGGTGGTCTCTCCAAAGTTATGCCGGTTTTTGCCGTTTTATTCATGATCGTCACCTTATCATCAATCGGTTTGCCCGGGTTAAACGGTTTTGTCGGGGAATTTTTGATATTATTGGGAGCATTTAAGGCCAACAAAGTATATGCCATCATAGCTGCCAGCGGGGTGATATTTGCTGCTGCCTATATGTTATGGATGTTTCAACGAGTTATGTTTGGTGAAGTTACGAATGAAAAGAATCAAAAACTCAAAGATTTATCTACGAGAGAAATAGTAGTCCTCTTACCGGTAATACTTTTCATTGTCTGGATCGGCGTGTATCCTAATACCTTTCTGGACAAAACCAAGGCTTCTACTGAGAATTTTGTTGCCATGATGGAAAAAGCCAAAACCACCAAGGTGGCGGCGGCTGATGTGATTTTGAAGGGGGACCAGAGATGAGCATTGACATTCCCAAAATCTGTCTGACCAACATCGGTCCGCTGATCACCTTAAGCGTGGCGGGGCTCTTGCTCCTCTTGGTGGATGCCTTTTCAGCCAAAGGGAGTAATAGAAAGGCACATTTCCATCAAATATCCCTTGTAGCTGTCATAATAGCAATTATCCAAACCTATTTTTTGTGGAATCGCAGCGGTACAGATTTCAGCCGAATGGTGAATGTGGATAATTATTCATTCTTTTTCTACATGGTATTCCTAATCGCCACAGGTTTCAGTGTTATCCTGTCAGTGAAATACTTAGACGATTACAAGAAAAACTATGGGGAATATTATGCCTTGATGTTGTTTGCAGCTGTGGGTATGATGCTTATGGCCACAGGTGGCAACTTGGTGATAATTTTCTTGGGTGTTGAAATATTATCCATACCAATTTATATCCTGGCGGGTATGTTCCGGGAAGATGTGAAATCCAACGAAGCCGCCTTGAAATATCTTCTTCTGGGAGGTTTCTCCTCTGCTTTTCTCTTATTTGGTATTGCGATGCTTTACGGCGGAACAGGCACCTTCTATTTAGCAGATTTGGCAAAAGTGATTAAGGCGAGTGGTATGAATCCCTTAACCTATCTGGGAATGGGGCTCCTTATTGTCGGGTTCGGCTTTAAAGTCTCTTTAGCGCCTTTCCATATGTGGACTCCCGATGTCTACGAGGGAGCGCCTACCTCGATAACCGCCTTCATGTCGGTGGGAACTAAGGCTGCAGCCTTTGCTGCCTTCTTGAGAGTGTTTATGGAAGTGTTCCCTTCCGTCCGGATGGATTGGGATATGCTGCTTTGGGTGGTGGCGGTGGCCACCATGACCATCGGTAACCTCACGGCCTTGGCTCAGACTAATATCAAAAGAATGTTGGCGTATTCCTCTATTGCCCATGCGGGATATATTCTGATGGGAATGATAGCCGGGAATCAATTAGGGGCCATTGGCATCTTGTATTATCTCTTGGCCTATACTTTGATGAACTTGGGGGCCTTCGGCGTCGTCATCCTGGTTTCCCGGAAGAAAGATAGCTATTTGAATATTTATGACTACAGCGGTTTGGGTTTTCAATATCCTGGATTAGCCGCAGTCATGACTGTTTTTATGTTTGGTCTTGTGGGCATGCCGCCCACCGCAGGTTTTATCGGCAAATTCTATATTTTCTCAGCCGCCGTGGAAGCAGGTTATATCTGGCTCGTTCTCATCGGTGTGCTCAATAGTCTAATCTCAGTATATTACTATCTGAGAATTACCGTTATCATGTATATGAAACCGGCAGAAGCTGATTTGGGTCCGGTAGAAATGAATGCCACCATAACTGCTACATTAATAATCAGTGCTCTGGCAGTGCTGATAATCGGTATCTTCCCAAATAGTATTTTTAATTTGGCTATGAGTTCAGTCAAGATTTTTGGCAGCTAACAAATTTGGAATAGAAGAATCCAAGGGGCCTCAGAGGCCCCTTTTTTTATGAGGAAAATAGATCAAGACAAGGATCGGGATAATATCAAGGCATCTTCCCCAGTATCACTATAATATCGTTTCCTGGTCATGACATGTTCGAATCCTAAGGATTGGTAGAGAGAGAGGGCTGCTATATTTGAAGGTCTAACCTCCAGCCAGGCAGTTTGTTGGTGTTTTTCTTGCGCCAGCTGGATTGATTCCAGGATTAAGCGGCGAGCAGTGCCTTGCCGCCGATAACTGTGAGCCACAGCTAAATTTAAGATGTGCATCTCATCGACAATAAGCCAAAAAACAATATATCCCAAGATTTCTCGGCGGGATGCACCCTGTAGGCAGGCTAATAAAATAAAAGAATAGGGTTTTTCTAATTCGCTCTGAAAATGCTGGCGTGGCCATGGGGATGTGAAGGATTGGTTCTCTATAACAAGGAGAGCATTGATATCGGATGGGGCCGCAAATAAGAATTGTAAGCCCGAAGAGGTAGGCTTATTTTTTATGTAACAGTTCACTGGCAACAGTAATACCCTGCTGACCGGATTGTTTTAAGGTTAAGGCCATCTCCCGCAAACTGGCAAATTTACCGTTCCGTAATTGGTTTACTTTAATCAACATGGGCAAGTTTACCCCACTGATGACCTCAACCTGTTCCTCTTTAAGAAAAGAGAGACTTAAATTTGAAGGAGTGCCGCCAAACATGTCTGTTAGAATAAGAACTCCATCGCTGGAATTTAACTTAGCTAACGCTTCCGCAATCTGTTGACGGGCAACATCAGGCATGGCACTCGGGTCCAAAGAAACTGCGACCACTTTTTCTAAACGACCTAAAATGAGGTCTGAGGCGGATAACAACGCCTCTGCCAATTGCCGATGGGTTACAATAAGTACTCCAACCATATATTAAAACTCCTATTCACGTAAAACATCTCGGTGTTCAATAGTAAGTGGAAGATCAAATTCTTTTAAGTGCTCCCTGAGAGTGTTGGCTATTACCACCGAGCGATGGTGACCGCCTGAACAGCCCACGGAGACAGTCAAATGGGTTTTCCCTTCCTTTTGATAGTTGGGGATAAGATAATCCAGCATAGGGAAAAAACGGCTTAAAAATTCCCGGGTTTCTTCTCGGCCTAAAACAAAATCCTGTACGGGTGCTTCTAAACCGCTTAACTCTTTAAGATCTTTTATGAAATAGGGATTAGGTAAAAAACGGACATCCATTACTATATCTGCTTCGGGAGGAAGACCATATTTAAAACCGAAAGAAATAATATGCAGATGTAGGCGGCGGCTCAGAGGGAATTGGCTGTACTCTTCCATTATGAGATTTCGCAAGTTGTGAACGGTCATGTTGGAAGTATCAATAATGCGGGTGGCATCGTTACGCACCGCATTAAGTTGTTTTCTTTCCTCGTGTATAGCTTGAGCAATAGATTCATTTTCTGCCAGAGGGTGCTGACGGCGGGTCTGGCTGAACCGTCTGATTAAGATCTCATCGCTTGCTTCCAGAAAGATGATGTGTAATTGATATCCCATTTTGCGTAGGCGAGGGAAAAAACTCACATATTGTTTGACAAAACCTCTTGTGCGAACGTCCATCCCAAAGGCTACTTTTACGTCCTCCTGAGTGATTTGAGCCCGTAGCTGGAGAAATTTTGGTACAAGGTGAATGGGAAGATTATCGATACAAAAATATCCGATATCCTCAAGTGCCCTTAAGGCGGTGCTTTTGCCGGAGCCTGATAGTCCGGTTATAATTAATACCGGAAAGGTTTCCTGGTTATCAGGGGATTTTAACATGTTTCCTAATCAACGATGGGCGGCGGTTGCCGGTACGCTAACCAATAAGACAAGTTAGGGCGGTAACCCAAACCGCCCTCCAGTTATAACCCTGCCGTTTTCCTAAAAATCAGTTAAAGGTTGGCGTCCTCAGCAGATAGCAATTTCATTATGGCGGCTGCATCTGCTGCTTCCATTAAATTCCGGCGGAAGGAAGAATCCTTTAACATCCGTGAAATCTTTGCCAATGCCTTTAGATGAAGTCCTATGGAATTTTCTGGCGCTATGAGAAGAAAAAAGAGATGGGTTGGTTTCCCATCCATAGAGTCGAAATTAACCCCCGGCAAACTGCGGCCAAAACAGAGAACCAAATTGTCGAGATTTGGTAATTTCCCGTGCGGAATAGCGATATTATCGCCAATACCGGTGCTTCCCAGACTTTCCCGCTCCATGAGGACCTCTACAACTCTATTTCGGTCCAAATTATCGAAACCTTTAACGAGGGCATCAGCCAATTCCTCAAGGACCGCCCTTTTATTGGTTGCTGCCAAGGATGGCAAAATGTGATTGGGGTCCAATAGATCAACGATTTTCATTGAGGATAACTCGCTTTAAGCTTGTTCGGGTTCGATGAGACCAAAATTACCATCTCGACGCCGATAGAGGATATTCAGCGCAGTGCTTTGGGAATTGGTAAAGACAAGAATCTCATCGTTGCCGCTTTTTAATTGCATCACCGCTTCCTCTATATCCATGGGTTTTGCTTCCATCGATCGACTACGGATGATATGCGGCGATTCCATCTCTTCAGTTGCTGTTGCATCGATAATATTGAGCCTTGCCACCAACGTTTTCAGGTTACGTCCTGCTTTAATGGCGCGAGGTCTTTCCCGAAACCGTTTTAATTGTTTTTCAATTTTTTCCAAAGCCAAATCAATGGCTGAATACATGTCGCCGGTTTCTTCTCTGCCCTTTATTTTTAAACCGTCCCCGGTGACAGTTATATCAGCTTGATGCCGAAATTTCTCAATGCCTAGAACAACATTGGCTTCCATAGGACTATCTGTATACTTTTCCATCTTGGACAACTTTCTGATGGCGTAATCTTTGAGCGCTTCAGATGGCTCCACATGACGAAAGGTTACAGAAACTTGCATATGTCAATCTCCAATATCGAATAATTAATAGCATAACGTCAAGTTATGGGCAAAAATGTGTAGTTTTAAGAAAATTGTTCTCTCGCCAATTTCTTTTTAGGAGCGATAACCCGCTTGCGCTTACTTGAAGACAGTAAACCCAACATTTCCCTATATTTTGCTACAGTTCGGCGCGCAATCACAATATTTGCTTTTTTTAATAAATTAACAATATCCTGATCACTATATGGATTTTCCGTATCTTCAGATAATACTAGCTGCTTGATTCTATCTTTGACGCTTTCAGAGGCCACCTGATCGCCCTGGGTTCGGGAAATACCGCTGTTAAAGAAGAATTTCAACTCAAAGACACCCTGAGGAGTATACATATATTTATTGGTGGTGACCCTGCTGATGGTAGATTCATGCATTTGAACATCTTCAGCAACCTGTCGCAAGGTCAAAGGCTTAAGTTGGGCGATGCCATCATCCAAAAAATCTTTTTGAAAGTAGACGATACTTTTAGAAACCCGATAGATGGTTTTTTGTCTCTGGTGAATGCTTTTAATAAACCAAATGGCTGATTTTAGGCGATTTTGAATGTAATTTTTTGTTTCTTCTGAAACATCAGAATTGCCGCTTAGAGCTTCCCGATAATATGAGTTAATCCGCAACTTTGGCAGCCCGTCTTCATTTAATGACACTTCATAATCATCCCCCATTTTATAAACATAAATATCGGGATTGATATAACGGGTCTCCAAGGAATCAAAACTGCGTCCAGGTTTGGGCTCTAATTGGGAGATGCTTTCCACTGCCTGTGCTACTTCTTCTAAACTCACTTTAAAATCTTTGGCAATGGCGGCATAATTTCTATTTTCTAAATTTTTTAAATGATGCTCGATAATTGGACGCACAAGTAGGTTGGTAAGGCGTTTGACTTCGACTTGGATCAGGAGGCATTCTTGCAAGGTCCGTGCGCCGACCCCTACTGGTTCGAACTCTTGGATTTTTTTAAGGACTTGCTCAACCTCTAAAGTAGCAACATCTAATTCTTTGGCTATCTCCTCAGTGGAGGTTTGCAGATAACCATCTTCGTCTATGTTGCCGATAATCAGCACACCGGTAAATTTTTCCTCGTCTGTCAGTGGCGCCATTTGGAGCTGCCAGAGAAGATGTGACTTCAGAGAAGGGCCTAGAGAGGCAAGATTCTCAACGGTGGGGATATCCCGATCTTCCCTTTCCTGACGGGCGGCCGGCGGGATTTTGTCTTCCAGATAAGACTCCCAGTCAAAATCCTCACTCACCCGTGATTCCACTGTTACTTCCGAGGGGGAACTATCCCCGGCAGGTATCTCAACCGTCGGTTCTTCGGATGCTCCTTCCCAGGATTCCGGCTCCGGTTCCTCCTCAGTCAAGGATTCTTCTAAAATCGGATTAGTCTCAAGTTCCTGATTAATCGCGGTTAACAGTTCTAACCGGGAGAGTTGTAATAGCTTAATAGCCTGCTGCAACTGAGGCGTCATGATCAGTTGCTGGGTGAGTTTTAAGCTTTGCTTGATCTCCAGGGCCATGTTCTTAAGGTGTACTCTTTGAAAAACTAATCGCTCAAAATTTTATTTATTATAACTGAAAAGATTCTCCCAAGTAAATTTTTTTGGCTAAATCGCTGTTCACGATTCTCTCCGGGGTTCCCTCTTCCAGGATGAGGCCCTCGTTGAGAATGTAGGCACGGTCGCAGACTCCCAAGGTCTCCCGGACATTATGATCCGAAATAAGGATGCCCAGGCCTTTTTCCTTCAAATTCTGGATAATGGCCTGAATATCGTTGACTGCCAGGGGGTCTATGCCGGCAAAGGGTTCATCCAGCAAGATGAATCGGGGAGAGGTCACTAAAGCCCTGGTAATTTCTACACGGCGGCGTTCTCCTCCTGAAAGTGAATAGGCCTTGTGATCCGCAAGATGGGAAATCTTTAATTCTTTTAACAAGTCAGAGAGCTTAACCTGGCGGGTAGCAGTGTCAAGGTTTAATGTCTGTAAAATGGCTAAAATGTTTTCTGCTACGGTAAGTTTTCGAAACACCGATGGTTCCTGCGGCAGATATTGAATTCCCAGACGCGCCCGCCGATGTATGGGGAGCTGTGAGATATCATGGTCGTCGATAAAGACGGCTCCTGCATCCGGCTTGATAATGCCAACGATCATATAAAACGTGGTGGTCTTCCCCGCTCCATTAGGCCCTAAAAGTCCAACGATCTCTCCGCTGCGGACTTCCAGAGAGACGCCACTAACAACTTGTTTGCCATGATACGTTTTTTTCAGGCCTTCTGTTCTTAAAAGACTCATTTCGGAACCTTACAATCGCTTTGTTTTACGGTGAATTAACCGCCGGCTTCCCTGGGAGTTGAACTTTTGAGGATGGATAGATGATAGCTTCCACCCGTTTTTTGGGATCACCCTCCACCACCGCGCGATTATCTTTGAGGTAAAAGACGATTTCCTGCCCTTTTAAGCTATTATCACCTCTCCAGAGCTGAGGATTTCCAAGGAGCACAATTTTCTCCTCCTGGGTGTAATAAATCGCTTTGTCCCCGGTGGCGACGCGGTCTTCTTGAACGATTCGAACCTTACCCTGGGCTTCAATTCTGAGTATTTTTTCTATTCCTACTGCACCTAAGGGTGACTCTGGTCCCTTTTGACTATCCTTTTCTCCAGATTTATCTTTAATACCAGATGATTCTGGTTTGGCCTGGTAGAAGATTTTTAAGATGTCGGCATATAGAATAATATCTTTATAGCGAGCCACTACCTTATTAATAAACGATATCATCTGCTGAGATTGCTCCACTTCCAACCGGCCTGCGGTGATGTTGAGTGGCAATTCCTCTTTGCCGGCAGGTCCAGTTTGCGGGCAACAATTCGAGGGCAAAGAGAAGCTCAAGACTATTACCGCAAGAAAAAGAAGATGGATTTTTTTAGTCAAAGATCTCGAGGTTAAAAATTCCATAATTTACCTGAAACGTGCAGCTTGGTGACAGTATGCTCGGCTATGTCGAGTTTTTTTTGCCTCAGATCAATCGTCATCCCCTTCCCTTCAACATATAAACGGGGCCCTTGGACCTTAACCGGTCCCGGCGCTGAAAGGACACGGTTTTTGGGGTCATAACGCACCAATTCGCTAGTAAATTCATAGTCCGCACTTTGAGCTCGCACACTGCCCTCTAAGGTTAAGTCGCGGGATTTGATATCGATAAATCCTGACTCGCCAGTGATGATGACATTGTCATTATTTTTCCCAAAGATCTCTACCCAAACTTTATTGATGTGGATCCTGTCCTTATCTTTTAGATAATCGGCTTCGGCAGCAGTCAAAACCCATTTTTTCTCTCCCTCCTGAATTTCGGTAAGTCTGATTTCTTTCATTTCCCCCTGTTTTTCAGGGGCAATGGTGGGTGGCGATGGGTTGACTGCAGGATGCTCTTCACCTTTAAGGGGCAGGCTCAGGCCGATTACTATCCCCAAAAAACAGGAGGCCAATAACGCTACAGGTATCTTTTGGGGCCAGGTCCACATATCTTGCCAAGAGAAGATTCGAGAGGCTGTTTTACGGCTATAAAGGTTCGGAAACTAAAATCCGCTAGTGGGTTTGTTTCTAAT
This sequence comes from uncultured delta proteobacterium, assembly GCA_963705135.1. Taxonomy (GTDB): domain Bacteria; phylum Desulfobacterota; class Desulfobaccia; order Desulfobaccales; family Desulfobaccaceae; genus Desulfobacca. The sequence continues at coordinate 47,750 of CAVPJB010000021.1, forward strand.
TCATTCGGCATGATATTTTCGCAATAGATCTTCCCAAACACCTTTGGCTTTAAGCAAGATCTCGCATAATTCTCTCACTGCTCCTCGTCCTCCAGGAACCGATGTCACCCAATGCGCTCTCTGTTTTACTTCAGTTGGGGCATCGGCGACAGCGACGGCCAGTCCCGCCCGCTGCATCATGGCCAGATCCACGAGATCATCACCCACGACTGCGGTTTCCAGTGGAGACACTCCCAGTGTCGTTTGTAAGGAACTTAAAACCGCAAGTTTATCCCGAACGCCCTGATGAATGTGGACTATACGTAAATTTTCGGCTCGATGCGCCACCGCCGCCGATTGTCGCCCAGTTATCAAAGCCACTTCGATGCCTGCCTGTTGCACCATGCGAATGCCATGCCCGTCCCGGACATGAAAACATTTAATCTCTTCGCCGGCATCAGTATAACAGATGCCTCCATCCGTCAGCACGCCATCAACATCTAAAACCAAAAGCCGAATCTGGGCAGCCCGTTGGTCAATATTTAGCTCAGTGGTACTATTCTCCAAACTCAATCAGCCTCCCAGCGCTTGCAGAGATCGTGCAGCTCCAGCAACTCTTGCCATAATCGGGGCGCCTCATGTAAAGGCAGGCTGTTGGGCCCATCGCATAAAGCCTTATCGGGATTTGGATGCACTTCCATGAACACGGCATCCACCCCCATGGCCACGGCGGCTCGGGCTAAATACGGGGCAAACTGACGGTCTCCGCCGGAACAGCTTCCCTGACCGCCGGGCAGTTGCACGCTGTGGGTGACATCCATCACCACCGGGAAGCCCAAGCCGCGCATGATGGGCAAACTCCTGAAGTCTACCACCAGGTTATTATAGCCAAACTGCACCCCCCGCTCAGTAAGCAACAACGATGAGTTTCCCACCCTGGTGGCTTTAGCAACCACCTGAGCCATGTCCCAAGGCGCCAGAAACTGACCTTTTTTCAGATTCAACGGCTTACCAGTGCGGGCCGCCGCTTCTATCAAGTCGGTTTGACGACAGAGAAAGGCGGGGATCTGTATCACATCCAAAACCTGGGCGGCAGGAACCACCTGATTTATCTCGTGAACATCAGACAGTACCGGGAGGCCCACTTCTTCCTTCACCTGAGCCAAGATCTCCAATCCTTGGAGCAGGCCAGGACCTCGAAAGGATGAGGTAGCAGTGCGATTGGCTTTATCAAAGGAAGCTTTGAAGATGAGAGGTACCTGCAGTCCGGTGGCGTATTCCTTTAGGGCGTGAGCTACCTCCAGGGTCATAGCTTTGGATTCGATGACGCATGGACCGGCTATGAAAGCCAGGCGTCCCGCGCCAAGACAAAAATCAGCCAGGGTGATGGTATGAATCGACACCGGTGCACTATCCCCGCTTATATTCGATGCAAGCCCGAATAAAGTCCTGGAATAAGGGGTGTGGCTGCATGGGGCGGGATTTAAATTCAGGATGGAATTGGCAGCCTAAAAACCAGGGATGATTTTCCAGTTCAATTATCTCAACAAGTTCTCCATTAGGAGAAGTACCGCTGATAATAAAGCCATGTTGGCTTAATTGTTCGCGGAAGGCATTATTGAATTCGTAACGGTGACGGTGCCGTTCATGAAAGTTCAGACTGCTATAGGCTCTGGCCGCCAGAGAATTTTCTTTCAAAACGCAAGGGTAAGCACCCAATCTCATGGTGCCGCCTTTATCGGCCGAACGGTCCCGCCGGACTATGGTCTGCCGTCGATAATCAAACCATTCCCGCATCAGATAAATCACCGGGTGAGGGTTGTCGGAATCAAACTCTTCGCTTTGGGCGTCAGGCAGTCCGGCAACGTTACGGGCGAATTCAATTACCGCCAGTTGCATGCCAAAACAGATGCCGAAATAGGGAACCTGGTTCGAACGGGCATAGTGTATGGCCTGAATTTTCCCTTCTACACCTCGATAACCAAAACCACCAGGCACGAGAATGCCATTCAAATGGTTCAGCAGGGTCTCAGGACCCTCCCGTTCCACTGTTTCAGAATCGATGTAATGCAGGTTGACCTGGGCCCGATGCGCCACCCCGCCATGCACCAGGGCCTCATGCAGGCTTTTATATGATTCCCGTAAATTGACATATTTGCCGATGATCCCGATATCAACCGAGTCAATGGGATTCTTGATACGGTCCACCAAATCCTGCCAAACCTCCAGCCGCGGCGATCTGGTCCAAATATTTAAAATCTCGATAACCCGCTCATCCAGGCCTTCCTCGTGATACAGCAGGGGAATCTCATAGATGCTCTCCACATCCTGAGCCGTTATGACGCAATTTGACTCAAGATTACAAAAAAGGGCGATTTTAGCCTTGATATCCGGGGAAAGATGCTTTTCGGTGCGGCATAAGAGAATATCCGGCTGGATACCAATACTTCTTAATTCCTTAACGCTATGCTGGGTCGGCTTGGTTTTGACTTCTCCGGCGGTCTTAATGTAGGGCACCAGGGTAACATGGACATAGCAGACATTCTGTTTCCCCATGTCTCCTTTAATTTGTCGAATAGCCTCCATAAACGGCAAACTCTCGATGTCTCCCACCGTGCCGCCAATCTCCACGATGGCGACATCCACCTGGGGGGCGATACTCAAAATAGTCTGCTTAATTTCATCGGTGATGTGCGGGATGACCTGTACCGTCCCACCCAAATAATCACCCCGGCGCTCCTTATTAATGACACTGTAATAAATCTTGCCGGTGGTATAGTTATTTTCCTGTCCCAGGTTTACTGAAGTAAAGCGTTCATAATGGCCCAGGTCCAGATCGGTTTCGGCACCGTCATCGGTGACATACACCTCTCCATGTTGAAAGGGATTCATGGTACCGGGATCAACGTTGATATATGGATCCAATTTTAGATACGTGACCTTGAGACCTCGGCTTTCCAACAAAGCCCCAATAGCTGCTGCCGCCACCCCTTTGCCCAAGGAAGATAAGACGCCGCCGGTGATAAAAATAAATTTTGTTTTCATGATGTTTGGGTCGAATCAGTTATTGATGCCTGGTAAAATTGTTATCTGTGGTTAGCTTGAAAAAATCTAGTAAATTCAATATATTCAAAAAACTTATGGTGTTATCTATCATCTGTCCAGAAACGAGATATTTTTCGCAATTTCTGCGTCAATCTGCAGGCTTCCTTGTGCGGCGAACGAATGTTCTCCTCTGCGCAAGTCATTGATTTCCTAGGTCTTGCAGAAAATATCTCGTTTCCAACTCAGAAACTTCATGAGTTCTCATGATCATTTCCGGATGAGAACTAGCTAAAAATAATTTTTGCTGAAACCTGTAGGCCGATAGTCGAACGGTTACCCTTTTTATACCTTGGGGGGAGGTTGCCTGTCAAGGCGCCCGATATAATTCAAATAAAATTTAGGCAGTGGAAAAATAAATGATATCAGAAAGTTTATTGGATTGGGGCGGAAAAGTTAGGGGCAGTGAGGAAACGTGGCGGGAATAACCTGGCCGTGCACCTTCCATCGAATCCGCCACTGCTCGAACTGAAAGCCAAGGGTTTTGAATCAGAAGCCACCACGACACGAACCGCCTTGCTTACCGCTGCTTCCTTCCGGACCTGACGGGGTTCACAAGCGTCCGTTGCGTGGGGTCCAACCCCCCCGCTCGGCATCCAGGACCCGAACAGCGCTGCAATCCTTTCAGAAGGAGTTCAACCCCGCTAAGCGGATCTCGGGTTACAGGGCACCGCTAGCTCCCCGTCTAGCACGACCAGGACAAACTTATTAAGGTTGACAAACTACTCTTCACCACTGCTGTCAACACGTTCTTTCAATTCTTTGCCGACTTTGAAAAACGGCAGTTTTTTTTCACAAACCTCGATGACTGCCCCGGTTTTGGGATTGCGCCCCTGATAACCTTCATAACATTTTACTTTGAAACTGCCAAACCCGCGGATCTCGATGCGCTCATTTTCAACCAGGGCTTCGGTCATATTATCAAATAAGGTGTTGACGACCATCTCTGCCTTCTTAATTGTCAGGTTCTCTGCTTTTGCCAGGGCTTCGATTAACTGCGATTTGTTCATCTGTCCTCCGCAACCTAAACCTGTTTCACTTTAATATCTAACACAATAAAACCTCGCCCGAGGAGCCTCAGGCAGACCAGCAATGAGCCTGAAAGTAATCATAAACAAAAATTCTGGTCAGGTAAAGAAAAAATTGTATGGACATTAACATGTTATCGGGTAACAAGTAAAAACCTGGGTGGAAGGGAGGTCGGAAGAACAGAGACCAGACTATGTGGACAACTGGAGGCGGCACCCGGATTCGAACCGGGGAATAACGGTTTTGCAGACCGCTGCCTTACCACTTGGCTATGCCGCCTTTTTGAGAGGAAAAAAATGGAGCGGGAAACGGGATTCGAACCCGCGACTTCAACCTTGGCAAGGTTGCACTCTACCACTGAGTTATTCCCGCTCGCACGTTTTTATATACCCACCAGAATTGTTGATGTCAAGGAAAAATCGCCGGAGGGTCAATCAGGGACACATGTTTTCCTAATAAAATCAGTGCCAAAAGTTTGTCTGTTTCATCCCTCACCCTGACCCTTGCTCCTCGATGGGAGAGGGGAAAATAAAGAAAAAACTTTTGGCAGTCGGTATAAGAATCCAAGAAATCGCTAACCTAGCTTATCCGGCCGATTTGTCGGCTGGGGAAAACAAACCCAGTTGGCCCAGGTCAGCCGGAGGGACCTGGCGGCGGGCCGGGCGAGGGCGGGCAATACGAGGGAAACCCACCTGATCCAGGGTCCCGGCTTCGATGTTCTCCAGGACTTCCTGAGCCCGGGAGATCACTGCCTCCGGGACCCCAGCGAGCCTGGCCACCTGAATACCATAGCTCTTGTTGGCCGCGCCCGGCCGCAGTTGATGCAGAAAAACGATCTGACCGGCAGTTTCTTGCACCGTTACCTGCAGGTTGTGCACCCTGGGCTTGAGGCGGCTCAGAGCCGTCAGTTCGTGGTAATGCGTGGCGAACAAACTTAAAGCTCCCAGATCATCAAGATCATGGAGATATTCCGCTACCGCCCAAGCCAGGGAAAGGCCGTCGAAGGTACTGGTGCCCCGGCCGATTTCATCCAAGATCACCAGGCTGCGGGGAGTGGCCTGGTGCAGAATATTAGCAGTTTCATGCATCTCCACCAAGAACGTACTCTGCCCCCGGCCGATGTCATCCACCGCGCCCACCCGGGTGAAGATGCGGTCCACCGCGCCGATATCGGCCTGGGCAGCCGGGACGAAACTGCCTATTTGGGTCAGGAGCACGATCAGGGCCACCTGCCTCAAGATGGTGGATTTGCCCGCCATATTGGGCCCCGTAACAATCATCAAGGTTGCCTGGTCATCCAAAGCAATATCATTTGGGACAAAACCGCCGGGGGGAAGGACCCGTTCAATAACCGGGTGCCGTCCCTGGGTGATGTTGATCCTCCGGCCTTCCTGCAGCCGAGGACAGGTATACTGGTACAGACTCGCTGTTTCGGCCAGAGCGGCCAGGACATCCAGACCGGCCAGGGCTTCGGCGACCTTTTTCAGTCGGGCGGCTTCCTGGCCGAGCTGCTGCCGCAGTTCCTTAAAAAGCTTTATTTCCAACTGGTTGCGGGCATCCTCGGCTCCCAGTAACCGGGATTCATATTCTTTGAGATCTGCCGTGATGAACCTCTCGGCGTTCACCAGCGTCTGTTTGCGGATAAAGTAATCCGGTACCAGATGCAGGTTAGCCTTGGAAACCTCCAGGTAATAGCCGAAAACTTTATTGTAGCGCACCTTCAGGGAATTAATGCCGGTCTGCTGCCGTTCCCGGGCCTCCAGGCGGGCGATCCAGTCTTTGTCCCGGCGGGTCATAGCCATGAGTTCATCCAATTCGGCGTTGAACCCTTCACGGATAATCCCACCATCTTTAATGGCCAAAGGTGGTTCTGGCACCAAAGCGGCATCGATAAGTTCGTAGATATCGGTGAGATCTTCCAGATCAGCCGCCAAAGTTGCGGCCAGAGGGGGCAGTTCGGCTGGCAACAGGCGGCGCAGGGCCGGCAGGTGGGACACTGAGTTTTTCAGGGCGATAAGGTCCCGGGGAGTAGCCTGTTCCAATACCGTCCGGGCCGTCAGGCGCTCCAGGTCGGCGACGCCTTTGAGGAGCCGACGCCACTTCTGGCGCCAGAGAGCCTGCTCTTTGAAATAACCCACCGCCTGGAGACGGGCCTGGATTGCGTCCACCTGTTTTAAGGGAAAGCGGAGCCAGGAGGCCAGCTTCCGACCACCCATGGGCGTCAAGGTGGCGTCCAGGATCTCCAGCAAGGAGTTCCGGCGGCTGCGAGTGCGGAAATTTTCGAAGATTTCCAGGTTGCGGACGGTGGCTTCATCCAGCCCTAAAAAATCCTCCCGGGAATAGGGGATAAGCCGGGTAAGATGCCGGGGCGGGCCGGTGCGGTTTTGCTCTAAGTAGGAGAGGATGGCGCCGGCCGCTTGCAGACCCAAAGCATAATCCGTGAGGCCAAACCCGTCCAGAAAAAGGGTTCCCAGGTGACGCTTAAGGCGTCGAGTGGCTGCTTCCAGGTGGAAGTCAGAATTGCCTAAGTATTGCAGGCTGGGGGGAGAAGCGAACCAGGAGACATAGGCCGTGACTTCTTCCGAGGCGCAGCCCTCCGGTAGCAGCACTTCCACGGGCCGCAGGCGGAACAACTCTTCCCACAAAGCCTCCAGCTCCCGGCCTTCGGTAAGCCGAAAGTCGCCGGTGGATAATTCCACGAACGCCAGCCCCCAATCGGCGCCCTGCCACAAGGCTGCAGCCAGGAAATTGGCTTCTTTGGCAGGCAGCTTGTCGGGGTCGACAATTACCCCCCGGGTCAAAACCCGGGTCACCTCCCGGCGCACCAGTCCTTTGGCCTGGGCCGGATCTTCCACCTGGTCGCAGATGACCAGGCGATGGCCCTGCTCCAGCAGTCGGGAAATATAGACCTCGGCGGCGTGGAGAGGGAAGCCGGCCATGGGGATCGGCTCTTCCTCGGCCCGGCTGCGGCTGGTCAGGGCAATATTCAGGGTCTGGGCGGCGTTGTGGGCGTCTTGAAAAAAGAGTTCGTAAAAATCCCCCATCTGAAACAGGAGCAGACCGTCGGGATGCTGGGCCTTGATATCCAGATACTGCCGGAGCATGGGGGTGATCTTGTCGGGGGCGACTTCGGTCATGGTAGTATTGTATCTCAAAAGCAGGGTTAGGGGGCAACCGAATTATTGGCAGAACAATCGAGAGAAATTAGAATTTCCAGACATTAAGGCGGGATGCGCTTCGCTTTCGCGCCCTATATTGTATGATTATTATACCAATTTGCCGCCAAAGGTGGCATAGGCTTTCCAGCCTGGCCAGAAGCAGGCTGAAGCCTGCGGCTACCAAAAATTGTCCATTGATCGCAACTCGGTATTACTGGCCGGAGCAAAAGAAAGAGTTTAATATGGACCGTCATTAAATGTTGTCCTATATAACAGTGGGGCAGGAGGCTTCCCCGCCTGTTAACCATCACTCTACCCAGATCTCCAAAAAGTCCCCCAGGCCATCCGGGCCGACGACGGTGAGGCGGTGGCGTCCCCGTCCCAGTTGCAGGGGCAATTCATACGGCGGTCCGGTGGCGGCATGCTCCCGACCGTTGACATACCAGGTGACCTGCTTAAAAGGGACCCGGCAAGAAGCCTTCAGGGAGAGAGCAACCGTTTCCTGACGAAGCGGCAAGAGGAAACGGTCCCCGTTCAGAGGCGAGGTGATGGTTACCCGGGGATCTTTGCTGGCAGCCAGGGCCGGGAAGAGGGTGTTGTGCAGGTGGACGGTCTGGTTCTGGCCCAGCGACAATGGAGCCCGGCCCTGAGAGATCGCCCGGAGGCTCCTGGCCTGGGAGGCCTGTTCTTGAAAAGTGCGGTCCAAATCAGTGTCGAATCCGGCCAGACGATAGCGGCCGGCGCCGTGGTGATTAAAACGGTCGTGCAGCCACCCGGCAAAACTGGTGGGCACGCGGTGCCATGGTTCCTGAGAGTGATGATAGGTACAGATGGCCTCAGGCTCGGTCCCGGCCACGAAGAGCTCCTGGCGGCGGTGGCGGCAGCTCAGCCCGGGCCGCAATCCGGAAAAGGAACAAATCTCCAGGCTGGAGACCCCCTGTGGTGGCGTGAAAACGGGCGTATCGCCTTGATGAAGAAGTTCCGCGGCCAAGTCTGCCAGGATGGGAGCCGCAGCCGTGGCGCCGCTCATCTTTGCCGTCGAGCGGCCGTCAAAATTTCCCGTCCAGACTGCCAGGGTGTATCCGGAGTATACCCGACCGCCCAACAGTCCCGGTAATGAGTGCTGGTCCCGGTTTTGATGGCCAGGCGGAAGGGAGGGTTCATGGCCATGGAGGGACCGAAGATGCGGGCCCGGGCCAGGGGATCGGCCAGAATATCGCTGATGATATACGCGGCCGGGGAAGAAAAGATCTGTTCCGGAACGTCTCCGGGTATCTTAGCTTGAATGAATGTCGCCGGACGGTAAACCCCGCCGTTGGCCAGACCAGCAAAGGCGGTGGCCAGTTGCAGGAGACTGACCTCGGGATTACCCACCACCAGCCCCAAACCGTAATGGTCAGCCGGCCGTTCCGGGTGATTGATGAGCCTCAGCCTGGTCAGGATGTCGTAAAAGGCCGGCGGTCCCACCTGATTAAGTAGACTGACGGCTGACAGGTTGAGGGAATTGCCCAAGGCCTCCCGCATGGAGATGGGGCCGTGGGCACAGCGGTCAAAGTTGGCTGGAATAAATTCTCCCTTGGGAGTCCGGTAGCGTCCCTCCACGCTTTCCAGCACCCGGGCCGGTTCAAAGCCCAGGTCCAGGGCCTGGGTGTACAAAAAGGGTTTGAGAGTTGAACCCGGTGAACGATTGGCCGTGGCCCCGTTATTAAAGCCCTGATCTCGGTCCCCGTAGTGAAAAGAGCCCACCAGGGCCGCCACTCCCATGGAACGGTTTTTGATGATGACGGCGGCGGCCTGAGAAACCCCGTATTTCAGGAGGCGGCTGCGGTGGGAGACGACGATTGCCTGGGCCCGGCGCTGCAGGTTCAGATCCAGGGTGGTTTTTATGACGCCAGGGTCGGCAGTCCTGCCTAGTTGCCAGCACCAGGTTGACGAAATGCGGCGCTTCAAAGGGGAAGAGTCCACCGGACCGCACCTTTAAGCCTGTCTGACGGGCAGCCAACCAATCCTGGCGGCTTAAAAAACCGAGTTTGGCCATACGTTCCAGCACCCAATCCCGCCGGCTCAAGAGCCGTTGGCGGTTAGGCCCATAAGGATTTAAACTTCCTGGGGCCTTGGCCAGAGAAGCCAGGACCGCAGACTCACTCGGCGTTAATTGGGCGGCCTTTTTATCAAAATACACCCGGGCGGCCGTTTCCACCCCCATCAGGTTGTTGCCCTGGGGAGTCAAATTAAGATAGCAGCGGAGGATTTCTGTTTTGCTCAGAGCGGCCTCTATCCTCAGGCTGCGCAGCATTTCCACCAGCTTGTGGTAATGGGTGCGCGGCGCCGGGTAGGCCAGCCGGGCTAACTGTTGGGTGATGGTGGAGGCCCCGGACACGACCCGCCCGGCCTTGAGATTGCTCCAGGTGGCCCGGACTACCGCCTTCAGGTCGATGCCGTGGTGCTGATAGAAGCGGGTGTCTTCGGCGGCCAGGAAGGCGGCGACGACCATCTCCGGCAGGGGGGCCGGCGGCAGCAGCATCACCCGGCGGCCCTGGGCGTCCGCTCCCAGGCGCAGGATGCGATCCTGGCAATCCAGAACCAGGGCGCCCGGTTGCGGGTTCAAAGCCTCGAGTTCGAAGCGAGAGGCCCTTTCGAAATGGACCACCCCGGCCGCCAGGACCAGGAGGGGTAACAATCCAATCGCCCAGCGCCAGGGTCGTTTGAAATAGTGAGGTTTCACCCTTGATTCCTCCAACCCGCCTCAGCCAAGGCCATCTAAGAGGGGGGGCTGAGACAAAGTTGTCACCACACAGGTAATTTCAATGTAGGGGCGTGATTCATCACGCCTTTTAGGCGCAATGAATTGCGCCACTACAATATAAGACCCACCCTTATAGAAAGGACAAATTTCTTGATAAACGATATATTAGTACCAAAATTTTTAACCGCAAACTGAAAACCGAAAACCGAAAATGATATTAAGGCTGCCTACCCTTAACGGTCAAAGCCCCTTTGCCGGAATAGCCATACACCCCAGGGTTATACATGGCTGCAGCTTTGGTGGCCGGCTGGACGAACTCACCTTCACAGACGGCCCGGGCGAAATACTCAAAGAGGTAGTTCCCCGAGTAAACCTGATTCTTGAAGACTAAAACCCGGTCGCTCCGGATTTCAAAGAAATCGGGCCGGAACCGGAAGACACCCTCGGGCGTGATATATTCGAAAGCCTCGGGTTCCTGATTTTCCTCACTTTCATCAGGCTTTTGCTCTTCGGTGGCGAAGGCGCTGTTTACCGCCACCAGTCCCGCTGGCAGGGGATCGTCCAACACCACATAGCGCTGGTCTTTTCCCTTCACCTGGGCAAACACCGTGACTTTTACCAGGTCGCCCACCTTGATTTCCGAGGAACCGTCCGTATTCTTAATCTGTTTCCAGACTTTAATCCCGTGGGGGGCCCCTTCAGCCGCAATATCGGTCCGGGGGGCGGTCAATTCCACTTTATAGAGCAAGGTACTCTTGACAGGTGTTTCCAAACGGAACACCGGTGTCTTCAAAAGGATCTGGAGATCCAGGGCCAGAGTGCGGAATCCCTTGGGATCCAGGGTGAGGAGCTGCCGCTGGCCTCCCGGTTGTTGCATGGTGACTTCCACCGGCCCGGTGTCGAATTTCTGCCCCCGGAAATATTCCCCCAGGGCCAACAAAGCCCAGCCGCTGTCGCTGGTGGAAGTCCAAACCCCTTGGTTGTCCAGGCCGCCCATCAAAGTCAGGGCTGCCTGTTCGGTCAGAAGATCGTTCGGCAGGATGGTTTTGGCAGCCAACAGGGCCAGGGCCGGGCCCCGGTATCGGGCCTGAAAATCATCCTCCGTGGATTCTCCGGTCGTCTCAGCCGGTCCTTGCAACAGGGGCTTGAGAGCCTCCTGGAGCTCCTTGGGAGACATGAAGTTTGCCTGTTTACCCGCCAACAGCACCAGAATTTTGCCTTCCCGGCTGAGTTTGGGATACTCCCGCCTGACGGCCTGGAAAGCGTCCCGGTCCAGAGCCCGGGTCAGGGACAGGATATAGGCCCCGTAGGCCCTGACCAGATCCGGACTCTTAGGACTGAGTCCCTGTTCTTTCAGGTAGCCGGTGGCCTTTGCCAACGCCGGGGCCGGGACTTCCAGGCCTTTATTCTTGGCCAGACTCAGGGCCATGGTGGCATAGACCGTGCCCCAGGGATGGACCTTCTGATTGCCGGGCCAGTAACCGAAGCCGCCGGAGTCAAGCTGCATCCCCAATATCCGGCTGATCCCCTTGGCCAGATAGGCATCGGTCTCGGCAAAGGTTATCCCGGGCACCTGCCCGTCGGTAATGGCGCCCCGCAGTGCCGCCAGCCCCAGGACCCCGGAACTGGTCTGTTCCACACAGCCGTAGGGGTATTTGAGCAGATAGCGGATGGCGTCGGTCATCCGTAGGAAGGGCGACCCAGCCAGGGTCAAAACGGCTTTGATTTCGGATGCCTTCCCGTCCTCGGCCGCGGTCACACAGGAGGCAGGTTGAGCTTGATGTCCGTGGGCCCGGTAAAGGAGCCGAACGTTACCGTGGTGTCCAGCACCTGCCCAGAATTGATCTGGAGGGTTTCTTCCACGGCATCGAGCTTACCCTGAAAATCCCCCTGGAATCGAGCTGTCGCCGGTCCGGGGGCCTCGGCCGTACCTGCCACCCTGGCCTTGACACTGTCCTTCGCCGGAAGTTCGATCCGGGCAGATTCACCGGCGAGTTTTAGTCCGCCTTCGGTGGCTGCCCTGAATGTCATCTGACCACTGGTTGAGGTCGCATTAAAGGCGGCCACCTGGAACCGGAACCGGTCTCCCTGGGTAAAGAAGGCCGGCATGCCCGGCTCCAGATAAAAGTCCTTGGTAGCCAGAAAAAGGACGTTCAGAGCTGGCAAACCGGCTGCCCCGGTCTATGACCACGGTATAGACCCGGTAGGTGGTCATGGTATCGGGCAGGGTAAATGACACTCTGGCCCGGCCCTGACTGTCAGTCCTCAAGGCGGGGTTGAAATAGGCACAGGGGTCAAAACGTTTCCGCATCTTGCCCATCATGGCCTCCGCCCCGGGCTCCAGGCCTCCCCCGCCGGTCAGAGGTTCGTTCCGGGACAGGTAGAAAGGCGTCTGGTGCATGAGCATGGTGCGCAGCTCGCCGGTGTAGACCCCCAAAGGCCGGTTGAACAGGACCAGTGGCTCCAGATCCGGGGTTCTAAAGGCAGTCAGCGCCAGACCCTTTCATCCACCACCACCACCGCCATTTCCGCCTCCACCCCCCGGCCGTCTTTGCCCTGCACGGTAAAATCCAAATCCACCGTTGCCCCCGGCTCCGCTTTCAGTTCCTTGAGGCTGGGACTAATCTTGACCTGTAAGCGCTCTGCTTCCCGTCGCACCGAGAGGTTAAGGGTCCCCCAGAAAAAGCCCGGGGCCTCGCTGTCGTAGCGGCTGGCAAAGGCGGGAAATTCTCCCCGGGGCGTCAACCCCAGGACGGAAACATAGACATTGGGAGCGTATTCAGCCTTGATGGGAATTTCCAGGAGTTGCAGACCGGCCGGCGCCGCCATCACCCGATGCTCCAAGACTCCATTCTGCTCCAGGGTGACAAGGTAACGGGCCACCCGCCGTCGCGGACTCACCATAATCTTGGCCTTCTGACCTGGTTCATAGGCCGGTCGGTCCGCCGAGATAGCCAGGGCCTGGTAGGGTTTTTCCCGGTTCTCGTAGTCATCCCAATAGAAATCGCCGGTCACCTGATAACTCGTCGATGATGCAAAACTCCGGCCTCCCTCATCCACATAGCTGAACGAGACCAGGTACTGCCCTCCCGAACTGAAGTCAAAGCGGAAACTGGCCTCGCCGTTTTTCAGGGGAATTTCGCTGGTGAAAAGCTTCCGCCAGATATCCTGGTAGTCCCAATAAACATCACCCTGGTCATTGCGCTTGGCCACATAGGTGCTACTCTGCTGCAAAACTTCGGCCCGGACCTGGCCCTTGCTGATTTTTTTGCCTTTTTGGGTCACGATAGCTTTCAGGAGCTGTTCATCACCGGCCCGAATCTGTCCTCCGTGAATACCGATCCCCACTAACATTTCCGGATCTGCCTGGAAGACTTTGGTATTCGAAACCGTGCGGCCATCAAAATCCACCACCGTGGCCGTCACCGACAGACCCTGGAGACCTGACAATACCTGCGGCTCCAAAGGAAATTCCACTAGTGCCTGGCCGTTTTCATCCAGAATGGCCTGGCCGCTCTCCATCAATTCCGGTTTGTCGAACTCGGCGCAGCCAAACGTAAAATCATCAAACCCCTTCACCTGGTAGCTGGTCTTGGCCTTATTTACCTTCCAGCGAACCTGTCCGTGCTTCACCGGACCCCCGGCATAATAGGAACCGGTAATATTAATGCGGACGAACTCCCTTACCCCCGGCCGGTTCACATAACCTTGCTCGGAGCGGGAAAACCGCTGGAAGGCAATCTCCACAAAATGCCGGGGAGGTTTGAAGTCCGCAACCTGGAAGGTGCAGCTGGCTTCCTGGGGAGGCCGCTGCGAGGTTGCTTCACCCTCATTTCCCGGGGCACTTTCCCCCTCTTCGTCCGTCGGGGTAGTTTTGGCATCAGGTGCTCCAGTATCCAGTTTCATCGCCAACGTGTATGTTCCCCGGGGCAGATGCGGCTGGACCACCATCTCTCCCCAGGCGCTGCCAAACTCCGACAAGGTGGAGTCCTGGGAGTAGACCTGCTCGCCCTTGGGACTGGTGATCACAAAGGTGTAATGGCCTTTACTCGGGGGGGCAATGGTGCCCTCCCGGTATTCCCGGATAGTACCCTTGAAAGAGACCTTTCTCTCCAGGGCGGCACCCCCCGGTCGGTAAAGACATAACCCCGGCGATTTTTTACCGCCTCCCCTTCTTCCACCTGCGACCCCTTCCGGCTTCAGATTGCCCTGGGGCCTGACCGCAATGTAGGACACATCCCCAGCAGTCCCGGCCATTAAAAAGGTAATGTGCCGATGATCTACCGGCCGTTTCACCACCCGAAGCGCCCCGGCTGCTTTAAACTTAAGCCTTCCAGTTCCCGGCCACCAAAAGTGAGGACTCCTTCCGGGTCGGTCTGACCCAGGGGAAAGACCTCCAGGTCCCGGGTAAAGCCCAGGACCTGTATCCCGGCCACGGTATCCAGCTGACCGAAGTGACCCACAGCAGCAGGCCCTGATTGCCCAGTTTGTAAGTCAGGCCCAGATCAGTGATGCGAAACAGCCGGGATTCACCGGTGGCTTTTCCTTCCCGGCCGATCCTGCAGTCTGATGAGCTCAATAGCCCCGGCCTCCTTGTCCTGCCGGAAGGTGAGGGGGAGAGAAAAGGCCCGGGCTTGTTTTTTCGCCTTGCGTGGCAAAAAGCTGCTTATCTTCCCTCGGGAGGGTGAAAAAATGGGCATGATCCCCTTCAGGGGCGTCCTCTGGCCGAAAATACCCCCACTCTGGCCTTGAACGAGGGAAATAAGCTCATCAGTCCCGCCTTCAGCTGAGTCAGGAGGTGTTGCCAATCTCCCGGGGGTTGCCCATAAGCCACCGCCATGGGTAAGAGGATTGGCGGCACCTTGATGCCTTCCAAAATAATATTGTCCAGGTTTCTCACCCGGACCTGGAGCAACTGGCGGCCGTCCCGCTCGATGACGCTTTTCTGGTCCACAAATTCGGCTTTGGGCACCATATCGGCCAGGAAAAAGGAGTTCTCGCTCTTGACATAGGTCCGCCGGTCATAGGTGAAGGTATCCGGCAGGTTGATAAAGTATCTGGCCCCAAATTTGAAAGCCCCCCGCAAGGTCGCCACCCCCTCCTCGCTCATCTTGGAGTTTTCCCAATTAATCTTGACCGGCGGGACCAGCCGCAGCTTAGGTTTGATTACCTCCAGGGGGATGGGCTGGCTAAGATATTCTCTATTGCCTTTGTTACAGTATTTGTTATAGTTCATGTAACCAAAAGGAATGTCCTGCTTATTCCAAAGCTTCCAGGAGCAGACAGGCAAGAATGTCTGATTACCGAATTCACTTTTTTAATTCCTATTTTATAAGTTAGCAAAAAAATGAAGAAGCTGCTTATAATAGCGGTTATTATTTTCTTTGGGGCATTTTCACTTTATGCCCAGGGTGAATTGAATGAGCAGCAGAAAGTTTTTTTCCGAAATGAAAGATCATTTGCGTATTAGTTCTCAATACTGATGGATTGGAGTAAGCTACCGTGAGGCCAAAAGAATAGATTATCTCAATAAGCGCTTTTTGAGATTGAAGGAGGCACATTAAAGCATCCCAAAGAATATAAGACAATCTAACCTATATACAATCAGGGCGGGTCATTTATATTCGGCAAACTAAATTCCACTTTTTACCTCAGGGGAGGATTAGGCCGTCAGCATGAAATTTTCAAAAAAGCAGATCTCGGAGGGATAGCCATCAGGTATTTTTATTCAGCAGGACCGGTTATTGCATTTTACAAACCAATATATTACAGAGTATTATATCCTGTTTCCATGAAATGAATATATAATAAAAGAGGAAAAATTTAATGCTTCAATAGCGCATGCCGCAGGACATATATGGCAGAGCCTCATTTTTTAAAGGATTGAATGAAATTAAAGTTATTCCCGGACTATATGCAAAGGGAGGATTTAATTTTGAATACAGCAAAGAGGATAAGGTTATTCATGCAATTGAGGTCGGAGCACAGATAAATGCTTTTCCAAAAAAGATACCAATAATGGCAAGTACTGATAACAAAGCAATATTTTTTTCATTATTTGTAAGTTACAGGTTCGGAATGATTATTGATCCTCTCAATCCTGAATCAAACAAAGTTTCAAATATCTTCAGAAAAAAAAAGAATAATTGATCTTTTTATCTGTTTGACTTTTTCAGGGAAAATATTATTTTTGTGATTCACAATTATTAACAATTTAATGATATAGATATGTCAAAAATTAAAGTAGGTATCAACGGTTTTGGCAGGATCGGCCGACTGGCCTTCAGGGCTGCCTTGAAGAGGAACGATATAGAAATAGTCGGAATCAACGACCTCCTCGAAGTGGATTATATTGCTTATATGCTTCATTACGATACCGTTCACGGCAGATTCGATGGAAAAGTTGAAGTTAAGGATGGCAAGCTTGTTGTAAACGGACAGAGTATCCGCATAACTGCCGAGAAAGATCCTGCAACCCTTAAATGGAATGAGGTTGGCGCTGAATATGTACTTGAATGCACAGGTCTTTTCCTTACAAAGGAGAGCGCAATGGGTCATATCACAGCAGGTGCAAAACGTGTTGTGATGTCAGCTCCTTCAAAAGATGATACACCAATGTTTGTAATGGGTGTTAACAATAATAAATACAAGGCAGACATGCAGTTTGTTTCAAATGCTTCATGCACAACAAACTGTCTTGCTCCTGTTACAAAGGTTCTCCATGACAATTTCGGCATTGTTGAAGGTCTGATGACAACTGTTCATGCAACCACAGCAACACAGAAAACAGTTGACGGTCCTTCGAAGAAGGACTGGAGAGGTGGCCGTGCTGCTGCCGGCAACATTATCCCTTCATCAACAGGTGCAGCAAAAGCTGTAACCAAAGTTATCCCTGAACTGAAGGGAAAACTTACCGGTATGGCATTCAGGGTTCCAACACTCAATGTTTCAGTTGTTGACCTTACCTGCCGTCTTGAGAAAGCCAGCCAGCTACGATGAGATCAAAAAAGCAATGAAGGCTGCTGCTGAAGGTCCGCTCAAAGGAATTCTCGGATATACAGAAGATGCTGTTGTTTCAAGCGACTTTATCGGTGATTCACGTACATCTATATTTGATGCAGAAGCAGGTATTTCCCTTAATGATAACTTTGTTAAGGTTGTAGCATGGTACGATAACGAGTGGGGCTACTCATGCAAGCTTCTCGATCTGATTGCTCACATGAATACAGTGAAGTAATAAGCATTATTAAAAAAGAAGGGAGGAAACCTCTTTTTTTTATACTATCATTTAATCTCCAGCGGAATACCTGCTGTATCGCGGTAATGTTCACCCAGTTCAAGCATTGCCTCATCATCTTCTTCATAAAGCCATTTCATCTGTCAAACCGTCCTACCCAGTAAGTCTTTTAAGTATCTCATAAGATACTTTGATGAACCACTGTTTATATATTCAAGTTGAATATTAACATCAGTCCTCATTTTTCTCAAAATGGAAGTAATCCATTATCCAGACGCCTGAAAATAACTCGGATTTTCCGGGATTGACCGTCCGACAGTTCAAGTATATTAGTATCAGGGTAATATACTATACCCGGACAATTTTTTAACTCTTCCTGAATTACATGTTTTTCCATATTGATAGTTTATTCGTATCTTAATGCTTCAATAGGATCAATATTTGCCGCTTTTACTGCCGGTGCATACCCAGAAACAACTCCAACAATAAAACATACAACTATACCGGTAAAAACCCAAACCCATGGAATCACAAAACTTGATCTCAGCATTGAAGATACACCATTTCCAATAAGAATACCAAGAATAATACCAAAAACTCCTCCCAACTGACCAATCATTATCGATTCAAAAAGGAACTGGTATTTAATAGTCTTGGTTTTTGCACCAATTGCTTTCCTTACTCCTATCTCACGTGTACGTTCAGTAACAGAAACAAGCATAATATTCATAAGTCCGACCGCAGCTCCAAATAATGTTACAATGCCAATAATTGTAGCTGCAAGAGTAACATATTTAAGATTTTCCATAAGCATGTTTACAATATTGTCACTTTTATTGAAATATTGAAATCCGATTCATCCCTTGGATTAAGATTCCGAATAATCCTGAAAATGCTTCTGCTTCTCCTGTCATCACATCAAGGTTAACAGGATTTATAGGCATAACAGTAATGCTGAAGGTCATATTCGGACGGGAAAAGTATTGCCGTGCAGTAGTTACAGGCATAAAACAAACATTATCTCCGTTTATGGCACTTGACTCCCTTGCTTTTTAGTACTCCGATAATCTTTAGTTTCATACCTGCAACATGTTATCACCTTCCCAAGAGGATCAACCCCTGACGGGAAAAGATCCCTTAACAATATCTGCTCCGATCAAGTACAAAATGTCTGTTCATCTGAACCTCATCAGGACTGAAATTCCTTCCCGACTCAATCTCATAGCCTGAAACAGTAAGATGATTCTCATCAACACCCTGTCAGGCTCACATTCGGATTAGTTTCTTCTGAACCATATTTAACTGTAGCCAAGCTGTGATGCATTAAAGGAGATTGAAACCCATGCAGGCTTCAGTAAACCTGTTCTTTAAACTCATCAGCTTCCCTGTATGAGATCCGGGAAAAATTTTTTGCCCTGGTTCTTCTGTTACCTATCTGAATATTCATTCCCCTTGATGTTATTGTGAAGGAGTTTGCACCCATCATTGTAAACTGATTTGTAAGTGATGATTTTATAGCATCAATAGCTGTAAGAATTCCGACAAGTGCCATAATACCAAATGCAATAATACAATTGTAAGAATCGCCCTTACCCTGTTGGATCTAATTGCTCTGAATGAAATTCTTAGATTCTCCCTAAAAATACCTATCTTCATTATTACTTCCATTCAATTACAGGTTACAATCACCTGTGCTTAAATAATAAAAAAATAAAAGTACACTTTTTTTCCTTTGGAGTGGATAGCTGTACTTTAAAAATTTGATCCTCAAATACGGATGTTTATCATAGCCTTAGTGCTTAACTAAAGAATATTTAAACACAAAGTACTCAAAGGGTCACACAATGTACCACAAAGGTGAAATCCGGAAAGATATACCTAATCCAGAACGGACAATAAGATGCTGAAAATATGTATATTAAGTCATATGATATGTAATCTGAATCGAATAGAAACATTTTTTAGTTGCATAACTAAATATTTCGTTGTATATTAGGC
>CAVPJB010000022.1:0-35646 GCA_963705135.1 uncultured delta proteobacterium
GTGGGTTCTTCGCAGCGGCGCTCTCCTTCCACGTCCAAGGCCCGGGCCACACTCTTAACCTGATCAAAGTCCCCCTTTATCATGCCGCCAAAGCCCAGCAGCTGGCTTCTGTTAGTCAAGACCACGGCGCCGTCCACGGCGGCGAAATCAGCCAACTGGTGGGCGACCTCAAAGATGGCCTCATCCAGAAGGGCCAACCTATTGCTGTCACAGGCGATATAGTCCTGCCAACCCAGCTTTTTCCCTTGTTTAATTTCTTTACCGTAAGTCTCCAGCAAAGTCTGGAGGGTCTGGTGGATGAGGTTCATCAGGCGAGGCCGGTCGGCGTCTTTCTGGAATTGATATTTGATGGTGATCAAGGGGTTGGTGGAGGTGAATTCCACCCGGCGCTGGTGCGGCAGGTACAGAAAAGTGCCACCTTGACGAGATTGGCGCATGGTGCTGATAATGCGCATGGTAATGTGCCGGCCGATAATACCCATCAGATTCGGATCGATAACGTTGGCCCAATTGTGTTCAACCTCAAACGTGCTGTTGAGGAAGGCCAACATTTCCGCCCGCACCGGGGCGAAGAACTCCCGCAACCACTGGGCCTCGAAGACATTGTGGTCAGGAGTGAGGATACGTCCGGCCATCAAAGTTGCCAATTCCACCATACCTCGGAGCACTGCCAGGCGTCCGGGACCGGCAAGGTGGATGACCGGGACGGCGGGAAGGTCTGGAGGCACCTCCCGGCCGCCGTGATACGTCTGGAGCCAGCGGTCGCCGGAATGCACCAGGCCCCAAATTTGCCAATCGTTCTGAGCGTTCAAGTCGACCCCAACCAGGGACCTGGAAAAGTCAGCGGCAGGGGAAAGTTTCCGCAATTCTTGTTCATTGCATGGCCGGGGTTGGGCAAACACCTGGCGGTGGAGACCCATGGGCGGAAATTCCTGGGCCGAGAATTGTTCCGGTCCGGCCAGCACAAGACGCAAGCGCACCGGCCGCTCTTCCTCCCGGAGCATGCTGGCCTGATAGCAGACTGAAAGGAGATTTTCCAATTGGAGAGAAGAGGGGAGGGGCCGAACTGCCCCTTCCTGATCCAAGGCTGACACCAACCAACATTGGCGGACAAATCTCACCAGGTCATCATAATATTGATGTGAGACATTTTGATTTGGAACTGGTGGGGAAGTTTTTGCTGATAGTTGCATATTTTCTCAGTAGTTGGACATGAGCCTGATTAGTGGCGAAGCAGGAGCTTCGCAGGAAATTGCGTTCCCAAACGGGAGCTTAGGAACGAGCCATTCATGGGCCTGGGGCACACTCGAAACGATGAAATTATGGTGGGCAGTGCCCACCCAACATTTTCCTGGAGCTTGGGAACGAGAGAACTTTTTGGGGCAGTGAGTCGAATATATTGCAAGCGGCGTCACCCGTTACCGTTCGGTAAGCTGGTAGATTATCGCCCCGATCAGCAGGACGCCGGACAAAAGGGCTAAGCCCCAGTGAACCTTTGCCAGGGCATAGGAAATCGAACTGTACAACATAAAGATGCAGCAGAGGGAAAAAATGACTGGGGGGAACGGATAGCCGCTCACTTTATAGGGTCGCACCAGGTCCGGTTCTTTACGGCGCAGGACAAAGACCGACAGGGCTGTGCCGAGGAAAAACAGCCAGACCACCGGGGCGGTGTAGATAATGGTGTCGAGGAAAGAACCGGCCAGGAGGACGATGGCCAGGCTCAAGACCCCCTGGGTCGTCAGGGCCCAGACCGGAGTGCCTAGTCGTTGATGCCATTTCCCCAAAGGCCGAAAGGCCAGGTGGCCGGATCCCAGGGCATAGGAGATGCGGGCGCCGGTAAAAATCAGGCCGTTTACGGCTCCCAGGGCTGAAATACAGATCAGCACGGCGATGGCCCGGCCGGCGTCTGCCGGAAAGACCCTGGCCATGGCGTCCACCGCGACTGCCTGGGATGCGGCCATATGGCCAAAGCCCAGGGATGCCAGGAAGGCCCCATTCATGAGGAGGTAGAGCACGGTGACGGCCACGGTGCCGGCTACCAGACCCCGGACGATATTGCGCCGGGGGTTTTTGATCTCCGCGGCCACGTAGGCCATTTCATTCCAACCCCCGAAAGTAAACATCACCAGGATGAGGGCCAGGTCCAGGCCTCCCCAGGTGATGGGCCCGGAGGCTTCAGGCGAGGGCAGCAGCGCCGGGGCACTGAAGCCAACGATGATTATGGCCATCATACCCAGGACTTTGGCCAGGGTGAGGATATTTTGGGTCCATTTGCCGGTCTTGACGCCCAGGATATTGACGCCGGTAAGCACCACCACGGCGG
Source organism: uncultured delta proteobacterium (assembly GCA_963705135.1). Taxonomy (GTDB): domain Bacteria; phylum Desulfobacterota; class Desulfobaccia; order Desulfobaccales; family Desulfobaccaceae; genus Desulfobacca. The sequence continues at coordinate 2,327 of CAVPJB010000022.1, forward strand.
CGCCGGCATAGAGGGGCTGGCTGTATCCGGCCAGAGGATAGAGCTTCTGGGCATATCTGGCGAAGATGAAGGCCATGAGGGCGATATCGCCGGGCCGGACCACAGCCAGTTGGGACCAGCCGAAGAGAAAACCGACCTGGGGGCCAAAGGCCCGGGTCAGATAGACATAGTCGCCGCCCTCCTGGGGGATGGCAGTGGCGAGTTCGGCGTAACACAGGGCCCCGGTCAAGGCCAGGAAACCGCCCAGCAGCCAGATGCCAAGAATACCCGCTCCGGACCCCAGGCATTGAGCCACCGTGGGGGCGGTCTCGTAGATGCCGGCGCCGATTATGATCCCGACGATGATGCAGGTGGAATCAAAGAGAGATAGTTCTTGCTTGGGAGTTGCCGCCAAAACACCCTCCTAAGAGTGGGTAGTTTGCAGTTTCCAGTTTTCGGTTTTGTTCGGGAGCCACTTCAAGAAGTTTTCTGATAATCAGCCCTATTCTACCGTAAACTAGACCAATTCTCCAAGGATTATTCATCGCCAGAATGGAGAGGGAAAAAGGATTGACCTTTTGATACCGGATAGACTTACCGCTTCTTAAGCGTCACACTGAGTCCGGTTGATTGCATATTCAGAAAGACGGTCTCCAGATTGGGATTGGTGGTAATGGCCTTTAGGAACGCGGGCGAAGGCGCTGGTTTGCTGACGTTGTCGGCCAGGATCAGGCCCCCTGGGCGGACCAGAGGCAGCAGCTTATTGAGATAGTCCAGGTAGCCTTCCTTGTCGGCGTCCAGAAAGAGTAGATCAATTGACTCCTGCAGCCGGGAAACGGTTTGATGAGCATCGCCTTCAACTATGGTGACGAGATGATCCACACCGGCCCGTTTGAAGTTCGCCCGGGCCAGGGAAGCGGTGCGAGGGTCGATTTCAAAAGTGGTGAGCTTGCTCCCGGTAGTGCGAAGGCCCAGGCAGATCCAGAGGGCCGAGTAGCCGTTGGAGGTGCCAATCTCCACGACATTTTTGGCATTGGCCGTCTCGACAAAGAGCCGCAACAAACGACCATACAGGGTGTGGACGTTGGCCATCCAAGGGCCTTTACGGATGTCATTGAGGACGCTTAAGATTTTCTTCTCGGCTTCGTTTTTGGCCAGGGGCGGATTTTCCGAAGCAGCCAGATTGGTGCCCCAGTCAGGGTCGAAGCCCCGGCCTTGACCCCAACTGTAATGAGCCGAGAGCAATACTATGACCAGTAAGCTCAGTAATCCCATAACTCTCACAGATCGCTCCATTTTACCTCCTATTAATGGCCGGCAGGCAAGAGGATTATTTAACCTGACCTATTAGTTCAACCAGGTGATGATACGCTTTGGTCAAAATTATCCGCTCAACAGGTACAACCCGTAAGGTCAGAGATTCCGGCGTCGGGGAGTAAATTTTCTTAAGGAGAGTGTTGGGCTACTACAGATCTTCCTGGCGGTCGGGGTCCAGGTTGAAGAGGCGGCGGGCCAGGTCAACGTCCCGGGAGCGGTTTTTGGGGTGGTGGTTGCGTTTGAGGTAGAGGAAGGGGTCGTGCAGGAGTTTCAGGGCGATGGATTCGGCCAGGACTTCCAGGGATTTTTGTTGTTCCGGGGTTAATGGTCCCAGTTGGGTCAGGGTCTTTTTCAGCTCCGCCTCACAGATCTGTTGGGCTTTGTCCCGGAGGGCGACGATGGTGGGAGTGACTGCCAGGGTTTCCCGCCATTGCAGAAATTTGAAGGTTTCAGCTTCGATGATCCGGGCCGCCTTCACCGCCTCTTCCTGGCGATGCTCCAGGTTGGCCTGGATCACTCCCTGCAACTCATCGATATTATAAAGATAGACGTTATCCAGGTCGTTGATGCCCGGATCCAGGTCCCGGGGCACGGCGATGTCGATAAGAAACAGGGGCCGTTGTTTGCGTCGGCGCATGACGCTCTTGACCTGGTCTTTGGTGAGAATGACTTCCGGGGCGCCGGTGGAACTGATGACGATATCGGCGGTGAGAAGCTGGGTTTCCAGTTCGGCCAACGAGACGGCCTCACCGCCGAAACGCCCGGCCAGTTCCAGACCCCGGGCCAGGGTGCGGTTGGCGACGATGAGGCGGGCCACGCCGTGCCTTTTGAGGTGCTCCACGGCCAGTTCGGCCATTTCCCCGGCGCCGATGAGCAGGCCGGTCTTGTCCGTGAGGGCGCCGAAAATTTTGCGGGCCAACTCAACGGCGGCGTAACTGACGCTGACGGCCAGGCCGCCGATGCCGGTTTCGGTGCGCACTTTTTTGGCCACGGAAAAAGTTTTGTGGAGCAGGCGGTTCAAGAGGGGGCCGGTGGCCTGTTGGGTGGCGCCTTCCCGGTAGGCCGCCTTGACCTGGCCTAATACCTGGGGTTCGCCCATGACCATGGAGTCAAGGCCGCAGGCTACCTGAAAAAGATGATTGATGGCCTCGGCCTCCCGGTATTCATACAAGGCGGCAGTTACATCCGCGGCAGCCAACTGAGGTTGAGAAGTGAAAAAATTCAAAACCTGGGGGATGGCGGTTTCAGGGTCATGAGTGGCAAAAAGCACTTCCACCCGGTTGCAGGTGGAATAGAGCAAGATTTCCTGTAGTTCGGGAATCTGCCGCAGTCGTTGATAGGCCGTGGCAGGATCGGGGGCCAGACAGGCAAGCTTTTCCCGGAGTTCCACGGGAGCGGTTTTATGATTCAGGCCGAGGAGAACCAGGGTCACGGCAGCCGTCCGAAGTCGCCGAAACGGTGATAGCCACGCTGCCAGAAATCAGCACCGACAAAAGTTACCATCAGCAGCACAAACCCGGCGATGGCCATCAGGGCTGCCCGCCGGCCCCGCCAGCCCACCACCAGGCGTTCATGCAATAACCCGGCATAGAGCAGCCAGGCAATGAGGGTCATGGTCTCTTTGGGATCCCAACGCCAGAAGGCCCCCAGGGTATACTGGGCGTAGAGGGAGCCGGTGATGATCCCCAGGGTGAGTAAGGGAAATCCGACATTAATGCAGTAATAATTCAGGGCGTCCAGCATTTCCAGGGAAGGCAGGCGTTTGTAGAAAAAACCGAATTTTTTCGATTTAATCTGATGCTCCTGGACCAGGTAGAGGATGCCTCCCAGAAAAGCCAGGGTAAAGGTGGCATTACCCAAAAGCGCGGCGGCGACATGAAAGCTAAGCCAGAAGCTTTGCAGGGCCGGGCGGGATTTCCCCGGGGCGGGGCAGAATCAGGGAGCCGCATAACATCAGACCGGCCATGGGGGTCACCAGGGCGCCCAGGACTTTGACGGGGTAGCGCCAATTAAGGATGAGAAAGGCAGTCACCAGGGTCCAACTGAAGAGACTGAGAGCACCGCCAAAATTGGCCACCGGGAAAAAACTCTGGGCTATCGGTCTGCAGGATCAGGGCAGGGCTGTGGCAGAGCCAGCCAACCCCCACCACCCAACTGCCATAGCGGTGCAGTTGGTCTTTTGGGATCCACAGGTAGCCCAGCCAGATGAGGGTGGCCAGAAAATAGCAGGTTAAGGTCAGGATCAGGAGCCAAAAGTCCATAGTTTTAACCTGTGATTACTGCCGGCCTGGCCGGCTGAGGTGGCTAAGGCCGGTGGCCAAGGTCTGCAGGTCCTAGGACCGCTTTAGCCGGCAGAACGGCGCCCAGCAATTCCGCCAGGAGAGCCTGGAGCCCCACCAGGTCGCCAATGTTCAGGAGATGGAACAAGGGGCTGGAGACGATTCGGGTGAAGAGGTTGAGATTATCGGGGTGATCCCGACGGCAGGCCAGCACTTTGTCCCGGATGGCGCCCAGAAGTTCCAGATAGGGGCCATACTCTGGACCGTAGACCTGCTCCAGGTCCCGGCGCAGTTTTTTGGCCAGGGCCGGACTGCGGCCGCCGGTGCCGATGGCCAGGGTCAAATCGCCCCGGCGGATGGTGGCCGGCACCACGAAGGAGCACAGGGCAGGTTGGTCCACGATATTGACCGGCAGTCCCCGGGCCTGGGCCGCGGCGCTGACGCTCTGGTTGGTGTTCAGGTCATTGGTGGCAGCAATGGCCAGCACCATGCCGCTAAGATGCTCCGGGGTAAAATCTTCCCGGCGGTAGGTGATTAATCCTTGGGCGGCCATGGCTTCCAAGACGGGGGTGGCTTCCCGGCTCACCAGGGTGACCAGGGCGCCGGCTAAGAGCAGGTCCTCAACCTTGCGTTCGCCCACCGCTCCTCCCCCCACCACCAGACAGGGCTTGCCGTCGATATTGAGAAAAACAGGATATACTTTCAAAATACGGTTTCCGGTTTTCGGGTTTAAGTTTTTTGTTTGGTTTCCGGTTATGCAGGACTGCACGGGCTGGAAAGCCAGTGCCACCATCTGACTGCACAATGGCAGCAAAAGACCGCCACCGGATATTTTTATCTTGTAACAGATTTGCAGTGATTTCACAAGGATTAGCCAGAAGACGGCGTATGCTTTAAGCTAATTCATTGTATTTTTTGCTGCTCCCAAAGCTTTTGGAGACAGGATACTTGGCCTGATTTTTGATAAGCTTGGCTTTGACGGCTTCGGACAGATCAATGCCGGCGGCCTCGGCCAGGTATAACAAGAAAATCAAGATATCGGCCATTTCCTCTTGCATCCGGGTTCCAAAGGCGTCATTCTGCAGCGAATTCTACAATTTCCGGGTCATCTTTCCAGAGGAACAATTCCTGGAGTTCTCCGGCTTCGATGGCCAGGGCCATGGCCAGGTTTTTGGGGGTGTGAAAAGGCCCCCAGGCCCGGGCTTCCCGAAACTCAATGACCCGGCGCTTCAGGGACGCCAGGGTGTCAAGGTCATCCATCCGGTGCCTCCCATTGTTCGGCAGATCAGCAAAGCCAGCAGCCTTTTTCCCGGATTTCCTCGTACCACCGCCGCAGCCGGGGCTTTAATTCTTCCTTGGGCAACAGCAGCAACTGCCGGGCTTCTCCCAGCTGAATAAAACCGGCAAAATAAGCGAATTTTACCAGATCCTCCAGATGCTGGGAGGAAAATTCCAGATATTCGACCGGTACCCGTTCCAGCATCTCCTGGTCGTTAATGATTTGTTTGATTTGTTCAAAGTGGTCTCTGAATTCGGCTTCGTTTTTAACGGCATTCATAGTATAGCTAGCAGTGGTCGGTGGTCAGCAATGAGAGTAAGACATCAGAGTGAAACTCATCATCACATCAACAATAATGGCGCCCGGGACGGCGCCGGACCGATAACTTCCACCACCGCGGCCGGAATCAAACTGGCGGCCAGGGCCAAAAATGGCCGTCCCAGCCCGGGGGGCAGAGCATGGCTTTTAGGCGTATCATCTTCGGAACCTTCCCAGAGTCGGACGCCGCCATCGCCGCCGATGGCCAGACAAACCGTTGGGTCCGCCCTCCTCAGCCTGGGTCCAGAAAATCTTCAGGTCATCGGGAGAGCCGCCAGCAGTCCAGCCGGTGAGAGTCTGCTGCCAGCCGTCCGGGTACACAAGTGTTACCGCAGGGGCCCTGCCACACCGGTGATAGGACGGTGAGGGTAACAGGACTCATGCCGTCTGGCAGATTCTCATTGGGCAGGACTTGATAATTCAGATACTTTGGAATCATAAGGCGGCATTTCCACCAGAACTTTTAACACCCCTCGCTGGGCGGCATAATGACAGGCCTCCCGGGCCTGGACCAGGGGATAGACCCGCGAGATGAGTTTTTTGGGGTTGACCAATCTCCGGGCCAGCAGGCGTAAGGCCGGGGGAAACGGCCCGCATCGGGAACCGACGACAGTTATTTCAGGCACCACCAACTCTGCGGGATTGAAGGCCAGGGTATCGCGGTAGGTGCTTTTCACTACCACCTGCCCCCGGGGACGCACCGCGGCCAAGGCCGTCTGCCAGCCGGCGGGAGAGCCGGTGGCTTCGACAACCACATCGAAATCCTTTTCGGCAAAGCCCTCGGCCAGATGGAGGTGGACTCCCCGGGCGCCGATAGGGTCCATTTTGCGGGGATGTCGGCCCACGAGATGCAGGTCACAGCCGCTGAGACGCAAGGCCAGAGAGATGAGCAGCCCTAGTTTACCGTCGCCCACAATCAACACCCGGGAGTCGGGGGCCAGGTGCGTTTGTTCCAGAATTTCCAGGGCCGCAGCCAGAGGTTCGGTAAAGACCGCAAAGGCATCTGGCACATTACCCGGGACCGGATGTAAATTGGCCACCGGCAGGGTGATGAACTCTGCCAGACAGCCATCTTTATCCTGGATGCCTAAAACACGGCGCTGGGAACAGTGGTGGTCCAGCCCCTGCCGACACCGGGCGCAGTGGCCGCAGCCGAGGTTGATCTCACCCACCACCCGCTGACCTACCCAATCGGCAGTGGGGGCCGCCACCACCTCACCCACGAATTCATGCCCTAAAACGCCGTGAAAACTTTTATAGCCCCGGGTAATATTGATATCTGTCTGACAGATCCCGGCCAAACGGACGCGAATCAGGGCCTCCCCAGCCTGGGGTTTAGGTGGGGGCACTTCCTGTAATTTCAGTTCGCCGTCGAAGATAAGAGCGAGCATGCCTTGATATTTGGCTGTCAGATTTCAGCTTAAGAAATAATTATATGCAGATATTATACGAAGGAAAAACCAAGTTGCCATCTAAATAGGTTATCATTTTTTCTACAGCCGATAGTTGATCGCTGAACCCTAATATTCTGCAATGGCCTCCAGGGCCGCCAGCGTCGCTGTTACGGTTTTAGGCCAGGAAAGATCTGCAACTGCAGCCACGGCCGCTTTTTGCAGCAGGGGGTCTGCGGCCCGCTCCACATACTCGTCCAGAGCCGCGGCCAAACCTTTAAGATCGTCAGGCCGTTCCAGGACAACCCCATTTTCCCCGGGATGAATGAACTCCGCCGCGCCGTTGGCCGCAGTAGTGATTACCGGCCGGCCGCAGGCCAGGGCCTCCAGGACGACATTGCTGCAGGGGTCATAGATGGTGGGCAGCGCCAAAACCGCGGCCCCGGCATAGAATCTCTCCACCTGGGATTGGGGGCCCAGGAACCATACCCGGTGGGGCACCCCAAGTTGTTGGGCCAGACGTTGATAAGGCGCGGTCCGTCCCTGACCCACTACCAGCAGCCGGCTCTCCCGGCGTTGCATCCCGGCCAGGGCGGCGATAAGAAAATTCAGACCTTTGCGTTTGAAACCGGATCCGACAAAAAGAATAGTGGGTATTCCTGTCTTTAGACCCAGGTCTTCGAAAGTCCCTGAAGAAAGTGCTGCCAGCCGTTCCGGTGAAAAGCGCTCCCGGTCCACGCCGTTGTAAATCACCCGGATTTTTTCCGGAGCAACCTGATAATGCCGCTGGACTTCGGCTTCCACCTGCAGGGAATTGGCAATGACGAGTTTGAGTCCGGGGTCCTCAAAGAGCCGCTTTTCCAAGGCCAGAAGGGTCCGGTGAAAGGGACTTAGGGCCAGATGGAGGCGTTCCGGGAGGGAATTATAGGGTCGACGCCGTTGCAGCCATTCCCGGTGGCAGCCGTCCCCGGCCCGATAAGCATCCTGGCGCAGGGTCCGCTCCAGGCTGAAAATCAGGTCGAACCGACCCTTTTGGAGAACCCGCCGGGCGTTGACGGCAAAGCCCAGGACCCGCCCCACCTTTCCCGGCCAGACCGGGGCCGGCTGCCAGTGCAGGTTGGCCAGCGAGACCAGTTCCTGAGGCTTCTGACGTTCTGCCGTCACCAAGGTCACTTCATGACCCTGCCGCAGCAGCTCCCGGGTCAGGGCCAACAGAGTATTTTCCGCGCCCCCTAAAGCACTCAAACGCTGGCGAACCATAGCTATCCGCATAGCTGTAATTGCCGGTCCACAGCGGCCAACACCTCGGCAGGGGTGATGGCTGTGAGGCAGCGGCTGATTTTGGTGCCGTCACAGCCGTCCAGGCCGCAGGGTTGACAGTCAAAATCCTTGGTAAGCACGGTGTGCCCCTCACCCCAGGGCCGCCAGTTGTAAGGCCCCGAAGGACCGAAGAGGACCACCGTGGGCGTTCCTACTGCCGCCGCCAGGTGCATGGGGGCGCTGTCCACGCCGATAAACAGCCTGGCCCGGGCAATCATCGCCCCCAGAGCTTTCAGGTTGAGGCGACCGGCCAGATTGACGGGGGTGGTCTGCAACCGGTTTTCGATAGCTTGAATAAATTGCATTTCTTGGGTGACCGGGGCCGCGGTCAGCACCACCGGTAATTTGTAGTCGTTCTGCAGCGTCTCAATGACCTGGGCGTAACCTTCGGCGGTCCAGCATTTGAAAAGCCAGCGGGCCGGGGATGTATGAGGATAAAGTTTTTTGAGGTCAGGCCATAGCGCCGTAATAAGTCCTGGACTTCCTGTTCGGTCTGCCGGTTCCAGAAGAATCCCAGTCCTGGGTTGTGGCGGTGCACACCCAGAGAGCTCAACAAGGCCAGGTTTTTCTCCACCGTATGCCATCGCACAGGGGGCTGGGGCACCAGCGAAGTGAAGGCGAAATGCCGTTGCCAGGCCGGCCGGCGGGGATGATCAAACCCCAACCGGGTCTTAGCGCCGGTAATCCAGGTATAGATGGCACCCCGATCGCCAGCGGAAAACTCCAGCACCAGATCGAAGCGCCGCTGTCGCAATCCGGCGGCAAACCTGAGGAAACCCCAGGGGGAGCGGTCACTGCGGTCGATGGTGAGCACTTCGGCCAGCAGGGGATGTTCGGTGAGCATGGCCTCCATGCCCAGGGGCGTCAAGGCGCTGACGGCGGCCTGAGGCCAGGCTTCTTTCAAGGCCGAGATCACCGGCGTGGTCAGGAGAATATCTCCCAGATGCTTGAGCTGAATGATCAGGATACGGCTAAAGGTCATCGCTGGCAGGGGATTTGGGGCCCATGGCCACACCGCGCTTGGACTGGCGAATAAATTCCAGGAGATACTGGACTTCCGCCGTCGGCGGCACTTCCGCCTCCACCTGCTGCAGGGCCTGCTTCATATTCACCCGTTGGCGAAAGAGGATTTTAAAGGCCGCTTTCAAGGCCCGGATCTGTTCCCGGCCAAGGCCGGCCCGCTTCAAGCCCACGAGATTTAAGGCCCGGACCGTATGCTCCATGTCGCTGATGCAATAGGGCGGGACGTCCCGGGAGGCCCGGGAGCCTCCCCGCATCATGGCCAACCGTCCCACCCGGCAGAATTGATGGACGACGCAATTGCCGGAAATGACTGCCCGGTCCTGCACTTCCACGTAACCGCCGATCAACGCCCCGTTGATAACGATAACGTTATTTCCCAGGGAGGAGTTATGGGCCATATGGGACAAAGCCATAATAAAGTTATGGTCTCCCACCCGGGTGGCGCTGCCAGGCACGGTGCCCCGGTGGATGGTGGCATATTCCCGGATGATATTGTGATTGCCGATGATAGTATAACTCTCTTCCCCTTTGAAGGCGTAGTCTTGGGGGTCGTGACCGACGATGGCCCCGAAAGAAATGAGGTTGTCTTTGCCGATGGTGGTGTGGGGCCCGATATAGGCATGAGCCTGGATTCTAGTGCCGGTGTCGATGCGGGTCGGGCCTTCGATAATAACTCCGGGGCCGATTTCAACTTCCGGCGCCAGTTCCACGTCTACGCCGATTCTGGCGGTGGTATCGATCTTCATGTGGGCTGACCTCTGCTTTCAGCCTGCTGTTGCCGCAGTTCGCGAAACTTGTAATATTTTAGAAAATTATAGGTGCTGTAGAGAAAAGCCAGGGTATAGCCGTCCCGGCCTTCCAGGAACCCTCTTTGCAGCACATAAAGCTTGAGGAAGTTGAAAAAGGGCCTCCAGACCAATTCCCCCGGAATAGGCTGCTTCCCCTGCTTTACGAGTTCCTGGGCTGCCAGACTGGAGTAGCGGTCCATCCGCAGGACAAAATCGCTGATGGACTTGTAGGTATAATGGAGCATGGGGTGCTGCAGGGTATCCACTTGGCCATTAACTTCCACACTTTCATGGACTTCCCGTTCGACAAAACGACCCTTGGTTTTTCGGAACAGGCGAATGGAATAATCTGGATACCAGCCCAGGTGTTTGATATAACGGCCACAAAAATGATTGCGACGGGGGACGCGATAGCCGTCGGCTGGCCCGTCGGTCTGCAAGATTCCTTCAATCTCCTGGCGTAGGGGCGGTGTGATCCTTTCATCGGCGTCTAAAACAAAAATCCACGGCATTCTGGCCTCATCCACGGCCTGATTCTTATTTTTGCCGAACCCCCGCCAGGGCACGGAGAGGACCCGGTCGGTAAACTGCCGGGCTAATTCCACCGTGCGGTCGGTGCTGCCGGAATCCAGCACCACGATCTCATCTGCCCAACTGGCCGACTCCAAGCACGGGATAATATTATCCTCTTCGTTGCGGGTGATGACAGTCACGGAAAGACTGGACATGGCAACTAATTTAATTTTTTAGCTTTTTCAATCAGCATGATGGGGATATCATCTTTTATTTCATACATGAGCTGGCAGTGCTGACAGATCAACCCATCGCCCCGATCGTTGAGTTTGACCTCGCCTTTACATTGGGGACAGGCCAGAATTTCCAATAAATCCTTACTTATTGCCATAACACCCCCTGGTATGAAAAACTGGTAGACAAGTAAGACCGTCAACCAAATCCATGCTATCAGAATTATTTAATGAATTCACGGAAAATAGCAAACCGAAAACAACCTGAGACCCATGCAAAAAATACTCCTGTCATCCTGAGTGAAGCGAAGGATCTAGATTTTTCGGTCGCGTTGCTCCCTCAGCATAAGAGTATCCTTTTTTTCCAGGAGTCCTCAACCTACTTTTAAATCAAGCCTTATCATGACTTAAGGCTGCCTGGCGTTGCAGGGCCCGGCGGTGGCCCGCCATGAGATTGATAGTCTCCACCGCCCCGGAGAACCCCATGGCAAAATAAATGTAACCCTTGGGAATATGCAAGGTAAAGCCCTCGGCGATGAGGGTGACGCCGATCAACAGCAGGAAGCTCAGGGCTAAAATTTTGACAGAGGGGTGCTGGTGGATAAAGCCACTAATGGCCCCGGACCCCAGAAGCATCACGAAAATGGCGATGATAATGGCCGCCATCATCACCTCCACTCTTTGGGCCATACCGATGGCGGTGATGACTGAATCCAGGGAAAAGACGATGTCCAACAGAATGATCTGCATAATGACGCCGGCCATGGTGGCCACTACCTGAATTTGTCGCTCGGCTTCCGTTAATTCCATGGCATGATGGATCTCCCGGGTTGCCTTCCACAATAAAAACATGCCTCCGGTAATCAGGATCAAATCCCGGGCGGAAATTTTCAAGGTGGCCAGGGTGAACAACGGCTTAGTCAGACCTGCCAGCCAGGACAGACTGAGTAACAATAGAATTCGGGTGAGCAAGGCCAAGGCGAGGCCGATGGTCCGGGCCCTGGCCTGCTGGGACGCAGGAAGTTTTTGGGCCAGGATGGAAATGACCACAATGTTGTCTATCCCCAGGATAATTTCCAAGATCGTCAGGGTAACCAGGGCGATCCAGGTTTGGGAATCGAATAACCATTCCATAACTAACGTCCTATTCTACTAGTTTCTGGAACTATGGGGAGTTAAGCCGCATGATCGATAATATCGAAGGCCTGGCCCTGTATCACCTGGCGTGTCAGCGAAGCTTTGTCCCCGGAAAATTTCTGGTCCAAGGTTTCCCCTACTGCCGCCAGGACTTCAGCCACCCCCAACCCGGTCATACACTCCGGTGTCGGACAGCGTCGCCGAAAGCAGGGGCTACAAGACAATCCGGCGCGGATCACCCGGTGCTGGCGGCCAAAAGGTCCGGTGCGCCAGGGTGCGGTGGGGCCGAAAACGGCTGCCACCGGTGTGCCCACAGCCGCAGCCAGGTGCATGGGGCCGGTGTCGGTGGTGACGGCCACATCCGCCTGGTAAAATAATCGGGCCAGGGCCTTTAAGTCCGTCCGGCCGCTCAGATCCTCGGCCGGCGTTTGTATCAGGGACAGGATGCGGGAGATCAAAGGGCGGTCAGCCGGACTACCGGTAAAGACCACCCGGGCTTGCCGCCCCCTGGTAAGTTCATCGGCCAGGGCAGCGAAAGATTCCGGCGGCCAGTGCTTGGTGTCCCAACGGGTCCCGGGGTGCATGACAATCAGGGGACCGGTTTTCCCGGGCCACAAAGGTTCCAGGTTTTTTCCGGTTCCAACCGGCAGGGATAGCCGGAAGCGCACCGTCTCCTGGGCTGCGCCTAAATACTGTGCCACCCGGAGATAGCGTCGGACAGCATGCTCTTCCGGATTATAGGGCGGTAACCGCTCGGTGAGGGACAGATAGCTGTATTCCCGGGTGCGGTCAAAGCCGATTTTCCTGGGACTGCGGGCCAGGGAAGTCCAGAAGGCACTTTTGAGCAATCCCTGCAGATCGATGACAATGTCGTAAGGGCGTTGCCGGATTGTCTGAACCAACCGCCAGAATTCCCGCCAGGCCGTTGTCAGGGACCCACCCCTTTGCCAGGCTGCCAGCCAGGACCGGCGTCGGGAAATCAGGAGGGAGTCCAGGGCCGGGTGGTCTTCCAGTATTGGGGCGGCCGCCTCTTCCACCAGCCAGGTAATCTCGGCCTGGGGGTGGATCGCCCGGATGGCCTCCAGGGTGGGCAGCGTCTGGATAACATCTCCCAGAGCGCTTAATTTGATCAGCAGAATACGTTTAGCCATGGAAGTTTGTCAGGTCAATCGTCGCAGAGAACGCTCACCGCTCACCGGATTCCACCACATTTTTTAAGATCCAGCCGGCGGCGTCCAACAGGTCGGTGGCAATATAATCAGGTTCCACGAGGCGCTCGCCCTGAAAATTTTCCAGTTCCCCCCTGCCGTAGCCGGTTAAGACCAAAATCCCCTTGGCGCCGACATTAGCTGCCAACTGGATATCATTAAAGCGGTCGCCCACCACGTAGGAACGGTTTAGGTCAATCTGTAATTCTTGAGCAGCCTGGTGCAGCAGCCCCGGTCGGGGTTTGCGGCAGGAGCAGCCCTCATCGGGAGCATGCTGGCAGACATAGATGGCATCCACCCGGGCCCCCTGTTGTTCCAGCAACTCCATCATCAGTCCGTGCACCCGGCTGACAAGCGGAGCCGGAAAGTATTTCCGGGCCACCCCGGATTGGTTTGTTGCCACTATCACTTTCAGACCCTCATGGTTGAGTAAGGCAATGGCCTCGGCGCTGCCCGGCAGCAGGCGGAACCGACTTAGATGATTAATGTAACCCATTTCCTCGTTGATCGTACCGTCCCGGTCCAGAATTACCGCCCGCACCATTTATTGCCTCGTCAGCCAGAAGCGCGCCTGCTCGGCCACTTCGTCCACAGTTATAAGGTCCAAACATTGTTTATCTTCCGGGCACTGCCGCTGCAAGCAGGGACTGCAAGGAACCGGATGCCGCACCACCGAGGCCAGGGGCGTGAAGGGTCCGGTGGCAAAGGGGTCCGTGGAGCCAAACAAGGCCACTAAGGGCGTCCACAAGGCCGACGCAGCATGCATCAGTCCGGAATCATTGGTGATTAAGAGGTCTAACTGACTTATTACCGCGAAGGCAGTGCGCAGATCGGTGCGGCCCACCAGATTAAGGGGCGGGGACTGCATAGCGCCGGCGACGCGCCGGGCCGCTTCCTGATCGCCACCGGCCCCTAACAGCACCACCAGGGCACCGAACTCGTCCCGCAGGCGGTCTGCCACCGCGGCAAAACGCTCCGGCGGCCATTGTTTGGCCGGACCGTAAACCGCCCCCGGGCTCAGGCCGATGATTTTCTGAGGAGGACGCCAACCGTTAGACACCAAGAGTTCTGATCCCGCCTCAAGTTCTCCAGTGGTCAGCACCAGTTCCGGAAACCCGCTGGCATATAAATGGCTGAAGGCCTGCAAGACCCCCTCGTGTCGGTACACCTGGTGCAGCCCTGCCATTTTCTCCGGTCCCCTCACTACCTGGGTCAAAAGGAAAGAGCGGCCGTCGGTATCGTAACCTACCCGGTGGGGCACACCCAGCAGCCACGATACCAGGGCGGCTTCAAAGGAATTGGGGAAAATGACCGCCAGATCAAAACATCTTTGCCGGAGCCGGTAGATTGATTTCAGCCATACCTTCAGGCTGGAGGCCGGCGGTTTGGGGAGGAAACGAATAATCTCATCCACCCCCGGCTGCTCTTGAAAAACCGGGGCGACCCGGTCCACCGCCAGGATGCTCAGGCGGGCCTGGGGAAAAAATTTTTTGAGATTATCTGATGGCCGGCAGAGTCAAAATGGCATCCCCCACCCAATTAACGGCCCGCACCAGGATGGTGTTTATCTGATGGGGATAAAACTGTCGGCGCCGGTGCACCGTCAACTGCCTGAAGCCCGCTTGTACGGCCAGCGGTAGTGGAGAATGGTGGTTGCCGATAGCAACAGGTTGCTTTGCGGAGTTCTTTTTCATGAAGCACTCAACTTCCGGGCACAGCCAAGCGGCAGCATGCCTTCCGGCCAGGGATCCAGGAGATCCACTTTTAAAGGGACAACATATAAAGGCAGTGCGGCGGTCCAATCTCCACTGAGCCGCACCCAATCTTTTTCAGTAGTAACCAGGCCCTCAGCCCCCAAACGTTGGGCTGCCGCAACTAACCAAGTTAGCTCACCGGCAGCAAAATGATGATGATCCAGAAAGGGAAAGAACTGCTTGATGGCAATTCCCGCTTGCCGCAGACTGGCGGCAAAAACCTCCGGGCGGGCGAGACCCGCAAAGCCAATCAGGCTGACTCCGGATAAGGCCTCCAGATCCACCTCCTGGGAGCCGGGATATTTGACGGCGTGGGAGAGTTGAAAAGCCGCCCGCAAGACCTCTGCCGCCGGGAAGGCGGCCAGCACTGCCTCCCAGGTGCTTTGGTGCCGGTCAGCCTCATAACGGGTCAGCACCAGGACCAAAGGCCTCTGGAGAGTGCTTACCGGCTCCCGCAAAGACCCACGAGGGAGGAGCCGGCCGTTGCCAAAGGGGCTCGCTGCATCCAGGAGGACCACATCCAGATCGCGATACAGTTGAAAGTGTTGAAACCCGTCATCCAGTAAAATAAGGTCGGGCTGGAAAGCCTCCCAGGCCTTCAAGCCCGCCTGATAGCGGTCAACTCCGGTAACGAGCGGAATGCCTTTTAGTTTTAGGGCCAGCAGATAGGCTTCATCACCGGCCTGGGGCGGCTTCAGGAAAATCTGGTGCCCATCGGTGACCACATTTATTCCCTGGGCCTTCCCGCCGTAGCCCCGGCTGACTATGGCCACACGGCAGCCGGCCGCCTGGAACCGCTGGGCTAACCAGGCCGTCAAGGGCGTCTTGCCCACACCCCCCACCACCAGATTGCCTATGCTCAGCACCGGACAGGGCAGGCGTTTGATCTGCAGGCAGCCAAGGTCATATAAGCTCCGGCGCCCCCGGGCACCCAGACCGTAAAGCCAGGAGAAGGCCGTGGCGGCGGTGCGCAGGGCCAATCCTGGTGCCGGCGCGCCCGGTTCCTCTAACAAAGTTTGGAAGGTGGTGTGCCACCGGAAACTCATGAAATTTACGCCAGGCCGGTGACCGGAGTTTCCGGGGCCTCCCGGGTAGACTTCCTCCTCCCCCGGCCGGAACTGCAGGTAGTATAAGTTAGCGTAGACCCCGCCCCGGGCCAACAGGTCTTCATGCCGTCCTTCTTCCACTATCCTGCCATCGTCGAGCACCACGATGCGGTCGGCATGCCGGATGGTGGACAGGCGGTGGGCAATGACCAAGGTGGTCCGGCCCTGAATCAAGTTATCCAAAGCCTTCTGCACCTCCCGCTCGGATTCCGAATCCAGGGCGGAGGTGGCTTCGTCCAGGATGAGAATGGGGGGGTCTTTCAGTAAGGCCCGGGCGATGGCCACCCGCTGGCGTTCGCCGCCGGAGAGCATCACCCCCTGCTCGCCGATGACGGTGTCCAGCCCCTTGGGCAGATTTTGGATAAAGTCCCAGGCAAAGGCGGCCTGGGCTGCCTGGATGATGTCCGCCTCCTCGGCCTCGGGCCTGCCGTAGGCGATATTGTTGCGCACCGTGTCGTTAAATAAAAAGGTCTGCTGGTCACCACCCCGGTCTGGCCCCGCAGCGACCCCAGGGTCACTTCCCGCAGGTCATGCCCGTCGATGGAGATGGCGCCCCTGGTAACCTCATAGAACCGGGGCACCAGGTTCACCAGGGTGGTCTTGCCGGCGCCGCTGGCGCCCACCAGGGCCACCACCTCACCTTTATTCATCGTTAAATTGATCTCGTGCAAGGCTTGCCGGTCATCGTAAGCAAAATCCACCTGCTCTAAACGGATTTCCCGACTGATGGTGCGGCAAAACCACTGCCTGGGGGCATCCACAATTGGCCGGCAGGTCCAAAAACTCGTAGACCCGCTGGGCCGCGGCCATGCCTTCCTGCACGGAATTGTTGATATTGCTCAAACTTTTAATGGGTTGATACAACATCAGCATCGCAGCCAGGAAGGAAAAGAAGGTTCCCGGGGTGGAGGTGCCTTGAATTACCTGGTAACCGCCGTAAAACATGATGGCGGCGATGCCGAATCCTCCTAGAAGTTCCATCACCGGCGGGGAGATGGCCCGGGTGGAGACATTTTTCATTCGCAGCCGGAAAAATTCCAGATTCTCCTGATGAAACCGGTCAATCTCATAGTCTTCCCGGCAGAAGGCCTTGACGATCTTGTTACCCACCAGGGTTTCCTGCAAATGGCTGTTCAACCGACTCATGGAGACCTGGCTGGAGGTGGAGATACGCCGCAAACGCTTGCCGAATTTGATGATGGGCAACACCGCGATGGGAAAGACCACCATGGCGATGAGGGCCAGCCGCCATTCCCGGTAGAAAATCACCCCCACCAGACCGATAATGGTGAAGATGTCCTTGAGTAGGTTGGTGACCACCGTGGACACCGAACTTTGGAGAATATTGACGTCATAAGTCACCCGGGAGATCAACAGGCCGGTGGCGGTGCGGTCAAAAAAAATCTGGGGCAGGGCCATGTACTGGCGGTAGAGGGCATCCCGCATCTGGGTGATAATCATGCCCCCCACATAGTTCATCATAAATTCGTGGGTATAAAAAAATAACCCTTTGAAAAAGTAGAGGGCAATGACCAGGGGCGGCAGGATATAGAGCATATCCAGGCGTTTGCCGAAAAAGATATCATCCAGCGCCGGCTTGATCAGAAAGGCAATGAGGGCGGTGATCCCGGAAACTCCCAACATGGCCAACATGGCGATCAGAATTCGGCGCCAATAGGGTTTGAGCTGCTGAAAGAGGCGAATATATAACTGTCGGTTTTCAGACATAGGTGAATAGCGCTGATGAGAGATTTTTAGCAATAAGACAAATTCAACTATACTCTATAACTTATAAACAAGTAGTAATTCAATAAAAATTGCAGGCCTAGATATTTTCCAATTAATCATTCGGATCTTACCATGCAACTAGACGCCTGAATATTTTGTCGCCCCAGAATCTTTATGCCCCCAGCCCCTGGTGAAACTCAGACTCACCGGCGGCAGCAAATTCCAACTCCTCTCCCGCTATATTTGATGGTTATTGGTGATCTAAATTCATTTGACCAAACATCAGGATTTGCGATAATGAAGACAGAAAAGGCACCATACCTGGAAATTAGTTCTTGCTCTCCGGGCTTTTTTCAACTCTGTCAGATCGCTTTGCCCGGCGGTAGCAATTTCGGTTCCAATGCAGTCAATGTTAATTTTAAAGCTTCTGTTCTAAGTGTTTTTTTAAAGAATATAAGCTTCATGAACGTTTTCTCTTGTGCTAAGGTAGTTTTGAGCAGAACAGACCAGAGCATAGGGAGGCGCCCATGAAGCTCAAAGAAACAGTATCATGGTTAATGGGGACTTTACAACGGCATTTATTTCCTCGCCTGGAAGAATGTTGGGAGCGTTCCCTAACTGATAAGGAGCAGCAATTAGTCAGTATTTTGGAACTGATCCAAATTGAGAAATTTGTCGGCCAGCCTCGGCCGAAGAGATGTGGCCGGAAGTTGTTGGAACGCCGTGCCATGGCTCGGGCCTTTGTAGGCAAGGCGGTATATAACCACCCGACCACTCGAGCCACCCTTGAGGCCTTGAGTGCTTCGCCGATTTTCAGGCGTATTTGTGGTTTTGTCAGGTCTGGCGATATTCCCTCCGAGGCCACCTTTTCTCGGGCTTTTGCGGAGTTTGCTGAAAAGGGGCTGGGAGACCGGGTTCACGAGGCTGTGGTGGAGCGATGTGTGAAACCGGAATTGGTGGGGCATATCAGCCGGGACGCCACAGCCATCAAAGGTCGGGAAAAACCTATGGTAAAGCCGCCGGTGGAGAAGCCGGCTCCCCGGAAAAAAGGACGTCCCCGCCGAGGGGAGGTGCGAGAACCCAAAGCGGAAACGCGTCTGGAGCGTCAATGCCGGCAATCTGCCGCCGAGGCTCTGGCGGAACTGCCGGTATACTGTGATGTTGGGACGAAGAGGAATTCTCAAGGGTATAAGGAGAGTTGGAGAGGTTACAAGCTGCACGCCGACGTCAATGACTGCTGCTTGCCCATCAGCGTGGAACTGACGGCGGCCTCCCTGCATGACAGCCAGGTTGCTATTCCTCTGATGAAAATAACCAGCGAGCGGGTAACTTACCTGTATGATCTGATGGATGCAGCCTATGATGCTAAGCCGATCTACGAAGTTAGCCGCACCCTGGGGCACGTACCCATCATCGATAAAAATTCTCGGGGGAAGGACGTTATCCCCATGGCCCCCCATGAGGCGGTGCGCTATCGGGAACGGAGCGTGGCGGAGCGGTTCAACAGTCGGCTGAAAGAAGAGTTTGGGGCCAGAAACGTGATGGTTCGGGGAGTAAAAAAAGTCAGGCTTCATCTCATGTTTGGTGTCATCGCCCTGTTTGCCGATCAAGTGCTCAAGCTGATAAGCTGAGCTCATAAGGGATAACAGAGGTTTTTTCGATAAATACAGGTGAGGTATGTCCATTTTTGCATAATTTTAGCGAATTTTACTAACTTAAACTAAAAATCACGGCTTCATTGAATTGTTACTTCCGATTGATGGCCGTGGTCCTATATCGACAGCTGAATTCAATCAATTTTGAAAGAGGCTCATGATATTAAAAATCTTCTAACCGTAAGCTGAAAACAGGAAACCGAAAACTGTATTCGGAGGACCCATGCACGACCATGCCCATGGCCGCAAGGCCATCGAAACCATGATTCGCAGCCAGGATTTAGGGGGATTGCTGCGTCTGGCCGAGACCTTCCATGGCCACCTGTGCCCCTTTGTCTCCCTGGGCGTCAAGGCCGGGCAATACGCCATGGCCGCCCTGGACCGCCCCAATACCGGCATGGAGGAAATCGTCGCCATCGTCGAGTGCAATAACTGCTTCACCGACGGCATCCAGGTGGTAACCGGCTGCACCTTCGGCAATAACGCCCTGATCTTCAAAGACCTGGGAAAAACTGCGGTCACCGTCGCCCGGCGGGAAGACGGCCAGGCGGTACGTCTGTTGGTCCGGCCGGATTACCGGGAGAAGATGTTCGCCCGTTATCCCAACACCGAGCCGTTATTTCAGAAAGTCGTGGTAGAGCGCCAGGGCACTCCCGAGGACTGGCATCGTTTCGAACACATGTGGGAGGCAATCGCTCGCCGGGAACTGAAAACACCCCTGGAAGAACAGTTCCTGATACAATCCCTCAACATCACCATGCCGGAATATGCCCGCATCTTCGATTCCCGGACCTGCAGCCTCTGCGGGGAACAGGTAATGGCGCCCCGGGCCGTGGGACCGGCAGACAAACCGGTCTGCCTGGAGTGCGCCGCCCAGGAATACTATCTGCTCACTGGCCAGGGCATATCTTCTGTCAGTCGAGAGAAGTCGTGACCCAACCAGAAATGCCCTTCCTGGACCATCTCCAGGAACTGCGCCACCGGCTCATCGTTGCCCTCATCGCCCTGTTCATCGGTATGGCCCTGGCCTGGACCTTTGCCCTGTCGGCCCTGACCATAATTCAGCGGCCTCTGGCCCAGCCGTCCCTGATGAAACGCTTCCAGTATGAATTGGTGAGCCGCCTCCAGAAAACCTTCCCCCAACTTGCTGAACGGATCCAGCTGGAACCTCCGGACTTGAACGTCCCCGAGCGCAAGCTCAATTACATGGCGCCCCTGGAGCCGTTTTTCGTCCAGATGAAGCTGTCCCTCATCATGGGACTCATCCTGGCGTTGCCGGTGATCCTCTATCAAACCTGGCTGTTCATTTCTCCGGGACTCTATGTCCACGAAAAAAAATACGTCTATCTCTTTATACCCGTGGGCACCCTGGCCTTTATCCTGGGGGACCTCTTTTTTCTCTATATCGTCTGGCCCCTCATCGTGGCCTTTTCCCTGGGCTATGAAAGCGCCACCCTGTACCCCTTGCTTAACCTCACCCATTACGTTAATTTCTGCCTGCGCCTGCTCCTGCTCTTCGGCCTCATCTTCGAACTGCCCCTGATCCTGCTGATCCTGGCCCGGCTGGGGCTGGTTAAGCTGGAATTCCTGGTCGGGCAGCGCCGTCTGGCCCTCCTTTTAAGCCTCATCGTCGCTGCCTTTCATGCCGACGTCATCACCATGGCCATGGTGGCCCTGCCTCTGTATGGCATGTATGAAATCAGCATCATAGTGATTCGGCTTATCGGCGGCCCCAAAAGCAAACAGGCAGATAATCCCCCGGAATCTCCCCTTCCGCCCGCAGCCGCCTGACTCCGAACCCATCTACCCACCAAATGGCAGGCCGGTGTCCCCGCCGGCATATTTTCGCCGTCCGTGCAATATTCCCTTGACAAAATTAACCTGGGTTTTTTAGTATAATACAAATTCTTTTGGGCGCCCATCTCGGGCTTAATAGGGAAGCCGGTGTGAAGCCGGCGCGGTCCCGCCGCTGTATCCGGGGACGAACAACGCTTCAGGCCACTCTGCTGCTATTGTGCAGGGGAAGGCGCGTTCAGTAGGTCGAACCGGAAGCCAGAAGACCTGCCCAAAAACCAGCGATCGCCGGGGCGAGGCACCCCGGAGCGTCGCCGACTAAGGACCAAGAAGCAGGGTGCAATCCTTAAGTCTTAATGACTTAGGGATTTTTTATTTTTCAGCAGAGGAGGTTTTTCGCATGGTTTTAGTAACTCGTAGATTTTTGGCTGCGGCAGTTCTTGGCTGCCTCCTTCTCTTGGCAGGCGCGGTCGCTGCGGCGGACAAACCCGCCATCGTCCTGGTGGCCTTTGGCACCAGCACCAAGGCGTTCGACACATACAAATATTTTGAAGTAAAGGTCAAGGAGCGATTCCCGGACCACGTAATCCGCTGGGCCTACACCTCCAAGATCGTTCGGGAAAAACTAAAAGAAGAACAACAGCGGGATCTCCCGGACCTGGCCCAGACGTTGGAAGACTTAAAAGCCAAGGGCGTCACCCAGGTGGCTGTCCAGTCCCTGCACGTCGTCCCCGGCGAGGAGTGGCAGAAAAAGGTGGTGGGCTGCCAGGAAACCCCAGGGTTGAAAATCGCTCTGGGTAAACCCCTGTTGAGTTCCCTCGCTGACCGGCAACGGGTCCTGCAAGCCCTGGCCAAGGATTTTTCTGCCGACTTCAAGGAGAACGCCGTCCTCATGGTGGGCCATGGTAGTCCCTCACCGGCAGGCACAAGGGAATATCTCTCCTTATACACCCTCATCCTCTCCAAATTAAGAGGGAAGAATGTCTTTTTCGGGGTCATTGAAGGCCAACCGGAAATTAAGAATGCTCTGAAAGCAGTGAAAAAATCCTCGGCCAGCAAAGTAACCATGGTGCCTTTCCTGTTCGTGGCCGGCGACCACTTTGAAAACGATCTTATGGGCGAAAAAGACAGCCTCAAGACCGAACTGCTGGCCCACAAGCCCTATGAGATCCAGGCTGTCGACAAGGGTCTCGGCTACAATGACGGGGTCATACAGGTTTATTTGGACCACCTGGCCGCCGCCCTTGACTCTTTCGTAGAGAAGAAGAAAGAGAAGAAGAAGGGGAAAAATTAGAGTCCACCCTGGTTTTCCTCCTGATTCTATATTACCTTGTCCAGCTAAATTTTTTCCTGACAGGGGGAGTCCGTAGGGGCGGGTCTCAGACCCGCCTTGGGTTAAGAAGCAAATCACTTCTACCAGAGGACTCGGTCTTTAGTCCAAATAATCCACTTTAGGAGTGCCACAGGCGCTGCTCATTCTCCTGTAACGCATTCCTCTGCTGCCGCTGGGAATTCTCAGTCCGGAAATAAAAATCATTGTTATCGGCAAGGCAGCCTCATGCATGAATCTTTTCTCAATTTGTTTACAATTCAAAACAATGTTAACTGTCTGATATTAATCAACTATTTAATTTTCCTATAATATGGCGTTCACTTTATAGAACATATAGCCAGATACTTTTTTCGTGCAATTAAATAAATATAATTAATCTATAATGTTATACATATAACCGGTAAGGTATATATATTGCATATAAATACGCTTATATAAAAGCACAGACAGCATGTTTTAATATTTTAACAATTTAGGAAGGAGAATTGCATGAAGTTTTTCAGCTGCCTTTTCTGCGCCCTGGTCCTCCTGGGCGGCCTCCTGCCGGTGACGCCGGTCTCGGCCGTGACCCTCGGCCAGACCGACAACTTTGAAGACGGCACCACCCAGGGCTGGTTAGTGGGCCTCTTGGGAGCTTCCCACCCAAAACCCCCCGAAAACACCCCTTCGGGTGGTCCCGGCGGGGTCGATGACAACTTTTTGCTCCTTACCGCGGTGGGCGGTAATGGCGCGGGCAACCGGCTTTCCGTCATCAACCTGGCCCAATGGGCCGGCAATTACCCGGCTGCTGGCGTCAACACCATCTGGATGGACGTCAATAACCTGGGGGGGGCTGACCTCTCCCTGCGGCTACTAGTGGCCGATCCTGCGGGAGGACCACCAAACAATCAGGCTTTTTCCACCAATGCCATTGTGGTCCCGGCCAACAGCGGCTGGACTTCGGTAGTATTTCCCCTCGGCGTTGCTGACCTGACTGCCAGTTTTGGGACTGTGACCGCCGCTCTGACGAACGCCACCGAATTACGAATTTTCCATAGGCCTGCCGCCGCTTTTCCCGGCGAGGCGGTGGTGGCACAACTGGGCGTTGATAATATCACGGCCGCACCGCTGCCTCCCACCGTTTTGCTCCTGGCTCCGGCCTCCGGCCCTGGTGACGGATCATATATTTTTCTTAAAAATTTTTTGCTTTAGTTGGCCTCCTGGCGGCGTTTCCTGGAGGCCAAGTTTGATAGGTAAACCTTTTCATGGTCATTAAACTGGTTGACACCATAATCGATATCTGATAAGAAGTACTCAGACTAACGTTCAAGAGTTTCTTCTACCATCCTTTACATTACTCGAATTAAGCCATGAAGGCTTGAGCCCCTTGCTTCAGGGAGGTTGGTCGGCGTGGCATTTTTTATTTTCCCGGCCCCTCGGGTTTCTGGCTCAGGATATGTATCTAAAAAATAGGAGTGCAGGCATGGGGAAAAAAGTTGGGAAAATCAAGTTGGAACTGCAAGGAGAAAAATTCGCCCAAATGCTTGAAATGAACCGGATTAGTGAATTTCGCCAAGCCATCGTGCATGTCAATCCCGGTGAATCGAAAGAGGCTGCCTGGGCTCGATACCTGTTCGATAACCCGCTGGATGTCAATGCCATCGTCAAGATATTTATTGTCCCCGACAATCGTAAATCCAGCGGATAAATTTTTTTGGGGCCAAACGTGATGCCCTAAAATTCCGGTTTGAAACTTCACCTGTGATGGTGGATAATAGTTATTCTTGCGAATCGTTAAAAAAGGAAAGCCACGAACGCTCACCCGGTCTTCAGACCAGATAGGGCCTTCGTGGCTTTATTTTTAGCAGTACGTGGCTTTCCTTTAATGACAACACTTATGGTCGTGGTCGTGATGACCTTCGCCATGTACATGCTCGTGAGTATGTTTGCCGGCCTCATGGCTATGCTCATGGCCATCATGGGTATGAGACATGGCCTGGTGGTCATGCTCGTGCTCATGTTTGTCTTTATTGTGGCAGCACATTCCGTTTCACCTCCTTTCTTATTATATAGTTAATATAATACACATTTTATCAATGTCAATGCGACCTGAAGCACCCATCAATCCGACAAATGAACCCGGCCGCCATTACCTTGCCTTATTGACTTTGGGGAAGCCCTTGTAGGGTTGGGTCTCAGATCCACCCCGACATAAAACTTCTGGCAAACGGTATCATTTGGGAACGAGCTAATAAATCTGTCTCTATTTTATCAGCTCTTGACATTTTCTCCTTATCGCGATATGTTTAATCACTATTGGGAATGAATCCCAAATAGCTTTATTTACAACGACTTTAATTGAAAGCCACGAAGGCTTGCGCTCCATCCGGAGCCGAGGTTCGTGGTTTTTTTTTGCGGTCCTGGGGCCAAAGTTATTGGCCTCCCCTAAAAAGTTTTCAGGAAGGCAAAACGTGCATATTTCCGAAGGAGTGCTCAGTCCCGCCTTGTTGGCCGGTGGCGCCGGCCTGACTGCCGTTGGCACCGCCATCGGCCTGAAAAAAATGGACTACGAGGCCATCCCCCGGGTGGCCATCCTCTCCGCCGCCTTTTTTGTGGCCACCCTGATTCACGTGCCGGTGGGCCCGGTGGGCCTGCACCTGGTGCTCAACGGCCTCATGGGCCTGCTGTTGGGCTGGCTGGCCGTCCCCGCCATTCTCATCGCCCTGTTTTTGCAGGCCCTGCTCTTCCAGTTCGGCGGTTTGACGGTGTTGGGGGCAAATACCGTCATCATGGCCCTGCCGGCCGTAGTTTGTTTTTATCTCTACCGGCCTTTACTCCGCCGACCGGATCTCGCCGCCGCCATCGGCGCTTTTGCCTGCGGCTTCACCGCCATTCTCCTGAGCGGCCTGCTGGTGGCCGCGGCCTTAATCGGCACCGGCCAGGCCTTTTTCAAGGTGGCCGAACTTGCCGTCCTGGCCCATATCCCGGTAATGCTCATCGAGGGTACCATCACCCTGTTTATCTTTCTCTTTCTGAAAAAAGTCCGCCCCGAAATGCTGGAGGGAATCTATGCTTAGAAAATCGTCTCAGTCCTCAAGCATATCCACTCGTTGCCTCATTTCAACCATCCTCTGCCTCTGCCTCCTCACCGTGGCCACCCCGGCCCTGGCCCATCGGGTGTTGGTCTTCGCTTTTGCCGAAGGCGATACCATCCACACCGAGAGCAAATTTGTGGGCGGCGGTGCGGTCCAAAAAGGCCAGGTACTGGTCCAGGATAAAAAAACCGGCCAGACCCTGTTGACCGGGACAACCGACGACCGGGGCAAATTCTCTTTCAAAATCCCCCCCGAAGCCACGGCCGGGAAGCTGGATCTGCTCATTGTCGCCGAGGCCACCATGGGGCACAAAGGTGAATGGCTCCTCAAAGCCGAGGCCTATCTTCCCGGGGCTCAAAACACGACAGCCGCTGCTGATCCCGTCGTCTCCACGCCAGCATCGCCTGCGCCATCGTCCCCTTCGGTGGTAACTACCGGGGCTAATACCGCTAATGTCGACCAGCAAGCTTTGGAAACGGCCCTGGATAAATCCTTGGAGCGCCACCTTGCCCCCCTCAAGGAGATGCTCACGGAACTGACCATCCACCGAACCTCTCTCACCGACATCATCGGCGGCCTCGGTTATATCATGGGGATCTTCGGCCTCTGGGCCTATTTTATGAGCAAAAAGCAACCTAAACCATGAGCGCCATTCAAGAGCCATTTTCTGAAGGCGCCTCCCTGGTGCACCGTCTGGACCCCCGGGGCAAGATTGTGGTTGCCGCCCTGTTTTCAGTCCTGGTGGCGGTGGCCAAGTCCTTTCCGGCGGCCCTGGCCGGACTGGCTTTGGCCCTCGTCTGGCTGGCCCTGGCCCGTCTGCCCTGGAAAAAAGTGGCCGCCAGGCTGCTGGTGGTGAACAGCTTCATTTTTTTCCTCTGGCTGGTCCTGCCCCTGACCTATCCGGGAGATCCGGTGTGGCAGCTCGGTACCTTGGTCGTCACCCGCCAGGGCCTAATCTTTACTGCTTTGATCACCCTCAAATCCAATGCTATTATCATCGGCCTGGTTGCCCTCATCGCCACGGTGCCGGTCATTACCCTGGGACAGGCCATGCATAAGCTGCGGATGCCTGACAAATTATGTCATCTGCTGCTGTTTACCTACCGCTACCTCTATGTCTTTGAGCTGGAATTTAATCGACTGGTCCAGTCCATGAAAATCCGGGGGTTTCAGCCCCGCACCAATCTCCATACTTACCGCTCCTACGCCTACCTGGCCGCCATGCTGCTGGTGCGCAGTTATGACCGGGCTGAGAATGTTTTTCAAGCCATGCTCTGCCGGGGTTTTCACGGCATTTTTTACAGCCTGCAGACCTTTTCCTGGCAGCGCCGCGATGGCGTTTTTCTGGTGTTATCCCTGCTGGTCCTGGCGATGCTCCTCTACCTGGAGTGTTGGAGGCCCATAGCTCCTGTGAGAATACGATGACGGAACCACTGATAGAGATACACAACCTCAACTTTACCTACCCCGGGGCCCCCCAGCCGGTTTTTGAGGACTTTAATTTCCAGCTCCTGCCCGGCAAACAGTTGGGCCTCGTCGGCCCCAACGGCAGCGGCAAGACCACCCTCTTACACCTGATTATGGGATTATTGCGGCCCCAGACAGGAAGAATCATAATTTTGGGGCAAGAAGTCAGGAAAGAAAAGGATTTTATCGATGTCCGGCAAAAGGTGGGCCTGCTCTTTCAAAATGCCGACGATCAGCTCTTCTGTCCCACCGTCCTAGAAGACGTGGCCTTTGGTCCCTTGAACCAGGGTAAAATCCCTGCCGAGGCCATTCAGATCGCCCGGGAAACCATGGAACGGCTGGGCCTGTCGGGTTTTGAAGACCGGGTCACCTACAAGCTCTCCGGGGGTGAGAAGAAACTGGTCTCCCTGGCCACCGTCCTGGCCATGCAACCGCAATTGCTGCTGTTGGATGAGCCCACCACCGGGTTGGATGAGACCACCAGGCACCGCCTCATCCACATCCTCCAAAATTTGGACATCTCGTATCTGATTGTCTCACATGAACATGAATTTTTAGAGCATACCGTCAAGGAATGCTGCCATGTGCATACTACCTTTTGCGAAACCTTACCAATAACTCAAAGGGGGAGTTTGTCATGAGGAACGTTCGTGAATCTGGTCTATGCCATGTAATCTGACCAGCGGGAAACATTTTCTCTGGCAAGGAAAATATTGTGCGCATCTTATCTGATCCCCGGTGATCACCTGGATGGCATTGAACTCAGTATGCTCGGCCTACGACTCCATAGTAAGTGAAATTTTTCTTGACAGAAACATTTGTAATTGATATTGAGACTCTATTGCAATTATAAACAAACTTATAAGCCTACCAATGGTATAAGACCTTTTGCGAAACTTTATCAATAAATCAAGGGGGGATTTGTCATGAAAAGTGTAAGTTATCTTTTCATGTTATTGCTGATGTTATTACTGATCGCGCCCAAACCGGGGTGGTCGGCCCAAGAGGCGGCCGGGTCAGCCAAGGAAACGGCTGCCGCTGTAGAAGAGGCGTCAGCCCAGGGTAGGGTGAAAGGGGGCCCTGGTGAGGGCTTCGAAACCCGTCCCAAGGACGTGGCATGCCCCGCCACCTTCGGCCCCATCATCGCCGATTCCGCGGTACCCATTGCCCGAAGCAAATTCGCCATCCAGCCCACCTGGGGGCTTTTCTTCGTCACCGATACTTTTTCGCCAAATTGGCGGCGGGAATCAGCCGGAGGCAACTACACCAGTTTCAATCAATTAGTAAAAGTATCCTACGGGCTGTGGGATAACCTGGAAGTCAATGTCCCAATGAACACCTACGAGCATAGGTGGGCCAGGAATGTCAACGAACCCGGTCCCCGGGGCGAGACCTCTTCTGATTTCGGCAGCATCGGCAATACGCTGCTGACGTTTAAGTATCAATTTGTCCAGGAAGGTCCAACAGTTCCCACCGTGACTGGTATTTTTTCCACCTTGTTTCCCACCGGCCACTACCGGCATTTGAATCCAAGCCGTCTGGGGACTGATGAAATCGGCCAGGGAGGGGTTACGTTTTATACGGGCCTGAATCTTCAAAAGTATGTGGAGCCATTTATTCTGTATGGCAATATCTGGTATAGAGTGGGAACATCATATTATGCCGATGGCCAGGATGCGGCCGGCAATCCGGCCCAGGTGCAGCGTCCATCCCCGAGATGGGGTCATCGTCAACCTGGCCGCGGAATATCCCATAACGAAAAAGTGGGTGGCTCTCCTGGAACTTATCAGTAGCTGGGATACCGGTCTACAGATTGTCGGCACCAAATCAAATCAGGAGCCCGGGGCCTTTCTGGCCGTCTCCCCGGGCATCGAATTCATGGCCACGGAAAAACTCTCTTTTGCCCTGGGAGTGGCCGTCGATGTCATCGGCAAGAATAATAACGCCAACGTCGCCCCATTATTTTCCCTGGCCTATTGTTTTTAATCTGATCGGTTGGCTCATTTTTTGATGAAAGGAAAACCTCATGCGCTTGTTAGCTAAATCACTGTTGATAGCCTTTGTTATCCTGGGCTTAACCTCAGTCTGCCAGGCCCATTTCGGTATGATCCTGCCCGACAAATCCATGGTCATGCAGGGCGACAATCCCAACCTGGAGATGACCCTGGCCTTCCTCCACCCTTTCGAGCAGAAAGGTATGCCCATGGCCAAACCCAAAAGTCTTTGGCGTTCTGGCGGGCAAGGAGAAAACCGATCTCTTAAGCACTCTCCAGGAAACCAAGGTCCTGGACCAGCAGGCCTGGAAAGCCGGCTACGCCCTGAAAAAGCCGGGCATTTATGCCTTCTATTTTGATCCGGCGCCTTACTGGGAACCGGCGCGAAAATAAATTCATCGTGCACCAGACCAAGACCTATGTGGCCGCCTTCGGGGCCGAAGAGGGTTGGGATCAGGAAGTGGGCCTCAAGGCCGAAATCATCCCCCTGACCCGGCCCTTCGCCCTCTATGCCGGTAACGTCTTCCAGGGTGTGGTCAAATTCAAAGGCAAACCCGTGCCCAATGCCGATGTGGAAGTGGAATACTGGAACGCCGATAAAAAGGTGACCGCACCCAACGACTATTTCTTCGCCCAGGTAGTAAAAACCGATAAAAACGGCGTCTTCACTTTTGCCGTGCCCAAAGCCGGCTGGTGGGGCTTCGCCGCCCTGAATGAAGAAAAGAATGCCATAGTCCACGAAGGCAAGAAAAAAGACGCAGAATACGGCGCCGTCCTCTGGGCCCAGTTCACCGATTGGCCCACAAAATAAGGCAAGGAGGGAGGGCATCTAGGCAAAGAAGATTCTTTGCCCATCCCAGTTTTCTAAAGTTTTTCCCGCAGAGGGCCGGAGGTTCCGGCCCCCTCAGCTTCCTTCAGCCTTGTTCCCAAGCTCTAGCTTGGGAATACCATTATATTCGAAGCTCCAGCTTCGCCCCTCTTTCCTTTCCCGAAAATTCCTTCCTGAATTCTCCCCCTTATCCTAACGTTTGGATTCCGTTATAATGATACAACTGTTATATATTTAACTTGACAAATGATATACTCAATATTATTTATTATTTTTATAACGGTTGGAGGCGGAAAAATGTAGGGTGGGCACTGCCCACCAAAAATCCCTCCACCTTTTATTTAATCAGTATTGGACTGGAGGGCATTTGCATGAGTGGAGCAGGCGAGGGACGCTGGCTGCTGCTATTTCACCAGATTCCGCCAAAGCCGAATTATTCCCGGGTAAAAATTTGGCGGCGGCTCCAGCGGCTGGGGGCCGTGGCCCTGAAAAATTCCATCTATGTCCTGCCTCGGAGTGATCAGGCGGTGGAGGATTTTCAGTGGCTGATCAAAGAAATCACCCAACTGGGGGGAGAGGCCTCTCTGTGTGAAGCCAGTTTCATTGAGGGCCTTTCCGACGAGCAGATTAAGGGATTGTTCAACGCCGCCCGTGATGCCGACTATTCCCAGATAGCCCAAGAGGCCCGGCAATTCAGGCAAGATAACCCTCCTGGCAAAACCATCCCGGAAGAAGAAAAAAGCCAACTGCGCAGCCAGGTAGAGCGCCTGAAACGGCGCCTGGCTGAAGTAGCCGCCCTCGATTTCTTCGACGCTCCGGCCCGGGAAGTGGCCGATGGTTTGGTGGCCGGACTCGAAGAGTTGCTGCAAGAGGAATCTTCGCCTTCCCCGGCAATCACTCCGGAGAAGCTCAGCCTGGAGGACTGCCGGGGCCGCACCTGGGTCACCCGCCGGGGCATTCAGGTGGACCGCATTGCCAGCGCCTGGCTGATTCAGCGCTTTATTGACCCCCAGGCAAGTTCAAGTTTGTGGCCGCCAAAGGCTATCAGCCCCAAGCCGCGGAACTGCGCTTCGATATGTTTGACGGCGAGTTCACCCATGCAGGGGACCGCTGCACCTTTGAAGTGCTTCTGGAGCGCCTGGGGGTGGAGGACCCGGCCCTGACGATGGTCGCGCAGATTGTCCATGATCTGGATGTTAAAGGACAACAAGTTTGGCCACCCTGGAAATATGGGTTTTGAGCACCTGTTAGCTGGTATGACAGCCATGACTACCAAAGACGAAGTGCGTCTGGAGCAAGGGGCGGCCATGTTCGACTACCTGTACGAATATTTCCGCCTTAAAATTAAAAATGTATTTTGCTGATAGCTAAAAGCCATCCAATCAGAGAGAGAGGCCTGCAAACTATGAACGACCGAACCATAAATACCCCATCATCCGAGGCCGCCGACGCTTATTACCCCAAGCCGGAATCCTATGCCCGGCTGTTCTGGCGCTTCCTGCATTTCGGCCTGCTGGCCTGGGGCGGGCCGGTTCCCCAGATCGCCATGATCCGCCAGGAGTTGGTGGCCAAGGAACGCTGGGCTTCTCCGGAACAGTTCAACCGGGCCCTGGCCGTCTACCAGGTGTTGCCGGGACCTGAGGCCCA
The DNA here is from genome assembly GCA_963705135.1 of uncultured delta proteobacterium. Lineage (GTDB taxonomy): Bacteria > Desulfobacterota > Desulfobaccia > Desulfobaccales > Desulfobaccaceae > Desulfobacca. The sequence goes on from CAVPJB010000022.1 coordinate 33,493, forward strand.
TGAGCTCTGCGTCTATTTCGGCATGTTGAACCGGGGACGCTGGGGGGGGCTGCTGGCGGGACTGGGATTTATGCTGCCCGGATTTGTTCTGATGTTTGCCCTCTCCTGGTTCTACGTGACCTATGGCATTCAGTTGCCGCTCTTGGCGGCCCTGTTCTTCGGCGCCAAAACCGCGGTAGCCGCCCTCATCGTCCGGGCCGTGCATCGCCTGGGCCAGCCGGCCCTGGCCGACCGCTGGTTGTGGGCCATTGGTCTGGTGGCCGCGGCCAGCAGTTGGTTGGGAGCGCATTTTTTGGTGATTCTCCCCCTGGCCGGACTGGCTTATCTCCTCTGTCGCCGGGAACAGTATTTCCTGGCCGGCGTTGTCGGGCTGGCGCTGTTGGCCGGATCGGTGTGGTATTTCCTGAACCCCTGGGAGGGTGGCATTAACTCCGCCCTGATGCTCCTCTTTTCTTCCACCAATGCCACCCCCTCCCTTCTGAGCCTGTTTTTTTCCGGCCTCAGGGCTGGCTTACTCACCTTTGGCGGGGCCTACACGGTCATTCCCTTTTTGCAGCACGACGCGGTTGAAGCCGGTGGCTGGATGACCAACGTCCAATTCTTGGACGGCCTGGCCCTGTCCGGGATTATCCCGGCCCCCCTCATTATTTTCGCCACCTTCGTGGGTTACCTGGGCGGCGGCCCCTGGGGGGGATTGGCTCTGACGGTGGGCATCTTTCTCCCGGCCTTTGCCTTTACCCTGGTGGGCCATAACTTTTTGGAAAAGTTGATCAGCCACCCTGGGCTCCATAACTTCAACCTGGGAGTCACCGCCGGCGTCATCGGCTTGATCGCCGTTACCAGTGTTGACCTCGTGCGCGCAGCCCTGGTGAACCTGCCGGCCCTGCTTATCTTTGCCGCCTCTCTGGTTTTACTCTATCGCTGGCATGCCAAAATTGCCGCGCTCGTGGTGGTGCTGGGTGCCGGGGGGCTGGGGCTGCTTTTCTCCGTGGTGCTTAAATGAGGTGCCGGTAAAGCTGCCTTCCAATCAAACTTACGAGTAATGTCCAATGCCTCTCCTCAATCCTTTTAACTCCCTGTGCGCCGTGGGCTTCTTCGCCCGCTTCTCCTACGCCCTGGCCCGAAACCCGGTGCTGCCGCTGTTTGCCCTCTACCTGGGGGCCGGGCCCGAGGCCATCGGCTTGGCGGTGGGCATCTCCACCGTCACCGGCATTTTCTTCAAGATGCCTTCCGGCGCGCTCTCCGACATCATCGGCCGGCGCAAGACTCTCCTCATGGGCTTGGTGGTCTTTGCGGTCATGCCCTTCACCTACCTGGTTATCAAGGACTATAGTCCTGGCTTATCGTTATCCGCTTCCTGCACGGGCTAGCCACCGCCATTTACGGCCCGGTGGCCATGGCGGTGGTGGCGGACATCGCCGGGGCCAAAAAAGGTGAATGGCTCTCCTGGTTTTCCTCGGTGACCATTCTGGGGACCCTGGTGGGCGCGCCCGTGGGCGGCTTTCTGCTCACGTATGTGACTGCGGCCAACGGCCCGGGGCTCAATGACTTCCGCCTGGTCTTCCTGATGAGCGGCCTGGCCGGGGCCGCGGCTCTGCTCTTGGGCCTCATTGCCTTGAGAGGCCAGGAAACCGTGGCGCCCCATCCCGGAGCCCTGAAAGAACGCCTGGGCCGGTTCTTCTCCGGCATCAAGGAGGTAATCAGCGACCGGCGGGTGGTCATCACCTCCAACATGGAGGGCTTACAAAACCTGACGGTGGGGGCGCTGGAGGCGTTTCTGCCGGTATATGCCGTCAAGGTGGCGGGGCTGAACGAATTTCAGGCCGGTCTCTTGTGGGGCGTCCAGGTGCTCACCACCATCCTCTCCAAGCCCATCATGGGCCGGACTTCAGACAAATACGGCCGCAAACCCCTGGTCGTCATCGGCATGGTGCTGTGCGCCGTGTCGTTCGCCGCCATCCCGCTGCTCACGTCATTTTACTTGCTCATGGGCACCGCCCTGGTTTTCGGGTTGGGGGAGGCCTTGGTCACCTCCTCAACCGCGGCCCTGGTGGCGGACGTCTGCCACGCCAAAAACTTCGGCGCCGCCATGGGCACCTTCGGCACCATCTTCGACGTCGGCCACGCCTCCGGCCCCATCCTGGCGGGGCTGCT
>CAVPJB010000023.1:0-73991 GCA_963705135.1 uncultured delta proteobacterium
ATTCACTCACAGTTATAATTGTCTGAATATAAAATAGCATTACAGACAGAGAGAAAAAAGAGGGAAGATAGGGCTAAAGTGGCATGGGAATATCTCGAAGCAGAAGGAAATTTAGTGATTTACAGCTTAACTAGGGCTAAAGTATTAGGAAAATGGCTTGTCGTCATCGATGGACCACAAACAAATTCGGGGAAGGGCCTTACTTTTCCCCCTGACCCAAAGCTTGAATGGCAGCAAATTCATTTCAGGTCAGAGAAAACTTTTTTTCTAAGACTGCCAATAGCCCTTGCCACCCAAGGAAACTTACATCGTGGATGCCCTTGATTTGACCCAGGCAGAGCGGCAAGCCCTGCAGATGCTTCAGCAGGAAATCACCTCGCATTGGCCGGGTGCTAGATTGACGATATTTGGCTCCCGAATTCTCAAGACTGCTGATGCGGAATCTGACCTGGACCTTTTGATAGAATTGCCCCAAACTGTCACGACATCTATTCGGCGCCATATTATTCATAAGGTTTTTGAACTAAATCTCGCTTTCGGCTGTAATATTAGTATCTTATTAGTTTCTCAAGATGAATGGCACAACAGCGCTCTGAGTATAACGCCCATTCATGCAACCATTGCTTCTGAAGGCATACCCCTGTGAGCCGTCAACAATATTTGCAGGAGCTTTTGAAATACTGGCAGGACAAAGCTGGTGAATCCTTGGAAGCGGCCCGAGATGAGTTTCAAGCCGGGCGATATGCCTTTACCGTCAACCGGCTTTACTATGTCTGCTTTTACGTCATCACGGCAGTTTTTCTGCAAGAAAATATTGTTACCAAGAAACACTCCGGGCTGCGAGCAGCTTTCCACAGGGATTTCGTGAAAACCGGGCGAGTCAATGTTCGCCAAGGGAAATTATTCGATGAACTTTTTGAAGCGCGCCAGCGTGGTGACTACGTCGGCCTGATTTTCTTTGATCGGGAGGAAGTGGAAGACTGGTTACAAAGAACCAGCGAATTCCTTCAAGAGTTGATCTCGTTGTTAAAAACCTGAATCCATATGGACGCATTCGAACCTGCTTACTTAAAAACTCAGCGCGCCGGCCTTCTCCAGCCCAAAATTGACGCGGCCTATGATACCATGCTCTCCTGCGAGATCTGCCCTCATCAGTGCCGGGTGGACCGCTGCCATGGCGAATTGGGTCTCTGCCGTACCGGCGATAAGCCCGTGGTGGCCAGTTTCGGCCCTCATTTCGGCGAAGAGGACCCCTTGGTGGGCGAACACGGTTCCGGGACCATCTTTTTCAGCCACTGCAATCTTTTCTGCATCTTCTGCCAGAACTGGGAGATCAGCCACGGCGGTGAAGGCGAGGAAATCGACGTGGAGGACCTGGCCACGATGATGCTGCGGCTCCAGGCCCAGGGGTGCCATAATATCAATTTCGTCACCCCTTCCCATCAGGTTCCCATGCTCCTGGCCGCCCTGCCCTATGCCATTGCCGGAGGTCTGCGCCTTCCCCTGGTCTATAATACCGGCGGCTATGACTCATTGGCTACCTTGCGCCTCTTGGATGGCATCATCGATATTTACATGCCGGACTTCAAGTTCTGGGACGAACAAGTCGCCTCTGCCCTGTGCAATGCCTCGAATTACCCGGAAGTGGCCCGGCAGGCCTTTAAAGAGATGCACCGCCAGGTTGGGGATTTAGTCCTGGATGAGCCCGGCGTCGCCTACCGGGGACTCTTGGTGCGGCATTTAGTCCTGCCGGATGGCTTGGCCGGCACCAAAGAAATTATGCAGTTCCTGGCCCAGGAAATTTCCCCCCGCACCTATGTGAATGTCATGGGGCAATATCGGCCTTGCGGCCGGGCTACCCAGCATCCATCTTTAGCCAAGTTCTTATCTGGCCAGGAGCATCGTCAAGCCCAGCAGATGGCCCGGGACGCCGGCTTAACCCGGCTGGACCAAAGAGACAAGCTCTGCCGCTGGCTTTAATGGTATCTTAATGTGCAAATTAATATCTCTTTATATATTTAAAATCAGATAGTTAATAAATAAACCTAAGAGTATTTCTGAGTTTTTTCAAGGAATAACATAACTAAACCATGATCTATGCCATCGGTGATATCCACGGCTGCCTGAATCATCTAATAAATCTGCTCAATCTGGTAAATCCAAATTTGGCACAACACCAGTTGGTATTTGTCGGCGACTATGTGGACCGTGGTCCCAATTCAAAAGGAGTGGTGGATTATATTATTGACTTGAAAAAAAAGTATAATCCTGAGAATATAATCTGTCTAATGGGTAACCACGAACGAATGTTCCTCGATTTTTTACAGGGTCGGGAAGAGATGTTCTTTCTCCTGAATGGGGGAACTGCGACTGCGTTCAGTTATTGGGGAGATCAATGGGAGCGCCGGGAGAGACGTCTTCCGGATGGACACAAGCATTTTTTCGAAACCTTGAAGCTATATTATCAGACCGAAAACTTTATCTTCGTACACGGCGGTTTGCGGCCCGGTTTGCCGTTAGCCGCTCAAAAAAGAGGGAAAACCATCAGTTTAACGTAGCAGTAGAGCTCGCCCTCGGCTAAAGCCCGCATACTTCCTCGGGACGGTACATGATCCCCAGTCCGATGTCGCCGGCGCCTTCGTAGCCGTTTGCCCCAGTTGGCCAGCACGCCGCCCGCGCTCAGATGGAACCACTCGTCGCCGGCCAGCTTCTGGAGCCCGGGACCGTAAACGACGTCCTTTCCCTCGGGGGCGCCAGACCGTCACCTCCTGCCGGGAGTAAGGATTCCCGGCGTAGGCCGACATATCGAGCCGCGCGCGGTATTCCCCGAGCTTTCCCTTCAGCCCGGTGTATTCGACTCTCACCAGCGACCGCACTGGCCCGCGGGCCAGGATCTTACGCTCGATCTTGAGATCGCCTTTGCCGCCCGGCTGGATGAGCGGCAGCCGGTTCCCGTCCTCCCAAACGCTCAGCCCGCCGAGGCCTGAAGCGTTACCGATGTGGAGGACGTCCATGCCCCAGTCCTGCATCTTGTGGTAGCTCGTCTTGAGCGTCCCCAGCCCGGCCAGGATCAGCCGGTCGGGTTCATTGCCGTTGGACTTCTTGCCGAAGGCCTCGATCTGACCGTAATAGAACCTGTAGGCGGCCTGCTCGGATTGCCAGCCGATGTTGGCCATCGTCCCCGTATCCCAGTTCATCGCCGCGTCCGCCCGCGGGGCGAAGTCCGGCTGGGCCGCTCCGCCCGGCGTGTAATAGCACCAGAGCCTGGCCTTTTCTCCGGAGGGGGGTCCTCACCCAGACCAGCTCGTCGCCCTGGCCGTCCCCGTCGATGTCGTCGACCTGGGTGGGGATCACCCGCCAGTCGATCATCGGCTCGGCCTCGGTCAAGCGCAGTTCCGCGGGTTGAAATCCGGATGCTCCTTCTTGAGATCGGCGATCTTGACGACGAAAGCCCGGCTCTCCAAGTGCCGCTCGCCGGGGTTTTCGACCTCGATCGCGAACCGCTTGGCGTAGGGACCAAGCCAGCGCCGTACGCCGCCCTTGAGGAACTTCTTCTCGAGCACGCCCGCCGCCGAAGCGTAATCGCCGGCGGCGTAGCTTCTCATCACCTCGTCGAGGCCGGCCACCTTGGCCTCTCCGGCCGCCAGCAGGCGCTGGAGATAGCGTTCGCGGATGAGGTCGCCGTAGTATCGCGTCCCGGCCAGGCTATTCTTGATCTTCGCGCCGAGCCGGAAACCGCGGTCGTACTCCTTTGACCAGCCGGGTCGTGAAATACTCCTCGACGGTGTCGACCGCGAACTTCGGGTCGAGCTTTCCGAGCGCCGCCTTCAGGACCTCGATCAGCCGCTGGTTGTCCTCGACGATCTTCGCCAGGTCACTCATGTAGGCTTCCCGGAGCGTGTCGTAATCGAACGGGATCAGGAACGCCCGGTCGTCGGCCCGGCGGACCTCCCGCTCATACTTCCCGTCGCCGTCGAGGTCATATCGCCAGAGGTCGAAGAACCCGTCGACATCGGTGTCCTCGAACCGGATCTCCATCTCGGGTTTCCGTCATAATCGTAATCCGTCTTGATCCAGCCGACCTCGGCGCCGTAGAGATGCCAGCGGCGGTCCACCGGGCTGCGGTAGAACTGGAACCGGCCCGAGTTGTCGCTGTCGACCTCATTTCTCTTGTTGAACGGACCGCACGGCGGCCCGCCCACCTGGGGGAAGAAATCGTTCGGCGTGTTCAGCACGCCTTCCCAGCGCTCGCTGTAATCGTTCCTCCTGGACGTCGATATTGTTGTGGTTTTCGTTGAAGCTGAGGTGGGCCTTGGACCAGTTGGCCGACTTGGCCAGCGCCCGGCCTTTTCCCAGGAGATGACCGGCCCGGTCGGGATGCCGCGATGGAAGTGGCGTTCGCAGTCCTGCTCGCCATACCGGACCGGCCCGAGCGCGGTGATCGACATCTCGTAGCCGTGCCGCTGGCTCCCCCGGTCGGAGTTGTCGAGGTCCAGGCTGTAGCGCAGGTTCCGGGAGATGTCCTTGTTCCCGGTCAGGCGCACCACCTCGTCGGAGCGGCTGTCGCCGTCATTATCGTAAAAGCAGAAGGGGTTCTCCCAGCCCGGGACGAAGAAGTTGGCCTGGAAATCGAAGAGATACGAGTAGACGTCGGTCTCGCTGCCGTTGAAATCGCTTTTCCATTGGGTGACCGGCTGGTAGTACTCGTAATTGCGCTCGTAGGCCAGGCGGTTGTCGTCACCGATATCCTTCGACCAGTAAGCCGAGTACGCCCGGCCGTCGTACAGGAGCGCCTCCCAGGTGTCGTCCCGGAATTTCAGGTCGTCGTGCCAGCGGTACCACCCCTCGGTAGATGCCGTTCATAGCCAGGACGGTGCCGAACAGAAGGCCCACGCCAATGATCGTGGCCAGAAACCGGCCCCGGTGGCGTTTCAGATCTTTGACCGCCAGATCCATCATTTCCCCTGAGATCCCGGAATCTTGACCTCCGGTTTGACCCGAGTTCCCGGCTTGAAATTCACCGGCTGGGCCACAACCAGGTCTCCTTCCTTAAGGCCTTCCAGAACGGCAACCCTCTTACCGTCATTCAGTCCGGGCTTGATGGGACGGAAGAGATAAGCGCCCTTGCTCCACCACCATGACCCCGGTTTCACCGTCCCTTTCCATGATTGCAGCCAGGGGTGCGGCCGGGGCCTGAACCCGGCCGGTGTCAATGTCCACCTCGGCCTCCTCACCCATGACCAGGGGCTCGGGCAGTTGCTCAAATTTCACATCCACCTCTAATTCCCGGGTGACGGTGTCCGCTTCGGCGTTGAGACGCTCCACCCGCCCCTGGTAGTGCCTGCCGGAACGCAGGCGGATAGCAGCGTGCTGCCCTTCCTTGATTTGGGCCATCTGGCTCTGGTCCAACCAGGCGGCTACCCAAACGATATCCAAATCCACCAATTGGAAGATGGGCGTCCCTGGAGACACGGTGGTCCCCACCTCGGCTTTACGGGAGGTGATGCGGCCGTCCATGGGCGCCAGGATGCGGGTATAGTTATGCAGGGCCTGAGCCGCATGGGTCTCCGATTCCGCCTGCTTTACTGCGGATTGCAAGGCCGTTACCGTGGCTTGGGAGGCATGAACTTCACTTTCAGCCACTTTCAGTTGGGCTTTAGTGGTGTCAAAGGCGGCCTGAGAGATATAACCGGGCTTGAAGACCTCCTGGTCCCGTCGGTAATTGCTTTGCGCCAGTCCTAAATTGGCCTGGGCCTTGCCCACATCAGCCTGGGCCCGACTTAATTCTCGCTGGGCGCGATTTTTGGCCGCCTGGGCCGCGGCAGCTCGGGCCCGCAATTCCGCCGAATCAATTTCCGCCAGGAGTTGGCCTTTTTTTACCCGGTCGCCCTGGTCAGCGTAGAGCTTCTCCAGGATACCGGTGATCTTGGTGCTTACCGCCACCGGCACCTTGGATTGCACCGTCCCCGGTCCGTGGACTTTCCCCTGAATCTCCCTTATTTTTACCTGGATCACCGGCACCGTCGGCGCATACCAGAAAAACCGGTATCCGAAAAAAATCACGATGACCAAACCCACGGCAAACCCGATGAACTTTTTTCCCCCGGAAGTGTCATGGTTTTAGCCCCCCGTTAATGAGCCGACCCGTCTCCCAGGGACCGGTGCCGGAGATCTGCTGGAGACGCGCCTTGCCGATTTCATAGGCCACGGCATACCTGATCAGGTTGAAGCGCGAGTTGGTTAAATCCACCTGGGCCTGGAGGACATCCAGGCCCACAGCTTTGCCGTGCCGGTACAGGGCCTCGGCGCTGGTAAAGGCCTCTTCATTCGTGGCCACGGTTTTTCTGGTGGTGGCCACGCCCTGACGGGCGTTTTCCTGGTCTTTCCAGGCCGCGCTCAGGTCCACCTTGAGGCTGTTGACCCGGTCCCGCTTTTTCTCCAGCAGTTGCTGGTTTTGGGAGGAGGCTTTGGCCACCTGGGCCTTGGTCAGCCCCCCTTCAAAAAAGGGATATTCCAGAATAACCCCGGCGAGCCATTCCGGCTTGGTCCCGCCCAGGTCCCGGTGGCGATAGTCACTCCCCGCCTGGAGACTGACTTCCGGTAAAAAAGAGCCCTTGGCCGCTTTGACCAGAGTCTGGCTCTGGGCAATATCCAAATCTAATTTCTTAATTTCCGGATTGTTCTTCAAGGCTTCTTGCCATAAGGAATTTAGGTCTCCAGGGGAAGTAAAATTCAGGGGGAGATTACCTTTGATATTCACCGGAACCTGCTCTTCCAGCCCCAGGGTGCGGGCCAAGATTTCCCGGGCCAGAAGGATGGCGTTGCGGGCCTCCACGACCGCCTGCTCCGCCTCGGATACCTGGGACTGGGCCCGCACGTGATCCAGGTTGGTCACTTTCCCGGCCTGATAAAAAGCCTCGGTCAACTTGCCGAATTCCTGCCGCTGGTTGAGAGCCTCCTGGGCCACCCTAAGATTCTCCTTGGCCTCCATGAGGCGGTAAAAGGCCTCGGTCACCGCATAAGCCACTTCGTCGGCAGCCCTTTGGACTTCCTGTTTTTGCGACTGCGTGCCGGTCTTGGCGGCCTGGGTATTATGATAGGTCTTTAAGCCGTCAAACACTAGTTGCTTGCCATAAACTCCGGTATACCCTTCCCGCTTGAACAGCTCAAAAGGAGTTGAGCCACCGGCGGAAAAACGGTTGGGCGGCTGCCGATTGTAAAAGGAGGTTAATACCAGGCGAGGGAAAAACTTGGACCGGGCCGCCTGGTAATCTGCCACCAGTTCCTGGATCTTCTCCCGGCTGGCGCCCAACACCGGATTATACTGCCGGGCCAGGGAGAGGCAGTCCTCCAGGCTCAGGGCCTGGTAATTTTTTTCCTGAGCTACCACGATACTGCTGCTCAGGGCAAGAATGAGGGTGGCCACGGCACCCACTCCCCAGAATCTTCTCAAGCTGAAATTCATCCCTGTCTCCCGAACCACGAGAGCCACCGAATTATTTCTGGTGAGCGTGCGGTTCCTTCTTTATCTGGCTCAATTGGCCAACCAGAGAGCTTCCCCGTTTGCATTCCGCATTTTTAAAACCTGGTCGCCTTTTCTCACTTCTGCGGCAACAATAAGAGGTTCACCCCGGACCATCATCCTGGAGCCCTTGACTTCCACCCGGTCACCCGCCGCAAACTTAACGTTCTGTTCTTCCACGTAAACGATAGGGCCTAAAATGACCAGGAGGGTTTCCTGGGGGAACTTTACCCTCAGGCGCAGGCCCTGGGGAGGCCCGCCTCTTCCCGGAGAAAACTTTTCAACCGCCATGACTTCGCCGCTGAGAGTCTCCACGGTTTTCAGGTCATACTTTTTGCTGAAGTGGATCGGTGCCTCATCGCCCCCCGGTTGCCCGACATTCTGGGCCCAGGAACCAGTAGATAGTAATAGGCCCAAGATAAACAGAAGTATGTTAAACTCAATTTTATTCATAACCCTCTACCTCCTTTGTCTTATAACCCTAACAACACATACTGAGGAAAAAATCGGCGCTTAATTGGAACATTATTTCGAAATAAAATGCCCTAGCAGACTAATTAGACGGGATTTCTTGTCCTTATAGTTTTGGGGCAAGGGTTTTTATAACCACGTCCTTAACCTCCATTAACACGACGACATGGCGGCTGTGGTTATAATGAGTCCAAAAAGCTAACGGACAATCAGAACGCTGCAGGATGCATGGCGGCTTACTTTTTCGGCCACCGAACCCAGTAACTTCGCCCAGACTCCGGAAAGGCCCCTATGACCCAGCACGATTAAATCAAATTGACCATCTTCCGCCACTTGCAGAATGGTTTGCGCCGGATGACCCGTCTCCAGATAAGTTTTGAGGCTAATGCCGGCTTCAGCCGCCACCCCTTGGGCTTTCAAAATCTGGTCCCGATAATAGCGTTGAAAAAATTCTGTTTCCTCCTCCAACTCGTTTAAGGCCGCATCATGAATGGGCGATCTTTCTGATACCGCTAGGGCGCAAACTTCAGCCTGATGCTTCTTGGCCAAATCAAGGGCGAATTGTAAGGCCCGATCGGCTCCCTCGGAACCATCGTACACTACCAGTATTTTTTTTAGCATCCGATTCCTCCAGTGAAATGTATTCGGTCTGTCTATTTTATTGCCATTACATGATAGAACTCGCCGCAAAGGCGAATCAGGCTCTCAAAACCAGGTTTCGTTCAAAAAATTACGAGTGAGATGCCGATGGCTGCGGCCACAACCCACAACAGGTTCACCTTAAAGGCTATAAGCGCCAGGGATGCTCCCACCATTACAGCCCACGTCTTGACATCAATGAGGGCGGCCTGACTCATCTGGATGATCACTAAAACCAGCATGCCCACCAGGGCGGCTAAAATGCCCCTGATCACGTGCCGCATCAGCCGGGCCTCTTTAATCCTTTGATAAAATGGCGTCAGAAAGATGATAATGGCAATGGGGGGAAGAAAAATCGACACCGTGGCCACCACCGCGCCCAGCCAGCCATGCACCCGATAACCCACGAAAGTGGCCAGGATAATAATAGGTCCGGGGGTAACAAAACCCAGCAGGATGCCGTCCAGAAACTGTTGGAGCGTCAGCCACCCGAGATGATCCACCATATCCCATTGTAAGATCGGAATCATGGCATAACCGCCTCCGAAGCTGATAACGCCGATCTTAAGAAATATCAGGGACATCAGGCCCAGAGTGGCGTTAAGGTTCCATAAACCCCAAACCACCAGGCCCAAACCGACCAATGTCGCCATTATTTGTGCTAATATAATTTTTGTCTCGGGTGAGGGGGGGGAGAGATCCTCGGTGGGTGAGCCAGTCAGAGGGGAAAACCTCCAGCCAAGAATTAATCTCAGGGCGCCAGCCCCCAAAAATACCAGGAGATAATTGATTCCGAGCCACAGAGACCCTAAGGCCAATACAGCAATACCAAAATCCAGCCAATGGCGTCTCACGTTTTCCTCTAAGCGCCAGAGAGCCTGGAGCAATAGAGCAATGACCACGGCATTTAAGCCTCGGGAGACTGATTTGACCCAAGAGATCTCGCCGTAGGTAAAATAAAGCAAAGATAGACCCAGCATGAGAAAAAAGGCGGGTAAAATAAAGGCGATAGCGGCTATGACCGCCCCCAGGGTTTTATGGAGACGATAACCCACATAGGTGGCTAATTGCACCACCGTGGCCCCGGGCACGATCTGGCACAACGCCAGCCCATCCATAAACTCCTTCTGCGTCAGCCAACCTTTTTCCTGCACTACCCGATGCCGGATAGGTTCCACCATGGCCAGGCCACCGTAGGCGGTCAGTCCCAGGTGCAAGAAAGAAGAAAAGATTTCTCCTAACTTCGGGTTCGAGGTGTTGCTATCGGTCATTTTATCTACCTGAATTTGAGCTATTTTTATCTCAGTCCTTTAATAATCGTAGGCTGTAACCTGTCTTAAATTGATCCCCTTGCTGAAATATTGTCTGCCCAAACCAAAGGTTGTAGCAATCAATCGATCAATTTTAGTCCTATTATCGTTGGCGCAAGCGTCTGAACGACCCTATAGTATTTCTGCTAATCAAGATGCAAGACCACGGCAAAGCTATTGAAGATGGCCCAGACGGAGTCGTTTTTCTGAAGATCGAGTCGGCGGCTGGTATCGCTGGTCACCAAAGAGCAGAGCTCCGTGCCATCGGCAATCCGCACCAGGTATTCAGTGGTGATCCGGCCATGTAAAATCCGGTCAATGGTTCCTCTGAACATATTTTCCGCCGTACATGTGGGCGCTGCCTCACTTTTCTGCAAAACCACCCAAGGGGCTTTGACTTCGGCGGTTAACAGCGTCCCCACTTTGAGACCAAGTCTTGCCAAACTGTCATTGGTGATCACCGTGGTAACCCGGTCTCCTCCAAGGGTAACCATTTCCACCTTCGCCTGAATATCCCCTTTTTGGATAGAGCTGATTTTACCAAAAAAGGTGTTGCGAGCGCTGGATTTCCGGCCGGACTCTTTTTCCAGAAAAAATCTGGCCACGTGTTGCACATCGGCATCGGAAAACGACACAAAGGCAGCAGTTAGATTAGGAGTAGAATGTCCCAGGATCCTTTGCACCACCGGCAAGGGCATGTTGTTCTGCAGCAGTTCCACCGCCCGGGATTTCCGGAGCGCGTCTGGCCCTCCAAGTTCTTTGGGAAAACCACAGGCCAGGGTGCGTTCATAGAACTTGCGGCGGACGTGACCGGGGTCCACCTGGAACAGACTTCCCAGTGCCTTTTTAAAAGCGGCATCCTGCAACGCCTTCTTGATCTCTTGGGAAATCGTTTCCGGCATCTGGACTTCCCGACGGGGGTGGTCAGGGGTGGCCTCAGATCTGCCAAAAACAACCAATTGCCGAACGGGTTCGATATCCCGGAAAGGATCGAGGGCCAACACCTCGTTCAACCGAGCGCCCGTGTAGCGGATCAACAGGAAGATGAGCAGAATTCGCTTACGGGATAAGCGCACATCCGACCTGGCCGCGTCCTCGGCCCAGTCACGAAAAGATTGTTCCAGCCGGCTGAGTTGTACGTGTCCAGGCACCGGCTACTCTCCGGTCCGGCCACGATTCGCCCGTGACTGGTGCGTTCCGGCCCCGGTAGGGGGTGATCATCTGTCCCCGGGGCCTTCCTATCGGTTTTTTTCCAGGCCATATCAGAAATTTCTGCCTCTCTCTCGGCTACCGGTTTATCTTGAGGCGTAATCTAACTAAAAAGGTAAGAAAACTGTCATTCTGAGGGAGTGCCGCAACCGAAGAATTTAGATCCTTCGCTTCGCCAAGGATGACAAAAATGATTTTAACAGAGGTCTTCCTCTGGTTTAAAAATTCTTCGCCGATTTGAATCTGCTTGACATCCCTTTTGGATGGTTGATAATATTGACATGAATTATATTATAATCGTGTCTATAAGTGAAGTGAAATTTCTCGGGTAAGCTTTTAGAGATTTTTAGCTTAAAGGAGACGATCATGCTCTTTCCCATTAGTGGCGTGGAAACCAATCCTGTCGTGCCCTTTCTGGTCGCCCTGGTAGTCTCTTTTTTCACCTCCATGGGCGGTGTCTCCGGGGCATTTTTACTCCTGCCTTTTCAGGTGAGTGTCCTCGGGTTTACCAGCCCGGCCGTCAGCCCCACGAACCTGGTATATAATGTGGTCGCTATTCCCAGCGGTGTCTATCGCTATATCAAAGAAGGCCGCATGGCCTGGCCGTTAACCTGGGTGGTTATTGTCGGCACCTTGCCGGGGGTCTTTATCGGGGCCTTCCTGCGGATCAAATACCTGCCGGATCCCAAAGCCTTCAAATTGTTTGCCGGCTTTGTCCTCCTCTATATCGGCTTGCGCTTAGCCTACGACCTCTGGCGCCCCCGCCCTAGCATGAAAACCCTGGAAGCAAAGTTCAATGAACGAGTGGCGGCCATCAAACAGGCCGGCCAGAGCCGGGTGGCGGCGGGCTTGCCGCCGGAAGCCGTGGTCAAAACCCTGAAATTCTCCCCTACCCGGATCGCTTATGAATTTTATGGTGAGACCTTCGAATTTTCAACCTGGGGTATCTTTGCATTGAGCTTCATTGTCGGCATCGTGGGGGGTACCTATGGCATCGGCGGCGGGGCCATCATTGCGCCTTTTTTTGTGGCTGTCTTCGGTCTGCCGGTCTATACCGTGGCCGGTGCGGCCCTGATGGGAACCTTCATCACCTCAGTGGCGGGAGTGATCTTTTATATGCTCATTGCCCCCTGGTATCCCCAACAGGCTGTTTCCCCTGACTGGCTATTAGGTATCCTGTTCGGCTTAGGGGGGATGGCCGGCATGTACCTGGGGGCTCGCACCCAGAAATTCGTCCCGGCCAAGTTGATTAAAGGGCTCCTGGCCGTCATCCTGGTCTATTTGGCGGTCACGTACATCAGCGGCTATTTCAGATAGCTGGCGAGTTCTCCTGATAGATGACCGTGATCTGGCTGATGCCGGCAAGCTCGAGATCTCTGCCGCCCGTCGCGTCGCCACGGCCTGAATAGACGTTGCTAGAGTTTCTGCATCTCTGGCCTGTCCGGGCCTTTATCTCTTTTTTTGATCGCACCTGCAGGGCTAATTCTTGCGCCAGGCTTCCCACAAGGGATTACCTTGAGGATCCCGTAATCGTAAGGTTTGATCCTTGTGCACCACCTCACTGGCCAGGAGCCTTTCCCGGCCTCCTAGTTTAGAGCAAAAACCCTGGATGATTACTTCATCCCCGGGCTTTAGATCCACCTCCTTGTGCTCCAGGACCAAAACCGGCCCCAAATGCACGTGCACCACACCCCGGTCCGGAGTTTGCACCTCCACTGCCAACAACGGGTCCCTATCCTGCGAAAAAGTTTCCACGCGCAGGCGGGTGATGCGGCCGCTGATCTTTCCCGGTGCACAGGTATGCATCTCCTGGTCGACTTGATAGGGTTGCACCCGAAATCCTTGCCCTCTGCCGCCCCGGGAGCCATATTGTTGCAGATAATCTTGTTCCTGGAGGGAAGCGCAGGCTCCCAGGAAACCCGTTAAAACTACCAAGCCTAAAAGCCGCCAATATTTCATGTGTATCTTCCCTCTAAGCCATTCTTCATAAGAGTGATTTCCCAACAAGCCAAAAAAACGAATGATCTTTTTCATTTTATTCCTCCTGGTAAAACTCCGGCAGGTTCTCGGCAAAACGTTGGTAGAGCACCGGTAGCACGATAAGAGTAAGCAACGTGGAAGTGAACAGGCCGAAAACCACCACCACGGCCAGGGGCCGTTGCACTTCCGACCCCGGCCCGGTGGCAAACAGCAAAGGGACCAGCCCCAGGATAGCCACCAACGCAGTCATCAGCACCGGGCGCAGCCGCCGTTCACAACCTCGCCTTACCGCTTCTTCCAGCGGCAGACCCTCCTGGCGAAGCTGGTTGAATTGGGAGACTAGCACTACGCCGTTGAGCACCGCCACCCCGAAGAGGGCGATGAAGCCAACCGCCGCGGGGACGCTCAGATAGAGGCCAGTGAATAAGAGTCCTATAATTCCGCCTATCAAGGCCAGGGGTAGATTGAGCATAATGAGGCTGGCGTACCGGAGCGACTGGAAGGTCAGGAAGAGCAGCAGGTAAATCAGGGCCAGGGTGATGGGCACGATGAGGAGGAGGCGGTGCATGGCCCGCTGCTGATTATCGAAGGTGCCCCCCCAGGTGGTGTAATATCCCGTAGGCAGGGCCAGCCGGGAGGCGAGCAGCTTCTGGCCGTCCGCCACAACACTGCCGGTGTCCCGACCCCTGATATTGAATTCCACCACGATGCGCCGACGGGCATTGTCCCGGCTGACCTGCAGCGGCCCTTCGGTTTCGATGATCTCGGCCAACTGCGACAAGGGTACGGACCCTCCCCCCGGAGTCGCCACCAGGATGTTACCTATGGCCTCAGGACTGTTGCGTCGCTCTTCCGGGAAACGCACCATTACCTCGACGCGCCTCTGACCCTCGATAATCTCTGTGGCCGCCTTGCCGCCCACTGCGGTTTCAATGACCTCCTGGACGTCGGCGACGGTGAGGCCGTAGCGGGCCAGCCGGCTGCGGTCGATCTTGATGTTCAGATTAGGCATGCCGGCCACCTGCTCTGCCCGGAGGTCGGTAACCCCGGGCACCGTCCGCAGGAGGGCGGCCGCCTCTTCGGCCTTAGCCCGAAGCAGATTCATATCATCTCCGAATATCTTCACCCCCACCTGGGACTTGACCCCGGAAACCAGGTGGTCCACCCGATGGGCAATGGGCTGGGAGAAATTGAAGGTGACGCCGGGAATCTTCTCCAGTTCCAGGCGCATCTTGGCGATCAACTCCTGTACGGTGCGGGCGGTACGCCACTGACTCCGGGGCTTGAGAACCACAATGGGCTCGCTTGATTCCACCCCATGCGATTCCGTGGCAATCTCCGCGGCGCCGATCTTGGAGACCACAGACTCAACCTCGGGAAATTTCAAGAGGGCCTGCTGCATCTGGCGCTCCATTTCCACCGACTGCGACAAAGAGACTGATGGTAAACGGATCGTGATATTGGTGATATAGCCTTCATCCAGTCGAGGGATGAACTCGGTGCCCAGGAACGGCACCGCGCCCAGGGAGACCACCAGGAGGCCCCCGGCGCCCGAGAGCACGAATCTCCAGTTATTCAAGGCCCAATTCAGGACCGGTTTATACGTCTTCTGGGCCACCTGCACCAGGAAGCTCAGGCGCTCCGGGGCCGGCTTGAGCATATACGAACACAGGGACGGAATAGCGACAATGGAAAGCACCAGGGAGGCTAGGAGGGCGATGACCACAGTCAGGGCCAGGGGTGCAAACATTTTCCCCTCCATGCCCTGTAAGGTCATGATGGGCACAAACGTCAAGGCGATGATCAACTCTCCGAAGAGGCTGGGTTTCCGAACTTCCAGGACGGCGTGGAGCACCGTTCGGCCGAAATTCTGCTCAGGCTGCATCTCTCCCAGGCGATGCATGACGTTTTCCACCTGAATGATGGCGCTGTCCACGATCATGCCGATGGAAATGGCCAGCCCTCCCAGGGACATGAGGTTGGCCGACAGCCCCACCTGCCGCATGGCAATGAAGGTGGCCAGGGCAACCAGGGGCAAGGTAAGGGCGATGACCAGCGCCCCCCGGAAGCTGCGCAGAAAGAGGTAAACTACCAGAATCACCAGGAAGACGCCCTCGGCGATGGACCGGCTGACGGTGTTGATGCAGTCCCGGACCAGGCCGGTGCGGTCATAGAAGGCCTTGAGCGTCACCCCCTTGGGGAGAATACCGCCGGCGTTCAATAGGGCGACCTTTTCCTTGACCGCACCTACCACTTCCCGGCCGCTCCCACCCCGGATCATCAAGACGATGCCGGCCACGGCCTCCCGTTTGCCGTTCTCCAGGACCGCGCCCCAGCGGCTGGCTGGCCCTTCACCCACCGTGGCCACGTCCTTGACCAGCACCGGGGTACCGTTCACTTCTTTCAGCACCACCGCTTCGATGTCCTGGACGGACTGCATCAAGCCCAGGCCTCGAACCAGGGTCTGCTCGCTCCCCTTCTCCAATACGTTGCCGCCGGCGTTGGCATTGCTGGCAGCCAGGGCGCCGAAGACGTGTTTGAGACTGAGATCAAATTTTCGCAGCCGGTCAGGGTCCACCTCAACCTGGTATTGCTTGACAAACCCGCCGAAAGAGTTGATGTCGGTAACGCCGGGCACGGTTTTAAGCAAAGGCCGGACAATGGCGTCCTGGATGGTGCGCAGACGCATGAGACGGGCGGTATCCTGGCCGGGTGCGGCTACTGGTGGCGAGTTTTCCTCTTCCAAGGTGTACTGGTAGATTTCGCTCAAGCCGGTGGCGATGGGGCCCGGTACCGGCTCTACGCCCTTGGGCAATTTTTCCTTGGCAGCGATGAGGCGCTCCAACACCAATTGTCGAGCGAAATACAGGTCCACCTGGTCGGCGAAGACCACGGTGATCAGGGACAGCCCGAAGCGGGACACGGAGCGGAGTTCCACCATATCGGGGAGGCCCGCCATCTGTATCTCAATGGGGAAAGTGACCTGCTGTTCAACTTCTACGGGAGACATGCCGGGCCAGGTGGTATAGACCTGCACCTGGACGTTGGTGACGTCCGGGAAGGCGTCCACCTGAAGCTTCAGCGACGCGTAGCCACCGTAGGCCACCAGTCCCGCCAGGGCGATGAGAACCAGGAAGCGATGCCGCAGGCAGCTTTGAATAACCCGATCAATCATCTTCAGTCTCCTTGCCGCCCGGTTTAATGGGCATGCCCACTGCCACAGCCCTGGAAGGCGCCCTTTTCCAATTCGGATTTTAGGGTAAAGCCTCCCTGAACTACCACTGGCTCACCCGCTTCCAGACCAACCAGCACTTCCACGCGGTCCCCGCATTTTACTCCCGGCTTGATGAGATGCTTCTGGAAGGAGCCCGGGACCATTTCCACAAAGACAAAATGGTCGCCGTTGGCAGCCAGAATGGCTTTTTCAGGTATACTTAGAGCGGTGTGTTGTCCCACCCGAACGGCGATATCGGCGAACATGCCGGCCTTCAGCAGGTTCTGGGTATTATCCACCCGCACCCGGCCCCGGACGGTGCGAGTGGCCTTGTCCACTACGTCGGCCAGGTAATCTACCCGGCCCGGAAATTCCCGCTGGGACAACGAGCTGACGGTTACCGTGGCCGGGGCTCCCACCTGCACCAGGGGCAGGTCTTTTTCGGGGATCTGGACAAAGCACCACAAGACCGAGGTATTGGCCACGGTAAAGAGCTCTTCGCCTTCCTTGATTACCAGTCCAGGGGTGACGTGACGTTCCACCACCCGGCCGGCAATGGGCGAACGAAGGAAGTAATTAGCCCCAGAGCTGGCTGGATTTGTAGTCTTGGCATCGGACTGTGAGATTTTCGGCAAAGGGGTGGAAGTGGCGCCGCTGGCTCCCAGGAGGCGGAGGTGGTTTTGGGCATTTTCCAGCTCAGCCCGCTCCACTTCCAGCCGAGCCTGGCGCTCCTGAAGCTCGGCCCGGCTGATGGCCTTGCCCTCATAAAGCTGGCTGGCCCGGTCATAGGCCATGTGCGCGGCGTTAAACTTGGCCCCGGCTTGCCGGGCGGCCATCTGGGCCTGACTCAGTGCCACACTGTCAATGATCGCCAGAACCTCACCCGATTTCACCACCTGCCCATAGTCCGCCACAATCCGCACCACCCGGCCCGGCACCCGGGAGCGGATTTTAGCCAGGCGCTCTTCATTAAAGACTAACTCGCCGGTAAAGGACACCTGGTTTTCCAGGGGGCCGATAACCACGGGGGCCGTCTTAATGGCGGCCAGCTGCACCGCTTCCGGAGTCAGCTTCACCTGTCCGGGCCGCGGCGCTTCGGATTCATTGTGTTCAGCCTGTGGGCCATGGTCGTGGCCAGCGTGTTGATCGTGGTCAGGACCAGCGTGTTGGCCATGGTCGTGACCAGCGTGTTGGTCGTGGCCGTGCTCCTCGTGGACATACCACCACCCCAGGAGGGTGCCTACACTCAGGGTGGCCAAAATAATCACCAGCCATATGGCTTTAGTCCTGTGAATGTGCCTCACTTCACACCTCCCCCGGCCAACCGCCAGAGTTCCACCCGGGCCAGGCGGTAGTCCAGCAAGGCCTTGGAGTAGTCCTGTTCCGTCCCCCGATAAACCCGCCGGGAATCCAGAAGCTCCAGCAGGCCGGTTTCGCCATGCTCATAGCTGAATTGGGCCACCCGAAGGGACTCCTCGGCTTCCGCCAGAATTGCCGACCGGTAGGACTCCACCTGCCGGCGGGCTGTTTCATAAAGATTGTATTGGCTGACTAACTTGGTTTCCAGCTCTTGTTTCAGCAGTCGGAGTTCGGCGTCGGCCTGGCTTTTGGTGGCTGCGGCCCTGGCAACTTCACCTCCCTTACGGTTCCACAAGGGGAGGGGGATGCTCAGACCGCCGCCGGTGGCCTGCAGGTCCACATCCCGGGTATGGAAAGCCTTCACCTTTACCTCCGGAACCCAGGCCTGGCGTTCGGCCCCCAGGGTGCTTTCCGCCTGGCGGACCTGGGCTTCCTGGGCCGCCAGCAAGGGATGCGCCACCGCCGCCGCCTCCTGCCAGCGTTTTAAGGGCTCCATTTGTTTTAAGATTTCGGTATCCCTGGCAAGGGTGAATCCGGTGGGCAATTCGCCCCCCAAGAACTGGCCCAGGACCTGCCGGTCTCCTGTCAAGGTAGTTCTGGCCTTGTCATACTCCCGTTCCAGAGAAAAAAACTCCACCCGGGCCTTGACCAGCTCCATAGGCCGGCTTTCACCCAGGCGGACCCGTTTCTCGGCAATATCCAGGAGTTTTTTGGCCGATTCCAGGTTTTCACCGGCGATCTTCACCAACTGTTCCCCGGCCAGGACCCGGTAATAGAGTTCCCGGCAGCGGGCCCGGACGTTGATCTGTTCCTGGGTGAGCTTCTGACGGGACGCATCAATACCAAACCGGGCCGCCTCCTGTCGTTTGGCCCGACGTCCCGGCCACTCCAGGGGTTGGGACAGGCCGATGCTATACCCCGTCATATACCTGCCGCTCTCCATGCCCTTCTGGCTGCTGACTTCCCCCTCCAGTTCCGGGTTGGAGTACTGGCGGGCGATTCTCAGCTCCGCTTCACTTTTTTTGATTTCCGCTCCTGAGACCTGCAGTGACGGATGTGTTTTAAGGGCCATTTCTTCCAGTTCCGCCAGAGGATAAGCTCGAGTCTCGGCCCTGGCCCAACCGGGCCAAAGGGGCATCAGACAAAAGACTACCCCCACGGCAATCCTTTTGAGGTTCACCGCACACCTCCATTGCCATGCGTGTAACTAATAATATTAATTTAAAAAGATAGGTTGAATGTGATGATAGGGGCTAAACCCGGGGGGGGCGAAAAATGCTGGAGGCAAAGACGGTAGGTGCCGGCTGTTCCTCGAAGAAATGATAGGGTGAGATCGTGACTGTGACTGCATACGCGCCTTCAATCGAAGAGAAGAGAGGCACCGAGTGGCCGCAGCAGCAACTGCTCGGGGCGAGAGACCCTTCACACGTATGCCGGTCTAACTGACATGGGATAAACCACGCCACCACCAGGACCGACAGGAGGAGTCCCACAAGCACCATGCCCAGACTGCGGCAGCCTCTCGAGAATCTCATGGTGCTAAAGGTAATCTTTCCATAACTTCATGTCAAGTTTTTCTACAAAGACCATTAAACCAGGGAAATCAGTTTGACACAGCAGGAGGATGCCGCGGACCACTATTTTGTGAAGCAGGTTAGAAACCGCCTACGGTTTCGTGCCCAGAAGATCGGCCAGTTCGGTCATGCGAATCATCTCATTTTCCTCATTGAAGGCAAGCGGTTTAGCTTAGACTCATTTCCTCCAAAAACTTCGTAAGACTGGCCGGATCTTCCACATTATAAAAGTTAAAGGGCTGATCTTTAGGGATGATCTTGCGCACTAGGCCCTTGAGGACGTTTTTCGGGCCCACTTCCACCCAGACATCCACCCCGGCGGCCCGCAGGTGGTCAATGATCTGGGTCCACTGGACGGAAGAGGTCAACTGCCGGCCCATATAGTTCCGAATGTCGGCCGGATCGGTCTCCGGCAGACCGCTGACGTTGAGCAAGACCTGAATTTTAGGCGTCTGAAAATTGAGGGTGGCCAGCAGGGCGGTAAAATCAGGCGCCGCCCCCTCCATCAACGGTGAATGCCAGGCCCCGGACACGGCCAGGGGCACGGCCCGGGCTCCGGCCACTTTGACCAAGGCCATGGCCTCTTCCACCTCAACTTTAGCCCCGGAGACGACTAGCTGCTCTGGGGTGTTGTAGTTGGCCAGGGCAAAGTAGCCCCGACCCACCAGGGGAGACAGCAGTTCCACCACCTGGGCGATGGGCAGGCCCACCACCGCAGCCATCGCTCCGGGGTGTTTCTGGGCCTCCCGGTGCATCAACTGCCCACGCATTTTCACCGCTTTCAGGGTATCGGCCTCGGAGAGCACCCCCGCCGCGTACAGGGCGCTGTATTCCCCCAGGCTGTGCCCGGCTACAAACTCCGGCTTAACTCCCGCCCGGCCCAGGGCATTGGAAAGGGCCATATTCAGCATGGTGACGGCCGGCTGTAGATTCACGGTGGCGGTCAACTCCTCCATGGGCCCATCAAAACACAGCCGCTTCAGGGGCAACCCGGTGACCTCCTCCGCCTGGGCAAATAACTCCCCGGCCTTTTCGTCACTTTCATAAAGGGCCTTGCCCATGCCCACATATTGCGATCCCTGTCCGGGAAACAACATGGCGATTTTATTCGACATAACTACCTCGCGAAGGAAATTAAAGGCTGTCAGCTATCAGCTTTCAGCAAAAACACAGATACCCCTCGAGTCCAAGTTGTACCTGGACACGGAAAATTGCCTGCCAAGCTGAGCTTGGCCAATTATTAGGTTCCCAGGTACAACTTTGGAACCAGAGAGAAGGAGTCTTTAAGCTGACCACTAACCACTCATCACTCTCTAATGCAACAACCCTGTCTTCTCACGCTCCCTCATGGCCTCAGCTATTGCCTCCTGCTCCGCCGAGGTCATCTGCTCCCGGGGGAAAATCCGGTCAATGGTCTCTTCCAACCGGTGCAGTAGGGGCTGCAGCGTTCCGGCGTCCACCGCCGAGATGGCTACGCCGTCATGCTGCCGGCTCTGCCAGGTCGCCAGTGCGGGCGGCGTCAGATCAATTTTATTAAAGACTTTCAACACCGGCTTGCCACCCAACTCCAGGGAGGCGAGAATTTTGTCCACCGTCTCCATCTGCTCCTCGAAGCGGGGATTACTCAGATCGATGACGTGCAGCAGCAGGTCCGCGTCCTCCAGCTCCTCCAGGGTGGCCTTGAAGGCCTCCAGCAGATCTTTGGGCAGGTCCCGGATGAAGCCCACCGTGTCGGTAATGATGACCTCCCGTTCTTTGGGGAAGCGCAGGCGTCGGCTGGTGGGGTCTAGGGTGGCAAACAGCCGGTCTTCGGCCAGCACCTCCGACCGGGTCAAGGTGTTCAGCAACGTAGATTTCCCGGCATTGGTGTAGCCGACGATGGAAATGATGGGCAGACCGTGGCGCTGTCGGGGGCCTCGCCGCACCCGACGTTCAGCCTTGACCTGATCCAAATCCTGGACCAGCCGGTGCAGACGCTCCCGCACCCGGCGGCGGTCGATCTCCAGCTTGGTTTCCCCCGGCCCCCGGCCGCCGATGCCCCCCGTCAACCGGGACAGGGCATCATCCCGGCCCATAAGGCGTGGTAGCAGGTACTTCAACTGCGCCATCTCCACCTGCAGCTTGCCCTCCCGGCTCCGGGCCCGTTGAGCAAAGATGTCTAAAATCAGTTGGGTCCGGTCGATGACCTTGAGTTCGATAAAATCAGTGATGGAACGGACCTGGGAAGGGTTCAGGTCGGCGTCGAACACCAGCAGATCGGCATCTGCCTGGAGGGCTCGGATCACCAGGTCCATGAGCTTCCCCCGGCCCATGAGAAAGCGGGGATCGATGCGCTGGCGTTGTTGCAGGATGACGTCCACTACCTGTAAGCCGGCGGATCCGGCCAGTTCCTGCAGTTCCATCAAAGAGTCCTCCGCTGCCTGCCGGGGTTTGGTGGTGACGCCGATGAGAATGGCCCGCTCCCGGCGGTCCTGGTCCACGCCGGTGCGGCCGGCCCGGGCCAACTCTGCCTCCAGGGATTGGACCAAGGCGGCAAAATCCAGTTCCAGATGAGCCACGTGGTCGACCTCGATAAACTCCCAATCCCGTCCCTCCACCCGTTGGGGCAGCAGATGGGCGCCGTGCAGGCGGCCGGGGAGGCCCTGGGGCGTCGTCTCCAGGGCGCCGATAAAATCCAGCCGCAACAGGGCCAGGTCCATGAGGTCGTCCTGGCTTAAAGGCTCCCCTTTGAGGTGGGTGTGGATCAGGCGCAGGCCTTTCAGCCGGGCCCCGGCCTGCCGCTCCCGTTTTAAGGGGGGAATCACCAGGCCCTTGTGGTCTCCGACTATCACCATGGCCGGGGCTCCTTGCCGGTCCAGCAAGATGCCTACTTGTCGTTTTATTTCGCTTGATATTTCAGCTAATTGGCGGGCTAATTCCGGAGTCAGCAGGCGAGCCGGGGGGATTTTGCGGCGGTAGAGCCGCTCCAGCCGCCGGATCTGCAGGGGCTTGAGACCGGCGAGATTTCCTTGCACCCGGTCGATGGTTAGACTCCTTCTCTTTCCTTTATTTTCATTAGCTTAGCATTACCCCGGCCTTACTGTCAATCCGCTTGCCTTCCTGGTCCCCCTTGCAACTGTTATCTATAAGAATTATAATAAAAAATATGTATCTAAGACATTATGGTTCTAACGTAATTGCCTTATAACGAAAATAAAAAAAAGGTAACATTACTATTATGGGTAGCTGCAAGCTTTAGCTTGCGCAGGCTAAAGCCTGCGACTACCAAAAGTAATTGATATTTCTCCCAGAATAATAGACTGTTATAGAAAAAGTAATGACTATGGACGAGACCAACACTAAATTCCCGGATCAAAAAGAACTGGAAAAGGAACTCAGCGATTACCTGTCCAAAAAATACGGCGATCGTGTGAAGATAATCTCGCCTTTTATCATGCCTAAACCGGTGGTGGAAGAGACCACCACCAAGGGCAAGGACGGCGCCGGGCCCGGCAGGATCAATTTTAACCTTAAGCCCGAAGAACTGGAAGATTATCTTAATGAATACGTCATCAAACAGGATACCGCCAAGAGCATCCTGGCCACCAAGGTCTGTACCCATTTTAACCGCATCCGCTACTTGCTGGACAAAGGCAGGCAGACCGACCCTGGGGTCGGCTCCATTAAAAACAATATTATTCTCATCGGCCCCACCGGTGTGGGCAAAACCTACCTGGTCAAGCTCATCGCCAAAAAGCTGGGCGTGCCCTTTGTTAAGGGCGATGCCACCAAATTCAGCGAGACCGGCTATGTCGGCGGCGACGTGGAGGACCTAATCCGGGATCTGGTGTACGAAGCCAACGACGACCTGGAACTGGCCCAATACGGCATCATTTATATCGACGAGATCGACAAGATCGCCTCAGCCGGCAACCTCATCGGTCCTGATGTCTCCCGCAGCGGCGTTCAGCGGGCCCTCCTCAAACCCATGGAGGAAACCGAAGTCGATTTGAAGGTGCCCCATGACCCCATCTCCCAGATTCAGGCCATCGAGCAATACCGCAAGACCGGCAAACGGGAAAAGCGCACTCTCAATACCCGTAACATCCTCTTCATCGTCTCCGGCGCCTTCAACAATCTGGAGAAAATCATCAAGGAGCGATTGGCCAAACAGGAGATCGGGTTTCACGGCAAACCCCGCTCCAAAAAGCGGGATAAAGAATTCTGGATCCAGGTGACGGCTCAGGATCTCGTCAAGTTTGGGTTTGAATCGGAATTCATCGGCCGCCTGCCGGTCATTGCCGTCTTGGAAGAGTTGAGCGCCGACGACCTCTACGAAATCCTGAAAAACCCCAACAACCCCATCACCATCAGCAAAAAGCGGGATTTCCGGGCGTATGAAATCGACATCAAGTTCGAGGATCAGGCCCTGCGCCTGTTAGCCGAGCGGGCCGCCCAGGAGCGCACCGGCGCCCGGGGACTGGTCAGCGTCATCGAAAAGGCCCTTATCCAGTTTGAAAAGCGTCTGCCCTCCACCGACATCAAGGAGTTGCTGGTCACCCCGGAAGTGGTGGCCAATCCGGCCCAACAACTGGCCCGTCTCCTGGACGACCCGCATGATCCCGATCTGGCCGCCCGATTTGCAGCCGCCGCGGCCCGGGAACTGGCCCTTTTGAAAGACTCGGTCTGGCGCCGGGAAAATGAACTACTCCGACGTTTTCACATGCCCCTCACCGATTACCGGGTGGGCCTGATGGTAGATCAGTACCAGAGGTGGGACTGCGACCTGCTCACTGCCTTCGACCAGATCAGCCGGCTGTATCAGCAGGTCCGCCGGTTCGAAGATAAATTTTACCAGGAGCACCGCATCCAGCTCACCTTTGCCCAGGAGGCCGTGGATGAAGTCATGCGCCGGGCCCTGGCCGGCGGCACCACCGCCCGGGTGATCTGCGAAGGCTTTGCCAAGGACCTGGAATACGCCCTCAAACTGGTCCGGGACCGCACCGGCAAAGACTCTTTTCAACTAACCCTCGAGGACCTCCTGGACCTGGACGGCTATCTCAACCGCCTTTTCCAGGAATCCCTGCAGCAGTCTTTCCTGACCCCCACCTCCGCCACCACGGAGACCTGATCCCCCCGTGGATAAGGAGGCCAAGCCAAGCTTGGCGGGATATTGGGTTCCCAATACAACTTGGGAACTTGAAAAAAAACCAGGTGGCACAGGCCTCTCGCCTGTGCTGACGCAGGCTGAAGCCTGCAGCTCCCGATGTTATCTCTTTGCATGCAACTTAGTAAAAAACTCAAAACTCGGAACTCGAAACTAAAAACTCATGATAGGCATCTCTAAACTCTATTGCGGCGCGGTGGAAGCCGCCGACGTCCTGCGCTACGGCCGCCATTCCGGGGCCCTCCCTTCGCATCTCCTCCAGTTTTCAGCGGACAAGCGCCCAGTGGTGGTCTGGAACGTCACCCGCCGCTGCAACCTCAAGTGCGTCCACTGTTACGCCCATGCCACCGCCACCGTGCCCGAAGGGGAACTTTCCCTGGACCAGGGTCTGGCCCTGCTGGACGACCTGAAGGCCTTCGGCGTCCCCGTGGTGCTCTTCTCCGGCGGCGAACCCCTGATGCACCCAAACCTATTGACCCTGGTGGAACATGCAGTCACTTTGGGTATGCGGGCCGTCATCTCAACCAACGGCACCCTCATTGATCGGGCTGTGGCCGACAAATTAAAACAATTCGGCCTTTCCTATGTCGGCATCAGCCTGGACGGCGTGGAGGCCACCCACGACCGCTTCCGGGGGCAGGCCGGAGCCTTTGCCGCGGCCATGGCAGGAGTCCAAAACTGCCAGGAGGCCGGCATCAAGGTAGGCCTGCGCTTCACCATTAACAAGCATAATTATCAGGAAATCCCGGCCATCTTCGATCTCATCGAAGCCAGGGAGATCCCCCGGGTCTGCTTTTACCACCTGGTGTATGCCGGCCGGGGCAGCCGGCTGGTGGAGGCTGCCCTGAGTCACGAGGAAACCCGGGCCGTGGTGGACCTGATCATCGACCGCACCGCCGACCTCTTCGCCCGGGGCAAGCCCAAAGAAGTCCTCACCGTGGACAACCATGCCGACGGGCCTTATATCTATCTCCGCCTGCAGCGGGAAAACAACCCCCGGGCCGAGGAAGTGCTTAAACTGCTGCGCATGAACGAAGGCAACAACTCCGGCCGGGGTATCGGTTGCGTCAGTTGGGACGGCCAGGTCCACGCGGACCAGTTCTGGCGGCATTTTTCCTTCGGCAACGTTCAGGACCGGCCCTTCAGCCAGATCTGGACCGACCTCAGCCACCCCCTCATGGCCCGATTGAAGGAGAAAAAACGCCACGTCACCGGCCGCTGCGCCACCTGCCGCTGGCTGGACACCTGCGGCGGCAACTTCCGGGTCCGGGCCGAAGCCCTCACCGGCGACCTTTGGGCCCCCGACCCCGACTGCTACCTTACCGACGCCGAGATTGCCTGAGCCTAATCAGGTTCGCTTGAAGGTGCGGGTCTAAGACCCGCACCCTCAGATTAGGTTTCTATGAATAACGCTCCTGTAACCAAACCGCAAAATCTTTGTTGGGCTTCAGCCTGAACGAGGCAGCATAATCATGGACCGAAGACTGTCGAAGGGGAAAGTCGCTTTCTGTTTGTCCATGCTGGCTTTAATGTTCACGCATTTGGCATTTAGCAAGGACCTGACGTCCAACGTCAGAGACGCCACCCCCCAGGAAATCCGAACCTTTTTCCTAAATAAGAAAATGAAAGTTCTTACCTTCCTGGGTTACTCCGGTGCCGAATACGAGAATAAGGCAGGGATGCTTGAGCAAGCCACTCGGATACTCAACCAATTCGACCCGAAAGAGACCATCGTGAACATTGGCGCCACTCCCGAGGGTATTGGAGCTGTGTATAATCTGGCGAAACGGAAAGGCTTCCTGACCACGGGAATCGTCTCAACGCAAGCGAAAGACAACAAGGTCAAGTTATCTCCCGCTGTTGACCTGGTTTTTTATGTAAAAGATAAGACCTGGGGTGGGTTCCTGCCCAGGAGTGAGCGATTGTCACCCACTTCCACCGCAATGGTGGAGAACAGTGACGTGATCGTGGCCATCGGCGGCGGTGAGGTGGCCAGGGATGAGCTTATCGGAGCTAAGCGCCTGGGCCGGCACGTTCAGTTTATCCCTGCTGATATAAATCATCAGATAGCGCGGGAGAAAGCGCTGAAGCAAGGTCAGCCTGAACCAACCGACTTTCGCGGCGCAGCTGCTACTGTCGTAATCCCCTAGAGTAGATCCCCGTCCGAGCCTGTCACGGGCTAGATCCAGATCATAATCAGCCTGGAGACCCAGAAAGCTATGGGCTATGGGGAAAGGAAGCGTAGTTTTTGATCTGTTCCGGAGGATAGCGATTATTCTTAGTTCGTTGTGGTCCTGAGCCATGACCGCGGTATATCTCCTGGCAGCGGGGATTAAACTTATCGCCTGCTCAGGATTGAGGGGAAGGTGAAGCAAGGATATGGTGTTTAGGTGGAGGCTTCCAAGCCGGTGGCCAGGCGGTAGCTTCCTTCCTGACGGAGCAAGAAGTTTTCCTGAGTTAGCTTTGCCAGGATTCTCTTGATACGGGTGGCCTCGCTCGGTATGCCGGCCAGAATCGCCTTTTCCGGCAGTTCGGCGGTATTGAGGAATAATTGCAGGATCTGGCTGCGGATTTCCCTATCGGAGCCCCGAAAGGGCGACTGCCGGGAGTAATGGGCGCTGCGACGGTTGGGGTTGGGGACGGTCTTTTTGAGCATGGCCCCATAGTCCATCAGGGCATAGTACCACTGGCGAACCTGGCGGGCATCCAGAGTCAGAAAGATCAAGGGCAGCAAGACCTTATCCGGCACCATATCTCCCTCCGGATAAAAAAAGTGCAAAAAGACCCGGCGGATGTTGGTCTCCAGGAAAACCACCGGCTGCTCAAAGGCAAAGGCCAACAAGGCCCCGGCAGTGGCGGCGCCGATGCCCGGCAGGGTCTCCAAGATTTCCCGGTCCGCCGGCAGCCGGCCGCCGAACTCAGCCACTACCCGCTGGGCGATCCCCTGCAAGGCTTGGGCCCGGCGGTTATAACCCAGGCCCTGCCAGGCCAGCAAAATATCGCCTAAAGAGGCTCGGGCCAGGTCCGAGAAGTCGGGAAACCTATCCAGAAAAGGGCCGTACTTGGTGAGCACCCGTTCCACCTGGGTCTGCTGCAGCATGATCTCGGAGACGAGAATCTCATAGGGGTTATGAGTCAGGCGCCAGGGCAACTCCCGGGCGTTCTCCCGGAAATACCGGTAGATGACCCCCTGAAAGGCGTTAATGAGGTCTGCAGTAAGTCCGGATTGTTGAAAAATGCGACTGATGTTAGCTGGATGATGGTCGAAAGACGCCATATCTAAGCCATGAAAGAAGCGGGCGGCGCCATAGCCGCCCGATTGGTTTAGGCCATCTGAAAATTCTTGATAAATTGCCCGACCTGCGTCCCCAGATAGACGCACTTGATGTTGCGCAGGCAATCTTCGGCGTCTTTTTTCTCCAGGTGGGTAGTCATTTCGTGTTTGTCTTTCTTTAATTTCACGATATAGGCATCCTTGGCGGCGTCGAAATCCACGCTCATAATGATAGCGTGTTTATCAATTTCAGGATACATTTCGATAATTTTCTCTTTGACCGCGGCTGGGGTAAAACTCATAGTTGATCCTCCTTAAGGTGAAATGTATTCTAAGTTAATGAAATAATGAGGCAAGTAGCATTCCACTGCGGGCAAACAATCAATGAATTGTTTTTTCCGTCAATCCTGCCAGCTGATGGCGGCAGCTGGGCAGGAATCGATGGCTTCCTGGATCAGGTCTGCGGGTCCGCCTTCTGGTTTAATGACCTCTGATTTTTGCTTAGATTCATTCATGGCAAAAACCTCAGAGCAGATTTCAGCGCAGGTGCCGCAAAAAACACAGGCATCTTCATCGACAACAACCCGACGGGGCATGAACACCTCCTGACCTACCAACGGAAAAAATAGTAAACATAAACTTAAGCATTTTCGGCGTTCCGGTCAAGACTTTTCGGCTTGGGGAGCGTGAATGAGATAATAAATGATAAATAGTAAAAGGGAATAAAGGGTGGAGGAGTTTCTTATTCCTTGGTTGAGGTTGGCGACATCTTTAGTTGGGAAAGGCAAGGCCTGCCGGGGACTGGTAAATTCAAGCTGGCGTTATCTATAACTAAAACCCAATCGCCGGACAACACTGGAGTAAACGTCTCCCTGCCCGAATTATTAAAGGTCCCTATGAAGGTCGCGGCACCCTTGGCAGGATTATACCACCAGGCTTTCGCCTTGGTTCCCCCAACCTTGGTCAGGTCCACGGTTACCGGCCGACTCGACGGCAAATAAATTATTATCGTCGAGCCGTCGGCAGTCCTGGCCGTGGCGGCATAATTTGATTGGCCCCAGGTTCCATAGCCGGCAGTTGTCACCCTATGGTTAAAATCCGGTACAAGCAGATGCCAGGAACGCGAGTTGAAAAGCTTGCCAAAATGCAGCATGGAAACCGCTCCGGCGCTATCCATATTTAATTTCCAATGAGTTAAGCCAGGACTGGAAGCCATTGAATTAAAATGCCAAATTGGACTATTGCCAAAAATTTGACCGAAGGCCCCCGATAAAACCGTCCAATATGCCTGCGCACGCAAACCTTGCGTAGTTATACGATGTTCATTTTCATAAATTCCTTCCACCAAAAAGTAAGGCATTATCGGGCTATGATCGTAGGCCCCCTTTGATTGCTGGCAAACAGAGGCTGCTTGCGGGTAAATATTGTTAACAGTTAACCAGCTTTCCCCCGGCCAGGGTGAGACGGCATAACTCCCCCTTTCATTGTGAGCCGTAACTAGATGACGTGGGTCAGTTTCCCTTAGGCCGGCAATAAATTCCCGCACCTTGCTTTTTACCGGTGTCGGGTTGGTATCGCCACCGATTAACCAGATTATATTATCGTAGTTCTTATAACGATTGCCGACATATCTCCCGTAGGACCGCATATCGCTTAAAGAAGCAGTCCGGACTTCGGCACACCAGCCCTGAGACCCGCAGCCCCAGCCGAGGTACAGCGGAGCCAACAGGACCGTTATTCCTTTTCCGGCGGCTGCATTAATAACGTAATCAGCGTGAGCAAAATACGAATTGTTGGGAGTAATAAACGCTTTGCCGGTAAATGGAGGGTCGCCGTAATAATTCCTTGGAGCATTGTCAGCAAACTCATGCTCAATCAAATTTACCAGGACAAGATTAAATCCTTTTTCCCGTCTGTTTTCCAGATATCTGTCGGCGTCCGCTTTGCTGACCTGGGAAATAAGCGACCAGGGGCTATCGCCATTCACAAAAAAGGGTTTATTATTTTCATCCACCAGATACCGGCCATGCACCCTCAATACAGCAGCAGAAACCAAATTACAGTAAAGCAGCAAAAACAATAAAAAGAGACCAAATCTTACCATTCTTTTCATGATAGAAGTTTGCATAAAAATTTTAACATTGAGGCTCTTGGGAAATAGCTATTTTTGTCATCCTGAACGCAGCGAAGGATCTTGACCTTGTTGGAGCCTTAAATTCTTCGCTACGCTCAGAACGGCAGGGAGCAAGAAATGAATTTTGCAGGCGCCTCCATGGTGATTATGAATGGGCGGTAATCCCGTCTTCAAGTAAGAAATGCTTCTTCCCTTTTGGCATCCATGGCGCCTTTGAAACATTACTCTTGACTATTGGTACTGGATGTAAACCGGCTTCGGAATGAATCGCAAGATTTCCTCGGGGGTCATGAGGGGGTCCCCTTTCTTGGTGTCGTTGTGGTAAAAGAGCTTGAAGCCGGTGTACTGCACCGGTTCCGCGATGATGTAGTCGTGGTACGAATCCCGCTTCAGCCAGGGGGCCCCCCAGCCGTCCATGTCCATGACGATCTGCACCTTGGGGCGCAGCTGAATCTGCTTGGCATTGGTGACCATGTTCCTGGTGAAGCGGTGCACTATGAGCACCTTGGGCGGGATCTGATATTTCTCTACCAGGCTCTGGAGATAACTCGAGGCGTAGTTGATGTCCGCCGCGTCGTACGTCCCGATCTTGGTGCACGGCTTGCGGCCGCTGGGGCCCATGTTGAACTCCGGGTCCATCCCCAGGTGCACATCCGGTTCTTTCAGTAGCCACTCGAAGCGGGGCAGGACGTTGCGGATGTTGTCGAATCCTGTCTGGATGTCGATGAACATGATGGCGCCGATCTCTTTGGCCCAGTCGTGCACCATGTTGACAATCTTGTCCGGCATGACCATGCGGTAAAGACCTGCCTTGCCTGCCGCTCCCTGGGCCACCACCGCCACCAGGTGCAGGGCGGGCTGCACCGGCGTCGACGGGTCAGCCTTGTTCCAGCGGGCCACCTCATTTTTCAGTCTCTGCAGCATCTCGTCCTTAGGGAACTCCCCCAGCGCCCCCATTTTCTTGGACTGGGGGTTGCCGTAATAGGCCACGATGCGTTTCCCCGGCAGGATGGCTCCCTCCGGCGTCGGCGGGCCCTGCACCGGCCAGCCGTGCTTTTTGGCAAACTCCGGGTCTTCGCCGGTCTCGTATTTGACCTTGGGCTGAGGCGCTGCGGCCTCGGTGGCGGCCGGGGCCGGAGAGGCCGGTTTCTTCTTGGCTTTTTTGGCCGCCTCCAGGTCACTGGGCCAGCCGATGGCACAAACTGTCAGGGCCAAGGCCAACACAAAGGCGGTGGGCAGCAGGGGGGTAAATATCCGGAGGGAGAATCGAAAAGATAAATGCGTCACGGGGTGCTCCTTGGATGAAATAGGCGGCGCGGCCGCACTTGCCAGATGGAAAGGAATCGGGATGAGTTTACCACAAAATCGCTCAGGATCAAGAAAATGGGATGGAAAAAAGGGAGGGGGAAGGGGAATTAATTGAATTAACCCTAGTTCAGCTTGGCATACTAACCGAATTCCCAGGCGCAACTTGGAAACCGAAGGTATATATCCGTTCCTCGCCTCTCCAATTAATTACGGGGTTTTAAGACATACGGCAACTAATCTTCGGTTTTTTTACCGCCTAAAATTTCCCGGATAGCCTGCAGTTCTTCCTGAACCATGCGGATGATGGGTTCCGAGCCGGAGTCGGGAGGGGAGGGGGGAGCACTGGAAGTGGCGGGGGGACTTGATTCTGGCTGGGCGGGAGGGCACTCCGCCAGATATTGTTTCACCCCGGAGAGGGTATATTTTTCGTCTTCCAGGAGGCGTTTGATGGTGAGGATCAGGTCGATGTCCGCCTGGCGGTAGAGGCGTTGTTTGGAGAGGCGGCGGTTGGGAGCCAGAATCTGGAATTCCGACTCCCAATACCGCAAAATGTGGGGGTTGATGCCGGTGAGCTGGCTTACCTCGCCAATGCGGAATAATTTCTTGGGGCCGCTGTCCTTGGCCATGGCAGCCTCAGGCTGGAAAGTGGATCAGGCCCGTAATCTGGCGCCTAATTTTTCCTGCAAACCCTGGATAATGGCGTTATGCCAGGGATTGACCTCCTCGTCGGTGAGGGTGCGCTCCGGGTCCCGGTAATAGAGGTGAAAGGCCAGGCTGCGTTCACCGGCCGGAACCGGCGGGCCGGTGTAGACATCGAAGAGCTGGGCCTCAATGAGCCAGGGGCGCCCGCAGGCAAAAATTACTTCCATCACCTGGGCGGCTGGAATGGCGGCGGGCAGGGTGACCGCCAGATCCCGGAACACGGCCGGATACTTGGGAAGCGGCGTGAAATGGGCGAATTCCCGGGCAGCAGCCGCTAGTAAGGAAAAATTGAGCTGGAAGACCCAGGCCGGCTGCTTCAATTCAAACCGTTCGGCGGCATCAGGATGGATTTCGCCAAAAGAGCCCAGCTCAGTTTCCCCGGAGAGCACCAGGGTGCCGTGGCGCAGGAAAGAGACCACGACCGGTTGAAAAGATACCTGGCCGACCAGGAGACCGGTCAGCAGATTCTCCATGACGCCCTTTAAGTCATAGTAATCCACCATGGTTTCAGCCGGCAGGTTCCAGGCCGGCGCCTGCCGGGCCCCGGTCATGAGGCCGGCCAGCATCAGGGTTTCCTGGGGGAGCTGTTCTCCCGGGCGGGGCTGAAAGACCTTGGCAATTTCGAAGATCTTCAGGTCCTTATTGACGTGGGCGGCGTTGCGCCGCATGTTTTCCAACAGACCGGGCAGCAGGTCCAGCCGCATCACCGCCTGTTCTTCGCTGATGGGGTTGGCCAGGCGGACGAATTCCTGGCCGCCGGTCTCGCCGTTGAGCAGGGCGGTCCAGCGTTCCGGCTGAAAAGCATAGTTGATGACCTCGAAGAAACCCATACCCAACAGCAGTTCCTTGGC
The DNA here is from genome assembly GCA_963705135.1 of uncultured delta proteobacterium. GTDB lineage: Bacteria > Desulfobacterota > Desulfobaccia > Desulfobaccales > Desulfobaccaceae > Desulfobacca. The sequence continues at coordinate 32,694 of CAVPJB010000023.1, forward strand.
CTTTTCCCGCAGCCGGGCTTCCTTGGGGAGGACGCTGGGCCGCCATGGCCAGCCGGGGGAGAGTCACCGGGATATTATCGTAGCCCGTGCAGCCGGGCCACTTCCTCGATGAGGTCAATCTCCCGGGTCAGATCGCCCCGGTACGACGGCACCTGCACCGTCAGGGAATCCTCAGCCTCGGCCAAGGCCGGCATCTGCAACCGCCGCAGGATATCGCTGACCTGGGGTTTGGTCCAGAGCAGGTTCCCAGCACGGCGTTGGTCCGGCTGAGGCGCAACGTCAGCTGGGGCCGGGTGATGGGCCGGGGGCAGGCGTCGATCAGGCCGCGTAAAATCCGGCCGGAGCCTAATCTCCGCCATTAATTGGGCCGCCCGGTTCAAGGCCGGCACGACCCCCTCCGGGTCCACGCCCCGTTCAAACCGGTAGGCCGATTCGCTGGACAGGCCCAACCGTTTGGAGGTCCGGCGGATGGAGGGAGGATTAAAATAGGCGCTCTCAAGCAATACCTGGCGGGTGTCGCCGGTGACTTCCGAGGCCTGGCCGCCCATGACGCCGGCGATGGCCACCGGTTGCATGGCGTCGCAGATCAACAGGGTTTCCCAGGCTAAGGGCCGGTCCTGCCCGTCCAACGTGGTGAAGGTGCTTTCCTGGGGCCGGGGCCGGCGGACCACGATCCGTCCATGCCGCAGGCAGTTGAAATCAAAGGCATGCAGAGGCTGGCCGTATTCCAGCATCACGTAGTTGGTGACGTCCACCAGGTTGTTGATGGCCCGCAGCCCGCTGGCCTGAAGCCGCCGGCGCAGCCAGAAAGGGGAAGGCCGCACCTGGAGATCAACCACCATCCGGGCGGTGTAGCGGGGGCAGTTTTCCGGGTCTTCGATATCCACCGCGGCCCAACGGTCCGTGGGTTCGGCGTCTTCGGCAAATTCCACCGGCGGGATATGCAGGGGAACATCCAGCAGGGCCGCCACCTCCCGGGCCAACCCCAGAATGCTCAGGCAGTCGGGACGGTTCGGCGTGATGGCCACCTCCAGCACCACATCATGGAGGCCCAGGGCTTCGGCCAGATCAGCCCCCAAGGCAGGTGCGGCGGCAGTTCCATCAACCCGGAGTGGTCCTCTGACAGCCCCAACTCATCTTCGGCCAGCAGCATGCCTTCGGAAAGGATGCCCCGCAATTTGGCGGCTTTCAGGGCTTTCCCGTCGGTCAGCACCGCCCCCACCGGGGCAAAGGGATACAAACGGCCGGGCTGGACGTTGGGGGCGCCGCACACCACCCGGCAATGTTGCCGACCATCGAAAACCTCCACCAACTGGAGGCGGTCGGCCTGGGGATGCGGCTCCACTTTTTCCGCCCGCCCCACCACCACGCCGGCAAATTTAGGGGCCAGCACTTCCAGGGCGTCGATTTCCAGGCCCGCCAGGGTCAGCTTATCCGCCAGCGCTTCGGGAGATATGGTCAGATCAACAAAATCTTTGAGCCAGTTAATACTCAATCGCATGGTATTTTTGAATTTCCTGCCTTCTAGGGAATTAATTATCAGGGGTATACCACTGCTACCGTGGGTTTGGTGACCAGATGGAGGACACTGTTGGTGACGCTGCCGATAAAAAGTCTGGCCAGGGCGGAATGGCCGACGCTGCCCAGATAAATCAGGGCAGACTGCTGGACTTCTGCCTCCTGGGCAATGGCCTGGGCCGGATGGCCGATTACCAGCTTTTCCTGGGTGAATTCTCCCAATCCGGCCTGGTCCAGAATCTGGCGTCCCGCGGCCAGGGCTTTTTGCCCTTCATCCAGGAGAAGTTCTGCCTCCTCTGGCAGGGTTAGGCCCAGGAGAGCCAGATCCAGCACATGCATCAGGGTAATCTGGGGGTTTTGAGTTTTACAGGCCTGGGCCAGGGCTGCGGCCTGCCGCACCGCTGCCAAAGAGGCTTCGGAGCCGTCCACGGGCAGCAGCAGAGGGAATATAGGGCTGTCAAGATTATCTGATTGCTCCGGCCCGACTATGAAAACCGTCAAGCCGGCGGCCCGGGTCAGGACGTGATGGGTGGCGCTGCCCAACAAAAATTCCTTGACCGGCGACAATCCTCGTCTCCCCATGATTATGGTGGAGTAATTGCCATGTTGGGCCAACTTCCAGGATTTGGTCGCCGATTTTACCCTCAACGATTTTCAATTCAATGGGTGCCCGGAACCCGTGCTGAATCAAAAGTTCTTGTCCCTGAGCCAGGAGGGGCTTGATTTCTTCTTCCAGGTAACGCTGGCGGATTCTTTGCCATTCTTTGGTTTGATCCAGGCGGGTGACCCGCAAATCGACATTCTGGAGGTGACGCGCCAGATAGCTCCCCCCCATAACACGCAGCAGGGTCAGCCCCTGAAGCGCTTCGCCCCCTGCGACTGCCAGGGCAGCAGCAAACTTCAACGCGAAACGGGCCGAGGGGCTGCCATCATAGGGCAACAGGATTTTCGCCAGCGGCAGGGAGGAATGTTGCATACTTACTTTTATACCCCCCAGCCGATAATTTCAAGGCGCAAATGAGCCCGGAAACGTTTTCTCAGCTCGGACGGCCTCAGCCATGGCCATGTCTTAAGAGGAATTACTAACAGCCTCGGGAAGGTAGAAGCGGTGATCCGAGCGGGACAGAGAGGTAAGAGGAATAACCGCAAGGAGAAAAATTGGGCGCACTTAACCATGAACGTCGAAACGTCCCCAAATCCCTGACACACCCCGGGTCAACTCAGCCAAAAAGGTTAGGATTTCTTGCCCCGGCGGAATTCGCCCAGCCCTTTTTCTTTGGCCAACTGCCGACGCTGCTCGGAATAGTTGCGGGACACCAGGGAATATTTTTTCAGGTCCAGACCGAAACGTTCACAGTAGACCGCCGGGGTCAGCCCGTGGGCTCGCCGCAGATGCGCTTTAAGAGTTCTGAACCTCTTGCCGCATTCCAAACAGACAATGTAGTCATCCTGCACTGATTCTTCAATAGGAACTGCGGGTTTGGGTCCGGCTGTTTCTTTGGTTGCTTCGGTAAATACTTCTAGATTCGGCAGATGCTGCTTTTTCCCCTGCCAATACTGCCAGAGTATTATAAACTGACTTTATCTCATTGATCAACTCATGTGAAGTCACCTCGTTCATGGATACATGTGAGGTAACTATTTGAGCGGTCATCTTTAATAATTCAGTGGCCATAATTTTTTTCTCCTTGTGAACCGGTTATTTTTTTAAATTCACTGTTCTTTGTATAAGGGGAAATTGCCATTGTCTATTATCGTAAATCGAGTTTCACTAGTTTTATATATATAAAACATGAGTATGTCAAGAATTCATTTCAAATCTAACGCCTTGTTTTTTAAGATCAGATGGCCTAAGATTAACGTTAACAGACCATTTTCTTTCTTTTGACATTTTATACCTCAATAGCAGGGGGGGTTATTACAATTATGATAGATAAAAGGAAGGTGGGAGAATTCCGATCCCGCCAATATAAGGTCTTCATTTCTTGAGATGGTTAAAATCCATCGCTAATAAGTAACCTTAAAAAACACCCTGTATTTCGACCCGCACTATTTCTTCCGGTGGCTTTGACCTACCGTTTCCGACTGAATAGCCCACGATCAACTTTTCACATTGACGGTTTAAACAGTTTTCTGTTAGATTGCCCTCATTGACCGGCAAAGCCAGGCAAAGCCGTACTCGTTAATTTTTCGATCTGGAAAGATATTTAGAAATCCACCAGGAAAGCACAGTGGCAAGGGAGGAACGCAGGTTATGAAGAAATTCGGTTGGCCGCTTATAGTTTGTCTGGGCTGCTTGGCCCTGGCTCTCATCTGTTCGGGCTGTGGGGCCAAGTCAGAGCAAGAGGTACGTCTGGGGATCAATGCCGAATTGACCGGCAGTAAGCCCACGGTGGGAGATTCCTGTAAAAAGGCGCATGGAATTATTGGCCGCCCAGATCAATCAAGCCGGGGGCCTGAAAGTCGGCGACAAGAAAATCCCGATAAAATTGTATATTGAAGATAACGAAGATAAGGCCGAATCCGCCGCCGCCGCAGCCCAGAAACTGATCAGCCAGAATAACGTTTTGGCCATCATCGGTCCCAATGCTTCGGGCAATGCCATTCCCGCCGCCCGCATCTGCGAGGACAACGGGGTCATCATGATCAGTCCCTGGTCCACCAATCCCAAGACCACGGAAGGCAAGAAGTTTATTTTCCGGGCCTGTTTTATTGATGATTTTCAGGGCCAGGTGATGGCCAAATTCGCCCGCCAGGAGCTCAAGGCAACTACCGCGGCGGTGCTGTATGACGTGGCCAGCGAATATAACAAAGGCATTGCCGAATTTTTCAGACAATTCTTTGAAGCCGATGGCGGCAAGGTAGTAGCCTTTGCTTCTTATACCACCGGTGACAAAGATTTTTCCTCCCAGTTGACCACCATCAAAGCGGCCTATCCCGAGGTGCTCTTCCTGCCCAACTACTACAATGAAGTGCCGCTTCAGGTAAAACAAGCCCGGAATCAAGGGCTTACCTGCGCCATCATCGGCTCCGACTCCTGGGGCAGCCAGGAATTGCTCACCTTAGGCGGCAAAGACCTGGAGGGGGCATTTTTCAGCACCCATTACGCCCAGGACATCGCCACCCCCAAGGCCCAGAAATTTATCAGTGAATTTGAGGCCAAATACGGCAAGAAGCCTGACGACGTGGCCGCTTTAACTTACGACGCCGGTATGCTTCTCTGTAACGCCATTACCCAGGCCGGTTCCCTGGATCGAACCAAAGTGCGGGATGCTCTGGCGCAGGTGGCGGAATACGAAGGCGTCACCGGCAAGATGACCTTTCAAGGGCACCGGCGACCCCACCAAAAGCGCCGTCATCTTACAGGTTAAAGACGGTCAGTTCAAATACTTTGCCAGCGTGCAGCCTTAAGCAGCCGGACTTCGAAGCGGTGACCGGGGAAAGTGCCAGCCGGTCACCGCTCCCGAAAGATGCATGATGGCCTTAGCTCTGCAATATCTCCTCAATGCCCTGCAACTGGGAAGCGTTTACGCCCTCATCGCCCTGGGCTATACCATGGTCTACGGTATCCTCACCATGATCAATTTCGCCCATGGCGATATTTTTATGGTGGGGGCCTATCTGGCCATGTGGGCGTCCTTCTTTCTGCTGGGGCCCAACCTGCAGGTCCCGGTGCTTCTGGTTTTCCTGGGGGCGTTGCTGTTTACCATGACCCTCACCGCCGTTCTGGGGGTCACCATTGAATACCTGGCCTACCGGCCCTTGCGGCAGGCCCCCCGGGTGTCGGCGGTCATCACCGCCCTGGGGGTGGGGCTTTTTCTGGAGAACTTCACCCTGGCCACCATCGGCCCGGAACCCCGGCAGGTGCCGGCCATCATCCCCGTGCAGCAACTATCCTGGGCGGGTGTCTCGTTCACCAATATTCAGATTTTAATTATTGTCGTGTCCATTGTCCTCATGCTCCTGCTGGATTGGCTGGTGCGGCAGACCCTTACCGGAATGGCCATGCGAGCCATCTCCTACAACCGGCCCATTGTGCCTCTCATGGGAGTGCCGGTTAACCGGGTGATTTCCATGACCTTCGCCATCGGCTCGGCCATCGCCGGGGCCGGGGGCCTGCTCTATGGCCTGGCCTACCCCGTGCTTGATCCCTACATGGGTATTCGCATCGGCTGGTGGGCCTTTATTGCTGCGGTGGTGGGCGGCATCGGCAATATCCGAGGGGCCGTGCTGGGGGGATATTTGCTGGGCGCCGTGGAAATTTTTACTCCGGTATTCCTGGCCTCCTCCACCTACCGGGACTTTGTTGCTTTTTCAATGCTATTGATATTGTTAATATTTAAGCCGACAGGGATTTTGGGACGGCCAACGTTTGAGAAGGTGTAGGATGACCACAACTATTCGCTATTCGCTCTTCGCTGCTTCGCTCCTTCTCCTGGCCTGGGTCCTCACGGCCTCGGGCCTGCTCAATCTTTACATCCAACAGGTTTTGATGTATGTGGGAATAAACATTATTCTCACCCTGAGCCTGAATCTGGTGAACGGCTATATGGGGGAGTTCTCGGTGGGCCACGCCGGTTTTATGGCCGTGGGGGCCTACGTGGCTTCTTTGTTGACGGTGGCGGTGTTTCCCCGGGCCTGGGGCCCCTTTATTTTTCCTCGGGTACTGATCTGCGGTGGTTTGGCTGCGGCCCTGGCAGGGCTGATCATCGCCTTTCCCTCTTTTCGCACCCGGGGGGACTACCTGGCCATCGTCACCCTGGCCTTTAACATGATCGTCAAGAGTGTCCTGGAAAATATCGATGCCGTGGGCGGCCCCCGGGGCTACATGGGCATGGCCAAGCTCACCGACCTGACTTGGGTGGTCTTCTGGGTCCTGGTCACCCTGTTAGTATTGCGGAATTTTATCTATTCCAATCTCGGCCGGGGGGTTGTAGCCATCCGTGAGGATGAATTGGCGGCCACCCTGGTGAGCGTCAACACACCCCGCCTCAAGATTTACGCCTTTTGTCTGTCGGCTTTTTTCGCCGGGGTGGCCGGGGGGTTGTATGCCCATCTGCTGCAGTTTATCAACCCCCGGAGCTTTTCCATCCTCAAATCCACGGACATGCTGGTGATGGTGTATTTAGGTGGTATCGGCTCACTCACCGGATCAGTATTGGGAGCCACCCTCTATACCATTCTTATGGAGGTGCTCCGTCCCCTGGAATTGTGGCGTTGGGTGGTGGGGCCTCTTTTATTGGTGCTGCTGATGATTTACCGCCCCACGGGCATCATGGGTTTGCAAGAATCACGCTGGATCAGGCCAGCACCAGAACGTGTATCATAGAGATCGGTGGGCGGCGCCCACCTTATTTAACTAATTATCGTGGCATTATTAGAAGTTACCAATCTTTCGCATAGATTCGGGGGCCTGCAGGCCCTGGCCGATTTCTCCCTGAGTCTGGATGAAGGCAGTCTGGTGGGACTCATCGGTCCCAACGGGGCCGGCAAGACTACGATCTTTAATGTAATCTCCGGGGTGTACCGGCCGACCACCGGGCGGATTGTCTTTGCCGGGCAGGAGATCACCGGCTGGCCCAGCTACCGCATCATGGCCGCCGGCATGGGGCGCACCTTCCAGAACATTCGTTTATTCAAGGATCTGAGCTCCCTGGACAACATCCGGCTGGGAGCTTTTGCCCAGTATAACTACTCTTTTTTCCAGATTATCTGCCGGACTCCCTTTTTCGACCGGCAGGAGCGGCAATTCACCACCCTGGCCCTGGAAATGCTGGATCGCTTCGGCCTGGGGGGCTACGCCCAGACCCCGGCCCGGAACCTCCCGTACGGCGAACAACGCCGACTGGAGATTGCCCGGGCCCTAATCAGCCGTCCCAGGCTCCTGCTGTTGGATGAACCGGCGGCAGGGATGAACCAGGCGGAAACTGCGGCCCTCGTGGAGTTGCTGGGGGAACTGCGGCAGGAATTCCAGCTCACCATCCTCCTCATCGAACACCACATGGGGGTGGTCCTGGACCTCTGCCAACGGGTACAGGTGCTGGATTTCGGGGCCACCATCTTTGACGGGCCGCCCCAGGCGGCCCAGCAGCATCCCCAGGTCCTGGAGGCCTACCTGGGGAAGGATGAGGAAGAGTGATGATCCTGAGACCTGGCCGGCAACAACAAAGCTAATGACAAAACCTATTTCGCTATTTGCTATTTCACTATTTCGTTAATCTCTATAAAAATAGTAACTCATCATGCTGCTGGAAATCAAAGACCTCTGGGTCTCCTACGACCATATCCAGGCGGTGCGGGGCGTGTCCCTGACCGTGGATCAGGGGGAGATCGTCACCCTCATCGGGGCTAACGGTGCCGGCAAATCCAGCATCCTGCGGGCCATCTCCGGCCTGCAGCCTGTGGCCCGGGGAGCCATCCACTACGCCGGCCGGGACCTGCGGCAGTGGTCGGCGCATCACATCGCCCAGCAGGGGATTGCCCACGTGCCCGAAGGCCGGGGCATCTTCGGCACCCTGACGGTCCTGGAAAACCTGCGTCTGGCCGCCTATGGCCGCAAAGACGACCAGCTTGCCGGTGATCTGGAGCGGGTCTTTACCCTCTTTCCCCGCCTGGCCGAACGCCTTTCCCAATGGGGCAGCACCCTCTCGGGGGGCGAACAGCAGATGCTGGCCGTGGGCCGGGCTTTGATGCGCCGGGGCCGACTCCTGCTGCTGGATGAACCCTCCATGGGCCTGGCCCCCTTTCTGGTGAAGGAAATCTTTAAGATTATCTATGATATCAACCGCCAGGGAACCACTGTGCTCCTGGTGGAGCAGAACGCCAACATGGCCCTGAAAATTGCCCACCGGGGCTATGTCCTGGAGACCGGCGAGATTATCCTCACCGGCCACAGCCGGGAACTGCTGGGCAACCCGGTGGTCCAGAAGGCGTATCTGGGGCATTAGGAAGCCTCTATCCTTATGTTTGACCTCCTAAGTAAACGGGTCGATATCAACCCATTCACTCTTCAGTAATACCCAAAAGTCAACGGCCAATCCCTTTAACACGTAGTCATACGGGAGCCAGCCATACCCCTTCAGGCCCCAATCAGTTCCCCAGGAATTTCGGATTAACAGCGCGCCGGTGGTTTTAGATTTGTCATAGGGATTGATGATAACCTTGTCATCGTCATACCCGGCGATGACAACGGCATGGCCTCCTTCTACTCTTTCTTTTGGGGCTGGATAGGGTATGTCGCCATCATTGACCGGCCCGTCCATGGATGAGTAGCAAGTAAAACCGCATATGATTGGAATGTTATTTGATAAATGTAATTTAATGTCAGCCAGTACTTGTTTTCTTTTTATACCTGTGGGATCAAGGCGATAATAACTTACTGCTTGGAAAGACTGGCCAAAAGCAAAGCAAGGACTGGCGGGAACCTGATCAACCAAGGTTTCCTCATAGGGCCAGAACCTTTCCGGAGGTGCCCCAAAAACCACCAGGGCCCCTATGACATTACGAATCTCGGCGCCATTATCACCCGGAAAAAATCCACCGAGATACCTGGCGCCGTAATAGAGGAACAATCTGGAAACGTCCAGGAATTTACCAAAGGTGGCCAGCTGGAAATATTCCACCAGGGCCGCGGCGGCGTTGGCGGTGCAGCTGCCGATATCCCCCTGATGTTCTATGGGAGAGAACCCGCCTCTGAGGTCAACTTTTTTCTTAATATCGCTTTCAAATTTATCTATCAACGGTTTTACTGCTTCCGTCGCCATCGTATAATCACGATGGTCGGGCAGGTCTCTTTTCCAGCCAAATGGTCTTCTGATCATAGTATTACCTTCCATTCAGTTTAAGATTCTGTCAAGCTACTGGTGAAAACTTGTATCAGAAGACGTCGTATATTGACAGAACAGGTGGAGCATCTGTCACGGAAAGCAGGAGGGATTAAAGGGGAGAGGATCAGGAGAAAGTAATAAAAGGAAGGGTTGGTGATGGAAAGTTAATGTGCCGGATTGAAAATGTGAAAATGATGCATACTATTACCCCATACATTGAGGTTCAACCGGGTTGGAAGTATTCATCCCTGTATTATAAAATGACAAGGAGGGGGTTGGCATGAACAGTTTCACTCTTGAAGCGGCAAACCTTAAGGAGATAGGACAGCATTGGGGCTGGTTCCTGGCCAAGGGGATTCTTATGATCATTGTGGGCACCCTGGCCCTGAGCAGCTACGTGATGGTCGCCCTATTTTCAATGATTTTTTTGGGGTGGCTGATGATCTTTGCCGGTGTCGTCGAGGCCGTCCATGCCTTCTGGCAGAAAGCATGGGGGGGGCTTTTCCTGAATCTGCTGGTGGGCGTCCTCTACGTCGTCGTCGGCTTCATGGTATTGGCCAACCCGACGGCCACCGCCATGACCCTAACTCTGATTATGGCAATCTTTTTCATTCTGGACGGGGTTTTTCGCATCATTATCGCCATTGCCACACGCTTTCCCCAATGGGGCTGGATGCTCTTTAACGGTATCGTTACCCTGATCCTGGGCATAATTATCTGGCAGCAATGGCAATACTTCGGACTGAGAATTATCGGCCTGTTTATCGGCATCGATCTTATCTTTAGCGGCTGGTCCTGGGTGATGTTGTCTCTGGCGGCAAGGCGGGGGGCGACGGGGGCAGAGTTAACTGCCTAAAGTGACGGGCAAAATTTTTTCGCCGCACGCAGGGGGCAGGATTCAAGGGTTCTGCCCTTTTTTCTTTGTCACATCGGTTGGGAAGATAATCCCGTGGGCAAATATAGTTATATTCGATATAATGTATTAAATGGCTTATAGAAACCATTTTCTTGGCTATTCCTGAATAAAGAACCAAACCGGCGGCCTTGGCATGGGGAGAATAAATGAATTATTGGATGGTGGTGACCTCGCCGGAGAATTTCAAATATGATCGTGAAATCCTTGGCTCGGAGTTGGATGGAAGCCTGGACGATTGGAGCCATCTATGACATGTATATGGCGGGGGGAGAAATTTTTTAAATACTATCATTAATTGAAAGAGGCAGTTTATAAAGATAAGAGAGAATTGGATTTGGTGAACTAAAGAAGATGAGAAGTAAAAACCAGTGGAACACGAAAGAAATAATATGAAAAACCTGGTTCGGGAAAAAAGGGAAGAGATTTTGAAAATTGCCGCCAAACATGGTGCTTACAATGTCCGGGTTTTCGGTTCATTTGCCCGGGACGAAGCTGATGAGAAGAGTGATGTGGATTTCCTCATCGAGGCCGGGCCGGAGCGGACACCCTGGTTTCCTGGGGGATTAATCGTCGATCTGGAAGAATTGCTGGGACGTAAGGTTGACGTGGTTACGGAGAAAGGATTGCGCCAACGAATTAAGGACTGTGTCGATAAAAGAAGCGGTTCCTTTATGAGAGATGACAGAGCAAAGCTTTTTGACATTCTGGAAGCAATCGAAAGAATTGAAAAATATGCAAAATTGATGAGTTCGTAAAAACCCCTTTTGAGCCAAAATGCACCCAATAAAATCAACCGGTTGCAGATAAAAATCGATATTTTAAGGTTTCTACGAGACTATCAAAATTAGGACGACAGGCTTTAGAACAGGATGAATTGCTACAAACTTGGATGATTCATAATCTATTGATATTAGGGGAAGCGTGCCGCGCCCTTTCCGCCGGTTTGAAAGATAGACACCATGAAGTTCCCTGGTATCAAATAGTCGGTTTGCGCAATACTATTGTGCATCAATACTTCGACATTGACAATGAGGTTGTTTGGAATATTATTGAATATGACATTCCCGAATTTAAAAAACAAATCCATGCAATATTAAACAAGTAAATATATTATTTACATGATTAATTAGATTAACTTATTTTAATTATGCCAAACATTCGCAACTTCAGCATTATCGCCCATATTGACCACGGCAAGTCCACCCTGGCGGACCGGTTGATCCAGCACACCGGTATGGTGGGGGAACGTGAGTTCCGGGACCAGCTTCTGGACACCATGGACATCGAACGGGAACGGGGCATCACCATCAAGAGCAACACCATCACCCTCCCGTATAAAGCCAAAGACGGGGTGCAGTACGACCTCAACCTCATCGATACCCCGGGCCACGTGGATTTTTCCTACGAGGTGAGCCGGGCCCTGGCCTCCTGCGAGGGGGTGCTCCTGGTGGTGGACGCCTCCCAGGGGGTGCAGGCCCAGACCCTGGCCAACCTCTATATGGCCATGGAGCACGACCTGGCCATCATCCCGGTGATCAACAAGATCGACCTGCCCTCCGCGGACGTGGAGATGGTCAAGGAGCAGATCGACCGGGAGCTGGGGTTGGACCCGGATCTGGCCATCCTGTGTTCGGCCAAGGAGGGGATCGGCATCGAGGACGTCCTGGAGGCTGTGGTGGCCCACATCCCGCCCCCTGCCGGCAGCCGGGAGAAGACCCTGTCAGCCCTTATCTTCGACGCCTTTTACGACCCCTACCGGGGTGTCATCGTCTCCTTCCGGGTCTTTGACGGCGTCCTCAAGGCCGGCGACCTGGTCCGTTTCCTATTTAATAACGCCGTCCATAAAGTGGAGGAAGTGGGCCGGTTCCGGCTGCAGCGGCGAGCCGGTGAAAGAACTGGCCGCAGGCATGGTGGGCTACCTCATCGCCGGCATCAAGACCGTGGCCGACACCCGGGTGGGCGACACCATCACCCTGGACGCCAACCCGGCGGCGCCGCAGCCGGGGTTCAAAGAAGTGAAACCCGTGGTCTTCTCCTCCCTCTATCCGGTGGCCTCGGACGAATACCAGTCCCTAATCGAGGCCCTGGAAAAATACAAACTCAACGACGCCGCCCTGGTCTATACCAAAGACTCTTCCGCGGCCCTGGGCCAGGGCTTCCGCTGCGGTTTTCTAGGGCTGCTGCACCTGGATATCGTCCAGGAGCGCCTGGAGCGGGAATACGACCAGTCTCTGATCATGACCACCCCCAGCGTCCGCTACGAGTTTATCCTTACCGACGGGAGTGAGGTGGCCATTGACAACCCTCAATTCTACCCTGATCCGGTGCGCATCAAAAAGGCTTTTGAACCTTACATCCGGGCCGCCATTATCATCCCGGAGCGCTACATGGGTGCGGTCATGAAGCTGTGCCTGGAGCGCCGGGGGGTTAACTCCACCTTCAGCTACCCGTCGCCGGGGCGCATCGAAATACGTATTGAGATGCCGCTGGCCGAAGTCGTCTTTGATTTTTATGACAAGCTCAAGACCGTCACCCAGGGCTATGGCTCCTTTGACTACGAACTCATCGATTACCGGGAAAGCGATTTGGTGAAGCTGGACATCCTGGTGAACGGCGAAAAGGTGGACGCCCTGTCCACCATCGTCTTTGCCGACAATGCCCGGGACTGGGGCGTTCGTATCTGCGACCGGCTCAAGGAAGAGATACCCAAACAGCAGTTCAAGATTGCCATCCAGGGGGCCATCGGCGGCAAGATCATCTCCCGTTCCACCATCTCCGCCTTCCGCAAGGACGTCACCGCCAAATGCTACGGCGGCGACATTAGCCGGAAGCGCAAACTCCTGGAAAAACAGAAGAAAGGCAAGAAGCGCATGAAGATGGTGGGCAATGTCATGATTCCCCAGAGTGCCTTTGTGGCCGTGCTCCGGAGCGAGACGGACGACTAAGCATGAGGCCCGGGCTTTATCTTCACATCCCCTTTTGCCAGACTAAATGCCCTTACTGTGATTTCTATTCCATCACCAATAAGTCTCTGATGCCCTCCTGGCTGGAAGCTTTGGAGCAGGAGATCAATCTCTGTCAGAATGCCGCTGAATTAAGTCGATTCGATTCCGTTTATCTGGGCGGCGGCACCCCCAGCTTACTGTCTGCCAAAGAGTTGACTGGCATTGTCACTCCCATACAACAGCATTTTATGCTGACCGCGACTGCCGAAATCACCCTGGAGGCCAACCCCGACGATGTTACCCCGGAAAAACTTCGCCTCTGGAAGGAATTTGGCGTCAACCGCCTGAGTCTGGGAGTGCAGTCCATCAAGCGAAGCGGAGCTCGTTTCCTGGGGCGGCGTCATGATGCGGCCCAGGCCCGACATGCCCTAATACTGGCCCGGGAGGCGGGGTTTGACAACCTAGGCGTTGACCTCATGTATGCTCTGCCCAGGCAGACCGAAGCCGGCTGGCAGGCTACCCTGGAAGGCGTGCTGGCCTGGCAGCCTGAACATCTGTCCTGCTATCAACTCACCATTGAGGCAAACACTCCCTTGGGGGAAAAACGGGCTCAGGGGCAACTGAAGCCGGTGGCTGAAGAACAACAGCGGGCTTTTTTTCTGCTTACCTCCGAATTTTTGGAGGCTAGGGGATACCTGCACTACGAAATTTCCAACTTCGCCAGAGGGAAACACAATATTTCCCGCCACAACACCAAATACTGGCAGCACGTTCCCTATCTCGGCCTCGGGCCGGCGGCCCATTCCTTCGACGGCCGGGTCGACGCTGGAATTACCGGTCCGTGGAGCGAGTATTGCCGGGTGCTGGCGGAGGGGAGGGCGCCCATCGCCGGGGAGGAGCTATTCACCGAACGCAGCAGCACCTGGAAGCGCTGTGCCTCGGGCTGCGGACCCGGCAGGGGGTGGCCCTGGCAGACCTAAACCATTTCCCCCAGGCTGCCCAGACTCTGGGCGGTTTCTGTCAGGCCGGCCTGATGGAAGTAAGGCAGGGCCGGGCCTGTCCCACCCGGAAGGGTTTTTTAGTTGCCGACAGCCTGGCTCTTATGCTAAGTGAATGATAATAAGATTATCAGGAGGATACTATGGCCATCTTCACTTGCGAAAAATGCGGCGCCACCGTGGATACCCGCTGCAAACCCAAAAAGTGCCAGAACTGCGGGGAGTCCGGTTGCCTGGTCAAGACCTCGCCCCCGCCCGCCAAGGGGAAAAAATAAGCGCGACCCTGAGGTCGGGGCCGCTTTGACCCGGCCCGGTTAGACGGAAAAATCCGACTGTTCCTGCAGCCAGGCCCGCAAATCCCCGCCTGCCACCAGATAGCCGCCGGGTTGCGGGTGAAAATAGATCCAGGCCGGCGCCTCGGCATCGTCATCCATGATCACGGTAACCTGCTCCCGCTTATACTCGAAGGGGTGGTCCTCCAGATCATCCAATAAAGCCAAAGTCGAGCCGTCCAACAGGTAAAGTTCCCCCACGATGGGCGATACCGCTTCATCCCGTATAACCTTGGGAAAATAATCCAGATAGAGGGCGTACAGGTTTTTCGTCCTGGCCTCTCCCAAAAACCGGGCCTGGGCCAACAGGGTATGGTTGCTCGAGCCCCGGAGCAGGGTGCCGTAGACAAAGACTAAATGCTGATCCGGCATAATTACTGGCCCACTTCGACACGAATTCCTTTGAATATACTGCACGATTGTTCTCCGTCCAAAAAAAAAAGACAGGTCCGTCCCTGGTCCTGCCTTTCGTTCATTCAATGAGGTAACTTTTTCTTCGGCTGCGGTTTTCCCAGTCAGCGTTCCGGATTAAAGGGAAAAAACTTAAGCGTGTCGGCTCCGCTGACCGATAAAACCATCCCCGCTAAGCCGGAACCCATGAGCAGGAGCGAACCGGGGATCGGGGTCGGCAGATCTGGTCTTTCATAACCAAGAAGATTTCAGTGTTGTCGATATATTTACCACGTACCGGATCGGTTTCATCCGCATACTTGATAAATAACTCGGAGCCGGCGCCTTCAGCAAAGAATGGGATCAGGCTGTTGGTGTGGTTGGTGGGTTGAAATAAGCACCGGGCAGGCTTCCTTTGCCATTGTTGGTCACATCGCTGAAAGAGTCCTTAGCTCCTGTCAGATAGCCACACTCGTGGTCGCCGGTGACGATGAGGAGATTTTTCTCAAAACCGCCGTTTGCTTTGATCCACACGATAGCTTCATCCACCGCGTTGTTAAAATCATTCTGTTCTTCGATCAGTCGGCCCAGTTGGTTGGCATGATTGGCCCAATCTACGGCGCCACCTTCCACCATCAGGAAGAAGCCATCCGGGTCGTTATCCAAGACGTTCAGGGCGCCTTTGGTCATAAGGGCCAGGTTGGGGAGATTGGCATTTTGGGGAGTGTCATTAGAAGGATGCACTTTTTCATTATAACCGGGCGCCGGCGTCCGAGCTTGCTGCAGGGTCGTATAAACCTCCGGAGACTCCCACCACTCGGTCAGGCGTGGTCGATGCCGTAGCCAGGGCCTCAAAGGCTTTTTTTGATTCAATCAGGCCTGAGTTGCTATTGCCTCTCAGGGCGTTCCAGGTAGCTTCTCCGCCGACGTAATTATAGTTTTTAGGAGTGAAGAGGTATTTCCCATTATCGTCATAACGGGGATTGCCGGCGCCCATAATGACGTTGAGGGGTGGCCTTTCAGCATTTCGTTGGCAATCTCGGCATAATTATTGCGGGAGTTGTTATGCGCGTACATGCCCCGCGGGGGTGGCATGGCTGAATTCCACCGAGGTGACGACGCCGGTGGCCTTCCCTTTCTCGGCGGCACATTCACAATGGTTTTAAGTTTATTGCCATAGACATCATAGTTGAGGACGTTGTCAAAGATTTTTACGCCGGTGGCCATGGCCGAAGCCGCGGAGGCGGAATCAGTTGCTCCGGATTTGACATAATTAAAGTCACTCCAGGCTTTGCTAGGATCATAGCCCTTTGGTTGGATGGGAGTGCCGGGAGGCAGGTAGAGGTTAGCCCCAGTGACAGGATCCTTTTGCGGCGCCCCCATGGAGTAGGTGCTCATGCCATATTTCACCGAAAAATTTTCATAGGCCTCCGTCGTGCCATTATAATAATCGGTGGCTTTAATCTGATTATAGCCCCAGCCGTCGGAAATCATAAAAATGACATTCTTGGCCGGTTCCGCCTGGGCCGCGGACACTGACAATACCAGCGCTAAAGCCAGTAACGCCGCTGCAACCTGAGCTTTTACTTTGAGCCTGATCATTTCTTCCTCCAAAATTCTGTTTGGTTGATACTGCGAAGTCTGAATTACCCTTCATTAAAACAATGTTAGCTCGCCTTGAAATCTCTTCCTCCTTTCAAACCCATTTAAATAGCAAGAAAAAACTATTTCGCTTGCTCATTAGCTTAGACCAGAAATGTTATGAGTCTATTTGAGAAAAAGAGAACAAAGTTAGTTGTCCGTTAAAAATATATGAAGCCTCGGCATGGACAATTTGACAGGAGCGAAAAGACGCCGGCTCAGCCAGAAAGAACAGCTGGATTATTTTTTAATGGCACTACTCTGGTGTCTTTTGTTCTTCGAGATCATGGCAGGATGCCTGGATTGTCTAATATTAGACGGGAGTAATGAAAAAATGGCCAAGAGGGAATCACTAGGGAAGATTATGATAATTTTCACATTGTTAATATTATTAAAGATTTAAGCATGTCACAGAAAACATATTTACAAGATTTATGTCATATCTTAAGGTAATTGGAGAATATGAGTTATCCTTGGGAGATGTTTCTTCGCTATCAATTACCTAAGGTTCTCAGGTAAAGGAGGTAAGAATTCCGCATCGTTAAATAATCTTTCTACCTTTTCCCCCTTCATTCATCCAACCGGGAGAGTGACGTATGACTATTACGCGACGAAACTTCCTCAAAGGGTTAGGCGGCGGGATGGCCTCTTTAGGACTGGCCGAGGCCGTCTGGCAGTCGCCCAGTTGGGCTTACACCGTCCCCACCACCAAGATCAAACAAGCCACCGAAACCACTTCCATCTGCCCCTACTGCGGCGTCGGCTGCGGTCTCATCGCCCACAGCATCAATAATGAATTGATTAATGTGGAGGGCGATCCGGACCACCCCATCAATCAAGGCTCCTTGTGCAGCAAGGGGCAGGCCGTCTTCCAAATCATTAATAACGACCGGCGCCTGCAGAAAGTCCGCTACCGGGCCCCGAACAGTGAGCACTGGGAAGAAAAAGACCTGGATTGGGCCATGCAAACCCTGGCCCAACGGATCAAATCCACCCGGGATGCCGGCTTTATGACCACGTCGCCGGAAGGCGTCATCGTTAACCGTACCGAGGCCCTGGCCTCCATCGGCGGCGCCGCCCTGAATAACGAAGAGTGCTATCTGATCAGCAAACTCATGCGCTCCCTGGGAGTTGTCTATTTAGAGCATCAGGCCCGCCTCTGACACTCCTCCACCGTGGCCTCGTTGGGGCCCACCTTCGGCCGGGGTGCCATGACCAACCATTGGAATGACCTGGCCAACAGCGACTGTATCCTCATCGTCGGGGCCAACCCGGCGGAAAATCATCCCATCAGTTTTAAATTTGTCACCGCCGCCCAGGACAAAGGCGCCAAGCTCATCGTCGCCGATCCCCGGTTCACCCGTTCCGCCGCCAAAGCCGATCTTTACATCCCGCTCCGGCCTGGCAGCGACATCGCCCTCTTTAATTGCCTGAACAATTATGTTATTGCGAACGATCTGTACCACAAAGACTACGTGGTCAATTACACCAATGCCAGTTTCATTATTAAACCGGGATTTTCCTTCGCTGACGGCCTCTTTTCCGGATTCGACAAAGAAAAGAGAGCTTATGACTTCTCCACCTGGGACTACGAGACCGATGCCCAGGGGAATCCCCGGACCGACCCGACCTTGCAGGATCCAAGGTGTGTCTTCCAGTTATTAAAGGAAGTTGTCAGCCGCTATACCCCGGAGCTGACTGAATCCACCACTGGTGTTCCTAAAGATAAGATTTTAGAGATGGCCAAGATCTATTGTGCCACCGGCCAGCCCGGCAAGGCCGGCACCATCATGTATGCCATGGGCGCCACCCAGCATTCCACCGGGGTGCAGGTCATCCGCAGTTATTCCATCCTGCAGCTTCTCCTCGGCAACATGGGCCTCCCCGGCGGCGGCATCAACGCCCTCAGGGGGGAAAACAACGTCCAGGGTTCCACCGATATGGCCTTATTGTTTCATATTGTGCCGGGATATATGGGCATTCCCAATGCCGCAGCGCATCCCACCCTCAAGGATTATCTGGAAAAAGAAACCCCCAAGGCCAGCTTCTGGAGTAACAAACAGAAATTCTTTGTCAGTCTTTTAAAAGCCTTCTGGGGTGACGCGGCCACGCCGGAAAATAATTTCGCCTATGACTATATGCCCAAAATCGGCAAGGGCTACGAAGGCGGCGGCTATTCCTGGATACCCCTGTTCCAGTCCATGTACAAAGGCGGCATCAAGGGCATGCTCGTCTGGGGCATGAATCCCGCCGTCAGTTCATCCAATTTGAATCAAACCTACGCCGCCCTGGCCAACCTGGACTGGCTGGCCTGCTTCGATCTCTGGGAAACCGACACCTCGGTTTTTTGGAGTAGCAAACGACCGGGGGCCAACCCCAAGGACATCAAAACCGAGGTTTTTCTCTTCCCCGCCGCCGATTCCCTGGAAAAAGAAGGCAGCGCCAGCAATAGCGGCCGCTGGATTCAATGGCGCTACCAGGCTGTCAAGCCCCACGGCGACGCCAAAAGTGATCTCTGGTACGCCAACCGTCTGGCCCTCGAGCTGAAAAAGCTCTACCAGGAAGACCCCAAAGCCGTCACGCCCGAGCCCATCGTCAAGCTCAATTGGAACTACGGCGATGACCCCGACGTCCACCTGGTCGCCAAAGAATTAAATGGCTACACCGTGGCCGACAAAAAGCAGCTCGCCAATTTCCTGGCCCTAAAGGACGACGGCTCCACCGCCTGCGGTTGTTGGATCTACTCCGGTTTCTATCCCGGCCCGGACAAAAAACAAAATAAAGCTGCGGCAAGGGACAAACAGGACCCCAGCGGTTTAGGACTCTATCCCGGCTGGTCTTTTGCCTGGCCGGTGAACCGGCGCATCATTTATAACCGTTGCTCGGTAGATGCCCAGGGCCAGCCCTGGAATCCCCAAAAAGCCCTGGTGCGCTGGGATGGGGTTGCAAATAAATGGATTCGGAACGATGTGCCCGATTTTAAGTGGATCGATCCGGCCACCAAGACGGAATTCTCCCCGGCCGAATCCCTGAAAGCTCCCTATCTCATGCTGCCGGAAGGGAAGTCCAGGCTCTTTGTCCCCAAAGGTGCCACCCGGGAAGGTCCCTTCCCGGTCCACTATGAACCCCTGGAATGCCCGTTTGTCAATCCGGTGTATCCTATGCAGCAATCAAATCCTGTCGTCCGTATCTGGAAATCGGAACTGGATAAGTATGCTGAAATCTGTGATCCCAAGTTCCCGTACGTGGCTACGACCTTCCGGGTAACGGAACACTGGCAGGCTGGGGCCCTGACCCGCAACCTGCCCTGGCAGGCCCAGCTCTTCCCGGAAATGTTCGTGGAGATCAGTCCTTCCCTGGCCAAAGCGAAAAACCTGAGACCGGGTGAGTGGGTCAAGGTCTCCAGCGTTCGGGGTTCCGTGCTGGCCCGGGCCATGGTTACCAACCGGGTAGGCCCCTTCCGCTGCGGTCTTCCGGGTATGGAAAACAGCGTGGAAATGGTGGCCTTGCCCTGGCATTTCGGTTTTGCCGGATTAATCACTGGCGGTCCTGATAAAACCCAAAACTATGCCGCCAACCAACTGGCTCCATCCGTGGGCGACGCCAACACCATGATTCCGGAATATAAAGTGTTCCTGGTCAATCTGGAAAAGGCCTAAAGGGGGGACAAAAATATGAGTAAAGCTATGCTCATCGACACCACCCGCTGTATCGGCTGCCGGGCCTGTCAGAATGCCTGTAAAAGCTGGAATAATCTGCCCGCCGCCCCGTCAACCTTCAGCGACACCATCTCCAATCCGCGCTTTTTAAGCAGCAAGGATTTTACCCGGATTATTTTTCGGGAAGACCTCCACCCCGACGGTACAGTCGGCTGGCACTTCGTCAAACGCCAGTGTTTGCATTGTAGCGACCCGGCCTGTGTCTCCGCCTGCCCGGTGGCGGCGCTCATCAAACTCGATTCCGGCCCGGTGGTCTACGACGACGACCGCTGCATCGGCTGCCGTTATTGCATGATGGCCTGCCCCTTCCAGATCCCGAAATTCCAGTGGGATGCAGCCGTCCCCTTCATTCGCAAATGTACCTTCTGTGCCGACCGCCAAGCCGCTGGTCTTCAGCCCTCCTGCTCCGTCACCTGTCCCACCGGGGCGCTGCTCTTCGGTGACCGCAAAGACCTGATTGTCGAAGGCTGGAGCCGCATTCGCCAGCATCCCGAACGCTACCACCGGGAGGTCTACGGCGAGAAGATTGCCGGCGGCACGGCCAAGCTTTACCTCACGGCCCATGGGTTCGAGGCCTTAGGGTTGCACCACAGAGGTTTCCGTACCGACTTGGGCGAAACCCCCCAGGGGGTACACGGCCGGGAATGGATGGCCAAGGTACCCTTCGTAGCCCTGGCCGTGGGCGGTCTTACCCTGGGATTGTATTCCTTCAACAAACGCCGGGCCGAAGTAGCGGCTCATGAAGCCCAGGAACAGCAGGAAAGGAAGGAGGTCTAAATCATGCCTGAGAAAGTAGAAAAATGGTATCCGGGCACCCCTACCGAAAAGATCAGCTATAGCCGCATGGTCCTGTTAGGCCTGGCCACCCTGGCCGTCGTTTCCTCTCTTATCCGGTTATTTCTGGGTCTGGGGGCCACCACCAACCTTAATGACGCCTACCCCTGGGGTCTGTGGATCAGTTTTGACGTGCTCACCGGCGTGGCCCTGGCCGGCGGCGGTTTTACCATGGCTGCTATAATCTATGTGTTTAATCTCAAAAAATTTGAGCCGCTGTTGCGGCCCGCCAAGATCTCGGCCTTTATCGGCTACTTGATGTTTATCGTCGGCTTGTTTCTGGACCTGGGCCTGCCCTGGCGTATCTGGCATCCCATGGTCATGTGGAATCCCAACTCCGTGCTCTTTGAAGTGGCCTGGTGCGTCATGCTCTATACCACCGTGCTCAGCATCGACATCCTCATTATGGCCCTGGAAAGATTTAAAAAGTTTGAATGGGTCCAGTTCTTGCGCAATATTTATGTGGTGTTCATCGTCGCCGGCATCATGCTGTCCACTCTGCACCAATCCTCTCTCGGGGCCCTCTATCTCTTGATGCCGGAAAAGATGTCGGAACTCTGGGCCACCAACGCCATCGGCATCCTGTTCTTTGCCAGCGCCGTGATCGGCGGCTTAAGCGTTGTCACCCTGGAAAGCATTATCAGTTCCTGGGCCTATAACCGGAGACTGGAATTGGACCTGCTGTCCAGCCTCAGCAAGGGGCTGGGTATGGCCTTACTGGTCTATTTTGCCATGAAAGTGACCGACCTCTATGCCCGGCGGGTCACCGTCTGGCAGCTGGACTGGGTCCACTTCTGGTTTTATGTGGAATTGTTCGGCACCATTGCCCTGCCGGCCCTGCTGGTCACCTTCCGGGAAGTGCGGCAGAGTCGCCGGGGATTATTGTGGGTTGCCGGACTGGCGGCCTTTGGGGTACTGTCTAAACCGCTTCAACGTCAGTCTCACCTCGTATGGCGGCTATCGGCAGATTCCCTATTTCCCCTCTATTTTCGAGATCATCATCACCTTGGGAATGGTGGCCGGCGGCGTGCTGATTTTCGATTTCCTGACCCGCAACCTGCCGGTGTACCACGAAGAGCTGGGACCTTATGTCGAGCCCTCCCGACCGGCAGCTTGAAACCGCTCTAACTGCTTACACCGCCGCCCTCCCCCGTCAGGCCAGATTGATCCAACTGGCGGGGGAGGTGCTACGGCAATTAGCCGTCGTCCAGGCCGCCCTGCCGCCGCTTCCAGAGGTGAACCTGAAAGAGGCCGCTGCTAAACTGGCCGCCGGCCAGAATATCCTGGCCACAGTGCCGGTCCCGGGGCCCATCTTCCAAAATACCTTGAGCCGGTTGCTGGAGCTCTGCCGGCAGTTTGAGCTGCTGCCGGTCCTCTCTTCTGATCTCCTCCAAACCCTGATATCCTTGCCCCCCCCAGCCTGGCTAAGGGAAACAGAGCGATTAGAAAAAATCTGCCAGGGCCAGGATGTTCCGGTGGGACTGCTCCTTTTTCTGGGGCAAAAAGCCCTTTCCCCCTTCTATCAGCAGGCCGCGGCGCCCTACGGCCCCCTGTTTTTCCAAGGTGACTGGCAAAGGCCCGATTGCCCCGGGTGCGGCCAGGAGCCGGCCCTGGCCTGTCTGGCCCCTGAATCCGGGCAACGGCTGTTATACTGCAGCCTCTGCGCCGCCCAGTGGCCTTTTGCCCGCCGGGCCTGCGTCTTTTGCGGCACCGAGGCTGAACAGCAACTCTCGTATGTCTTCGTCGAAGACGACCCGGCCCGCCGGGCCGACCTCTGCCGGGCCTGCCGCCGCTATCTCAAAACCATTGTCCCCGGCCGTCTAAAACATCCGCTCTTTTTACCCCTGGAAGAATTCGTTACGGTGGATCTGGATACCTTGCTAGCCCGTAATGATCTCGTTAGTTAAACAAATTTTCAAGATTTCTTATCATCAGCACGATCTAACATTGACAGTTAAAAAACGCTTCTATATGATGAAAGAAAAAACTGCAGGAGCTTGATGATGCGCAAAGTAGTCCCTTTTGGCGTAATCCTAGTCGGTTGCCTGATCTGGGGTCTGTGTCTGGCGGCGCCGGGTTGGGGCCAGCCGTTTCTTTTAGACGGCACTCATTGGACCGAGATATCCTACGACGCCCGGGTTACCTACGTTAAAGGCGTCGGCAATATGGCCGACTTCGAGTGTCAGGCCGGGGCCCCCACGAAAGGCCGGAGTTATTGCATTTCCATGGTGATGGTGCAAGAACTAAAGGAAAAAAGTATTGATACAGTCGTTAAAGAGATAGACCAGTACTACAAGGAAAATCCCGATAAGTTAAAAACGCCTGTCCTGGAAGTAATGGTACGGCGAGCTACCAAGCTCTGCCCCCCTGAAACAACCAAATAAAGAGGAATTGTCATGCGGAAAGTTGTAGTTTTAATCCTGATCGGCTGTTTTCTATCCGTGGGATGTTCGGGTATGTCATACACCGCCCAACGCACCCTGAGCGGTGGCGCCATGGGTGCTGCCGGCGGCGCCGCCATCGGCGCCATTGCCGGTAATCCCGGTATGGGCGCAGCCATCGGCGGCGGCGCCGGGGCCGCTGGTGGTTACATCTATGACCAGTACAAAAAGTCCCGGGGGGAACCCTGATCTGACGCCTTCATTTAAAAATTACTCTCCGTTTTAGGTTTTGGGGGTGGGAAAGCGTTTCCGCCCCCTCTTTTATTCTTTAGAGTTCGA
This sequence comes from uncultured delta proteobacterium, assembly GCA_963705135.1. Taxonomy (GTDB): domain Bacteria; phylum Desulfobacterota; class Desulfobaccia; order Desulfobaccales; family Desulfobaccaceae; genus Desulfobacca. The sequence continues at coordinate 56,533 of CAVPJB010000023.1, forward strand.
CAGCAGGAGCTTGAGAAAAAAACCCGAGGTAGGGAGCGAGTGCCTTGGCGTGGCTAAGGAAGGAGGGCGGGTGCAAAAAAAATCCCGTGCTCAACCGCGTACTGACTTTCACTATGCCGATGAGCCGGAATTCGCTTAAAATTGAATGACTATGTCTGAATCTTTCTTGCTATCGGTAGCTTCGTTTTATCGCCGCGACCCATAGCCGCGGTCGCCGAAACCACCGCTCTTCGGTTTGGCTTCGTTGACCGTCAAAGTCCGGCCCTCCACCATCCGGCCGTTGATCATAGAGATGGCCCGGCGACCCTCGGCCTTGGTTTCCATTTCCACAAAGCCAAACCCCCGGGGCTGGCCGGTGTCGCGGTCGGTGATGATCTTGGCTGAGACCACATACCCGGCCTCGGAAAAAAGAGTTTGTACTTCATTTTCGCTCATCTGGTGCGGGAGGTTCCCCACATATAATTTCATACTCATAAGATACATTCCTTAAAAAATGGCTGTCTGCTGGAGCGGAAAAATAAATCTCCGGGCCCGAAACGATATTCGTCCCAGCCGTTACGATCTTCCTTCCTACGTCTCCAGTGGTTCAATCTCCAGTGATTCAGCCTCCAGCATCTCCTCCTCAGGTATCTCCGTTTCGAAGGTTTCCTCCTCGGTTTTTGCCTGAAGTTTGTTCTGGCGGCGTTTGGTTTTTTCTTCTTGTTTTTGCTTGCGGGCTATCTCTTTGGCACGTTTTTCGTAACTACATCTGTTCCGAGCCAAGTTTACTACCTCCAACTAAGGATTAAAAAAGGCAGAACTCCGGTGGTTTCAGAACCGCCGGAGTTCCCTGGACCTGGCTTTACTTTAGTAGTTCAGCTTTACCACATTCTGGGCCTGGGGTCCTTTCTGACCCTGGACCACTTCAAACTCCACCGACTCGTTCTCCGCCAGCGAACGGAAGCCGTCGCCCTGAATGGAGGTATGATGTACAAACACATCCGGGCCATTATCCCTGGAGATAAACCCAAAACCCTTAGAATCATTGAACCACTTTACCTTACCGGTTTCCTTCATTACAAAAAATCTCCTAAAAAAAATGAACTGATTCCCTGCCCCAAAGCAGGTGGTGAACCGCATGCCGCTAAAAAAAAATCGAAAGGAGCATAAGCATACCCTTCCGATTACTTTCCAGAGCCAAAGCTCCAGTTCCAGCCTGACATGCTACTTTTATTACATTAATCAATAAAGAAATGAATGTCAAGCATAATTAACTAAACTCTATGGAAGGTATTCTTTTCTTTCGTCTGCAAACACTTGATAGTGGTATAATCCCAGAGTCAACGGTGGCCGCTGAGAACCCACAACAATTTTTAATAAGGTAATGGCATGGAAAATGACAGGGGAGAAGCGACAAAGCCAGGAGAGGTTGACAGCCACACGGTCAGGCATCGGGGGCTGGAATTTCTCATTTTCTTCACCGGGGCGGCGACGCTGTCTCTCGAGGTATTGGCATCCCGTATTATGACGCCCTATTTCGGCGTCAGTTTGTATATCTGGGCCGGGATTTTATCCATCACCCTGATCTTCCTGGCCCTCGGCTATTACCTGGGGGGCAGATTAACCACCGGTCGGCAACCCCAGGCCCTCCTGGCCTTATATCTGCTGGCGCCTCTCGTTGCCGCCCTGTTCCTGTTGGGTGCAGCCCTCATCTATCCCCTGATCTTTCCCTTACTGGCTTATGGTAATTTAATCGTCGCCAGTTTCGTGGGCGGGGCCATGCTCCTCGCTTTCCCCCTGATCCTGCTTTCGGCCATGAATCCCCTGCTCATCGCCCTGGACCGCAGGGACCGGCCGGAAGGCGACTCCGGGGCCGGCCGGGTCTTTTTCATCAGCACCATCGGCTCAGTGGCCGGGGTGATCATCACGGCCTTTCTCATCATTCCCAATGTGACGAATTTTCGGGGGGTACTGGGAATCAGCCTCGGCCTCTGTCTGGCCGCCGGCTGGACTACCTGGCGGGCCAAGGGATTACCCCGTCCGGATCGAAACAGGATGATGCTCCTGTGTTTTCTGTTGGCCCTGGTGGGTCTGCTGGCGCAATGGGGGCAGCGGGGCTATGTGCGCCTGCTGGCCGTCGGCAGCGGCTTGGGCCAGCAGTGGCAGGTCCTGGCTGAATACCCCTCCGTTTTCGGCAATCTTAAGGTAGTGGCGGTGTCCGGCGGCGAACCAGGCGTTGTTACTGACCTCATGTATGTCCAGGACGGCATCGTCCAAAATCACTATGACGGCAGCGGCCAGGCAATGGATCATACCCCCATGATGCTGCGGTTGGCGGCAGTATACGCCCCGGAGGCGAAACAGGCGGGGGTGCTGGGGCTGGCCGCCGGCGCCATCCCCAGGCACCTCAAGGCCGCCGGTCTCAAAGTGACGGTGGCGGAGATTAACCCCCAGGCCCTGCAGGCCGCCACGAAATTTTTCGGTTATGACCCCCGGGGCATCGAGCATCACTGGGAAGACGCCCGCACCCTCGTGCGCCGCCGCCCCCAGGCCTTTGACCTGGTCCTGGTGGATCTCTTTCAAGGCGACGCCACGCCGGAATATCTCCTCACCCTTGAATTCTTTCAAGATCTCAGGCGATCCTTGCAACCCGGAGGCCTCGTCATCATGAATATGTTTTTCGATCCCCTAAACGAAGAGCCCAATCAGCGCCTCCTGGCCACTATTACTTCAGTCTTTCCCCAGATCCTGGAGTTTCGGGCCCCATCCCAAACCGGCAAGTTCCTCAATGCCTACGTGGTGGCCAAAATCGGCGCTCTTTCCCCGGCCCTGGCTCACCGGGAGGCCGACCAGCTGCCCCCCAAAGATGAAGATGCGATTGACACCCTGACCTCGGCCCGGCTTATTCACCGGGAGGACCTGGCCCACCTGACCCCGGTGACCGATGAGCACAATATTTTCCCCTACCTGTTGGCCCGCAGCCATATGCGCACCCGAAGTATTTTCAGCAGGCTGCCGCTGCATCTGCTCATTAATTAAGGGATGGCCGGTCACCGTCCAGAAAATAACTTTCCCTCGTGCCCAAGTTGTACTTGGGCACGTACATGTGATGCAAAGCTGAGCTCTGCCTTGTCTCTTCGTTGGCCGGTGAATAAGACATTACCTTGGGCGAACACTATAATCCGACAGTTTATTCGCCCGGGCTTAAAACGCTCGTAGCCCCCCGCTCTCGGAGCAGCTTTTCGGCGTGCTGCAGGTTGGGCTTTGACCCGCCTGGGCCTCCTCAAACACCTCCATTGCCTCCCGGAAGGCCGCCGCGGCCTCCCTTCCAGGCGCTCTGGCTTCCTTTCCCCCTTCTCAGCCCCGATTGCTTCGGTCATTTCCTGTTCCAAGACCTCATGAAGCACTTCCCGAAGCATTTCTTTGAGGCTGTCTTTTTCTACACCAAAAATCTCTTGCAGATTGATCCTTCTGCCCAATAACTTTTTTTGGGTCATGGCATAACCTCCGTTTGTTCGGATTTGGGTGATCTTCCTAAATACACCCGTATGCCATGACCTTCTTTTTAATTCGATTCTTTTTGCAGAAAATTTCTTACATTACCAACGATTCATAGATAACTAACTTTTCTCCAACACTTTATAAATATCCATTTTATATAAACTAAATTCCAAGAGAGAGTTGGCCCGGTGGAATGGATTGCCGACGACTTTAGGGCAGTTGCCAACTGGCCGTCTCTGGTTTCCTGCTGGCCAGAGAGGATCAGCAGACAGGGTAAGGGCCAGCTTCACTCAGACTTGGACAGTAATTTTATCAGAAATGACTAAGTAAGGAGCCGGAGGCATCCATGAAGAAAAGTTTTCGCAGCCTTTTAAAATTGTTTAAGACGCTAATGATGTCGGTGGTGATCCTGGGACTTACCAACTCGGTGGTTCTGGCTGAGCAACTGCGGTTGGTGGGATCCGGAGCTACATTCCCCTTTCCCCTCTATTCCAGCTGGTTCAAGACCTTCAGCAAGGATCACAAAGATGTCCTGGTCGACTACCAGGGTAAAGGCAGCGGCGCCGGCATTAAAGATTTTATCAATAAAACCGTGGACTTTGCAGCCAGTGACGCAGCCATGACTGATGAGGAAATGGCCCAGGTGAAGGAAGGGGTGCAGTTGCTGCCCATGACCGCCGGGACCATTGTGCTGGCCTACAATTTACCCGGCAATCCCAAAGGCTTAAAGCTGAGCCGGGAAGTTTATCCCAAGATTTTCAATGCCGAAATCAAAAAATGGAACGATCCGCTGATTGCGAAAGACAATCCGGACCTCAAGCTTCCCGACCTGGATATCACGGTGGTCCGCCGGGCCGACAGCAGCGGCACGACCTTCGTGTTTACCAAGCACTTGAGCGCCATCAGTGAGGCCTGGGCCAAGGGGCCCGGCTTCGGCACCACGGTGAAATGGGCGGACAGCGACAAGATTGTGGCTGCCCCAAAAAATGACGGGGTAACCGCCACGATCAAGCAAACCCCCGGCGCTATCGGCTACATCGAATACGGCTATGCCGACATGGCCAAGGTGGAAATGGCGGCGGTGCAGAACAAAGCCGGCAAATTTGTGCTGCCCAGTGAAAAGAGCGGCGCCGAAGCCCTGGCCAAGGTCGCTCTGCCGGCGGATATGCGGGTATGGCTATCCGACCCGGAAGGTGAAGGCTCTTATCCCATCGCCACCTACACCTGGATGATCTTCTACAAGAAATATGACGATGCGAATAAAGCCAAAGCTATCCAAGGTCTTATCAACTACAGTCTAACGGAAGGACAGAAGATCAGCGGTAAAATGGGCTATATCCCGCTGCCGGAGAATGTTGTCCAAGAGGTGAGCAAGGCTGCCAAAAACATTCAATAAGTATCTGAGAAGGTTTTAAATAATCTTACCATGGCGGCCTTCGACGGACCGAGGGCCGTCCTAATTCCTGGAAGCCCCCAACTACCGACCCGAGTGACCTTGAACTATAGTGCCATAAGGAATACCGGGGGAAGGAACCTCCTGACTTCCAGTGATAATCCCCAATTTTTATAGAATTCCTCGCTAGTTTGTTCCGAAGGGATACCTCTGATAGGGCCGCAGCCAGCAGCACCTTTTAGGGCAGGTAAAAATATTTTTAAGAATTAATTCAGGTGAACCCCCATGGCTAAAAGACAGTTTGTCAGAATCATCTTTGAAGGCGATTCGGTGTCGGTGCCCCCGTCAAAGGGGGAGATATTTTCAGATAAAGCTTTCCACATTTTTACCCGAGTTTGCGCTCTAGCCAGCATAATGCTGCTATTTTATATCCTGTGGCAGATCGGCAAAGAGGCCCTGCCGGCGATGGGCCAGTACGGCTTGAAATTCCTGACTACCCAAACCTGGGACGCCAACAAGGCCGAGTTTGGTATCCTCCCCCAGATTTGGGGTACCCTGTATAGTTCCTTCCTGGCCCTGCTCATCGGGGGGGTCTTCGGGGTAACGGTGGCCCTGTTTCTGACCCAGGACTTCATGCCCCCTTGGCTGCAAGCCATTTTTAAAAATATTATCGAGTTATTGGCGGCGATCCCCAGCGTGGTCTACGGGTTGTGGGGCATCTTCGTCCTGATTCCCCTGATCCGGCCCTATTCCGAATGGATCTACAACAATTTTAACTGGATTCCGTTGTTCAGCACCACGCTGGCCGGCCCGGGGATGCTGCCGGCAGCCCTGGTTCTGGCGATCATGATCTTGCCCACAGTGGCCGCGGTCTCCCAGGATTCGCTGCTGGCCATCCCGTACAAGATAAAGGAAGCGGCCTACGGCCTGGGAACCACCCGCTGGGAGGCAATCCTGAAAGTAATGCTGCCCACAGCTTCCCGAGGTATCTTCGGCGCCCTGGTGCTGGGGCTGGGCCGGGCCCTGGGTGAGACCATGGCCCTGGCCATGCTGGTGGGCAACTCGAATCAGATCTCCCTGTCCCTGTTTTCACCCGCTAATACCCTGGCGGCGCTCCTGGCCCTAAACTTTCCTGAGGCCGGCAAAGTGGAAACCCAGACCTTGATGTATGCAGCGATAGTCCTCCTCCTGATCACCCTCGTGGTGAATGTTGCCGGGCAGGCCATCATTACTCTGACCGGCAAGGAACGGAGAGTATAACATGAGCCAAATGTCGGCGATACGTGTAGAAACCGCAGAGTCGGCGGCCCAGCCGGATCTGGAACGACATGCTTTGGAGCCGCGGACGCTTTTCAGCAGCATTCTCAGCGGCCTTACCTGGATCATGGCCTGCCTGGCATGTGTGCCGCTGTTCTCAGTACTGATCATGTTGATTATTCGCGGCAGCCAGAGATTATCCTGGTCCATTTTTACCGAATTGCCGCCCACGGCCTTCGAGGCGGGTGGCGGTTTCGGCAACGCCATTGTGGGGACCTTAGTTATGGTAGGCATTGCCATGCTGCTGAGCGTGCCCCTGGGGATTTTTGCTGCGGTCTTTCTATCCGAGTTCGGACCCGACAGCAAAATTTCTCAGGTCGCCCGATTCTGCGCCAAGACCATGACCGGCTTGCCTTCCATTCTGGCCGGAGTCTTTGCCTACGCGGCAGTGGTTCTGATCACCGGCACCTATTCGGCCCCAGCGGGTGGTATTGCTCTGGCCTTGCTCATGGTGCCGACCATTATGTTGACCGCGGAAGAGGCCTTGAAGATGGTGCCCCAGATCATGAAAGACGCCGCCCACGGTATGGGCTGCACCCCAACCCAGGTCGTCACGAAGGTTATCATTCCCACGGCGATGCCGGGGATTATCACGGGCGTGATTCTGGCCGTGGCCCGGGCCGCGGGAGAAACCGCCCCCCTCTTGTTTACGGCGCTGTTCAGTGGGTACTGGCTCTTCCAGGGCGGACACCTGGATATGATGCAACCCACGGCTTCGTTGGCGGTCTTGATTTACAATTTTGCCGGGATGCCTTATGAGAATCAGATTGAACTGGCCTGGACGGCTTCGCTTTTCCTGGTCTTTATGGTTCTGATTCTGAACCTGATCAGCAGGGCTATAGGTCAACGTGATAGTGGCGTCGTGACCATGCTGATGATCATCCGCAAGATGGTCGGCAAAAAAGAGCAAGGAGAAACCAAATGACACCCGATCTGAAATCGGTAAAATCCGGGGAGACAGAATCGACCAAGGCCGATTCTGTCCCGGTGGCTATTCAAATCAAAATCGATGAACTTTTTTATGGTGATTTCATGGCGGTGCGGGACAGTGACGTTACCATTGAGAAAAATAGAATCACCGCTTTTATCGGCCCTTCTGGTTGTGGGAAAAGCACCGTGCTCAGATGCATCAACCGCATGAACGACCTGATCCGGTCATTTAGGTTCAAGGGCCGATTGTTATTTCATGGGATCGACATTTATGGGCCCAAAATAGATCCGGTAGGGGTGCGCCGCCACATCGGGATGGTATTTCAGCAGCCCAATCCTTTTTCCCTGAGCATTTATGATAATGTCGCCTTTGGTCTGCGTCTGAACCGATATAAAGGTGACCTCCCGGAGAAGGTGGAACACGCCCTGCAGCGGGCCGGGTTATGGAACGAAGTCAAGGACAAGCTCAGGAATAACGGCCTGTCCCTCTCCGGCGGCCAGCAGCAGCGGCTGTGCATTGCCCGGGCCATTGCCACCGAGCCCTCGGTGCTCCTCATGGATGAGCCCTGCTCAGCCCTGGATCCCATTGCCACACGTATTATTGAAGAGTTGATGCTGGAACTCAAGGAGAAATACACCATTGCCATCGTGACGCATAATATGCAGCAGGCAACCCGAGTGGCGGATGAGACAGCCTTTTTCTCGGTGGATATCTCTAAGGGGGGAAGAACCGGCTACCTGGTGGAATTTGGTCCCACGGCCCAGATTTTTTCAGACCCCCAGGCGGAATTAACCCAGCAGTACGTCAGCGGTGAATTCAGTTAAACTTAGAAGGGTGATCCCATGTTGGCCAGGCGTATATCTGTGTTCATAATGATAGTTTTTTTGGGGCTGGTAATTTCGTGCAGCCAGCCGGCCACCGAAACTAAGCCCCCGGAAATTAAGATCACCGGGGCGGGGGCGACTTTTCCCTACCCGCTGTATAAGAAATGGATTGATGAATATCAAAAAACCCACAAAGATATTAATATTTTTTACGAGCCGGTGGGCAGCGGCGAAGGGGTCAGAAGATTCCTGAAACAGGAAGTTGATTTCGGGGCCAGCGATGCCGCCATGTCCGACGAAGAAATAGCCAAAGTGGAACGGGGCGTGAAACTCATTCCGGCCACAGCGGGTATTATCTCATTGGCCTATAACCTCAAAGGCGTAACCGGGGTCTTGAAGCTGCCCCGGGAGGTGTATGTAGCCATCTTTGCCGGTGACATAAAAAAATGGAATGATCCCAGAATTATACAGGCCAATCCAGGACTGAACCTGCCGGCTCTCAGCATCATTCCGGTCACTCGGACAGACAGCAGCGGCACGACCTTTGCCTTCACCAATCACCTGAGCGCCATCAGCAAAGATTGGCGGGACCGGGGCCCCGGAGTCGGCAAAGTCGTACATTGGCCGAATCATGCCATGTCGGCGCGCTGGAATGAAGGCGTGGCCGGCCGGATCAAGATTACGGACGGCGCCATCGGCTACGTGGAATACGGCTATGCCCAACGGGCGGGTTTAGCTTTAGCAGCATTGGAGAATAAGGCCGGCAAATTTATCGAACCATCACCGTCAGTTGGCCAGGCCACCCTCATCAACACCCAAAACGACATGCCGGACAATCTCCGCATGTTTTTTCCTGATCCGCCCGGGGAAGATTCATATCCCATTGTGACCTACAGCTGGCTCATGCTCTATGGCAATTATCCGGATCAGAAAAAAGGCCGGGCTTTGCAAGACTTCGTGAAATGGGGAATCACGGAAGGCCAGAACTTTTCCGAAGGGTTGGGTTACTGCAGCCTGCCACCCCAGATCAGAGAACGGGCCCTTATTGCCATTGAAGAAATCAAATAAGGCAATTTGCAATTGGGGGAAAGCCTGATGGAGTTCAGCCTTTTTGCCCCCCTAGCTTGTTATCATACAAATATTTTGCCAAACCAAATGGCAAGATTACCAGACCAGATAAACCAATTTAGGTTATAAAACAATGTAACCAGAATCACCTTACCATGGCCGCCCTGCCCAAGAGAATCAGGCGGCCAGCTTCTTTTCCAGGATATCCTGCCAACCGCTGAAGAGGCCGTGATACAAGCGGTTGCGCCGCTCTTTTAACCGTTGATAGGCTTTGGCGATATCCAAGACGAGGATAATTCGGGTCAGACTGCAGTTCAACTCACCATGCAGATGGCTGCCGATCACTTCAAACCCGAGAATAGTTGTATGAAACTTTAACGGCGAATGGGGTTCTCCTTCAAAAACATCAGTAATAAAATGAGTATAGCCTTTCTCCACTACCTCCCGCACGGCTGTCCCCATTAATCTGAGGGCTATATGATATTTGTGCCGATATTCCGGCAGGATCATGAACCTGCCGATCTCCACGAACTTGTGGTTGGCGTTAATTTTACTCAAGTCTATGCCCTCTCGCAGGGTGACTTGATACTCTTCCGGCAAGGTGAGGGGTGGATCGTAGAAAAGGCGCAGAACCCCGGCAGGTTTATCGTTGGCCGTGGCAAGAAACCAGGAATAACGCCCGTCCTGACAGATATTCAGGGATAGTTCCTTATCAGCCTGCTGAATCCATTTTTTTTCTTTGAGATACACCTCTTCCACGACGTGTAACGCTAGTTTGCGGGTCTCGTCGGAATCCACCTTATACGCTTTAATTCGTGCCATGGGAACCTCTTTTAGAATTAAAATATGCGTGCGCTTCTGGGGGGGTAACGGGCCTTGCAAAAGGGTACGTTTTGCCGGCAAGATGGGACAACTCCATCATTATGGCGTGAGTTACTCGAGCGGCAAAAAACCTCTCCAGTTTTTTCTTAATTTTTAGGTGATTACCGGTATCTTGGAGCAGATGGTCGCAAGCAGCTAATTCAACCGGGAAGGTGAGCGGTTTCCCGATGCGGAGTACTAACCTGCCAAAAGCAGGAACACGGCCTAGACGATGCCGGGCCGGGAAATCGACCCCCACCGGCACAACCGGCACCCTTGCCTGCAAGGCTAATTCCCCCACACCCTGGCGACCGCGGCGCAAGTTGCACGGATCCGGATTGCGAGTGCCTTCTGGAAAAATGCCGATACTGCAGTTGTCTCGAAGTCTCTGCAGGCACTCGGCCAGAACGGTTTGACGCCGATGCAAAGGTTTCAGACGGTTCAGGTAGGTTAGGCTGGCCTTTTTATTATAAACCAGCACCGGCTCAATCTGATTGACAAACCAGCCGATGACAGGCAATTTGCCATACATCCAATCAACCATAAACGTTACTTTCTGGCCTTTCATCCGGAAAAGAAAAACGAGGGCAATCATTAACGTTTCAAAATAATTATTATGATTAAACGCCAGTAGAATCGGCCTATTAATTAAATCAAGACGTTCATCATGTTCTATTCTGATGAACCACTTTAACCATAAGAATATTATTTGGAGATTTTTAATTTGATATCTTTTTATTTTTCTCTGGTTTGACAAAAGATTATTTCCATATTTTTGCTGAATTAGTTGTTATTTCAAGATACTATATATTTTATAAGGAGCTGTTAGAGTTATAAGAGTTCTTTTTATTATTTGGGTGAGGAAAGTATTGGTCGGCTGGTTTAGAGATATATTCTTATTTTTCGAGCTACATGAACAAAGGATGTTTATGCCTTGGGCTCAAAGATGTCAGTTTCCTTCAGAAAGACCCGCGCTAATTCCGGATGGACCAAAAAATTGCTGTAGGAAACTTTAACTATTCAGCTTAGGATGGGATGGCTGCTTTTAGGGATGATCCTGGCTTTGCCCGGAACGCAGCCATTGGTAAACTTTCTCTCGAAAAAAGATCAGAACCAGGACTATTACCAGGCAGACGCCGAATAACATAATGAAATCGAGATATCTTTCCTGATAGATCTGAGCTCCCTGAAAAGACAAAGCCAGGGTGGCCGGCATGCGGCCAAAGGTGACTATAACCAAAAAGAGCAACCAGGAAATCTTGCTCACCCCGAGAATAAAACAAAGATAATCTTTCGGGGCCCCCGGAATGATAAACAACAGTAAGGCGATGAATTCCCCTTGCCGCTCCATCAAAAAATCAAATTTATTTAATATAGTTGTTGGGATAATTCTTATAATGAGAACTTTTCCCAAGAATCTTCCAATGAAGAATGCCAGGGCGGATCCGAGGGTAAGGCCTATGGAAGAGTAGACAAACCCCCTCAAGGAGCCGAAAAGAAACCCGCCCATAACGCCAGTCACCTCACCCGGAATAGGAGCTAAAACCACCTGGGAGGCCTGGATAAGTATGAATCCTGCCGGACCCCAGGCTCCCCCCGCCTCTACCCACTCTTGACTCAGATTTTTGAAGTCAGTTAACTGTATCCCGGAAAGCCAAATGGAGGTTAAGAACTCCCAGTAATAGATTATCAATCCGAAGGCAATCAGGCCCACCAGGAGCGGCAACCCATACATGAGAAGATGTAAGGCGACATTTCTTCGGTTCGGCAGAAAAACAGACAAGGGTTTAACTCCAGGGAAGATTTTTCAACAGACAATGGCAAGAACCTTGACCGGGAAAGTGCAACCAGTAACTTGGCCTGGGAATATGCATTTGCCTGCCGTAATAAGGTAACCCTGCGTTACTGCAGGGCGGCTCGATCGTCATCATTATCCATTAGAAACTCCTTGATAAATCTGCCAGGTGGCGTTAAAGGCCGTTGTAAAGGATCGGTTTTCGATATAGCTCCGGGCCTCCTGGCTCATGCGCCGGCGGGTGACCGGGTCGTCGATCAAGGACAGAGCCGCCTGGACAAACTCGGCTTCGTCGTCGGCTTTTACCACCAACCCGGTTCTGCCCGGGAGCATGTTTTCCTGGGGACCGCCGGCATCGGTAACAATGACCGGAACACCCGAGGCCTGAGCTTCCAAAACCACATTACCGAAGGTGTCAGTGGTGCTGGGAAACAGAAAAAGGTCGCTGCTGGCATAGACTGCGGCCAGATCTTCGCCCTCTAAGTAACCCGTGAAGATACATGGTTTGTCTGCCAGGGCCTGCTGCATTTCTTCCAGATAAGGCCCGTCCCCCACCATTACCAATTGCACGTCCGGTCGGGATTCGTTGATGGTGGTGAAGGCCCTGACCAGCATCTGCAGATTTTTTTCCTTGGAGATTCGGCCGACATAGAGCAGCTTGATACCCTCCGGAGCCTGATAGCGGCTTTCCAGAAAGCCGTTGCGTTTGCCCGGATTGAAGCGATACAAATCCACCCCCCGGGGAAAGGTGCAAATCTTTTCCGGGTTGAGGCCCCGATCCGCTAACTCCGCCGCCGTGCTGGCGGAGGGGGAATAGATAATGTTCATCTGATTGTAGAACCACAGAATATAGCGCCACATCAATTCTTCGATGGTGTTGTCCTCCGTGAGATATTGGGCGTATTGCGGCAGCGAAGTATGATAGGTCCCGTCGATGGGCAGGTCCAGAATCCGGGCGATGAAAAGGCCTGCCAAACCCATGGGGCCCGGGGTTGCTGCCAGAATCTGGCTAAATTTCTGCCGATAACAGAAATCCAGCATCTCCAAAATGGGTGGGTGGAAAAGTTTTTGTTCCTGATATTCCGGCAGGTCCCAAACAGCCAGCGGCTTTAAATTTTTGATGTATTCGGAGTCGGGATGCCCGTTAGTATCGCAGGTGAGTACCGTATAGGGCTTGCCGGTAAGTTGGGCTTCACTCACTTGTTTTTGCAACGTCAGGGCCACGCCGTTGATTTCGTAAAAGGTGTCGGTAAAATGGGCCAGCTTGGCTCCTTGCTTATCCGCTCCCGCAGCGGCCGCCGACAGGAATCGGTTCAAAATTTCCTGGCTAAAATGTCTATCCTGGGAAAAAGAGTTAAACGCCGCAAAATAAGGCAGCAGCATCAGGTAACTGATGCCCATGACGGTTAAGGACTGCAAGAGATCTATGAGATGGGCGCCGCTAAAGCCTTCCAGGAGACGTTGGTTGAATTTCCTGATGAGCTTGTTGGACAGTTGTTTAATGAACTCATACCATTCCTCTTCACCCACCTTCGTACCGGCACGCATGGTGCGGGAAAATTGTTTCAGTTGGGGATCTTCCTGGATGAACTTGGTGATCTCATCTTTTATTAGATCCAGGAAGGAAAACCGGTAACTCTGGCCGGTTGCGGCAGGGGCCTTTTTCTTGAATAAGGCGAAACTAACCTGGGCCAGAAAAGATTTTTTCGGGACTGCGGCATTGGTTAGGGCTTTGTCCAGGAAATTGAGAAAATTATTATATCTGGATCTGTCCTGCAGACCCAGTTTGTCGGAGTAAAACTGATAGGCGATGCTGTAAAGATTGTGGGCCAGGGTGTGGGGGCTGGAGGCGTGGCCTATGACTTTGGCTTCTCGATGCTGCAACCCGGTGAAAAAATCCTGAAGAGTAGCGGCGCCTGGGATTTCGGTATGAATCCTGGTAATGGTCAGCGAACTGTGGTCGTCCGAGCCGCCGGTGAGATTTTTCCGCCAGGGTTCCGGAAAGCCTGGGACAATGCCGTGTTTGTTGCTGAGCTGGTCGTAACAACCTGGAGTCAGATGACCCAGGATACGCTTGAGAAACAGGTTAAGCTGTTCATCACGGCTGCCGTTGATCTCAAAATTTTTAAACAGGAGCAGGAGCTTCTCGAAATGGTCAATATTCAGGCGGCCGTTTACCGACCAGAGCGGGTGCGCCAGGGAATGGGGGATATTCTCCTGCTGGAGATAGTCCACCATGGTATAGATGTTCTCCCGCAGTTTTTGGACCTCCCGATGCTTTTCCTGGTCGATGTGATAGACCAGGACATGCACCTTACAGCCGTCCTCAGGGAAATAGCAGGTGACTTCCTCACTGATAAAGGTATTGGGCAGGTGCGCGATTTCCAAACAACCGTTGATATTGTTGTGATCGGTGATGGTAACCCAATCCATGCCACGCTTTTTGGCGATGGCATAGAGCTGTTCGGGTTTGGTGTAACATTCATGACAGCCGAGCTTCTGCAGCACCCATTGGGAAGGGCGGGTGGAAAACTTGGAGTGGACATGGAGATCGATTTTCATGGGCAGGCTCCTAGGGCATAAAACGGTTCTCGGTTTTCTAATGTACGGTTAATCTGTGCTGGCCGGACCAAACTTAGCGCCAGTCAGGTTCTCCAGCCGGTTTTGGAAACCAACGCCTGGCTGATTACTCAATAACTATCGTTTCCCCGGCATACACCTTGTCGCCGGGCTTGACCCGCAGTCGCATGCCGGGCAGCCAGGTAACCACCAAATCAACTTGGGAGCCGATGCGAATCATGCCAAAGATTTCACCCTTAGAAATGACTTGCCCCGGCTGAACATAACTGTCAATGCCATGCACACTCTTGCCGGCAATCTGCACGATATAGCCGTTCACCTGGTCCCGGCCGAAGGTGCCCCGGAATTTTGTCACCGTCCGTTCATTGGTGAAGATATGCAGACTGTCGGCATATAAAGGCTGGCGTTGCAGCAAGGTGCGCCAGTGCATGGGGCCCATGTGCCGGTTGACGCCTTCGGCCGGATAATGGTTGACAAATTCGATCTTGCCGGTCAAGGGCATCCGGTTGTGGTGCACATTAAAAGGGCTCATAAAAACCCCGATCAGGATCTTGGGCGTCTCCAGGTCGGCTCGGGTAATATCGTTGATACTCACCTTAACCCCTTGTTTAATGGCAATGATTTTGTCCTGAGGCAGAACCTGTTTGACATACACTACCGTGCCGTCCGCCGGACTGACGATATTCTCTCCTGCAGGGACTTTCCGGCTGGGATTGCGAAAAAACCAAATATATCGCCAGAATAAAAATCCCCCTGCACCCGTTAGCAAACTCCCTGAGATGATTATAAAAATTGTTTCCATGCATTTGCCTTGCGCACTCGCACCAACGCCACGCCGGAAGAAAACGGAAAATCGATGACTTCAAAGAACTCCTTGTAAGCCTTGATGGTATTCAACCACTTTTTAACTCCGGAATGTTGAAGCATTTCTCTGATGTAAATATTGGAGTCGTGTAGGAGGATGTAGGTATTTTTTTTGGAGCGTTCTAAAATCTTAATGAAATCATATCTAACGTCTTTATAAGCATGACTGCCGTCAATAAAGGCAAGGTCAATGGGAGGCAGATGCATGGATTCAAATAAAGGAAAAAACTCGTCGCTGCGCATTTTGTAATGCCGGATCAGATGATCCACCTCAAACCGCTGAAAATGAGCCGTTACTTTATCCGCGTTGTCCCAAAAACCCACCCCACCGATGGTCTTGAAGGGTCCGTTCTTTAAAAGCGAGTACGAAGGATCGATAAAACTCAGATTCCCCTCGCCGTTGTCCTTTACCCCCAAGGCAAAACAGACCACACTAAAGCCATACCCCGAGCCGATTATGAGAGCGTGTTGAGGTCGTAAACTCCTTACCAACCCGTAATAAATATACCCGAAACCCAGGTTTAAACTTTTAGCGTCCTCGTTATGCCCGAAGGGCTTGGCATAAGCGAAAATGTCCTTCAACAGGGTTGGAGTTAGGCTAATACTGTCTTGTTCCTCGGCAATACTTCTCTTTAAGCTTATTGACATAGGGTATCCCTTTCAAAATGAAGAGTAATAAAAAATTATCAACATACGACTAAGCAAATATTCAGTTTAAAAAAGAATTTTTTAACTAACTCTTACATCATTATGTTTGTTTATTGTTATTAATGAATATTAATATTGTTATTCTTATTAGAAATAAATTAAATGTGCACGAAATAAAAATCTCATAATAAATGTTTAATGGACTAACAAAATCAAGATAACGATAGTAGTGATAGTTAAGTAAATTCTATTAATATGGTCAAGAGGAGAAAATCCTTTGCAGGGGAATACTATCCAAGATAACTTTTGTGGTTTGAACCTTCCCGCTAACAGCGGGAAATATTTCAATTGGCTCAATCTATTTCACAGTCCTCTGGAAAAACTCATCGGTCTCAAACAAATCAACCAGATATATGCCCAGGCGGCCGCGGCGCCGGATCAGTGGCAATTTTTGGCCCGCCTCTTGAGTGCTCTGAATGTCCACTATGATCTATCGGCGG
This sequence comes from uncultured delta proteobacterium, assembly GCA_963705135.1. Classification (GTDB taxonomy): domain Bacteria; phylum Desulfobacterota; class Desulfobaccia; order Desulfobaccales; family Desulfobaccaceae; genus Desulfobacca. Next base: position 72,794 of record CAVPJB010000023.1, read on the forward strand.
TGCACCTTGCCCGCATTCCGACGCACGGGCCGGTAGTGGTAGTGGCCAATCACCCCTTTGGCGGGGTGGAGGGGATAATTTTGCCGTCATTATTGGGGAAGGTGCGGCGGGATGTAAAAATCCTGGCCAATTATCTGTTGCAGCCCGTTACTGAATTGCAGGATCTGTTCATTTATGTGGATCCCTTTGGCACTAATCATTCCACCAAAGCCAACCTGGCCGGTCTCCGGGAAGCGATGGTCTGGCTCAAACAGGGCGGGCTGTTGGGAATCTTCCCGGCTGGAGAGGTATCGCACGCCACCTGGCCCAAATTTGAGGTCACCGACCCGGCCTGGAGTCGAACCGTAGCCCGACTTATCAGCAAGACCGGGGCAGATGTCGTCCCGGTTTTTTTTGCCGGCCGTAATGGCCCTTTATTCCAGGTTCTGGGGATGATGCATTCCATGCTGCGCACCGCCCTGTTACCCCGGGAGGTCCTGAATAAAAGGAATACAACCATCCAGGTCAAAATAGGGCAGCCCATCGGACAGCACAAAATTCAGTCGCTGGGCAGTGACGCTGAAGTCATCGACTATCTGCGCCTGCGCACCTATATGTTGCAGGGGGATTTTCCGAGCCGCAGTTTGAGCAGACCACGTTTGCCGCAGCCGCACTTCAAAAAGAAACCGGTTCTGGAAAACATCATCGAGGCGCCGGATCCGGAGGCCTTGGTAAAGGAGGTCAAGATGCTGCCGGCCTCCCAGATCCTGGTGCAAAGCGGCAGTCAGCTAGTCTACTACGGGTATGCCGACCAAATACCCAATCTGCTGCAAGAAATCGGGCGGTTGCGGGAAATTACCTTTCGGCAGGTTCAAGAGGGCACCGGCAAGGCCATTGATTTGGATAAGTTTGATGCCCATTACCTGCATCTTTTTCTCTGGAATCAGGACACCCGGGAAGTGGTGGGGGCTTATCGACTTGGACGCACCGACAGGATAATGAGGACGATGGGAACCACCGGCTTATATACGGCTACCTTGTTTGATTACCAACCTGAATTTTTAGAGCAGATACATCCTGCCCTGGAACTTGGTCGGTCTTTTATCAGAGTTGAGTATCAGAAAAATTATTCGGCCTTGCTGCTCCTCTGGAAAGGCATCGGTCAATTCGTGGTTCGCAACCCACACTATCAGAGATTATTCGGTCCGGTTTCCATCAG
>CAVPJB010000024.1:0-103731 GCA_963705135.1 uncultured delta proteobacterium
ATTTTTAAGGTGATGGTGCGGCCTTTCAGACCATCCTGGCGGAGCTCTCGACCCACCCGCTCGGCCTGCTGCAAGAGCCACAGCCGCAACTCTTCTGGGTCGGCAGTATCCTGGGGCAGGGTATTTTCGGCCCCGCAGGATTTTGGTTCGGGATCAGGCGTGACCGGGGCCGAATCCATCCCCAGAGCCCTCTCATACAGGACCAGGCCGCTTTTACCCAACTGTTTGAGCCAGAATGACCGGGGATAGTCCAGCACCTCCCCGGTTTTCGTCACGCCCAGGGCCTGCAGCCTGGCCACGGTCTTGGCGCCCACCCCAGGTATTTTGGCCACCGGCAAAATTTTGAGAAAGGCCGGCACCTCTGCGGCCGGAATAATCGTCAGGCCATTAGGTTTATGAAGCTCTGAGGCAATCTTGGCTAGAAATTTGTTGGGCGCTAGACCGATGGAGCAGGTAAGCCCGGTTTGGGCCAGAATCTCGGCTTTGAGTCGCTGGGTGAGTTCTATGTGAGGTCCAGGCACGGTTTCGGAGCCGGTCAGATCCAAATAGGCCTCATCGATGGAAACCTGTTCCACCACAGGCGAAACACTTGCCAAAATGGTCATGATCTGGTTCGAGACCTCCCGGTAACGGGACATCCGCACCGGCAGGAAGACGCCCTGGGGGCAGAGCTTCCGGGCCTGGAACATGGGCAGGGCCGAATGCACGCCAAAGACCCTTGCCTCGTACAAAGCCGCAGACACTACCCCCCGGTGGGAACCACCCACGATAACCGGCCGGTTGCGCAGTTCAGGTTTGTCGGCCTGCTCCACCGCGGCATAAAAAGCATCCATGTCAACATGCATAATCCAGCGGTCATTAGTCATGAAAGGCAGGTCAGTTCGCTCATCTCCAGGAGAGCAACATCCTGGATAGACAATTTATAATCTTGATATAATATTCCACCCTCCCTGTATCGGCAACCAGCATCAATTACTGGAGTTGGCCTAATGCCTGATAAGGCAGGGCTACCCAGCGGGTGGGCTAAGCTTTAAGATCATAGGTAAGAAAAAACCACCTGCGACTGGGTATCATTGGAAATCACCGGCCATTTTCATTCGCCAGTCCTCAGCGCTTAGATCCATAAGACCCTTGAGGATTTGGGGCGTTCGGTTTAGGACTGGAACCTGGGACGGCATAAGGGTTTGACTCACTGGAACCTGGGATGGCAGCGGGGGTTTGGGGACTTGATAGAGAATTAGGAGGTGCCAGGTGATTTCTGCTGCCGTACGTGTTAAATTGGCCCGTCATAGGGTTGACCGTCCCCGGCTGAGAGTAGCCTCTCTGCCAGCTATCCTTAGGGCTCTCATAGCGCCCCTCCACATTGGAGCCGTCTCTCTCCATATAGGGCTCAACCCATTTTTGCGCCGTGGCAGTTACTGGGAAAAAAACGAGTCCCCAAATCAGTGCCAAGAGTAATTTTTTCATAACCTTCTCCTCGAGCAAATTGATTTTGTCCATCTGACTGTAAGCCGGGAGATAATCCTATCTGAACCAGTAACCGGGACAGGTGACCTGGCAGGAAAATTGCCTGGGGGCAAAACTGCCAACCACCTCTCTGCTTATCGATCGTCAATTACCAAAGTCTCCTTTAATCCCGATAATGCAGGGCCAGCCAAATGGTGGGCTGGCTGGGATCGGTCCATGCCACCCGATGGCGGCGGTGCGCGGGAATGTGAACATAATCCCCTGGTTTCATTATAATCACTTGGGGATCATTTTCCAAGAGCAACCCCGCCCCGCCGGTCAGGAGGAGCACCCATTCGTGGGTGTCCTGGTCGTACCAGTCCCCGGCCGGGGTAGCCTGGCCTGTGGAAATAATGCGTTCCAGCCAAAAAGATTCGGCCTGAAGCAACACTTCAATGACTTCCTCGGGTAAACGTCTGGGAACCTGGGAAAAGAAATTTCCCAGGTCGCTCTGTCCAGAAGATCTCAGCATTGTCTTTCCTTGGGGTTGAGTTTTCTAATTGTATCAGTTTTTCCATTTCGAAAAACAGCTTCACTGCCTGATTGAGCCAGCAAAAGTTAGCGACGATCATCGGGGAACTATACCGCAACGAGGCCCTGGCCGGAGATACCTTTTTTATCCACGGCGGCGTGCGGTTGGGATCTAAAGGCGATTGTTCCCACGTTAGAGAGAACAAGGCACTATGTCTTGAAAAAAATACCCCGGTTGGTGATACGACCGGGGTATTGGCGACGTCCAAAACCTTCCACTATCGTGGACGATTCAAAACTCACGTCTCCTAAAAACTGAGGTCCCTTAAATTTTTCCCGATATATACCTGGCGCGGTCTTTGAATGCTGGCTTCCGGATTTAATTCCTCCTCCCGCCACTGGGCAATCCAACCGGCCATCCGTCCGATGGCAAACATCAAGGTAAACATATTGACTGGAATATTAATGGCTCGTAGCAGGATACCCGAGTAAAAATCTACATTGGGATAGAGTTTGGCCTGTTTGAAAAAATCATCCTGCAGTGCCAGTTCTTCCAGGCTTCTGGCAATGTCCAGTAAAGGATCATCAATGTTGAGTTCATCTAAAAGATTATCCACTGCCTGCTTCAATATTGTGGCCCGGGGATCATAATTACGATAAATTCGGTGGCCAAATCCGGGCAGGCGGCGTCTGGGCTTCCCGGGTTCCTTGTTTTTGACGGAGGCTATCAACTCTTCCACACTGGTTTGGCCAGCCTGGATGCTTTCCAACATGCGTAATACTTCCACGTTGGCGCCGCCGTGCAGTGGTCCGGATAAGGCTGAAATGCCGGCTGATATTGAGTCGAACAAATTTGCCCTGGAGGAGCCCACCATTCTTACGGTGGCGGTGGAACAGTTCTGTTCATGATCGGCATGTAATATCAGGAACAGGTTTAAGGCCCGGACCATGGTGTCGGTGGCATAAAAACGTCGGTTTGGGATACTGAACATCATGTGGAGAAAGTTAGAGCAATAATCCAGGCTGGGGTCCGGGTACTCAAAAGGCAGTCCCATGGCTTTCCGGTAACTAAACGCGGCAATTGTCCTGACTTTGCTCAGCAGTTTGGCGGCCGTGGGTCGAAGAGATTCACCATTGACGAGGTCTATGGACCTGAGTTCCGGGTAATACAGGCTGCTGCATTGGACGGCGGCAGCCAGAATTGCCATGGGATCGGCGTGCGGTGGCAAGGAATCGAAAAAATTCACCATGCCTTCGTGCAGCAACTCGGATTGGGTCAGCAGTTGACGGAAATGTTCCCGTTCCTCACTCGTCGGCAATTCACCATAAATCAACAACATGGCCGTTTCGATAAACCGTATCTTTTTTGCCGCCAGTTCAGCGATATCATAACCCCGGTAGCGCAAAATACCCCGCTCGCCATCAATGAACGTAATATCCGACTGGCAGGAGGCCGTGTTTTTATAACCTGGGTCAAAAGTAATCAAGCCTCCCTGGATATCGTGGCCATTTATTGCCAATCCCTTGGTGTCCGACCTCAGTTTGCGGATATCCAGGGCAACCTCGCCTTCGCTGCCGAAAATCAAGGGTATATTGATGGTATTCTGGCCAACCGTTAATGTTGCCTCTGGTTTCAAGCTTTTTGATTCTTCGTCGTGTTGCATACTAGCTCCTCGGTTTTTATCAATCTAGCCTGGGCGTGTCATGTGAAGTCTAGTCATCAGGGATTATGCTTTTGGGGTATACTGTCAGGTAGGCTTTTGGAAGACGTGGTTTTTGTCATGCCGAACCTAATGAAGAATCTCTATCTATTTGACTAGACTAAATTCTTCGCGACAATCCGGATGACCCTTACGGTATTGGGGAATTCTTCAGCAGCCTGCTAAATGGTCTATGTAATTGCTGTATACCTTTTTAATAACCTGAATGCTATACTTCCTCTAAGTATAAGCGATTGGCTGTGTCTCATGATCCAGAGAACGACTCGGCAGATGCTTGACGCACCCTTAGACTGTATATATTTTGGCCATAAATGCCACCAAAATTTGCAATCCCATATGGCACTTGCAAAAAATAAAATGTTTGCCAAAATCATAACATTTTCTGACAAAATAGCATATGCTATTCTACTTTTTAATTCTTCCATATTATCAGAGGGAAAAGGGCAAGGTCGGGGGAGGATCAGGCAATACGTCTCTGAAAAGCACATTTACCTGGAACCGTGGCGCCCGTGCCTGTGGGCGTTTTCAGACTTTGTCGTGGTATTATTCGAGAGTATGTGTGGCCATGACCATACGTGCTGCAACCTGATAAAAATCAGCCCCTGACGCAAATTGCCTGTATTGGGAGGATGAAGTGCCGGAGCGCTGGGAGCAGTATCTGGAGCGCTGGCTCGACGCCGGGTTGCTTGAACCAGCCGGCGCCGAACGTATCCGGGCTTACGAGGCGCAATCAGCTAAGCTGCCCAAATGGCGCTGGCCAGTGCTCATTGCCGTCAGCCTGGGCGGGGTGTTGTTGGGCGCGGGCGTTTTGCTGTTTGTCGCCGCCCACTGGGACAGGTTTTCCCCGGTGGCGCGTTTCGCCTCGGTGCTGCTGCTGGTGGCGGTTTTCCACGTTTCCGGGGCGCTGACGGTCCAGCGCTTTTCGGCCCTGGCCACGACCCTGCATGCAGTGGGTACAGTCTGTTTGGGCGCGGGCATCTTTCTGGCCGGACAGATCTTTCACCTGCAGGAACACTGGCCTGCCGGGGTGTTGCTGTGGACGCTGGGCGCCTGGGCAGCCTGGGTGCTTCTCAGTGATTGGCCGCAAGCAGCCCTCTTGGCCCTGCTCACACCCTTGTGGCTTGGCAGTGAATGGCTGCAGACCACGGGGGGTGGCGCCGGCAGCGACAAGATCCTTTTTAGCGGCCTCCTCCTTATGGCCATCACCTACCTCACCGCTCTCCTGCCGGATAAAAAAACCCCGGAGCGGCAAACGCTGGCCTGGATCGGCGGCCTGGCCCTGCTGCCGGCTACGTTTGCGGTAATTTTTTCAGGAAACTCAGGGTCTTTTCCATATCGGCTCTCATGGCCGGAAGGCTATCTGGCGGGCTGGACGGTGGCCCTGGGGCTGCCTCTGGGGCTGGCCTGGTGGCTGCGCCGCCACCAAGCCTGGATAAACCTGGGAGCCCTCCTGTGGGTCGTCATACTGGCTGCAATCACGCCTTTTTCTGCCCACGGGTTGGCAACGTATGGACTGTGTATCCTGGGTGCCATCGGCCTGATCTGCTGGGGTCTCCATGAAGCGCGCCCAGGGCTGATTCATCTGGGTCTGGCAGGTTTTGCCCTGACCGTGCTGTGCTTTTACTTCTCCACGGTGATGGACAAACTCGGGCGGGCCGCCAGTCTTGCCGGACTGGGGGTCCTTTTTCTCCTGGGAGGCTGGCTGTTGGAAAAGACCCGGCGACGCCTGCTGGCCAGGTTCGAAAAGGGTGAGACATGAGGCCCTGGATCAGAGGTCTGGTGGTCGCCGCTGTGCAGGTGGGCCTGGTTGCCTCTCTGGGCGCTAAACTCCTCTATGACCGGGCCACCCGGCCCCGCGTCTGGGTCCTCTCCGTCCCTTATGATCCCAACCTGCCGATCCGGGGCCGTTACGTCAGGTTACAGCTCGTGGTCGAACCCCAGGGCATCCCGGAAAAAAAACCGGGCTCAGTCCGTGAACCCGGGACCGCGGTCATTCTCCAGGTCCAGGGCGACAAACTGGTGGCGGCCAGGAATCCCCAGGAACTCAGGTATGATCCTGCCGAATTGCACGTGAATTTCATTGGGCCGGGAGAGCAAAAGCGAGCCGTGCTGGACAAATCGGTGGCCTTTTTTATCCCCGATCACCTCCCCGATCCCTCCCGGCGCCAGCCGGGCCAGGAACTGTGGGTGGAAGTAACCGTGCCGAAAAAAGGCCCTCCCCGCCCCATCCGCCTGGGTGTGAAACAAGGGGATGGTCCCATTGTTCCCCTGCAAACAGATTAGGAAGATACCTGAACTTTTTAGGCCAAAGCCTCTGGGCGTTGGAGGTGCGGTTGATTAAAGGATTCCGGAGGACTTTAGACCAACCATTAAAAGTTTCAATCGGTTGCCAAGCTTCGAAACCGTCTCTAGTCGCCTAAACCCCACAGCAGTGACGATTTTAATATGCTTGTCGGTTTATTAATCTATAGATATATTTAAACAAAAATTATCAGGAGACTAAAATGATTTCGTCCCGTCAACAGATTGGCATCAGATTCCTCTATTCCCTGCTTTTTATCTTTATTCATCAATTCGTGAAAATGCTGGTGGTATTGACCACCATTTTTCAATTCGTCTACCTGCTTATCACCATGGAAACGTGCGAACCCATCCGCCGTTTGGCCAACAAGTTATCTACCTTTGCCTATCGCACTCTGCGTTATCTGACCCTCAACGAAAACCAGAAGCCTTTCCCATTTCAGGAGTTCCCGGGAGAGCTGGAGCCGCCGGTGACCGAGGTGGAAATGTAACGGCTGGCAAATCGGGAGCGGCAAGGCTTTATCCGGTATTTGTAGAGTTTAGACGATCGAGCTATTGATCAAAAATGCAATCAGGTTTTCAACGAACGGATTTGGTATGTATCTGGTTATAGAAAAAGTTCCTGTAGCACTTGGAAACTTCCAATCAAGGCCAGCAGGCCGATAAGATGAAGGGGAGACACCCCGCCCAGAGCGCCAAGCACCAACACCGCGACAGCACCTCCGAAGCGAAAGGCCAGGCGGGTTTTCTGGATTTCATTCCGGCTGGCGTCAATGGTGGCTTGGATACAGCCGATTGATAGTAAAACCAGGGCTGCGGCCCCGCAAATGAGCCAACGCTCTCCCGGCGGCAAGGCCACAGCCGGTGGGCTGACTATCGCATACTGCACGCCCACGGCGCTGGCCGCCAGGCCGATGACCAGGGGGAGATGGGCGTAAAGCCAACCCTGGTACAACCAGATGCGGCCCTGAGTCTGGGCGGCGCGGATCGCGGCACCATCGATATTGTCAAAATAAATCCACCAGAGACTGAAGGCGAGGCTCAACCCCAAAGCTGCGGTAAGCCCGGACTGGACATTCCAGTCGTGTTTCGTGAGGCCCATTACCACCCCAGCGATGGCCTCTCCCAGGACGATGAGGATGAAGAGGGCGAAGCGTTCAGGCAGGTGGGTGGCATGGGGGGCCAATTTGGAGTGGATTTTTTTTCCGGCCGTCAGAGGGGTGGCAAAATCAATCAGGAGACCGAGCCCCCACAGGTAGAAACGGAAGGGCGTCGGGACCCAGGCCGACACCAACCAGATAGCCGCAGCCAGGCCGAAGCCCAGACTAAAGCGCCTCGTCAAGGAGCGGGCGACAGGCACCCAGACGTGGGCGCCCCAATATTCTCCCACCAGGATGAAGCGCACCGCGGCATACGAAAGGGCGAAGCCGGCTGAACTGTGACCTAAACCGGCATGAACATTCACTGCCATGGCCGCGACGGCAAACATCTGGGCGATGATGAACAGGCGGTGTCCCAGATCGTCGGTGTCAAACCGGGTGGCATAAAAGGCCTGGCCCACCCAGGCCATCCAGACCGGGACGAACAAAACGGCGAAGCTGAGGACCCCGAACCCGGAAAGGTCCTGACTGAGCCTAAAAGTCAACTGGGCCACCACCGCGACAAAGAGCAGGTCATAGAAAAGCTCCAGCCAGGTGGCGTGCCGTTCTCCTTCCGTCCCTGCACCAATGCGCAGCCGCGGCGTTTTCCAAACTATTTTTTTCATACCGGATCAAATTTCGCCAAAGCTACGACCGCCTCATCGAGTGGGAGGGCTCACGGCGTCCAGGGTTTAGAAGGCAAAGCAATCGCAGCCGAGCCACCACAGCCGGGACTCCTGCGGCAGCCAGACAGGCCTGTGGGTATGGCAGGCGCACTCCTGTGGTGGAGTGCCGCGTGGGCCGCGGTATCGCCATGGTAGCCGCCGTAGGAGCCTACCGGTGACCAATCGGGACTCACCGGCAGAGGGGGAGGCGCGAGATTCCCAAACTCCTGGGCGCCGTAGACCACCTTCCCATCGAGGATGGTGAGCACCGATGCAATCCCCTTGATCTCCTCTTCCGGGATAGTAAAGTAATCGGCGGAGAGGACCGCCAGGTCGGCTAGCTGTCCTGGGGAAAGCATCCCTTTTTTCCCTTCCTCCCCTGAGAACCAGCTGCTCCCAACGGTATAGAGGCGAAGCGCCTCCAACCGATCGAGGCGGTTCTCTTCGGAATAGAGACGGGTGCCACCGACGGTCCGGCCACTCACCAACCAGTAGAGCGAGACCCACGGGTTGTAGCTCGCCACCCGGGTGGCATCAGTGCCGGCGCCGACTGGAATGCCCATTTGCAGCATCTGCCTGATGGGTGGGGAATGTCCGGCTGCTGCCTTCCCGTAGCGGGCTTGGAAGTACTCCCCCTGAAAGGCCATCCGGTCTTGGATGGCGATGCCGCCGCCAAGGGCTTTAAGGCGCTCAAGGTTGCGCACCGTGATGGTCTCGGCGTGGTCGAAGAACCATCGCAACCCGTTGAAGGGAACGTCGCGGTTAACAGACTCGAAGATATCGAGGAAGCGGGTAATGGACTCGTCGTAGGTGGCGTGGAGACGGAAAGGCCAATGATTTTCCACGAGGAGGCGGACAACCAGGGAGAGTTCTGCCTCCATGATCGCCGGCAGGTCCGGACGCGGCTCCAGGAAGTCTTCGAAATCCGCGGCTGAGAAGACGAGCATCTCGCCGGCTCCATTCATCCGGTAGAAGTCGTCCCCCTTCCCAGGGGAAGTCATTGTGACCCAGTGGGAGAAGTCCGCCAGCTCCCCTTTGGGAGTTGGGTGAAGAGGTTGTAGGCGATACGAAGGGTGAGTTCACCTTTGCCTGCCAACTCGTCGATCACCTGATAATCGTCCGGGTAGTTCTGGAAGCCGCCGCCGGCGTCTATGGTGCTGGTGAGCCCCAACCGGTTCAACTCCCGCATGAACTGGCGAGTCGAATTAATCTGGTCTGCATAGGAGAGCTTCGGCCCCTTGGCCAGGCTGGCGTAAAGGAGCATAGCGTTTGGCTTGGCAATGAGGAGCCCCGTTGGGTTGCCGGCTTTGTCCCGCTGAATCTCACCGCCGGGTGGATCGGGTGTCTCCCGGGTATAGCCAAGGGCGCGCAGCGCTGCCTTGTTGAGAATGGCGCGGTCGTAAAGGTGCAAAATGAAGACGGGGGTGTCAGGCGCAACCTGGTTGATCTCCTGGAGGGTCGGCAGGCGACGCTCGGCAAACTGGAACTCGGTCCAGCCGCCAATCACCCTTACCCACTGCGGCGGTGGAGTTCGCCGAGCTTGCTCCCGCAGCATTTCCAGAGCCAGGGATAAGGACGGCACGCCATCCCAGCGGAGTTCCAGGTTAAAATTGAGGCCCCCACGGATAACGTGGATATGGCTGTCATTCAGACCAGGAATGGCGGTGCGTCCCTTGAGATCAACAACCAGGGTGTTCGCTCCCCTGTAGGCCATGATATCCTTTTCACTTCCCACGGCGACAAATTTGCCATCCTTGATGGCCACCGCAGCAGCTAAGGGAAAAGACGGGTCAAGGGTGACGAATCTGCCATTGGTGAGAATTATCGTGGCATGGTCGGTGTTCATAAGATTCCCTCGTCACAAGCGCCAGGCCGCAAAGCTGGCCAGGTTAAGCGAGGCTCGGCAGCACCTCTTGAAACAAGACCGCCAGAAGCTGATCGCCCCCGGGGCGGGACCAATCCTGAGCCAGCTCGGCCATGAGGGTATTGGTGGCAGTGAGCACCACCCCTTCCCGCTCCATCCGCCGCCTGGCCATCTCCTCAGAAAGATCAAAGGGCGAACCGGAGGCATCTAGCACTGCCTGCACCTGGTAACCTTCACGAGAGGCGCTGATGGCAGGGAAGACAAGGCAGACGTCGGTGGTAATGCCGGCCATGATGAGGTTTCGGCGTTGCGTGGCCTCCACTGCCCTTTTGAAGTTGGGGTCATTCCAGGCGTTGACGATTCCTGCCCGTTTAATGCGGGCGTTAAAAGCCGCCGGCAGGATCTGCTCCAACTCCTGAATCAGGGGACCCTGAATATTGTTTTCCTGGCTGCTGGTGATTACCACCGGTAGGTTGAGAATTTTCGCGGTCTTGGCCAGAGCCAGGGTATTGCGCTTCACCACCTCTAACGGGAGGTTTTTCACCAACCGCATGATTCCCACCTGGTGGTCGATTAAAATCAGGGCCGAGTTTTCAGGTGTAAAGCTGGTAGGCATGGTATCTCCTTTCCCCATCACCAGTATGATGGACGAACTTCAGATAACATCTCACTTTTACCCGGTGCGGCTGGCAGGTTGCTTGTGCACCATGGTATAAGCATATTCCACTCCTTGCCCATAAGCGCCACAGTGTTCCTTGACCGCCGCAATAACTTCGTTATAGGTTTCCTTTCTGGCCCAGTCCCTCTGGAATTCCAGAAGAACCTGCAGCGCGGTGACCGGCACGGCGCCAGCTTGCTCGATACGCCGCAGCGCGGCATTATGAGCCGTGACGCTGGTACCACCGGAGGCGTCCTCCACGGCGTATACCTCATATCCCGCCTCCAGGGCCTGGATGGCCGGAAAGGCCAGGCAGACCTCGGTCCAGAGCGCGGCCATAACCAACTTCTTGCGCCCCGTCTTCTCCACTGCGGCGACAAATTTGGCATCCTCCCAGGAATTCATGCTACTCCGCTCGATGGGTTCCAGACCAGGAAATAAATCTAAAAGTTGCGGCCACATATAACCGGAAAAACTCATGGTCTCAACAGTGGTCAGGACTGTGGGGACTTTAAAAATCTTGGCTGCTTTGGCCAGGAGGAGGGTATTGTTGAACAGAGTCTGGCGGTCGATATTGGCGACGCCGAAGGTCATCTGCGGTTGGTGATCGATAAAGATAACCGCGCAATTCTGGGGGTTAAGCAGGCCATGGATCCCAGTCTCTTTCATAATCAACCTCCGATCTGGTGGTTTTTTCCCTTGGCGAAAGGGATTTTTCGTTATTTAGGGATATACTAATCATAATATTCTATTTAGGGATACATTAATCATGATATTCTTAAGTTTCAAGAAAAGTTCTAAAAAATTAGGATTCTGGGGCTATGGGAAATAAACTTATATTAAAATCTTGATTCTAAGGCTGGTCTCCTGATATTGGAACTGCTCATCTCCCTACCGCCCTTGGATCCGGTACTCTAACTTAACATGTGGATCAGTTTTGGGGGGGCAGGTCATAGTTGGGCGGCGTGTTCGCCTCCGCCCAAGCCTTTGATCTTCTTTACCTTACAGATAATATCGCGTTTTTAATTCAGAAACCTGGTTAGTTCTCATCATGGTTTTCGGATGATAACTGGTTAAGGGATATTAACTGCAACGGATTAGGACTTCCTGCCGCCAGGCTGGAAAAACAAGGACATGACAAATACTAAAATATCCAGGAAAAACTCAAGGTGCCGATAAGAAACATAACATCAATATAAGTGAAGACTGTTGCTGCTGTTGCTTTTTGATAACTACCTAATAAACCTGCCATTTCTAAATATTGTCAAAGCACAAGAAACAATATTAACAGGGAGGAGAAGTTCGTGTTAGTAAATAATATTACAAACCAATTAGACATTATTTACTCTGCTTGCGGCCTGGCTTTCTTCTTGATAGGGGGATTAGCCTTTATCCTGCGCCGCCGGACCAAGGGGCTGTTGCCATGGGCCTGGCTGGGGCTTTTTGCTTTCTGCCAAGCATTTTATAGTTGGTTATATTTATTCATCCTCCCTCAGGAAATGTTGGGACTTCTTTCTGCATTGAGATTAACTTGTTTATTTTTTTCTTTTATCTTTCTAATAGAATTCGGGCGGGCCGGTACAGAAACTATCCGAGGATCCGGTCCGGGCCGGTGGATTTATTTTCCTCTGGCAGGTCTTGCCCTTTCAGGTCAAATAGGCGGATTAGCAAGACTTTATTTTACCATACCATTAGTTTTGGGTTTAGTTGGAAGTATATGGGGAGCCTGGACACTGTTTCAAGCAGTCTCGAAGTTCCCTCAAGGAAGGAATTCCTTCACTACGGCTGGAGCAATTCTCGTCTCCTTGGTCTTAAGTTTTTGTATTTTGGAAAAACCGGAATCATTTTACCCGGCAAACTTGATTAATTCAGAGTCTTTTGCGGCTATTTTCGGCATTCCCCTGCAATTAGTTCAATTTTTGTTAGCCGTCTGTCTCGCCGCCAACCTATGGAATCTTTGCCAAATATCCATGGCTGAGGTAACGGACGCCAGGACTCGAAAAATATATTATTTCTTAACCACCGGGACCGCAATCGGATTGATTTTTTTAGTAACTCTGGGAAGTTTGGGAATCAATTATCTCGATCTTAAAACGGGTCGCGAAGTTTCGGCCGAGCATGAGAGGGTGATTCAGCGACTTAAAGAAATAACCAACAATGAAATAGAAAAAACCGACCGTCTGGTTCAGTTGTTGGCTGGATCAACCAAAGTTTATTATGGTCTGATTTTACCCTCCGATATTTCCCAACTTGAACGAACTAACGAGGAGTTGGATCGCTACAGCCAGGCGGAAGCGGGATATAATATCTGTTACTTATTAGATATGGATGGTAATACCATTGCTTCCTCTAATCGGACCCAACCGGACAGTTTTGTAGGGAAGAATTTCAGCTTCAGACCCTATTTTAAGCAAGCACTTTTTGGCATGCAGGGTCGTTATTTTGCCATGGGGGCAACCTCAATGGATTTAGGTTATTATTCCAGTTGCCCCATCAGAAATAATTTCGGCGGCATTATAGGGGTGGCAGTAATCAAAAGATCAATTAGGACAATTGATGATATAAAGAAGACCTATGCCTCCGATTCTCTGTCATTCCTGGTAGATTCCCAAGGCATAGTAGTTCTATCAAATCAGCCTGGCAAGCTTCTCTCCAGTCTGTGGCCTTTGGAAGAATCCGCCAAGCAGCAGATTATCAAGTCCAAACAGTTCGGAACTGGTCCTTTCCCGGCCATCTTAGATCAGGCTCCGGCAGCGGGCATGGAATACCAGATTGCCGGTCAGCGGTTGATGACCTTTAGTGAGCCCATATCAATGGAGGGGTGGACGTGGTTCCATTTCGGTTCAACCAGGGCCATCGCCTTTTCCAGATTGATAGGTATTTGTATTCTCCTGGCTATAGGCGTCTGCCTGGTCAGCTTTTATGTATTCTGGGATTTGGTAGCTTTTGACACTGCAGCTATGACCTCTCCAGAGCTCTCTCGAAACGGTCGCTTGCACGCCGAAGAAGCGGGGATACAAAAGGCAAGCAAAGAACTTGCAGATTTGACAGTGGCACTTGAGCAGCGCCACCTTGAGGCAGGTCTTCTAAGCGAAATGATAGATCTGCTGCAAGGCTGCAGGAGCTTTCCGGAGACGGCGCAGGTTATTACTAAGTATATGACGCGATTATTTCCAGACTTTTCCGGAGCTATATATCTAACATTAGACCTGGAGAATAATTTTGAAATTGCATGTGCTTGGGGCGAATCTCCTCCGGTGGAAAAATTACTTGCCTCACGTGACTGTTGGGCCCTGCGTCGCGGTAGCCAATATTTAGTGGAAGATACCGCTAATGGGCTTTTATGCCAGCATCTACCAACCTCATTGCCGGCCAGTTATCAATGCATCCCTTTGGTTATGCAGTCGGAGACTCTGGGGCTGGTCCATATACGTCAGGGAAGGAATGCTGCCGTCATCTCCGAACAACAAAGGGATTTTTCCCAACGATTGTTGTTAATCGTCGTGGAATATATCAACCAATCATTGAACAAATTAAAACTACAAGAAACCAAACTGTCGCAGGACACCCTGGATCCGGTCACAGGCTTATTCAATCAGCATTTTATGGAAGAAGTCCTCGAAAAGGAAATTGCCTGGGCTATTCGCGGTAATACTCAAGGGGGGATAATTATTTTCTCGCTGGAAAATTTCAAAGAGTTTTCCGATTCCTATGGTAAATCCGCAGGGCAAGCTGTTTTAAGTGAAGTGGGTGATTTTCTTAAAGATGAAATTCACAAAGGATGTATTCCCTGCCGCTATAGGAGCTCAGAATTCATTCTTATACTGCCGGATTCATCCTTTGATATTCTCCATAGACGGGCAGAAGAAATATATTCCGGTCTTAAAAAGCTCAGGATCGAACAATACGGCAAGCTTCAGGAATTGCTATCGATTTATTTAGATGTAGCCAGCTTCCCGGAACAGGGTTCGACTACCGAAGCCTTGTTAAAAATGGCTTATGCTAACTTAAATAAAACCAAAGTGATGCAAGGGCCCGGAGGGGAAGGGATATGAAAAGACGATTTTCCGCTGCCGGTTTTCGGCTTTCAGGATTCAGACAGTTGCATGTTCGTCTTTCATTGTGCCATCATTGCCTGAGGTATTGTGAGAAAATAAATGCTAAAATTCTGGCGAGTTTTTGTTTTTTGCTGTTCATTTTTCAACCCGTATTGGTTCAGGCCCAGAAGATATCAGCAGAATTGCAAAAAGAAACTGAGGAGGCCTGCATCGCCAGCACTAAAACCAGACCAACGGTGGAACTGATTATCGAGAAGGTAGATAAAGCCTGCGGCCTCCTGGAAAAGGAAGGAAAGGCCGCCTTCCCGAAATTTAAAGGGAAAGACAGCGAATTTATTTTCGCCGGCACCTATATCTGGATCAATGATATGAAGGGGGTAATGCGCTTGGACCCCATGATGCCTGCTATGGAAGGTATGGGGCTGGTTGATGTCAAAGATAGCAAAGGCAAACGGTTATTCTTTGAATTTAATAGAATAGCCAAAGAAAAAGGAGCGGGGTGGGTAGATTATTGGTGGGCAAAACCGGGTGAGAAAAATCCCTGCCGAAAGATTTCATATATTAAAAAGTGTAAGATTGATGGGGAGGATATGGTCGTCAGTGGCGGGATTTATGATCTGCCGGAAGACCAGATTAACAAGCTACTCCTGGCTCAGGAAACAAAAGAAGAATTAGCAAAAAACACCGAGGCCGCCTGTGTCGCCAGCGATGCAATCAGGCCGACAGATGAAGTGATTATCAATAAGGTAAACAAGGCCTGCGAACTCCTGACTAAAGAAGGGAAGACGGCGTTCACCAAATTCAAAGGCCAAAACAGCGAGTTTATCTTTTCCGGCACCTATATCTGGATCAATGACATGACAGGAGTAATGCGCATGCATCCCATCCAAGTTAACTTGGAAGGACAGCAGTTGATCGGTTGGAAGGACAACAGGGGCAAACCGATTTTCGCTGAATTTATCAAAACGGTTAAAGAAAAGGGATCAGGATGGATTGATTATATGTGGCCCAAGCCCGGAGAGAAAAATCCCTCTCGCAAGATTTCCTATGTTAAATCATGCAAAATTGATGGTGAGGAAATGGTAGTGGGCTGTGGCGTTTACGACATGCCTGATCATCTGATCGACAGATTGATAAAATGAGGATACTATTTTTTATTGCGGACCATCTGGTCCAGCCCTTGTTTTTCAGCTCAATCGAAATTCCCTCCGGCAGTGAAAAACCTTACCACGGCCGGAGTCATTTTGGAAATTTTGCATCTGGACGAGGGTCTGAAAACCGATAACTTCAAAGGGTGCGAGGGTAACTTTGGCCGTGCCCTTTTTTTTTGACAGTTCCTGCAGAAATTCAGCTACATCACTTTCAAGGTATGACAGACCACTCGACATGAGGAATGTAGAGCTGGTGCCGCATAGCTTGCCACGACAGCAATTTCTCTAAAATATCAAATTATTGAAGGGATGATCCTCATAGTGAAACCCTTCAAAATGATCTTCAGGAGCGCATCGATAGGAGTGAGTTGGCAGCGGGCAATTTTTGTCGTGTGATAATGTTGTAAACTGGTTTAATTTTATCAGAACACCTGTATTGTATCTGGACGTTGCCAGTCGGGGAGGCAGATTTATCAACACGCCGGCATGATATTAAAGCACGATTTGTGGCACGAATTCCCGAAGGTGAGAGACTTTCAACCAGGCGCCGGAAGAAGGGAGAACGTGGTGGAGCGATGGCGAAGGAAGAGCAGAGAGGTTGCAATCGAAGGGAAGCTATGTTATTGGAAAATTGATGGAAGACTGGTAAGCCCAGCTGCGCCGGAGGCGAGTGAAAGGAGCCGATATTGCCAGGATTCAACCTCCCCTACCAGCCGATCCGACAGTTGTTATACAACCGCACTGACCTGTTTGAGCAGTTTAAGGCCACCGAGGCAGCGACCTGGGGAAAGACGGTGGACTTTAGGATCTACAGACATTTTATTCAGGCGGGCGGCCACACGCCAAATGACCCGTACATGGGAATGATGCAGGCCCTCCATGACAATTCGATCACGCATGGTATATACAAACTCATAGGGAAACGCAAAGTCGCGGCCATCATGGGTGACCACAAGATGGCGCGCGATGTTGCGGTTTACAGGGATATAGCTATCCTGGCGCGTCGGCTCACTGGAAATGGCATCCTGATGTGCACCGGCGGGGGGCCGGGAGCCATGGAAGCAACCCACTTGGGAGCCTCACTGGCAAAGTATCCTCTTGCAGACCTGGAAAGGGCGCTGGCCCGGCTGAAGACTCAACCTGAGGTTCCGGAACTCAAAGGGATTGTCGGCCAAGGAGGCAGGGTTGACCGAGCTTTGGTGGCTCAGGCACATGCGTGGTTCAAGCCTGCGTACGAGATCGCGGCCTCAACGAGGCGTCCGAGCCAAAGTCTGGCTGTGCCGACGTGGGGCTATGGTCATGAGCCGACGACGCCATTTGCCACCCACATAGGCAAGTACTTTCAGAACAGCATTCGGGAAGAAGGGCTCCTGGCTCTGGCGAAGCAAGGTGTCATCTACGCCGAAGGCAAAGCCGGGACAATCCAAGAAATCTTTCAAGACGGGGCGCAGAATTACTATAAGACCTTCGGGTATTTCAGCCCGATGGTATTTTTTGGGGTGCAGTACTGGACGACAACTTTTCCCGTAGTGGGCGTTCTCGAGAAGCTTTTCCCGGACGAGTTCGGAAAGCGCCTGTTAGTGACAGACGATGTCAATGAGGCGGCGGAGTTTATTGAGAAGTTCAGCCCCTAGACCTCAGCACAGGAGTCGGTAGGCTCTTTGAGGGGCCTGTCGATTTTCTCAAGGTCTGAGTTTAGCTATTTTCTGTCCGGGAACGGCTATTTTTCGCAATTTCTGCGTCAATCTGCAGGCTTCCTTGGGCGGCGAACGATTGTTCGCCTCCGCGCAAGCCCTTGATTTCCTTGATCTTGCAAAAAATATCTCGTTTCCAAATCAGAAACTTCATTAGTTCCCAGCATTGTTTCCAGATGAGAACAAGCTAATATTCCGGTCTAAAAAAACTCTTTCAAAAGTCTCTTAACCTGTTTAATCCTTTCAATTTCATGCTATTTTGTGATAGACTGGGCTCACCTGTAAGCAAGTTTTTGCAGAGGTGGACCATGGCTAGATTTAAGGTATACGGTTACAGTTAACGGGTGTTCCTGCCGGTACCTTAAGAAGATCAGCCCATGCCCGGGACCGAAGATGGAAGGTTATATAGAAAAAGCCACCAAAAAAATGAAATCCTCCCACATCCTTGCTAACCAGAAGAATCTAGTGGAGATCTTTTGGGACACTAATGACGTGAAGTTTGTAAGAATAGCCTAAAGTGGCATATATGAAAGGGATGGCTTATGACTGATTGGCAGGGGTTGACAGCAACTGAAGTGGCAGAGCGTCGCTCTCGCTATGGCCTGAATGCCTTGCCCGAAACCCGCTATAGTTTGCCAAAGCTGATTTTGCGGCAGTTTCGGGGCATCTTCAACCTGCTGCTCCTGGGCGCGGCCGGCGTGACCTTTGCCCTGGGCGAGCCCATTGACGGGTCCTTCATTTTGTTCTTTGTCTTTCTGGGGACCGGGCTCAATGTATTTCAGGAGTATAAGGCAAACGCCGCGGCAGACAGACTCAAATCATATCTGGTACGCACGATTACAGTACGGCGCGAAGGCCGCGATCAGGAAGTGCCCACCGAGGAGATTGTCCCCGGCGATATACTGAAGCTCGAATCCGGCGATATTGTCCCGGCGGATGCCATTGTGCGGCAGGCGCGGGATCTGCTGGTTGATGAGACCACGTTCACCGGTGAAAGCATACCGGTAGCCAAACAGGCTCCGGCGACGTCGCCAGAGGTGGGTGACGAGCACCGTCTGCTGCAAGGGGTGATCATCATCCGGGGCGACGTACCTGGCAGAAGTTACCGCCACGGGGACGAAAACGCGCCTGGCGGCCATCGCGGCAACGGCTTCGGCGGTGCAGGAGGAGAGTGAACTGGTTAAGGGCGTTGACCGCATCAGCACCTTCATCTTGCGTTCGACGCTCATCACTCTAGTCTTCGTGGTCCTGGCAAATATCCTGATCAAAGGCGCGGGAACGGATATTCCGCATCTGCTTATCTTCGCCATTGCGCTGGCGGTTTCAGTGATTCCAGAGGCGCTCCCACTGGTCCTGACCTTTTCCCTGTCCCGGGGAGCGCTCCAGTTTGCTCAGAAAGGTGTCATTGTTAAGCGCCTCTCCTCGGTGCAGGACCTGGGATCAGTGAACTTGCTCTGCACTGACAAGACAGGCACGATCACGGAAAACCGCCTGGTTTACGTAAACAGTTTCCCGGCCCCGGAGTCACGCTTCCAGCCGCTTGTCCTGGCCCGTTTGGCGGCGCATCACCTGGAAGACCGCAACCCGGAGCCATTTGACCGGGCCACCGAGGAGGCGCTTGCACCGGAGCAGCGCGTTGAGGTGAAGGCTTTCGAGCTCCTGGAAGAAGAAGCCTTCGACCCGATGCTGCGAAGCAACGGGGCCGTGGTGCGCCGGGAAGATGGCCTCAGGCTGCACATTCGCCGGGGCAGTCCGGAATACTTCTTTGAGCAGGGGTTGATGGAGGGAAACCAGATGGGCGACTGGCTCGCGGACGAGGAGCGGCAGGGCCACCGGGTACTCGGGGTCAGCTACGACGACGGCAGCGGCGTCCGGTTGGCCGGTTTGGTGTCGTTTGTCGACAAGCTCAAGGCTACTACCGCCGAGACGATTGCCGCAGCCAGGGATTTGCATGTCGCGATCACGATCATCACCGGCGATGCCCTCATGGTAGCCGAAGCCGTTGGCCGGGAAGCCGGGCTGGTGAGCAGCGGCGATGAAGTCATGGCGGCGGCGGCTTTTCTGTCCCTGCCCAGCCAGCAGCAACACAAACGCCTCGGCATGGTGCGGGTGTTCGCGCGCACAACGCCCGAGCAGAAACTGGAGCTCATCGAACTCTTGAAGCAACAGTATACTGTGGGATTTCTGGGAGAGGGAATCAACGACGCGCCAGCGCTGAAGGCGGCGCACGTTTCGATGGTGGTTCAGTCGGCGGCAGACGTGGCCCGGGAGACTGCCGATATCGTGCTGTTAAAAAATGACTTGCGGGTAATTGTCGACGGCATCCGCTCCGGGCGTGAGACCCACGCCAACACGCTGAAGTACATTCGCGCGACGCTGGTCTCCAACTTCGGCAATTTCTATGCTGTGGCGATGGGGTCGCTCTTCATCGACTTCCTGCCGATGCTGCCAAAGCAGTTGCTGCTGTTGAACCTTCTTTCGGATTTCCCGATGATGGCGATTGCGTTCGACCGCGTTTCCGAGGCAGGAGGTGGCCCGACCGCAGCGTTATAATTTTCGTTCTCTGTACATCATCTTTGTTACCCTGGGGCTCGTCAGTACCGTCTTTGATTTCATCTACTTCGGGCTCTTCTTTCGCATATCGCCGGCGGTGCTACAGACCAATTGGTTCATCGCCAGTGTGATCACAGAGCTCCTGCTCGTGGTATCGATTCGGTCCATGCTGCCGATTGAAAAAGCCGGCTGGCCGGCCCCGGTCATTGTGTTCCTCTCGGCCGTGGCAATTGTGATAACGCTGGCGTTGCCGATGATCCCGTGGACTGCGGCTTTTTTTGAATTTACGAGACCAACACCGGCCCATTTAGGTCTCATATTGGGGCTCGCGGTTCTTTACCTCGTTATTACCGAACTTGTGAAGCGGCCACTTGCCCGTTATGTGCAGGCGAGCGAAAAAGAGTCCCACGACTGAGATCAGGGGGCGGATGATCAGGCTCGATTGGGGCAATGAGGGGAACAAGTGGATCAGTGAGGCACAACACAAGCAATACAAAGAAGGCTGAGGTGACCATCAAGCAGGAGGTGCTGCAAGCTCTCAGGCGCGCCGACAGTCGATTTCTTGCCATGTCAGAAACCACTAGTCCCGACCGGTGATATCTGCTGCCAAGAGGCAAAAGATCATTAAAAGCGCAAGATTCGACGATAGAATGCACCTGGACTTTTTGGCAGGCGAACTCACCCCCGAAGCAAGAAATGGATTGACGCTGTAATAATCTTGGGAAGCTGCCTGATTTCCCCTGGTCCAGGTTGATTTTTGCCTTCATAGTTTGAAGGCTGCCTTTTTGCAGATATTGGCAAGTCCACTCCATGGCGTATTAAACCTAATTGGATAGTACAGGCCGGGGGCGCTTGCAACTCCCTAAGATGGTGGTTAAATTAAAAACCGGTAAATAATGCGAAGGGAGACGTACAGTTAATGTTGCCTTTTAAAAGAATTTTGTGTCCCACTGATTTCAGTGAGCCGGCTTTCACCGCACTGAAACGCGCCGAGGAACTGGCCCGGCATTTTGCGGCGGAATTAATCGTGGCGCATGTCATTCCGACGTTGCCGAGCCCCCATTCGTTCCCCGACCCGCAAGCGTCCTTCAATTTTGACGTGCCCATGTACCAGCAAGAACTGGCGATCAAGGCGGAGCAAATGCTCAAAGACCTGGTGTCCCATCATAAAGTGGGGACCCGGGACATGGTGACCACCGGAGAAGCAGCTCCGGAAATCCTCCGGATCGCCCATGAGGAGCATGTGGACCTCATCGTCATTGCCTCCCACGGGCTGACGGGCTGGCGGCGGCTGGTCTTTGGGTCCGTGACCGAAAAAGTGATGCGCCAGGCCACCTGTCCGGTCTTGACCATCGTGCCGCCACCCGAGGTGGAAAAATGAGCCGGCAAAGGCCCGGTGGCGTATCCTGAGGACATGGGCCACGAGCTCCGCTTTTCATCTAGACAAAATCCAGGTTTGATATCGCCAGGGAAACGTCTGGAAATGACCTTTTTCAGTAGAGTCACGGTTCGTTAATAAAGATGGGAAGGACACCTATGAAGGCGAGATGATACACAGCACCGTGCCATTTTACAGAGCATTGCCCATCAGGCAATGCTTGATCGAGGTTTGCTCCCTGATTTTTCTGACGAAGCACTCGCCGAACTTGGACGGCTGCAGGTACCGGCGGCAACAGATGGCGAGCCAGTTCGTGACCTGAGGAGCCTGCTGTGGGCTTCTATTGATAACGATGACTCCCGGGACCTGGATCAGCTTACCGTTGCCGAGGCAGTGCCTGGAGAAAATATAAAGATATTGGTTGCTATAGCTGACGTGGACTCGGTCGTTAAAAAGGGCTCAGCGATTGACGAACACGCGCACCATAACACCACCTCGGTGTATACCGCGGCCGAGATATTCCCCATGCTGCCTGAAAAACTTTCTACCGACGTCACCTCCCTGAATTTCAACGAGGATCGCCTTGCCATTGTCGTGGAAATGGTGGTTCGGGCCGACGGATCCCTTCAGGACTCCACTATCTACCGGGCTTGGGTACGGAGTCAGGCGAAACTTGCCTATAACGGCGTGGCAGCATGGTTAGAAAAGAAAGGAGTTACCCCGGAAGCTATTGTAGCCGTGCCAGAGTTGGCTGAGAATCTGCGAGGGCAGGACCGGGTAGCGCAAAGTATGCAGAAATCCCGGCAGATCCAAGGAGCCCTGCGTTTGGAAACCATTGAAGCCAAACCGGTATTCGACGGCGATCAGATCCGTGCGATAGAAATAGAAGAAAAGAACCGTGCCAAGGAGATTATTGAGGAATTCATGATCGCAGCCAACGGTGTGGTCGCCCGGTATCTCTCTGCCAGGAAATTCCCATCGATCTGCCGGGTAGTACGCACGCCAAAACGATGGGACCGGATTGTCGAAATTGCCGG
The DNA here is from genome assembly GCA_963705135.1 of uncultured delta proteobacterium. Lineage (GTDB taxonomy): Bacteria > Desulfobacterota > Desulfobaccia > Desulfobaccales > Desulfobaccaceae > Desulfobacca. The sequence continues at coordinate 22,197 of CAVPJB010000024.1, forward strand.
GGAACGCAAGTTCAGACTTCCGGAGATCCCGGATTCAAAAGCGCTGGATGAGTTTCTCGTCAAGGAACAAGCCGCGGATCCGTTGCGATTTCCCGACCTCTCGCTCGCGGTCATCAAGCTTTTGGGCTCTGGCGAATATATTGCCGAACTTCCTGAACGGAATGCCCCGGGCCACTTTGGTCTCGCAGTCAAGGACTATGTTCACTCTACAGCTCCCAATCGCCGCTATCCCGACCTGCTTAACCAACGCTTGTTGAAAGCGGCTTTAGAAGGTAAGTCTGTGCCCTATAGCAGGGATGAGCTGGAGGTTCTGGCGGCTCATTGCACTAAAGCAGAAGATACCGCGAAAAAGGTCGAACGTCAGGTTGGCAAAGCCGCGGCGGCGCTGTTGCTTGAAGGAAGAATCGGAGAGCAGTTTGAGGCGATTGTCACCGGCGCGGCCGCGAAAGGTACGTGGGTCCGGCTTCTCACTATACCTGTGGAAGGGAAACTGGTCGACGGATTCAAGGGCGTTGATGTGGGCGATCGGATTCGGGTGCAGTTAATATCTGTAGATGTTCAGCAGGGTTTTATTGATTTTAGGAAAATTAATTCATACAGGCATGACTGAAGCTGCGCGCACCTTGGTGATGCGGGCTGAAATGACAACAGGTTGGAGACCACACTACCTGCCCAAAAAAAGTTATAGATCAGTTGGTAAAAACCCCAACTAGCATCCGGAAATTGAAGATTATTAAATCCTTGATAGGCATCGAATCATAGTCGTAAGTAAGACCTCGAGGAAGGATGCAGGGCAACCGTTTTTCTTAAGCAGGGAAGCGTGAGTTAGACGGATCGCATACTTTAATATTGCACCAGACGGGCCTGGGGGTGCCAATGGTTTTTAACGTTCAAACGCCCAGCCTCTCGCCAATAATCCTTGATTTCCCTGACGCTGAGTTGCTGCGCGCCATAGCCGGCTTGACGCACTTCGAACAAAACCTCCGATGGGACCTGCAATTCACCGGGGGGCATTTCCCTGGGCTCCCGGGCCTCCCCAAGGATCACCACTAAGGGCCGGCCGTCAGGGCTGCCCATCAAGCTCCACGTGATGGTGACCGGATAGCTAATGCAGCCGTTCCTATCCAATGCCTCGCAGTACCCATCACATTCCGAAAATATCACCCTAAAATCTTTTTGTTTCATTGAGGTCTCCTCTGCGGCCCTTTCCGGCTGGTCTCCTGGATGAAGATGCAGCCATGCCGGCCGATGCCCTTTCCCGACTTTCATCGGCGACGCTATTGATCACCGGCCTTTGCGACTGCGGATGCCAAAGAAGCATTTTGACTGCCGATTGTCTTCCTTGACCGCGAGGTGATGGCCGTCCAGGTTCCGGCCGTTGAGCATAAAAATGGCCTTCTGGCCTTCCTCTTTGGTTTCCATCTCCACAAAGCCAAAACCACAGGGCTCCCCGTTGTGCACATAGGGGATGACCTTGGCAAAGGTCACGTCGCCGGCCTCAGAAAAAAGAGTCTTAAGATGTTCCCCGGTTATATGGTCTGGCAGGCTATCTATTGATAATCTTTTACTCATAATCTCCTCTTTACAAACCTTGGGGGGGTGGACTTACTGGAGCATTCTTCTGGCAGATATTAAATTGCGGGAATATGGCCTCCGGTCCGGTTTCTTGCTAAAAAGGCGGCCTGAAGGCCGCCTTTTTATATACCGGAAGTCCAGGGTCCGGCAGGGCTGAGGCCCGTCTAAGACCCTCTGAACTCCGGTTCTAATAGCGACCGCCCCGGCCGCCGCCCCCGCCAAACCCGCCTTTTACCTGAGGCTTGGCTTCATTGACTGCCAGGGCGCGTCCGTCGACGCTGCGGCCGTTGAGCATGGAAATGGCCTTCTGGCCGTCCGATTTGGTTTCCATTTCGACAAAACCGAAGCCCCGGGGTTGGCCGGTTTGCCGGTCGGTGATGATCTTGGCCGAGGTCACATAGCCGGCCTCGGAAAAAAGAGTGTTCAGCTGTTGTTCGGTCATCTCGAAGGACAGATTGCCCACGTATAATTTCATACCCATATATTCTCCTTGTTGGTCTTGCCAGGATGGACCTGCCGGAGTTTCTGCCGACAGGCCACGGTCATCTCTCTAAGGGTGAAAGTGCCGGAACTCCTGAGATCCCAAGATCGCGGAGTTCCGATCATCTGACGGTTCAGCTTAGAGTTTTACGACGTTTTGGGCTTGAGCCCCTTTGGGACCCTGAACTACTTCAAACTCCACTGCCTGCTCTTCAGACAGGGAGCGAAAGCCGTCGCCATGAATAGAGCTGTGATGCACAAAAACATCGGGACCGCTTTCCCGGGTGATAAAGCCAAAGCCCTTGGAATCATTAAACCATTTAACTGTACCAGTTTCCTTCATTGTCAAACCTCCATCGATACTACAATGATATCCCGCCACAAAAGCAGGGCGCAGAGCCGTCAGGCAAAAAAAAATCGGTGGGAAAACGCACCCCCTCCGATTCTTGTCCAGGACTTGCGACCCTGAATTACGTCTGACATGCTAAACTAAAAATATTTTACAAGAAAATTGCAAAATGTCAAGTAAATTAAAATAATTTATTGAAATATATTGAACTCTCAGCTTGAATTATTAAAATTAGATTTTTTCGTTTAAATAGGTCAAGCAAAAATACTATTTTTAAATTAATCTCCTGTCAAACTTGAAAGTTAGCCTTGGAGGAAGTAAAATTACAGCTATAGTCTGGATATAACGCTTAATTCCCTCTGGGATGGGGGCCGGCGCTCCGTAGCGCCTTTATACTGACCTCCAAGAACAGACCACACCCTCATCGAGGGTAGGCTATTTTGAAAGGAGCAAGAAATATGGGATTGATAATCACGATTATCATTGGCGGTATCATCGGCTGGCTGGCCGGCATGATCATGAAGGCCGAATCTCAGATGGGCATTCTCGCCAATATCATTGTCGGCATTGTCGGCTCGGGGTTGGGACATTTTTTAGCTGGTGTTATCGGTCTGGCGGCTTATGGCGCCATTGCCAGGCTGGCCGTGGGTGTGGGCGGGGCGGTGCTGTTCATTGTGATTTTGCGAGCTCTGGGCGTCATGTAGAAGGAACTCGCCGACAGGGCTAAAAAGTCCCCGTTTACCGTGGATAAACCGGGGGTGCCCCCAAGGGCATCGAGCAGCACCCGATAGCGCTAATAGATCTGCACGCCGGTGGCCCAGGCAAACTCACCTGGTAGTGAATTTGTTAAGGGGAGCAAGGGTTCTCAGCCCCCTGTTTCCGGGGCTACGACGACTGGCTGGTGGACCTCTCGGATGCCTTCGCTCTTAGGCAAAGGCTGATGGAGCGGTTGGACTGCTACCCGAACCACCTTAGGGTTAGGATTATTTCCGGTCCGGAGGAACCGGGACGTTACCCTTCCTGTGGTCACCAGGTGTTACAAGGCTAAGGTGAGGAAGAGCGCTTGATGGTTTCATAAACCCTTTCCACCCGGGCAAATACCGCGGGCCAGGAATAATATTGCAGGATTTCGGAGACCGCCTCGAGACCGAATTCCGGCCGGCGTTGGGCCGCCTGGACCTGGGTTTTCAGGGCCTGGGCCAACTCCCCGACGAAAACCTCTTCATCTTCTTCATACGGCTGATCCTGACCCTTGAGGCGCGGCCGAGGGACGAGAGCAACCGTTTCACTCTGAACGCCAGCCAGCATCTCCAGCACACCAGGCAAAGCCGTGGCTACTACCCGGCAGCCCACGGCAAGGGCTTCCAGGACCACCAGGGGGAGACCCTCGAAAAAGGATGGGAGCACCGCCAGGTGGGCCTGGCGCAGGATAGCGGCCATGTTCTCCTGGGGCAAGGGACCATGGATCACCACCCTGTCACCCAATGGCCGAGCCAGGGCCACTATTTCCTCTTTTTCTTCGCCGGTGCCCCCTCCCACCAGGTGGAGCAACCAGGGTTGATGAAGCAATCGAGCCTTAGGGCCTTGAGAAGCCAGGGCACCCCTTTGGCCCGGCTAAGCTTGCCGACGTAGACAATCTCAACCGGATTGGGTCTGGACTTGGCTTCGGGATAGAAAAGGCTCTGATTATATCCGGCTCCCACCACTTCCACCATCTCCTCGGGAACCCCAAAAAGCCGGAGGATATCTGATTTCTGGGCCCGGCTTAAGGCCATAATCCGATGCAGCCGGCGGCATTCGGCCAGCACCCGGTCCCTGAGGTGCTCGCAGAAATGAAACTGCCGTAAGTCAGAGCCGTGGCAAGTGGCTACCAGGGGCAGTTCAGGAAAGACTCGGCGGGTCAGCGCGGTGAGTATCCAGAGATGGTGGCTGTGGATGAGGTCGGGCCGGCTGTCCTGCACCACTGATACGAGCTTGGCGCTGAAGGCCTTTTCATAGCTCTCCAATTCCAAAGTAGACAGATCTCGCCACCTTGTGCTGGGGTAAGGCATCACATCGCTCATCCCGACAATTTCAAAAGGGAGGTCACCACTATGGAAGCGCACGAAATGGGCCTCCTCAGGCCTGAGTCCGGTCAGAGGCGGGATATCTCCCTGGGGCAGGCCGGCCAGAAGAACATTTTTGCAGCCCCGTCTGGCTCCTTCCCTTAGCATGGCCTGTACATAAATGCCGCTGCCGGTTGAATCCGGCCGCTGGCTCAAGAGGTGGAGGATCTTCATAGAGTATAAGTTAAGAGGCGCATCAGCGGTTCGCCAAGGCTGGTGGGGGATATTTGGAAAAAATGTGTGGAATGAAAAAGGCGCTTGTAAGACGCCTTATGATCAGGGCCAAAAAGTGAAGATATAATCCAGATTGCATGAAGTATTAATCGTTTGATAGTTTTCGCATCTACGGCCCGGCGCTGGCTGCTTTTTTGCCAAAAAGCCAACCGGTGGCAAAGGTCAAGAAGGTGCCGAGGAGCACAAGCCAGGTCCATCCGAGGGGGAAGATGTGCTTCTCGGAAAGAATCAACAGAACCAGCATGACAAGGGCGGAAAGAGTCATGGCGACGACATTGACTCGGTTGCATTGCCTGTTGGTCAGAAGACCGAGGAGAAAAACTCCCAGTAACGAGCCGTAGGTGACCCCGCCGATTTTAAAAGCGAGCCAGAGGAATTTTGTCAAAATGGCTGAAAAAGTAGGCGATGAACGCTAAGATAATGCCAAAAATGACCACACAAACTCTGGAGATGAAAAGATAGTGGCGTTCCGTTGCCGACTTAACAATCACCGGACGATAGATGTCCGTGACAAATGAAGAAGTCAGGGACCCTAAGGGCGAGTCAATGCTCGCCATCACAATCGCCGCGAGCATCAGCCCTCGCATAAAGGGGGGCATGGTCTGCTCGATAAAATGCGGGAAAATTTTGTCCAATTTATCCGGCAAAGGCAACCCAGGATTTTGAGCATAGAAGGCATAAAGGCAGGCGCCGATAAACAGGAAGATGAACATCACCAGAAAACTGCCGATGGGGGTCAGAAGCATGGTTTTCTGGCTTTCTTGTCTCGTTTCCACGGTCAGAAGTCTCTGCATGAGTCTCCTGATCAGTCCCGAATGCCGCCATCGAGCCAAAAAACCCGTTCAACGTCGCCAGAACAAAGATATTGGGATCCGAGAGCAGGCTCTTCAGGAATGCCGCCAGTCCGGATTCCGTCAGGCCCGGTCCCCAGTTGAAGATTTTCAGTTTACCGGCGCGGCCGGCAAGCGCGACCACGGCAGCGGCGCCGCCGTCAATGCGAGTGAGCAGGAAAGCGATGGCAACCGCTCCCGCAACCGTGAAGGTCAGGGCTTGCACCACATTGGTCCACACCACCGCCTTGATCCCGCCCCAGGCGATATAGAGAATGCAGATGACAGAAAAAAGCAGGATAGTCGGCATGATAGGCCAGCCGATTAAGAGGCTCACCGCCAAACAAGCCGCCATCAGCCGGACGCCGGAAGCCAACAGACGCGTGATGAAAAACAGGATCGAGCCGGCGATTTGGGTTGCCGGTCCGAAGCGATATTTTAAAAATTCATAAATGGAGGTGCAGTTATACTGGTAAAAAGCCGGGATAAACAGAAAGGCGATGACGACTCGGGCCAGAACAGAGCCGATAAAAAACTGGGCATATTCCCAGTTTTCCATATAAGCGATGGCGGGAACAGAGATCAGGGTGATGGCGCTGATTTCCGTGGCCACAAAGGACAGACAAGCCGCCCACCAGGGGATTTTTCTCCCCCCGAGGAAAAAGTCAGCCGTTGATTTTTCTTCTCTGCCAAAGTAAATCCCCACAAAAATCAGCAGCACGAGAAGCACTACCACAACAGCGTAATCCTGCCAGGTCAGACGCTGCTGCCGGAAAAATAGGTTTGGAGTTCCATCAGACCAAACTATCGTATCAAAAATTATTTGCAGGTGGTTAAAATGGTATCATCATGAAATTAGAAGAACTTGTGGGCGAAAGGTTGGTCATCGGCATTCCCGGGACCAGGATCACTCCGGAGATTGTCCGTCATTTTCAGGAGCTGCATGCCGGCGGGCTGATTCTTTACCGGATCAATTTTGATTCGCCGGCCCAGCTGAAAAAATGATCACCGATCTGGAAGAGGCTCTGGGCCGCAAACTGCTGGTAACGGCAGACCATGAAGGCGGGCGGGTCATCATGTTCCGGGAGGGCATTACCGTTTTCCCGGACAATCTGGCGGTGGGCACGGCCGGAAAAATTGATTATGCCAGGCAGCAGGGCGAGATAGAGGCGAAAGAACTGAGAAGACTGGGGCTGGATGTGAATCTGGCGCCGGTGCTGGATGTTTTGACCGAGGCGTACAGCCCGAATATCGGGATACGTTCTTACGGCAAAGATTGGCGATTGGTGGCGGAGATGGGCGCGGCGCGGATTGCAGGAATGCAACAGGGCGGACTTTCAGCCTGCGCCAAGCATTTTCCCGGCAAGGGTCATGCACCCGTGGATGCCCATCTGGGACTGCCGGTCATCGGCTCCACCTGGCAAGAGATGGAAGAGGTGCACCTGCAGCCTTTCGTGACCGCGATACAAGCCGGCGTCGATCTGGTGATGTCGTCTCATCCCTACTATCCCAAACTTGATCCTGATCCCCAAAAGATCGCCACCTTTTCCAGAAGAATTATTTACGATTACCTCCGTCATGAACTCAACTTCCAGGGGATCATTGCCAGCGACGATCTGGAAATGGGCGCGATTAAAGCCATCTGCCCTATCGGCGAAGCGGGGGTGTTAGCGGCGCAGGCGGGACATGATCTTCTTCTGGTTTGTCATGACCTCAAGGCCCAGAAAGAGGTGTACTATAAACTTCTGGAGGCCTATACAAACAGGCAACTTCCCCTGCAAGAACTGGAGGAGAGCGCGGAGCGGATCAAAAGATTGAAATTAAAGCGAGAACAAAGATTTGAGGGGGGAGAACCCGGCGCCGAACCAGAAGGTCCCAGCCTGGCGGAAAGAATCTGCCGTGCATCCGTCCAGGTTCTCCAAGATGAGAGAAAATTAATGCCGCTCAAGTGCGGCGAAAAAAGAATTGGTGTTATCTTCCCGCAATTTTCATGGTTCGATGCTAAGATCATGATTGAAAAGGAAGTGTTGCCGGAAAAGGAGTTCGTCCTCAACGAGTTTCAGAAATTCGGCCTTCAATCCCGAGATTCAGATTGTCGCCATTGAGCCGGCGGATGAAGAAATTCAACAGGCGGTGAAGCTGGCAAAAAACTCGGACCTGACCATCCTCTTCTGCTATGACGCGCATCTCTATCCCGCCAATAAAAAACTTCTGGATGCGGTCCAGGATGCCGCCAAAGAGCTGGTGGTTGACCTGTTACGCGACCCTTATGACGCGGACTATATTAAGGCAGGCGTTGCCGGCCTGACCGATTTCGGCTGGAGAGCCTGCCAGATCAAGGCTGCCATTGAAAAAATGTTTTTCCCCTTGGGCTGAAGACGGTTGAACGTTGAAAGCATGTCTATGAGTTGCACAAATCAAGGCTAATTTTTTTAATTCTGTTGCCGCAGCCAGCGATCTATTTCCCAATAGTTCTGATAGAACTGAAATCCCACGACATAGAGTTTCTCTGAGTTAACCGGTTTTTTCCAGACTACGCGACCTTTGATCTCGGTGGGTTGGTCCAGCCCCGGCAGGAGGAAGCTTATGGTCATTTGCGCCATCAAGGGAGGAGAAAAGGGCAGGGCCAATTTGGCCCCGTTGGTGCTTAAATCTAACAAACGGGCTTCCTGGTCCGGTTTGCCATTGATCCCGAGTAATTCCAAGTTTACTATGTACCTTCTGGCTCGTCGTTGTTCCCTCATACCCAGATTCCAGCGCTCGTAGGTTTCCTATTTATGGCCATGGTTAAAAAATGTCTTAGCCAAGTCTAACTCAGTGGCTATGTAACGCCTGATTTAAAATATGGCTGAGGGTTCCTATTCTAAAGGGCTTGCGGATGAAATTGCAAAAAAAACCATATTCTCTATGGCGACAGGTCGATTTTTTCGGGAATCTTAGCATGAAACAATTCATTTAGCCTGGCGCCCGCTTCGGCCAAAAGGTCGTGTTTGTGGGTCATTTAGGTCGTATCCACCATTTTTACTTTAAATCGACAGACCCGGTCGCCGGTGGCCCAGCAGTCGATTTCTTCCACCCGGAAATCTTTACCCGTATAAGCTTTAAGAATACCGGCCAGAAAGCCTTCATCATAGTCGCACACGGTCTGGTCGCTCTTCGGCAACCCGGAGCAGTCCAAATCTTCGGCCACGGTCAGGGTCATTTCTAAAGAATCGCCATTGATTTCTTCGATCCGCAAGATGCCGATTTTTAAATCAACCAGGGTTTTTTGCAGTTCGGCCAAGAATTTATCAAAATCTAATTGTGTATTCAATAAGTTCCGGCAGAATTCTTCCCCGGCCAGACGGCCGGCGTCGATAAAGATTGCTTTGGTTTCCTCGGGGCCCAATTTCTTCGGCCAACACTGTTTTCAGGGAATACTGCATTAGCCGATACACCAGCACCGGCGCCATGAGCCCCAGATTGGGCCGCCCGATTTCCAAATCCCCGAGGGATTCCCAACAGAAAAAAAGATTACCAGCTTTATCCGCCACGGTTGGTCTCCAGGCTTGAGAGGGAGAGAGCACTCGATTGAGCTCAGGTCCAGACCTTGGCCGGTGAGCAGTCGCAGGGCCTCCAGATACTTTTGCCGGGTGTTGGCGACAACTTCCGGCGGCAACGGCGGCGGCGGGGGTTGCTTATTCCAGCCCAGGCTGAGGAGATAATCCCGGAGGTATTGTTTGTCAAAACTTTTCTGGGACCTGCCGGGGGCGAAATCCGCTTTGGGCCAGAAACGGGAAGAATCCGGGGTTAAAACTTCATCAATTAAAACCAGACCGGTCGCCGATAAGGCCGAATTCAAATTTGGTGTCAGCGATGATGATGCCTTTGGCTTCGGCTTCAGCGTGGGCCCGGCTGATAAATGGCCAGACTGAGGTCGCGCACGTGCTGGGCCAGATCGTGGCCGATTTTTTTCTGCACTTCAGCGAAGGTGATATTTTCATCATGCATCCCAGCTCAGCCTTGGTGGAGGGGGTAAAGATCGGCGCCGGCAGTCTGTCGGACTCCCGGAGACCGGCAGGCAATTTTTCGCCGCAGATAGCGCCGGTCTCTTGATATTCCTGCCAGCCGGAGCCGGCCAGATAGCCCCGGACAATGCATTCGATGGGCAAAGGCCGGGCCTGGTGCACCAGCATGCTGCGTCCTGCCAAAGTGTCGGCAAAACTCCTGGCATTTTGGTGGAAAATCCCTGATATCGGTGGAGATAAGATGGTTCGGGACCAGATCCCGGCAACGCTCGAACCAATAAGCCGAGATCTGGTTTAAGATCTTGCCTTTATCAGGGATGGGGTCGGCCATGACCACATCAAAGGCAGAAATCCGGTCAGTGGCAATAAGCAACAGACGACCGTCGGACAATGTATAGACATCCCGTACTTTGCCCCGTTTAACAGGGCCAAGAGCGGTTAAATGGGTTTCTTTGACAACCACTGGCTTTTTCCTCGACACGAAATTATGTTGGCAGGCGAGATTCTATGGTCCCTTTACCTGGGTTTGGTACATTGGGTTTAGAGGCCGTTTTGGGCTTTTGGACCGGAGCAGCCGGCTTTGCCGGACACGGTGGCGGCAGCAGTTATCCAGACCTGGTAGACGGTTTTATCGCCCTTTTTTGATTTTTTCACAATGGCCCGCTGACCCTGTTTGGTTAAGGCATCGGCTTTCTTCCGCGCCGGATTCCTTGTCCAGGGTTTCTACTAATTTGGGGTAAGTTTCCGGTTTGGCTGGTTTGGCGTCAGTCGAGCACTGGTTTGGGAGGGTTTTCAGGTGCGGGCTTTAGCCGCAGGCTTTTTCGGCTTTGGCGGCAGAGCCGGAGGCAGCCGGTTTTTGGCTGGGCGCACAGGGGTGGCCAGAGGTCCGGCCACCTCGGGCGAGCTTGGCTGGTCAGTAGGAGGCTGACTTCCCGCCTGTTCCGGCTTAATTTCCTGGGGGGACCCGGGGACAGCTGCCATGACGGGTGGTTTGGCTTCCTGGGGGCTTGGAGAGCCGGGGCGCTGATCCTTCGACCTGATCTGGTTTCCTGACCGTGTTCACTTTCGGTTTAGGGGAGAAAAGACGAGCTGAGCCCGAGGATCAGCAGAAGAAAGGCCAAACCGCCGCCAAGGCCGGCGGCCACCTGTTTATTGCGGTTGCGGCGGAGAGGTTCTGGTCCGAAAAAATCAGCCAGCACGTTGTTATTGGTCTGTGAGCCAATGGTTGACTTTATCCCGGAAACTGTGCCGATGCAATGGATGTGGATTCCTGCCAGTCAGAGTCAATTTCCACTTCCGGCTCCAGAGGGCCGACTGTCGGTTTGATGGCCGCCTCGTTACTGATGACAGTTGGGGCTGAGAACAGCTTCTTCTTCTGAGCGCTTGGTTTTAATGGCATAGGCAGGGGTCAGTTTTTCTCTTAAGGCAGCCAGCCGGGATAAGAAATCGGCGGCGGACTGAAACCGTTTTTCCGGTTCCGGCTTAAGACAACGGCTAAATAAAGGCTGCAGGGCTTCGGGAATTTTGTCAAAGGCCACCGGTTCTGGAATAATCTGGTATGGCAAGGCTCCCTCGGACTGCAAAGGGAACGGAAAGGCCCCGGTGAGCATGCGATAACCGATGACCCCAAGGGAAAAAAGATTACTGGCGGCTGACGGAGGGCGTCCCCTGCCAGATTTCCGGGGCAATATATGCCTGTATTTCTGGAAAAGTGTGAATTTCAGGGGTTCGGCGGGAAAGGCAAAATTAATGATTTTTATGCCATCGGTAGCCGAAACCAAGACTTGTTGGGGATTGAAATTTTGATGATTGACTCCTTGTTTGTGCCCATAGGCCACACCCTGGGCCAGCACTTCAATAAAATAAAGGGAGTCGTTAATGGTCAAGGCCTCGGATATGTCCCAATAATTCCCAGAGAGAATTGCCGACAAAGGGCTCCTGGATTAAAAAGACCCCCTCGGCGGTTTCATCGAAATGGTGAACTCCCAAAATTTGAGGGTGGTGCAATCTCAGCCCCCACAAGGCTTCCCGGCGATAATATTCCAATAATCTGGCAAATTCCGGGTGCTCGTTGGACAAAAGTTTCAGGCCGACATCAAGGTCCAAGACCTGATCCCGGGCCAGCATTACCTCGCCATGAGCTTCGCGATCGCAGAGGCCGGAGAATTTCATAGCGATGCCCGATCATCATTCCCGGGGCAAAAATACACTTTACCTTGATCATTCATAGGTCTTCTCTATGCCGCGAGAACCGGCTTGCCTTACTGCGGTTAAAATTATTTTGATATAAAAGCATTGCAAAATTTTGGTTTATAGTGAATGCTCAGTCCCTACTAATGTCCAGCCAGGATGAAATCATCAAATATGCGAATCGCTGGCTTTATTCCTAATTCGATCATAATGTATCTTGAAAATAAAAGCAATCCTGGTTTTTCCTCGGAATCACGGATAAATCAGGATGTACACGAGGGATGTCAGGATCGAAGATATGACTGCAGGATGCGAAGGTGGTCTTCGACACAATCCTCCAGCACTTCCAGATTATAGCCACCCTCCAGGACCGAGATGAGGCGGAAATGGCAATATTCCTTGGCAAAAAAGGCCAGAATCCGCCCCATGCGGGAATATCCCTCCCGGGTTAATCTCATATGCGCCAGCGGGTCATTGGCGTGGGCATCAAAACCTGCTGAGATCATCAAGACAATCAGGCTTAAATGAATCCAAGGCCGGGATAATTTCTTCTTCCAGGACCTCTAAATATTCCCAGTCACCGCTTCGGGGAGGGAAAGGGAAAATTTAAGGTATAGCCCAAACCGGCCCCTTTGCCTTTTTCGTTTCTGTGCCCGGTGCCGGGGTAGCAGTGAGCCGGGTCTTCATGCAGGGAAATATACAATACGGTGGGGTCCTCTTCAAACAGGTGCTGGGTGCCGTTGCCGTGATGAACGTCCCAATCAATAATGGCGATGCGTTCCAGGCCATACTTTTCCTGGAGATACCGGGCACCGATGGCAACATTATTAAAAAAACAAAATCCCATGGCCTGGGCGTGTTCGGCATGATGGCCTGGAGGACGAACGGCACAAAAGGCATTGGTCACCTGGCCGGTCATCAGGGCGTCACAGGCGGCCAGAACCCCCCCGGCAGCGAGGCGGGCGACATCATAACTTTCAGAGCAGATGCCATTGTCCGGAGATTGAAAAATAGTGTAATTTTTTCTCGCAGGCTTGCCGAAATCTTTCCACATAATCCGGATCGTGTAGTTTGGTAATCCATTCCAGAGGGGCTTCATAAGGTTGAATCAGAGTTAGTTCATTTATCAGACCGGAGAGCATTACCCGGCGATTGATGGCGCGTAAGCGGTCCGGCCTCTCCGGATGCCAGGTGCCCGGATCATGGCGCAGGTATCGTTCATCATAGACATAACCGGTGTTGACTTTCATATATTAAGTAATCCTTATGAAGTGGGTTAATAGATTTAATTAAAGATTACCCCGGACATTTTTCTCTGTAAAGAGCAAAAATTTTTGATGAGTCCTAAAGGTAAAAGTGATTTCTGAATGGTTGGGAGTAGGAATACCCGATTTTTAGGACAATTAGAAAATTTTAATTTTTTTCAAAAATCAGGATACCGAAACTTTAAATCTGGCCGGCGATAGGATACAATTAACAAACAAGAATTTTTTATACACTGTCAGAAAGGAAAGGAGATTCCAATGTATAAAATCGTGTTATTGCGTCATGGAGAAAGTGTGTGGAACAAGGAGAACAAATTTGCCGGCTGGACGGACGTGGGTTTATCGGAGAAGGGCATCGAGGAGGCCAAGGAATCAGGCCGTTATCTGAAAAAGGAAGGATATGTCTTTGATCTGGCATTTACTTCGGTCCTGTCCCGGGCCATCAAGACTCTTGTGGCTGGTGTTGGAAGAGATGGACTTGATGTGGATACCCGTGCACCATAGCTGGCGGTTGAACGAACGGCATTATGGCGCCTTGCAGGGGCTGAATAAAGTGGAGACAGCCGAAAAATTCGGTATGGAACAGACCCAAATCTGGCGGCGCAGCTATGACACACCACCACCGGCGCTCACCCGGGATGACCCCCGGTGGCCGGGCAAGGATCCCCGGTATGCCGATTTAAAGCCCGGGGAAATTCCTTTGACCGAATGCCTGAAGGATACGGTGGCACGATTTCTGCCCTATTGGCACGAAACATTGTCCCCGCGATCAAGGCGGGCAGGCGGGTGTTGATTGCGGCCCACGGCAACAGCCTGCGGGCCCTGGTGAAATATCTGGATCAGATTTCGGATGAGAAAATTGTCTCCATGAACATTCCCACCGGCATTCCTTTGGTCTATGAACTGGATGAAAAGATGGTGCCCATCCGCAATTTTTATCTGGGTGATCCGGAAAGAATTCAGGCGGCCATTCAGGCGGTGGCCAATCAGCTGAAGGGCGGCAAGAAATAGGGAAGAAAAGTTACGATAAATTCGACAGGGCACAAAAAGAAAGGCTGGTCAAGAGACCAGCCTTTTTGCTAGCAGAATAAAAAGCGACGTAATTATTGGGGAGTTGCGGGAACTGCGGGAGTTGCGGCAGCCTTTTTGGCTTTTTTCCCCTTTTTGGCTTTTTTGTTCTTTTTGGCTTTTTTAGCCTTTTTGGGGGCTGCTTGTTCGGCAGCGGCAGCAGGTTGCTCTTCCGGAGCAGCCTGCTGGGCCAAGGCTGGTACCCACAACACCAAAGGTAAATAATAACGCCAGAATGAATGATAACAACTTCTTCAACGCTTTGCACCTCCTCCGAGGCAATAAAATAGGCGAGCCTTAACAGACTCATTAATATGGAATAATAACTCTTTTCTGGGAGCCGTCAATAAAAATTAAGCATTTTTCGGAAAATAATTTAACTCAATGAAATACATTCATGAATTTGGCAGACAGGATTTCCTAGTACGGGATCATATCTTAGGTGCAAGATTAAAACCTGCCAGAGTTTTTACAAACCGTGTTTCTCAAAAAACCGAAAGAGCATCAGACTGCCACCGATAAAGAGAATGAAATAATGGGCCAATGATTGAGGCCGACAACCTGAGGCAGGGTTATTTTGCCGAGATTACCCCAGGTTAGCACTGTGGATTTCAGGGCCGGGAAAAATTTCGGCGAAGAGCGGCGGCCCCAGCGAGCATCCCGGTGATCCCCCAGAGCGGCGTCCCAGCGGCCTTCGCCAATGGCGCCGACGGCAGTGCCGGGGCAGTAGCCAAAAAGGCCCCAACCCAGGCCGAAGATGAGGCCCCCCAGGATGTTGGCGCCGAGTTCAGTTTCTTTAATGGAAAGTTTGACCTGACCGAGATCCAATAAGAAATAAATGCCGACCATGCTCACCATGATGCTGGAAAGCATAAATTTGACGATGGTCATATCCATGAGGCGGAGGGCTCCCAACTGTTTATCATAGCGCAGGACCCGGCCTTTTTGGAGAAGAAAACCGAAGAGGATACCGGTAATCAAGCCGTAGAGAAGAGTGCTCATGATGAACCTCCCGAACCATAGAGCAGGCGGGCCATGAGGAGTCCACCCAGAAAAAAGCAGATCAAAGCGATAAAACTACTGACGGCTAGCTGCAGCGACCCGCTGAGCCCGTGGCCGCTGGGTCAGCCGCCGGCCAGGCGGGCGCCGAACATGGCAACGGCGCCGCCCCCGAAGGCAGCGAGGCCGCGTTTAACTTGGATTGGGGCCAAATCGTCGGGCCCACATATCGGGGACGGCCTGCCAGCGGAAACTGCCGTCAGTAAAGGAGGCAAGCAAGGCGCCGAGAAAAATGCCGACCACAAACATCCACTGCCAGTCGACCTGGGGGACTTCCAGCCGGAAGTAATCCATTTGGGCGACACGCCCGGGGGAGAAGATTTTTTCCAGCAAGCCGGCAGACTTGACAAAGGTGGTGGAGGCTCCCAGATATTTTCCGGCAACCCAGACGGAGAGAATGGAGACCACCCCGCTGAGGGCGCCGGCCAGATAAGGGTTCCAGCCGCCGTCATTAGTAGGTTTAACAGACATAGCAGATTGACCTCTCAAAAAGATAATGGTATTTCATAAATAGCATATGTCAATAACTAGATCAATCCCAAATAGCTCTTCTTTTGAGGATCCCGGGTGAAGAAAGGCATTCAAGGGCTCTTATAGCCGGTAATGAGGGCAGTATAGAGAGCTTTATTCCGGACTCCAGAAATCGCAGACTTTCCCCACCAGGTCGCTGCCGGGTTTGAGGGTGGTCTTGCCCGGCTCCCAACCGGAGGGTGTGGCTTCGCCGGTGCCGCGCACATACTGGCAGGCCTTGATCTGGCGGAGGAGTTCGATGACGCTGCGACCCACGCCCGCTTGTGTCATTTCGATGCCGACCACGATCCCGTCAGGGTCGATAATAAAACGGCCGCGGTTGTCCAACCCGGAGGCCTCATCATAGACGCCATATAATCGGCCGATCTGGCCATTGGCATCGGAGAGCATGGGATAAGGCATGCCGCCTTCCACTAATTTCGATAGTTCATGGTCCTGCCAGGCCTTGTGGGTGAAATGGGTATCAGTGCTGATGGCTAAAAATTCCACCCCCAATTCCTGAAGTTCTTTATATTTAACGGCAACTGCCGTTAATTCCGTGGGTCAAACAAAAGTGAAGTCGGCGGGGTAGAAAAAAAGGATGATCCATTTGCCGCGATAATCGGCCAATTTGATTGTCTTGAAATCGCCATCAGCGTAGGCAATGGCCTCAAAATCCGGGGCCGGATGACCGAGTCGAGCGATTGTTGGGCTAGCTTCTGACATAATACGCCTCCTCTGAAATTTTTGAGATGAGAAAAAAATTACTGTAGATAAGACGCTCAGGCCTGTTGGGCCATATTGTTCAATATGATATTCATGATTTTTTCGATTTCCAGAAAAAAAAGTCCTGGAGACAGCATTTCTTCCGGGGTTTGAATATAAGGGCCGGTTATTAGCTCGTCACCACAGTGTTGAATTAATTTTTGGATGCTGGACGGGGTGGATTCCAGGTGAAATTGGAGTCCCACCACCTTATCAGAATAAGCGAAGGCCTGGTGGGCGCAACCGGGGCTGGAGGCGGCGAGAATGGCGCCGGGAGGGATTTGAAAAGTGTCGCCGTGCCAATGGAAGGCAATGAATTCGGAGGGCAGGTTGTGGAAAAGAGGAGAGCCGGAGGCGGCGGCAGTGAGGGAGACGGGTAGCCAACCGATTTCTTTGAACTGATTAGGTGAGACGGGACCGCCCAAGACGTCGGCGATGAGCTGGGCCCCTAAACAGACTCCCAAGACAAGTTTGCCATGGGCGATGGCGTCGGCGATAAAGGCCTTTTCCCGGGCAAGCCAGGGATAGCGGTCTTCTTCATAAATATTCATGGGCCCGCCCATAACTACCAGCCAATCGAAGGCCGAGGGAGCAGGCAGGGCGTCGTTTTCATAAAAGCGGGTGCGTGAGAGGTGGTGGCCTTGATTCCTGGCCCACTCGGCGATCTTGGCCAGATCTTCAAAGGGAACATGTTCGAAGGAATGTAATCGCATCTTTCCTTAACCTTTGTTTAATTACCTACCGATACATTATTATTAAATTATGTCATGAAGAGGTCCCACAGTCAAAAAAATCAATTAAGGCGCATGGAGATAATTAGGGGCACAATAATGAGCAAGCAGGGGGAGGGGGATTAACGAGGTTATAAATCCCAAGGGTATTTTTATTCTAAAAAATTGAGATTTCTGGCAATCCTTGATATAAATAATAAAAATTCAAATATTAAATTTGAGAATTTTTCCTACAAAAATAACTGCAAAGGCGTGAGGAAGAGCTATGAGAAGGGAGCAATGCCTGAAAATATGGCTGGTTGTAGCCGCGTTGATGGTTCTTGGAAGTTTTCTAGGCTGCACCACCATGGAGGAAAAAAGAGGCACCTTTTTAAAAGAAGGCAAGGAATTGTATGATAAAGGCGATTATGTCCGCGCCCGTCTGCAATTCAAAAATGCTTTGCAAATAGATCCCAAGTTCGCCGAGGGGATGCTTTGGTTGGCGAAGACGGAACTAAAATTGGAGAACTTTCGCGGCGCCTTCGCCTCATTAAACCAGGCATTGGAACTCGACCCAAAACTGGTGGAAACCCAAATTTTGCTCGGCCGGATGTATTTAGGTGGTAAGAAATTCGATGACGCCGGAGCCCGTTTAAAGGCGGCCCTGGAGTTGGAGCCGCAAAATACCGATGCCCTGCTGTTAGCGGCTACCTTGGCGGCGATGCAAGAAAAGCCCGAAGAAGCCCGGGCCAAGATCAAAGAAATCAAACGTCTCGATCCGAAAAAATTTGAAGTGTATTTGGTGCAATCGCAGTTTGAGGCATCGCAGAAAGATATGGAAGCCGCGGCAGCGGCCTTGGATGAAGGGATCAAGGTCATTCCGGATAAAGTGGAACTCTATTTGGCCCGCGGTCGATTGGCCGATATTCAGAAACAATTTCCCGAGGGCGAAAAGTATCTAACCGAAGCGGTAAAATTGGACCCGAAAAATGCCGCATTGCAGTCAGAGTTGGCCAGGCATTATCTCTCAGCCCGCCAGTTTGACCAGGCGGAGCAGGCGTTGCGCCAAGTGGTGCAGTTAGACCCGGACAATGTGAACCATATGGTGGGGTTAGCCAGGTTTTATGCCGGTGTGGGTAAGGGCAAGCAGGCCGAACAGGAGTTAAGGGATTTTATCAACAAGCATCCGGATAACAATAATGCCCGATTTGCCCTGGCCGAATTCTATTTGTCACAAAGACAAGAAGCCAAATGCCTGAAAACATTGCAGGAAATTGTTGATCGGGAGCCCGCCGGGCCGGCGGGGTTGCAAGCCAAAGGCCAAATGGCAGCGTTGCATGCCACTCGAGGACGCATAGTGGAGGCGGAAAAACTGGCCTCTGAGGTGCTGAAAGAAAATCCCAAAGATATGGTCACTACTCGAACCATGGGGCTATTGGCCTTGGCTAAGAAGGACGGGGGGGCAGCGGTGAACAATTTCCGCCTTATCATTCAAGATCAGCCCCAGAATGCGGAAGCCAGGTTACTCCTGGCCCGGGCGCACTTGCTGAACAATGAAAAGGAGCAGGCCCGTGAACAGGCGAGAAAGGCGTTGGAATTAAAGCCGGACTCCGTAGACGCCCGGCGTTTCCTGTATGGTTTATACCTCCAGGATAAAGATTATAAAGGCGCCATCGAGACAATCCAAAGTTATCTCCGCTACAATGACAAAGATACTTTCAATCTCTCGGCCTTGGGAGAGACTTATGTCGCCAAAGGGGACCTGGCTGCGGCTCGGGCCACCTTTAAGAAGATTATTGACCTGGAACCCAAAAATCCCCTGGGATACTTTGAGTTAGCCCGTTTGGAACTCAAACAAAAACAGATGGAGCCGGCCATAAAGTATCTGGGTGAGGCCTTGAATCAAAATCCGGCCTTCATACCGGGTTTGCAGATTTTAACCGCCATTTATATGGAGCAGAATAAACCGGCGAAGGCCGCTGAGGCAGTAAATCAAAGTTTAGCCCGGAGCCCAAATAACCCCGCGTTGTATCAGATGCTGGGGGAAATCTCCTTGGCTCAGAAAAAGCCCCAGGAGGCGGCCCAGGCGTTGGAAAAGGCCTTCACGCTCAATCCCCGGCAGCTGGGAGCCCTGCGGCTGTTGATTCTGGCATATCAGCAGAATCCGGATGCAGACAAGGTGGCCCAGGAATTGGAGGCCAAGGCGAATGACCCCAAGGCGCCGCAGTTTTACAGCCTGGCCCAGGCGATGTTCTACGAACGTCTCAAAGACCATAAAAAAGCGACGGAAGTATATAACCGCATGATCGAAAGGAACATCTTCCCCACTCTGGCCAAGAATAACCTGGCTTATTTATTGGCGAATCAGGTGCCCTCCCAGGAAAATTTCCAGCGGGCCCTGCAATTGGTATCCGAAGCCCTGGATGAAGCCCCGGACGATCCCAATATCTTGGACACCAAGGGATGGATTTTGTGCCAACAGGGAGATTATCGTCAAGCGATAACGTATCTGGAACAGGCTGTGGAAAACGCCCCGGAAAATCCGGCCCTTAACTACCATCTGGGCTTTTGCCAGGCCAAGCTGGGAGATGTCGAGAAGGCCAAAGGAACCTTAGAAAAGTTGCTGGAGGCTAAGGGGAAATTTCCAGAACAGGCGGCAGCCGAAACCCTGCTCCTGGAACTCAGGTCCGGCAAAGAAGCAGGAAAGCCGTAACCGTTTCTAGAACTATGATCATAGTATCAGGGCGGGTTTATAGCCCGCCCTGAATCAAGACGATCTGCAGTAAGCCTTTTCCTATTTCCTCAATATCTTCAAGTTAGCATAATTATTTCCGTCAGGCCTCAATTCCAGAGAAGCAGGGTCGGAGACCAGGGTATGGCATTGGTCTTGGCATTTTGTATACTGGTTCTCGAAAATAATTTCTTGTCGTTGGGACACGGCGTGTCGTGCCCATCTAATCCCATGGGAAAAAATTTTCGACAATAATTATTATGTGGTTCTGAGATCACTTGCTATCAATGCTGTAGACGCCGCGCCAATCCGGTGGTGGAGGATTTTGTCGGTAATCCTTGAGGCGCCGCTGCAAGCAGAGGGATGGTGGATCATTCGGCCGGTGCACCAAAACTTCCCGGAATAGTTGGGCGGCCAGGTCCCACTGGCGCTGGCGGTAAGACCGCAGGGCGGCAGCAAAGATTTCCAGCCAGGGGAAACGGGTTTTATCTTCCTGCCGGCCCAAAAGCTCGTATATGGTCACCGGCTGGAGCCGACCTTTAACCTGAACCTGATCAAGTTCCCGGAACAGATAAGCAGAGGCAGCCTGTTGGTAAGTGGATTCACTGACGATGATGCTGGTGCCGTAGACTTTGTTGACCCCCTCCAGACGGGAAGCTAGATTTACGGTGTCTCCCATAACGGTATAATTAAACCGATCACCGGACCCGACATTGCCGACGATGGCTTTGCCGGTATGAAAGCCCCAACGCACGTCCAGGAGAGGCAGACCCCGGTCCCGCCAGATTTCCTGGAGGGGGTGCAGGGCTTCTTGCATGGCCAGGGCCGCCTCACAGGCTTTCACGGCATGATCGGCGGTTGGCAGTGGGGCGCCCCAGAAGGCCATAATGGCATCCCCGATGTATTTATCCACGGTCCCCTTGCAATTAAGGATAATGTCGGTCATGGAGGAGAAGTATTCGTTGAGCAGATGAATCAAGTTTTCCGGGGACAGGTCTTCAGAAATAGAGGTAAAGCCGACAAGGTCTGAAAAGAGGACGGTGACCTCCACTTCTTCCCCGCCGAGACGCAATTGTTCAGGGTGGGAGGTGATGATTTCCACCAGGGACTGGGAGACATAACGGGAAAAGGCCTGCCGGAGCCAGCGCTTATCCTTGGCGACGAGCAGATAATGGCCAAAAGAGTTGCCGCCGTAGATCAAGATCAAGCCGAAGCCGAGAAGAACCGGAGGAAACCAGAGGCACTTGACTAAAAAGAGATAAACCGTACCGCCGAAGAGGAGGCCGCACAGGAGCAGCAGCCAGATCAACCCAAAGAGCGGGGTCAGACGGGCAAACAGATATCCCGCGGCCAGGAAAATCAGGGCAAATAACAATACCCGGGGGCTGTCAGGAAAGGTTCGGCCGCAACTACCCTGCAATATCGTATGAATGATATGCCCCTGGATTTCAACCCCGGACATTGTCTGACCGGTAAGGGAAAAGTGAGGAGTATAGAAGGTGTCAGCCTGGCCTCGTGGGTTCACTCCGGCCTCAAGCGTACGCCCCACCAAAACTATTTTTCCTTTGATCCGGTGGGCCGGCAGGGAATGTTCGGGGTCAATGATTTGATAGAATGAAACAATGTCCAGGCTCCGGGCCGGACCGGCATAATCGATGAGCCCGGAAAGGGAGGGAGAGATCTCAAGCTCGGGCTTGAAAAGCCGGGCTGCCACCGCCGCTATGGTTTCCTGGCCCGCTAACTGGACCTGAAAACGACGCACGACCCCATCCGGGTCCGGGGTCACCATGGCCAGGCCGACGCCTCTGGCAGCTGCGGCCAGGTGGGGCATAGGAGTTATCAGAATCTGCCGGCGGAACTGGGGACCTTCCACCAACTCCAGGGTTTTGGCCAGCACCACATTATTCGTTCTCTGGATAGTGGCGGCGAACCCCAGGTCCTCATCTGCATTAGTAGGTTCGGCAAAGACAATATCAAAAACCACGAGCCGGGCGCCGGCTTCGAACAATCGTCTGACCAGCAGGCTATGCCAGCTTCGGGGCCACGGCCAGGCTCGTCGTAGTTCCTGGAAAGAGGCCTCGTCGATGCCGACGAGCAGGATTTCCGGCGGGGCTGGCTGGGAAGAACGCCACTGGTAACAGAAATCCAGGGCCCGGTTTTCCAAAAACTTGCCCAGGGGCAGAAAGCTCAAGGGTGTGATCAGCCAGAAGGCCAGAACTCCCAGGAGCAGGCCACGCAGCCAGGGTCTGCTGAACTTATCAGAAAAAGAGCGCAAGTCTAAATAGTATCCTTCGGCTCGGGAAAAAAGCCTCTAAGGCCACGGGTTCCCGCAAGTAATAGAACCGGCGGTCAAAGATATTGGAAATTTCTAAACTAACCAAACCCCGTTTATTCGGCAGCGCTTTACCGATCGAGAAGTCGGCCAGCCAATAACTGTGGTTATTCCTCCCCATCACATCCTGATAAATCAGATAGTTGCGGAGATAGCCCTGCCAGCCGCTGCGGTGCAGATAGGATAACGTTAAACCCGAGTCTAATTCCGAGAAATCTTGATTTTCGGTGCTCATGGAATTAAAGCTCGGGTCCACTTTTTTGATGATGGTTCCAAACGCTAATCCCCAGGAAGGGCTAAGAATATGGTTGATGCTGAGGCTACCGATATATCTTTTCCAACCCCAATAAGAGCGATAGTCCAGGATTGCTCCGGCAGGTCCCAAATAAGGTTCATAGACCGGGTTATCGATCCTATTGGCATTCACCTGCAGCACGGTAAAGGTTTTCGGAGTCCACTGGGCTTCCCAGGCCGCGCCCACTTCCCGGGTCATGCCGCCTTCGTCGATATTAATGAGCCAGGGGAAGCCGGCCACCACGGGCGGCACCAGCGAAGGAGTGGTGAAGTAATGCGTGTTCAGATTCCGCTGCACCAGAAATCTCAGGGTATGGTCCGGGTTGAGATAAAAATTCAAGCCCAGCCGGAAGTTCCAGAGGGAATTGGAAACTGGCTGCTCAAAGCCGTAACGGGAATTTTTGGTGTAATCCTTGAAGACGCCGGCTTCCACCAGGACCTTGGGATGCAACCGCCAATAGTCCAGAAGATAAAGGCTGTAGGAACGGTCCGGGGGCTTATTACTGTAAGGGTAATCCCGGGTGAAGCCGAACGGTCCGAATCCAGGAATAAAACCGTAAACAGCATAAAATAAATCATTACGGTATTTCAGATGGCCAGAAAAATAATCAATTCCGGCCATGAAGGTATGATCGCCCCAGACAAACTGCTGCTGGGCCTGAAAGTTGATGAATTCTCGGGAGTTGTTGCGCCGGTTGTATTCGACTACATCGGCAATTACCTCCGGTGTATTTACTAAATTATATTGCCAGTAATTCGTCGAGTTACTATTCTGATTCTGATAGGTGAAATACGATAGAAACGTGGCTTCGGGATTAAAGCGATGGACATAGCCCAGTTCATACGTCTTGCCATGATAATATTGGCGAAAGTTGGGGGTAGGCTGATAACCGAAGTCAGTCAGTTTGCCCGTATCCCCGCCTTCAGAGTCATAGTAGGTAAAGCCCGCTAACAGCGAGTTTTTAACGGTGGGTTCATATTTTACCGAGATTTATGGAAGAGTAATTTTTGCCGCCCCCATTTTTGTCCCGGAATCCCTGGTTTTCATTATAAAAACCGGCAACATCGAAGGCCAGTCCCGGCCGGCCGCCGTAGGCCTCGATGAAATTTTCGGTGATGGCATTTCTGTTCGGCCAGGCGCCGATGCTGCCCTGGGTCAGCACCCGGAAATACGGCATTTCATACATGGGGGTGTAATCGATGGTGGACTGGCCGATGAGACCCTGGCTATAGCTGTTTTCGTTGGCCGGGGAGAGCAACCGATACAGCAACAGGGCGGATATGCCGGAGCCCAGGCGGTTGCGGGAGGCCCCAAAAGCGCTGCTCAAAAATAAATAGGCCGAAGCATTGGTGGGGTCCTTTTGCACCGATGTCACTGCCTTGCGGTAGGCCCACTCACCGAGGCCTAGTTGGAGGAAGGATTTAGCCAGGTTGAAATTGCGTACCGCCAGGTCCCGGTTCAGGGCCAGTCGGGTGCGATAGACCGCCCGGTTGTCATTTAATTCAATGGAGCGGTTGATTTCCTGGATGGCCTCACCCGGGCGGTTCAGATCGGTAAGGGCGATGCCTTTATAGAGGTGGGGAGTGGGGTCGTTGGGGTCCAGGGTTTTGGCGTAATCATAGACATCCAGGGCTTTATCAAAGGCCCGCACCTGGTAGAGGGCCTTGCCCAACTCTGATTGATACAGCGAAATGCGGGGTTCCAGGAGGGTGGCCAGGAGCATCTCGGAAAGACCCCGATCCATCTGGCGGTAGCGGAAGTTATAGATACCCAGACCCAGATGCGGCTCCCCCAGGCCGGGGCTGACTTCCACGGCCCTGGTGAAGAGTAACCGGGCCCCCTCAAAATCACGAAAGGCCAGCCGGACGAAACCGGCTATGGACAGCACTTCCCCATTCTCGGGCGCCAGGTTCCGGGCCTGCTCCACCGCTTTTCGGGCTCGATCCAGATAGTCGGAGCCCAGCCAGATCTTGGCCAAATAGATGTAGGCTTCCAGAAAACGGGGATCGATGGCCAGGGCAGCCTGAAGGTTCTTGACTGCCGTCGGCAGGTCAAAAGAGGCGATGTTGACCAGACCCAGAGCCAGGAGGGCCTGGGGGGAGCGAGGGGACGAAGCTGACCGCCTGTTCGGCTAATCGCCGGGCCTCGGCTTTGCGGTCCTGGACCAGGTAGATTTGGGCCAGAAAAGACTGGGGTAAAACAAAATCCGGCGCCCGGGAGATGGCCACTTCCAGGAGCCTTTGGGCTTCCTCGGGTTTTCCCGCCAGCAGGCTGAAGTACCCGTCCATGGTAAGAAGCAGAGGCGTGGTTGGCCGGTTGCGGAGTGCTGGCCTGCATGAGATGTAAGGCGCCGGAGAGGTCACCCAGGCGGTAGCGGGCCAGGGCCAGGCCCACCTGGCTGAATTCATTCCCGGCTGCACGCGCTGGAAAAAGTCCCGGGCTTCCAGGGAAGCGTTCTGTTGCAGGCAGATCCAGCCCAACAGGGTGAGGGCGGCGCCATTGTGCGGCTCTCGTTGCAGCACTGCCTCGGCAGCCTGCCGAGCCGCCGGCAGCCGGCCGCTGTTATACTCCGCCGCGGCGCTGAGCAGAGGTGGGGAAGCACCGGCAAGGCCTTTAAAATTCAGGGGGATATCCTGATAGCTAAACAACCCGGGGTAGTACAGCGCCCACTGGACGGCGTCAGACGGCTTCAAAACCACGCGTTTGCTGGGCGCCTGGCCGGGACGGGCCATGCCTTCCTCTCCGGGTTCCAAGGTCAGGTCGCCGAAAGGGTTGGCAAACTGAACTTTGCCCTCCAACAGGGTGATGGTGCTCACCCCTTCGGGGCCTACCCGCAGGTTGAACTCGGTGCCGCGAATAGCCGCAGTCGCGGCCGGCGTCTCTAACTCAAAACGGAATTTGTCATTTTTATTGCGCAGCCAGATTTCGCCCTGGGACACCCCATACAAACTTTCCACCGTCCGGGCCATGGCCGCCGGAATAACTTCTCCCAGGCGCAGGCGGGATGAAGGCGCTACTTTCCGTAACTCAAAAGTAGTATTTTCGTTGAGTTTGATCTGGCTTTCGTCCAGACAAAGGATAGCTGCGCCGGAGGCCGGGCCGGTCTGGACGACGTCACCGGCAGCTAAAGTCTGGTTGATCTGGCCCGGCTGCCATTGGCTGGAACCGGTCGGCTTGACGCTCACCTGGCCGAAAAGATTAAGGATCTGCCCCGCGGGTTCAGTCGCGGCCCCCGCCGCGGCACTGCCGACAAAGCTTAATGTGCAGAAGACGAAGAAGAAAAAGGCAGTGCTCACCAGCCGGCACCACATGGCTCAACCCCCAGACTCCGAGACGTCAGTGACTCGGCACTAAGAAATATGCCATGGTGAATATGCAATAATCATACTAAAGTGGCCTCATATCAAAAGCGGGCAGATTTCTCCCGGCCCGACCATGCCTGTGCTAATCCCAGGAATTATGGGGATGACTTCTTACAATTACTTTGTTTTTGCCGGTATTGTCAAGAGCGGAATGGCAATAACGTTCTTTCCCGGGGAGCCGGCCGGCTTCCGGCCTAACTTTGACCGGGCTTACCAACCGCGTCTAGTGTTTAATTGCGTAAATTAACGATAGTATTTTTCAGCTGTGAACCCTTCACTTCGCGCTTTCGCCACATGAAAGGTTTGGCAGTTGGACCGTAGGCGGCAACAAATGCCTCGATTGCCTGGCGTAATTGTTCAATGTTCTTAAAACTTGCTCCCCTGAGCGCTTTTCGAGAAAAAATACCGAACCAAATCTCCACTTGGTTTAACCAGCTGGCTGAAGTAGGAGTGAAATGAAAGTGGACATTAGGATGTGCAGCCAACCAAGCATCATTTCTCTTATGAATACAGTAGTTATCAAGTATCACATGAAATTCTTTGTCATTGGGGAGGTCTAAAAGCAATTGATCCATAAAGGCCAGAAATTCTACACGACGTTTTTGCTGGGTAATTTGCGTGTGAATAGATCCAGTTGCGACCTCCAACGCCGCAAAGAGATTTAGCGTCCCGTGTCGTTTGTATGTACTCTTATAACCTTGAACAATCTTGCCGTTCTGGGTTGCTACATAGCCCGTTGAACGTTCTAATGCTTGAATGCTTGGTTTCTCGTCCACTGATATCACAATGGCGTTTTCTGGGGGATTGAGATAAAGTCCAACAATATCGGCTGCCTTTGGAATAAATTCCGGATCGGTGCTCACACACCAACTGCGTTGACGGCTAAGACATATACCTTCTTTGCGCAACAGGCGCCATACTGCGTGTACGGATGTATCAAGATGTTTTGCAACTGCTGGTCCATCCCAGCGGGCTTGACCGCTGGGCGGCGGAAGTTCCAAAGTCTTCAAAACCTGATTGCGAAACTCCGCCTCATATTGCACCGGTTTCCCAGAACGAGGCCGGTCTTGGAGACCGTTAATGCCTTGTTTATCAAAACGACGCCGCCATTCGATAACCGTGTTGGGGCGCACTTTCAGTTCTCGTGCAATTGAATGAACCCTTTCACCCTGGAGGCACTTCAAAATAATCTTAGCACGCTCAACTAAACGCGCCTCTTCAGTGCGGCTGTGTGCCCACTGTTCCAGTATCTTTCTGTCAATCTCTGAACATTTGGGGATAGCAGCTTTTCTGGGCATGGCCTTTTCCTCCTTGCCCAGCACAATACAATATATCTATTATTAATGCAAGTAAACACTAGTTAATCAAGAAAAAAATGAAATGTGGTGAACCGTATACAGATCCTGGTACCTCTTTTGCAACTTAAATACGGGCAAAGGAGGTTCACCATGCTGACCCAAGGTTTTTTCTACTTCCTCTTAACCTGTGAAATGGCCGCGCTAGGCCTGCTTTTCGTGGGGATAATCATGAAAGTGCGGAGCATTCTGAAGACGTATTACGTGCGAGTTGATGATTAAATTATGAACATTATGTTCCAAATTTTGATCGATCAGCTATAAATCAGAAATTTTATTAATCGCGTTGGGGGGGGTGTAGAAGTAATCTACTCAATGCTTTGAATTATTCTGTATATAAAATTAAAATTTATTATAGGATATAAATATAGGTTGAGGCAGAGTTTAGGTTAAATCAAAGGACGGTGCAAATGGTTTCCGAAAATTTCGAAAAGGATTTAAAGGGACTAGCCCCAAAAAACTCCAAGTTTGATTCAAACAACATTGACGCAGTGCCGGAGGTTTCCGTTGTCATCCCCTGTCTTAACGAGGCGGAAACCCTTGCGATCTGTATTGAGAAAGCCAAAAGAGCATTTTATAACCTCAACATTTGCGGCGAAGTAGTAGTAGCCGATAACGGGAGCACTGACGGTTCGCAAGAGATTGCGCTCCAAATTGGAGCCCGCCTTGTGAATGTCCAGGAAAAAGGCTATGGCAACGCCCTGATGGGTGGCATCTCCCAAGCTAAGGCCAATTTCATCATCATGGGAGATGGCGACGATAGCTATGATTTCATTGCACTTTCGCCGTATATTGAAAAACTTCGAGAAGGCTATGATCTGGTCATGGGAAACCGTTTTTTAGGCGGTATTAAACTAGAGGCCATGCAATTGCTCCATCTTTATCTGGGCAATCCGGTGCTTTCGGGAATAGGTCGGCTCTCTCTTTTACTCTCCCCTCGGGGACTTCCACTGCGGCTTGCGAGGCTTTACCAAAGTAGCCTATCAACAGATGGATCTCCAAGCTACAGGAATGGAATTTGCCAGCGAAATAGTTGTTAAGGCTACCCTTTTAGGCCTGCGCATCGCCAAGGTTCCCACAACCCTCTCCCCCGATGGACGCAGTCGGCCTCCCCATCTGCGAATCTGGCGAGACGATTTGCGACACGTGCGATTCCTGCTGTTATACAGCCCCCTCTGGCTATTCTTGTATCCAGGACTTTTCCTGATAGCCCTTGGCTTGACCGGAATGCTTTGGTTATTGCCCGGAATGAGACAATTATAAGGGATAAATCTCGATATCCACACATTTCTTTATGCCGCTATGGCCGTCCTGATTGGCTTCCAGTCCGTCTCCTTGGCGGTCTTTTCAAAAATATTTGCAATAAGCGAGGGCCTTTTGCCGCAAGATGAGAGGTTGAGCAAGTCATTACGTTTTTTCCCTTTGAAAGTAGGACTGATTCTGGGAACGGCCCTCATCGTCATGGGCCTGAATGTGTCTATCTATAGGATATTCTTTGGCGAAAACGTCATTCGGGCCTTTGGACCCTGCAAAAACCCTTCGGCCTGTTATCCCTGCTGTTCTATCGATTTGCCCTTAAAAATCGACATCAACCCTGTTATACAATACGAGTTTTTTGCTTTATTGGTTGCGTAATTCATTAGCATATCTATATATCACCATAATATGGAAGCCGTTGCTACTTATTTTGTATCATCAAAGTATCACTTAACTATCAGTTAAGCTTTATTTGGTAAGAAACTTGTTTATTTTTTCTCAGTCAATTAATTTACAAATATGATTATTATGATTGATAACTTAAGGATAAACCTATGAAACTTAGCAACTTTGATGATACCTTAGACTTCCGACAAAAAATAAGTTTACTTATTTTAGTTTTCGTTGTAGGATTTCTTCTAAATCTATGCCTGTTTTACCGGCTTAATTTCTTCAGATGATCTCGGATATAGCGATTTTGCCCAAAAAATAGCAGAGGGCAATTATTCTTTAGATTATCACCACTTTGCTATAAGATTTGGCTTAATAATACCGGTTGCATTTTTTTATAAGCTACTTGGCGTTAATGAATGGACGACTGTTTTAGTGCCTTTTCTATCTTCTATTTTATCTGTTCCTTTGCTCATAGTAATTGGTTGGAGATTATTTGGATTTACAGCCGGCATAATAGCCGGTATTTTGTTTACATCTTTTCCTGTCCAATTATATTTTTCTTCAATCCTATGTTCCAGAAACAGTAGCAAATTTTTATATATTAATAGCTGTGCTATTTTACATCACAGAATATGAGAACTCAGATTTTATTTTTTCTATTATATCAGGTATAATAATAGGATTTGCCTATTTAACTAAAGAACCGTCTATTTTTGTAATCATTGCGTTAATTATTGATGCGGTTTTAGGGAAAAAGTGGAAAAAAATGATTGGTCTAATATTAGGATGTGCATCGATAATAACCGTAGAACATATTTACTATTTTATTGTTGCTAATGATCTTTTATTTAGACCTCACGCAATGGAACCTCATCATCAGGGCAATGCACGATCAGGGTCTTGCAGATGTAAATCTATTTGATCGATTATTCAAAACTTATCCGAAAATGATGATTAAACCTAACCTATTTTTCGGGTTGCACTCATTTTTTTGTATACTAATATCAATATTATCAATTAAGTTTTATAATTTTAAAAGAATTTTATTTCTAATCCTATGGTCCTTTTTACCATGGCTTTATTTAAATTTTGGAACCACATCTTTTTCAACTTATTTTACCTTACCAGCATCCCCTAGATACATTATGTTTGTTTATTCCCCAATTTTTTTATTAACTGGAGCAGTAATAAGTAAAATTATTGCAAATAAACGAAAATTAGTTGTTGCTATTCTTTTATTTGCTGGTATTACTGTTTTATCTGGAGTTGTTTGTGGCTATCTAATAAAGGGAACTGGATATTCTACAGAATATAAAAAAGCATTAAAGCTTATAGTAAATAAAGCTGAGAAATATTCTTTAAGACAATGTGTAATTCTATCAGATGAAGAAGATAAGTGGAGATGGCAAAAAACAATTGAAATATTATCTAATTTTATTAGAGTTAAGGGAATTTGATGAAACAGAGAATGATAAATTGCTAATTATCAAGAGAGGAGATATAGATCTTCCAGAAGCCCATATAATTAATCGATCAACCCAATGATGTTCTTTTTGGTATTAATGAACAGTAGCTAAAGTAAAGTGCATAGTGACACATTACATCGTTGTAACGTAATAGGTAAAAGGGGCAATAGTTACTTATGGATGCTTTGATTGGACACACAGGATTCGTGGGTATGAATCTGCTCAGGCAACGGTCTTTTGATTATGTTTACAATTCAAAAAACATTGAGGATATCCGCAACCAGGATTTCGAATTAATCATTTGCGCAGGCATCCCGGCCACCAAATGGCTGGCCAACAAAGATCCTGGGAGTGACTGGAAGAATATTAAACGTATGTTAGACAACCTGACACAAGTCACTGCATCGAATTTCATTCTGGTATCTACTATTGATGTTTATCCACTGCCTCTGGTAATGGACGAAAACACGGATCCCACCGGGCAGCCTAACCATCCTTATGGTTTGCATCGCCTTGCCATAGAGTCCTTCGTTCGGGAGTGGTTCCACAATTTTCATATTATTCGGTTACCGGGTCTCTTCGGATTCGGTTTAAAAAAGAATGTTATCTACGACTTGCTCCATGACAATTGCTTGGACCAGATTAACCCCCAAAGCTGCTATCAATACTATTGTCTGGAAAATCTCTGGAATGATATAGTAAAAAGTATGTATCTTGGTTTCCCTATTCTCAACATCTCCTCAAGGCCTATTGCTACCCACGATATTATCCAGCATTTCTTCCCTGGTAAATCTGTTGCTTCAAAGGCTGGTCCGGCTGCGGTTTATGATTTTCGGTCTATCTACGCTAAACATTGGGGAGGCTTGGATGGCTATCTTTACGGCAGGGAGCAGGTGCTGACTGAGTTGGGGGCTTTCATTTCCAAGATTGATGAAAAAAGGAATATGCTATGAAACTGGCGGTCTCGAATATAGCTTGGACAGCAAAAGATGATGAGATGGCCTACCGTCTCCTTGCTGAGCAGGGGATTTTGGGACTGGAAATAGCCCCTAATCGTATATGGCCCGCACCTAGACAAGGTCACGGTTGAGGCTGCCAATGCCTTCAAAAATCTTATTTCGTCTTTTGGACTATCGGTAGTGGCCTTCCAAGCTCTTCTCTTCGGCCATGCGGAGCTCACAATCTTTGATGCCCAAATCCATGAGAGAACTTTGAGTTACTTAAAAAGGCAATGCGATTTAGCTGCAGAGTTAGGAGCAAAGGCCCTGGTGTTTGGATCCCCTAAAAACCGCCGGAAAGGAAACCTGACATTGGAGACTGCCTTCAGAGCTGGCTGAGGATTTTTTTGCCGATCTGGGTGAGCACGCTTCTGGAAGAGGGGTGCATATCTGCCTGGAACCTAATCCTCGGGCATACGGAGCTGATTTTTTAAATACTGTGCGAGGAAACTATACAACTAGTCGCTGCGGTTGACTCTATTGGCATTAGATTACACTTTGACACAGGTGGTATGTATTTGAACAGGTGAAGATGCAGCCGGGATGATCAGAAGATACGCCAGTGCTAGCCGTGCATTTTCATGCCAGTGAACCCCATCTACAATCGTTTGTAGCACCAGTGGCCGAACACGAGGCAAGTGCCGATGCATTGCGCCAAGTTGGCTTCGATGGATACGTGTCCATCGAAATGAGAGCAATGGCAGATGGTCTTCACTCTGTGTCCCAGGCCATAGGTTTTATCTCTCGGATTTATGGCGATGCCTGAACAATTTGATGTGGCTGTTATTGGGGGTGGCTTCTTCGGCCTTTCTCTGGCTGCCTTTGTGGCTCAACAGGGCTACATCACCGTGGTCTTCGAAAGGGCCTCGGACCTTATGCAAAGGGCCTCAAACGTTAACCAGGCTCGGGTCCACAATGGCTATCATTATCCTCGCTCGAATACTAACCGCCTTACGCTCCCGGATTAACTATCCGCGTTTTCGGAGGGATTACGAATCGTGCATTGTTGATACTTTCGAGAAGTTTTATGCCGTGGCACGTCGATTTACAAAGGTTACAGGCCGTCAATTTCAACTTTTTATGGAACGCATCGGTGCCCCCATCGAACATGCCCCCCCTAATATCCGGGGTTTATTTGATTTAAATCACATTGAGGCTGTTTATAAAGTTGAGGAGTGTGCTTTTGATCCCGTCATTTTAAAGAAATTAGCCTATGAGCGATTACAAACAGCCGGAGGACATAGTTATCTTAATACGTGTGTAACCCAGTTAGATGCTCTTAAAAATGGGCGCCTGCGGGTCAACTTCACAGGTCCGAACTTTGAAGACCGGATAGATGTTGGTCAAGTTTTAAATTGCACATATTCCATGATCAATTCTGTGCTCACAGCTTCAGGACTTTCTTGCATCCCACTAAAGCATGAAATTACGGAAATGGCCTTGATAGAGCCGCCTGAGGAGATTGCCGACTTGGGAATCACCGTTATGTGTGGTCCGTTTTTTCAACAATGCCGTTTCCTCCCCGGAAACTCCATACCCTTTCCCATGTCCGATATACACCCCACTGCTCATGGCAGGATGTAGGAGGACATTACCAGGATGCCTACACCACCTTTGAGACTTATCCCAAAGTAAGCAACTTCAACTATATGGTGAAAGATGCCGCCCGTTACCTGCCATGTCTTCAGAAGGCACGCTATGTAGATTCGCTTTGGGAGGTGAAAACAGTTCTACCCCTTTCCGAGAAAGATGACAGTCGGCCGATCCTATTTAAGGCCCACTGGGGCCTGCCGAATCTATTTTGCATTATGGGTGGCAAGATCGACAATATCTATGACGCCATCGATGCATACCAAAATTTGACACCATACCACCCGAATGGGGGTACCAAACCATGAAAGCTGACCTATTTGTCTCTGTGATAGCTCCCCTTGAAAATAACAGAGATATTATTGAACCATTTCTTAGGGAAGTTTCTATTATTTTGCGGGAGAATTTTACATACTACGAGATCGTCTTGGTGGATAACTATTCCAAGGACGGTTCGGTTGAGGTGGTTACCTCCGTGCTTTCTGAATTGCCAGGTATCCGCATGATTCACCTTTCAAGGGCATTCAACCTAGATGTGGCCATTAGTGCCGGTCTTGACTCCTGCATTGGTGATTTTTTAGTGGTTATGATTCCCGTGTCCGATCCCCCTAGCCTCATACCTGAATTAGTGGATCGCTGCCGGCAGGGAGAGGGGGTAGTTACAGGTATAAAATCCATAAACCCGAAAAAAGGATTAATCAGGCGTCTGTTTGGTGGAATTTTTCATTGGTATACTAAACGATTCCTGAACCTGGACCTCATCCCAAATACAAGCCGGTTCCAAGTATTCAGCCGCCAAGCAGTTAACGCTATCACTCAAATTCAAGATAGATACCGCCTTATGAGGCTTTTTTCAGTAATTATCGGTTTCAAAACCGAAACATTCACTTACGACCCACTTTCCCTTTCCCTAGATCCCACTTTAAAATCTTTTGGGAGGATTTAGATACAGCCTCTGCGATTATAACCTCATCGAGCCTGCATCCATTGCGATTCGTCAGCGCTTTGGGACTTATTGGCAGCTTTCTGAACCTGCTTTATATGATTTATGTTGTTCTTATATATCTTTTAAAAAAAACCGTTGCTCCAGGATGGACTACCTTGTCACTACAGCAAGGCGGCATGTTTTTTATTCTCTTTCTCGTCCTCACGGTGACATGTGAATATATTGGTAGAATTCGATTGGATTCAATGGAACGGCCCATTTACTGGGTTAGGGATGAGGTGAATAGCAATGTGCTGATTGAAGACCCTTCCCGGCTCGAACGTACTTCATGAATCTGAGGACAGATAAGAAAAACCTTCCAAGGAAATTCAAAACAATGCGTCAAGTGCCGGACTTTGACATTTTTGAACTCACCCCCAGGCAGAGGGATTTCTGCTTAGCGGTATTCGTAATTAATGAAGGAGAGCGAATCCGTTCTCAGATTAAAAAGATGAGACCTCTGACCGAGATTGTGGACCTCATCATTGCTGATGGGGGTTCCACGGATGGTTCCCTGGACCAATCCATTCTACTTGAGAATCACGTCCGAACACTCTTGACCAAAACAGGTCCGGGGAGGCTCTCGGCACAGATGCGCATGGCCTTTGTCTATGCTTTGGACCAAGGGTACAAGGGATCGTCACTGTTGACGGCAACGACAAGGATGACACTTCCGCAGTCCCAGCCTTTGTAAAGGCACTGCAACAGGGTTATGATCACATTCAGGGGTCCAGATACATACCAGGAGGTAAAGGTATCAATACACCTCTAAGCCGATATTTAGGGGTACGATGGATTCATGCACCCCTTATTAGTTTGGCAGCAGGATTTCGATATACTGATTCCACCAACGGTTTTAGAGCTTACAGTCCTCGATTACTTTTGGATATGGAAGTAGCCCCCTTCCGTGATGTTTTTTGGAATTACGAACTCCACTACTATCTTGCCGTGCGCGCTGCCCGTCTTGGGTATCGTTGTTTAGAACTGCCTGTAACTCGCGCCTACCCTATTATGACAAAAACTCCCACCAAAATATCCCCTATTAAAGGAAACCTTTTTATACTTTTAACCCTCCTCAAGACTACTTAGTTGGTTATTTCAATCCTTAAAATTCTTTTCAGTGCAAGTTTAATATAAAACGGAGCTATCATCCCAATGTGTTTTTCCGCAGCCGGATGGACAGGGGCGTCACTTCCACGAGTTCATCGTTATTGATATAGTCCATGGCCTGCT
This sequence comes from uncultured delta proteobacterium, assembly GCA_963705135.1. Taxonomy (GTDB): domain Bacteria; phylum Desulfobacterota; class Desulfobaccia; order Desulfobaccales; family Desulfobaccaceae; genus Desulfobacca. Next base: position 57,341 of record CAVPJB010000024.1, read on the forward strand.
CCAGGGTGAAGGGGCGGGGCGGGATGAGGCGCAGGGCTTCGTCGGTGCCCGCCGCCCGAATATTGGTGAGCTTCTTTTCTTTGGTGATGTTGACCCACATATCCTCGGTGCGGGAATTTTCTCCCACGATCATGCCCCGGTAAACCGGGTCGCCGGGGTTGACAAAGATCGTGCCCCGGGGTTGCAGATGATGGATGGCATATCCCACTGCTTTGCCGGCCCGATCGGATACCAGCACGCCGTTGGGCCGTCCGGCGAGTTCCCCCCCGGAGGGCGTGTTGCCGATGAGCAGGGTGTTGAGCAGGCCGGTCCCCCGGGTGTCATTGAGGAACTGGCCCCGGAGACCGATAAGGCCCCGGGAGGGAATCTCAAACTCCAGGCGCACCCGGCCGAACCCGTGGTTGATCATGTTGGTCAGCCGGCCCCGGCGCACTCCCAGCTTTTCGGTGACCACCCCCACATACGCCTCGGGGATGTCCACCACCGCCAGTTCCAGGGGCTCCACCACGGCGCCATCCACTTTCTGAGTGATGACCTTGGGCTTGGACAGGGACAACTCAAAACCCTCCCGGCGCATCATCTCCACCAGCACTGCCAGTTGTAGTTCCCCCCGGGCGCTCACCCGGAAGGAGTCTCGGTTTTCCGCCTGCTCTACCCGGAAGCTGACATTATACAGAACTTCTTTTTCCAGGCGTTCTTTGATATGGCGGGAGGTCAAGAGCTTGCCTTCCCGGCCGGCCAGGGTGGAGTTGTTGACGGAAAAGACCATGGAAATGGTGGGCTCTTCCACGGTAATGCTGGGCAACGGGCGGGGATCATCCAGGTCTCCCAAAGTATCGCCGATAAAGGCCTCCGGCACGCCGGCCACCGAGGCGATGTCCCCCGCCTCCACCAGGTCGGCATTGATCCGCTGCAAGCCCTCGTAAGTGTACACCTGGCTGAGGTGGGCCTTGCCGGCAACCTCTCCCCTTTTGATCAGGGCCACGTCCTGACCGGGCCGCAAAGCGCCGCTCACCACCTTGCCCACGGCAATGAGGCCCACATAATCGCTGTACTCCAGGCTGGTCACCAGGAACTGCAAGGGCATGGCCGGATAATACGTCGGGGGTGGAATGGCGTTAAGGATGGCCTCGAAGAGGGGCGTCAAGTCCCGGCCCTGGCCTTCGGGGTCAGTCAGGGCAATGCCGGCCTTGGCGTTGGTGTAGAGCACCGGGAAGTCGAGCTGGTCCTCGGTGGCGTCCAGATCGATGAACAGGTCATAGATTTCGTCCAGCACCTCTTTAATGCGCCGATCCGGGCGGTCGATCTTGTTGATCACCACAATGGGCGGCAGTCCCTTGGCCAGGGCCTTGCCCAATACAAACCGGGTCTGGGGCAGCGGCCCTTCGGTGGCGTCCACCAGGAGCATGACGCCGTCCACCAGGTTCAGAGTTCGTTCTACCTCGCCGCCAAAGTCGGCATGGCCGGGAGTGTCCACGATATTGATCTTGACCCCCCGGTAGTTGATGGCCGTATTCTTGGCCATGATGGTGATGCCCTTCTCCCGTTCCAGGTCCAGGCTGTCCAGCACCCGCTCTGCCACCTGCTCGTTGACCCGGAAGATGCCGCTCTGCCAAAGCATGGCGTCGGCCAGGGTGGTCTTGCCGTGATCCACGTGGGCGATAATGGCTAGATTGCGTAAGTCGTTTCGTGTTTGCATGATATAATGGTCCAGAGGAACCGCGCCATGAGCGCGGCAATTAACTTTTTTTCCGTTAAAATTGTTTGAGAGTGTCGCGGTCACTATTAACCGGTAGCTTTTCTGAGCTCTTTGTGCCGGCTAAAAGCCGCTGGCGGAAAGCTTTTTTTATGACAAGCTCCTGGCTAACCATAAAAAACCCGTCAGGACGGTGTGGCGCTCTATTTTTTAAATAAAAAGAGCCTCCAAGGGAGGCTAAGAACTGACCTGAGATGGTGGCGGGGCCCAGAATCGAACTGGGGACACGCGGATTTTCAGTCCGCTGCTCTACCGACTGAGCTACCCCGCCGAAAAGTCGCTATAAAACACTTTATTTATAGAATAGTGCTTCGCTTGTCAAGTCGAAATATTAGGCTCCCCTAAGAAACCCGAAACCCAAAAACCAAAATTGCGCTCCGGCATTCCTCCCCCCGGAAGATAAATTTATAGACGGCACCCAGGGAATCTGCTACCATGGCCTCATTATACCCCTGCTCTGAAAAACTGGTTCCCAATCTCCCGCTTGGGAACCCCGATTGATAGCGAAGCTCCGGCTTTGCCTTACGATACCTCAATTGAGTAAAAATGTAGGATGGGCCCCGCCCACCATAATTTCATTACGTTAGTAATTTTTGACCACGGCCATAATCCAACAACACGGGAACCGCAGCTATGCCTGGTCGCAAGGTTCTTATCGTTGACGCCGCCGCCCAGGATTATCAGGCGCTCGCGGACATTCTGCCGGCGGGGGGGTATCAGACCCTGCCCCGCCTGAGTCAGGAAGCCGCCTTACCTCCGGCCCTGAGCCCCCCTCCCGACCTGATTTTACTCAATATCCAGACCGAATCCGGCCTCCAGCGTTTCCGGGAACTCAAAAGCCAGGCACTCCTCAAACAGGTTCCCGTGCTTTTTATCCTGGAACGTTACGACCCCGACTTTGCCGCCCGCTGTCTCGAAATCGGCGCCGAAGATTTTATCCTCAAACCCTTTCACCCCCCCGAGCTCCTGGCCCGTATTGCCGTGGCCCTCAAAGTCCGGGAACGGGAATTGCGCCTCGAGTCGGTTCAGGACCGCTACCGCCGTCTCTTTGAGGATAGTCCTCATGGTATTTTTGTCACTGATCAAGACCGTCGTCTGCTGGATTGCAACCAGGCGTTGCGGACCCTCTTGGGGTACGAGGAGTCCGAAGAACTAGCGCACCTGGACCTGATGCACGATTTTTTTTATTCCCCAGCTGATTACCAGCGCTTCCAAAGCCTCTCGCTCCAGGAAGGGGACTTCGGCAAAATCAAAGTAAATCTAAAGCACCGGGACGGCCACCCGGTCACCGTGCTGATGAGCGGCCAGGTGGTCCAGGGACGGCCGGACCGCGTCATTGCCCATACCGACCTGGACCTGGATCTGTCGGAACCACCGGCTCACCTCCCGGCCCACATTGCCTCCTTGAGCGGCCGCCCTTCTCGGAAAAAGTCTCTTTTGAATCTGATTTCCCGCCTGCTCCCCTTTGCCGGTAACATCCTGTCGGTCCTGAAATTAACGGAACTGCTGGGGGGACGTTACGAAAAGGTAAAAAAATTAGGGCAGGGCAGCTACGGGGAAGTCTGGCTGGTCCTGGATAGCGAAGCAGTAGAGCAGGACGAGTATTACGTGGCCAAAATTCCTTTCTCCCGGGGGTATAACAAAATGTTCCGCCGGGAAGCCGACATCTGCCGGAAACTGGCGCCTCATGCCGGGGCCGTGCGGTTGGTGGACTCAGTCGAGGAAGGGGGCCGGTTCATCATGATTCAGGAGTATGTCCAGGGACGCACCCTCCAGGATTTTTTAGAGGAGGGGGAGCTGCCCGAGGCCTGGAAGGAAAGGATCATCCTGAAATTGATCGAAGTGGTGGCCCATGCCCACGCTCAGCAGATCATGCACCGGGACATCAAACCCAACAACATCATTGTCGGCCCCCATGACACCGTCAAACTGCTGGATTACGGCGCCGCCAAGGAACTCAAAGACCGGGACATAAGCGCCACCATGGTGGGCTCCCGCCCCTACATGGCCCCGGAACAGATCATGGGCCAGAGCCAGCGCCGCAGCGATGTCTGGGCCCTCGGCGTCATCATGTATCTGCTCTACACCGGCCTCTTGCCTTTCTATGACGACCTGGAAAAAACCCTCATCGATCTGATCCTCGAAAGCGAACCGGCCCCGCCCCATGAAGAAACCCCCGAGATCCCCCCCGCCCTCGAAGCCATCATCCTAAAATGCCTGGAAAAAAACGTCGCTGACCGCTACCCCGACGCCCAGGCCCTGCGAGATGACCTGCTGCACCACTTTCCCGACTACGGGAAAGAGCCCATTGAGATGGCAGAGCCGGAACCGGCTCCTGCATAAATCCGGACCTATCCTAGACTATTTCTCGGAAAAATTCTTTCTTGGCCGCTATATTACCAAGGGGCGGTTCAAGTTCAAGGGCCTTATACCAAGTTGCAATCTAATGAGTAATTTGATAGACTGTCCCAAAAATTATCAAGGGGGCAGTCATGGGAAAAATAACCAAGAGCATCCCCCACCTTTCCAAAGAGGAGATTCAGGAAAGGATCAAGGCAACGGTGGGATTTTGGCGAGTGCGAAAAGTGGCTAGTGATTTTAAATGCCCTAGTTGGTCCACGGCCTGCCGGGGAGATCGCTAAGCACACTGGACTTGCGGAGCAATCGGTTCACAATTTGATATCCCGATATAATCGCTTGGGTCCGGAAGCGGTGGAGGGACCGGGAAAGGGAGGCAGGCGCCGCTCCTATTTAAGCTTGGAAGAGGAGACTATGTTTTTAGAATCATTCAGACAGGCAGCTCTAACCGGTCAGATCGCTACTGTTGCAGAAATCAAGGAGGCCTTGGAAAGACGTATCGGGAAAAAAGTCCACAAGACCACCGTTTATAGGCTCCTTAAACGACAGGGGTGGCGGAAAGTGGTTCCCCGACCGTTCCATGTCGATGCCGACAAGGAGGAACAAGAGGCTTTTAAAAAAAATTCCTGAAATAATTGCTGAAAAAGTGGAAGAAAGAGACCCGGAAGATAACCGTCCGGTATTACTTTTTGCCCAGGACGAGGGTCGCTTTGGCCGTATCAGTGATGTCAGGCGTGCCTGGTCGCCTCTGGGGACGAGGCCGCAAGCACCGAGACAGGTTATTAGAAGTTATCTTTATGTTTTTACGGCGGTATGCCCAGCATTGGGGAAGATGACCTCTCTCATCTTGCCCTGGGCTAATACGGAGATGATGAACATCTTCTTGAGACAAGTGGCGGAGGATTTTTCGGATTATTTTATCCTCATGCTCACAGATCAGGCCGGTTGGCATGTATCCCAGAGATTACAGGTGCCTGAAAATATAAGACTAATAAAACTGCCGCCGCGGAGTCCAGAGTTAAATCCTGCCGAACATATTTGGGAAGAGTTACGGGAAAAGAATTTTGCCAATAAGGCATTAAAGGACCTTGATGAAGTAGAGGACAAACTCTGTCAGGGTCTAAATGATCTCGCCAGAAATCCGGCAGGACTTCGTTCGATGACAAATTTTCCTTATCTTAATATTACTTTTTAGATGGCAACTTGGTATTAGGAGGTAGTGGGGATTTTAATTCGGATAGTATGAGCAGCGCCAGCTCGAATTACTTGCAGGTTGCACATTAAGGAAAAATAGATATAATTTCTACCTTAAGCCGGCATAGCTCAGTGGTAGAGCAGCTGATTCGTAATCAGCAGGTCTGGGGTTCGACCCCCCATGCCGGCTCCAGGAATATTCAAAGGGTTAGCTATTATTTGCTACCCTTTTTTTATTTAGGGTCAACTCAGGGAGACCCTGACTACGGTAAATTGGATTTAATTTGAGATTTGAGCAGGTTTATTTGTGCAGATAATATTAGTTTTATTTTTCTGATATTTCAACGTCGGACAGTTAGCACCGGCACCAGCAGTCCGACAATTCCTCTCATAATCCCAAGGCGCTGTGGCGTGCGGATCGGCCCACAACCCCACCCTTGCAGCCCTCGCCCCAGCCTCCAGCCTCGCCAACATCTCATCGCTGGCATATTTCCGAAACCACCAGGCATACCCAGTCCGGACTAATTCCTGATTCAAGCTCCTGCTGATTAGCGATATACGTCCGAACGCTTGCCGATACGGACAACTAAAATCACTAATACCTCATCGCGCAGCTCGCAAATAAGCCGATAATTCCCGACCCGATAACGCCACAGTTCCCCAAATCTACCCTTGAGCGGCTTTCCGAGGCGGCGAGGATCATCCAACGGCTCCAGGCGCTGACGCAAATAGTCCCGAATTCGTTTAGCTTCGGAACGGTCTAGCGTGGCAAGCTCCTTGCGGGCTTCGCCAGTCAGCTCAATCCGCCAAGCCAAGATCCCGTTCCACTTCTTCTAACGTGTAGGTGCGATCTTCACCCCGACGAAGTTTCTCCAAAATACGTTCGGCAAGGTAAATATCCTCAAGGTCGTCGAGTAACTCTAGGACAGCTTCCCGGACATAAAAAGTGGCTGTCCGCCCTGTCTGCTCTGCCAGGGTTTGTAACCGCTGGTAAAGTTCATCGGGAATCCTTACGGCAATTTGTTTTGACATGTTAATCCTTTGGTATACATATATACCATCGATAGAATAGTATATTGGCATGGCAGTGTCAAGAGACTTTGGGGGCAATTTAGGGTAAGCTGGCCTAAAAATAGGGCGAGGGCAAGGGCAAGGGCAAGGGGGTGGCCTTTTTGTCATGCGTTCAAAGAGGTCAGTTGACTATAGTAAAAAAATGGCAAAGCCGGTCGCCATCAAAGTCATGGGCTTGCTGCGGGTCTGTCGGGGGCAAGAAATACCCGGGATACATCCCTGCCCGGCCCGGGTCTGGCAGATTTTCTTTGGCTAAAAAACCTTTAGTGATATTATTATATTAGAACAATGAATGAGATAATCAACAGAATTTTCGCAACCGGCAGAGTCAGGGGCCGAAGCGGGGAAGTTCACGAACTACACTCCGCCATTGATCGCGCCGAAGGGGAGTTCCTTTTTCGCCTGATTCGGGGTGATGCCAGTATTGTAAAGACCCTGGAAGTCGGCTGCGCCTTTGGACTATCCTCACTCTTTATCTGCTCGGCCCTCCAGGGGCGGATTGGGGCTTCCCATACCATCATAGATCCGTTCCAGAATTCCCAGTGGGATGGCGTTGGCATACTGAATTTAGAAGAAGCCGGATACCGCTGCTTTACCCTGATTGAGAAGAAATCGGAACTGGCTCTGCCGCAACTCCTGGAACATCAGGAAGGCCGATTTGACTTTATCTTTTTAGATGGCTGGCATACCTTTGATCACACCCTGTTGGACTGTTTTTACGCCACTCGCCTGTTACGGGTGGGGGGGTATCTGGCCATGGACGATGTCTGTTTTCCCTCGGTGCGGCGGGTGGTGGATTTCTTGAGTAATTATCCCTGTTACGAGTTCCACGGGTCAGTGGATTATGAGATTAAAAAATCCTGGAAGAAGATCCTGGTGCGAATGCTGCTGTACCCGATGCTTGGCAAAACGTGGCTGAGGACTCTCTCACCACGCCTGGCCAGAAGGATTTTTGCAGATCAGGGCTCCCGCCTGGTTGCCTTGAAAAAAGTGACGGATGATAACCGCAACTGGGACTGGCATGATGAGGCCTTCTGAGGCACAGGAAAGTATCATTTAGGTTATGGATATCAGCGTCATACTGTGCACCTATAACAGATGGGAAAGCTTGAGGAGAACATTGGCGAGTTTTACAGAAATCGTCAATCCAGAGGGCCTTTCCTGGGAATTGATTGTTGTTGATAATAATTCCCAAGATAAAACCCGGGCCATTTGTGAAGAATACAAAAAAGAGGCGGCATGGGATTTAAGATATGTGTTTGAAGAAAAACAAGGATTGTCCCAGGCACGCAACCGGGGCAGACAACACGCTCAAGGTGACATCGTGGCATTTACCGATGATGATGTCATCGTTGATAAATACTGGCTTTTTAATATTCATAAGGTATTTTCCGAATACCGGGTTGCAGCTGTCGGGGGCAGGATCCTGCCGCTCTGGGACACACCCAAGCCGAGATGGCTCATACCCGATCTTTTTGGCATGCTGGCCTTACTGGATTTAGGTGGCAGACCGATTTACTTAACTTCCCCGAGTATCTATGGGGCAAATTTTGCGGTCCGTGCCGAAATGTTTCGTAAATATGGAGCATTTAACATAAATCTGGGAAGAATCGGCAAGAGACTTTCTTGTCATGAGGAATATGATTTTTTACTCAGGCTCCACCATGCCGGTGAAAAGATACTCTATCACCCCAACGTTTTAGTCCATCATTGTATTTCCAGGGAGAGAATGTCTAAATCATATTTTCGCCGGTGGAGATATTATGCCGGAGCATCCAGTGCGGTAATGCAGAAAAATGTTAGCCGGAAGGATTTTTGGAAGATGTCGGGTTACCGGGCCAAGGGGTTGTTGTTAAACGTGCTGTTATATATCGTCAATTTACTGTGTTTTTCTGCCAAGCGATTTGTTTACGAATTGGCAATTATTAACGATGTAAGTTTTTTCTGGCATAGCTTTGTGGTGAGTGATTGAGAAAAATCATGTATAGATTTATTCCCGATAGTGTAAGAATTTTACCCTTTTGGTGGTCAAACTATCGGGCGGGCGGACCTAACCTAGTGGACATTGAATTAAGCAACAGATGTAATTTAAGCTGTAGTATGTGCTGGTTACACGGCGCAGAAGGTGCTGGAGACAAATATGGTGGATCAGAACTTTTAACAGAAGAAGTATTCAGGTTACTGGGCCAGGTGGCAAAGTTTAGGCCTAAAATCTATTTGGGCGGTTCAGAGCCTCTCATCAGGCAGGATTTCTTGCGCATTTTGAGACATATCAAGGAACTTGATTTGTATGTGTTCTTCACCAGTAATGGAACATTATTGGATTCAGCCAAAAACCGGGAACTTGTGGATTTAGGAGTAGATTCTGTCATATTCTCCCTAGATGGTGATGCAGACTTACATGATCAAATCAGGGGGAGGGGAGTTTTTCAGAAGGTAACGTCTAACATCAAGGAACTCATGGCATACAAAAAGGAAAAGAAAACTACAAAGCCGCACATATCGGTAAACATAAGAATAACCCCTTCTATCATCGGTCGATTGGCTGCAACCATCGGCGCCATTGCCGCAGCAACAGATGAGGGCATCGAGTCTTACAGGATGCATCACTTATGGTATGTAACCGAATACGAACTTCTCCGGCACCAGTCAGCGGTTAAAAAATATCTCAATTGTTCGGCTCCAGGGGCGGCATGTCATATTATTTCAGAGTTGGGCACCATAAATGCGGCGCTCTTGTCTGATGAGATAGATAAATTGAGAAAGAATCCCAAAATACAGCTCTTCCCGGAGATGGATAACCAGGAAATGTATAATTATTATTCGGAAGGCAGGCCCAGTAAGCGCAGATGTTGGGCGCCCTTTTCCAGCGTGGTGATAAAGCCCAATGGCGATGTCACATTCTGCCCGGATGCCTGGATTGATGATTATATCCTGGGAAATATTCGCACCGAAGCTTTTGCCGACATCTGGAATAATGAGAAGGCCCGCCGTTTTCGATCGGTTATTTTCCGGCAGAAATCTTTTCCGGGGTGCAAGAGATGCAATTGGCTGTATTCATTCTGACGGCCGACAACATTTTATCGAATAAGAGGCGTTGCCCAACATCCAGGGGGTGGGCGCAAGTTAGAAGGAAAGTTTACCATGCCTTCTCCGGCTAAGGTTTTATTTCTGGCCATGGATGCGGGAGATAGATATTTACTGCAACGATGGGCGGCTGAGGGGATTTTGCCGCATCTCCGAGTCTTTGCTGGCCGAAAGCCTTGTCGGGGAGACCATGAGTGTGGAGGGTTTGTATGAGGGCTCTACCTGGCCTTCCTTCACCACCGGCGTCAGTCCCGCCCATCATGGGTTTCATAGTTTAACCCAGCTCAAGCCAGGAACCTATGAGCTCTATCTCGCCTATCCTGATAAGGCTATTCATCGGCATCCATTCTGGCATTATCTGAGTGAGGCGGGGAAAAAGGTGGCAATTCTTGATATCCCTCTTACGGGAATTTCCAAGGGATTGCAGGGAATGCACATGGTGGAATGGGCCTCGCACGATGGGGTATACGGCTTTACGTACCTGGCCCCCGGAATTAAAAGGGGAGGTGTTGAGCCGTTTTGGCCGCCATCCCGTCAAGCCGTCCTGCGATTCATATCGCCGGACTTGGCATGATTTCCGGGTTTTCAGGAATCACCTGATAGAAGGTATCAGAAAGAAGGCCGAGCTGACCGTGCATTACCTCAGGCAGGGTGGCTGGGACTTTTTTGCCCAGGTATTTTCAGAGAGTCATTGTGTCGGCCACCAATGCTGGCATCTGCATGACCAGGGACATCCGAGTTATGATCCTGAACTGGCACGGCGGCTCGGCGATCCGATGCGCGATGTCTACAAGGAAATCGACCTCGCCATTGGTAGGATTTTGGCACAGGTTGGCAAAGATACCATGATAATTTTCCTGGCCTCGCATCGTATGTCTCATGGTTTCGGAGGCAATTTTCTGCTTGGCACAATTCTCGAGAAATTAAATTACCTGCAGACTTACCCTGATAGTGTTCCCACCAGCCAGCCTCCAGGTCGGATTCGGAAAAGCAAAGACCTCCTGGTCCGAAGCTGGCGGAAAATACCCGCCAGGATTCGGGCCGTTTTTGAGCCCGGTCTTTTGTCCCTCTATGATCTGATTTTAGCGCGGGTTGAGGGAGGAGAGTCGCTCCCCTTGCCAACTTATATGAGGGAAATTGATTTTCTTCGCAGTACATGCTTTCCGGTCCCTAATGGTAATGCGGTCAGTGGCATTCGCATCAATCTGGCCGGAAGAGAGCCAGACGGTATGATACAGCCGGGCCCAGAAATGCATGAGTTCTGCGCGGCACTGACCAGGGACCTGCTGAGTATTATTGATGGAAAAAGCGGCACAGCATTCATTAAGAGGATAACCATGACTTCTGCTCTTTATAACGGGGAATATTCGGAGCATTTGCCAGACCTGTTAATCGAATGGAATGATGACAGCCCTTTGGGCAGTAGTGCGGTCGGCGATCGGGAAGGAAGTCGATTGACGTCTGTTTTCAGAAAAATTAGGGGTGGTTGAAGGTCAAAACTCTTATTGTCGCACGGGAGATCACCGGCCCGAAGGACTATTCATCGCGCGTGGACCTGGAATCAGGGCAGGGCGGATGACGAGAACAGTTTCACTCATGGATTTCGCTCCGACATTTCTGGAGTTATTCGGTTTGGCAATGCCGGCTGTGGATGGGCGGCCAATCCCCGAGATTTTGGGCACTTGAAGAAGGCCCTGGCAGATTGGGGTTACGGGAAATATTTAGCCGGGAGGATGTCCCGGCTAGTGTGATTTAGAGAGGAGTCGCCATCCTCCCACTTTCCTTCTCACCTCCTGCTTTAGCTTTAAAAGCCAGGGACTGGGGTTGCCGGGCAGGGCGGCCAGGAGGCGCCATTTCCACCAGTTCCGGGCAAACTTCCGGGTTTGCCGGGCATGGTCCAGTAACTGCAAAGCCACCTCTTTTTTCCCATGGATCAAACAATCCCGGGCGGCAGCCATTTGAATTCGCGCCACATAGTCACGCAAATCCTGCACCGCCTCACTGGGCACCAGGCCTTGGGCGATGGCCTGCCGGGCGGTGCAAGAGACCGCCGGCTCTTGCAGCCAGTATTTAAAAACGCAGGTCCGGTTCGTGGCGTTTTGATAATAGATCGCCAAATTTTCGCTGCTCCAGGCGATGGGGTAGCTTAGGACGATGCGCAGCCAGGTATCCAAATCTTCTCCCAGGAACTCCGTGGCCGGGAAGCCGCCGATTTCTCCCAAAACTTTCCTGGGGACCGCAGTTGCTGAAGTCCAAATGGGAGGCATGGGGGAGTGCAGAGCTGTCTGGTAGTAATTGTCGATCAGGCCATGGTGAGCATCGGGGAGGATCCGGTGATTGTTCTGAATCTCTTTACCCTCGGGTGATATGATGGTATACGCCGTAGCATAGGCGCCGGCCTGAGGGTACTGTTCTTGTAAGGCCAGGATAGCCTGTAAAAATCCTGGGTTCCAGGCATCATCGGCATCTAAAAAGGCAATCAATTCGCCCCGGGACTCGGCAACCCCCCGATTGCGGGCCGAGCTGGGCCCCTGATTGTCCTGGGTGATCAAGCGTAAACCTGGAGCAGAGAAGGCGGCAACAACGTCCCCGCCGGAGTCTGTGGAACCGTCATCCACGACAATGATTTCATCCGGGAGAACCGTTTGGGAACAGATTGATTTTAGGGCCCGTTGGATATGCGGTCTCTTGTTAAATAGAGGGATAACTACTGATAACGCCGGCATTAATCAACCGTTCTCAACACCAACAGGGCATTGGGCTTGGAAAATTCTTCGGGAAAAGGGGCGCGGTTAAAGAATCTCTTGAATTGTTGTGCGGTCCGCCGCAGGGCTCGCTGCCAGAGTGGCATAAGGTCGTCTCTGAGGTGGCCCACGCCCAGAATCTTGTCGTATTGAAAACCTGCTCTCTGAGCCGACAAATTGCCGGAGCCAGGCCGGAAGAATCTGAAAATTACCCTACTCCCGGCCAGAGACCTGTTGAATCGCTGCAAATATGGGCAACCCGACTTTCTCATAGAAATTCCATGGTTTGAAGCCCCATGTCCCTGTATACGTCTTTTCTACTAAAAAGTACGATACATTTTTCAGGTAAAATGGCAAATACAATCTTATTTTAAGAAAATTATAATCTGTTGAGAAATGATTAATTCGGGACCGCGTTTAAGCCCCGATTGTGGGCAGGGTATGGTTCCTATGTATGGATTGCTTGCCGTTCAGCTTGTGATGGGGTTTGCGGCGATGTATGTCCCCGGCGCTGTTGGTCTAATAGACTTTTTATCAATTCTGAGATTTGTTGTACTACCTCAGAAATTCCCTGTTGGGTTACACTTAAACTTTCTGCAATTTCCTCTTGCGTCCAGCCAGGGCAATCCAGCCAAATGCTAAAATCCTCTAGAGATGGCAGGGGTTGAGAACTATTGGCCGCCTGACAAAGAGGGCGGGCACGGAGGCCCACCCCACCCCAAAATAATGTGTAATAATTATCTGTGAGCTACCGCTCTGCCCATCCTTTTTTCCCTCTTCCCTCATCCCTTCTCCCTGTTTTTGCGACATCTGTCCCAGGTGTTCTGTCTTTTTTCCCTACCTTCTGATAAAGCTGATCACAGATGACGGTCAAAACTGTCATTCTAAGGGAGCCTAGCTGTCCGAAAATCTAGATCCTTTGCGCTGCTCAGGATGATAAAAATGGTTTTTGCTGAAAACCGATCGATGACAACTGAAAACTGAAAAATGTTTTTTTGCTAACCACTGAATATTAATCACTGGCCTCTGGCCCCTGACCCCTAATTCCAAAGGAATCTAAAATGAAATGCACCGTCTGTAAACACAATCAAATCAAAGACATCGACCGCACCCTCCTCACCGGTGCCACCTTGACTTCGCTCAGCCAAAAGTACGGCTTCAGCACCTCCGCCCTGCACCGCCACCGGGAACACCTAAGGCAAAAAATGGCGCAGGCCCAAAACCGGTTCCAGGACAGCCTGCGCCAGGGCTTGCTCTGCAAACTCAATATCGTCCTGGAACTGGTCCTGCACACCGCCCGGGCCGCCAGCGCCGGCGGGGACTTCAAATTGCTCCTCCAGGCCACCCGGGAAGTCACCCGCATTATTAGTCTCATGCACAAAATGGATGTGCAACCGGACCAGGAAATGGTTTATTGTCTTATGGCCTCCCCCCAGTGGGATCTGCAGGACAGCCTCCTGCCCAATGCCTTCCAGGCTTTGTCCGCCACCCGCCAGACCCTGGCCGTGAACCTCTTCGCCCCCTGTCCGGACCCGAACCCCGAACTAATCCCGGAACCGGCTCAAAGTTCTCCCCTCGAAACTCAACACTCAAAACTCGAAACTCCTAATCAGACTGACGACTCGGCTGACCAAAGCCCGGACTTGCTCCAGAGGGATATTCCAAGCCTGGCCCAACCACAAATTCCCCAACCAGAGACTGAAAACCGCAAACTGAAAATTGTCTCTCCATGAGGCGGGAAAAAAGTGGGAAATTACCGGGAAAAACCCACTCCGGAAAGGTATTTAATAGAAATATCAAAAAGATAAACAAGGTGAAAAAATCACCGGAAAAAATCTTAAATCAGGGAACCAGGGTGCCCCCCTGAGGAAACCTGAGACCCATACCGGCTCAAACCTCAACTCTCGAAACTCAAAACCCGAAACTTTCTTTCCAGGTGTCGCCGGCAGTGGGAAAAAAGTGGGAAATTTCCGGGAAAACAACCCTTGAGGCACATAATAACTAAGAATATCAATAAATTAAGCAATGTATAAAAATGCCGGAAAAATTTAGCTAGATCTCATCCGGAAACAATGATGAGAATTAGTGAAGTTTCTGATTTGGAAACGAGATATTTTCTACAAGGTCAAGGAAAACAATGGGTTGCGCGGAGGCGAACATTCGTTCGCCGCATCAGGAAGCCTGTAGATTGACGCAGAAATTGCGAGAAATAGCCGTTTCCGGACAAAAACTAGCTTCCTGGCGCCCCAGCGCCTTATGAAAGAAATTAATTCTTCCGAATTTTATGTTATGATGTGGGCATGTATGAAGCTGGGCAACGACCATTCACAACTGAAACCGGAGACCTTCTTTCATTTGAAAACTGATCACCTCAAACTACCTGAAACTTTTTTTTTGCTACTGGCGTAAAAAGGCATTATAGTATTAATTGTTTCTTAACATGCCCTGAACGGCTGGATTTTTGAATACCGAAAAACGTATCTCAGTCTGATGCTGAAAATCGAACCCTTTTCGCTGCGCCTGGCTACCACTGCCGAGACCGACGTCCTTGATCTCACTTCCCTGGTCCAGCAAAAAATTGCCGCCGCCGCAATAGATGATGGTTTATTAACCTTGTTTACCCCCGGCTCCACCGCCGCCCTGACTACCATCGAATTTGAACCGGGGGTCGTAAACGACCTGAAAAAAGCCATAAACCGTTTGATTCCCCGGGATAATGCCTACGAACACGATCGACGCTGGGGCGACGGCAACGGCTATTCCCACGTTCGGGCGGCGCTGTTCAAGCCGGATCTTACCATTCCCATTGCCTCCAGGCGCTTGACCCTGGGAACCTGGCAGCAAATCGTCCTGTTGGATTTCGACAATCGTCCCCGGGAGCGCACGGTCCGGGGTCAAATCATGGGGATAACGTCATCGGCGGCGTGAGAAAAGGCCCAGTGGCTTCCAGCGGCAACTTAAATCGAAAACTTGCCTTCGCCGATAATGACCTGGTGCAGTCCCTGTTCGGACAGCAGTGCCAGCATCTGCGAATTATCGACCGTCTCCTGCACATTAAGTCCAACGTCCGGGGCAACGAAGTCATCCTCGAAGGGCCGGAGCCGGCCCTGGCGCTGGCCGGACGGACCCTCGAAGAATTATACGACCTCCTCCAGGCAGGCTACCCCATCACCGGTCAAGACGTTCAATACGCCCTGAGGATTCTCCGAGAAAACCCGGATACCGACCTCAAAACCATATTCCTGGACACCGTGTATATCACCGCCCTCAAGCGCCGCATCACTCCCAAAAGTCTTAACCAAAAACTCTATCTCCAGGCTATCCGGAACCATGACATGGTCTTCGGCATCGGTCCGGCCGGCACCGGTAAAACCTACCTGGCCATGGCCATGGCCGTGGCGGCGCTGATCAACAACGAATGCAACCGCATCGTCTTGACCCGTCCGGCGGTGGAAGCCGGCGAGAAACTGGGCTTTTTGCCCGGCGATCTCTTTGAAAAAGTCAACCCCTATCTGCGGCCCCTCTACGACGCCCTGCATGACATGATGGACTTTGAGAAAGCTTCCCAGCTCATGCAGCGGGGCGTGATTGAGGTGGCACCCCTGGCCTTTATGCGCGGCCGCACCCTGAACAACGCCTTCGTCATCTTGGACGAAGCCCAGAACACTACTTCCGAACAGATGATGATGTTTCTCACCCGCCTGGGTTTCGGCTCCAAGGCGGTCATCACCGGCGATATCACCCAGATCGATCTGCCGACCGGGACCAGTTCCGGATTGAAGGAGGTCAGGGAAATACTGAAAACCATCGAAGGCATTGCCTTTATTTATTTTGATAAAAACGACGTGGTGCGCCATCCCCTCGTGCAGGATATCATTCTGGCCTACGAAAATTATCAACTGCAGAAGCGCCCCCCGTCCCCAGGTAAGACCGCTGTACTGCCCCGAGACGAACATGACAGAAAAGAAAACCAACGATAAATCCAAGCGATTGCTTGAACTGAACCAAATCCAGCGACTGTGGCACACTCTCCTCCCGGGCAAACGAGCCTCCCTGGAGCCTGGCCTGCAGGAGAGGTGGTATAAGATATTCCTTTTGGCCAGCTTCAGTCTGCTGGCCGCCATTATGGTCTTTCCCCGTCCCCAGGCCACTCAATTCGATTACCAGGTGGGTGATATTGCTGAAGCCGACATCAAAGCCACGGCGGATTTTTTGGTGGAGGATCAGGAATCCACCGCCAAACGACAGCAGGAAAACCTGGAAGAAAGTCCCCTGATTTTCGACCTGGACGAACGGATCGGTCCGGAAATAAGTGCCAGACTGCACCAGGCCTTTGAATTCATGCGGCAAACCATCCAAGAAACCCGGCGGGGGGCAACCGTGGAACTCCCGGCCGCCCCGGCATCGGAAGTGAAAATTCCCTTCACCAGCCTGTACAAGGTGTTGCTGGACAAGAAGCCCGAATTCGACCGGCAACTGGACGTCACACTCCCCAACAACATTTTTTATCTACTGGCCCGCAATAATTTTTCCGTCCAATGGGAGGATGTTATCAGCCAACAGCTGAATCTGGTGGTCTCCCAGGGCGTTTTCAGTGAACCGACCTCAATGTTAACTGACCGGCGCCGGCCCGTCATTATCCGCCATCTACCTTCCTGGAATGAAAAAGTCGAGAACAATCCTGAACGCTTCTTGGGGATCGACGACGCCAAAAAGAAAGCGAATCTCTACTGCCGGGAGGCTGCCGAAGAACTGCCTTCGGGGTCCCGCTGGGCCATCTGTGAAGTGGCCCAGGCTTTAATCGCTCCCAACGTCTCCTTGAACCGGGCTGAAACCGAACAGCGGAAGCTGGTGCGTCTGCAAGAACTCCGGCCGGTCTATTTTCAGATCAAAAAAGGGGAAATGCTGGTGCGGGAGGGAGAGAAGATTACTCCCACCCATCTGGTCAAGTTGCAGGCCTCACAAAAAGACCGACCCCGGGGTTGGTGGTTTTGGCGGTTTTTGGGGACCTGCTGCCTGATTGCCCTCATTTCTGGTTTTTACTATAAATTGATCCGTTTGAACGCTAAAAAGGGCCCCCAAAACCTGGCGGAATTGACCTTCATCACCGTGACCCTGTTAAGCATAACCCTGCTGGACCTATGCCTGGTAATTTTTGGCGGCGCCTTAACCCGCCTCAATCCTTTGCTCGCCAAAAACTTCCTGTTTTATCTGCCGGTGGCCCTGGCCCCAATCCTGGTGCAGGTCTTTATCGGGCTGCAAGCGGCGGTGATGACCTCTTTTGTGGCCGCCATGCTCACCGCCCTGCTTTTGGAAAAGCCTTTTTTGTTTTTCCTCTACTTTTCCCTGAGCGGCTTGGTGGGAGTCTGGGCCGGCTACTATTGCCGCAACCGTTGGGGCTTCATTCGCACCGGTCTGTATGTGGGGGCGGTCAATTTTGTCATGCTCCTGGCGCTTAAACTTGTAGAATTTCCCCTGCACGCCATTGATGTCTTCCTGGGGGCCATGTTTGCCCTGGGCGGCGGTATTCAGGTCGGCATCCTGGCCACCGGCTTGGCCCCGGTGATGGAAGTGATCTTTGACTTAACCTCCGACATCAAGTTACTTGAGCTGGTGAATTTAGAGCGGCCGATTTTGCGGCAACTGATGCTGGTGGCCCCAGGCACCTACCACCATTCCATTATCGTCGGGAACATGGTGGAAGCGGCCGCGGAAAAAATCGGCGCCAATCCCCTGCTGGCCAAAGCCGCCGCCTATTATCACGATATCGGTAAAGTTAAAAAGCCCACGTATTTTGTGGAGAATCAGTTCGGCGGTGAAAATAAACACGAAAAGCTGGCCCCTTCCATGAGCAGTCTCATCCTCCAGGCCCATGTCAAAGACGGGGTGGAACTGGCCCGGCAAAACAAGGTGAGCCAAAAGATTATCGATATCATCCGGCAGCACCACGGCACCAGTTTTATGGCCTATTTCTACAACAAAGCCAAACAGCAGGCAACCAACCCCCAGCAGGTAAACAGCGAAGACTACCGCTACCCGGGACCTCGCCCCCAGACCAAGGAAGCCGGATTGGTACTGCTGGCTGACCAGGTAGAGGCTGCCTCCAAAACCCTCCTCGATCCCACCCCGGCCAGAATTCAGGGAGCGGTGCAAAAAATCATCAACAATATTTTTGCTGACGGGCAATTGGACGAATGTGAGCTCACCCTCAAAGACCTGCACGAGATCGCCAAAAGTTTCATCAAGAACCTGAGCGGCATCTTCCACCACCGGGTCGAGTACCCGCAATCAGCCGACAAAGGCAGCGAGAAAAAGAGGACCAGTGAAGATCTGGATAAACAACCGGCAGAGAAAGTTTCGCCCAAACCTTCCAAAGATCAGGAAAAAAGCCGGGAAGATCTTAAGCGCCTTGGACTGTCCTGACGCTGAATTGAGCCTGACTCTGGTAAATGACCCGGCCATGACCCGCCTCAACCAAACCATCCTGCAAAGGCGGGGAACTACCAACGTCATTGCCGTGCCCTTGCAGGGAGGCCTGTTCCCGGAGATTCAACCTCAGATGTTGGGCGATGTCATTATTTCCCTGGAAACCACCCGACGCCAGGCCCGGGAACAAGGCTGGAAATTTGCCGAACTCCTGGATCTTTATCTCATTCACGGCATTCTCCACCTTCTGGGCTATGACCATGAAACCAGCGAGGCCGAAGCCCGGCGTATGGCTGCCAGGACCTGGGAACTCTTTAGGCTTCTTCATCCCGAATTAGAGGAGGAATTTGCGTGGCCCGACTGGAAGTGAATGTGGATCATGTGGCAACCTTGCGGCAGGCCCGTTTGATTGACGAACCAGACCCGGTAACCGCCGCCGCCCTGGCCGAATTGGCGGGCGCCGACGGCATCATCGTGCACCTGCGGGAGGACCGGCGGCATATCCAGGACCGGGATTTGCTCCTGTTGCGACAGACCATAAAAACCCGCCTCAATCTGGAAATGGCGGCCACGGCTGAAATGATCGGCATTGCCCGGGACGTCAAGCCCCATGTGGTTACCCTGGTGCCCGAAAAACGGGCCGAGCTCACCACCGAGGGGGGTCTGGATGTGGCCGGCCATCAGGACCAGCTCCGGGAAGCCGTCGGCCAGCTTCAAGAAGCCGGCATTTTCGTCAGCCTGTTTGTGGACCCCCAGGCCGAGCAAATACAAGCCGCAGCCGGGGTGGGCGCCGACTGCGTGGAACTGCACACCGGCGCCTATGCCGAAGCCTCCTCCGAGGCGGAGGCGGAACGACTCTTTGAAGCACTGCTGGCGGCCGCCGCCCACGCCCGGCAGTTGGGTCTGAAGGTCAAAGCCGGGCATGGTCTCGACTATCGGAATATCAAACGCTTCCGAGGCCGCAAGGAATTTGAGGAATACAGCATCGGCCACAGCATCATCTCCCGGGCCCTCCTGGTGGGCCTCGAAAGAGCCGTGCGAGAGATGATCTCCCTGATCAATGGCTAAACCTGAAATTGGAGCCCAGGCGCCCTCGCCTGTGCCGGGATGAGCTTCAGAGAGCACTATTACGGGGATTTTTAAAAGTAGTATTCATCCCTACCACTATCACAGGAGGTTTCACATGAAAAAAACTGTTTGTATTCTTGCCCTGGTGTTCCTGGTGGGTTTAAGTCTTTCCGGGTGCAAAGAAGAGCCCCCTCCCAAGCCCAAAGAGGTGACCAAGGACCAACTGAAAGAACAAGCCGGTAAATTGATGGATACGGCCAAAGATTACCTGCAGCAGCAAAAAGACAAATTCCTCCAGGACTTTGACGGCCGCATGCAAGGCCTGAATAAAAAGATCGACGAACTCCAGGCCCAAGCTGAGAAGGCCACCCCGGAGATGAAAGAAAAACTCCAGGCTGCACTCAAACAACTCCAGGAAAAACAGGGAGTAGTCAAAAAACAACTGGAAGAGTCCAAGGGAGCGGCTGGCAAGGCCTGGGAAGACCTGAAATCCGGTCTGGATGAGACCTTGAAGCAGATTGATCAAGACCTGGAAAAAAACAAGAACATGTAGGCCAGAACCCGTCAACCGCCTCTAGACCAATTGCCGGGGAACATTTGGAAGTCCCAAAGGGGGAATGAGGGGGATTTTGAAATCTTAGTCTTAATTCAACAGCATCAAGGGTTAGGGTAAGGGGTGTATCATACATTCCTTCGGACAAAGGTTCTGTGATCGCCACCGCTGCGTATCAAGGCTTTGAACAGGGCCCCATCCGGCCTCCCAGCGAGGCGGCCAGCCTGCTGCTCCGGGTCATGCGCAACTGCCCCTGGAATCAGTGCACGTTTTGCCCGGTGTATAAAGACCGCCACTTCTCCCGACGACCGGTTGACCACCTGCTCCGGGATATCGACGCGGTTTATGATTCGGTCCAGGCCATTAAAGAAGTTCGCCGGGACCAGGGCAGTCTGACCTTTGCCGGGGTGCAGGCCGCCTTAGCCGGGCGGGAACTGGACCCCGCGGCCCTGGCCGCTGCCTGGCATTGGTTGCAACAAGGGGCCCAAAACGTCTTTTTGCAGGATGCCAACGCCCTCATCGTCAAACCCGGGGATCTGCTGGCCATCCTGCACCATCTCCACCGGCGGTTTCCCCAGGTGCAGCGGCTTACCTGCTACGCCCGCTCCAGCACCGCGGCCAGGCTGCCTTTGGAGGCCCTTCAGACCCTGCGGCAGGCGGGGCTCTCTCGGGTGCACATCGGCCTGGAGTCCGGCTCCGATCATGTCCTGCGGGCGACGCGGAAGGGGACCACCCAAGCCCAGCAGATCACCGCCGGCGTCAAACTCAAACAGGCGGGGATGGAGCTGTCGGAATACTATATGCCCGGACTCGGCGGCGCCGATCTCTGGGAAGAGAACGCCCGGCAGACCGCCCAGGCCCTCAACCAGATCAACCCTGATTTCATCCGCATCCGCACCCTGGCCCTGCCGCCGTCCGCCCCCCTGACCGCCGCGGCCCAGACCGGCGATTTTTCTGTCCCCTCGGACGAACTCGTGCTCCGGGAACTGCAGCTTTTCCTGGAATCCCTAGACGGCATCACCAGCACCGTGGCCAACGATCACATCGTCAACCTGCTCCCCGAAGTGGAAGGCCGCCTGCCCCAGGACAAAGACCGGATGCTGGCGGTTATCCAGCGTTACTGGAACCTGTCGCCGAGCCAACGCACTCCTGTACCGGGTGGGCCGGCGTCTGGGCTATTTCTCCCGCCCTCAGCGACCTGGACGACCCGGTGCGCTCCCGCCACGTCGCCCAAGTCTGTCAGGAAAACGCCATCACCCCGGAAAATGTCGACGCCTTCACCCAGGAACTGCTGCGCCGCTATATCTAAAGCAGTTCCCGGTTGCGGATTATCGGTTAAAAAGAATTGTCTAATGAAAGGTTTCTGTTATCATGGATAGTATTTCCCGGGCTACATCTTCCTTAAACCAATTGCCAAAAGTTCTGTCCTGTATTTTCCCCTCGCCCCCTTGGGGGAGGGTCAGGGTGAGAGGGTAAATCGGACATTATTTTTTACAACTATGATAATTCGTGCCCTATTGCCTGCTCTGCAAAATATCATAAAACCTGGCTTACCACAAAAGCCCTCTAAACCGCTGGGAGGAACCGCAAATTTCGAAACCACCGGCCATTGAACCAACCACGACTGGGGATAAACTGGCGTCAGCTCCCGCCCACATTATTACCAACACCATCTGCATGACCTTCGTGCTCATCCCGGCGGGGACCTTTCAGATGGGGAGCCCTGAGAGTGAACCTAACCGATATGATGACGAGTTGCCGCATCAGGTTACCCTGAGCCGGCCCTGATGATCTGCAGACCACACCGGTGACCCAGGGTCAATGGCAAACAGTGATGGGCCAAAACCCTTCTCATTTTGCGCAGTGCGGAAATGACTGCCCGGTAGAGTATGTTTCCTGGCATGACGCCCAGGAATTCATCTGGAGACTCAATCAACTGGAGCAGACCAACGACTACCGCCTGCCCACCGAAGCGGAATGGGAGTATGCCTGCCGAGCCGGCAGGACGACCAGATATGGATTTGGAGACGATACTGGCCGGTTGGACCAATATGCCTGGGTACTCTGGCAACTTTGAAGTTGAGACACATCCTGTAGGCCGGTTGCAACCCAATGACTGGGGCCTCTATGACCTGCACGGCAACGTCTGGGAATGGTGTCAAGACTGGTATGGGCCTTATGCCGCCGGGCCGATTGCTGACCCTCAAGGGCCTGATTCCGGAGAACGCCGGGTGTTGCGTGGCGGTTCCTGGACCCTCGGTTACGGGTTCCTGCGTTCAGCCAGGCGCCTCCACGACGGTCCTGGTAACCGTGGCTATGACCTCGGTTTTCGAGTTGCCCGGACTGTGCCGTTACCCCTTGAAGCATAAGGATTAATGAGGGTGATGCCATAAATCCACAGGGGTGATCTTTACCACTTGATTCAAAATAGATATACTATATAGTATATCTAAGAGGGAGAACAGGCTATGAAGGTTTTAATTTCGCTGCCGGACGAGTTAGGTGCCAGGATGCAGGCCGTGATCCCCCCCCGCCAACGTAGCAAGATCATCGCTGCCTTGCTGGAAGAGGAAATCAAGCGTCGGGAACATGAGTTGTATGAATGCGCCTTGGCGGTGGAGCAGGATGAGCAATTAAACGCCGAGCTGGCTGAATGGGATGTGACCGTTGGGGACGGCCTCGAAATTAAACCGTGGTAGCGTTTACTGGGTCAATCTTGAGCCGGCCCTGGGTGCTGAAATTAAAAAGCTGCGTCCTGGTGTCTTGGTTGGCGCCTCGCCCATCAACCAGGCACGCCGGGCAGTGCTGGTTGTCCCGCTTTCCACTTCCGGGTGGGCTAGGCCGCCACTTACCGTGGACGTCCATTGTCAAGGCAAAGAGGTCCGGGCGGTCTGCGACCAGGTAAGAGCGGTGGATAAAAGCCGCCTTACTGCCTGGATCGAACAAATGTCCGAAGCAGACTTAGACAAAATCAGCCAGGCCCTCAAACAAGTCCTGGTTCTTTCCTGAATGGACTGATAGCCCTTCTCCTTAACCTACCCGGGAATTCCAATTCCTTTCAATTCCGAAATGTCTCTCTTCACAATGAAGTCGATGTCTGCCGATGGCAGGCCTCTTTTGGTCACGGCTTTGCAGACGCAGTAAACTCGGCAAACTGACCGTCACAGACGGCCGAGCGGTTAAACTTCGGGTAGTGAGAAACGGTTACTCTTGCGGGAAACGCTGATCCCTGTTAGCATAAGGGAGATTAAAAAAGGAGGGTAAAGCCATCAGCAGGAAAAGAGTTTTCGGCAAGTGGGGCAGTTACCTTTCCAGCTATCTTTTCTTAGCCCTGGTCGGATTGGCCCTGGTCGTTGGGGCCGTCTGGCTGACCGGCACCTGGTTTGACCTGACCTCCCCGGAAATCCAACTTCGGCCCGAGGCCAAGCAGCTTGGAGCCAAACAGACCTTCACGTTGAACATTACCGATGCCAACAGCGGCCTCAGTCGGGTTAATGTCTGGCTCCGCCAGGGAAGTAGCGAAAAAGAAATTATCTCCCAAACCTTCCCTGGCCGTCGCTGGGGGCGGGGTGGAAGCGAGCGGGCAGTGGAACTACCCCTGAGCGTGGAGCCCAAGGCCTGGGGGTTTAAGGATGGTCCCGCGGAATTGCTCGTTGAAGCCCGGGATTATTCCTGGATGGGTTGGCTCAGAGGTAACCGGGCCAAGCTTGTCCGCAATGTTACCATTGATTTGACGCCATTACGGCTAACCTTTACCTCCATCAATGAATTCCTCATCCAGGGGGGCACCGGCCTGGTAAGCTATCAGGTGAACAAGCCCATGGCTAAAAGCGGCATTGTGGTCAACGGCGAGTTTTTTGCCGGCTTCCCCATCCAAGGCGGTGATTCAGGTAATTACCTGGCTTTTTTTGCAGTTCCGTATGACCTGCCTCAGCCCCTGACGTTGGAATTGCTGGCCGTGGACCAGGGAGGCGTCGAAGCCCGGACCAAATTGTTGTATCGCCTCAAAACGAAACGTTGGAAGGCCGACAAGATTAAGCTGGGGGATGATTTTTTTAACAAGAAAATGCAGGAATTTCAAGAGATTAATCCTGAATTGAAAAATATCAATAACCCGCTGGAGGTCTTTCTGAAGATCAACCAGGACGAACGGGGGAAAAACGCCCGCCTGATTCAGGAAGTCTGCAGCCGGAGCCAGCCGGAGCGGCTTTGGCAGGGGGCCTTTATGCGGCTGCCAAACAGCAAGCCCATGGCCGCCTTCGCCGATCATCGCAGCTTACCTCTATCAAAGTCGAGAAATAGATAAACAGGTGCATCTGGGGCAGGATCTGGCCTCTCTGAAAAAAGCTGAGGTGCCGGCAGCCAATAACGGCCTGGTGGTATTCACCGGCCCCCTGGGAATTTATGGGAAGTCGGTAATTCTGGATCATGGCTGGGGATTGTTCAGCCTATACAGCCATTTAAGTGAAATTAAAACGGAAAAAGGTCAAAAACTGAATAAAGGGGACATCCTGGGACGCACTGGTGCAACCGGCATGGCTGGTGGTGATCATTTGCACTTTTCCATCATGGTGCAGGGGAAATTTGTCGATCCCCTGGAGTGGTTTGATCCCCATTGGATAAAAGATCAAGTGGACCGTCAGTTGGCATCTGTGGCCCCGGCTGCAGCCCAGACCAAACCGGCCGCGACCAAAACTAAAGCGGCAGCGCCCAAGCCCAAAGTAAAGGCCCCTAAAAAGAGGAATCCTTGAGTTTTCGTGGCGCTTCCAAGTGTAGTTGCCACAAGATGTATCCCTGATTCCCCTCTTCCCGTAAGGATAGAGGGTATGGGGTAAATCATTTTTGTAGGTAGCGGCTGTAAAGTTAGGCAATAAGGAGACTCCGTTATTATAGTCCGCATCAATCCAGACAATCCACAGGAGCGCCTCCTTCGCCGGGTGGTGCAGGTATTGGCCGAAGGCGGCCTTATCGCCTATCCCACCGACACCTGCTACGGGATTGGCTGTGATTTACTCAATAAAAAGGCCATTGAAAAGATCTACCAACTAAAAAAGCGTCCCCTGGTCAAGCCTTTCAGCTTCATCTGTGGGGATCTAAAAAACATCAGTGAATATGCCAAGGTATCCAACTTTGCCTATAAGACCATGCGGCGTCTGCTCCCCGGCCCCTACACTTTTATTTTGGAAGGCTCCCGCCTGGTTCCCAAAATCATGTTGACCCGCCGGAAAACTGCCGGCATCAGAGTGCCGGATAATGCGATCTGTTTGGAGTTAGTGAATCTCTTGGGGCACCCCATCATCACCACCAGCGCCAGCCGGGACGACGGCACGGTCATGAGCGATCCTTATGATATTGCCGAATACTATAAACCTTCTTTGGACATGGTGATCGACGGCGGCATCATTGCCCCGGCGCCTTCCAGCGTGATTTCGTTGATCGGAGATGAACCTGAAGTTATTCGGGAAGGAAAAGGGGAGGTAAGCGATTTTATTTAAGGTCGCACCATTACCGGCCGGGAGCAAAAAGATAGGCGGGAGCGGGGGAGGCTGTGGCTTGCCAGCGCTGCAGGATTTCCTCCGGCTCATCGCCTAGCAGCAGACTGAAGAGGGATATTTTTTCTTTGGGGGGGTAAACGGCTTCAACTTTGCCCTTGATGCCGCCGAGGCGGCCGGCCAGATCGATGGCGTCCGGAAGATTGCCAAGTTTGTCCACCAGTCCCAGGGTCTTGGCTAATTCACCGGTGAAGACGCGGCCATCGGCCACCTCCCTTACTTTGTGGGCCAACATGTGCCGGCCTCGGGCCACGTCCACAATAAACTGTTCATGAACGTTGTCCAGGAGTTTCTGGATATACTCTTTTTCCGCCGGAGTCATGGGCCGGGTGGGGGAACCCACATCCTTAAACTTGCCGGCTTTAAGATTGAACAGCTCCAGTCCCAGTTTATGCAGGAGCTGTTCAAAATTCGTGAAATTCATAATGACGCCAATGCTGCCGGTTAGAGTGCCGGGATTGGCCATAATGACATCCGCCCCGGAAGCAATGTAGTACCCCCCTGAAGCCGCCACAGTCCCCAAGGAAGCCACTACCTTCTTCTTCTCCCGGGTCTTGGTTACTTCTTCCAGGATTTCCTGGGAGGGTCCCACCGCTCCCCCTGGAGAGTTGATTCGCACTACGATGGCCTTGATGGCCTCGCTTTCTCGGAATTTTTTAAGGTGATTCAGGGTAGCTTTGGCATCGGTGATGGCACCGACAACCTCCACCACCCCCACCTTATCGCTTTTGACTAAAAGGCCCTTTTTCCCAACCATTGGCAGGAGTATCAAGGCGACGCCGATGAAAAAAACAATAATGGCGCCTAATATCAAGAATACAGTTACAGGGGAGCGATTAGCCATGGCAGCAGAACTGGTCAGCTAGTCCTTGTCTTCCTCCTGCTTTAGTAATTCGCTTTCTTCCAACCTCTCCTGGAGCAACTCCCCTAAAGGCGTCGTGGCTTCCTGGCGGGAGTGGAGATAATCACGGTAGACCGATTGTTCCTGATCAGTCTCCAATTTGCGAATGCTCAAGCCGATTTTGCGGTCTTTGGGAGAAACGTTGATCACTTTAGCGGTGATCATGTCACCAACTTCTATCTGGACCGGTTTATTTTTATCCCGGCTCAGCTCCGAAATGTGGATGAGCCCTTCGATGCCTTCCTCCAGTTCGATGAACACCCCGAAGTCGGTTTTATTAGTGACCAGGCCGGAAACCGATTTGCCCACCGGGTATCGCTGATCAATGGTTTTCCAGGGATCGTCCGCCAATTGTTTGATTCCCAGGGAAAAGCGCTCGTTGTCCTTATCGATTTTGAGCACTTTGGCCTGCACTTCCTGTCCTTTCTTAAAGATTTCGGAAGGATGTTTGATTCTTTTGGTCCAGGAAATGTCGGAAATATGTACCAGCCCGTCGATCCCTTCGTCAATGCCGATGAAAATGCCGAAATCGGTGATATTTTTAATTTTCCCTTCGATGATGGTGCCTTCCGGATACTTTTCGCCGATGATGTCCCACGGATTAGGCTCCACATGTTTCATGCTTAAGGAAATACGTTTCTTCTCAGGGTCCATATCCAGGACTTCGGCCTCGACAACATCGTTGACCATAACGATTTTGGAGGGATGACGAACTTTTTTAGTCCAGGACATTTCGGAAACGTGAATGAGACCTTCTACTCCCGGTTCGAGTTCAACAAAAGCGCCGTAATCGGTTAAACTGACAATTTTACCCCGCACCCGTTCGCCCACCGGATATTTTTGGGCAGCTATTAGCCAGGGATCTTCAGTCAATTGTTTCAAACCGAGGGAAACTTTTTCATTATCGCGATCAAAACTTAAGATTTTAATATCGATGGGATCGCCGACGTGAAAGACATCGGAAGGATGACCGATGCGTCCCCAGGACATATCGGTAACATGCAATAGACCATCAATGCCACCTAAATCAACGAACACACCGTAATCGGTAATATTTTTAACCATCCCGGTGACCACTTTACCCTCTTCCAGGCCTGCCAGGGTAGCGGATTTTTGTTCGGACCGCTCTTTTTCCATGATAATCCGCCGGGACAGAACCACGTTGCGGCGTTTCTTGTTATATTTCAAAATCTTGAATTTGAAAGTCTGTCCGATGAGACTGTCGATATTCCGCACAGGCTGCAAATCCACTTGGGATCCAGGCAAAAAGGCACTCATACCTCCCAGGTCAACGGACAACCCGCCTTTAACCTTGGCCACCACGGTGCCCTCGATGTCACCGTCTTGCTGATAAGCAGAACTGATTTCTTCCCATATCTTAATTTTCGAGGCTTTTTCTTTGGAAAGCATGATGACGTCTTCTTCATCGTCACGTCTTTCCAAGAGCACGTCCACCTGGTCACCCACTTTGGCAGTGTTCTCACCATTGGGATCAATAAATTCGTGCACCGGGATGTGACCCTCGCATTTATAACCGATATCGACAATGACATAGTCCTTGTCCACTGCGACAATACGTCCACTTACCACTTCGCCTTCTTGATATTGTTTAAGGCTTTCTTCGTAGAGGTCCGGCAATTGATCAAAGTTGCTGGCCATGTCTTGCATTTCCTCAGACTCGGAGGTTTCCGATTCGAGGCCCGAGGCGATATCTTGTTGATCTTCGTCCGCCACCGGGGTTGTTTGGGCGGCGTTGGCCACCACCTGTTCTTCTGTTAAGTTAACATTGTTTTCCGAAGTCATCCCTACCCCCTAAACCTATATTTTTCACCCCGAAGGGTTTTTATCTCTTAATGCCCTCATCCCTCGATGGCACCTGAAGCGCAACCTTGGAATTAGGGCAGTAATAGCTATAAATGCGGCCGAATCAAATGAAAACAGATGTCCTCCACTCGATCCAGGTCATACGCCGTGCTATCAATACAATGAGCCCCCAAAGGAACCCGGAGGGGGTCCTCCCGCCGCTCCAGATCTCGCTGGTCCCGCAGGGCTATATCCTGGCAGACCGTTGTCTCGTCGAGGATCTTACCCTGGGCCTGAAGCTCCAACCACCTTCGATGAGCTCGCACGCTTAAGGAGGCCTCTAAAAAAATTTTCACCTCGGCCTCCGGGAAGACCCTGGTTCCCATGTCCCGCCCGTCAGCAATGATACCTCCCGGCTCAGCCAGTTGTCGCAACCTGGCTTGGACCCATTGGCGCACCGGCCTGAGGGTGGCCACCAAAGAAGCGCCCTGGCTCACCTGGGGCTCCCTGATGGCGGCGGTGATATCTTGTCCTGCCACCGTCAGTTTTAGACCCTCGAACCCCGAAGAAACCTGGAGATGGAAGGTTGCCAGGAAATCAGTTAGCCACTGAGGGCTTACGAGGTCTCCCTGCTGGCGGTCGGCCATCAAGGCCACGGCCCGGTAAAAGGCGCCGCTTTCCAAATAGAGCAGTTGCAACCGCTGGGCTAGCCGTTTGGCCACACTACTTTTGCCGGCGCCAGCAGGGCCATCAAGAGTAACAATGATGCGCCGAGGCTGGTCAGGCGGCAAATCCCATCACTCTCTTGAAGGTCTGCATGAATCTCTGGTTTTCTTCCGGCAAACCCGCATTGACGCGAATATAATCCGGCAGTTGATAACTGGTCATGGCCCGAATGATGACCCCTTGCCGCAACATCTGCTCATAGACTTCCCGGCTGTTGCGATCAACGCGGATGAGCAGGAAATTTGCCTGGGAAGGTATGTAGGCAATGCCGAGGTGGTCCAACTCCCGGCAGAAAAAGGCCAAGCCTTCTTTGACCAGATGCTGGGTCCGGGCCAGAAATTCATGGTCGTCCAAGGCCGCCAGGGCGGCAGCCTGAGCCAAAGAATTCACGTTAAAAGGCGACCGCAGGCGGTCCAGATAGCCAATCAGGGCGCTGGGACCGTAGCCGTAGCCGATGCGCAGTCCGGCCAGCCCGTAGGCCTTGGAAAAGGTACGCAACCCGATAAGGGGCCGGTTTTCCTGGACATATGCCAAACCATGGGGGACCTCGGGATGGTCCACAAACTCGATATAGGCCTCATCCACCACCACCAGGACCTGGGGTGGTAAAGCTGCCAAAAAATCCTCCCACTCAGTCCGATAGATAACCGTGCCGGTGGGGTTATTCGGATTATTGATAATGATCAGCTTGGTGCGGGCGGTGATTGCCTGCACTACGGCCGGTAAGTCAACACGAAAGTCTTTGAGAGGCACTGGCTGGAAGACGCCGCCGGCGCCCTGGGTCAACAGCCCGTACATTAAGAAAGAAGGGGTGGCACTGATGACCTCCTGGCCAGGGAGTAAAAATGCCCGCACCAGAAGTTCCAAGATTTCGTCTGACCCATTACCGCAGATGAGCTGCTCCGGGGACAGTCCGAGATGCCGGCTCAAACGTTGCTTGAGGTAGTAAGCACTAGCATCAGGGTAGCGATGCAGCTTACCGATCTGCTCAGCAATGGCCTGCATTGCCAGGGGAGAGGGGCCGAGAGGATTTTCATTGGAGGCCAACTTGATGGAGTCGGTTATACCAAGTTCTCGTTCTAATTCCTCAAGGGGTTTGCCGGGCGGATAAGCCGCTAATGTGGCTATATATTCAGGCACCAAAGCTTCAAACATACATTTCCATGAAGAAACTGAGAATTTCAGCCGTTTTGCCAGTGCTTCGTACTGATGAGCAGCTAGAACTGAATAAACCAGGGTGGGTGCTTACTTTTAAGGGCGGGTAGGATAAGGTATCGATATCTCTTATAAAACATTAAAAGTTCGATCTGCTGACCAAAAAATGGTTGCCTCAGTGACTTTTCCGGCAAAAAAACCCCAGCCTGATTATAATACCGGAAATACCCTTAAAAAAGCACAAACGGCTCGTTCCCTTTTGATGTTACAAAATTGAGCAAAAAGTCTATGTATGTATAAACTAAACGCTATAATAAATCAACAGCTTTTTCGTTAGCGCTCCCCCTTCCTGCGGCTCATGAGTCGAAGGCGCTTCCTGCCGACGGCTGAACTGCATCTTAGCAGGAGGAATATGTGAAGCATTAAGAAGTTGCTTCCTTTCGCGGGCAAGAACGGTAGCCGCGAGGACGGCAGTCTGGAGGGTCTGGAGCAAGAAATTTCCCGGCGCCGCCTGAACAAGGGATTGACGCAGAAGAGAAATTTGATAGAGTTAATTTTTAATCTTTTATCTAAGGACCCAACCTCATGGCAGAACTAGTCCCCTGGCGGGCGCTCTATTATAATCCAGAGAAAATTCCGAATCTGGCAGCAGTAGTCACTCCTCCCTATGACGTCATCTCCCCGGAACAGCAGGCGATCTATTATGACAAGCATCTCTATAACGTCATCCGCCTGATTTTACCGCGACCACAGAGGAATAATTCGGACCCGGATTCCCGGTACCTGCAGGCGGCAGCGGATTTCTCCGCCTGGCGCCAGGAGCGGGTTCTGATCAGAGATACTGCCCCGGCCCTTTTTTATTGGGAAACCGATTATACCCTGGAAGGCCAAACTCACACCCGGCGGGCGGTTGTGGGGTTGCTGCGCCTGGAATCTTTTGACAGCGGCGTGGTCCGGCCACACGAGAAAACGTTTTCGGGGGCCAAAACGGACCGGTTCAAGCTGATGCAGCAGGTGCAGGCGCATCTGTCCACGGTGTTTGCTCTGTATCCGGATCAAGGAGATCGGGTGTTGACCAGCCTGAAGCAAGGACTGCCCGACGCCCCCATGTTCAACTTTGACGATTATGAAGGGTCCCGCCAACGCTTTTTCCGGGTCACCGACCCCAAAGCCATCCAGGCTGCCGGCGCTGATATGGCAGGACTGCCCATCTTTATAGCTGACGGCCACCACCGGTATGAAACTTCCCTGGCGTATCAGGCCTGGCTGCAGGAGCACCATCCCCAGGCCTCACCCCGAGCCAGCTTCAACTACGTTCTGATGTATTTAAGCAATATGTTGGATCCGGACCTGGTTATCCGGCCGGCCCATCGTCTCCTGGATATTCGCCGGCTGGAGCACTTCGAGGAAGAGACCCTGCTGACGCAGTTGCCCCAATTCTTTGAAATGGAGTCGCTGGTGCTGACGGCCACACCTCTGAAGGCCAATGCCGCGACCTTAGGAGCAGCCCTGCAAAAGGCGGGGGAGCACAGTACTGGGATGGCCGTGGTCACGCCATCCCAAAAAGCATTTATTCTGAAGCTGAAGCCCGGGGTCATGAACGGTCCCCTGACGGCCCATATGCCCGCATCCCTGACCAAGTTAGACGTGGTGGCCCTGAACTTCCTAATTTTTGAAAAGGCGATGGGTCTGAGCTCTCAGGAACAGGATGACGAAGAAACCTTCCAATACGCCAGCACCGTTACCGGGGCCCTGGAGGCCATGGAGCAGGGCAAGGTAAATCTGGCTTTTCTCCTGAACCCGACCCGTATCGAGCATGTTCAGGAAGTTGCCAGCAGCGGCTTGATTATGCCGCGCAAGTCCACGTATTTTTATCCCAAGGTGCCGGTGGGTTTGGTAATGCATGCCATTGATCCTACTGAGGAAGTAGGCATCTGATACGGTTTGCGATATTTTGTTAAAAAATAGTGTATTTAAAGATATAGAGATTAAGCTTATTTATAAACTGACTTTGGTATGATTCCAAGACCCGACGAACCGATCCGACCGGATGAAACCCTGGAGCCATTCGGCCAGGGGCGGTTATGGGTTTTGCAGAAAAAACAAGGTTATCGCTTCTCCCTGGACGCAATGCTGCTGGCCGGCTTAACCGACCTGCGGGCCGCTGACCGGGTCATGGACCTGGGCGCCGGCTGCGGCATCGTTTCCCTCATCCTGGCCTGCCGGTTCCCCCACTGCTCCCTGATAGGGGTGGAAGGCCAACCTGCTTTAGCGGCCCTGGCCGACCGGAATGTCCGATTGAACGGCCTGGCGGGTTGCGTCGAAATCATCGCCGGGGATATGCAAACCCTCCCCCAGCGCTACCCCCCGGAATCCTTTGGAGTGGTGGTGAGTAATCCCCCTTACCGCCCCTTAGCCAGCGGCCGCCTCAATCCTTCCACCGAAAAAGCCATCGCCCGTCATGAACTACAAGGCTCCCTGGAGCTGGTGGCCAAGACCGCCAAGTATCTGCTGCCGGCGGGGGGACGGCTGACCCTTATTTACCCGGCCTGGCGCCTGGTCCACCTCTGCTGTCTGTTGAGGTCCCATCACCTGGAGCCCAAAACCCTGCGTTTGATCCATTCCCGCCAGGGAGAGGAAGCCCGGTTGGTTTGGGTGGAAGCCCGGAAGGGCGGTAGGGAAGAGCTGAAGGTTTTGCCGTCCTTGATGGTGTACCAGAGCCAGGGCAGCTATACTACTGAAATGGAAGAATTATTCGCCTTTTAAGTTGCATCGGCACAAGAGGCCGGACAGAAGCCCTTGCTTACCGGCGGCACTTTGTATTACAATCTCAGTACCAACCATTTTGCAGGCAAAACGGGGGTGGGCCATGGTACTCCGTTCTTTTACCGGTCAAGTCGACAGCCAAAAAGGCAATCAAACGGACAAGAAAAAGGGACGTATTTTAGTAATTGATGAAGATGACTGCACCTGCGACTTTCTCGGGTCCATCATCAAACTCATCGGCTTTGAATTCGAGATGGTCAAGAGTGTGGAACAGGCCATGGAACAGTTGGAAAAGACCGTTTTTGATCTCTTGATCACAGACCTGCACCTGCCCAACAGCCAGCAGTTCCTGGAAGCCAGCCTGGAAAAACATCCCCAGTTACAAGCGATCATCATGGTGCACCAGCGGCAGATTTTTTTCGAAGCAATGCGCCTACCCGGCGCCGCCTTTATCCACAAACCCTTCAACTTCGACGACATCGTGGAAAAGATTCACCAAGCCATTCACAATCGGAATCTACGGCAGGTTGAAACCCAAATTCAACGCCTGCGCCACGAAATCTTTCGGCTATAGGCCAACGAGTTTATCTTCCAGGCTGATTTTTATCATTGTTGACTGGTCTACAAGTGGGATTGTGCCGATAATTCTGGAAGAAGTTGAAATTCAGATGGAAGGGAGCTGGCGACGTGTGGTTAAAAGGCAAAAAACGCATTCAGGCGTTAAAAAATCTCCTGCAACATTTCAACCTGCCCAAACTGGCGGATCTGGCCAAGTAAGCCGGCGTCCGGCAAGGGGCACCCCATATTTTCTAAATTTCACATAAGCGCATGATAGCTCGGGTTACAAGCGGTTCCCTGCGCGGGGTGGACGGTTTCCTGGTGGAAGTCGAGGTGGACATTGCCTTTGGCATGCCGGCCTTCACCACCGTGGGCCTGCCGGAAATAGCCGTCAAAGAAAGCAAGGACCGGGTCAAGGCGGCCATCAAGAATTCGGGCTATCATTTCCCCGGGACCCGGGTGACCATCAATTTAGCTCCGGCGGACATCCGCAAAGACGGCACCGGTTTTGACCTGCCCATTGCCCTGGGGCTGCTGGCGGCCCAGGGTCTGGCGCCCCAGGAGAATCTGGACCGCTATCTGCTGTACGGCGAAGTTTCCCTGGACGGGCGCCTGAAAGCCACCCGGGGGGTGCTGCCAGTGGCCCTTGCCTGCCGCCAGGCCGGACTGGCAGGGCTGATCATTCCCAGGGAAAATGCCCGGGAAGCGGCGGTGGTGCAGGACTTGGCGGTTTACGCGGCCCAGAGTCTGCCGGAGGTGGTGGAATTTCTGCGGGGCACGTTGGATCTAGCCCCGGAACCGCCGCCCTCGGTGGAACTACTGGCTACCAGCGGCGAAGAGATGGACTTTGCCGAGGTCAAGGGGCAGGAGCAGGTGAAGCGAGCCATGGTCATCGCTGCAGCGGGCGGGCACAACGTTTTGATGATGGGGCCGCCGGGGTCGGGGAAGACCATGCTGGCCAAGCGTTTGTCCACCATCATGCCCCCGCTGACCTTTGAAGAGGCGATAGAAACTTCCAAGATTTACAGCATCATGGGCCTGCTGCCACCGGGACAGGCCTTGCTGGCCATCCGTCCCTTCAGGCCGCCGCACCACACCGTCTCGGACGCCGGCCTAATCGGCGGGGGCCGCATTCCCCGGCCCGGGGAGGTCAGCCTGGCCCATAACGGCGTCCTTTTCTTAGATGAGCTGCCTGAATTCAAGCGCCAGGTGCTGGAAGTGCTACGCCAGCCCCTGGAAGAAGGCTACGTCACCATCTCCCGGGCCAGCAGTTCCCTGACCTACCCGGCCCGCTTTATGCTGGTGGCGGCCATGAACCCCTGCCCCTGCGGTTTCCTGGGGGACGCCAAGCGCCCCTGTCGCTGTTCTCCCAATCAGATTCGCACCTACCAGACCCGCATCTCGGGCCCCCTGCTGGACCGCATCGACATCCAGGTGCCGGTGCCGGCCGTGGCGTTTCAGGACCTGGCGGCGGGGCCGGACGGCGAAAAATCAGTTAGCCTGCAGGAGAAAGTGGTGGCCGCCCGGATGGTGCAGACCCAACGGTTGGCCGGCAGCCGGGTGCATTGCAATGCCCAGATGCCGCCCCGCCTGGTAAAACAGCATTGCCAACTTCAACCTGAACCCCGGCACCTCCTGGAAAGGGCCATGGAGCGGCTGGGCTTATCGGCCCGGGCCTACAACCGCATCCTGAAGATCGCCCGGACCATTGCCGATTTGGAGGATGAGAAAGACATCCAGACGCCGCATCTGGCCGAGGCGATTCAATATCGGAGCCTGGATCGGCGGTTTATGAGCGAATAGCGAATGAGCGAAAGAGCGAATAGTGAAAAAAAATAAGTACTGGCTGGCTGAGCAATTTTCAGGTTGATCTAAAGCGGCCGGAGCGTATTTGAGGTCTGGTCATTTGGCAGGACTGCAGGGCGGGAAAGCGGAGCGCATCCCGCCTGCACTATTTTAGCGATATGGGAGCGCGGCGAAGGCGGGCATGGAGGCCCGCCCCATAATAGAAATAAATCGATTGAAAGGACAATCAATAAATGTTATCATAATATATAAAATGATAACATGATGTATTAAGGGGTGAATTGTGGTCCGTACTCAGATTCAGTTGACGGAGGAACAGGCGGCGCAGTTGAAAGAACTGGCGCACGAGGGGAAGGTATCCATAGCCGCCATTATTCGAAAAGCCCTGGACCAGTACCTGGCGAAGCAGCAGCCCAACCGCCGGACGCTCTATCGCCAGGGCTTAAGTATAGTTGGAAAATATAAAGCTGGGGTGCATGACATCTCCATTGAACACGACCGCTATCTCGAGGAGGAGTTCGGATTATGATCGTTTTTGCCGATACTTCCGGACTGTTCGCTCTGCTGGTCCATAATGATTACATGCATGTCCGCGCCAGGTTAAACTTTGAGCATTTTATGGAAAACAACGTCAGGCTGTTGACGAGTTCATATGTGCTACTGGAAACGCTGACGCTGCTGCAGCGCCGGGTCAGCCTGGAAGCCGTGTGGGATTTCCACTATAAGATCATGCCGCTATTGGAGGTCGTCTGGGCGGACGAAAGCTGGCACTCCCGGGCTTTCCAGCGGCTGCAGGCCGAAAGGAACCGCAGCTTCAGCCTGACCGACTGTCTCAGTTTCGAGATCATGGAGGCCCGGGAGATCACCATGGCCTTCACTTTTGACAGGCATTTTACGGAGCGGGGTTTTAAGATGGCGGCGTTTCATGAGCTTGATATCCATGGTGGGAAAAAAGATAGAGAATAAGGAGCTTACCGATGTTTGAAGTCGTCAGGGAAGCACGAAAGATCATGGGGGCCTGGTCAAAGGGGATGACCTGCTATTGGCACTGACGGCTATTTGTCAGGAAATGGGGATCACCCTGGGAGAGGTAAAGGCCATCGGGGCGGTGAGCCGGGCTCGGGTCGGCTATTATCATCAAGACACCAGGCAGTACGAATGGCTTGACTTAAACAGGCACCTGGAGATTTTGGCCCTGGAAGGGAATATCTCCTTGAAGGACGGGCAACCTTTTGTTCATGCCCACGTTATTTTGGGGGATGGGGAAGGACGGGCTTGGGGCGGCCACCTCGCTGAGGGGACCATGGTGTTTGCTTTGGAATTCGTGATTCAGGAACTGAAGGCTGACCACTCCCTCAATCGCCAGATGGACGAGGAGACGGGGTTGTTTTTGTGGCCGAAGGAGTGAGAAAAGCTGAGCAGATCTGATTTTTCGCCTTCGAGGATTTTCCAAATATTCTTCTCATTCGTAGGGGTGGGTCTGAGACCCACCCCTACGAGGGCCTCCCCTCTTAAGACATACCTTTTAAAAGTCAGTTAGCGCCAGGTTCAACGGTCATTTGGCCGCAACGGGTAGAAAGGTAAACGGCTGGGCCGGTTCGAATTTACTGGCGGCGCTGCCGGAATATACCCTGCCGCCGGTTAGAATGAGCTTTTTCACCGGGGCGCCTTCCTTCAGGTCAAGCTCCGCCAGGGGGACCCAGAAGACATTAGGGCTGGTGGCCGAATCGAAGAAATAGAGTAAATTCTTCTGGTCCGAGACCGTACGCCATACTGTGGACGAAATGTTGGGCTGGCCGGGTGTGGTGATGCCGAGAGGCACGCTGACACTGCGGATGACGCTGAGGACGCTGAGCACGGCTTGATTGGCATAGGTGCCGCCCGGCACCGCCTTGATATAGTTGGCGTCGGCGATTTTGGGGATGGCGTTGATCAAAAAGGAGGCCCGGGCAAAGCGGTCAGCGGCCCGGTTCGTCCCCGGTAGAAAGGTCAGACCGCCAATGCTCTCCCAGTAGGCGTTTAAGGCGAGCTGCTGGTCATAACTCGGGGAGTTGGTCATTACTTGAAATTGCTTGCCGTGATGGATGACAAGCTTGCCGGCGAGGTATTCGAAGATAGCCGAGTCGCCGGTCGCATCCGAAAGCGCCAGATGAAGCTGGGCGCCCACGCCATTCGGCAATTTCATCGAGATCACCCAAAACGGCTCCTGGCGCAGGGCGGCCACGGCCTCAGACACAGTGGCAAAGTTGTCCAGCACATACTGCGCCCACACGGCGATGGAAATGGGCGGCTTGCCGTCGGGCTGGCCGTAATCCGATTCGGCCAGATACAGCAGACTGGTGACCAACCCCTTCTCGTTCATGCCGTCGGCGGTGCCAATGTCGTAACCGGAGGCGATGACGCTGCCGTATTTGGAGACCCATTTCGGCGAGTTCGGACCGGCGGCGCCGTCTCGCGGCATACCGCGCGGGAAGACCCAGAGATTGGTTTGGATATCCTCTTTCCAGTCCATGGATCGCCCGGTGATGACGCTCCCGTCTTGTCCCAGGTAGACCGCCCGGGTGCAGGCGTCGGCTGGTTGAATGGCGCTGAACCCCAAGGTCAGGGTTGCCAGCAGGCCGCAGAGGGTTTGATTGATCCTATGACGTTGCATGTGAACCTCCTGTATCATTAAGCCAGGATCGGCAAACTTTATTTATCTTTAAGGATTAATTCCTAAAATGCAATACTACTATTGGAGAAATTGGTTGCCACGATTACCTTGACGCGGTTTTTCCCGAGGCGATGCCAAGGCACTAAAAGCCGCCCAAATAATAAGGGTCAAAGCACAGCTTTGAGTATTATGTCGTTTCCGACTAGGTCGTTAAAACGATGTCTAAAACGGCCCTGCTTTTTTTTGACCTGAGATGATTCTTGGTTTACAATAGGCCAAATTAGGCGGGGTGTTTCTGAGCCCGGCCGGCAGCTGCGAGGTGGATAGATGAGCCAAACAGACGATCGATTGCTGATTGCCAAAGGGGAACATGAAATCGGGCTGCTGCCCAAGATGGCCAACCGGCACGGTCTCATTGCCGGGGCCACCGGGACCGGGAAGACCGTGACCTTGCGGGTCCTGGCGGAGGCCTTCAGCCGGATTGGGGTGCCGGTGTTCATGGCGGACGTCAAGGGGGACCTCTCGGGGCTGATCAAACCGGGGGGCGATAAACCCAAGATAGTGGAGCGGGTGGAGACTCTGAAGCTCCAGGATTTCAATTTCAGGGCTTATCCGGTGGTCTTCTGGGATGTGGACGGCGTGCAGGGGCATCCGGTGCGCACCACCATTTCGGAAATGGGGCCATTGCTCCTGGGACGGCTCCTCAACCTGAACGACACCCAGAGTGGGGTTTTGACCCTGGTGTTTAAGATTGCGGACGACAATGGCCTGCTGTTGTTGGACCTGAAGGATTTGAGGGCTATGCTGCAGTATGTGGGGGACAATGCCGAGCAGTTCCAGACCCAGTACGGCAATGTGTCCGCGGCCAGCATCGGGGCCATTCAGCGCAATCTCCTATCCCTGGAGCACGAGGGGGGCGCCGCCCTGTTCGGGGAGCCGGCCCTGAATTTCGAGGACTTCTTGCAAACCTCAGCCAAAGGCGAGGGGGTCATCAATATCCTGACCGCGGACAAGCTGATTAACTCCCCCAAGGTGTACGCTACCCTGCTCCTGTGGCTGCTGTCAGAACTCTTCGAACAAATGCCCGAGGTGGGGGACCCGGCCAAACCCACCTGTATCTTCTTTTTCGATGAGGCCCATCTGCTTTTTACGGACGCGCCCAAAATCCTGATGGACAAGATCGAGCAGGTGGTGCGGCTTATCCGCTCCAAAGGGGTGGGGGTCTATTTTGTGACCCAAAACCCCTTGGACCTGCCGGACACGGTGCTGGGGCAGTTGGGCAACCGGGTGCAGCATGCTTTGCGGGCCTTCACCCCTAGAGACCAGAAGGCCGTGAAAGCGGCGGCGGAGACCTTCCGAACCAATCCCAAGCTCAAAGTGGTGGAGGCCATCACGGAGCTGGGGGTGGGAGAGGGTCTGGTTTCGGTCCTGGACGAGAAGGGCGTGCCCACGCCGGTGGAGCGGGCCTGGATTCTGCCGCCCCAGAGCCGGCTGACCCCCTTGACCCAGGAGGAACGGCAACAGGTCATCCAAAGCTCGGTGATGAAGGGCCACTACGAGAAGCCTATTGACCGGGAATCGGCCTATGAAATTCTCAAGGCCAGGGCCGGGGCGGACGAGGCCGCGGCCATGGCCGAGGCGGCGGCTAAACAACGGGCCAAAGAGGCGGCTAAAACAGGCAAAGTCATCGAGTCCATGGCCAGGGGGGCGGCTCGCTCCATAGGCACCCAGATCGGGCGGCAGTTGTCCCGGGGGGTTTTGGGGACGCTGTTTGGGTGGGGGAAGAAGTAAAGTGAAAGAGGATAGTGAGCAGTGATAAGTGGTTAGTTTTCAAAGGCCTACAATATAACGAAGCTCTGCTTTATATCAGAAGGAGAAGACCTGTAAGGACTGGTCCTGATGAGGTATCAGAGCAGGAGCTTTGAATTTAGTGCGTGCCCAAGCGGGAGCTTGGGCACGAGAATTTATTGCCTTACGCGGCCAGTTTTTCCCGGCTGAGGATCTGGCCCTGGGTGCTGATGACCACCTGTTCATGGGGGATTCTTTTGCCGGCCGCGGCCATGCCCTGTTCCACGATATAGGCCAAACCGGCACAACAGGGCACTTCCATAATCACCGTGGTGACGCTGTTGATGTCCGCCTTCCGGAAAATTTCCGCAAACTTTTCAATATGCTCCTGGATATCATCGAATTTGGGGCAGCCAATGAGCACCACTTTGCCGGGCATCAGTTCCTCATGCACCTGGGGGTAGGCGATGGGGCCGCAATCGGCCAAGACCAGCAGATCTGACTGTTTTAGAAAGGGGGCGGTGGGGGGGACCAGTCTGATCTTCACCGGCCAGTGGGTCAGGGCGGAAATGCGGTCCATTGGTTCCAACGGCTTATAGGAAGGACGCGGACCCGGGGCGAAACTCTGCACCTGGGCGGAAGGACAGGTGAAAGCCGGGGGCGGGGCTGCCTTTTCCGTCTGTTCCATGGTTTTTAGGTGTTCCTCCACGGCGTGTTCGTCAAAATCGTCGGCCTCCCGGTCAATGATTCGCAGGGCCCCCGTGGGGCATTCACCCAGGCAGGCGCCCAGACCGTCGCAGTATTTTTCCGCCACCAACTGGGCCTTGCCGTCCACAATCTGGATGGCCCCTTCGGCGCAGGAGGGCACGCACTGCCCGCAGCCGTCACATAACTCCGGGTCGATTTCAATAATCTTCCGTTTTATCTTCATGGCGTTGTCTCCATCCTTGCCTTTATAATATTTCAGTATTTGACTCTATGAGGACTGAGGGACCAGGCAGCATTTCGTTAGCTCTTTGGTCGCCAGTTCCCGGCCGCTGGGGGTGAGGAACTTGCGGGACACCAGTTCTGCCAGCTCGGCCTGACTCAGGGGATTTTCCTTGTATTTTTCTTCCAGGTTGGCCAGCACGTCGGCGTCGTAGAGGACCTGGAAATTCAGGGTTTCTTCGGGCCGGGGGGTGTGGTGATGGCCGACAATGTCGCAGACCTCGTCGATGAGTTCGGGTTGGGCCCCCAGATCAGTGAGAATCTCCCGGGCCACGGCCGGACCTTCCAGTTCTTGAAAATGGGACTCAGTGCTCTGGTGCTTCTTTTCCGCTTCTTTAATACCGATGTCGTGGAGATAGGCGGCGCTGAGAATAACGGCAAGATTCCCTTGTTCCTGTTTGCCGATCTGCTCGGCGTGGCGGGCCACCCGGGTGGCGTGGCCGATGCGTTTGAAATCTTTGCCGAAATACCGCTTGACGGCAATGGCCACCCGGTCCTTGAACAGGTCTTCCCGGCCGGCCAGGAGTTCCGACGGCAGAGCGCCAAAACACTGTTCGGCATATTTACAGTAAGAAGCGCAGCCAAAATCCATCTTGGGGTTGAGCATCCGTTCACCGCACTTTTTGCAGCGGCGGCTGGCTTCGTCTTTGAAAAATTCCATCTCACCGCCGCATTTGGGGCAGGTGGTTTCAAAAACGGCCCCTGGCTTCCAGTAGCGGGTATCTTGTCCGGGGCATTGCATCGGTTAACTCCTGTGGTTTGAATCCCTGCCAGAAGGAGCCGACAGGGGTTGGGGGGCCAGGGTAGAGGGGCTCCCTGTCCCCCGGTTAGAGGTTTTTCAGATTATCCTAAGATGGCCTTCAGGTCCTCATCCGCAGTGGTGATGGGTTTGATGGCGAAGTTTTTAACCAAAAAGTCAAGCACGTTGGGCGTGACAAAAGCCGGCAGGCTGGGTCCGAGGCGGATGTCTTTGATACCGAGATACAGCAGGGTCAGGAGAATGGCCACCGCCTTCTGTTCATACCAGGAGCAGATAATAGACAGCGGCAGGTCATT
Organism: uncultured delta proteobacterium; assembly: GCA_963705135.1. GTDB lineage: Bacteria > Desulfobacterota > Desulfobaccia > Desulfobaccales > Desulfobaccaceae > Desulfobacca. The sequence continues at coordinate 99,349 of CAVPJB010000024.1, forward strand.
GACGCCGACCCCGAAAGCATTGGCCAGGGCTAAGGCGATCTGGATGGCGGAGTAGGCATCGTTGCACTGTCCCACATCCAGGAGCCGGGGGATGCCGCCGATGTCGCCCAGTTGTTTGTCAAAGAACTTAAACTTGCCGCAGGCCAGGGTCAGCACCACAGTATCCTTGGGGGTCTTTTCCACGAACTCGGTGAAGTAGTTGCGGGAGGCCTTGGCGCCGTCGCAGCCGCCCACCAGGAAGAAGTGACGGATGGCCTTATTCTTCACGGCTTCGATGACCTGGCCGGCTACGCCCATGACCGAGTTGCGGCCAAAACCCACCATGACGCTGCGGCCGTTGGTGTCGGCGGTGAAGCCGGGGAGGGACAGGGCCTTGTCAATGGCGGGGGCGAAGTTTTTGTCGGCGAGGTGTTTGACTCCCGGCCAGCCCACCAGCCCGGTGGTGAAGATGTTGTCCTTATAGGCTTCCGCCGGCTTCTGGATGCAGTTGGTAGTCATGATAATGGCGCCGGGGAACTGGGTGAACTCTTTGTACTGATTCTGCCAGGCGGTGCCGTAGTGGCCGTAGAAGTGGGCATATTTTTTTAGTTCCGGATAGGCGTGGGTCGGCAGCATCTCGCCGTGGGTATAGACGGTGACGCCTTTGCCTTCGGTCTGCTTTAGAATCATCTCCATGTCGCAGAGGTCGTGGCCGGAGACCAGGATGGCCTTACCTGCTTTAACTCCCAAAGGAACCTTGGTGGGCACCGGGTGGCCATAACGGCCGGTGTTGCCGGCGTCCAGGAGCTCCATGGCCCGCAGGTTGGTTTCACCACACTTCATAACCAGGGGGATCAGGTCGGGAACGGCCAGCTTGGGGTCCACTATGGCGGCCAGGGCCTCATGGACAAAAGCATAGACTTTTTCGTCTTCCTGCCCTAAAATCTGGGCATGGTCGGCATAGGCGGCCACACCCTTGGTGCCGAAGAGCAGGATGTGCTTCAGGGACAGGGCGTCGGCATCAGGGGCCGGGAAAGTCTTAATCCCCAGTTGTTCCCCCTGGTTCACCAGAGCTTCCAGGCCGGCTGCCGGGGTAAGAGTGGCCGGACCCGCAGGGAAATCGACCTTGCCGCCGGCGGATTTGACTTTGGCCTTGAGGGCTTCCCGGTGCTTGACGGTGTCGTTGATCCAGGTGACGAAGCGGGCCGGGTCGAAATCGACGTTGGTCAGGGTGGAAAAGGTAGCCTGCAGGGTGAAGACGTTCACCTCTTTGTCGCTGACACCGACTTTGCGGCCTTCCACGGCCACCTGAGACAGGCCGATGAGGGCGTAGACCAGTAAATCTTGCAGGGCGGCGACCTCAGGCTGTTTGCCGCAGACGCCTAATACGGTGCAACCTTCGCCTTTGGCAGTTTGCTCACATTGATAACAAAACATGGTTTCTCCTCCTTGTGTGGTTAGCTTGTAATACCGTTGATGATAATGCTATGGTCGTATTCATTGTAAATGGTAATCATTTTTTTCAGAGTTGCCCTTGATCCAAGTCAATAAATGTAAATATTCATATTAAAAATTACAATTATTGTTCTCATTCGAGCTTGATATATAAGGTAATCCCAATGGGTGCAGCCTGCCTTGATTTAGGTCAAGGGGATAAAAAATTTTTAGGAAAATAATAAGCCATGAAATTTTTGAGTCAGATTGGGGCGATTCCACTTTTTAGCGGCCTTTCCGAGGGGCAGTTGCAGGATTTGGCCATGATTGTCATCGACCAGATGTTCCGGCGGGGCCAGACCATTTTCCTGGAAGGGGAGGAAGGCAGCGGTTTTTACGTGGTCATCACCGGGAAGGTGAAGGTTTACAAACTGTCCCCGGACGGCAAGGAACAGATTTTACACATTTTAGGGCCCGGTGAGCCCTTTGCCGAGGTGCCGGTCTTTGCCGGGCAGCGTTTCCCGGCTAATGCCGAGGCCCTGGAGGAAAGCCGCCTCTTTTTTTTCCCCGGGCCGGTTTTCTGGAACTGATCCGGCGACATCCCTCCCTGGCCCTGAATATGTTGGCGGTGTTGTCCCGGCGTCTGCGGCAATTGGCGGGGCTGGTGGAGGATCTGTCCTTAAAAGAAGTCCCGGCACGGCTGGCAGCTTATTTATTGTCCCACAGCGACCGCCGGGAGGGGGCGACGGAGTTTGAGCTGGAAATCCCCAAAGGACAGCTGGCCAGCCTCTTGGGCACGATTCCGGAGACCCTGTCCCGTATTCTGGCCAAGATGGTGAAAGAAGGGCTGATCGTGAGCAGCGGCCCCAGGATTACGATAATGGATAAGTCAGGGCTACAGGAATTAGCGGCGGGAGTGAGACGTTTATAAGAGAGGACAAAAATTTTGGCAACCGCGCTGAATGTTTAGATTATTGGACATAAAGAAAAAAGGTTCTTTCAAAATGGCTTTTGTTATTGATTTCAATAGATAAATTTATAAATCTGGTGAGGTATTACTTGGCACTGTTGATTAATTGAAATGTTTCATTTCCTTAACGTTTGTTATGGGGTAACAATAGTATAGAATTCAATATTTTGTATAACTAATTGAATCAATTCAACTAATCCTTCCTTCAGAATTGCCTGGCCCCTCCCATTCAGAATTGGCAGAAAACTTGCATAAAGAAATGTCAGAGAGCAGGAGAGTGCTTAGTTGGAGACTCTTCCCCGGGAAAGAAGTTTCTTGCTGGGCGATGAGGCAGCAGGCAGGCCCAAGGCCAGGGCACAGTAGGTGCGAAAAATAGGTATTATTGGGGCACATATGCAATGGTAAGTATTGGTTGTTCGGATTAAAGGAGGATTCAATAAAAATGTCTAAAAAATGGTTTTTATCCTTAAGCCTGGCGTTAGCGATAATGCTGCCAATGGCCGGGTCGGCTTTTACTGTCAATGACGTGGTCTCCATTTCCCCTTATACCCAAGCCGAAGTATGGGTATCAGGGCAGCAGGTTGGGAACGGTTATGCCGGCTCAGGAACTTTTCAGGATAGTGTCGGTTACAGTTTCGCCACTGACAAAATGGTCATTAACCTTAATCCCTTTACTATCGAGATCTTTACCAATAACCGGCCCGGCGGGTGGGTAATAAGCGGTAAAAACTGGGGCGTGGCGGATATCGCCATCAATGCGGATGCAGCCAAAGCCAGTTACAATGGCTACACCCAACAGCATTTTGGCAACATCTCAGCCGGTTTGAGTTGGGCATCAATATGCAGGCTTATGCCCAGAATAATCAAAATCCCGGTAATGTCTTTTTGACGAACGTTTCTGAGTGGGAAACCAGTTTTTCCAATGCCAACCCAATCGCGGGGGCCATACAATACGGCGGCGCTTATAAACAGAATAGCGCCCGGCCGGTTCTGAGATTGCTCCGGTGGAAGTTGTCATGGCGCTTTATTCTCAAAAGCTTTTAACCGGCAACATGACTTGGGTTAACCAGGACAATAATGTAACTAACAATATCCCTGACTGGCATATTAGCATCGCCTTTCAGGGGGCGGCGCCTTTTACCAAGGCGGAATACCTCTGGGGCACCGGTCGTTGCGGCAATGACATTGTGCACGTGGCGCCAATTCCCGGCTCCCTGCTGCTCTTGGGCAGCGCCCTATTAGGTTTAGTAGGCGTCGGCTGGAGGAAAAAGAGTTAATTTAGACAAACTGCAGTGGCGAGGCCGGTCTCGGCCCCGCCACTGTTTCCGCAGGCATCAAATCCGCAGGTATTTTTTAGCTTCAAGAGGCTTTTTAACTCCATACCAGGCGGGGTCAAAATCAGCCTCGCCTTTTTTCTCACTTTGCAAATTCTAGTTATAAAATCGTGGCCAATAGGGGTACGCCTTTACACCCGTCCAAGGTCGCCCATACCTGGACGGTCACGGAGACTACCCGCCCCGCCGATATCTGGTTGATATGTCTTACCCTGAGTATCAGAGAGATAAATCAGCTAAAATGCCGCCGGAACTGGAGGGCGCAGACGGCAAACAGGCCGAAGCCGATGAGGTTGAGGTTCAGAAAATCCGGCCAGAGGGCGGCCAGGCCAGCACCTTTCAAAAGAATGTTATACCCGATGGCGAGATAATGTTTGAGGGGTGATAGATACGTTATATAGCCCAAAAGGGGGGGCATGGCCTCGATGGGGGTCCAGGAGCCTGACAGGAATAAGATAGGGGCGATAATCATGATCACAAAAAGAATGGTCTGGGGCAGGTTGCGGCAGATGGTGGCGATGAACATGCCGAAGCCGGTGGCGCAGAAGACATAGAGGGCGGTGGCGCCGAAAAAAAGGATCAGACTGCCCCGCCAAGGGAGATCAAAAACCGGAAAAATGATGAGGAAGAGGCTGCATAAGGAGGCGGCCAGGATGATGGAGGCCA
>CAVPJB010000025.1:0-40847 GCA_963705135.1 uncultured delta proteobacterium
AAAAGCGAACTGGTAATGCTCGACGCTTCTTTTACATAATCTAGCCCACTAAATTTCGTAATAGCTTCCGGCAACTGGCAATCATCCAGATTAGCTCGAGCCAATTGTATATCGGCAAGACCTATGCTGGTGGCCAGATTAGCTTTCTCGAGATCTGCATCCCGGAAATCCGCTCCGGTGATATCGGCCTCAGAAAATGTCGCTCCGCGCAGATTAGCCCGTTTCAAGTTAGCGTTGGCCAGATAGGCCCCCTGAAAATTGGCTTCCTCGAGGATTGCTCCCTCAAGCACTACCCGGGATAAATGCCGGTCTTGGAAGTCATACTTCGATAAAATAGCCTGTTTGCCCTGTTTCCCGCCAGTCTTCAACCACTGAACGTGGTCATCAAAAATCTGGCGCAGTTCAGGAGGTATTTCTTTATATTGGGATGACATGGTCTTACCTTTATCCCAGGAATTTAAGACCAACTAAGGACCTAAGATAATTACATCCTCAAGTCCCGAAACCCTTGCTATGTCTCAATAAAGACGACCCGGCGATTAGAGGCAATGGCTTTCCATAGTGAGATTTATTATAATGTAATTGAATTTATTTAATCAATTTTTTTGTTATTATGTCAATTTTAATTTAAAAATAGTATATATCCGGTAGTTGAAAACCTGATTTTGCTCAAGGGCTCGATCGGCTAACCTGGGTAACTCTCGGCGATAACTGCTTCTATGTGGGTTCCTCTTGTCAAGCTTTTTCTGTCTTCCGGTTAGCCAAACCTCCCATCCCTGAACCAGAGGTCAAGAGGTCATCCCCTCCTCGCCGTCGACCCGATTACCCAACATGAAGAGATTTAGCCTAAACTTCAAAGCGAAGCGCCTCCCGCCTTGCTGATTATTCCCTTTCCAGCAAAATGACTACGGCTTCTAGGGAAAGTGGAGGTGATGCTTCTCTGCTTGTCGGTGATCTTTTTAGGAATGGGATGATTTAGCCGACAAGGCCTAGTATGAAAATTATACTTGTGGCGCTCATCGCCTGTCTCCTGGGTACTGTTGACCTGTCGCTGGCGGCCTGGGACAGGAATTTTATTGCCGTCAATTACAAGGGCTTTCCGAAGTCGACAGCTGAGATTGATCAGGATCTGGCGCTGCTGGGTCCGCACTTTGGATACATCAGAACGTATAACAGCCTCTTTGGAGCCGGTAGTCCGGAAAACGCCGTGGCCGGCCGGGTGGCGGCTTATAACAAGGCCCACCCGTCAACTCCCATCAAAGTCGCCCTGGGTGTGGCTCTGACCCCGGGCAATCAGACTGCCTCCCGAGCCGAACTGGACCAGGCCATAGCCAACGCCAAAGCCTATCCGAGTGCGGTGAACGCCGTGGTGGTGGGCAACGAAAATTTAGGCAATATTCCTGAAGCTCAGTTGATCGGCTATATAAACTATGCCAAAGAAAAACTCCGGGGTACGGGGGTGGCGGTAACCACGTGCCAGACCTGGGGGGTCCTGTATGGGCATCCGGACCTGGTCAAAGCCTGTACGAGCTATGCCCTGGCCAATATCTACCCTTATTTTGACGGCCCCGGTTACCAGGGCGGCAATCCGGCCAAGGCCGGGGCCGACACCTTAAAAAACTGGCAGAGCCGTTTTTTAGCGGCCTACAAGCAATTGAACGACAAATATCGGGGGAAAATCCGCATCGGCGAGACCGGCTGGCCCAGCGGTGGGTCACAGGTGCTCATTGACGGCCATTACACCGGCATTCCCACCCAGACTGCCGCTCTCCCCAACGAACAGACCTATATCGAACAATATGCTGCCTGGGCGAGTGCTCATAAACTTTTTACCTATCTCTTCTCATCCTTTGATGAACCTTATAAAACCGGTGAGCCGGGCAATGTGGGACCGCATTGGGGGCTCTATACGACGACGAGCCAGGCCAAATGGACCTTGGGACATCTCCCCGGGGTGAGCGCCGGGACGACGCTCTGGCTGGGGACTGATTCCCCTTACGGTGAATTGGCTTTTAGCGGCGGCGTCCTGCAAATCATCGACCCCCAGACATATTGGGGCAACGGCTTTGACATTACCGCCGGGACGACCTCGACGTTGGATAACGGCGGCAATGTCTTGACCCATACTGGGGCTCTCAGCGGCAGCGGCAACCTCATCCATACGGGGGCGGGAACTACCCGCCATCGGGGGGACGGCTCCGGCTTCTCGGGCACCTATACCGTTGCGGCCGGCACCCTGAACCTGTCCAACACCCTGGGGGCCGTGGGCGCCGCCTGTACCGTCATGGTGCAACCAGGGGGCGTCCTGACCGGGACCGGGCCCCTGGTGGGAAGCTTGACCAACCAGGGCACGGTCAACCCCGGTAACTCACCCGGCACTCTGAATATCGTGGGCAGCTACACCCAGACTGCCGCCGCCACTCTGGTCGCCGAGATCGCCTCGGCCAATAATTATGACCGGATCAACGTCACCGGTGTCCCCGGCACCGCCAGCCTGGCCGGCACATTCGCCCCCACCCTGTTGGGGGGGTATCGTCCCAGCCGCAACCAGGTCTTCACCGGGGTCATTACCAGCACCAGCGGCCTCACCGGAAGCTTCAACACCATCACCAACCAGCAGCTCACCCCGGTTCTCGCCTGGCAGCCCCGCTACCTGCCCACCAGCTTTGATCTGGCGGCCTGGCCCGATTTCACCAACCCCGGCTTACCTCTGAACGCCAACCAGGTTAACGTGGGCGCCAGGCTCAATGAGATGAACCCTACTGCCACAGGTGACCTGGCCAGGGTGCTGGATAGCATGGCCCAACTGCCCACGGGGAGAGCCGTCGCCGCTGCCTACCAGCAGCTTTCACCGGACAAAGCCGGCGCCCTGCCGGCCCTGAGCCTGGCCGGGTCCACGATGCAGTGGCGCAGTCTGGCAAACCGTCTGTCCTACCAGCGCTGGCGCCAGGAGAGCGCCCCGTCCCTGGCCGGGGGACGGGGGGGATCCCTCAACCTTGCTTATAACAGTCTGGCCGGACTGATGCTGGCCTATAACGGCGGCGATCCGGGGGGCCTGGTCTCCGGCACACGGCCGGAACCGGGAGATTCCGGTTCCTGGGGGGTCTATACGGATTTTGTTGCCACTTTGGGATCACAGGGCAGTTCCGCCAACCAGACGGGCTACAATTTTGACATTTTCGGCTTCACCGGCGGCGCCGACTATCGCCTCCGGGAGGATCTGCTCCTGGGGGTGGGGTCGGGCTATTATCACACCAGCGCCTCATATACTGGTTCCGGCGGGTCCGCCCAGGTCAACAGCATCCCCTTCTACGTTTATGCCGCCTACACCCCCGGCGCTTTTTATGCTTTGGGATCTGTGGGCTATACGTTGAATCTCTATGATTTGAACCGCAACCTGACGTTCGGCGGCCTCAGCCGGACAGCCAACGGTTCGGTGGACGGCAGCCAGTGCAACGCGGCGCTGGAAACCGGGTATGATCTGAAATTCTCGGGAACTATTTTGACCCCTGCAGCCACCCTGTTCTACACCAGGGCCTGGGTAGGCGGCTTCAGCGAAACTGGCGCCGGTGCTTTGAATTTGCATCTGAACTCACAAAGCGCCGATTCCCTGCAAAGCGGCCTCGGGATGCGGGTGACACGTCCCTTTAAAACTCAAAAATGCCGTGGTGCTGCCCCAGGTCTCTGCCTTCTACCAGCATGAATTCGCCAATAACAGCCGGGGGCTGGATGCCCGCCTGGCCCAGTCCGGCAGCACGTTTAACTTCACCACGGACTCCCCCCAACAGGATTTTGCGGTCCTGGGGGCCGGGGTAGCCGTGAGCTTAACTAAGAACCTGATGCTTCGGGCAGATTACAACGTTGAGGCCGGCAGAGGCAATTACACGCCGCACGCCATCAGCGCTGGGTTGCGCTGGCAATTTTAGTTTTTTCGATACTAGATCCATTGACAAAAGTTGTAGACGCGTGTCGGAAACCTTGTCGGGGTGGGTCTGAGACCCACCCCGATACAAAGGACAGTCCCCGGTCTGGCACTTCTCATATTGACACAAAAATCCCGCCCTTTTTGAAGGTTTTTCTCAAAACACCTCCTGCCTTGACCCGGCAATTCGTTGGCACTGTGCGGCCGTGGGAAGAGTTATTAATATCCTGGCGCATTTATAGAGCTGGATCGTCCTGGCAAGAGCCTTGCAGAAGCATGGTACCAGCAAGAGCAGCTTAAATTCTCGACCAGGAGGATGTGGCAATGAACAAGACGTGGAAGATATTCGGTATGGCCGGATTATTCTTGAGCAGTCTAGTTATCTGGAGTGGACCTGTTCAGGCCCAGTATTTCGGCTGGAACCTCGATCAACGGGAAGCGGCCCAGCAGCAGCGGATTCACCATGGCGCCGAGTCCGGGGCCTTGACCCCCCAGGAAGCCTGGAAATTAGAAAATGAACAGCGGCGCATCCAGGCCGCCGAAGATCGGATGCGGGCCGATGGTAGATTAAACCATAGGGAACGGGCCCGTCTGGATAAGATGCAGGATAAAGCGGATCGACATATCTACCGGGAAAATCATGACAATCAAGTGGCTTATGGTGGCTACGGCAATCATCGTGATCCACGATTCCGGCAGTGGCAGCATAACCAGCGGCGGGGCCACCAGTATGGCAACCACTATTCCCGCAGGGAAAACGGTTGCGACCGCAGGGGCGCTTTCCAGGCGAACCATGGTAATCGGGGCAGATTCCACCAGACAAATAACCGGAATCGCCGATTCGCCTGGAATCATTAAAGGGATGTTGCTTATAAGTTACAGCCATTGACGAAAGTTCAGTCCGATTGCCAAAGACCAGCGTAGGGGTGGGTCTGAGACCCACCCCTACACAAAGGACAGAATTTTTAATAGACATTATAAACGCGACAGGGGGGCCAAAGAGGGCCCCCTGATTTTTTCCTGTCTTTCACCCCAACCCCAGCAATCGGGCAGACTGAAACACCATCCAGGCCATGGTCCAGGCCAGAATTAACTGATAGCTCACCGCGAACAGCATCCATTTCAAAGCGCCGCTTTCCCGCCAGAGGGTCACTATGGTGGCCAGACAGGGAGTGTAGAGGAGGACGAAGACCATGAAGGCCAAGGCCGCGGCTGCGCTCAGCCCTGAGGCCTTGATGGACTGCTGCAGGGTTTCGGAGGCACCCGCCGCCGCCTCCCCCGCCTCGTAGAGCACCCCGAGGGTGCTGACCACGATCTCTTTGGCCACAAAGCCGGTGATGAGGCTGACACTCATGCGCCAATCAAAACCTAAGGGGCGCATGACCGGCTCCACGACCGCTCCCAGGTGACCGATAAAGGTCTGGCTCATTTCTTCGGCTTTCTGCCGCCGGTTTAGTTCGGTGAGGGCCGCAGCTTTTTCCTGCTCCAGGTTGCGGCAGAGGGCGGCGAAGTTCTGCTGATCTTTAAGGGCTATGGCTTGGGCATCAAAACGGGCTTCTAACCGGGTCTTCTCCTGCTCAAATTTGACGGGCAGGTCAGGATTTTTGGGATAGGCTCCCAGGAACCAGATGATAATGGACGCAGTTAGGATGACGGTACCCATGCGTTTAAGATAGATGGTGACTCTGTCCCACATGTGCACTACCACGCCTCGCAGCGCCGGCAGGCGGTAGGGCGGCAACTCCATAACAAAGGGTTCTTCCTGGCCCCTCAGGAGAAATTTGTTAAACAGCATGCCTAAAAGCACGCTCATGACGATGCCGAAGAGGTACAGGCCGAAGATGACCTGCCCGGCTCGTTTGGGGAAAAAGATCCCGGCGAAAAGAACGTACACCGGCAGGCGGGCGCTGCAGCTCATGAGAGGAATGAGCAGCATGGTGAGGATACGATCCCGCTGGCTGCTCAGCCCCCGGGTGGCCATGATGGCCGGCACGTTGCAGCCAAAACCCATGAGCATGGGAATGAAGGATTTACCGTGCAGACCCAGGGCATGCATGATGCGGTCCATGATAAAGGCCACCCGGGCCATATAGCCGGTGTCGTCCAGGAAGGAGATGCCTAGAAAGAGAAACATGATCTGGGGCAGGAAAACCAGGACGCTCCCGACCCCGCCGATGATGCCGTCAGCCAGCAGATCCCGGCCCCACCCTTCCGGCAGCCAGGCTTGCAGGGATTCTTTCAGGACCTGGACCAGGCTCTGAATCCATTCCATGGGGAGTTGACCCAGGGTGAAGGTCATTTGAAACAGCAGCCAGATAAAAAACAGGAAGATGGGAAAACCGAAAAGCTGGTGAGTCAGGACTTTATCCACCTGTTCGGACAGGACGACGCGCTTGGCCAGTTCCTCCCGCTGCACTTCCCGGATGGTGCCGCCCAAAAAGCCATATCGCCGCTCCGCCACCAGCACCGCGGCGTCCTCCCCCCAGGTTTTTTCTAATTGCCGGCGGCATTCATCCACTTGAGCCATAACCTGGTTCTTCTGCGGACTCTGTTCCAGGCGATGGATGGCATCCGGGTCCATCTCCAGGAGTTTGGTGGCCAGCCAGCGGGGATAATGCCCGTCGGCCAGACTAGGATCAGCGGCTAAGACGACCTCAATCTTTATTAGTGCAGCTTCCACATCAGTCCCGTAATCGATATGGATGTGGCGGGCCACCGGGTCCCGCTCTTCAGCCGTGCGGATGGCCGCCTCCAAGAGTTCCCTGGTGCCTTGATTGCGGTTGGCCACGGTGGGCACCACCGGCACGCCCCACAACTCCGCCAACCGCGGTTGATCAATCTGGATGCCCCGGCTGAGTGCGGTGTCCACCATGTTGAGGGCAAAAACCATTTTGGCCCCCAGATCGATGATTTGGGCGGAAAGGTAGAGGTTGCGTTCCAGGTTGCTGGCGTCAACGACGTTGATGACCACGTCCGGCTTTTCGTCCACGATGAAGTTACGGGCGATGATTTCTTCCAGAGAATAGGGGCTGAGGCTATAAGTCCCCGGCAGGTCGATGACGGTAATCTCGTAATCGTCGAGGCGGGCTTTGCCTTCTTTTTTTTCCACGGTGACGCCGGGCCAGTTGGCCACATGCTGCCGGGCGCCGGTGAGGTTGTTAAACAGCGCGGTCTTGCCCACATTAGGATTGCCCGTCAGGGCAATGGTTAACGTTTTGGCCATTAAACAGTTTCCTCAGAATTAAGACTTAATATGATCAGATCCGCCTCCCCTTTCCGGAGACTGATGTGGTAGCCCTTCACCACATATTCGGTGGGGTCCCCCAGAGGGGCATTCTTTTCCATTCCGACCCGGACGCCCCGGGTCAGGCCCATCTCCAGCAGACGCTGGCGGAAAGGTCCGCCGCCGGTTACCCGTTCCACGACGCCAAATTCTCCGGGGCGCAAATCGCTTAGTTTTTTATGGGGCATGCTCTATCCTATTAGCAATTGATTTTCAGTTGCAATAAGATATAACCCTTTCCGCTGCTTTTGTCAAGGCGGGGAATAAGGAGAAAAATCCAGCGAAACGAGATAGTGCCGCAGTGCTGGCAAATCCTGGTCATAGCGGAAAAAATGGGTGGGGCAGCGGCAGTCGCCGGCGCCGAAGCGAGACTGGGGGATGGATACCTGGGGTAGAGCGAGGAGACGGCGAGCCAACTGGCATTCCAGTGGCTGTGCCCCACCCAAACTTCGGCAATGCGGAGCGATTCGCCATTCAGCAAGTAATCAATATGCCAGCGCCGGCGTTTTTCCGGGCGCAGATGCCGCCGGATTCTGGCCGCTAAGTTACGCCGAGCCGACCCGACATAGAGATACCAACCGGGGGTTAGAGACAGTTCCCCAAAGCCCCGTGCATTTTATCGGCCCCTTGGCCTGACATGATGAGAAGGTAGGTGGACACTTCTATACCAGGCTGGAAGTTAATCACCTGTCTTTATGCAGTTAAAGCCCGCAGCCTCGCCTCATCCAATTCCTCCACGATGGCTGCCGCCAAGTTCACCATGGCCTCAAAATCCCGTTGATGAATCATCCCTGCGGCTGAGTGGGCATACCGCACCGGCACCCCCAGGACAATGGTGGGGATGCCCCCGTGGGCCAGATGAATGGCCCGGGCGTCGGTGGCGCCGCTGCGCCGGACCGCCAGTTGATAAGCAATATGCCGCTGCTGGGCCAGTTCTACCACCCAACGCCAGAATTTCTGGGGGACGATGATGGTGGGGTCGAAAAGGCGGATCTGCACCCCCTGCCCCAAAGCTCCCTGGGGCGGGTCTGGGGTTAAGCCGGGCAGGTCGTCGGCCGGCGGCCCCTCCAGAACTATGGCTATGGCCGGCTTGGCCGTCTCCACCGCGGTAACCGCCCCTCGGCAGCCGACCTCCTCCTGGACCGTCCCCACGGCCAGCAGGGTATTGGGATGGGGCCGGTCTCGAAAACGCTGCAGCACCGCTCACCATGGCCGCCACCCCCACCCGGTCATCCCAGGCTTTATTGACCAGATAATTTTCATTGAAGACGGCAAAACCGCTCCGGGGCACGGCCAGGTCGCCCAGGCTCACCCCCAGGTCCCGGACCTCGCCCGCATTCGCCGCGCCGATATCCACCAATAAATCTTCAATTTTGCTCTCTTTTTTATTTTCTTTTTTAAAATGTACCGGGGTCGCGGCCACGACGCCTTCCAGCCGCCTGGACGCGGTTTGGATAATCAGGCGCTGGCCCGGCAGCCAGGCGGGCTCCCAGCCTCCCAAAGCCTGGAGCCGCAGATAGCCCTGGGGGGTAATCCCCTGCACCATGAAGCCGATCTCATCGAGATGAGCCGCCAGCATCACCCGTGGTTGCCGATGCTGACCGGCCTTCTCTGCCAGTACCGAACCCAGGCCGTCCCGGCGGAGTTGGCAGAAAGATTGCAGGTGATACTCTACGAGTTCAGCCACCGGGCCTTCACCGCCCGGCGGGCCGAAACTTTCAGAAAAAGTTTGTAGGAGTTCTAAAGAGGCCGGCATTTTGTCATACCATCCTTATTATCCGCAGCAGCTTATATTGATCCATTGGACCGTTGTCGATTCTTGTCATCGCCAAGCCGTACTACTTGGATTATGGAAAAATAGTATTGCTTATTTCCGAGCTTTAGAACATACTCAGGATTTATATTTTATTTTAGGAAAAACGCTTATTGCTTATGCTCCCAAAATTAGCTATAATTTACTAAAATAATTAGTTAAATTGGGAAAATATTATGCAACAGGAAAGCCTGAGTCTCCTGGCGTTTCAAAAAAAATTTAGGACCGAAAAAGCTTGTCGGAAACATCTTTTTAAGTTGCGTTGGCCTCAGGATTATCGGTGCCCTCGCTGTCAGCACGACCAAGCTTACTTTCATCGGACGCGTCATTTATATGCCTGCAGAGCTTGTGGTTACCAGACCTCGCTGACGGCCGGCACGATTTTTCATAAGACCAGGACGCCCCTGAGAAAGTGGTTCTGGATGATCTTCCTGATGGGGCGACAGAAAAGTGGCGCTTCCATGTTGTCTTTGCAACGGATCTTGGAAATCCGGACTTATAAAACGGTGTGGGTCATGGGGCATAAGATCCGCCAGGCCATGGCGGAGCGCGATGCCGATTACAAGCTGGCCGGCCTGATCGAACTGGATGATACCTATGTCGGCGGACCCAAACCAGGCAAACGTGGCCGCGGCGCTGCGGGTAAATCCAAAGTCGTGGTGGCGGTGGAAACTCCGGGAGATAAACCACGGTTTGCCGCGATGCGCCAGGTACCCAGGGTAAGCGGCGACGAGATTAAAGCCATGGCTCAGGCTTGCCTGGCAGCAAAGGTGGTGGCCCGCACGGATGGTTGGCAGGCCTATCGGGTCTTGAACTCTGAGTCGAGCTTTCATGTACCCACCGTGACTGGTTCGGGAAAAAACGCGGCCAGATTGTTTCCCTGGGTCCATACCCTGATCGCCAACGTCAAAGGCAATATTCGTGGAGTGTATCATGGCGTCAGTGACAAGCACCTGCCCCGTTATCTGGCGGAATTTTGTTACCGCTTCAATCGACGCTTCTGGGAACCTCAAATGTTTAACCGGATGGTCACTGCTTGTCTTAATGCTCAAACCGTTACTTTTTCGGAGCTAAGGCAATAAGCGTTTTAGGAAATCTGACCTTAAAAACGTCAATGAGGTTTATCAAGAAATGGTCCGCCACTTAGTCCTGGCCCTGGTTAGTATTAATATCGTGTTCAATGTTATGGGGCAGTTACTTTTAAAGCACGGCATGAATAAATTGGGTAATTTTGATATTTCCCTCCAGGCCCTGGTGCCTGTTTTCATCCGGGCTTTTTTAAGCCCCTATATACTGATGGGTCTCGCCTGTTACGTCACCGGCTTTCTCATCTGGCTTATTGTGTTGGCCAAAGCCGAAGTAAGCTTTGCGTATCCTTTGATCAGTCTGGGATACATTTTAACTGCGCTTCTTGGTTGGTTGTTGTTGGGTGAGAGCGTCACCTGGATGCGCCTGACCGGCATCATCGTCACCTGCCTGGGGGTTTTCATTATTTCTCAAAGTTAAGGTCTGCCTGGCAATTATTACTTCCGGCGGCCCCACATGGTGGCCATTAAGAAGAGCACGGCCAAGAGGATAACGATAGTCGCCCCCGAAGGTAAATCGATCTGATACGACATTTCCAAACCGGCCAGGGTGGCGCCGACGGCCACGCCGGTGGAGACCAGGATCATACTGCGGATGTGTTGGGTCAGATTGCGGGCCACGGCCCCGGGAATGACCAGCAGAGCCGAAACCAGGACAATTCCCACCAGATAGATGGAGACAATGACCACCAGCGCCAGCATTGCCAACAGCAGGTAACGCAGGGTTTTGACCGGCGTGCCGCACACCCAGGCCATCTCCTCATCGAAACTGATGAAGACCAGTTCCTTGAAAAAAAAGAGGATGAACAGCAGAACGATGACGGCAACCACAGCCACTTGCATTAACTGAGTGGGACCGATGGCCAGAATGTTGCCAAACAGCACCCCAAAAATATCCACATTATAGGTCCGGGAGAAGTGTAAAAACAGCACTCCCAGGGCCATGGCGGCGGCAAAGAAAATGCCGATGGCGGTGTCTTCCTCAATGCGCCCCCGGCTTTGGACACCTTCAATCAGAAAAGCCACCAGAATTGAAAAAATCAGACCGGTCCAGAAAGGATCAACCTGCAACAAAAATCCCAGGGCCACGCCACCGAAAGCCGAATGGGAGATACCGGCCCCCACAAAGGCCATGCGTCGCAGCACGATAAACACCGAGAGCAGGCCGCAGACGAGGCTCACCAGCAACCCGCCGAGCAGGGCATTTTGCATAAAACCCGGGCTCAGCCACTCACTCATCATGAATCCTGACTACCCGGTGGGGTATTTCTCCATGGAAGAGGAATTCCACACTGCAACCAAAGGCTTTTTCCAAACCCAGGCGTCCGATGGGCGGCGGTTGGTGCACGTAAATCCGCCGATTCAAGCAGACTATATCACCCACGTGTTCGGATATGGCGCCGATATCATGGGACACCATGATCACAGTCAACTCCATCTGTTCCTGCAACCGGTGGATTAATTCATATAACTCATCCTGGGCGCAGGCATCCAATGAAATGGTGGGCTCATCCATAATCAGCAGTTTGGGCTCCACGCAGAGGGCTCGGGCAATAAAGACCCGTTGTTGCTCACCCCCGGAAAGGTCGCCGATGGGGCTCCCGGCGCGAGACGCCATCCCCACCTGGTTTAAATGATGTAAAGCGATTTCCCGGTCCCGGCGGGAAGGACGTCGGCCCAATCCCATGATACCATAGCGTCCCATGAGCACTACATCCAAAACGGAGACCGGAAAATGGGGATTGCTCAACGGCCGCTGGGGCAGATAGCCGATGATGTGCTTTTGGCGACGCAGTTTTGGGGGGGTCTCGCCAAAGACGAACACCTCCCCGGTATCCGGTTGGATCAACCCCAAGATGACTTTTAACAACGTGCTCTTGCCGGCTCCATTTGGGCCCAACACCCCCACAAAACTGCCGATTTCAATCTCTAAAGATATATCTTCCAGAGTTGGCTGGCTGTTATGAAAAACACTCAAGTTAATGATTTTGATGGCTTTTTCTGACATAGCGGTTCATTTCATGGCCTTAGCCATGGTTTCGACATTAAACTGCATCATTTTGAGGTAATTATCGCCATAGGGAGGATGGCCGCCGATGGGGTCCAGGAAGAGGACTTCGACGCCTGCCTCTTTGGCCAGCACCTCGGCGATACGCGGGCTGAACTGGGGTTCAGCAAAAATAACCTTGATGTTATAATGACGGATGGCTTTTTTGATATTCTGGAAGGCTCTGGGGGTCGGTTCCCGTCCCGGCGCCACTTCAATGACCCCCACTTCCTTGAGATTGTAGCGGCGGGCAAAATAGGTAAAAGAGGGATGAAAGCTGACAAATTCCCGTATTTTGAACCATGCGATTTGATTGGCCAAGTGTTTGTCCAGGCCAGATAGCTTTTCCAAATAAGTATGGAGATTTTGCTCGTAAAAGGCCCGGTTCTTCGAATCCACCTGGATAAAGGCTGCGGCGATCTGGTGGCAGATATCCTGGGCCAGAATCGGGTTCAGCCAGATGTGGGGGTTGCCGGCGCCGTGATCATGACCCGGGGCTTCCTTCTGGTCCTCCTGAACCTTATCGGTCTTCTCCGGGTGACGGTGCCCGGGAGAATCTGATCCCCTGACATGCTCTGGAATTTCCTTGATTAAAGCGATACCGTGGGTGGCCTCCACCACAAAAGGTTTTTTCTCCTTCAAACTTCCCAGGAATTTATCAATCCAGGGTTCCAGGCCACCCCCGATATATACCAGGACCTTGGCCTGGGCCAGACCTGTCAGCGTTCCGGGCGAGGGTTCGAAGGTATGCGGACTGGCTCCGGGTGGAATCAAAACCTGCACCTCTACCTTATCCCCGCCGATCTGACGGCAAAAGTCGGCCAAGGGGAGGATACTGGCAGCCACCCGCATCTTTGGGGGTTGGGCCTGGGAAGGACCTGCTCCCAGGATCACCGTCAGGATAAATCCTAAATAAGCCAGCCAGATTCCGCTTCGCTTCATGGCCTTGTCTCTAGTGATCTTCATCTTATCTATTTTAAATTTAATTTTGAATGTAAATATATCAAATGTATCTTTACAAGAAAAAAATCTTTTTAGGCAAGAGCTCATTTACACCGGAAAAACTTTTTTTCGGGAGCCGGGGCTGCGGCCCCGGCGTCGCTTCTTTTTCGGCGGGATGTCCGGCAGGTCCGGTGTAACGCTGGCGCGCGCCTTGATCTCGTCCACTAGTTCGGCGGGAGCCCCCACCAGAATGTGATGCAGGAGCCAGGCTTCAGCCAAGCAGCTGCGACGTTTCAGGCGCGGCCGGAATACGCTGTCCTGATTTAAGCAGTTTGGTCAATTGGGCGGCGGTGACCCACATTAAAATCACCTCTTCCCGTTTCCCCCGGGCAAATTCTAATATCTCCAGGGAATCATTCACATATTTTTCTATGGCCTCCGGTTTGATCTCCTGGAAAGGTAAGCCCAGGGCTATTTCGAGAAAGGGGATCAGGAACCCGGTCCAATAAAATGTTTCGTTGAAGGAAAGGTTTGCCCGAGTTAATTGATCCACGACCGCGTAAATTTCCTGGAACCGAATTTTAATGGCCGCGCTGGCTTGGAAATCTCGCCAAAATTCTTCAACATGCGGCAGGATGGCTGAAAGTAAACCGCTGTCGAGCATAAGCAGCAGAAAATCTTCACAATAGCCGCTCTTAAAGTCTTTTAACAGCTCATCCCGCACCCGGGATCGATTGCAGAGCCGGATCAGATGCCGGTGAGATTGAATCCCGGCCCAAGCAACCGGATCGATGGAAAAACCGGTGCGGGCCGCATGACGTATAACCCTGAGCATCCGGACGGGGTCGCGCTGGAAACGAACTTCTGGCGGTCCAATAACCCGGACAATCCGGTTCTGGAGATCCTCCAACCCTCCCACATAATCGAGCAGGGAAAAGTCGGCGATGTCATAGAACAGTCCATTTATGGTCAGATCGCGCCGCTGGGCGTCCTCCGCCGGGTTTCCGAAGGTATTATTGGGTGCCAGCAATTCACCGTCGGCGTCGAATTCCGACCGACTGCGGAAAGTGGAGACCTCCACCACCTTGCCGCCCTTAAAAAAAACCTGCACCAGGCGGAACCGTTTCCCAATGATGCGGCTGTTGCGGAAGAGACGGCGAATATCTTGGGGTTGAGCATCCGTGGCAATGTCAAAATCCTTGGGTTTTTTTGACAGCCACAGATCCCTGACGCTCCCGCCGACTAGATAAGCCTTATAACCTTTATGGTGGAGACGATATAAAACTTTGAGAACCTCGACATCAATGTCGGCCCGGGATATTGGATGTTCGGGCCTGGGTATAATCTTTGGTTCGGTTATAACCATCGGTTTGGAGTCGCCATCGGGGCTGAGATCAGAAGGCGTTAACTTTTTCAACATAACAAGGAGATTATATATACCCTGGGGGTAAAAAATTCATCAGTTGTTTGGCCTGATGATTAAATTTTCAAGAATTTCCCTTTAAGATGCAGAGCGAAACTACCTGAAAAAATCTTTCACAATTAATCATTATATAATATGTTTACCCTAATGTTAACCTGAAGTTTAATAATTCTGGCTAAAATAAGGCGTTATAGGGAGTTTATATGAGTCTCATCATAGAAGCCGTTAAAGTGGGGCCTTTAGAAGTAATCTGTTATGTCCTCGGTTGCCCATCGACTCATCAAGGGTTGCTCGTCGATCCAGCCGCGCCGTCCGAAACTGTGGCTGACATTATCGCCCGCCACGAACTCGCCATCCGGTGGATCGTCAATACCCACGGACACGCCGACCATACTGCCGGCAATACTTACTGGGCTGAGAAAACCGGCGCCGCCACGGTAATTCACGCCCTTGACTGGCAATTATTTTCCACCCCGGAAATGCAGCAGGCCGCCGTGGCCGAGGGTTTTACGCCACTTACGCAGATAGACCGGCAGGTCCAGGATGGCGAGCGTCTGCCCCTGGGTCAAATCGAAATAACCGTCCTCCATACCCCCGGCCACACCCCCGGCTCCATCTGCCTCTATACCCCGGGCCACCTGTTTACCGGGGACACCCTGTTCGTGGACAGCGCCGGGCGCACGGATCTACCCGGAAGTTCCCTGGAAAAGCTGGTGGACTCAATCCAGCACAAAATCCTGCCCTTGCCGGATGATACCATCATCTGGCCCGGACATGATTACGGCGACACCCCCACCTCAACCCTGGCTCAGCAGAAAATCGACAACCCCTATATCACCGATTTTCTGGAATAGCCTGACCGGGCCGGAACCCGAGGACTGAGAGACCAAGACGTCTTCACCCATTGCGGTTGTGCTTTCAAACGGCTGCTCAGACCTTATTGCTTGGTTCCATCAGACCACACCACTCGTTTTTTGCCGCCTGAATAAAACTGGGCGGTCCATTTTTTCACACCCAATTCTCTCTGCTGCCGTCGTTTTCTCAGAATGCTCACGATTACCCTGTCTGCACGTAAGCACTTCTCAAAATGATCAATTATGGCAAACGGAAAACTATCTACTAAAGCTTATTTATTAATTGTTCTCATGAGTTGGTTATATGTTAGACGAAGGCCGGCTTGTTTTTCAGGAATTATTAATAATATTAACTACCTATAATTATATATCAAGGTTGGCAAGCAGTTTGCAATGATACTTCTGATAAGAATGGAACATAAAGGAGAATGGGTCATGAAATACATACTACATTTGATTGTTTTAGTGTTATTGGCTGCCTTGGTAGCCGGTTGCTCCGGTGTCAGTCCTTATACTTATCAGGGTGCAGGTGTCGGCGGGGCTCTCGGTGCCGGCGCCGGGGCTCTGATAGATCACAACAACCGCTGGCGCGGGGCCATGGTGGGCACCCTCCTGGGCGGCGCCCTGGGCGGCACGACTACAGAGTTAGGCCGCCGGGCGGCCAGCGAAGATGCCAGCCAGCAGCGGACTACTGGCTCTTATCCACCCGCCCCGGCCCCCTATCAGTCCACCAATAATGGGGGGTATTATCAATAAGCAAGTGGACCCTTAACCTGTGGGAGGCTAAGGAGGTTGTCGTCAAGAAAAAAAGGGACTCATTCCGGGTCCCTTTTTTCTTTATTTTCTGGTTCTCAAGTTGTACTTGGGAACCCAATTTCAGCGCCAAGCTCAGCTTGGCCACCTTCTTATTTCAACAGTATTGCCCCTCCCCTACCCCTTGGGCAGCCCGGCCAGCAGGTCCGCCAACCCGGCCGCGCTCTGCACCGGTGCCAGGCAGGTAGAACCCGGGCAGACAAAGGCCGTGGGTTTGCCGTTTATCTGATCATAATCCCGGGCCGCCGGGACCAGGCTGATCAGCTCAGCATAATCTCTTGGATTTTTTACCACCAGACGGCGGTGCGGCAGATAGCGCCGGTAGGTGACGGCCAGCATCTCCCGGAGCACCGGGTCAGCCGGCTCTCCCACCAGGGTGATGGCCAATGTCGGGGCCAGAAACTCCTCCTGGGCCGAAGCCAGGTGGGTCAGCGCCCGGGGATTTTCCAGCATCAGGCTTTGCAGCCGGGACAACAACTCCCGGGCCCGGGAGAGAAAAACCGGATTTTCGGTAAACCGGTGCAGCCGGACAAGATTGTGCACGGTCACCGAGTTGCCCGACGCAATGGCCAGGTCAAGAAAGTTCTTGGGCCGCACCAGGAGTTTTTCATGTTCCTGGGGGGTGGAAAAATAACCGCCTGACTCCTGGTCGTAAAAAGAGGCCTCCACCTCCCCGGCGAGTCTGAGCGCGGCTTTGAGCCAGTCCAGGTTAAAATCGGTCTCGAACAAATCCAGCAGGCCGGTAATGAAGAAGGCATAATCATCTAGAAAGGCGCTGCCCTTTTTATCCGGCGCTCCCCAGATGCGCTGCAAGCCGCCGGCCTGAGTTTCCCGGTCCAGGATAAATCTGGCGGCTCGGGCCGCGGCCTGGCGGTAGGCGTCATATCCCAAAACCTGGCTGCCGTAGGCCATAGCTGAAATCATCAGCCCGTTCCAGGCGGTGATGATCTTCTCATCCCGGTGGGGGCGTAGGCGTTTTTCCCGAACCGCCAACAATTGCTGGCGGGCCTGGGCCAGGGCATCCCGTATCTGGGCCGGGCTCAGGGAAAACTCTGGCGCTAACTCAGCTTCGGTCTTGGGCCGGTGCAAAACATTAGTTCCCTCCTCAAAATTTCCGCTCTGGGTGACACCAAAAGCCGCCGTGACCAAAGGCGCCCGCTCAGGACCGACTACCTGGGCAATCTGGGCCGGCGTCCAGACAAAGAATTTACCTTCCACCCCTTCGCTGTCTGCGTCCTGGGCTGCATAGAAGGCCCTCCGGAGAGGTCATTTCCGTTAGGACATAATCCAGGGTCTCCCGGGCAATGTCGGCAAAATAAGCCTCTCCGGTAACCTGGTAGGCCTCGACATAGCGCTGCGCCAGTTGGGCGTTGTCATAGAGCATTTTCTCGAAATGGGGAATGAGCCAGACCGCGTCCACGGTGTAGCGATGAAAGCCGCCCCGCAACTGGTCATAGATGCCGCCAGCGGCCATCTTGTGCAGGGTGAAAATGAACCTGTCCAGGACCTCCGGTTGGCCGGTGCGGTGGTAGTAGCGGGCCCAAAAACCCAAATCCAGGGACGGCGGGAATTTGGGCGCCCCTCCGAAGCCGCCGTTCTCCACGTCGAAATATTCCCAGGAATGCTGTATGACCTTATCCAGAGAGGCCAGGTCCGGCTCCTGCCCTAAAGCCGGCGTTTGCCCCAATATTTGCAGGTTATGGTCAAGCAGTGTCGCGACGTTCTCGATATTGGATTTTTTGCTCTTATAAGAGTCGTGCAGGGCTTGCAGTAACCTGGGGAATCCCGGCAAGCCGCCGCGATCTTCCGGCGGGAAATAGGTGCCGCCATAAAAGGGTTTTAAATCAGGGGTCAAAAAAATGGTTAGCGGCCAGCCCCCCCGCCCGGTCATCATTTGCACCGCGTTCATATAAATGTCATCAATATCCGGCCGCTCCTCCCGGTCTACTTTGATATTAACGAACAATTCATTCATCAGCCGGGCAATTTCGGGGTCTTCGAAACACTCGTGGGCCATGACATGGCACCAATGGCAGGTGGAGTAGCCGACACTGAGCAGAATGGGCCGGTCTTCCTGACGGGCCTTTTCCAGGGCCTGGGCCCCCCAGGGATACCAGTCCACCGGATTGTAGGCGTGTTGCTTTAAATAAGGACTTGATTCATGCATAAGTCGATTGGGTTTGCCGGTGCTGTCCATAGGATGTCCCCTCGCATTTTCCGGGAATGTCGGCACTTCAGGCGCCATATGCCGAAATACTTACTTTAGTGGTAAGCATCATCAGCTGATTGTCAATCCTGCCTGCCTTCTTAAAGGTGCATTATAGCTTCAAAATCAGGCTGTTGCATCATTTCCTGTAACTGCAGCAACTGCCGGGCCAGGTGGGTTTTGTCCTGGAAACGGAGTTCCAAGCGAAAAGAGGAGTCTTCAAAGGCCGGGGGCGGGATCAAGCGCATCTCCGGATGCTGGTAAAGTCTTAAGGCCTTGAGGTGGCGGTGGAATTGTTGCTGCGCCCTGCTGATTCGGGGAAAACACCACTGGCGGAGCGTCTCCCAAAGACGGTTGGTTTTTTCCGACTCGGTCAGAACGGTATCCGCCAAAAGGTTTACTAGCTCAGGATGCTCCACCCAAAAAGCCGGCAGGTTTCCTTCCCGGCGGCTTAGAGTTGTCAGATATTCTAATAATTCAAGCTGTTTACTATGACTGAGATGCAGCCCTTGAAACCACGGCAATAAGGCGCCCCGATCCTGAGGGGTCCATTGGCTCAACTGGGCCGCAGCATCCGGGGTGAGGCGATGCTGGGCCAGCAACTCCTGCCAGGGGGGTTCTAAGGCAAGCAGGCTCTGGAATTTCTGGAGCTGTTTACGGCCGGGCTGCAGGCCCAGAAGCGACAGATAGGTCCGGCGGACCGTCTCCCGGTCAAAATGTTGCAATAATCTGTCGATCATGAAGGCAGCTTCCATGGGATTAAACCCTCGCCCGAGAACGTTGTCATGCAAGGAGGCCTGCAGGCACCAGGTTGCCGGCGTCTCCTCCGGCACGAGCCGGGCCGGCGCGGATGACCATTGCAACTGTTCCAAGACCAACAAGCGCTGGTAACCGCAGATGACTTGTAATCTTCCATCCTGTCGCCGCCGCAGCAAAGGCGGGGAAAGCAACCCGAGTTCTTGCACTGAAGCTCTTAATAGCTTTAGATCAAAGCCATAGCTCACTACAAAGGTGTGATCGCTGTAATCCACCTCGTCAATTGGTATACGTTCAAGGGGAACCGACATGTTTTGCCTTAAACCGCCTGGAATTAAGGATTCTTTAGGATACCTGGACCTCGAGGCCGGAAGCCCGAGAATCTTAACTGTATCCCAAAATGCTCAACACGGCGTTGAGAATACCTAAGAAAAAGAGGCTGATGACCGCCCCCTGGGAGGTTTGTTCGACAACGCTCCCCCAATGCTCCTCTGCCATGAAACCATAATAAACGGCCACAGTGCCTATCGACATACCAAAAAGGACCATTTTGGCTGAGCTAATAACAATGTCCTGCCAGGTCAAAGCGCTGAGGAAAGATAACCACAATTCCCACCAATAAATATCAGCAAACAGTTGGCCGAACAGATAGCCCCCTAATATAGCGCTGATCAGAAAAATAAAATACAAAATAACCAGGGAGATCAGGAGCCCCCAAAAACGGGGGGCGCCGATGAAGATTTCCGGCTCAACCCCCATGAGTTCCAGAGATTCAATCTCGCGATCAATCACCATTGCCCCAATTTCTACAACCATGGCACCACCGGAGCGCAGCAGCACTAACAAAGCAGTGAAGACCGGTCCCAGTTCACGCACCACGACGATCACCAACAAATTCCCGATTAATTGTTCTGCTTGAATTTTTTCCAACTGCGCCGAGGCGTAAACGATTATGGCCAACCCCAACAATAAGGCAGTGAGGGCCACCACTGGCCAGCCCCGGGCGCCGATGAGATATATCTGCCGGGCAAATTCCCGCCACATCAACCGATTATTGGCAATCCGGCGCCCGGCTGTACCTAGCAACCGATAAAACAGGCCAAAAATATCGGTGAGAGATTCCAGTCGACCAACAAAGGCTCTCCATAACGCCCCGAAAAACCAGAAACTCTCCCTAGGCTCCTGAGTGTTCAATCTTCGCCCCACCCGAAGTTAGCGCTTTGCTGTCTGGAATTTCCAGTCGCAGACTCAATCCTCCTCCGGGGTTCGGTTGCACCAGCAAGCTCCCCAGATGTTGGCGGGCCATGGCAGACACCAGGAAAAGACCTAAAGGTGGCAGGGTCTCCCGCACCGCTTGGAACGGTTGTAACAACAGGGTTATATCCTCCTGACGGAAGTTTCGGCCCGGGAAGCTCAGCTCCAGATCAAACCCCCCGGTTTCCAGGGGAGAGACTCGCCAATGCAATTGGCCCCCCGGTTGCATCTCCATCAGGGCGAAATCCATTAATAATAAGACAGCCTGAACTAAATTAGCTTCACAGCCATAAATGGACTCAATGGGTTGCCGGTCCTCGAGGAGGGATGACTCCGGAGGCAATACCGCAGTTACTAAACCACTGATCTGGTTAAAATAGGGTTGCAGATATACTTCCCGCCACTCTTCCGAAAAGGGTTTGAAGAGACTGCCCCAATCTGCCGGACCCGGCCCAGGAACATCTTGACCCGCACGAGCACTCATGATCCTAACAGCCAGCCGTCCCAAGCATGCCTGCCGCTCGGAATCGATCAATCTCTCACCCAGCAATTTGATGGTTCCCCCTAAACGGAGACAGAAGGTTTGGAGCTGCTCAAACTCTAAAATATCTTGGGTTTCCTGTTTATTGAGGTGGGCCAGCAGGGATTCGATATCGACCCCGGAACCGCTCTCCAAAGCCGAGGTCATTTTGCCATAATCACCCAATGGTTCCGCAGTTTTACGGCTCACCCAACGGAATCCCAGCAAACCTAGAAACAAAACTGCCGTTGTCACCCCCCCCATAATCCAGGCCAGAGTTCGACGCAAATCAGTTTTTTCATCTTCCAGAAGCACCAGGAAACGTCGCATGGCATCAATATTGATCCCCACCTTCGTCACCCCCCAATAGACCGCCCCCTGATCCGGTAGTGGTATATATAAGGGGAAATACCGCAGCAGCATCTCTCCTTCCAGCTTAGTGCCTCGATTAATTGATTCCAGCAGGTTATTGTCAACCCGTTGCTCTTTGTTAATGATACCGATTAATTCCCCTTCTGGACCAGAGAAGCTTTTAAAGGCTTTTTGAGGGCCCTGCTCCGCTTCGGTCTTCATGTGACTCGAAGGGAAATATGAATAGGTAAGATTTTGGCCCTGGGCATTAGGCTGCCCGCGTATAAGCTCAATCCCTCGAATGGCTTCGTTAAACGTCACCTTTTCCCACAGCAGACGTTTGACGCGGTCGTCAACGGAACTTTGGTCTGTCTGCATCTCCAGTTCCTTTAAATGGGAAAATTCAAAGACCAACAGGCGGGCAATGGTGTCAGCTTCCTTTTCGATTTCCACTCGAACGGCCTGGGTCGCCTGATCCCACATGGTCAAGAACACCAAGCGCAGAGAGAAAAGGAAAATAAGCAGGGAACAGACAAGCGCGACGATAAAGATAAGGGCCTCCCGCCGGAGGAGTTTGGTGGCTAAAGGGATTTTTTCCGTTGCTGAAACGTGGGACATATTAATCCAAAGTAATAACTTGCCTTAACTCGTTTGCTGCGGCCTGAATTGCTACCCCTGGTGGCATCCTGCCATAAAGAGCCTCCAAGAGATGTTTATCCAAGATATTGTTCAGCCGTCGGCTTTTAGGGCGAGGCTGCAAAACGACTTCCGGGGAAGAGAAGATATTCTTATAGACTCGAAGCACTTCCTGGTTTTTTACCTGGGCCAGGGCAGTTTTTAAGGTTGGAATCTCCCCTGAGTTTTCCGCCCTCAGTACCTGGAATCGATCGCTGATCACCGTGTTGATAAATTTTTTGGCATTTTCCATGACGCCAAAGTTGGTCACCGCAAATCGATTGATACTCCAGCCAAAGGAACCGATATTAGAATAACGATTGGGATGTCCGCTCTGGGAAGGAATCGGCCCCACGCCGATCTGGGCCATGCTATGTATGGCAGCTCTGCCCTGCCATTCCGGGCTGTCGAGCATTACCTGAAGGTCGTGGAGGCGGGTGTTCCAATTAATCATGAACAAAGCCTCTCCCCGTAAAAAAGCCCGGCGTAAACTCGTGGGTGCTTCAAAATCTTTCAAGGCCACCGGTTGAGGAGCCAGGGTCCCCTGCATACCACAGATTTCTGTCAGAGCCGCTTCAGCTTTGGCCAACATGTCCGCCTGCAAGAAAATAATATTGCCGTCCTCATCCTGGATCTTGCCTCCGAAGCCCCAAAAAATAGGATAAAAATCATTCACAAAATTTGTGACGTGAAAGATTAAACCATATTTAACGGATTTTTCCCGGGGTAATATTTCCCGGCAAATAGCCTTAAGCTCATCCCAGTTGCGAGGAGGTGATTTTTTGTAGCGATCTAATATATCCTGGCGGAAAAAAAGAATATTTCCTTTTATGGAATTGGGCGCGGCCATCAGTTCTTTGGCTTTTTTATTGGCTGAACCGGGAGATTTCACCGAGAAGGCCTCGGCTACCGCGGGGACAAGTTTCTTGGCCTCAAAAACTCCGGTACGCTCCAGTTCATAGAGCCAATTGGTGGAGGCATAACGATGCACCCAGGGAGCATCCAAATAGAGCACCGTCGGCACCGAACTTTCCGTAGCCAAACCTAACACAAACGGTTCATAAGGAAGAAATTTTTCGGGCACAAAGAGTCCGATAAATTTCCGGTTAAATTTCGGCGTCCCAGGTGATAGGCTTTCCAGGTCGAGCTGTTCGAGCACTTCTTGGGTATGGGCATCAAGGGTATAAGTAAAAATTCCACCAGGGCCGGACGGGGGCGTAGCATCGCAACCCGGCAGGATAACACCCAGGAAGGCAAGCAAAAGCCAGAGGGGGGTTTTTCTTTTCACTCCTCAATCACCGCCGTGCAGATAGACAATCCCGGCCATCGTGCGCTTGGGAAGGCTTTAGACCAAGACGGGAGCCAATCTGGCGCCAATAGGTATCGACGTTCATAAACTTAAGAATAAACAGGCATCCCAGCAGCCCCAACCCTTCTCCCAGAAAAACGAGGGCGTAAGCAACTCCGAGATTGCCGGAGAGCCGCATCCCTTGATCCAGAAAAAATCCGCCACTCATCTCTCCTGCCGCCAGGGACAGGCCGGAGATTAGATTCCACAGCCCCATGAACACGCCGCTGAAGGCCGGGTGAGCTAACCTCATGGTCAGAAAAGAAATTCCGGCATTATAAAAACCTTTGGAAAATCCTAACGACCATAGCCCTACCTCTCCCAAAGACCTCTGCGGCTGCCAGGCACCCACACTCAAGAGCCCAAATGCTGCCGTCCCGATCAGAAGACCGGCGGTTAAACAAAACTTATCCCCTAATTTGGACTGTTTTCTCATCCACCAGTAAGCAGTTCCCATCCCCAACAGAGTGCCGTAGGAAGTGTAGATACCGAACTTAGCCGTATCTCCCACCGGCAGCTTTAATATCTCACCCCCATAGGGGGTTAGGATAAAACTCTGCATCGCCGGGAAAAAGACGCTGAATGCTAAAAACGAAAAAAAAAGGAGCGCCTGACTACTTTGACCAAACCCTTTTAATATTTTGCTGATCCCGGCTGCACTCAGGGCCGACGGTGTGACGACGGGTCTGGAAATCTCAATTCCCCTGACGCTCCCAAGGGTTATGGCCAGAGCGACCCCGGTAAAGATCCAGAAAATAATCTCCAGCCGGTTGATCTGATCGCCAGGGAAGAGGTAATGGAAAAAAGTTGAACCGATAATGAATCCTGCCAGAGTTAAAATCCATACCAGGGTCATGCCGGCCCCGCGCTGGGCTTCGGGTAATTGATCAACCAGGAGGGCATTGACCGCAGTGGCGGATACGGTAGTGCCGATGCCGAACAGGGTAAACAGACTAACGCCCAACCAGAGAAGCTGTTGGCTTTGAGGTTTGGCGGCAAAAGCCAGCCCCCAATAGGGGAAGAATGGCATGACCGACAGGCTCAGCAGCATGCCGCCTATGATAAAGGGAGTCCGCCGCTGCCGCCTATGATCAAGTCTATCCGAAAAGTATCCGGCAATCAAACCTGAGGGCGTCGCTAAATGCTGGAAAGCGAAAATGAAGGCTATTAGTGTCGCCGGGGTTTGAAATTCCACGATGAGGACTCGATTTAAGACATTGGTTATAAGGACCACCAACAGCGAGGTGGCAAATCGTATCATCCCGAGCTTGACTATAATTTTAGAGTAACGGCTTATGGACATGTACCTTTGGTAACCAGTATAAACAACATCAAGAGAAATTTACAGCCTCAAGTGGATCTAATTATAACAATACCCCAAGTCTTGCGATATCCGGGCCAATTTAATTAGAGCAGGGAATGATACAAGGATAGATAGGCCTCCACCATGCCTTTCCAGGAGAAACTCCTGGCCACATGCTGACGGCAGGAATGGGGGTCAATATCCGCCGCCACTTTTATACCTTCCAGTAATTCAGCAAAGGTATTGGCAATGAAACCGGTTTCCCCATGGAGCACGACTTCCGGGGCTGCCCCCCGGCCGTAGGCCACCACCGGGGTACCACAGGCCATAGCCTCAAGCATCACCAGGCCGAAGGCTTCATCAACCTCCAAAGGTAACAGTAACGCGACCGCCCGGCTGAGAAGGTCCTGCTTCCGGGCAAAATCCGCCGGGCCTACATAGATAATCCGGCGGTCGTCTATATACGGGGAGATCTCAGTATCAAAATAGGCTTGATCCGGGGGGAAGACCGGTCCGGCGCAAACCAACCTGATTCCGACTGCCAAGGCGGCCGCGATGGCGGTATGCAGCCCTTTTTCGGGGTAGATCCGGCCCAAAAAAAGCAGGTAATCTTCTTTTGGGCCGGGCTTCGCGTAAGCCGTCACATCGAGTCCATGCGGGATCAAATGCAGCCGGGGATGGCCCTGGAGGCGACGGCGCTGGAATTCGCTCACAGCCACCAGGTGCACCTGGGGAAAATGGAGCAAATAATCACGTTTTATATCGGTTATGGGGGTGTGCAGAGTTATCACCAGGGGCTGGGAAATCCCGGTGGCCTGCCAGAAACCGGCGGCATTTTCCAGGTGCGAATGGATTATGACCGCCGGGTCGTTTTGCAAAAAACCCCAGGCATAGGCTAAATGAAGATTTTCCGAGAATTTATCAGGCGGCCAAAAAGATTGGGGGAATGGACCCATCTTTGGCGCCGCCAGAGTGGAGTCGCCGGAACAGAATACCAGCACCTCCAGGCCGCGCCCCAGCAAACCCCGCACCAGCAGATCCACCATAAGTTCGGTGCCGCCGTAGGTAGGCGGCGGGATTGGAATCCAGGGAGGGGCAATATGAGCTACGCGTATCAATCTGCCAAGTTGAGGGCCGCCGCAATCTCCGGGCGCCGTTTCAGGGGGGGTAAGGTAAATTCGCCCACAGGCACCTGCAACCACTCAGGATGCCAGGCTGGCCCTGTCCCTGGAGTGGGAATTACCAATTGGGGCGGAGCAGACCCGCCCTCTGACCAGGAAAGCACACCGGCCTGTTCTAAAGTATCAAAGACCGTATGAAAGACATTGCCGGCCATCTGGTCCAGACCCCGCTGGTGTTTGGTTGATTTTAAAGGGGCATGCCGATGATCCATCTTCCCCACAAAAACCTGGGCCACCTGCTCTAAGTCGCACTTTCCCGGGCTGAGTTGAACCTGGTCCAGGGCCAGGGACAAGAGGATCAGAATCTCGATGCCATACCCTGCCTTGAAGGGCACGGAGCTCCAAAACTTCAGGGTTGCAGCCATCTCCCCAGAGAGCAGGTAAATTAGATTTTGGAGGGAATGAATCCCGGCATGGGGAACAATCGCCAGGAGAGATCTTAAAAAAGCGTTGAGACGTCCCCCCCGGGGGCGAAAATAAACTACTTTGGCCGCCTCCACCGTATGAAACCAGAAAACGGTCCCCACCGCCCCAAGCAACCATTGGGGGCTGAAATAGGAGGGAACTATATCTGCATCAATGAATTGGATAATCGACCTGGGATCCGTGACCTCTCCGGAATGCGCCAGGTAATACAGCAAAGCCCGCATGACCGCACCCTTGCCCCAGGCCTGCTCGGGCTGGTCAGGCGGCAGATGGTGGCGGGCCCTAAAGAGACGCAGCCAAGGGTGAAGTCGGGTAAGGCTAACCAACTCTCCCGGATCCTCCCCCCCAAATGCCAACCAGCCGCCATCGATCAACAGTGGAGCCAAAGGGTCCAGGATGGCCAGTAATCTTGCGAGATTCGGCGCCTCGGAGGCATCCTTGACAGGAAAAACCACCTGTACCGGACGCGGCTCAGCCCGCTTCAGGGTGACGATGTCCCGCAGCTCAAAAGCCTCAGCTTTTACCAGACCCAAAGCCGGGAAAGGCCCTTCTCTGCCAACGATATGCGGATCAAGGAATACCGGAGGTTTGGGCCAGACTAACCCCATATTGCTCCCATTGCCGCCTCCCTGACCTCCGGTTGGGCCAGCCAGGATTGCAGCCGGCGCCAGTGCACCACGAAATCCAGATACGTCCGGAAAATGCTTCTGGCCGGTGCTGTGACCTGCAACAAAGACAGGTTTACCAAGGTTTGATAGGCGTCTTCCACTTCCCCCGCCGCCAGGTATTCCAGGGCCAGGGTGGTATGGGTCCGATAAGCCCGGATTTCCAAATCAGCGGTTAAAAATTTGCCTGGGTAGGGCATGAGCTCTTCCGGGGTGACCAAAGCCGTAATCAGGGGTGATTCTTGGGCCAGTAATTTTTGGCGGGTATACCAAAACCGGTCTAAATCTTGACGCAGCCGCTGCCACAGGGGATGAGGTTTGGCCGGGGGATCGTGCACTACCCGGAGGTTTTGATCCAGAAAAAAAGGCACCTGAAACATACGGGCATTGATAACGTAATCTATGTCTTCTCCCCGGACCACAGAGGGATCGAAGGGTAAAAACCGATAGAGAGGCGCACCCACAGCCATATTGCCTCCCAAAGCCAACGGGGTCAGCTTTAAATTAGGACCGGCCGCTGCCAATTCGGTAAAGGCTTCGTTCATCCATCGAATTTTAGGCCAAAAATTCACCCAGTTCCCCGAAGGCTCGACTGCCAGGATCTCACCCCGGGGGTTCTCGTATAGGCCGGCCAACCCAAACATATCGTAGTCTGTGGCCAGGATGGAAAAATCATCGGCGATTCTGGCCAGAAAATTCGGATCCACCAAGATTTCATCGTCGTCCAGACTGACCAGAACATCGGCCTCCAGGAGATTGGCCAAAACAAGAGTCAGATTGCGGACGGACGCATAACCGGACAAAGACAGCAGACCGGAAAAGTCTTCATGTCCTTGCTGCCGGCAAAATACCCGCAATTTTTCCAGGTGAGAATAAGAGAAAAGGAAATACGGCGGGGGCTGAGGGAGATTTTTTAAAAAACTACCTACTCTTTGCTCCACCGCCACCTGCAGGGATTCGGCCGCAGCCACCGCCACCAAAACTACCTGCACCTTGCTGCCGGCAAACTTTTGGATACTGGCCAAAAACCGCCACAAGGTTCCCTCAGCATCCAGAGGGGTGGGATGATCATAAATGATCTCCTCCTCCCCCTCGCCGCCAGGAAACGTCCAGTAAGTGGGAACAGCAAGACAGAAGCGCATGGTGTGCCCAGATTATCCTTCCAGCAGCGAACCGTCAAGGGATTTATCGGCACGTTTTGGGTGGATTCTACCCGGTGATTTTAACCCAAAGCTATCGTTTAAAATATAAAATATTTATTGACAATAATCTGAACATATTGTAGCTTAACTCCAAAGAGTATAAATCTATTGACAATAAATGTTTAAAATTGTGAACATCTGTCAAGTTGAGTTGTCGGGCCTGGGATCTCGTCCCCTGGAGGCGCTTACGTGGGATGATAATAGGGTTGCCATATTTCCAAGGAGGGAAGGCAGGCCGGACAGGATGTCAGGCCCGATTTGATTATTTTAATGAACCCCCACCGCATCAATACTCCGATTACCTTGCAGCAATGAGTGTTCCCAAAGCATTTTTACCATTAGCCCAAGAAAGCTGACTCCCGGATTGCCTGCCTTTGGTATCAGGTTATGCCGACTACTTCATAAAGGTTATGAACCTGGCTTTTTCCCGGCAGGTTGACCTCGAGTGACTTTCCCACCTGAATTTTATCCTGTACCAGCCGGTAGATCACCTCAGAGATTAGAAATCTGGTTCCGGCTTCTTTATTGGCCGTTTCTATACGACTGGCCACATTGACGGCGTCGCCGATGACCGTCTCCTTCCTGTTGCCCGAAGCTCCCAAAGCCCCTGTCACCACCTGGCCGTAATGCAGGCCGATGCGGATATCAAATCTGCGGTTATAAAGGTCTCGTAAGTACGGCTGCAACTTTTCCACTTCGACCAGCATTTCCAGTCCCGCCCGGATAGCCTGCTCCGCCCCTGCGGCCGGGTCATCCGTCTCAAACAGGGCCATCAAACCGTCGCCCATGTAGGCGTTGATATGTCCCTGGTAATGTTTAATAACTTTACCCATGAGATTAAAATAGCGGTTCAAGGCATGTACCACATCATAGGGCATCAGAGCCTCGGCAAAGGCGGTGAACCCCTGGATGTCGGCAAAAAGGATAAAAATTCCTTTCTCCACGCCGACAATGGCCGAATGGTCTTCCAGGACTAAGAGACTGCTAAGTTCTACGTCCTCCTCATCAAGGATAAGGCGACGTATTTTAACCGGACCGGAAACCCTGGTCTGGCAGGCCAGGCGGATGTTGGGAGGGAAATGGAGTCTCTCGGCTATGCGTTGTTCCTGGGCTAGGCGGGGAGAACAGTGGTCCAGCCCTTCCAGAACGAGGACACGACAGGTGGAACACCGGGCCTTGCCCCCGCAAACGTGGGCGTGGGCGACACCGCGGCGCAGCAAAGCCCGGAGAATCGTTTCTTGCTCCGAAGCTTCTACCTCCAGGCCGTCGGGAAGAATGTCAATCCGGGGCATACGTTGACACCTCTGGCTCGGAGAAAAACACCGGGTTATTCCTGGGTTACCGAAAAGCCAGCACAATATTGCTGGCATGACTCAGCGGCGTCATTCGGCAGGGATAGTCGTTGCCCGCAGTACCTGGTTTCTGAGTCGTTTTTTTAGCCACTTTGGTTGATGATTTTTTGGCCTGGGCGACATTGCCAGGTTCTTGTTTGGCATTGGTCTTACAAATTCTAGGAGACTTTTTGGCTTTTGGCTTTGCCGTTCCCTCGTTGGTCGCAACCTGTTTAGCAGTCTTTTTTGCTTTCTCGGGTTGAGTTTTGGTTGACTGAACCGGCTTGGGAGCCTTTTGGGAATCGGTGGCGGCTGGCGTTATGGATGCCTGGACTGGGGCCGGCTTAGTTTTCTTGTTGGGTTTCTCGGGCTGGTTTTTGGCTGTTTGTTCCGGCTTGGAACCCTTTTTGGGCTCGGTGCCTGCCTGGGCCGGGGCCGGCTTGGTGTCCTTGTTAGGTTTCTCGGACTGTTTTTTGGCTGTTTGTTCCGGCTTTGGGGTAATCGTGGGCACTGTTGAGGCTTGTACCGGCGGGGCGAGAACCGGTTTGGCGTCCATCGGCGTACTGGCAGGCGGTTTCACCTCGCGTTGGGCCCAAACAGGTTCGGCAAGCCCCAAACAGAAAACCAGCAGTGTCAAGAGGCTGACTAGATTTGAACATTCTCCCCCCTTAACCCTAAAATTTGGGATTTTCAATGGTGTTACTAGTGAAAGGAATGGTGGCGGTGCAGGGATTTGAACCCCGGACACTGCGGATATGAGCCGCATGCTCTGACCACCTGAGCTACACCGCCACGTTAACTTGTTAATATTGTACTCACCCTAATTAGATGTCAATAAGAAAAATGGGCTGGGCCAAATCAAAAAGCCAAAACTGGAGGCCGGCAGACACCGTCGGGCTGACCGGATAATGCCTTAAGGGATTGCCTTGCCCCCAGCAAAAATATTTTTTCCTTGAGCGCCGGAAAAATCCAAGGAATCTTGCCGAAAAGGTGCGGCCGTTTTTTTTGTTAGCTATTTGTGACCTTAAAGATATTGACAATCCCGGTTAGATTTGCTATTTCCACTGTGTGAATGTTTGCACATTGTCATGACAGTGGAAAAAGCGCCAAGGGAGTTAGCCCGGTGCTAATCAATTAATAATCAATTAATATTTTTAACATAAATATATCAAGGAGGTGGTTTTTTACATTCCGGCGAGAGACGCTAACTTGTTACTGTTCTTATTTTCTCAATTTTCGAGGCAACTTAGGATCTGATGACGGATCCCCAATTTGGTAGAATTAATGTATAAGGAGGAAGTGAATGGACATTCTTAACTTTGCGCTGATTTGTGGTGCCATCGGTGTGGCTTACGGCCTGGTCACCACCACCTGGGTATTGAAACAAGATCCCGGCAACCCGCGCATGCAGGAAATTTCCGCCGCCGTTCAGGAAGGCGCCGGGGCTTTCTTAAACCGGCAGTATAAAACTGTGGCCATGGTTGGCGGCGTGCTTTTCGTCCTGCTTTTTGGTCTGGGCAAATACACTGCCATCGGTTTTCTCATCGGCGCCGTCCTCTCCGCTCTCTGCGGTTACATCGGCATGTATGTGGCCGTGCGGGCCAACACCCGGACTGCCCAGGCTGCCTTCACCAGCATCTCCCAAGCCCTGTCCGTAGCCTTCAAGGGTGGTTCGGTGACTGGTTTGCTGGTCGTGGGTTTGGGCCTGTTGGGCGTGGCCGGTTATTACAAATTCCTTACCGAAATCGCCAAGGTTGACACCAGCACCGCGATGCACGCCCTGGTAGGTTTGGGCTTTGGCTGCTCCCTGGTTTCCGTGTTCGCTCGTTTGGGCGGCGGTATCTACACCAAAGCCGCGGACGTGGGCGCCGACCTGGTGGGTAAAGTTGAAGCCGGGATTCCGGAAGACGACCCCCGCAACCCCGCCGTTATCGCCGACAACGTGGGCGACAACGTGGGTGACTGCGCCGGTATGGCTGCCGACCTCTATGAAACCTACACCGTCACCATGGTGGCTGCGATGCTGCTGGCCACCACCATTTATGGCGCCAGCTCCCCGGCGGTGATCTTCCCCTTGGTCATCGGCGGCGTCTCCATCATCGCCTCGGTTATCGGCACCTACTTCGTGAGACTGGGCAAATCCGAGTATATCATGGGCGCCCTGTACAAAGGTCTGGCCGCCGCCGCGGTCCTGGCCACCGTGGCTTTCTACCCCCTGGCCAACAAATTCATGGCTGATGTAGCTGCCAAAGGTGTCGGCAGCGCCCCTGGTCACATTATTCCAGTCTTTAACGTCTTCCTGCTGGCGGTCATCGGTGTGGCCCTCACCGGCCTCATCGTGGTCATCACCGAATACTTCACCTCCAAAAGCTTTATGCCGGTGAAGTCTATTGCCGCAGCCTCCACCACCGGTCACGGCACTAACGTCATCCAGGGTCTGGCCATCTCCATGAAGGCCACCGGCGCCCCGGTTATCGTCCTCGTGGCCGCCATTCTCTACGCCTTCCATCTGGGCGGCGGCTTAGCCAACCCGGGCACCGGCCTCTATGCCATCGCCCTGACGGCAGTGTCCATGCTCTCCATGACCGGTATCATTGTGGCCATCGACTCCTACGGCCCCATCACCGACAACGCCGGTGGTATTGCTGAAATGGCCGAACTGCCGGAAGAAATCCGCAACATCACCGACCCGTTGGATGCCGTGGGCAACACCACCAAGGCTGTCACCAAAGGGTACGCCATCGGCTCCGCCGCTTTGGCCGCTCTGGTGCTCTTCGCCGAGTATTCCCGCTCCTTCCCTGGCGTCATGACTTTCGACCTGTCCGACCCCCGGGTGCTGGCCGGTCTGTTCATCGGCGGTCTGCTGCCCTATTACTTCGCGGCCATGTGTATGGAAGCCGTGGGTAAGGCGGCCGGCGGCGTTGTAGAGGAAGTCCGTCGGCAGTTCCGGGAAATCCCCGGCATCATGGAAGGCACTGGCAAACCTGAATACGGCACCTGCGTGGACATCGTCACCAAGGCAGCTCTGAAGGCGATGATGATTCCGGCCCTGATCCCCGTGTTGTCCCCGGTTATCGTTGGCTTTATGCCCGGCCTGGGCCCCGTTGCCCTGGGCGGCATGCTCATCGGCTCCATCGTCACCGGTCTGTTCCTGGCTATTGCCATGACTTCCGGCGGCGGCGCCTGGGATAACGCCAAGAAAGCCATCGAAGATGGCCTCTACGGCGGCAAGGGCTCCGATGCTCACAAAGCGGCAGTCACCGGCGACACCGTCGGCGACCCCTACAAAGACACCGCTGGCCCGGCCATCAACCCCATGATCAAGGTCGTCAACATCGTGGCCCTCTTGATCGTGCCGCTGTTGGCTAAATAAGCTGATCCATTAGGATCGAAACCCCACAAAGGCCGGCTCCTGGAGCCGGCCTTTGTATTTGGCGCGTCAGCTAGATCAGATTGCCACGCACATTTTCCGCGGCAAAAACCTTTTCCCAGTATATTAAATCTGCTGCACTTGGGTTATAGTTACAAAGATGAAAGCTTCCCAGTCCCGTTCCCCGTTCCATCAGCCTGCCCTTCTACTCCTGGTTCTCGGTGGCCTGCTCTTTTTCTTCCGTCTGGGCGTCCCCGGCCTCATGGACCCGGATGAAGGCCGCTACGCTGAAATAGCCCGGGAAATGCTGGTACTGGGCGATTTTGTCACTCCCCGGCTGAATTTTCTGCCTTACCTGGAAAAACCGCCGCTGGTCTACTGGCTCACCACTCTGAGCCTAAGCCTCGGGGGCCTAAACGAGTGGGCCGCCCGGTTTATTCCGGCTTTAAGCGCCATAGGCGGCATCGTTGCCGTGTATTGGCTTTCCTTAAAGTTGTGGGGACCAGGCACCGCTTTCCTGGCCGCCCTGATAACGGGCACCAGCTCCGGTTATTTTATCATCGGCCGCCTCCTCATCCTGGATACAACCCTCACCTGTTTCATGACCTGGGGTATCGGCCTGGCATATCTGGCCGTGAGAAACCACGAGCGCCGCTACCTACCCTGGGCCTATCTGGCTCTGGGTCTGGCAGTGCTGAC
Source organism: uncultured delta proteobacterium (assembly GCA_963705135.1). Classification (GTDB taxonomy): domain Bacteria; phylum Desulfobacterota; class Desulfobaccia; order Desulfobaccales; family Desulfobaccaceae; genus Desulfobacca. Next base: position 33,470 of record CAVPJB010000025.1, read on the forward strand.
CAAAGGACCGGTGGCGGTGGTCCTCTCCGGCTTGATCTTTTTGACCTGGTTTCTGGCCCAGAAACAATGGCTCGGAGTCAGCCAGCTCTGGCATGCCGGCGGCGCCTTCATCTTTGCGGCCCTGGTGCTTCCCTGGTATATTCTGGTAGCCTGGCGTAATCCCGAATTTCTGAATTATTTTTTTCTGCAGGAAAACGTGCAGCGTTTTTTGACGCCCCGCATTCACGCCGGCGAACCTTTTTATTTTTATATCGGGGTCTTGATCGTAAGTTTTCTGCCTTGGATTTTCTTGCTGCCCTGGTCCTGGCGGGCGGCGCTCCCCAAGCCGGCATCTCCCGAGGCTTCCCGGGACCGTCTGTTCCTCCTGCTCTGGTTCGGAGTCATCTTTATTTTTTTTTCCTTGGCCCGGGCCAAGCTGTTCCCGTATCTGCTGCCTGGACTGCCCCCCCTGGCAATGCTGGTGGGCTGGGCCTTGTCTGAGGTAGAAAAAGAATCTGAACACCTGGAAAGACCGGGCTGGTATTGGAGCCTGCGCGTCTGGCTGGTTCTGGCCCTTCTGCTTTCCCTGGCCCTGGCGGTGAGTGCAGTTTTTTTTCCTTCTTTGTGGGACAAGATTGGCTTTATCTCCCCCTTTATCACGGCTTACACCCTGATCCTGGCTATTATCCCCCTCCTGTTACTGATGGGGTTCCCCTCCCCTCCTTACCGGCGACACCTTTTGACTGGTGGCGCCATCCTTCTCAACCTGGTGCTCCTGTTCGGGGTGGAACGGGTGGCTGAGACCCGCTCGCCCAAACCCCTGGCCCAGGTAATCAATTCCCGCTGGCAGGCCGATAGTAACATCGTGGGATATCAGCTCTATTCGCAGGGGATTTCATTTTATACCGGCCAGCCCTTTTATCTTTATGAAGTGCGGGGAGAATTGGATTTTGGCCTCAAGCAGCAGCCCCAGAACCCCTATTACCTGGACCGGACGGCCCAATTGACGAAGCTGTTGCGACAACGCCCCGGTTTTTTCCTGCTCATCGACCGGGACAACTTTAAAAATTTTCAGGACATTTATTCAGAGCCCATAACCATTGTGGCACAATGGAAGGACTATATTAGTTATCAGCAAACGATGAACTCACCCGATTCCCACTATGGCCGCATGAGTTGGCCAGCTATTTTGTACCGCTACCTTTGGCGGGAGTGCTGGAGCATATTCATTGTCAGCCTTCTAGCCATAACTACTATTGTCTTTATGGGGCGGATCACCAGGGTGATGCAGATGATTATCACCAAAGGGGTCGGCCTGGCCGATATTGGAAAATTTTGTCTGCTGTTAATGCCTTATCTGCTCCTCTTTACGGTGCCGATGGCGGGAATGATTGCGGTGCTGGTCACCTTTCTGCGCCTTTCCAATGACAATGAGATTATGGCCTTGAAAACGAGCGGCATCAGTGCTCTCCAGCTTTTGCCGCCCATACTGGGGTTCAGCCTCCTGATCACCGGCGCTGCCCTCTTTTTTTCATTATATGCCACGCCGTGGGGCAACCAGGAAATGCGGCAACTCCTGTTGGACGTTACCAAGCGCCGGGCCGACCTGGGCATTCGGGAACAGGTTTTTAACAATGACTTCGATCATATGGTGCTCTTTGTGAACAACGTTCCCACCTCCGGGGAACTCATGGAAGGAGTTTTTATCTCGGACGATCGTGATCCCCAGATTCCCAACGTCATCACCGCCGATAAAGCCAGAATGCTTTTCGACCCAAAGTCGGAACGCCTGGTATTGCAATTATTTCAGGGCCGGGTGCTACGCCTCAGTGAAGATACTTCTTCTTTTCACAGCGTCGAATTCGACACCTACCAGATTCCCCTGGAACTGTTTCAATTTGGCGCGAAACCAAAGTCCGAAGATGAAATGTACTTTTCCGAACTCCGGCAGGCTTTGGCCCAATCCAAACCCGGGACCATAGAACAGAATAAATTGCTCATCGAAATCAATCGCCGCTTTTCTTTGCCTCTAGGGGTCTCTATTATGGTTCTGACGGTAATGCCACTGGGTATCTCGACCCAGGTTCGAGGGCGGGCGGTTGGCCTTATCCTGGGTCTGGCCATCTTTCTGCTCTATTACCTGCTGCTGACCGCCGCCTGGCGGTTGGGCACCTACGCCATTCTCCCGCCGGCCTTCGCCCCCTGGATACCCAATCTCGTTTTCTCACTCATAGCTGTTTTCTTGTGGCACCGTTCCATGCGCGACCTCCCCATTGCTGTCTTCGAAGGAACCTTTCCCTGGTTGTGGACCAGGAGTCAGAAGCCAGGGACAGGACCAGGGATTAGCAAGCAATAGCAGCCCTTGAAGCGGCGGGGTTTGCCGAGGTCCTCAGGCCAGCGCCGATCGAAGATGCTACTTCATCCCCCCTCCACCTTCTCTTTGATCCTGATCAAAAAAATCATCCCTGGCGATCTGCTTTATCCAAACCTGCCTTACTCATCCGCCTCCCAATACCCCTTGCCAAAATAATGGTCTGCAAAACCTGCCCCCGGGTAATATCCCACCTCGCTGCCTAATACGCCGATTCCCAGGGGATTAGCAAAATGTACCGGGATCAAGTTTTGGTTGCTTTCCGCATCATGGTAGGCATCCCCATAGACTTTGCCATTTTTAGCGACATTGTAATAGCATGAGGAGCTAAAAGGAGCAGCCATATCGGCTTTATACATGATGGATTCCGGAGATGCGGCCAGGAAAAAGTCATCCCCCATAAAACCGGGATGTTCCTTCTTTTTGCCCTCAGGACCATAAGGATCATGTATTAAAGCATAATTTCCTAAATCATGGGTGGAGCGCAGTCCCATCTCTATCCCATCCATCCAGGCGCTGGACCAGCCACCATTTCCTTTCTTGGGATCATACCAACTGGATTCATACCAGTCTGCCGCCCAGGCGGCAAACCGACCGTCTCCCGGTGTCAAATACAGATCGTCAACCATGCCACCACCAAAACATTGAGTAAAAACATATACTTCATTCTTGACCTGAAAGGGATTAACCCAGGAAGCAAAATCCTCATCGGCAATATACTTGTTCCCCCAGGCACATAAATAAATTTCATCTTTTTTGGTCTTGGCGCCGTGATCCTCCGCCCAGAAGTAAAAATCAGCTTCTTGGCCCATATCCTTATTAAGCTGCTTCAGTGTTTTTTGCAGATTGAAAGGAGTGGCGGCCAGAACATGGCTACCAGCCCCGACAATCTTGCTCCAATCGGAGTTGCCGTAGTTTTTCGTTACCTCATTGTAGTTATCAAGGGCCGGATCTAAACCATCGGCAGCCAGGACATAAATGTTTGCGGGTTTGAACTCCAAGGTCTCTGTTAAGAGCTCCCACATCCGTACAGTTGATTCATAAAACATGAAACTATTAGATCTGGCATCAACCCCCCCGCTGAAGAGCACGGCATAGTTAGTAGCCAGTTTGGCAAAGGCATCACTAGAAAAGGATGTGAAAACAAAAACCAAACATATTGACTTGATAGCAAACTTGACCCTCTTTCCAATCATCATGGTTTTTTTCCTTTCAGGCAAGATTACGTTGAACAACCCTAAAGAATGAAAAAAGCCGAACTGCCCCTTTGTCCAGGCAGCCCGGCTGTCTTTTTTGACGATCCCACAAGACCCACGGCTTTCCGCCCCACATCCCTGTAGGTTAACTTTTTCTGGTCAGATTATTATGGGCTAGATTAGATAAAAATGTCAAGAAAAAAGAATAGATTAAGTGTTATCTGTAAAGTTAGATGACAATCCAGAAAGTTCCTTAAACTTAATTAAGTTTATTTATGCTGCTCGATTCGAGCTTGCAAAAACCCCCGGCCAAATTGACCGACCTTCAAGCAATTTTTTTAAACCCGCCACAACTTTTGACCTATGGTTGATGTTATTGATCTTATTACTGTTGTTGCTGCGGTTGGGTTTCCCCGCCAGGAGGGGCCACACCGGTCTCGGGGGTTACCGGTTGGAGCCGCTTCCGGGCCCGTTCCGACTGCGCCTGGAAGCGCTCTTCCAATCTGGCAAAACCTTCTTCCAGGGTGGACTCCATGACGACGGTGTCATTTTTAACAATAATAAGCCGTTTTAACTGGGGAATTTTCAACCGGGCGGCGGCTTTGAGGTAAACCGACTGGATATAGACCAGAGAGCCCATGACCGGCAGGACGATCATCCGACCCCTTTCCACCAGGGAACCCATCTGATTCCAGAGGGTTAACTGCTCTGACACCCTGGTATCCTGGTTAATAATGGCCTCCACCTGGGAAGGACCCAAAAAGAGGGACCCCTTGGGAAAGGTGTAGACGATCATTTTGCCGTAGTGGGGGGCATCCGAACCGATGACACACAAGGCCCGGAGGTTGGCTCGGCCCTTGGGGGTCATGGGGCAGAGGAGGAGAAAATCAGGGCGGTCGGGATCAATAATGTTGAGGGTGAGATAATACGGGGTCATTTTGTCCAGTTTTTTGTTGCGTTCCATCATGGGGAATTCCCATAAATCCTCCTGCTTGTAAAATTCCTCCACGGATTGATGATATTTCCGATAGACGGAAAGTTGGATGTCGAAGAGGTCCTTGGGATAGCGGACATGGGCCTTGAGTTCCTCGGGCATGGCGTCCAGAGGTTTCAGCAGGCCGGGATAAATCCGCCGGTAGGCCTGGACGATGGGGTCCTCGGGGTCGGCCACGTAATAATCCATGCTGCCATTGTAGGCATCGACGATGATCTTCACGGAATTGCGGATATAGTTAAAGCCCAGGGCGTGGGGCTGGGACCCGGGATAGCGGTCGGACATGGTATAGGCGTCCTGGATCCAATACAGGCCTTTGGAGGTAGTCACAATATAAGGGTCTTTATCCAGGGTAAAAAAAGGCGTCAGGGTTTTAATGGCTTCCACGATGTTGCGCCGGAAAAGCATGCGGCTGTCCCGGTTGGTTTTGGTGGTGAAGAAAATATCCCTCTCACCGAAGTAGAGGGCGAACACCAATTTGCGGAACATATTGGAGATGGGCACGCCGCCCGTGCCTTGATAATTATATTCGGTGATGGTGTCTCCCACCGGATGGCCCATTTCGCCGCTGTCGTTGGGGGCGATGACCGGGCCGAACTCAGACCGGCCATAGTAAATAGCGGGCTGGGTAATCTCAAAGCCATAGTTGGACCTGGGGGGGATGCCCTGAATAAACCAGTTTAACGGCTCGTCTCCCCCCTGGGACGCCGGGGTCATGACCACCCCAAAGCCATGGGTGTATTTCAAACGCTCGTTAATCCAGTTGCGGGCTTCCTGGGGCAAGGCTTTCAGGTTGAGCTCCCGGGCCGATAGAAAGACCTGCTGGAGGGCGTTATTCACGGTGTAGCGGTCGACGCTGACGCCGGAAAACTCATAATAGGTTCGCAATTCCTGGAGCTGCTCGAAGACCTCGCCCAGTACCTCTTTATCCCACACTGGGATATTACGCAGGCTGGCGCCGATCTTACCTACCTTGATTTCGCCATCATGGAGAATAGGATCTTCCCGGGTTTCCACCTTATGGATATTATAGGCCCGGACAGTGGCGTCGATATTCTTTTGCATAAAGGCCTGTTCCCGGCTGATCTCATTGGGTTGGACGATGTAGCGTTGTACGGTATCCGGGAGGAACTGGGTGTAGCGCAAGCCGATGCCCAGGGTCAGGATGACCAATGAGATGATAAGGAGTTTGACCCCGCGGCGGGTATGCAGGAGATACAACAGGGCCAGGGCCAGAGTGATCAAGCCGGCGATGGTGAGATAGAGCAAAGGCAACAGTATTCGCATCTCCACGAAGCCGGGCCCGTAAAACAGCGGTTCATGGGTGGTCAGATAGAGCAGCGCATAGCGTTGGAGAAACACCCACCAGATACCGACGCCAAAGAAGAGAATGAGGAGCAGGGTCAAATGAATTTTGGCACCGTTGGGCAGGCGTTGCTCCACTTTGGTCAACACGCGGCGCTCCAGCCAGTAAAGGAGCAGCAGGCCGCCGGTGAGGAGGGCCAGGGCGATGAGCACTTCTCTCACTAAATTCTCATATAAGGGCAGAGAAAAGAGATAAAAACTGATATCCCGGCCGAAATAGGGATCCTGAAAACCGGCACTCTGGCCAAAAACATAGAGCAAGGTCCCTTCCCACTGTTTATACAGCGGCCAGGCCACCAGCACGGCCAGGGCCAGGCTGAAAGGCGCATACACCCGCATGGAACCGGTGCGAAAATGCCGGACCAGTTCCCGGGAGCGGGAGGTGGTCTGCTCAGTTTCCGGGGGGGGCGCCACGGTGCCTAAATAGCGGGAGCCGATCCAGAAATTCAGGAAGAAAATAAAGAAAAACAGCAGAGTGAACGCTGCCAAGACCAGGTAGCGGTAGCCGAGGCGGAGCCAGAAGAAGTTTTCGTACCCTAAACTTTGATGCCACCACATTTCCACGGTGAAATCGGTAAAAATTACGGCAAATATGATATAGGACGCCACGAAGGCGAAGCCGCCGATAAGCAGGGTCAAAAACCACCGTTTGAATCGCTGCATTATAAGTTCTCCCTTTAAAAGCGAGAGCCAATTTCTTTATGGCCTGGCAGTCTGATTATTTTCCCACTTATGATGCCGGAGCGATTATATTGTATTGCACTCCTGCCGGCAAGGCAATATTTAGAAGGATGCCTTAATATTATTCTTCTTTTAAAATCGCCGCCACGTGCGGCTGTATGGCCCGCCAGGCCGGATAGGCCCCGGCGGTCAATCCCAAAGCCAAGCACCAGCAGCAGGGTTTGCCAATACACTGCCGGGGCCAGAAACAGGTGAATGGTCCAGCCAAAGGCCTGCTTGTTGATCACCAGAATCAGCAGCAAGGCCAGGACCGACCCGGACAGGGCGCCTAAGATATAACTGAGCAGGCTGGCCAACCCGGATTCCACCAGCACCATGCCCATAATCTGTCCCCGGGAAGCTCCCAGGGCCTGGAGCAGGGCCAGTTCCCGTTCCCGCTCCATGACCAGCACCAGGAAAGTAGTGATAATGCCAAAGACCGCCACCAGCACTGCTACCCCCTCCAGGGCGTAGGTCAGGGCGAAGGTCTCATCGAAAATCCGCAAAATACCATCTTTAAGATCCTGGTGCGACAAGGCCACCAACCGATAGCGCCCCTGATAGGTTTGCCACAGCTGGGTCTGGAACTCTTTGAGCTGACTCTTGTCTTTGAGGAAAATACGTACCGCGTTTATGTGGTCGTCCTGCCAGAACTTCTGGAACAGGCTTTTATCCATCCAGACGGCGGTGCCGTCAGTGCGGTAGTCGTAGAACACCCCGGCAACCTGCAATTGTTGTGGCCCGGAGGGAGTG
>CAVPJB010000026.1:0-53624 GCA_963705135.1 uncultured delta proteobacterium
GTCTTGACCGTGTAACCGGTTTTTGCTCGCACATGCTCGACACCGCCATAATCCACTTTTTCCGCGACGCAAATCACGTCGCGGATTTTTGCGCCTGCTTGTTCCACCCCGTGAATCAACGCGATGAGTGTGCCGCCGGTGCTGATCAAATCATCGACGATCAAGACATTGTCGCCGCGCTCGACGCCGTTCAGGTACAATGTGCCTTGGGTGTATCCATCGCAAAATCGACGGCGATTTGACCGGGGACACCGGAGGGGTTCCAGCGCGCGAGTGCGAGGGGCAGATTCGATTGCGAACTTACGGCGGCCACCAGAATTGCGCCGCGATCTTCTTCGCCCACAAATTTATTGACCCCCTCAAGATTCACGGCGTCAAGAAGCGCGTTTGCCGCCTGGCGCAACAATTCCGGCGTAGTCGCCGGGACTTGCTCGGTGAGCGGATTCAGGATGAATCGAAACTGGCCCACCTGCACCAGGGGTTGATTATCAAATGCGTCACGCAATAGATTCATCGTTTCTCCAGTCGGCGCAATGCTTCCGGCAAGCGCATCAGCAAATCGCCGGCGACCACGCCCGCTTTGCCGATCTCTTGTTCCGCGATTTGACCCGCCAGTCCATGCACGTACGCGCCGGCGATTGCCGCGTCGTAGGGTGTCAGATGTTGCGCGAGCATCGCCGCAATGGTGCCTGCCAGTACATCGCCGGTGCCGGCAGTCGCAAGCGCCGGTGTCGCGAAGGGTAGCATCGTTGCGCGTCCGTCGGGTGCTGCGACGACGGTGAACGCACCCTTCAACACGACGATCTGATTCGATTGCGCCGCATATTTCTTCGCTCCATTCACACGATATGCTTGTACTTCGTTCGCGATAAACCGGTGAGCATTGCCATTTCGCCAGGATGCGGTGTGAGAATTGCGCTGCCAGGTGCAAGATGCTTCCACCACTCGTCGGCTTGCGCGAGCGCGTAAAGCCCGTCCGCGTCGATCACGAGTGGCGGCAACTTGCCCCGAGCTCGAACTCTCGCCTTAGTATTCGCAAAGCCCATTTGCGTTTTTGCTTTCGCATTTGTGCCAAGCAATCGTTGCACAAACTCGATTGTTTTAGCATCGCGTCCAAAGCCGCAACTGATAAGCAACGCATCGTAATCGGTCAAGTGCTCGCGCAAGACGTTCACCGCATCGGGCACAAGTGCGCCGAGGTCATCGGGCAGGACGACGAACGTCGTTTCGTGCAATGCCGATGCGATCATGGGGTAAATTGCACGCGCGAGCGCAAGCGTGACCAAGCCGGCACCTGCGCGCGTTGCTGCCGAGCCAGCAAGAAACGCCGCACCAACGCAATTCGCCGAGCCAAGACACAGCATCGCTTTGCCGAATGTGCCCTTGTGCGAATCGCGCGGGCGCGGCGGCAAGCGCCGCGTGATTTCGTGTGCCGTCGCGACGTCCGGTAAATTCGATTCCGCCCATTCTTCGCGAATGCCGATGTCGCGATAACAACTCGCCTACGGCACCCGCGCCGGGAAATGCAAGTTGTCCGATTTTCGGAAATGCGAATGTAACGGTGAGGTTGGCGCCAAGCGCAGCCGGGTCAAGTGCGCCCGTGTCGGGGTTCAATTTCACCACTATGATGCTTGCCTGTGGCTTCGCCTGTTTCACGGCATTTACCACCACTGACGTGGCCCTGGTCACCAATACCGGCACCACCTCTCTGCCCTTCTTAAATGTTGTGACCAACATGGCCTTTTTTTATATTACCGGACCCTTTCTCCTGCTTGCCATGTACATTTATTTCCACTTAAACCTGCAACATTTGTGGGAAGCCATAGGGAATTTGCCAGCGGTATTTCCCGATGGGAAACGGCTCGACCAGAAGGTCTATCCCTGGCTATTCAATTGGCTGCCCTCCTTGTATTTTATCCAGATCAAACAACGCAAAGATATTCGTCCCGCTTATTGGGTCCTGGAAAGAGGGATCGCGGTTTTTTTTGCCTGGTTTTTTGTCCCTCTCACCTTTACCATCTTATGGTTCAGGTACCTTTATGTGCGCAATTTCTGGGTAACTTACTGGCATGTGGCGCTGCTGACGGCCGCCGTCTGGTTTGGCTGCCATTTTTACTTTAATTGCAAAGCCACCGTACAAGGGGGAAATCGTCAAAAGCCCAAGAGATTCATCTTTAACTCCCTTGTCACCGGCCTCTTCCTGGTATTTATCTATGGTGTCTCCGATGGCTTTATCAACGGCATACCGGCTAAACTGGAAGATGATCTTCGACCCGCGGTCGGATGGTATTTCCATAGAGAGCTCGTCCCTAAGATTCTTAATTACTTGCCCGGGCATACAAACATTGCGGCAAATTTTGAAGAAGCAGAGGTCTCCAGCAATACAGACAAAGACGATGATAAAGATGCGAGCGGGATCAAGAAAGTCATGGCCAAAGGTGCATCTCTCAAGGGGAGTGATCTAAGATATGTCCGGGCCAAGGGAGCTTTCATGGCCAAGGCCGATCTGCGGGCCGCCAATTTAGAGCTGGCTTATTGCCGGGGAGCGGACCTGCGGAAAGCCAAGCTGGGGGAAGCCGGCTATCCCGAGGAGGCCGCCAAACTGGAGAAGGCGACTCTCTTCAAGGCCGATCTCACCGACGCCTGCTTGTTTAGAGCTAACCTTTATCTGGCTTCTCTGGCAGGAGCAATCCTGAAAGCCGCTGACCTGGAGGAGGCCGTGCTGGCAGAAGCCAATCTCAGCTCTGCCAACCTGGAAGAAGCCAACCTTAGCGGGGCCATTCTTCGGGCGGCCAATCTCCAAGGAGCCGTCCTAACCAAAGCCAAGGGTCTCAAGGTCCGCCAGCTACAAGAAGCCCGTGCCTGGATTCTTGCCTCTTATGACCCCGAGATCGTTGCCGAACTGAAGCTGCCGCCAGACCACAATGACCAGGTAAAAAAGAAAAAACTTCCCAAATGGGATCGGGATACTTTAGACTTACACGGGACAGATCTGGAGAAATTTGATTGCACGGAGGCGAGTCTCAAAAAAAGCAACCTCCAAAAAGCCAACCTCCGGAATGCAAACCTTTATAAAGCCAATCTCCAAGAAGCCAACCTCAATAAAGCCAACCTGATGGGAGCTAACTTCCGAGAGGCCGATCTCGAAAAAGCAGATCTCACTGACGCCAATCTGTGGCTAGCCGATTTCAAAGGGGCCAAAAATTTGGACAAAAAACAGATAAAATCCGGGAAGAACTGGAGTCTCGCCCTCTACGATGACGTTATGATCAATAAACTGGAGTTGCTATCAGACCACAACGACCGGGTTTTAACAAATCGATTGGGCGACTATGACCTAAGAGGTGCTGATCTCAAACGAGCAAATCTGGTGGGATGGGATTTCCAAGGCGCCGATCTCCAGAAAGCCGACCTGTCCTTTTCCGAGCTGCGCCAGGCAAATCTGAAAGGGGCCGACCTTTCCGGGGCTAATCTCACCGGGGCATATCTGGGAAATGCCGAGATGCAAGGGGCTAAAATGAACGGAGCCGATTTAACCGGGGTGAGCGGTTTAACTAGTGGCCAACTCAGAAGCGCCATTATTGACAGCAAGACACAATTGCCATAAATTTCGAATCTTTATCTATCCCGGGACAACGGAAGCGGATATGATTAGACCTTGAAAAGGTCTTTAGCTTATCGATAAAGACTAAGGAATAGTGGCGTTTGCAAGGTCAGCTAATATGCCAGGATTGCAGAAAGCTCAGCCTTTCATCCAAAAATCTGCATAAATATAAAAGAATTAGACACAAATAGAGGCATCGAGTAGCGCCAAGAAATATCACCCTCCTGTTGACATAAGTCACTTTTAGGTTCTTTTTTTCTCTGATCTCGGCACCTTGGTTAATTTAATTACCAGACGGAGGGCTTCGTTGACGGCCTCGTCGTTTGGAAAGGTTTCGGCCACATCACCATCCAACAAAACAATGTTCGCACCTTCCCGATACCGGCCAGTGTATTTGCCCTGGACACCACTCTTAAGCAATTCTCCCAAGTCGTATTCTGGGCGAAGGTCGTCACTTTTTTCTTCTGTTGATGTCCTCTTCCTAAACTTTTTGCTCCATTCGGGTAAGTTCTCGAGGGCTGATGATGCGGATTTGATCGCCGCGCTCCGTATGGGCAACCATCAGAAGTCGACCCCATAGTGGAAAAACCAACGGTCATAAAGCGATCTTCTTCCTCTGAATGGTCCGGATTATAAAAAGTTATACCCATCGGGTCCCGAAACACGGTGGCAGCTTCTTTGAAAGCGACCCGAATTTGTAAGCCCACCACATCATTTGCCACATTCGAAACTCCAATAAAATCCAAGTAATCGCAGATATGATCTCCTGATCGAAATGAGCTCTTCGTGGGGGGAATTTCCAAATCCAATGGTTACTGAGGGTAAGCGAGCCGGGAGAGATCAGGTTTTGAAAAATTATTCTTGTTCGCCAACGTATGGCATAATTGCCATGAACAATAATGTTAAAGCCCGTCAGATGATATGAGACCTTTCCCGAGCAATTGGGCGGTCTACCACTGACCATTACCTCAGATCAGGAATTATCGCCGGCTGCATCCCCATACGCCGGCAGTACCCCCAGTCCATGGGCCAGCTTGATTGCCCGGTCCACGGCCAGACGCAGGGCTTCTTCGCCCAGGAGGCCGACGACGTGGAGGTCGGCGTCAATTTCGCGGTGGGACAGGACAAAGACGATGTCGCCGTCAAAGAGGGTGTGGATGGGGGTAATGGACTGCGGGCCAGGCCGTTGTGACCCATCTGGGCCACTTTCTGGGCCTGTTCCCGGGTCAGGCGGGCGTTGGTGGCGACGACGCCCAGGGTAGTGTTGGGTTCCGCGAAGCGTTGGCGGATAATGCCTTGGCGGATAGAGGCGGCGCTGTCGGCGAATTCATGGCTGTCCGGGGCCAGTCGGGCCCCGGCAATGATCTTGCCGGTGGCATAATCCCGTACGTCCCCGAAGGCGTTGACCACTACCAGGGCGCCCACCAGCAAGCCATTAGGGCCGGCCAGACAGACGCTGCCCAAGCCGCCTTTCATGCCCTGAGTGATGCCAAAGAGTTTCCCCACCGACGCTCCCGTCCCGGCGCCGACGCTGCCTTCTGCGACAGCCCCGCCGTCGGCCTGAACGCACGCGGCGTACCCCATGGCTTTGTCCGGCCGCACCCGGCAGTTTCCCAAGGAAAGGTCAAAGATGACCGCGGTGGGAACGGTAGGCACCCGGGTGATGGCCACGTCAAAACCCCGGCCCCGTTCTTCCAGGAACTCCATGACCCCGCCGCCGGCATCCAGCCCGAAGGCGCTGCCGCCGGCCAGGAGCACGGCCTGAACTTCGTTGACGATATGGTAGCTCAGCAGGGCGTCGATTTGCCGGGTGCCGGCCGCGGAGCCCCGGATATCGATACTGCCCAGGGTGCCCGGAGGACAGAGAATGACCGTGCAGCCGGTGATATTTTTAAAGTCGCTGGCGTGACCCACCAAGAATCCGGGAATGTTCGTCAGACCGCCGGGAATTTCCTGGGACATGAGCATCTCTCTTGGATTTAAGGTTCTAACTGAAATTCTTTTGCCCTGATGGTCAAAATCTTCGTGGTCAGCTCCGCCTCCCTCTCAACATTAAAGCCCTTAAAGAGGGAAAACCCCGGCGGCTGGGTCTGGTGCCGCAGTTTCTGGGCAAACTCTCCCCGCGTGATAGTGGGAAAATCTTTCTGGGTCTCAACCAGCAGCCGCATACTGCTATACCCCTGGGCCGCCAGGTAGCCGGGAGACCGCTGAAACCGTTGCTGGTAATCGGCGACAAAGGCTTTGACTGCTGGGTCGGAATCTGCCGCAAAAAAACCATCCGGGAAGAGGATTCCCTCCAGCACCACACCCTGTTCCAAAGTTGCCGGCGTGTGCAGAATATTGGTTCCCAAAAGGCGGACCCGGGCCAGGGGTGTGGCGGCGATTGCTTGGGCGACCGAGGCCACGACATTGGCTTCATCAGGTATAAAAATCGCCTCCAGAGCCGGAACGCCGTCTGGGCCGGGAGTGATCTGAGCCAGGGTTTGCACCGCTTGGGTCAAATCCCTGCCGCCTTCGGGGTAGGATACCTGGGCCACCAGCCTGACTGCATGCCGGTTGGTTTCGGCGCTGAACTGACGAGATAACGTCTGTCCGTATTTGGAATCGGGATAAAGGATGGCATAACGCTGCCAACCCATCCTGTCTGCCGTGTATCCAGCAAGGCCTGCACCATCAGGCGGTGGGTGAGAAAATCCCGGAAGATAAAAGTCCTGGTCAGCGTCACATCTTTCTTTTGGGTCAGAGCCAGCAGGGGAATTCCCAGTCGCTGGGCCGCTTCCGCGGCGGCGTCGGCCGTGGCCGAAGGGAAAAAACCTACCAATACCAGAACCTGGGGATTGTTGGCCAGCTCTTCCACGGCAGCCGCGGTTTGCTCAGAACTGTTGCTGCCGTCCTTGATTACCAGAGCAACTCCAGACTGGGATGCGGCCAGTTCCAGGCCGTTTTTTACCTGGCGCCCGACATCGGCATTTTCCCCGGACAACGGCAGGAGGCAACCCACCACGCTGGGCGGTGCGGCGGGCTTGGATTTGTCCGGGGCCGGCAACACCTGTTTCGCCTGGGCGGCTTCGGGACTCTGGGGAAACCGCTGCCTGAGGGTAGTTAGCCAGATTTCAGCTCGCTCTGGCCGGCCGGCCTGAAGCTCCACTTTAGCCAACTGCAGCAGCACCCCTGCTGTTAAGGGAGTGTCCCGATACAGGTCGGCAAATTTTTCCAGGTCCAAGGCGGTTGCTCTGCTCAACAACCGGGTTTTCAGGTCCTGGAACCACTCTTCTTCGCCAAAGGGCAGGTCTTTTTCCAGCAGCAGCAAACGGCTGAAACCCTGGGCAATGTTCCCGGATTGCAGGGATAATTCCGTCAGCAGGGCATTGGTTTTAAAACGCAGATCGCCGGGAAGACTGGAAGCACTGAGGTTTTCCAAAATCCGCTCGGCTTCAGAGTGATTACCCAGTTTATAGTGTGCCTGGCCAACCCCGTAGCGGGCCCTTAAAGCGATACCACTGTCGGTTTTGACCGCCAGCAGCCTTTCATAGCGTGTCCTGGCCTGATTCCAGTCGCCTTTGATGCCATAGATTTCGGCGGTGCGCAGCCAGGCATGTTGCCCCTGCTGTTCGGGTGGAGAAGTTTTCAAAAACTGTTCATAACGCTGCAGGGCTTCCTCATAGCGATGGACTCGATAGAAATTTTCAGCCTCCCGCAGCAGGGTGGAGATGTTGCTGCCTCTCTCCTGAGCCGGGGCCGGGCCCGCCGCAATTCCAGTAAAAGTCATGATTAGCAAAACTGACAGCAGGCAAAGCTTAACGCGGCTGTATTGAGATAGATTGTCGGACCTCACCGGCCGAGGGCGGGAGATGTTGATCATTTCGATTTTCACGAGTAAATCAAAAAATGTGTGAAGAGTGTTTTTTATCCGAAGCCCTTTTTTTATACCAAGTTCGGTCTGTCCGGCAACCAACATAATGTCTAACATTTTATAGTTGCTGCATTTTTTAACCGAAAACGGGAAACCGAAAACGGTATTCTAGACTTCCTTACCATATCAGCTTTCCACGCTGTTTTCTACAGTAAGCTCAGGTCTAGACCCAAAAAAAAGGTGGGGACAAATTGCCCCCACCTCCGCCTGAGTTTTTTAAAAGGTTACTTTACTTCTTCGAATTCAGCTTCCACCACGTCATCTTCAGGTTTCTTCTGCTGCGCCTGTTGGGCGCCGGCGCCCGCAGCGCCTTCAGCCCCGGCGGATTGGGCATAAACGGTTTCAGCCAATTTATGGGAGGCTTTCATCAGCTCATCACTGGCCTGCTTGATCGCCTCGGTGTCTTCGCCTTCCATCGCCTTTTTCAGTTTGTCCACGTGTTCGTTGATACTAGCCTTGGTGGCCTCATCGACCTTGTCAGCCAATTCGGTGAGGGTTTTTTCGGTCTGATAGACCAGGGAGTCGGCCTGATTCCGGGCTTCCACCAACTGCCGCTTCTTTTTATCCTCTTCCACATGGAGTTCGGCGTCTTTAATAAGCTGCTTGATTTCTGCTTCGGTCAGGCCGCTCGAGGCAGTAATCTTGATAGACTGCTCCCGCCCGGTGCCCATATCCTTCGCCGAAACATTGACGATGCCATTGGCGTCGATATCGAAGGTAACCTCGATCTGGGGAATGCCCCGGGGGGCCGGCGGGATGCCCACCAGCTCGAAACGGCCCAGGGTTTTATTATTTGCCGCCATTTCCCGTTCACCCTGAAGCACATGAATGCTCACGGCGGGCTGATTATCTGCCGCCGTGGAAAAGGTCTGGCTGCGCTTGGTGGGGATGGTGGTGTTCTTGTCAATGAGTTTGGTAAAGACGCCGCCCAGGGTTTCGATACCCAGAGACAGGGGGGTGACGTCCAGGAGCAGGACGTCTTTGACGTCGCCTTTGAGCACCCCGGCCTGGATGGCGGCGCCCACCGCCACCACTTCGTCGGGATTGACGCCTTTGTGCGGTTCCTTGCCGAAAATCTGTTTGACCTTTTCCTGCACCTTGGGCATCCGGGTCATGCCGCCCACCAGGATAACTTCATCGATCTCTTTGGCCGACACGTTGGCGTCTTTCAGGGCGGTGAGGCAGGGAACTTCCAGTTTTTGAATAAGTTCCTCAACCAGAGATTCGAGTTTGGCTCGGGTCAATTTGATTAACAGGTGTTTGGGACCCGCGGCATCAGCGGTAATGAACGGCAGGTTGACCTCGGTTTCCAAAGATGAGGACAATTCCATCTTGGCCTTTTCCGCGGCTTCTTTTAAACGCTGCAGGGCCATGCGGTCGCTCCGCAGGTCTATCCCCTGGTCCTTCTTGAACTCATCGGCCAAATAGTCGATGAGGCGCTGGTCGAAGTCATCGCCGCCTAAATGAGTGTCGCCGTTCGTAGATTTGACTTCGAAGACGCCATCGCCGATCTCCAGGATGGAAATGTCGAAGGTGCCCCCGCCCAGGTCAAAAACGGCAATCTTTTCGTCTTTCTTTTTGTCAAGGCCATAGGCTAACGACGCCGCAGTGGGTTCGTTGATAATGCGCAGCACGTTCAATCCGGCAATGCGGCCGGCGTCCTTGGTTGCCTGGCGTTGGGAGTCGTTAAAGTAAGCCGGGGTGGTAATGACGGCTTCCGTAATTGTTTCCCCTAAATATTCCTCGGCCGTTTGCTTCATTTTCACCAGGATCATGGAGGAGATTTCTGCCGGACTATAGACCCGGCCCCTGATCTCCACATGCGCGTCGCCATTTTCGGCCTGGACAATTTTGTAAGGCAGAATAGCCAGGTCTTTTTGCACCGTCGGGTCGGCGAATTTCCGTCCGATAAGACGTTTAACTGAAAAAATAGTGTTTTCCGGGTTGGTGACGGCTTGACGTTTGGCAATCTGTCCTACCAAACGCTCACCACTATCGCTGAAAGCCACTACTGAGGGAGTGGTGCGGCCACCCTCCACATTGGCGATGACTTTGGGTTCGCCGCCTTCCATGATTGCCACCACGGAATTGGTGGTGCCAAGGTCAATACCGATAACTTTTCCCATGAATATATTCCTCCTGACAAATTGTCTTTAAAATTTCAAATTTAATGCCGTATGCGGCTTAGTTTTAAGATTGTGGCTTACGGGCCACAACCACCATTGCCGGTCGCAGCAAACGATTTTTCAAAAGATAACCCTTTTGGAGTTCCTGGATGATGGTTTGATCTTCCACCGAATCGTCTTCTTGCTGCATGACTGCGTTGTGAAAGGCCGGATCGAATTTTTCCCCCAAAGCCTGGATCGGCGTGACGCCGAATTTTGTTATGGCTTGCAGGAAACCTTTGAGAACATTTTCGACGCCCTCTAATAAGGCAGAGCCGGATTCCTGTTGCCGGCTATGATTGAGGGCCAATTCCAAATTATCAACTACCGGCAAAAGTTCTTTAATCAGCGATTCATTAGCGAAATCTCTGAGATCGGCACGCTCTTTTTCGAGCCGCTTTCTGAAATTTTCCATGTCAGCGACGTGCCGCAGCAGATTATCATTTTTTTCTTTGAGTTCCTGGTTCTCCCGCTCTTTTTCTGCCAGTTGGCGCAGCAAAGCCTCGGGATCGCCTTCTTCCATGACAGTATCCGCCATCTCCACCTCTTGAGATTCGGCAGCCTGAGAGTCAGTCGGTTGATTAGGCTCTTGGGAGAAAAGACCCATAGAGAACGAACTCCTTTTCTGAGCATTCAGCTCATAAAGACAAAATAGTTACTTTGAGCTTGATCAGGCAAAATAAAAATAACTAGAAAATAACTAGAAAAGCTGAAAGCTTAAGTTAACAATTAATTATCTTGGCAAAATCGGCCACTTATTCAGTATGCCGCTCATTATATTGGCTGTAAATTGCACCAACGGGATGACTCGCACATAATTCATGCGCATGGGGCCGATAATACCTACCGCCCCGATGGGCTCCCGGTCACGTTGAAAGTTCGAAGTCACCAGACTCCATTCCACTTCGGGGCAGGTGGTTTCCGGACTGATAAGAATTTTCACCCCGGCCGAAGCTAAACTCTCGTCCAATAATTTGATAAGCTGTTGCTTTTCTTCAAAAGCCCTGAAAAGGGCCCGAATTTTTTCGATATCGGCAAACTCCGGGTAATCTAAAATCTGACTGGCGCCTTCCACATAGAGTTCTTCATCTTCTTCAGCCTGAAGAGCTTTTTGACTCAAGGTCAAAGCCTGGGAAAACATCCGGTCAAAGAGCACTTTTTCTTCCTCCAGTTGGACCAGGACCAACTGACGGGCCTCGACCAGACTTAGATTCTGGAGCAGACCGTTCAGATAGCGGCTGAATTTGTCCAGTTGCTCCTGGCTGAACTGTTCCGTACTTTTAATAAAGCGATTTTGCACCAAACCCTCGACGGAGACGAGGACAGTTAAAATATTGTCCCCCCCGGCATTGATAAATTGTATATGCCGGATGAGGCTGATGGTTGGCCTGGGGGCCCGGACAATGGTGGGATGTCCGGAAACCTTGGATAAAACCCTGGATGCCTGACGGATTAAATCATGCAATTCGCCTGCCGGAGGCGTAAACCCTCCTTCTATCTGTCTGCGAGTGCTTGCCTGCAAGTTCCGACTGGAGAAGATATGGTCTACATAATACCGGAATCCCCGGGAAGTCGGGACCCTGCCGGCAGACTGGTGAGGTTGACTTAACAACCCCTGTTCCTCCAGGTCGAACATTATATTACGAATTGTTGCCGGGCTGAGCGAAAGTCCTGAGGATCTGGATACCGTTCGGGAACCGACCGGTTCTCCACTGTTAATATACTGTAGAATTATGGTGTGCAGGACCTGAGTTTCCCGCTCCCCTAAAATGCCGTTAATTTCCTGTGGTAATCCCATTTTCATGATTTATTAGTAAATTAATTCCGCCGATTGGGCTTGTCAAGCCCCGACAGTGCAGATTGTTATTTATAACATCTTGAATTTATTAGGACTGCTTGCCGTGAAACAGGTTTTTAGGGAAATTGGCAATTCAAAATATGCCGTTTCTAGCCAATAAGCCATGATCTTTCAATCAAAATAAGGTATAGAAGATACGTGATTTTGGGAAGCGAAAAATCTTTGACACCGCTGTGAGCAAAATGATAATTTCATCCCTGATAAGAACTATGTCGGGATAACGACAAAAAATATTTTATTACGTGTTATATTAAAGAGATGAAGTAATTTGACCATGACCAAGATCGGCGTTTATGTAGATTCCATGAATATTGTCCGTAATGGCGGCTATGGTATGCGCTATGAAGTCCTGCGGCGGTTCGCCACCCGCAATGGCGGACAAATTGTTCGTCTGAATGCTTATGTGGCCCTCGATGAAGAGCGGGCCGTGTCAGATCCTAATTATAATGCCACGTTAAACTTCATTTCGACCTTACGAGATTTGGGTTTTAAGGTCATTGAAAAGCCTATCCGCTGGTTCACGGATGACTCAGGCCGCACCTATGGCAAGGCTAACGCCGACATGGACATGGCTCTAGATATTATTTCCCAATCCGACCGGTTGGATATCGTTCATTTGCTCACCGGCGACGGTGATTTTTGTAATGTTGTCACGATGGTTCAAAATAAGGGTTGTCGGGTTGAATTGGTGGCCTTCGCTAATGTTTCTGCCCGCCTGCGACGAGAAGTGGATCTATTTGTCTCCGGTTATCTGATTCCAGGCCTGCTGCCCGCCCAGGGTCCCCTGGGCGCCCCTAACTGGGGCGAACCCGGCAGCCGGGTTCGGGGGGTTTGCACCAAATACCTGCACGATAAATCATATGGCTTTATGCGCTACATCCATACTCTGGGCCGATTGTGGATCACCGACACCCGCCAGGAGGATTCTCCTTACAAGTCGGTCTTTTTTATGGAAAAAGACCTTCCCCCAGGTGTCTATGCGGCAGATTTGCCCAGCCGGGAACATATTTTTGAGTTTACCTTGGCGGAAGGTGATAAAGGTTTCCTGGCTACCGATATCGCCATCAATTATCAGTACCATTCCTGAAGATGCTCTATTTATGCCAACAATCTAACCTCTGAGAGAGGATAACTGAACTATGGACCGCAAAATGAATGTCATGTTTGTTTCCCCGGAAGCGGTGCCCTTCGCCAAGACGGGCGGTTTGGCTGATGTGGCGGGCTCTTTGCCCTAGCCTTAAGTAAATTAGGCATGCAGGTTTCCCTGTTGATGCCCCTGTATGGCATGATCAGGCAGGGGAACTTTGCCTTAAAAAAGGAAATTGCCGATCTCGAGGTTCCTTTTGATTTTTATACCCTGAAATTTGATGTTTATAGCGCCGAGATTGCAGGGGTGACGTTTTATTTTGTGGAGCGGGATGAATTTTTTGACCGCCGCCAGCTCTACGGCACCCCCAAAGGAGATTACTTTGACAATTTCGAGCGTTATATGTTTCTGGCCAAGTCTCTGCTACCAGTCTGTCAGGCTTTGGATCTTAAACCTGATATTATGCATTGCCATGATTGGCAATCGGCTCTCGTGCCGGTCTATCTGCGAGAGAAATGGCGGGGTGAAGAGATATTTGCCCAAACCGCTTCAGTTTTTACCATCCATAATTTGGCTTATCAGGGCCTCTTTGCCAAAGAGAAATTTCATCTGCTGGATTTGGATGTATCCCTGTTCGGTATCGATGGCTTAGAATTTTATGACAAAATAAATTTTCTCAAAGGCGGTATTCTCTGGTCTGACGCCGTTACCACTGTCAGTCGGCAGTACAGCCAAGAGATACAAACATCGGAGTTTGGCTGCGGTTTGGAAGGAGTGCTGCGCGACCGCTCCGACGTTCTTACCGGTATTGTGAATGGCATTGACTATGCTATCTGGAACCCCGCCACTGATGCCTTGCTTGCCGCCCCTTACAGTCCCGCTGACCTGTCAGGCAAGGAAAAAAATAAACAAGCTCTCATGGCGGCATACCAGCTTGATCCTAAGCTGAAGGAAGCGCCCCTTTTAGGAATGGTTTCCCGTCTGGCCGACCAGAAAGGGTTTGACCTCCTGGCAGCTATCTTGCCGGAATTGATGGCCGAAAAACTCACCCTGGTCATCCTGGGTACCGGGGACGAAAAATACCATCAGCTGCTGAGTGCAGCCGCTGAAAAATATAAGGGGCGACTGGGGGTAAAGATTGCCTTTGACAATAAAATAGCGCACCTGATCGAGGCTGGAGCCGACATGTTCTTAATGCCGTCTTATTATGAGCCCTGTGGCCTCAATCAGATCTATTCCCTGAAATATGGCACAATTCCTGTAGTTCGGGCTACAGGTGGTTTGGTGGACACCATCGAACCGGTGGACCTCAAGCAAAAGACGGGTACCGGCTTCCGATTCGAAGCATATACCCCGGAAGCCTTTCTGGCCTGCATTCGGGAAGCCTGCCAGGCGTATCAGAATAAGACCCTCTGGAAACAACTTGTGACCAATGCCATGAACCAGGATTTCTCCTGGGAATCCTCTGCCAAGGCCTACGAATCGCTCTATCGCCAAACCCTGGCCCGGAAAGTATCCTAAAGGAGACCGGAATGCGAGAATGTCCCAATCAAGAGAAGAACCTGCAGCACTGCAACTGCACCTATGAACCTTGCAGCCGCAAAGGCATCTGCTGTGAATGCCTGGACTATCACCGCGGGATGGGACAACTCCCCGCCTGCTATTTTCCACCTGAGGTGGAGAGGACCTACGATCGCACCATAGCCAGATTCTTGAAAATTTCAAAATAATTATGCAGGCGCAATGAATCATTTTTAAGATATCTCTTTAATTTTAAGTAATAATCTTGCCTAAAAAGGGAGGCGGTAGGGTGAAAACCCCAAGCCTCCCTCTTTATTTTCCTGTCCAAACAGCCCTCCCATATCCCCAATTCCAGACAGAGCCTAGACCTTACGTCGAAAAGTATAGACCCTATGAAGATACTATTAAACAAAGTTTAAGAAAAATCAATGGGATAGAATTTGGCACAAATCTTGGAAAATATATTTCCAAATCTGTCTATCGGGAGGAAAGCGATGCGGAAAAGAAATAAAAAGACCACGATAATTTCTCAGATGGAACTCTGTGGCCTAACTGAACATATTCTTTCCGGTATGGGGGAAGAGGGAAAAAATATTCGTGATCGTTTAGTGCGTTTTCTTGAGGAGAGAACTGTATCTAGTCAGAGAGTTTTGGGAAAAACGGCCGCGGATGCAGCGCTGGATGCTACCTGAAATGAGATCGATGTACTTATATTTCTTTGGGGCTGTCGACGCCTTGAGCGAAACTTTTTAATCGTAAGGCAAGAGACAGGTCTCGAGGTCTCGCCCTCAATCCTGCGGGCTAAGGTTTGAATTGTCTCCAGACTCGGGGGCGAAGGCTGTCTGCTCGCTTATTTCTTTAATTTTTTTTGGTTCTCGACTTCCAGCCGTCGGTGGTGCTCCCGAGCCTTATATTGCATCTGACGGCGCAGCAACTTAATCTTGACATCCGGAAACTCCACCTCTAAAAAATAATAATTTTCGCAAGTTTTCAAGTCCGAGCACTCATAGCAATTTTCAATTCCCCGACTGCAGGCACAAAGACGAATAGGGCAATCCGCCGTGCCCCGCCCCCGTTTACAGCCTGGGCATTCCGTGTGGGTTGATAGCCAATCCAGGCCCTTGCGAAATTCAGCAAAATTAAAGCCCTCGCCCTCGGGAAAACAATGGGTCCAGTAGTTAGCCCGGAAGCGCTCGATATATTCTTTCATGAGGGAAACTGTTTCCAGGAATTCTAAATCCCCCAAATGGCATTCGTTACAAAGTCCGCAATAACTTTCTCTCACGGGTGTTTCTCCTTGTCTCACGATGAAAACAAACCTTCAATCTGGGCTGCCAACTCTAATTCTGTCAAGCGGTTCATGGCAATGGCCCCCGCCGGGCATTGGGCGGCGCACGTACCGCAGCCCCGGCAGGTTTCCAAATGAATGACCGGTTTGCCCCCTTCTCCCAGGCTTACTGCCCCAACCGGACATATTTCCAGGCAACTAAGGCAGCGGCGGCAGTGTTCCCCTTGCAACTGGGCCGTATAGTCGCCGCTCAAAATTGTCCTTTGATACAAAACCCGGGCGGCGGCTGCGGCGGCAGCCTGAGCCTGTAGGATCGTCTCCTGCAGGTTCCGGGGAGAATGGGCCAGCCCACAAAGGAATATACCCTCCGTGGCCGCCTCCACCGGCCTCAACTTCTGGTGAGCTTCCAGAAAAAAACCTTCCGCAGACCGTTGCAGTCCCAAAAGTTGAGCCACCTGGGCACTGTCAGGGTTAGGTTCAATCCCGGTGCTCAGGACCAGGTAATCAGCCGGGAATTGAACTTCTCTGGAAAGGAGCTCATCCCACAATTCCACCACCAGAGACCCGCGGCGCTGGGTTGTCAACCGGGGTGGACGCTCGGACAGATAAGGGAGAAACCTGATACCTCTTTCCTTGGCCCGGAGATAATAATCCTCTTGGAAGCCATAAGACCGAATATCGCGATAAAGTATGGTTATTTCCGCCAGCGGATAACGATCTTTTAATAATATAGCATTTTTTATGGCTTCGGAACAACATAAACGGCTGCAATACGGATGTTCCGGTTCTCGTGAGCCCACACATTGAACCATGATGATCCTGGACGTTGGTCCCAGGGTCAGGGTTCCGGATTGTAGCCGGGCTTCCAGTTCCGATTGAGTCAGGACCCTGGGCTCCTCGCCATATAGATAGCGGTTATGAGGCATAAATTCTTTGCCGCCGGTGGCTGCGATGATGGCGCCATGTTCCAGTTGCCGCTCTTGGAAGCCGGCGGAAGTCTGTTGACGCACCGTTGCCAGGAACTGACCGCAATGCCCCCTTAAGCGAACCAACTCGCTGCGGGTGAAAACGGTGATATTAGGATGTCCAAGGACATGTGACTTTAGATCATGCAAAAACTGTTGGGGATCATGACCTTCCAAAGTGAAATGGAGGTTCTGGGCCAGGCCGCCTAAACACTCCTGCCGTTCAATGAGATAACATTGAAAGCCTTGATCTGCCAGACAGAGGGCGGCGCTCAGGCCCGCCACGCCGCCGCCCAGGATCAGGGCACTGGGAACAATAGGAAAACTCTGAGGCAGAATAGGGGACAGACGAATGGCTTGGGCCACGGCCATGGAGATAAGATGCCTGGCCTTTTCCAGCGCTGCTCCTTTTTCCGCCTGGTGGACCCAAGCGCATTGCTCCCTGACATTGGCCATGATGACATACCCTGGGTTCAGGCCCGCAGAGGTTAGTACCTCTCGAAAAACCGGTTCGTGGGTCCTGGGGGTGCAGGCGGCCACCACTATTCGATTCAGACCTTTGGATTTAATCACCTCGGCTAACTGTTTGGTTGATTCCAGGGAGCAAGCAAAGAGTTTTTCTTCCACATGCACTACCTCGGGAAGCTGTTTGAGCATTGTGGCCAAGGCCTCGAGATTTAAAACTCCAGCGATATTGGTGCCGCAATGGCACAGAAATATGCCGATCCGGGGGATAAGTTCCTGCCCAACGGTTGATGTTGGCAGTTCTGGTACCGTGCTGAGATTTCTAGAAGTAGTTGCCAAAAGTTGCGAGGCGGCAGTGGCAGCGGCGCTGGCTGTGGTAACGGTCTCGGCAATATCCATGGGTTCCCGGGCCGTGCCACAGATAAAAATGCCCGGGCGGCTGGTTTGCACCTGGTTCAGGGATGAGGTGGCAATAAATCGATGGCTGTTGAGCGATAAACCCCATTGGGCCGCCATTGTGGACCTTGCCGCCGGGGTTTTCAGCCCTACCGCCAATACAGCCAGACCAAATATTTCTTCTTGAGGCCTTCCCTGGGTATCGGTATAGCGAATACCGACATTTCCTCCCGGGTGAGGGTGGACACTGGTGACCCGGGAGCGAACCAGACGGACTCCGTGTCTCTGGGCCTGTTCCAGGTATCGTTCAAAATTTTTACCCGGCGTTCGCAAGTCCATATAAAAAATTGCTGTTTCTAGATTGCTGGCACTGAGTTCGGTGGCTATGATCGCTCCCTTGAGGCTGGCAGTGCAGCACACCGAGGAACAATAGCGAGCCCCAAGGCGAGGGTCCCGAGACCCGACGCATTGGATGAAGGCAATACTCGATGGTGGCTGTTCATCTGCAGGACGGCGTAAATTTCCCATGAATGGACCAGTGGCGCTTAGAATCCGCTCGAACTCGAGACTGGTCACTACGTTGGGCTGCCTACCGCCAACAAAATGAGATATCGCTGCCGGTTGCGCCCCGGCGGCCACAATAACGGCACCGGCCTGCAAGGTCAATTCTTCCGGTTGCTGCCGCAGGTTTATGGCGTCTGCCGGACAGACCTTGACACAAGCCTCGCATTTCTTACCCCGCAAAAACCTGCAAGCTTCGGGGTGAACATAGGCTGACAGCGGGACGGCTTGAGGGAACGGCAGGTGGATAGCCTTGGTTTGATTAAGCCCCACATTATAGGGATCGGGTATTTTTACTGGGCATACCCGGGTGCATTCGCCGCAGCCGGAACATTTGGTAATATCTACGTATCGGGGGAGGCGATGGAGAATGACCCGAAAATCTCCCGCCTCGCCGTCAATTTGCAAAATGCGGCTGGAGGTGACCAGATCAATGGTTTGATTTCGGCTGATCTCCAGTAAGCGGGGCGAGAGGATGCACATGGCGCAGTCGTTGGTGGGAAAGGTCTTGTCCAACTGGGACATTAACCCGCCTACAGAAGGCCGTTCCTCTACGAGGGTGACCGGCAGACCCATGGCGGCCAGGTCCAGGGAGGCTTGTATTCCGGCAATGCCGCCGCCGATTACCAATACCCGGCGGTGGACGATTCTGTTGAGGGGCCGGTTTAAGGTCATATCTTGTCAGCGTTTGGCGAAATTCAAGTCTGATTGTCCCCAGACAGGTCTTTTACTATCTCAACCACGAGAGTTGACAGGCTTTCCTCCCGGTTAGGTTGAGAAATGAGCTTAGCAAGAAGACGCCGCCGCACCTGGTACAGAAGATCTTCCCCTTGGCGGCAACGCTCTGCCAGATCGGGACTGATCAGACCCTCCCGGACGGCCAGGTGCCGCAAGCCCTGAATGATATCTAAAAACCTGACATCCTGGGGGCATTGAAAAGAGCATTGCGCGCAGCCGAGACAATACCACAAGGCTGGGGAAGCTAACAACTCGGCCCGCATCCCATACATTATCTGACGCAAAATGCGGCTGGGACTGAAGTCCGGTTCAATGGTGCTCACCGGACAGACGGCAGTACAAACTCCGCAGGAAAAACAGCGCCGCAGATGCTGGCATCCAGGTTCTCGGGCCAACTCGTCTTTGAACTGATGATCAAGGTCTTGAATCCGGAGCTTTTCCATAGCTAATATAAGGTAATCGCCTTAGTGGGACAATATTCGGAACACTTGCTGCATTTTTCCGCCGCCTGCACTAACCGGGTGCATCTGTCCTGATGCACCACGACGGCGCCGCCGTTGACGATGTGAAAGATGACCTTATCCTGGGGCCGGGGTCCTTTCCCCAACCGGGCATCAGTGCAGTTTCCCAAGTGAAATTCACACATGGCGACGCAGATGCCGCAGCCGATGCACTTTTCCGGATCAATCTGCATGCCTGCTGCCGCCTGGACCTCAGGCTGGCCCAATAACTCATGGAGAGCCTCGATAAAACCGGCGTAATCCGGTTCGTGCAGCACCGGACAGTCCTCCGGGGCCAGTTCATAAGTCAGCAGAAAACCGGCAAATTCAACGCAGGTGAGGCCACATTGGCTGCAATCCAGGTTTGGCAGATATTCTTTAATCTCTTCTAACGTTGGCATCATGGCACCTGTTGCCAATGAACCTCCGCCTGGGGTGGAATCCGCATATTTTCCAGGCGGAAACTGCAGTAGGCACAGATGTCGGCAACCAATTGGTTGGGCAAGGCCTCCGTCCGGCGATAAAAAGTAGCCTTGGCAACCCCAAAATTGACCACCGCATAATTATGTACCACCACTTCTCCCGCTTTCAGGAGCAGGCGGCAGCGGCTGAAGCTCTCTTGCCAGGAAGTGGACGTTCCTCTACCGGGAAGATCATAGATTGCCACATCGGCTCTAGCTCCCGGGCGTAAATGGCCCCGGTCAGTCAATCCCAGGTGTTGGGCCGGCAGGCTGCGAGTGCTCCGGATCCAATCATTCATTGTATAACTGGATATCGGCAGGTTTTCTCCCCAATCTCGTCGCCGGGAGGTGTCTTCCCCCAACCACGAAAACAAAAGGGGAAAACTGCTCACCGGCGTTTGGGTCAAATTCGCCGCTGAAAAAGCCAGATTTTCTTTCCGGCAATTCAGGGCTAACCGCAGCGCCCGGCGAGAGACTTCCGGCACCGGCGGCACATTGAGATCAAACGGCTTAAACCAGTCCAGATCAATCTTGACCGGTAATGGTGGCAAACTCGGCCGGGGGGTGGGGGGCAGCAAACCCAGGTCCGCCGAGACGCCCCCTTCCAACTGCCGGTAAGCGTTTTCCAACACCCCATCGCTTACCAGGGCCGGTCCCATCGCGCTCAGATGGAACCCTGGGAGGAGCGGCAGATCGGCAGCCAGCAATTCCGGGGTGGTTTCCAGGGTTATGGGGCTGCCCGACAGTTCGGCCACCTTGACCAGAATATCCGCTACCAATTCTGTTGACAGGGTCCGATGGAGATAAAAATCCTGCCGATAACGGACGAATGGCTCCGCCAACCGAAGGTTAAGGCCTCGGCTGTGTTCCAATAGATAGGCCCAGGCCGCACTTACCTCGGGTAATTTTTCGCCATTCTTTAACCACGTATCGAAATCTCGTAAATTCAGGGTTAAAGACGCTGAAGTATCCACAATTGGAATGGCGGCCAGTTCTCGGTGGACATAATTGGCGGTCTGAAAAGTTAAAAAAGGTTCATGAATATGCGTGTAGCCCAGAAGGGCATATGACTCACCCAACTCCCGGGGAGAAGGCAGCCCCCCCACAGCCGCAGATAATTCTGTCCATAACCGGCCACCGGACTACGTAGATCGATGGCCCCGGGAGTCACGGCCAACCCATGGGCGTTGATGACCTGATCCACTTCTTTTAACTCGGCTACCACACGACCATTCTCAATAAAGAGGTCTTGCTCTGCACCATCCCAGCCGCTGCTCGGGTCAAAGACTTTTCCGCCTTTGATAACTAAACGCATTTATTGGCTCAAAAAACGATTCAAAGAGTGGCTGCCAGGTCCTGCAACACCTGGGAATCGGGCGGCAGGGGTGATGAGACAACGTTGGCTAAATAAAGGGGCAACCCATCCATGCGATAAGCAATTTCGGGTGTTTCCAATCCGGTTAGGGCTACCGGTATGACCACCTCGGCGTGCCCGGTCGTGCGGTTGGCAAAAGGGCTCAAGGCCACTACCGGCACCTGACGCTTCTTCAAGTCGTTTATTTCCTCGGCAGACAAAAACCAAAAAAGATCTGCTCCGGTAACCACTAAGGCATCAACTTCCGACATCTTAACCGGCTCGGCATGGGCGGTAAATCCTGGGGCTGTACCAAAATCCGGGGCCAAAGGAGAGCCTGTTTCCCGCAAAAGCAGATGGTATAAGCCCACGGAATTAAAATCTGCACTCAACGGGAAAAGGATAAAGGGAATCTGATGATTTAGCCAGGCAGTGAGTTCCGCCAGGCCTTCCAGCAACTCTTGGGCCGGCCCATAACTTATACCCCGGCCAAAAAAAATGACTCCATAAGAGGCCTCTTGCAGGAATTCAGCTAACCTACGCACTCCCCGGACTGACGCCGGTTTGCCTTCCACCAGGGTTGACCGCACTCCCTGCAGCAGAGCGAGTTCCTGGCCCGGCTCAGTCTGAATAAATAACTTGACTAGTTCGGCCAATTCAGTCCGATAGAGATCGACTGCCGCAGTGCGACGCTCCTCGATCCCCCTTTCGGTAAATTTCCCCCTGGCGAAAACTGAATACCGCACCACATGCCGGGGGCAAGAGTGCAAGGGATTGGCCCCCCAAAACAGGACAGTGTCCGCCTCGTCCCGGATAACCTCCAGGGACGCCCAAAACAGACCATATTTAGCCAGACTCTGATAATAGGGGGCTTTAAAAGCCAGGTCCGCTGGCTCCAATCGGGCTTTGGCGCTTCGGGCCAGGGCAAGTGCCGCCTCTTGGGCCCAAGAACCTGAATTGGTTAAACCGTAGATCACCGGCTTGCGTGCCTGAGCCAAAATTTCAGCCGTCCGATGCATGGCGGCTTCATAGGTGACAGATTTCCATAGGCCTCGTTGCTTTATCTGAGGTTGGGACAGGCGTCGGCGTTCTTTTTTGGGATGAAATCTTTTATGGGAGAGAAATTTACTGGCGCCCCAAAGACAAATATTGGCGGCCTGGTAAATACGCCCATCCACCACCGTGACGTCGATATCGTCGCAGAGGCAGGCGCAGCCGGGACAGATAACAGATTCGATTCTTGCTTCCAAAAAGTTTCTTCACCAAATTTGTTTTAGATCTGATAAAAAATATATATTTTATACTATCATCTGCACCGATCAACAACCCAAATATGAGAGCATGATGAGACGAAATGCTTATGTTAAGCTTAGCTTAGGGCCGTTGCACGGCCATGTACTCTGGTCAACAACCTTCATAATTCTCCTTGCCAGCACCCAGATGGCCAGATAATCTTGTTCCTGCCTGGATAAGCTGACTGCTTATGGAATCCCAAACCGATCACCTCACCTTGCCTCCGGCAGCATCAAAAATCCTGGTTTGGCACCAGGGGGCTATAGGGGATGTACTTTTGGCCGGGCCGGCCTTGAAAGCCGTAGCGGCCCATTATCCCGGAGCTCGAATCACTCTGGTGGGTGGACCGGAACAATTAAGCCTTCTGACGGCCACCTTGCCGGTAGAAGAGGTGTGGCATGCTCAAAGGGCCATGTGGCTCGATCTCTTTCAGGATCGCGGGGGTGTTGATGCCAAACTCAAAACCTTATTATCCCAATTCGATCTGGCCCTGGTGTTTTCCCCGCAAAGGCAACCTGAATTTCTCCATCGCTTCCGACTGGCAGGCATTCCCCATCTGTTCTGGCTGCCCAGCTTTCCGGTGCAAGTCAGAATGCCGGTCAGGCAGGTTCAGGCAAAAAAACTGCAGGACGGCGGTATGAAGGAGCCTCCTCAAACCTTTAGACTTGTCATTCCTGACTCAGATCAACAAAGGGCCTGTTCCTGGATTAAAGCACAGTGCCGCCTCCAGACTCCCCTGGTGGCTTTGGCGCCGGGGAGTGGTCATCCCCTGAAAAATTGGCCCCTAGTTTCTTATGCCGAACTGGCCCGGAGCTTGGAAGCGCATTACCGGGCCCAGGTATGGTGGGTGGTGGGTCCGGCTGAGGCGAGAATCCTGTCAGAATTGCGGGTACTGTTTCCCAACCAGGAACTGCGGGTCTTAAAAAATCTGCCCTTACGTCCTCTGGCAGCCACCTTGGCGGGATTTCACCTCTTTGTGGGCAATGACAGCGGCGTCACTCATCTGGCCGCTGCTGTGGCCCAGCCTAAAGTGGTGGCTCTTTTTGGGCCTTCCGATCCGGTTATTTGGGCGCCATCAGGTGATCAGGCCACCATAATCACTTCAAGTCAGGCTTGCGCACCGTGTACCAGGGGGCGAGAGATTCGTTGCCCAGATAGTATCTGTCTGTCGACCATTTTACCTGCGGAAGTATTAACGGCTATCAGCAAGGTTTTCTAAAGGTGCGAAAAAGAATGACCTCTAGCCCCCCAACAGAGTCCTCCCATTGTTCACTTCAGCTGCCGGCGGTCCAGCACTATCCGAATAAATCCGCCAATTACCACCCCTAATCCCAACAAACCAATTACCGTATATATCGTACTTTTAAAGTAATATCCAGCAGTTAAGCCGATGATTGAGATGAACAGGAAAAACCAGATCAGTCGCTTCTGCAAGACTTTTAACTGTATATTCGGTTTGACCATGTCGAACCTCCTAATTTTTGCCGGTGTACGTTTTGTAAGAAGAATTCACCTTGCCTGCCGGGTTCTAATTTTTAAATTTTTGGTTATCTAGACCAGATTTTTGTATCTGAATAATACGAAGCTATTCAATGGGATAATCAATTCTCACAATTATTTTCGCCAAATCAGTTCAATATTTTAAACCAACCGTCCAATAACTCAAATACTGCGCGGTCGTTTTAATAATAGATTTCAAGCAAATACAAAAATATCAAAGTATCCTCTGGTTGGCACATAGCATGCAATACTATAGAGAAAACGTTCCCCCCTTAAATAAAAATAGCGTAACGTTTTCTCCTTTTCCCCTTAGGCCGGGCAACCCCCTCCCGGCCTATTTATTTGCTACCAAGCGAAGCCGCTACCTCCACAAAATAAAGCACTTGGTACCCACCACCTAAACTGGTATTGTCTTGAAATCCACCTTATTTCGAAAGAGGCTGCGCTTATAGTGGTGCACTCGTCGCCAGGAAGATTGGAGATGTGCCTCCAACTCCGTAGTTTCAGCGAGCGCCGCCAGAGCCTGGGTCATATTTTCAACCTGTTCGCAAATTAACAGGACATCATTGCCGGCGGCCACTGCTAATTTGGCCGCTTCAGCTATCGGCCACTTTTTGGCAATAGCGCCCATCTCCAGGTCATCTGTGAAGGCGAGTCCGGTAAAACCCAATTGTTCCCGTAAGATTCGGGTAGTTGCCACCGGGGACAGAGAAGCAGGGAAGACGTCCCATTCGGGAACCAACACATGGGCGCACATAACCCCAGGCACTCCGGCGGCCACAGCCTGGTGGAAGGGGAAGAGGTCCTTGTCTCTCTCCGCCGGTCCGTTTGCTGCTGTAGGCAGGTCCAGATGGGAGTCTAGTTCGGTGGCCCCCAATCCTGGAAAATGTTTGACCACCGGCAATATCCCACCTGCGGCATAGCCCTTGACTGCCGCCAGTCCGAAAAGTGCTACTTGTTCGGGATCAGTGCTATAGGAACGCTCCCAGTTTGGACAAAATGAACTGCGGGGCACATCCAAAACCGGAGCCAGATTGATGTTGATCCCCAACCGTCGCAACTCTGTAGCCACCTGGTGCGCCGCCGTTTCTACGGCCGCCAGGTCGCCGGCGACCCCGAACTGGCGCGCCGAAGGCATCTCTGGAAAAGGTTGGCGAAAACGCTGTACCGGTCCCCCTTCTTGATCAACCGCCACAAAGAGAGGATAGCCGCTGGCGGCAAGCGCAGTCTGTTGACAGGTTTGAATTAATTCCGCCACCTGTTGGGGATGGCCAATGTTGCGTTTAAAGAGGATAATTCCGCCCACCTGCAGGTCTGCAATGACATAACGGGCCATCTCATCCAGTTCCTGACCCGGGATACCGACCATTAAAAGCTGTCCCCAAAGCTTATTCATGTGTGCGACTCCTGCAACTTGCCGCCAGATATCACCATTGGCTTCATAATCCCGGATACAGGCCACTGAGTCTTATACCAACTTCGGTTTGTATTGCAACAGACTTTATCTCGAAGTCTTTAATAATAAAAAATCAGCATTGTCCGGTTAGGAAATTGCAATACGGTATAAAAAAGTTATGAGAATTTTCCGGAAATATTCATTTTTTACTTGACAAAACCAATTGTGAACATGTGATCGATTTCGTAATATCCTTTAATAACAAGGAGTTACGAAATTGCCTCGCACCATCAAACCGCAGGACAGCAGGAAAAAAGCGCTTTCGCTTCCGGAATTATGGCAACCAGTCGAAACTATTGATGATACTATTCCTCCCCTCGTGGCGCGAGGAAATAAACCCTTGAAATTGACTTTTGAACATCAACTTAAATCTCTTGTTTGCTTTCATCTGGAAGAGCACGATTCAGCCCGGCATCTTCTCCAATTCTTGGAAGAGGATGATTACGCCCGTGAATTTATTGCCCCTCCCGATGGCATTAAAAGAAGTAGTTATTGTGAAGCTATCAATAACCGTGGTCTGGAACAACTCATCTATGTTTACGAGAAGCTCCATGAACAAACCACTCAAACCTTACCTTCGGAAAATCCCGAATTGGGCGATTTAGTTGCTATTGATGGCTCCTTGATTGATGCCGTGCTGTCCATGACGTGGGCCGACTACCGCAAAGGCGCCAAAAAGGCCAAGGTGCACCTGGGCTTTAACATAAATCAGTCGATCCCCACCAAGATATTCTTTACTGATGGCAAGGGCGATGAAAGACCTTTTGTCAGTCAGATTCTCTCTCCCGGTCAGACCGGTGTCATGGATCGGTATTACCAATGCCATAAGAATTTTGACCTTTGGCAAGAAGAAGAAAAACACTTTGTCTGTCGCATTAAAGCCAAAACCAAAAAGACCGTTATTGAAAGCCGAGAACTGCCTGCCAACAGTATTGTCTTTTTTGATGCCATTGTTTTGTTGGGCACACCTTATGTCAACCAGACTAAAAAAGAACTCCGGCTCGTTGGTTACCGCATCGGCCAAGCGGAATATTGGGTGGCCACCGACCGCTATGACCTCTCAGCAGAACAAGTCGCCCTGATTTATAAGCTCCGTTGGGAGATCGAAAAATTCTTTGGTTGGTGGAAACAGTATCTCAAAGTTTATCACCTCATTGCCAGAAGCGAATATGGCTTTATGGTGCAAATGATCGCCGGCCTTATAACCTATCTTTTGCTTTCCATCTATTGCCAAAAGCATTATCAGGAAAGGGTTTCCATCAAAAGAGTTAGGGAATTACGCATCAAAATCCAAAATGAAGCTCGTTCCCTTGATAATGCTAAAATTGACATGCATGAACATTTAACACATATATATGCAAAAACTTAACCGGACATTACTGATAAAAAATCTTCTAACCGGAACCAGAAACCCGGAAAAAGTATTAAAGTAATTTTTCCTTATGTAAAAACTCCATGGCCCTTTGGGCATACGTCGTCATAATAGTGATCATCCAGGTCAGATGGGATTGAATTTCATCAAACTGTCCTTCTGCGACTAACCCCAGCAGTCCGGTAAACACCGTTTTCAGCCGCACCATTTCGGCTTCACTGATAATGGATTGACAGAGAGTGATCTCTTGATCCAAAGACTTGAGAAAATCCATGAACAGACGGCGGGCGCCCAAAGCCTCGGCGCCGGTCATTTGTTTCACGCTTTGAAGTAGGTTGGAAGCCACATGCAGTTCTGCTTTCATGCGGTCTGCCAGGTGAAAACCCAAAATCGCTTCTCTACTGCCGGCCGGGAAAACTTTTTCCATAAGACCCTCCTTGCATAATCTAAGAAAATATCTATCATATTATCTGCCATGGAACAATTCGCAGTTTAAACCCGCTGCACCGATCTCAGGTAAACCCAGAGCTTATGACATACCGCGCCGTTATTTTTGATCTTGATGGTACTTTGCTGGACACCTTAATGGACTTGGCCGAGTCCATGAATCAGGTGCTGCAGCTCCTGGGTTTTCCGGAGCATGCCCCCGAGGCGTATAAATATTTTGTCGGCGACGGTATGACAAATCTCGCCAGTCGGGCGCTGCCGCCGGCACAACGCCGTGACGACCTGATAGATCAGGCTGCCGCAGCCATGCGTGAAGAATACAGCCGCCGCTGGTGGAGGCATACCAAACCCTACCCCGGCATTCCGGAACTGCTCCGGACGATAAGCTCCTTGGAACTTAAACTTGGGGTCCTGTCCAATAAGCCCGATAACCTGGTGAAATTAATCATAGCCGAATACTTTCCTGTAATCCCCTTTGCCGCCATTGCGGGGGTGCAGCCCCATGGCCCTTTAAAACCTAATCCTGCCGGGGCCCTTTTACTTGCCCAACGGTTTTCTTTGCCTCCTGCAACCATTATCTTTGTCGGCGATTCCAAGACCGATATGGAGACGGCCGTGGCTGCCGGTATGTATGCCGCCGGCGCTTTGTGGGGGTTTCGAACGGCTGAGGAACTCTCAGGTGCTGGAGCCCAAACTCTGTTGCAAACTCCAGCCGACCTCCTGATTCTGCTCAAATGATGGCCGGGGCCAACTCAAATGGGCAGTTTGGCCAATATCCCCATCAGCAGCCGTGACAAGGGCAGTTCGGCCTGCTGGACGACCTTGATTATCCCCTCAATGGCCACAGGCACCATGGCGTCCGGTAGGTTGACGTTGCTGATCACCGAAAGGCCTAACAGACGCAAACCCGCATGCACTGCGACGATGGCTTCGGCGACAGTTGACATGCCCACGGCATCAGCGCCCATCAGACGCAGCAACCTGGTTTCGGCCGGTGTTTCTAGACTCGGGCCTTTAACACCCACATAAACTCCTTCTCGAAGGCGGATGCCTTGCTCCAGAGCCGTTTGCAACGCCAGTTCGGCCAAGTGCCGGTCATACACCAGGCTCATATCAGGGAAACGGGGTCCCCAGTCATCAACATTTTCTCCCACCAAGGGATTGTCTCCCAGCATATTTATATGATCCCGTATCAGCATCAGATCGCCTGACTTAAAAACCGGGTTCAGACCTCCGGCGGCATTCATCAGAATGAGGCAGGGCACTCCCAAAGCGGCCAGCAGCCGTACCGGAAAAGTCGCCTGGAGCAGCGAGTAGCCCTCGTAAGCATGAAAGCGGCCTTGAAACACCAGAACCGAACGTCCGCCCAACTCTCCAAACTTTAACTGTCCGGCATGGCTGGGAGCGGAGGCTATCGGAAAATGGGGAATTGCCCCATAAGGAATGGTTATGGCCTCTGCCAAATATGTCCCTAAACCCCCGGCCCCAGTCCCTAAAATGATACCGCAAACTGGATTTGGGTTTAATTCTTTCTGGAGAAAAGCTGCCGCCTCTTCCACCTGTCGGCGGAAGGTGTTGATATTCATGGCTATAACCTCCATTGCAGTTACTTAAAAATAACTGCTCTGCCTCGAAGTTGTGGGAAAAAGAAACACAGTCTCTTCCCAATGGTTGACAGGGCCTATCATTACGACGTTATCTTTTGGTAATTAGTAAGTTGGCTATTTTTTCAGTGCCGCACGACTTGAGCCCATAATTAATAGTAGGTATTTATCAAAAATTATGTTAATTTAGAAAGCTAAAATAATTAAAAAAGCAAAGGTTAGTTAACCTTCATGGCCCGTCCACGCAAATGCCGTTGGGTTGAGTTTGAACCAGGAATAACGTTCTTCAAGCCGCAAGGTATTCCAATGCGGGTTTTAGAACAGGTTGTCATTAGTGTCGATGAATTGGAAGCTCTCCGTCTTTCCGATTTTCTGGGACTCAATCAGGAAGATGTCGCCCAAGAAATGAATGTTTCTCGGCCTACAGTCACCCGTATGCTGGCCAAAGCCCATCGCACTATTGCCGAGGCGCTGGTTCATGGCAAAGCCATTAAAATTTCAGGGGGTGATTACCGGGTGACCCAACGCCGTTTCATCTGCCAGGACTGCGATTACACCTGGGATGAAACCAGCGCTCCCAACTTTCCCCAAAACTGCCCTAAATGCCAAGGGTCTTCCATCACGCGGTTTTTTCGCTAATTTCTCATCTTTTGCCCGAGCGCCTAATACTTGACATTATTGACAGTATTGGTTTGAAGATGATAGTTTTTTTTCTAATGTTTATTGGGGGGAGAGTAGCATGGCGGCGACCTATCGCGATGCCGGAGTAGATATTGCGGAAGCTGATACGTTTCTGAAAAATATTCGGACCTAGTGAAGTCAACCTACCGGAGCGGAGTGCTGAGTGATATCGGCGGCTTTGGTGCTTTTTTTCACCTTAATACCCATAAACATACCGATCCGGTGTTGGTTTCTTCAACCGATGGCGTAGGTACAAAATTGAAAATCGCCATCGCCATGAATAAACATGACACCATCGGCATAGATTTAGTGGCCATGTGTGCCAACGATATTATTGTTCATGGCGCTTCCCCCCTTTTTTTTCTGGACTATCTGGCCATGGGGCGGTTGCAGCAGGAAGTGGCCACCCAAATTATCAAAGGTATCACCGATGGCTGCCTGCAAGCCCACTGCGCTCTCATCGGGGGCGAAACGGCGGAAATGCCAGGGGTTTATCAGAATGATGATTATGATCTGGCCGGATTCATCGTCGGCGTCGTGGAACGAAATCGGATTATCGATGGTTCCGAAATCGCCGTGGGTGACCGCATTATTGGCATAGCCTCCAGCGGCCTCCATTCTAATGGATTCTCTTTGGTGCGAAAAGTTTTATTCGAGCAACACCAATATAAGTTGGCAGACCGAATACCTACTTTGGGACTGACTTTAGGCGAGGAACTGCTACAGCCGACAAGAATTTATGTGGAAACCGTACTCAATATCCTGAGAGATTTCCCTCTGGCGGGCATCGCTCATATCACTGGGGGCGGTTTAACTGATAATATCCCGCGCATCCTCCCCCAATCGTGTCAGGCGGTAATCCATCGACAACAGTGGCCCCGGCCCCCCATCTTTACCCTGCTTCAGGAAAAGGGTGAAATTCCCGAAAAAGAAATGTGGCGGGTCT
Organism: uncultured delta proteobacterium; assembly: GCA_963705135.1. Lineage (GTDB taxonomy): Bacteria > Desulfobacterota > Desulfobaccia > Desulfobaccales > Desulfobaccaceae > Desulfobacca. The sequence goes on from CAVPJB010000026.1 coordinate 30,176, forward strand.
TCAATAATGGCATCGGCATGGTGATTGTCGTGGGAGAAGAATACCTGGCTGACATCCTGCAGCGTTTAAAAGCCTTGGGAGAAAGCGCACATGTCATTGGCGAAATCGTTGCTCGTAAAAAGGGGGCGAAACCGTTAATCTATCTGTAGAATTTAAAAAATCTTCTCAATATGAGAATGATGACACGATGAACCGTCGCCACAGAGCAAATCTGTAAGATAACCACAGGTCCATTGAACCGAAGGCAACTTGCTAAAATGACTCGTAGTTGGACAAACGAAAGGGTGAAGTTGTTACTGCCCGATTTTGAAAGGAAAAATCCTTTCAAGATGAGAATGATGGCACTGAGAACCGTACCCGCCAATAGACCTTGGCGATGATCCTCGGCCATCGAACCGAAGCAGGTTGCTACAATGACTGGTAGTTGGACAAACAGGAGGGTGAAATTCTTACTGCCCATTCTTAAAAGGGAAAATCCTTTTATGGGCTTAAAAAATAGTCAGTAAAAATGACGCTAACGTCAATTTTCTGTCATAAACGTCAAAGATTATTCACTGAAATGTAATATTATCTCTTTAAGCTACCTTTTTTCCCGTGGCCGGTTTTTCCTCCACCGTCTTTTCAAAATAGGGCCAAAAAGCGTCTTCATTGAGGCGCAACATCAAATTGCCGCACTCCACGCAGAGAGCAGTATTGTCATCCAACCCGCCGATCCTGACATCTTCGGCGCCACAGTGAATACATTTATATTCGTAAGCCGGCATCACCATGCCCTCCTTTCTTTAATGATATTAATATGCAATTATTATACCCAATTCAAGAAACCGCCAAACTTATCTCTGGTTAGTAAGATAATCTGAAATCATTAATAATATATTCAGGTTCAATATTTTTTTCATAACGGGCTATAACTTATCTGAAAAACGAATCCTCCAACTTAAAAACCTTATGAATATAAGACGTCCTTGAAACGTGGTCTGATACTTCTTCTGATCATTGCCATTTCCTTAGGCTTTCAACGCCCCTCGGGCTGCTAAAATGTCTCGTTATTCAGAGGCTCAGATTGCCAAATAGAGGTCAACCACCTTAATATTCTTAAATATCGTTAGTAAATGTAAACATTTAAACATGAAAAACAAGGCCATTCCGTGAATAATTTTTTCTATAAGCAAACTTATAGGCAGAGGAAACCAATTCACTGAGTGGCAATACTACCCAAGGTCATCCGAGTATGGCATTTTTGGGGTAATTTTCCCCCTTACAGGTGAATTTAGAACCAAGTCAACGATCCAATTTGATCCACTATCCAGCCCTAACGAGAAATCTACCATTGATGCGGCCTCTCGAAGAAGTCTTGCCCTTTGTCAGAAAAAATCTTAAATTAATATTATGCTTGATCGTTTTGAACTCATTTTGCCTTTTAAACCGAAAGGCGATCAACCCGGGGCCATTAAGCAATTGGTGGCTGGGATAAGATCCGGAGCGGCCCATCAGGTTCTGCTCGGTGTTACTGGTTCAGGGAAAACCTTTACCATTGCCAATGTCATCGCTCAAGTCAAGCTGCCGACATTAGTTCTGGCCCCCAACAAAACCCTGGCAGCACAGCTCTACGGTGAGTTCAAGGAATTTTTTCCCCACAACGCCGTGGAGTATTTTGTCAGTTATTATGATTATTACCAGCCCGAGGCCTATATTCCCCAAGCCGACCTCTATATCGAAAAAGATTCTTCCATTAACGAAGCCATCGACCGGATGCGACATTCCGCCACCCGCTCGCTCCTGGACCGCAATGATGTGATCATTGTCGCCAGCGTCTCCTGTATTTATGGCTTGGGGTCCCCCGAGGCTTACCAGGGTATGCTGTTGTATCTCGAAACCGGCATGACCAAGAGTCGGGAAGAGGTCCTGGCCAAATTGGTGGAAATATTATATGAACGCAATGACATTGATTTTCACCGGGGGACGTTCCGGGTGCGGGGCGATCGGGTGGAAATTTTTCCAGCCTATGAAGAGGACCGGGCCATCGCCATTGATTTTTGGGGCGACATAGTGGAAACAATTCAAGAAATTGATCCGTTGCGGCGGCAGAGCCAAAGAAAGTTGGAGAAAATAACGATCTACCCTGCCAGCCATTACGTCACCCCCGATTCTCAGAGGCAAAAGGCCCTTGTTGCCATTGACGCGGAATTGAACGAGCGCGTAGCCTGGTTCAAAGCACAGGGGAAATTATTGGAGGCCCAACGCATCTGGGAGAGGACCCGCTTCGATTTAGAAATGCTGCGGGAAGTGGGTTTTTGTCACGGCATCGAGAATTACTCCCGTCATCTCACCGGTCGCCAACCCGGAGAACCGCCGCCCACCCTGCTGGACTACCTACCCCGCAAGTCTCTGGTGGTCATTGACGAAAGTCACATTTCCGTCCCGCAACTCCGGGGCATGTTTAACGGCGATCGCTCCCGGAAGGAAACCCTGACGGAGTATGGCTTCCGCCTCCCCTCCGCCCTGGATAACCGACCGTTGAATTTCCAAGAGTTTGAGAGCCGGGTGCAGCAGGTGATTTACGTTTCTGCGACTCCCGGGCCTTATGAACTGGATCATGCCGCCGGGCGGGTGACAGAGCAGATTGTTCGCCCCACCGGCCTGATGGACCCTCTGATTACGGTGAAACCTGCTGCCAATCAGGTGGATGATCTGCTAGGGGAAATCCGGGCCCGGCTGACCCGCCAGGAACGGGTGCTGGTGACCACACTGACGAAACGTATGTCCGAGGATTTGACGGAATACTACCAAAATCTTGGTCTGAAAGTGCGTTACCTGCACTCTGACATCACCACCTTGGATAGGATGGGAATTCTGCGGGACCTGCGACTAGGCGTTTTCGAGGTTTTAATCGGCATAAATCTTTTACGGGAGGGTTTAGATCTGCCGGAAGTTTCCCTGGTGGCTATTTTAGACGCCGATAAAGAGGGTTTTTTACGCTCCGAGCGATCTCTGATTCAAACTTGCGGCCGGGCAGCCCGTAATGTTAATGGGGAGGTATTCCTCTATGCCGACAAGATCACCCCTTCCATGCAACTTGCCATAAATGAAACCGACCGTCGTCGTGCATTACAAAAAGAGTATAATCGACAGCATGGTATCACCCCGGTCTCCATCCAAAAAGGCATCCAGGACATCCTGGCCTCGGTTTATGAGAAGGATTATGTTACGGTGCCTATTGCTGCTGAGGAATCCACCCCTTATCTCCTGCCCCAGGATATTCCCCGTCATATCTCCCGTTTGAAAAAAGAGATGCAAGCCGCAGCCAAAAAGCTGGAATTCGAGCGCGCCGCCGAGTTGCGGGATCGGATCAAAAGCCTGGAGAACGCCGGTCTGCGGCAGTGAGGAGAACAAAAGAATTTCCCTAAGGTGATCCTCTTGGGCTAGAATATCCCCTTACCAAAATTTCTGCGTTGGGCTGCATTAAATTCTTAATTACTATGAGAATAGTTAGTGCAGGAAGGCTGGTTTATCACAAGCTGGAGCTTCATCCGGAAAAGATCACAATTCTCTCAGGTATTTTCCCTCACCGCAACACCCCCCCAGTATATTCGCTGATTGTCATATGTTCAGTTTTCTTATCAAATTGACCGTTTAAATTATAAACATTAAAAAGATCATAATATCAATAACATAATAGTATGCCGGCAGATTGCCGAATTTTCCATGTTTTATTATTTGAACGTGATCTTTTTGGACGGCGAAATTCGTATATGTAGAAAAATGTAATTATTACAAGATGATGCATGTTAACAGGTGCTTGGCATGTTTTTTGAATGTGGTAAGAGCAGAATACAGATGTTAAGCAACGCTCAGTAACATTAAGCCCGGCCGGCATACAGAAGAAAGGAGATCAGCAAAAACAAGGAAAAAAGCGTCTTAACCTACTTAGCCAACATATCACTTTAACCCGATACATCTTATAAGGAGTAACCTGTGCGTAAAACTAAAGTTTCCGTCTTTCTTGCTTTGCTCTTAGTCTTGGGGCTGACCAGCGCCCTTTGGGCCGCCCCTGTACCCAGCCAGAACACCCGGCCTGTTCCCATCGGCAACTCTGGTCTTGAGCCAAGCTTACAGAGCCTGCTCGATACGTTAGTTGGTCCGGGCGTACTGAATGCCAACACGAGTCAAAATCCCGCGGCCATGTTTAAAACGCCCTTTAATCCCCCGGGTGCGGGTATTATGCCCATGTTGACGTTTGAATACTCCGGTATTGCCAGCAGCCACAAATTTGGGATCTTCACCGCATATGATACCGGCGGTCCCATCGCTAAGTATGATATTTTCACCGGCGCCGCCACCTCCGGCACTCCGGCGATTGTGCAGTGGACTAACGCAAACACCATTTCGGTTTTCGGCGGTCCCGGCGTTAACAATGGTTCCTTCACCGGCATCAATAAGGACTTCTTCGGGTTCTACTATGTTGCTCAAGGCCTTGAGAATAATCCGGTAATTTACACCCCTGACGCTCTCAATGGCGGGGTGGCCGGGGCCTTGGCTTATAATGTAGCGCAAAATGCCGGTTGGATTTTCGCCTTCGACGATACCAAAGTTGACTTTGACTACAACGACCTCGTGGTGAAAGTGGAATCGATTGTCCCAACCCCACTGCCGGGCAGCGTTGTGCTCCTGGGCACTGGCCTCCTCGGCCTCTTGGGACTGAGACGGCGCCAAGCCTAATAGCCGGCAAAACCCTGTGAGTTAACGATCACAGCCATCAGGCAGGGCCCCAGGGCCCTGCCTTTTTTAGCTGAAAGATTCTCCGACTTGAGAGGAATAAGCTTGGAAGTATGATTGTTTAAAAGGTGCCTGTGGCCTCAAGCCCTTTGCCGCACCTTTACCTTTACAGACCCTCAGATTTGCCAAAGTCAAAAGGGTAGGGCAAGAGCTGCTCTAAGGACAATATTCGGTACTCTCCCTTCACATTGGCCATAATCACCTGGCAATCCGGGCCGAACTCCCGGAGCACCTGGCGGCAGAGGCCGCAGGGAGTTATAGGTTGCGGCGTGTCGGCAATGACTGCCAGGGCTTTAATATGACGCTGGCCCGCCGCCACCGGAGGTAAAAATAGCCACCCGCTCGGCGCACATGGTGGCCCCGAAGGAGGCATTTTCGATATTGCAACCCGGGAAGATCTGCCCGTCGGCGGTCAGCACTGCAGCGCCCACCTGAAAATTCCCGGAGTAGGGGGCGTAGGCCGCGTCCCGGGCCTGCCGGGCGGCAGCTATGAGGTCCTTGATGAGAGAATCATCTTGCATTGATCGATACTTTTCACGTTTCTCAAAAGTGTTTATAGTTGTTGCCAAAAGTATTGTCGTGTTCACCCCTCGTCGTGACCCTCTCCCCTCAAGGGGCGAGGGGAAAATAAAGGACAGAACTTTTGGCAATCGGTATCTGCCAAGGAATCGTAATCAAATTAGAAAACTCGCGGGTGGACTAAATTAGAGGGCTGTACCGCTATGTTCATACCTTTTCCCCACTGTCCCCCGAACCGAAAAGCCTCTGGAAACCGGTAATCGCCATTCGGACATCGAGCCGGGTGACCACCGCGGAGATGGCGCAGATGCCGTCGGCCCCAGCGTCGATTACCGCCGGGGCGTTGTCCAGGTTAATGCCGCCGATGGCGATGAGGGGGAGGCTGACGTGGCGCCGGATTTCCCGGAGCAGGGTCAGACCGGCCGGCTCACCGGCGTCGGGTTTGGTCTGGGTGGCAAAGATGGGCGACACCCCCAGGTAGTCGGCCCCTTGCCGCGCCGCCTCCAGGGCCTGCTCCACGGTATTAACCGTGATACCGATAATTTTTTTCTCGCCCAGCAGACGGCGGGCCTCGCGATAGTGCAGGTCCTCCTGACCCAGGTGAACGCCATCGGCTGCCACAGCCAGGGCCACTTCCACCCGGTCGTTGATCAGGAACAAGGCCCCCTGGCACAGGCGTCGGAGGAGCCGGGCCTCGGCAATCATGGCGGCAGTATCGGCGTCTTTATCCCGGTGCTGCACCACCCGGACGCCGGTGGCCAGGGCATGTTCCACGTCACTGGCATTGCCGGCCAGGCTCAGTCGGGCGTCGGTGATAAAATAGTAGCCCTTCATCCTGCCAATTTCATCCTCGTCTTTAGGGTCTGTTCATCCAGGTGGAACAGGGCGTCAAACAGCTTTTCCTTAAAACTGGCCGGTCCGGAAGCCGTCTGGGCGGCAACTTCCGCGGCCACGCCGAAGCAGACCAGGGCCGCGGCCGCAGCCGGGGCCAGGTCGGGTTCCACCGCCGCGAAGGCACCGATGATCGAGGTGGCCATGCAGCCGGTGCCCACTACGTGGGCCATCAGGGGGTGGCCGTTGCGCACCAGGTAGAACTTCTCGGGGCCGGCCACGATGTCCTCCGCCCCGGTGACCACCACCACCGACTGCCGCTGCCGGGCCAAAGCCTGGGCCATCTGTTGCAGGTCCAGATCCACCGCGGTGGCGTCCACACCTTTGGTCTGCACCTGGGCGCCGCTGAGGCGGGCGATTTCCGAGGCATTGCCTTTGAGGATATCAATACGGGCTTCATTCAAGAGGCGCAGGCTGGATTCATCCCGCAGGGTTGTGGCGCCGGCACCGCAGGCGTCCAGGACCACCGGGATACCCCGGGCGTTGGCAGCCTGGGCGGCCAGCAGCATGGCATCCACGAAATCAGGGGTCAGGGTGCCGATATTCAACACCAGGGAGGCAGCCAGGCCGGTCATCTGGGCTACTTCTTCCCGGGCATGGGCCATCACCGGGGAGGCTCCCAGGACCTTCACTACCTGAGCGCAGTCGTAAATCGTGACCCAGTTGGTGAGATGGTGCACCACCGGCTGGACTAGCCGCAGGCGGGCCAGGATTTTCCAGGGTTTGAGTGTAGTTGCCATCATGATCCCTTGCCCTTTTTTCCCGACTGCTGCAGCTTGGCCCAGGCATCCCGCAGCGTTACCGTGCGGTTGAAGACCGGCCGGCCCGCTTGGGAGTCCGGATCCACGCAGAAATATCCCAGCCGCTCAAACTGAAAATGGCTGCCGGGCGCCGCCGCGTCCAGAGACGGTTCCACCCAGCAGGGGTTGACCGTCTTTAGGGAATCGGGGTTAATGTACTGTTTAAAATCTCCCTCGGCGGCGCTGGGATGGGGCAGGGTAAACAGCCGGTCATAGAGCCGCACCTCCGCCGGCAGGGCTGTGGCCGCTGAGACCCAGTGCAGGGTGGCCTTCACCTGGCGTCCGTCCGGGGCATTGCCGCCCCGGGTTTCGGGGTCATACGTGCAACGCAACTCTGTCACCTCACCGGTGGTTGGGTCTTTCACCACATTCACACACTTGAGGAAAAAGGCGTAGCGCAGCCGCACCTCCCGCCCCGGGGACAGCCGGAAAAACTTCTTGGGCGGGTCCTCCATAAAATCCTCCCGCTCGATATACAGCTCCCGGGAAAAGGGAATGGTGCGGGTGCCGGCGCCGGGATCTTCCGGATTGTTGATGGCCTCGAGTTCTTCCACCCGGCCTGCCGGGTAGTTTTCAATCACCACCTTCAAGGGTCGCAATACTGCCATGACCCGGGGGGCCCAGCGGTTGAGATCTTCCCGGAGGCAGTCCTCCAGCAGGGCCAGATCCACCAGGTTTTCTCGTTTGCCCACGCCGATGCGGTCGCAGAACGTCCGAATGGCTGCCGGAGTGTAGCCCCGGCGGCGCATCCCGGCCAGGGTCGGCATCCGGGGGTCGTCCCAGCCCTGAACGTGCCCTTCCCGGACCAGCTGAATGAGCCGGCGTTTGCTTAATACCGTGTGGCTCAGGTTCAGGCGGGCGAACTCGAGCTGCTGGGGGTGATAAATCCCCAAGGCGTCGAGATACCAGTCGTACAAGGCCCGGTGATCTTCATACTCCATGGTACAGATGGAATGGGTGATGCCTTCCAGGGAATCGCACTGGCCGTGGGCCCAGTCATACATGGGATAGATACACCAGGCGTCGCCGGTGCGGTGGTGCGGGTCATGCTTGATGCGGTACATCACCGGGTCCCGGAGGTTGATGTTGGGGGCGGCCATGTCGATCTTGGCCCTGAGCGTATAGGTGCCGTCGGCAAATTCCCCGGCCCGCATGCGGTTGAAAAGTTCCAGGTTTTCTGCAATCGGCCGGTGGCGGAAGGGGCTTTCCTGCCCGGGTTCGGTCAGGGTGCCCCGGTAGTCCCGGATTTGATCGGGACTCAATTCACAGACAAAGGCCTGGCCGGCCTTGATCAACTGCACGGCCCAAGCGAAAAGCTGCTCGAAATAATCCGAGGCATAGTAGAGGCGGTCGCCCCACTCAAAGCCCAGCCAGTGCACGTCCGCCTGGATGGACTCCACATACTCCACTTCCTCTTTGCTGGGGTTGGTGTCGTCGAAACGGAAATTGCACTGACCGTTAAAATCCGCGGCCAGCCCAAAGTTCAGACAGATGGACTTGGCGTGGCCGATATGCAGGTAGCCGTTGGGCTCCGGGGGAAAGCGGGTGATGACCCGGCCGCCGAACTTGCCGGTGCGCAAGTCCTCTTCCACGATATAGCGGATGAAATTGGGCGGCGGGGTGGTTTCCGGTTTGTCCATATATAAAATCTCCTTGAAAAAAACCTCCAAGAATCTTTGGATGAGTGGATGCCTTTTTATAGGAAAGAATGCTCTTTATTCATCGCTATCTGATGGGATAGGCGGCATTAACTGTTCCAGGCGAGGCACTAAGATTGGCAAGTGGATGGTGATAATTTCCCAAATTTCCTCATAATCGATATCTTCATACTCATGGATGAGAATATTTCGTAAACCAATAATCCGGCGCCAGGGGATGTCCGGGTGCTCCTGTTTGAAAATCTCGGAAAGCTTGCGGGCAGCCTCTCCCAAAACCGTCAGATTGCGTTCAACTGCGTCTTTGAGCAGGTCATCTTTGAGAAAGTCTTCGCAATCCTTCTGCTGGATAAAGCGCGAGATCTTCTCTCCTGCTTCCACCATATCAAAAAGATACGCTGGATCCCGGAAGTCAAGCGGCATAAATTACCTTTTTAGTGGTCAAAATGGCATGTCTTCTAAAGGGGTTGCGGATATGCCGTCTTTCCACCAAGTCAACCTGACGGCCAAAAATCTCCCCTAACTCATCAAGCATGGCAAAACGATTATCCAAAGTCAGGCGACCTTCCGGTCCCAGGGTGATCAAAACATCAACGTCACTCTCTGGACGAAAATCTTCTCGCAACACCGAACCGAAGAGGGCCATTTCTCTGATGTGCCAGCGTTGGCAAAAGGCTTCGATCTTGGCCTGGGGTATATTGATATTACTTAATTTCATAGTTTTTATAAGATAATTATGATGTTTGTTATGGCGAAATCGTTCTCACAGCTTAAATCTGAGAAAATCTTTTGATATTATTATCAAAATTGTATACTAAAGTGAATGCTGAATTCAACTCAAATGAACTGAACACGCCTTTCTTGCCGCCGATTGATCTGCTTCTGACTCAAGACCTCAGGAAGCCAAGTCATGAAAAACCGGGAAATTGCCAAAATCTTCAATGAGATCGCCGAGTATCTGGAGATGGACGGCGTCCGTTTCAAACCCTACGCCTACCAGAAGGCTGCCATTACTCTGGAGAACCTCAAGGACAGCGTCGAAGACATTTACAACCACGGGGGCCTCAAGGCCCTGAAGGCCATACCCGGCGTGGGGGAAAGCATCGCCCAGAAAATCGAAGAATATTTGAACACCGGCAAAATTCACTATTACGAAGAATTCCGGCTGAAGCTGCCCATCAACCTGGACGAACTCATGGCGGTGGAGGGCATGGGGCCGAAAAAGGCCAGGGTGCTCTTCGAGAAGCTGGGGATTACCAATCTGGCCGAACTGGAAGCAGCCGCCCAGGTCCACAAAATCGCCCCTTTGAAAGGCTTCGGCGAGAAAACGGAAGCCAATATCCTGGAGGGCATTGAGTTCCTTAAAAAAAGCACCGGCCGGTTTCTGCTGGGCGAAATTTTGCCCCTGGCCGACCAGATGCTGGCGGCTTTGCGAGCCCTCCCGGAAGTGGAGCGGGCCGACGTGGCCGGATCCCTGCGGCGGATGAAGGAGACCATCGGCGACCTGGATTTTCTGGTAGTTTCTTCCCAGCCGGAAAAGGTCATGGACTTTTTCGTCTCCCAACCCGAAGTGATCAAGGTTTACGGCCACGGACAGACGAAATCTTCGGTGCGCCTGCGCCAGGGCCTGGACATGGACCTGCGGGTGATCCCGCCGGGAAGTTACGGGGCGGCCCTGCAATACTTTTCCGGCTCCAAGGAACACAATATCGCGCTGCGGCAGATCGCCATCGACCAGGGCTATAAGCTCAACGAATACGGCCTGTTCGACCGGGAGGAGCGCCTGGTGGCCGGGACCACCGAAGAGGAAATCTACCAAAAGCTGGGCCTGGCCTGGATGCCGCCGGAACTGCGAGAGGATCGGGGCGAACTGGCGGCGGCCCGGGAAGGGCGGCTGCCCCACCTCATCGGCAATGAGGACATTAAAGGCGACCTGCATGTCCACTGCAACTGGAATGGCGGCGCCAACTCCATCGCCGAGATCGCGCAGGCGGCCATGGCCCTGGGGTATGAATATGTGGGCATTGCCGACCATACCAAGTTCCTGCGCATCGAACACGGCCTGGATGAAGCGCAACTGGTGGAGCGGAATCTGGAGATCGATGCCCTCAATCACCGGACTCAGACAAGCAGGGAAGAATTTCACCATTCTTAAGGGCTGCGAAGCCAATATCCTCAATGACGGGACGATCGATATTGTCGATGAGGTGCTGGCGCAGATGGACTGCGTCATCGCCGGCATCCATTCCACCTTCCGGATGCCCCGGGCCGAGATGATGGCCCGCCTGAAGGTAGCCATGAGCAACCCCCACGTGGACATCATCTCCCACCCCACCGGCCGCATCCTGAAAAGGCGGGAAGAGTATGAGGTGGCCGTGGGCGAACTTTTGCAGATTGCCCATGATACCGGAACCGTGCTGGAGATTAATGCCTACCCCGAGCGCCTGGATCTGGGAGACAGCAACATCCTGGCCGCCAAACAGGCGGGGGTCAAGATGGTGATCAACACCGACGCCCACCACATCGACCAACTGCGTTACATGCCCTACGGCGTCTCCCAGGCCCGCCGGGGCTGGGCCGAAAGGGAGGACATTGTCAACGTCTGGCCGGTGCAGAAGTTTTTGAACTTTTTGAAATGAGTGGGTCATAGTTCACTCCTCACCCGACCATATAAGAGTTCCGAGTTGAAAGGTTGCGGCTGAAGGCTGTCAGCGGTCAGTTATCAGCTCTCGTCGATGCCAAAAGTATTGTCTGATACACCCCTCGAGGGGTGAGGGGGAATAGAAGGCCAGAACTTTTGGCAACTGGTTTATGGGCGGTATTAGGTATGTCCACTGGCCTTAAAGTCGGACCTCTTTACTTTTTATAGATGATGAATACGTTAGGGTAACGAGCAGACTGATCTTCAGGAGTTGCCTTATGAAAAACCTCATGATTTTTTGTTGCCTGGCCGCTTTGCTGCTGCTGGCGGCCGGCTGCGGTCCCAAACGCCCGGTGGTCTACCCGGATGAACGAGTCAAAGAGGCAGGGGAAGAAAAGGTCCGCCAGGACGTAGAAGACTGTCTCCGGCAGGCCTCCGAAGCCGGACTGGGAAAGAGTAAAACCGGCGCCGTGGCTACCTCCACGGCTGTGGGGGCCGGGGCCGGGGCTGCCATCGGCGCCGCGGTGGGCGCATTCGGCGGCGGCGCCGGTACAGGTGCGGCCCAGGGGGCTGCCGGCGGGGGTGTTGCCGGCCTGATCAGTGGTCTTCTCCGGGCCCATGATCTCGACCCCGTGCAGAAAGAGTTTGTAGAGGAATGCCTCCGCCGCAAGGGCTACAGCACCATAGGCTGGCGCTGAGGGCAACACCAGTCGTTGCCAAAGTATTGCCTTGTCACCCCTCACCCTGACCCTCTCCCCTCGAGGGGAGAGGGGAATAGAAAGGGAGGAACATTATGGCATCCGACCTTCCCATCCCGCCGGAGCAATTCTTTTACGCCGACGCCTTTCTCAACCCGCAAATTCAGCCCATTCCCCGGTGCATTGACTATGTGCACTATCCAACCCTGGGATGTCCAGCCTTACTCGGTCCCGAGGAGCCTCTCGAGGTCATGGTGAGCCTGCCGACCGGCGCCGATCCCCTCAGCGTCACGTTCCGCCTGGTTGACCGCCATGGGCAGAAGAACGCCAGCTTTGATTTACTGCGGCTGGGCGATCCGGAGAAAGTGGCTGTGGGTCCCGATGGTAAACGCCAACTCTGCCACTACCGTTTGCAGGTAGATGAGGTCCCCTGGGGGCTTTTTGACCTGCAGGTCGCCTTCGGTAATAAGGAAGAAGTACAATATAACGCCGTTCGCCGCTACCAGGCCATCACCGGCACGGAACAGGTCATTATCTGCGGGGACACCCAGTTCCACGTCGATAACCGCATCTGTCTGGAACGGTTCATTGAGAAGGTGAACCCCCTGGAAGTGGCCTGGATTGCCCTCATCGGCGACGTGTGCGACAACGATGTCAAAGGCCCCTTGAACATGATCAAGCTCGCGGTGGGGCCCAGGCCGGACCCGTCACCAACCACTACCACCGGGAATATACCAAAGTGCACGAGCTGCTGCGTACTCTGAGGCACCCGATTCTGCTTGTGCCGGGCAACCACGACGGCATGTCCGCCAATGCTTTCTATGATGATGGCAACCCTTCGGACGTCTGCACCGGACCGGATCCGGTGAATCACGTGGAATACGACGGCCTGCACCATTTTCGCGGCACTTTGGGCCCCCTGTTTTTCCGGAAAGATTGGGCCAATACCCGCTACCTCTTCGCCAACTCCTTCGAATTGAGCCGTCAACAGCGCCTGGGCTACCACGCCATCGTGGCTAATTGGGGCGGCTGGATGCGTCCAGAGCAATTGGGCTGGCTGAAACGGGAAGTGCAGTCAGCCGGGAACAAGAAGGTGGTCATGTGTCTGCACCATGACCCGAGAGGCGGCAGCATGGGCGTGGCTGTGGGTTACTACCATCAGATCCGGCCCTACTCCTATGACCGCCGGTTGCAAGCCCTCAAGGCTTTTCTCGCTTATGTCCTGAAGCAGGGCCGCCGCACCTGGCAGCAGGAGTGGATGGCCCCGGAACACGGCGGTGTCGCCGATAACCCGGTACCAGGAACTCTTGCGTTTCATGCTGGAACACAAAATTTGGGCCGTCTGCATGGGACACGACAACGAAAATTGGATTGACAGTTACCATCGAGGCGATGACCTCTTCGAAACCAAACCGACCACCATTCCCTTTGTCACCCGGGTTAACGTAGACAACGACGTTTTGGTGGACGAGATAATCGAGTATCTGGACCATGACGACTACGACAAGCTGTTAACCCGGCTTGAAACCGAAAACAAGGGGGTGGGCGAGGCGGCGCTGAGCGCGGCGCTGGCTGAGATCAATGCCCGCCAAAAGCCGCCCGAAATCGTCTTTGCCCCCAAAACAGCCGAGCAATGGGGGCTTGAAGTCAAATCGGCAATCCATTTTGTCCACACCGATGATGTCGGGGCCTACAGGTTCTCCACAGAATCGGATTTTAACGATTACGGCTATGTCCTCGCCACCCTCCACGAAGGTGCGCCGGTTCAGGTACCAGAGCTATCGCCTCAGCGGTACGGTCGGTCTGATTAAAAATTTGCAACCGTGAGGCCGGCTACAATTGCACAACATACAGCAGAAAGGGGACAGTAGGGGCGGCAACGAGACGGCTTCTGCCCGGATGAGACTCTCCCTTTTCCTTTTGGTTTTACCCCTCGTCAGCGTCACGGCAGACAATCTTTCCCCACCGGACTTTTTCGCCTCTAATCCGGGCCTGGCCTTTGCCTTGGGACCAGTGGTTAGTGGATAGTGGTCAGTGGTTAGTGGTTAGTAAAAACCTTTGATCTTCCTGGATTGCCGGCAAAAGACAGTTTTCGGTTTCCAGTTTGCAGTTTTCGGTTGGCAGGGCCGGGTCAGCGGGTTATTCGGCAGGCTGGCCTCAGGTGCCGCGGGCACTTTTTCCCCGTCCGATATTTCTTAGATATTCCTCATAAAGCTCATCTGAATTACAGGAATATACTGGTGATTTTCCGGTGTTGGCCCACTTGCGGCGCAGCCGCTGAAATAAAGTTTCGTATCCCGAGTTTCGAGTTTTGCTTTGAAAAACAGTTTTCAGTTTGCCGTTTGCCGTTGCAGTAGAGATCCTAGCGTCGGGATGCGCTTGGGCTCCGCCGCCCTTCGGGTGCTTTCCCGCCTTACAATGGAGTTTTTCGCGGCAATTTTTTTGCACGGGATATCATTATGATATTGTTCGATATATTGCTCAGACGGCTGCGGATTTTTCGGTAATTTCGCGCTTTTTTCGCGCTGATTGTGCGGTTCTGGAAATAACGGGAAACAACAGATTTCGATTTGCGGCGGGGAGGTTTTCAGGGGGACAGGGTCCGTAGAGTTTTGCAAAGGCAGTATGCCGGGGCATGGAGTTTCGCTTTTAAAAACAGTTTTCAGTTTGCCGGTTGCCGCTGCTGGTAGAGATTCTAGCGGCGGGAGGCGCTTGGGCTCCGCCGCCCTGCGGGTGCTTTCCCGCTGCACAGGAGGTTTGCGCGGCAATTTTTTCGCAATGGATATCAATATGATATTGTTCGTTATTTTGATCAGATGGGGGTGGATTTTTCGGTAATTTCGCGCTTTTGGCGCGGATGATTTCCGGGCCGGAATCACACCTTTCCCCAACTGGGGGATATTCCTCTTCTTCCTCCTCGTCATCAAGGTCATCCAGATCGGGATGAGGCTCCGGGCAGGGGATGAAGAGTTTGTCGGCCAGGAATTGGTTGGCAGCGGCGATGAATTCGGGATTGGTGGGCAGGAGGCTGCCTTGCTGGGCCCACTCGGGCGAGGCCAGGAGGCGGTAGACCGTGTCCTGGTCCAGTGGAATATCCATTTTATCGATGTAAGTGAGGATCCGGGTGGCATCACGGTCGGCCTGGAGGACGAGGCGGGAGTTGCCGTCGGCTTCGGCGGCCTGGGCGGTGCGCTCGTTCCGCTCCAGGCGGCTATTGAGTTTTAAGAGGACACCCAGGCGCAGATTGTCCAGGAAACGTTTTTCGGCCTGGGCCATTTTTTCCAGCAGGTGTTTTTTGTGGCGCCAGAGGGCCGACATGCTGGGCCCGAATTTTTTCTTGAGGGCCTCAAAGGTAACGCCGCCGGCCAGGAGGTCGCGGTCGATATCGTGACGCTCAGGGTGATTACAGACGGTACAGATCATAAGAACTCCAGTGGTTAGTGGCCAGGGGCCAGTGGTTAGTTGTCAGTGGTTAGTGTCAGGGAAAGACAGTTTTCCGTTTCTGGTTTTCGGTTTCGGTCTTACTAGGAAATCCCCCTAAATCCCCCAGAGGGTGCCTTATTCCCCCTGTTTTCGATTTGCAGTTATTGGTTAAAAGTTTTAAAAGGGGGTCAGCTATCAGTTAAAAACAGCTTTTCTCTGATATTTGCTTATATCAGAAGGGGGAAAATTATCCAGAACAGATGGGACAGATGTCGCAAAATCAGGGATAATGGAATAGGGAATGGGGGAAGGGAATTTTTGTGTAGGGCGGGCAATGCCCGCCATGATAACGTTTTTCGATTACATATATGAAATCATAATCAGAATATCTTTAGGGAATCTGATGTTACGTATACATAGCAGTAACCGAAACCTTTGCCTAAACCAATCTGACCTTACTGGCTTGGGCTATTTCATTATTTTTGCCGGGAAGGTTATGTTCATTCTAATAAACATGGTGTTCAACTAATTGAACATTTGATAAGTTATGAGGATCGGAGATATAATTTAACAAATTGATTTATTACTAAAATTATCTAAATATTTTAAAATATCATGGTGGCATTATTATTGCGAGTCATTACGATGGAGAAAAAGCCAAGCCCGCCATGAGGCGGACACGGAAAGTCGCAGGTTTCATCAGTGATGTAGGATTGCCCGGTTGCTTAACTACGGCAGTCCGTTTAGATTTGGGGAATCGTTCAGTAATTAGTTATGAAAAATGGCATTTAAAGAAGTGTGATATTCTCATCAGTGAACAATCTAAAATGTAGGAGATTTCCCATGCGTGGCGTTTATTTCATTATGGCAATCTTTGCGATGGTTGTATTGATGGCCATTCCGGCAGTCCCCGCCCCGGTTAGCTTAGCTCTAAATGGTAATGTGTATTATTTCACCGATTCCACGCTTGGGCAAGGGGGGTGGGGATCCGCCATATTGGCCCCTCCATCTACCGTAGTTGATGGCGTCTTACTTCCCGAAGGCACTCAGTGGAATCAAAACACCATTTGGTGAGACGAGAATAGCTATCCACTGTCTCCAAACTACTTCAGGATTTCAATATATTGTGAAAATCCTCAATGGTAAAATCTTATAAAATTCAGGCGGATAACAATGATGAATATTTTATTACAGGGAGATTGTCTGGTTTATTAATAGGCAATTATACTGTACCGGCAGCGGGAGGCTGGGGCATGGAGATGAGGATCTCTTCCCACCCCGTTGAAAATGGATAGGATAGATTTCGTCAGGAACGTAGGGTAGAATGTAGGTGATGGTTATTATTCTGTTTCGGAGATTCAGCCTCGGGCAACCTCGTTTCCTGCCTGGATCTGTCCTGCTCCTGGGAACCGGCCTGCTGGGTTTGGTGGGTCTGAGGCGGTTCAGGTAGGACTAACCCGGAAAAATCTTCTTAAAAGCACATCGAGGCAGGGTCTCTAAAAATCCTGCCTTTTTTATCCTCTATTCGTCCTTCAACATAGCTCGCCATTTTGGGCAGTTATCGGCAGGGAAAAAAATTAAAGATATATTGATATTATAACTCACCGATTATTTTATAAGTTTTTGGTAATAGTAGATCGCAGCACTTACCCCCTTCTAATTTTATGCCTTTAAAACATATCCTTCAGCGAAGGATTTGTCTCCTTTTCAGAGGAAAAAACAAACCACTTAAGCCCCGCAAAGCTACAAAGTAAATTTACTTTATTAAGAAGAATTATTTCTCACATGTCGATCCTAAAAGGAAAGGTAAGTGTGATGAGTTCAGGCGAAACCGCATGATAAACAGTTGTTTCTTTGCAAATGCCGCACATTTTCCCTTCTAAGGGTTTTGGTGGTTCAAGCCACGACACGTTTACAATTAATGCAATAGCCGTATTGGCCTTGAGAAAAATGGAATGTATCGTCACCTATAACACCGACATTACCGGGATACCCTGATCGGCTCATACCCAACTCGCGCCCACAACTTGAAGCCAAGCTAATTAGGGAGGATCGGGCCGGTGGACATGACATGGATTTGAGCGACAAGTTTAAATCCGCGCTTTAATATCCACCACCAATAAGAATAAGAGCATCCGGGTCATATTCTCTGTCGTGTGTTGGCCAAAGTAGAGATATCTCTGTATTCGTCATTCCTATACAATTATCTGGAAGTTTTACAAATTTTATGGTAGGTATATATTCAAGTTCCATTGGTTATATATTGTAATACACTCCTGCATCTGCCAGTGCAATTCCATTAGGAAGCATAGCGGAGATCCAAAATCTAAAGTCTTGGTAAATTTTTCCATTGAAGAATGGCGGCGCCTCTTTACGAAATCCGACCACGGAGCTCGCCAGAAAGTGTCGCCGATCTTCAGGGGTTCTCCGGCCGCATTCACAGGTGCAGAGTTGGTATCTCTTTGGTATTGCAACAAGCTTTGTGTGCAGACAAATGGATAGGTACCGAACCCCTCCGTAATATCCAACGCTGTTTGTAATACCATTTCTCCTTCCCCCACGGGAGATTATCTCCACCTGCACCGCCACCTGCACCGCCACCTGCACCGCCACCGGGAAGCGGTGGAGGGATCAGCGATCTCAGGCTAAAAGACGACATTCCCGGTACGAGGTTTCTAATACCTTGGCTTGGATCGGCTTGTCTAATTTCTAAAAACTTCTTCACGGTAAGATTAGGCATTTTTCACCTCTCAGTTTGTGGAAACTAATTTATTTTTCATCCCCGTTGGTTAAATGCAGAGTACCACATATTATTCATGAATATTTAACTATATTCAGCTGTTAAACCAATATATAGAACTCCATAACAAGAATCTCTTGTCACATCCCAAGATCTTCAGGTGCTTGAAGTGAGTCCATTTGCCTCCGTCAACCTGGCAAAAAGGCAAAATTTAGAGAGCCTCATCCAAAAAACAGTCCTTTTGAGGTTACCAACCGGGGACGAGTTTTTTGAGCTTTTCTTGTTCGGCTAACTTCTTCTCCAGTTCGGCCACCTTTCCGGAAAGGTCACCCAATGTCTCAAGCAAGTTATAGCTGCCTGTTTTTGGTCTTCCCGTTCGTGGGTCTATAAAAGGAACTGTTGTCTTAACATTTATTTTGCGGTCCCCGGAAAGATTAAGGTCGCCATCGAACACCGTCGGTCCCATCAAGTGGGTCTCACCCCCGATTCGCACACCGCCCTCGATTCGCACACCGCCAGTGAATGCTCCATTACTGTTGAACACTAAACTATCATGATCATCCTGTTGCATGGCAACACGTGCCTTGGTATCGGGGGGAGACATTAAAGGATTTCTTATCAGGAGAGAGCCCATAACGGAAATGCTGCGGGCATCAGGCGCAATTTCGATCCCAAAGTATTTGCCTCCCGAGCGACCGCCGATATTAAGCTTTTGGCTTTCCAAAGTTATTTTTTCGGCAGATAGGCCGACGACGCTATGTCCTGTCAAAGTTATTTTGTCGCCAGTTAGGGCGACGACTCTATCGCTTATAAATTCGCCGATATTAATTGATTTGCCTGTCAAAGTTATTTTGTCGCCAGTTAGGGCGACGCTATCGGCATTAGGTTCAATGAGAATCCCACAGCTGCCGCTGGGTGATGGGTTTTGCATATTAATCTTTGTGGCATCAATCCTGATCCAGAGGACTTGGTCGCCAGAATGACCACCGATGTAAATATATTCGCCAAGCAAACTTAATATCTTTTCTGCGGACAAATAATAACCCTCAACGTCTTTTGGACGTTTTCCAATCGTAAACTTATTAGTGTCCGCGTCCAGAGTGTCCCCTTCCACAATAACATTGCCTACATTAAATCTGAGATCGCCTTTCATGATCCGAACCCCCTCCTTTTTTAATTGCCCTACATGATAGTTGATTAGTCGCCCGATTATTTTTCTGACCACACAATAGTATAAACTTTAATATAAATTTAATTATACAATTAATTATTGCAACTTTTGCCGCAAATAGCGATTATCTTGGGGTAATCTTCGCTGTTTTAACTCTCTGAATCATGGATATATCGTCTGGCGAAGAATCAAATAACAAAATCAAATCTCCCCCTTCCATTAATGGGATTTTCGCCCTATCTTGAAGGGGAATTATAGCAGAGATCGTCGGGCCATCAAAGCTTATGGGGTAAAGAGTTTTTACTTCCCCGTCAATACTGACTGTTCGCTCTCCCATGCCGATAATTTGAAAATTCACCTTTTAAGCTTTCTCCAGCTTCAATTACCTCTCCAGTCAGTTGACGGATGACTCCTCCCTGCGCAATAACTCCCCTGTTCGAATGGTAATATTGGGTGGTGACAACGGTAGGTGTAATAAGACCACGTTCATCAAGCCGGAAATTGAACTTACCAGTCTCCTTCCAAGAACCATCTTGAGAATTCTCTGAAGAATGAGGCTTTTGCAAAATTAGCCATGATAATGAATTTTAGAATAAAATAAGCTTCATGAACGGATTCTCTTGTGCTAAGGTATTTTTAGCAGAAAAAACAATAGCATCGGAGGTGTTCATGAAGCTTAGAGATAGAATATCATGGTTAATGGGTACCTTACAACGGCATTTATTCCCTCGCCTGGAAGAATGTTGTGAGCGTCCCCTATCTGATAAAGAGCAACAATTGGTGAGCATCTTAGAACTGCTCCAAATCGAGAAATTTGTCGGCCCGCCGACGCCGAAGCGCTGCGGCCGAAAGTTGTCGGAACGTCGTGCCATGGCTCGGGCGTTTGTGGGCAAGGCGGTATATAACCATCCGACTACTCGCGCCACCCGTGAGGCCTTGCGGAATTCGTCGGTTTTCCGTCGGATTTGTGGTTTTGTCACTGCCGGCGATATTCCCTCCGAGGCCACCTTTTCTCGGGCTTTTGCGGAATTTGCTGAGAAAGGGGCTGGGAGACCGGGTTCACGAGGCCGTGGTGGAGCGCTGTGTGAAACCGCAATTGGTGGGGCATATCAGCAGGGACGCCACAGCCATCAAAGGCCGGGAAAAACCCGTGGTCAAGCCGCCGGTGGCGAAGCCGGCACCCCGGAAAAAAGGACGTCCCCGTCGAGGGGAGGTGCGAGAACCCAAAGCGCGCAACGCGTCTGGAGCGGCAATGCCAGCAATCTGCCGCCGAGGCGCTGGCGGAACTGCCGGTACACTGTGATGTTGGGAACGAAGAGGAATTCTCAAGGATATAAAGAGAGTTGGAGAGGCTACAAGCTGCACGCCGACGTCAATGACTGCTGTCTGCCCATCAGCGTAGACTTGACGGCAGCCTCTCTGCATGACAGTCAGGTAGCCATTCCTCTGATGAAAATAACCAGTGAGCGGGTAGATTACCTGTATGATCTGATGGATGCCGCCTATGATGCCCAGCCGATTTACGAAGTGAGCCGCACCCTGGGCCACGTACCCATCATCGATAAGAATTCTCGGGGGAAGGACATTATCCCCATGGCCCCCCATGAGGCGGTGCGCTATCGGGAGAGGAGCGTGGCGGAGCGATTCAATGGTCGGCTGAAAGAAGAGTTCGGGGCCAGGAACGTGATGGTTCGGGGCGTAAAAAAGGTCAGACTTCATCTCATGTTTGGCGTCATCGCGCTGTTTGCCGATCAAGTGCTCAAGCTGATAAGCTGAAATCAGCAGAGGTAGTGATAGATTTTTCGATAAGGAATGGTGAGGTATGTACACTTTCGCGCAATTCCAGTTAATTTTATTGATTTAAACCAAAAATCACGGCTTCTTTGATTTTTTTAAAGCCGACTAAAAGCCCGGGGACTTACATCGATAGCTGGTTCCCATTTATTTTGCAAGAGGCTCTAATGATTAATTATTAAACTAACTTTGCATTCTTTGATTGTTACTTTTTTTTCTGCGCATAACTCAAGCACTTCATTACGTTTGCTCCCGAAAAATTTGAGAGTATATGTCCCTGGTTCCGTCTTCTTCCACATAAATGAAGCAAATCCATTATGGTTGGTTCGCCCCGTTAAGGTTTCGACCGACCCTTTATCCTCCCTTATTATCTTGACTTGGACATCCCAGCCCTGCTGGGGTGTTCTCCCTTTAACAGCCGTGAAATCCTCTTTGCCGGTAAAGCCCGCCGGGTATTTAAAAACCCAAGCTTGAATTTGGTGATCATTGCAAGCGGATGGTTTTTTCTGATCCAGTGTGACCTTAAGGACCGGTGTTGGCGAGGTAAACTTTTCTTCCACGAGTGGGGCAGGGGGCTCCTGCTGTTCCAGTTTCTTCTCTAACTCTAAGCGTCTTTCTTCTTTCTCTTTTAGGCGTATTTCTTCGTCAACACTAAACACGGTTGCCAATTTAAGGGGAATAGGGCAGGGGTTTTGGTCTGCGGCTAAGACCACCAAAGTCCCGAGTACAAACAGGCACAAGAAACACCCCAAGACCACGAAGCTTCTGCCAAAAGTTCCTGGGTAACATGGTCATGCCTCCATCCAGTTTAAACCGAAATTATGCGACCGTCTCTATCACTAGCCAGAAAAGATTTTTGGGACCTTTGACCGGGGAAAAAATCCCTCAAAAGTTTCTGTGCTTGAACCATAATCCTTTCATAAAAGCCACTGTAGCACAAGTTTTTCTGAAAGAATACATTAATTTTGATTTTTGAACATATCTAACCCTCAGAACTAAGATACCTCGCTGCTGTGGAGCTTAAAGACCATAGGCCGGACTGATTGGTGGTGGCGAGCAAGATGAAAAGCGAAGGTCTGTGACCCGTTCAGGGCTCTAACTATAAAAATCCAAGTTACTTGCCAAGCCCTAATCTCCACTCAGTCCTAAAAGATCCCAGATAACTATTAGATTACCAAACATGGTAATATCCCTGGAGCTTGGGCTTAGCCCGAAAATATGGTTGCTGCTATTGGCATCGAGCCTCGGTAGATTATAGACCGGTCCTAAAGGGATTATTGCAATCGGCGGCGAGCGGTTTTATATTGTAAGAAATCCTTGACAGAGGTGGCAGATGGCTTCCCAGGCCCTGGTGGTCGCGGATATGATCAATGATTTCCTGGACCCCGCCGGCTCCCTGTACGTCGGCGAGGCGGGGCGGGGGATCATTGCCTTTCTGCCCGCCAAGGTTGAGGCAATGCGGCGGCAGGGTGCGGTCATCATTTTCCTGTGTGACGCCCACGACCCCGCCGACCCGGAATTTCGCCGCTTCCCGCCCCACGGTATCAAGGGCACCTGGGGCGCCCGGATCATCCCCGAACTGGAAGTGGCGGGTACCGACTTTCAGGTGGCAAGACTCACTTCAGCGGCCTGCTGGATACTGTTCTGGAGAATATCCTGCAGCGGCATGGGGTAGAGGAAGTCCATCTCGTGGGGGTCTGCACCTCCATCTGTATTATGGAGACGGCCCGGGACCTGGACCTGCAGGGCTACCGGGTGGTGGTCCACCGGGCCGGGGTGGCGGATCTGCACCGGGAAGACCAGGAATGGGCCCTGGAGAGGATGGCCCGGCTGTTCGGAGTCTTAATCAAGTGAAAATTTACCAACGGCTATGAGACAAGGGGGAAGTTTAGATTACTAACCTCTAACCCCTGACCTCTGACCTCGAACCTTTTTTCTTATGGATCTGCATCGTCTCGAAATATTTTGTAAAGTGGCGGAGCTGAAGAGCTTTACCCTGGCGGCCGAGGCCCTGAGTTTGTCTCAGCCCACGGTGAGCGAGCACATTCGCTCTCTGGAGGAAATGGCCGGGGGCACCCTGGTGGACCGGTGGGGCCGGGAACTGCGGTTGACCCCGGCCGGGCAGGTTCTCCATCGCTACGCCGTCAAGTTGCTGCACCTCCGGGAGGAAGCCTTCCAGGCCCTGGCGGTTCTGCCGGGGGGAACTGGCCGGCCGGGTGGTCATCGGGGCCAGCACCATTCCCGGGAGTTATCTGCTGCCCCAGATCCTGGGGGCTTTCAAAGCCAAACATCCAATTCTCCAGATTTTCTTGCGGATTGCCAATACTGCGGCCGTGGGGAG
>CAVPJB010000027.1:0-50721 GCA_963705135.1 uncultured delta proteobacterium
TATGGTTTAAGCAGCATTGGGACGAGATAGAGAAATGTGCAGATTTTCCTCCTGGAGCATCATCGGCTGTGAGGGAACAAGTGGCTCTGAAATGAAGAAGGTAATGATCTCGTTTGGTACTCGACCGGAAGCTATTAAACTCGCTCCGGTTATCAATGGGCTTAAGATTTACCCCGATGAATTCAAGACATTGGTATGTGTGACAGCCCAGCATCGGCATATGCTTGATCAGGTTCTGCGGCTCTTTAAAATTGAAACGAATTTTGACCTGAACATTATGACCCACAACCAGGATCTCTTTGATATTACCATTAAGGCCCTAGAAGGGTTAAAATTCATATTGAATGATCAGAAACCCGACTTGCTGCTTGTGCAGGGAGATACAACGACCACATTCATAGGCAGCCTTGCAGCATTCTACTTTAAGATCCCTGTAGGGCATGTGGAGGCAGGATTACTTACCTATGACAAATACCAGCCTTTTCCCGAAGAGAGAATTGGCACATGACCACGGCATTAGCCGATTTTCATTTTGCGCCAACGGAACTGGCAAAAGAAAATCTTGTTAAAGAGAATATTAGTGAAGAGAGAATCTGGGTTACAGGAAACACGAGCATCGATGCCTTGCTGCAGATCGTTGAAGAGCAACACAAAACGAATGAGGCAGGACAGCTAAGCAAATATTTCAAAGATAAAATGGGGTCTGGACTTGGAAGCCAACCGGAGACTTATACTCGTTACTGGACATAGACGCGTAGAATTTTGGCGACGGTTTCAAAAACATATGCTTAGCCTTGAAAGAAATTGCCCGAAAGAATCTCGATATTGATATCGTATATCCCGTGCACTTGAATCCGAACGTTCGAAAACCCGTCTTTCAAATGCTCGGCAGCGCTAAAGATGGCGCTCCGGCAAATGGCAATGTCCATCTAATCGAACCGCTGGAATATGCTCATTTTGTCTACCTCATGAGAAGATCGTATTTAATCCTCACCGATTCGGGAGGTATTCAGGAGGAGGCCCCTTCATTGGGCAAACCGGTTTTAGTCATGAGGAATACAACTGAGCGGCCGGAGGGAATCGCAGCAGGGAATAGCAGGCTGGTAGGACCCGATTCAAATAGAATAGTGTTCGAAACGCAGAAATTACTGGACGACAGGAGGGCATATAACGTCATGGCATCAAGAAAGAACCCCTATGGCGATGGGATGGCAGCAAAAAGAATAATAGAAATACTAAGAACCTTTCGTTGCGAGCTTGGGGCAAGGCACGTTATTAAATGAGGTGTAGAGAGAATATTTATCCTTTGTAGCGGAGACACCGTGTTTCCCTATGGTACAGCGTCAACTACGGGCAACGTCCTGTGAGCGTGGTCTCCCCTAAGAATTCGATAAAAATGGTGAATCATCCAGTTAGAAAGTTCAGTTGGAGGAAACTAAGTGATAGATGACAAAAAAAATAAAGTTCTAATCTTATGCGGTCATGACTTGATACTATCTTTCTACATGTTCAACAATTATCGAGTCTGGTGTGCATGTGGTTGGGATATGTGTTTGCGATCAAAGAACCGCAGCTTACCAATAAAATATATCTGGAAATCAATGAGTAAAAAGGGTGTAAAAAGGGTGCTTGGACAGATATTAGGCCGTATTTATCATAACATATTGAGTGGCAAAAAAGACAAAATAATTTTTCGAAAACTTTATAGCAAAAAAAATAGACAATATTATCGATAATTGGAATGGCGATATTCATTACACCAAGAGCTATTCAAGTCCAGGCACGCTGAAATGGTTAGAAAACCTCAACGCGGACATTTTCATAGTTCATACGCCATATTGGGTTGGAAAAAAAGTTAAGATAGAGCTACCTAAGAAAAAATAGTTATAGGCGGTCATCCTCGGCTTAACTCCAAAAATATCGCGGAGCACATTCGGCTTTTT
The DNA here is from genome assembly GCA_963705135.1 of uncultured delta proteobacterium. GTDB lineage: Bacteria > Desulfobacterota > Desulfobaccia > Desulfobaccales > Desulfobaccaceae > Desulfobacca. The sequence continues at coordinate 1,944 of CAVPJB010000027.1, forward strand.
GGGCGATCTACAATGGCCATCCTGAAGACGTTGGTTGTTCTATATTTTGGCTTGATGGAGGTGTTGATACAGGAGATTTGATAAAGCAAGAAAGGATTAGAATAGAAGATGGAGACAGTTTTGTGACATTAGGATGGAAGGGCATATCAGGGAAGCAGAAATGCAATCTAAAAAATTGGAATATGAAGATGGAATAGACATCCCGAGGCGGAAGCATGATTCTATTCCAGAAAGCTCATATTATGATGAACCGACCTTATGTGATTATTTTAAGTATAGAAAGAAACAAAAAATAACACGATAAGTGATAATATTCTAATAATCATGGAATTTTTACGGGACGCGTCCATCATAGAAGACGCGGTCGCGGGGGGTCCTGAGTGGTTATAGACTATGCTTTTGGTAAGAAATAGATTAAAGCGAAATTAACAGCTACTGAATTGAAGCTATTCAATGACCACTCAACCTTGAAGTGCCATCATGTTTTAGTAGAAAATAATGGGAAGTCTTGCTATATGATCATAAATAAAGGTAAAAAGAAGGGAGTCCCGCCGGGGCATGTTCATTATATTGGCAATTTTGATGTGTTTTTCGAATGCTTAAAGAAGTTGAAGGTATTGCTTCCGATAAAAATGAGAATTGCATGTATTACTTTCGATAAAAGGTTCGCTGCTGGAAGGAAATTAAGAGGGTTTTTAAGAATCAAGCACTACAAATTCTACAGGTCTTTCTACAGTGATATAATCAGCGAGGTTCAGTTAGACGGATTGTATAGTGAACTTGTAATCTTAGGAATATAGTAAAATGATTAACAATGTTTTAAGGGAGTCCATAAAGAAAATGTATTATTTTATCGGCGGATTTAAATTGACCAGTATTCTTGTGAAACATAACAAAGGAATCGCTGCAATATTGATGTATCATCGCGTTTTGCCGGAAAAGGAAATCCAGAAAGATTGGACTAATAATTCTATTTCTCTTCGAGAATTCGAACAACACATGCAATATATTACTAAAAATTACATACCGGTTCCGATCGATGAAATTTCGTTGGAACGTAAAAACGATGGAAGGCTTCCCAGTCGTCATAACGTTCGATGACGGATACAAGGACAACCTGACATACGCCCTCCCCGTGCTGAAAAAGTACCGTGTACCGGCTACTGTGTACATCACTACAAAATTCCCTGAAGGTGACTACACCATGTGGTGGTACGAACTTTATGATTTATGCCAAGACATGAAAGAAATTTCATTTCATTGGGGACATAATTATTTTTAAACGTAAAATAAAAAAGAAAATGAAAAAAATGAATGTTACCGTGCAGTTCGCGATATTCTATTTTCGTGCAACTATTCAGAGCAGATCAGAATAATGGACCAGATAAGGAACGGAGTCCGCCCAATTAATTATGATGATATCTGTTTGACATGGGATGAAATTAAACAGCTCGACAGTGAGCCCCAGATCACGATCGGTGCGCACACCCATACCCATCCGGTATTGTCCCACTTAAACGATTCTGATGCGTATAATGAAATCGTTACACCAAAACTGATCCTAGAAAAAAAATTGAATCACAGTATTAATCATTTTTCATTTCCCTTCGGACATCTAGAACATGCCGGTGAAAGAGAATACAAAATGGCGGAAAGGGCTGGATACACAACAGCCGTGACGACTGTAACCGCAGCCCTAGAAAAAGACAAAAAATTATTTGCCCTTCCCAGGCACGAGATCACTGCGTTCCATCAAAATACCTCAATGATCGACATTAAGTTATCGGGATGGAGTGCATTCTGGGGGAAACAGTATTAGGACAAAATTGAATTCAGCAGATATCATTTCTCGTCTTTTTTCAAGAAGCTGAAATAAGAAGGAAGAAAGAGAAGAGGTTGTTTTTGATCTCCTTCCTGCCCTAGGAGATTTTAAAGCCCAGAAGGGGATTTAATCGGTGGCAAGAATCTTTCTTTTTACAAATTCCAACAACGACCTAAAGCCGGATATGCAGGCTATTTTGGAAAAACCCGTGTTTGAATTCATTGACCGCATAAGCGGTCAAAGTGCTCTTCGATCACATTCGCCCACAATAGTAAAGGCCGTTCACCGATTGGAGGCATTCGGCGAAGAATACGGGTATTTAAAGAAGGGTAGATATCGAATGAGACTCCAAAACCCTCTCTTTTTGTAGGGAAGGATGTGGCGGAACGAATCGACGGCGTCTATCTTTTACCGGAACCCCAAAGCCTCGCCGCTTTTCGGATTGGTCGAAGACTACTTCGATGAGTTCGAGAGTATTTATTCCGCGCTATTCCAGGATTGAGCGGCGATGATAGTCTCCTCGTGTTAGCATAATCATCCCCACTTATAACCGGGCCACGTTTCTTTCTCAGGCCATTGAAAGCGCTACTACCCAAACCCATCCGGTGGAAGTGCTCGTAGTCGATGACGGCTCAACGGATAATACTCGGGAAGTGGTCGCGCAGTTTGGCTAGGCGGTGAAATATTTTTGGAAAGAAAATAGCGGGGCGGGCGGGGCGCGGAATTTGGGAACTGCAGAAGCGCAGGGCGAATATATTACATTCCTCGATGATGATGATTTGCTGCTGCCCGACTGCCGTTGCTCGTCGCGTAACACTTTTAAACAGACACGCCTCAGGCCGGGATGGCTTATTCTGATTTGTTTGTGATGAACGCCCAAGGCGAAACACTCGGGCGTTATTATGCCAGCGAAGGGTTTGCCCCTTTTTCGGGCAATTTATATTCGGCTATTCTTTTGAGAAACTACATCCCCGTTCACGCGATCCTGTGGCGTAAAATGTTGCTGGAACAAATAGGAGGCTTCCCGGAGCGGTCTGGCGCGGAAGATTGGGATTGTTTAATTCGTGCGGCCGAGCGAACTTCGGCGGTTTATCTCGATGAACCGCTAGGCTACTATCGGCTCCACTCGCAAAACATTACCGCTGACCAGAAGACACGCGTGGTTGCCGGGTATGGCTTAGTGCAAAAATATATTGCTACTTCCGCCCGCTTTAAAGAAATGGCCCCGAGACTCCGCCTGCGGGCATTATTTCGTTATGCAGCGCAACAATGGTTAGAAGGCGACTCCGAATTAGGGCGCTTGTTTTGGCGGCAAGCTCGGGCCGTCTCCTCTTTTCATCCGCTCGTGTTGGCGCTGGGCGGCCTGTTCTGGTTGCCTCGTTCGCCGGCACGCCAGCTAGGGTGGCGGCTTTGGAAATGGCGATCGCAGATTTTGCGGCGGCCCTCGGCTACCGCTTATTTCCGGCGCGACAAATGAGCATGGCATCCCTTCCCGATCTCTCCATCATCATTGTTAGCCACAACCACGCCCCATATTTAACCGGGTGTCTCAATTCTTTGCGTCCGGAGCATCACCGGATACGTTTGGAAATCTGGGTAGTTGATAACTGTTCCACGGATGGCGCGGCGCAACTGGTGCGGGATAATTTCCCTTTTGTGAATTTATTAGAAAACAAAACGCGGTTAGGCTTTTCAGCCAATAACAACCGCGCCTTGCGCCAGTGTTCCGGGCGTTATGCACTACTCCTAAACCCGGACACCGAGACACCGCCGGGGGCTTTGGAGAAATGGCTGGCATTTATGGACGCGAATCCGCAGGTGGGGCTATGCGGCCCTCAATTGCGTTTCCCTAACGGGACTGTGCAGCCTTCTTGCCGCCGATTTCCCACACTCGGCTCGGTGCTGGTACGGCGCACTCCCTTTCGGCGGTGGCTTTGGAATTCTGCCATTAACGAACGGCATTTGATGGAAGATTTTCATCACGACCAAACCCGCGCGGTAGATTGGATGCTGGGGGCGGCTTTGATGGCGCCTCGCCGCTTTTTGCAAACAGTGGGCTTGTTGGATGAAGGCTATTTTTTATATGTAGAAGATATTGATTGGGCTTACCGGGCGCGGCAGAGCGGGTGGGAAGTCGTATATTTTGCAGACGCACAGATTGTGCATCATCATCTGGCGGAAAGTGACCGGAAACTGTGGAGCCGGATGTCCTGGTATCATCTCCAAAGTATGTGGCGTTACTATTGGAAGCATTTAGCCCCGCGTAGCTTACGGTTAGCGGTAGAGCCGGAGCGTTTGCCATGAAACCTTCTGGGCGGATGAAACGATACACGATCCGCAGGCACATATCCCGGCCCTTCAGTCGCAGGTTAATGGGCACGAAATAAGTTAGAGAAGATGACTATTATTTACGCTCAACTTAACAATGGGATTGATTCTTTTTTCATATCGCTTAGTCAAAGAATTATGGCATTATTTTAAATTTTTTAATTCCGCGGAGGAGATAAGGAACTACTTGGTCTCCATTCATAAGCTCCAATATCCCATGCTGCACCATATTTGCCATTGCCATCACGATCTGAAGTTAAACCTACATCGGTTCCGGCGTCGATGCAGGGGGAATTTGAAAGGAGACGGAAGTCAGGAGGCGTCCCGGTTGGATTGACGAATAGAGGATTACCAACTATTGAATGCGTTGCACTTCCATAAGCCGAATCGAAGGCGGCATAGGTCGCCTTAAAAACTCCGCTTCCCCACCGGATAAAATTAGATCTCTCCGGGCCGAAACCATTGTAAGTATAAACATTCCCCGATCCCATAGTCCCGTCATTCTCCGCGCCAAATGTGGCGATTAATTCCTCATTGGTATTCCGAAGGCATATATTGTTCTTAACCAGGTTACTCGTTCATTTTTCTTTCAGCAGCATCCTCACCCCCGAAGCGCAATCCCGGCTACATTCCCATAAACACGTTATTATAAATCCTCGTCCCACCTACTTTTACGATAGATCAATATTCCACTACCACCCCTGTACCGGCATCATCAGATGTTCCGTTTCTGGTTAGATGTTGTAGTAGATTTCCGCATCAGCGGTATACTCTACAAAATACCTATAGTTGGATTATCATGGCAGTAATTGTAGCGAATGATCGGCCCATCGGCAACCGTATCAAGCCATATCCCACTCCCGGTAGCCCACATAATCATGCCAGCTCCATCGTATTGGCTATAAGACTCATTGTGCTCGATGATAAGGTTTTGAGCATCGGTTTGGTCGGTAAATAACTTAATCCCACTATGATAGAGTTCAGCCGCCCAGGTGTTATGATGCACAACATTGTTGGAGATGGTGATGGTGTTGATGCCCAGATCAAAGCAGATACCACTGTTCCCATTCTCGAAGACTGTGCAACCATCCACCAATACGTCGGTGGTTTTCTCTGTAGCATGGTTTTGTACAAACCAGATACCTGAGTTCCGCCCATAGCTGACGGTGCATCGTTGAACGGTGATATGAGAGCTCGTGCCCGACACTGCGAAAATGAACGGGTACGAATTGAACTTCGTGAGGTTCAGGTCTTGGAAGGTGATATATGAGCGGGGATTAACGATATAGATGCCAGAGTTGCGGACGCCCGTCTCAACGGTGGTGCCGGGGTCCGTCGCTTTGTAGAAGTACAAGACGTTTGCTTCCCAGAACCAGTCATTATCGTTTGTGAGCTGGGCTACGCTACCCTTTTGCGTGCCGCGTGTCGTTCCGTCCACCATGACGATTTTCGGCTCGGTAGCAACCGCCGCCTGCCACACGTTCTTGGCCGCCATATACACTTCGATCTTGGTGAGGCCGGAGACGAAATTGTTAACTGACCCGTCAACGGGCATATTGAGCGTGGTGGATTGGTCTGAGAAGGTGTAATACTGGATGTCACCCATAGAGTTACCCTGCTTGGTGTTCTTCGTCGCCTGATACACATGGAAGCCGTACCGCTTGGTCTTATCGAACGAGAAGTTAATCTCATCGCTCACGGCTGTCCCGCCTGCGGCAATCGTGACGCTGGACGAGCCTCCGTTGAAGGTCACTCTCGTAGGGGTCGAGTCGAATACTGCGCCAGTTGTCATCGGCCCGAAAGTAACACTGTCGTAGGTGGAGCTATTCGCTGAGTGGGCGGCCAAAGTAAACCGTACTTTCGTGCCGTTGGCCGACACGGTATTGGCCGAGAGCGCGCTTCGGATGCTTATGGCATAGGCGCCCGTTTGGTCCTGAGTAAGGGTGTAGGAGCGCCCCGTCCTGAACCCAGTCGCCGCCGCCGTCCAGGAAGGCACCGGGTCAGACCCAGTGAGGATCGGCAAAGCCCCCCTCCCATACGCCCCAAACACGATGGGATGCCCAGATGTACCAGAAGAAGGGGGAACTAATGTCTCCCTCCACGTCTGCCCGCGTCTGAAAAGAACCTGATCCCCCGGCAAAAAAGTGGAAGAATTTACTTTGCTTATAGTTTTCCAAGCCTTTCCCTGAGACCGGCCATTATTTTGATCATTACCATTTTGATAATCTACATAATAAATTCCCATTGATAATCTCCTATTCACTAATTCCTGACAACTAACCCCCCGAAAAAAACAGGGTGTATGCAAATCAATAAAGACAAAAATAATAATAAAAACAAATCTAAAAAATCTATTATTAACTATAGACGATGAATTACGCATATTTTTAATCCGATCAAATCTTGTGTCATGGTAACTATCAAAAAAATTACAAATTTTCCAGAACACATAAGGCATTTGTCATAAAGACTGCTAAATATTTATATAGGGTTATCCGATTTACTCTTCAAAAGGATAGCCCGATATTTTATTGATTTTGGAAAAGAGTTAGCGGCAGGCACCTACCATGCTCTATAAGATAATTCAAAATTCCATTAAGGTTAGTGCATTTGGCAAAGTTTCCGAATGCCGAATTGGGTGGTGTCATCCAGATATGCCTTAAGCGGATGAGTTTTTCTGTGAAGAGGCTCCTTAAAACGGGAAAGATAAAAGGAGTCAAATTTCCCTTACAATTGAAACCCAGAATATTAAGCAGATTACAAGAAGTGGGCGGCCCATCGAACCGTGCTGCCGAACGGCAGTTCTTGGTGCCGATGAACCAGGAGGAGCCGATCACTACCCGCCCCGGGCCGGAAACTGAAGTCGTGGGCTCTTTCTAGGAAGTTTCAAGAGGGGAGCCGTACCAATCCCGGCACCATTCGGCCATATTGCCATGCATGTCATACAGGCCACAGGCATCTGGAACAGATCCGACCTAATTCATATAATGATTATTAAAAGTTAACTAGATTTATAGCCCTTTGCCATCCCATCCTGCCGGGATGGTCAGAGGGCTTTGCCTTACATTCTCTCCAGACGACAACCCATAATTTTGATCAAGCCGCTTCAGCAAGAACCATTCGAATTTTTAAAAATTACTAACTCTATACCCGGCACAGGAAAAAAACAGGTCCCCCTGGAAGGTAGCCACAAACTCGTTTAGGTCCTCCTCCCAGGGGGGCATGAGGTTGAGGCCCCGTCTTTGAGGCGCTGGTTTTCCAGGATGGAGTTTTTCGGCCGAACCGCCAGGGAGAGATAGTGGCTGCTCGGGCAGGGCCACAAAGGTTTATCGAGACCCAGGCGATCCAGGAACCGGCGGGCCAGATCATACCAGGTGCAATAACCCTCGGCGCTGGCATGATAGATCCCCTGTCCCCCTTTTTCCAGGAGCAGGGCCAGTTGTTGAGCCACCCTATGCGACCAGGTGGGGGTGCCGAATTGATCGTCCACCACCATGAGTTCCGGAACCTCGGGGCTTAGGGCAAGATGTAAGATTTTTTTCAAGAAATTGGGCCCAATCAGGCCATACAACCAGGAGGTGCGAAGGATAATATGGCGGTCGGTGATATCTTGTATGGCCCTTTCGCCCCCCAACTTCGTTTGACCATACCAGGACAGGGGGGCCGTGGGATCACCCTCAAGGTAAGGAGCAGGCGGAGGTTTATGTCCAGCAAAGACATAGTCAGAGGAAATGTGCACCAGAAGGGCCCTGTGGCGGACCGCGCTCAGGGCCAGATTGCGGGGGCCGGTGACGTTGGCCTGACTCGCCTTTTCCCTTTCGGTTTCGCAGAGGTCAACCTGGGTAAAGCCGGCGCAGTTGACTATGGCTGCAGGCCGGAAGCGTGATACGGCCTCTTCCACCTGGGTCATATTGGTGATGTCCAACTCCCGGCGGCCCAAAGCCAAGATTTCGTGGTCCGCCTGGAAGATTTTCAGGCACTCCCGGCCGAGAAGACCGCCTCTACCGGTAAGAAGAATTTTCATGATGAGTTATCCAGGTAAGACTTTAGCTCCGAAAAGTTTCTTAAATTCTCTTGCATCTAAACGTGTTCTCTTCTACTGGAGATTGAGGAAGTTATTTCTTATTTGTCACCCTGAGCGAAGCGAAGAGTAAAGATTCTTCGGCCCCTGGGGGGGCCTCAGAATGACAAGATTGGGGAATTATTTTTGGGAACCAGTATAAATTCTTTTTTGTCAGGCAAAAACCGGCAATTGCTCCGGCAGTACTTCTCTGAGTTTGAGATACTCCCGGTCTTTGTCCGATAACAACGGAGCAGCCGTTGGCCAGGGGATGGCGAGGTCCGGGTCGTTCCAGATGATGCCGCATTCGTCCTCGGGGTGGTAGAAATCCGTGCATTTGTACAGCACCGTGGCGGTCTCACTCACCACGGCAAAACCATGGGCGAATCCCGGCGGCACATACAGCTGGCAACAGGGATCGGCTTTGAGGGTAACAGACAGCCACTTCCCAAAGCTGGGTGAACCCCGGCGGATGTCCACCACTACGTCCCAAATCTCCCCTCTTAACGGTATGACCAGCTTCCCCTGTGGATAACGCAATTGGTAGTGCAAGGCCCGAACCGCACCTCGGAGGGAATAAGAAACATTATCCTGAACGAAGTTGGACGGGATGCCGTGTTCGGGGTAGCGCCGGGCCTGGAAAATCTCCAGGAAGTGACCCCTCCGGTCCCGGAACATCTTTGGCTCGACGAGCAGGACCTCAGGGAAGGCCAGGGGCGTCACCTGCATGAGACTCGTCCTCCTTCACAATGATTGGCACCCTTACCCACTATTATTATAGATGCAACTTTTATACCTTGTGCAGAAAAATTGACGTTCAAAAAAATGAACAGACTCGGAATGTGTAACGCCTCATAATATCGCATAATACTGCAAGCACCGGAAAATCTTCCGGCGGGAAAAAAATTATAGATAAGAAATTTGTTTCATTCATTAAACACAATGTTTATAAATATTGACAACTTTCGTAATAGCTATAATCCGGCGCGGGTTGCATATCAGAAAGGCGGGGAAGAAATTAGGCATCATCTTCCCGTGGCGGGGCCAGCAGAGGTTGGAAAATTTAACTGCAGAGCCGTTAAAAATTATCGAGGTGCAGACCGGAGCCTACCTGGAAGAAGACGATATTGTGCGGCTGGAAGATGATTACTGGCGTTTATCGGGCGATTCTCATGACACCAAGAATTAAAGACTAGATCTCTCGCACCAGCCGAAACCCCAAAATATGCAACTGACTCCGGGAGTGGGGCGGCCAATAGAACCGCGCCGCGGACCGGCAATTCTTGGCGCTGCTGAACCAGGAGCCGCCGCGCACTACCCGCCCCGGGCCGGAAATTACACCCGGGGGATCTGTCTGAGGTGTTCCCGGGTAGGCGCCATACCAGTCCTGGCACCATTCGGCCACATTGCCGTGCAGGTCATAGAGACCCCAGTCATTGGGCCGCTTTTTGGCCCACGGGATGGGGGCGCCGGCCGGAATTGCCGCAGTACCAACCCATTTCATCGAGGTTGGGGTCAGGCTCGCAGTAGAGGCTGAGCAAATCCCCATTGGCCAGGGCCGTATCTCGGCCCGCCCGGCAGGCATACTCCCATTCCGCTTCGATGGGCAGCCGATAGGTCCCTTCTCCCAAGGCAGTCATTTTTTTGAGGAATCCCTGGCAGTCCTGCCAGTTTATCCCTGACACCGGCAGGTCGGCGCCGGCCGGGGCAGAACCGGAGGGGGTATCGCCCATTACCGCCCGCCACTGGCCCTGGGTTACCGGGGTCGTCTGCAGGTAAAAACTCCGGGAGAGGGTCACTTCGTGCTGCTTCTCATCAGCATTCCGGCCGGGCTCATATTCCGGGCTGCCCATGACAAAAGTCCCGGCCGGGATCAGGACAAAGGCCATACCCAGGGAGTTGACCAGCGCCGCAATCCCTTCGGGAGGCCGGATTACCCTGGGAGAGACTGCTTCTGCGGTTATTGCTGCTGCGATCATTTTTTCCCTTATGACCTGATCATCGGGTTGCTGAGACAGACCACCCGAGGAGGCACGGCTCCTCGGGTCCGGGAGAAAGTTCTTCCCTGGGTTCGGATGGACCGGCAGGGGGCGGCTCAGGGCCGTTCCCAGGTTCGTCTGGAAGCGGCGCGGGCGAGTGATCCCGGAGGATATCTTGCACCTTCAAAAAAATCGGCGTTTGTTTGTCTTTTTCCTTTGTCATCGGCTGTCTACTCCGACCCCGGCTTTGAGGCGTTTAAGGGCTTTGTCCAGGTCCCCGCGGCCATCATAACCACCGATAAGAACTCGATGGATTACATTTCCCTGGGCAGTCCGGGTATTCACCACGAGATAGCGCACTCCCTGTTGACTCAGACGGGAGAGGGCCTTTTGCAAGGCCGGCATCGAGGAATAGCGGCCATACCCCGCATACAACAGGTTCTCCCGTAATAGTATCGTCTGATCAGCCGGATTTATGAAAGGCAGGCTCAATTTTTGGCCGGGTGAGATGCGGTCCTCATTGGTGGTGTCAGGGTTGGCCAGCAGGATGGCCTCTAATCCCAATTCCACATTCTTCGGCATACCAGGCCGAGGCAATCCCGGTCAGCGTATCACCCTCTTTGACTTCCAGCTGCCGGGGAAGTTGGGGGGAGGGGGACGTTGTGGGGCCCGCCGGGGCCGGCAGAGCCGCAACGGGCTCGGTCATTTTCCGGGGAGGGCTTGCTTTCTCGGGCTTGGCTGCCGACTCAAGGGTTTTGTCAGGCCCTGGGGGACTCGGGCTGATGGGCGCGGCAGCCGGGCCGGGCTCAGGTTCCCGGGGAAGGGGCCGGCTCTCTGTTGGTGCCGGCGGACCTGGGCCGGCAGGACCTGGCCGGCTTAGGTGCAGCTCTCGGGGCAGGCTTGTCCTGGGGCATCCCGGTGCTTTGAGCCGGGCCGGCAGGTTGGACGCTTGTTAGGTGAGTCCCGGCCGGTCTTGCCTTGGAATAGGGTTCCCAGAAGCCGGTCCGGCCCAGGATAATCCCCAAGATCAGGAAGGCGGCAGAGGCTGTTAGAGGGATCAGGAACCTTTGGTGCTTCCAGGCGGCCGGGGCGTGCTCAGATGGAGCCCGGGGGGTAAAGATGACGTCGGTTAGCAGGGCTTCATCGGCTTTTTTGAGCACCCGGTGATTCACCTTTTTCAAGCCGTCCGCCAGGCAGGTCAACAAGGCGTTGTCGCAGAGTTGATTGATGCGGCGGGGCACTCCCGCGGTTAACTGGTAGAGCACTTTCTCACAGTCGGGTTCGAAGCAGGCCTGAAAACTTGACCCGACTCTTTGCAGGCGATAGTCGATGTAGGCGACTGTCTCGGCCGGCGTCAAGGGGGACAAAAATCTACTGATATTAATGCGCTGCCTGAGCTGACGCATTTCGGGACGGTTCAGGTTATGGCTCAGTTCATTCTGCCCCACCAGGAGGATCTGCAGGAGTTTGCCGGCCGGAATTTCAATATTGGACAGCAGCCGCACCTGCTCCAGATTGGCATCGGGAAAGAGATGGGCTTCATCGACAATCAGGACAACGTCTTTGCCTTGCTCTCGGCCGGTCAGCAAAGCGTTTTTGATCTGGTCGAGCAGTTCCAGGGCATTTTCCTTCTTGTCACGGATTCTTAGGGAGCCGGCGATAAAATGGAGCAGATCAAGATAGCTGACCAAGGGGTTGGAGATGAGAATCGGCTGGATCGAGTCCGGCAGCCGGGCCAGAAAGCTGTTGATCAGCATGGTCTTGCCGGTGCCGACGTCGCCGCAGACCAGAGCCAGACCTTTCCGCTCCTTAACGAAATACAGTAAAGCCGCCAAGACTTCCTGGTGATCCTCACAGAGAAACAGGAAGCGCTGATCCAGGTTGTTTTCAAAGGGAGATTCTGAAAAGCCGAAGTATGAGTTATACATGAGTGCTAATCCTCTTCCCCTGGAGCTGATTCTGCAGCAGCTACCGGCAGACCCGGGAGGCGGCCTGGTAGAGATCGCTGATCACTTTGGCGGAGACCACTTCCATGGCCCGGCTCATGGCCTGGGCCAGGCCGCTGGGGGTATGTTCCGGCAGATACTCTGCCTGGTGGTAGTTTTGCTGCATGATCACCCGCCTGGTAACTTCGGCCTCATTGAGGTCCAGGAGGGTGACGGTGAGGGTCAGGACGGCTTTCCAGCCATCCGGGTCGTCGACTTCGGCAAACTGCTGGATGGCGCCTTCGACTTTAAAGCGGCTGACGCCGGACTGCTGATAGCCGAAGACGCCCTTAAACAGACCGGAGTTTCTCAGGTCCCGGAGGAGATAATCGGTCACCATGTGGCCCGGGTCTACCTGCCATTTGTTATAGACATAGGAACTCGTCTCATAGGGCCGGGGCTGGTAGATCATGGCGGTGCTGTTGATCGCCTGGGCCACGGCGAACAGTTCCACCCGGATGCCTTCGGTCAGGGGCGGCTTGCGGCTGAATACCGGGGAGGGGTATTCCAGGAGAAAGTGGTTGGTGACCAGGGGCGGTTTGCCGCAACCGGCGGTAATCAATGCTAATATTAGGATCAGTACTGCTGCCGTGGTTGTCTTCTGGTCTGCTAATTTCATCTGCTGGTGCACCTGTGGCTCCCTCGTTCTCATGGTCTCGTTCCCGGCTGCTCATTGAATCTGGGCTTGGGCGGTTTGCCGAACAACAGATCCGGCGGGCGTTCATAGATTCTTTCGGAGAATTTTTCCAAAGAATCGGTGGTGCGCTTCAAGTTTTCGCTGATTAGCTGGGCTTCCATGAGAATGCCCCGGGTCCTGGTCATGGTTTCGGGCAGTTTCATGGCATTGAGTTTATCATTCAGATCCGCCACGAATTTTTTGGCCTCGATAATGGCTGCTTTGGTCTCGGCGATGGTGGCGGCGGTTTCTTTGATGACGAGATCGACTTTCGCCTTACCCAGGACAGAATCGGCCCTGCCGGTCAGGGACTGGAGATTGGCCGAGGCCTGGTCCACCCGGGTTAGGATGGACTGTACTTCTTTCCCCTTTAAAAACCCCACCGATATCAGCCATGGTGGTTTGTAACTGCGACGCGATGCCTTTGACGTCGATCTCATTCAATTTCTTGATGACTTCGTTGATACCCGAGATGATTCGGGCATATTCCGAGGGCTTGGAAGGGATGACGGGATATTCCGAGGGAAAGCTTAGTTTGGGGGAGAGGTCGGGTTCATCAGGTTTGCGATAATCCAGGTCGACAAACATGATGCCGGTGATGCCGGCGCTGGTCAATTGGGCCACGGCGGCCTTGGAGAGGTCGTCTCTCATGTCGATCTTCATGATGATGGCCACCAGTTTGTTGTCCGGGGCAATACGGATCGCTTCCACCCGGCCGACATCCACCCCGCGATACTTGACCACGGAATCCTTTTGCAGACCCTGGACCGATTCATCCAGGTAGGTGACATAGGTGGTGCCTGGCAGGAAATAACCGGTGACGCCTATCCAGATAATGGCGCCGGCTAATAACGCCACCCCAATAATGACGAAAAGTCCAACCAGAAAACTCGACGTTTTCTTGGCCATCTGCTGTTCCCTTTCCCTTAATCCGACATCGGCTGACGATTGAAAAAATTGATCACCCGGGGATCGGTGGCGTGATCCTTTAAATATCTGGGATCGCCTTCGGCAATGATCCCTTTGGCCTCTTTATCCAACATGATAATCCGGTCGGCAATGAGAAAGATGGATTCCAGTTCATGGGTGACGATGACCATGGTGGTGCCCAGGCCGGCATTCAGACTTTTAATTAGCATGTCAAGTTCCACGGCCGAAATCGGATCCAGGCCCGGCGGACGGCTCATCGAAAAAGAGAATGGCCGGGTCCAGGGACATGGCCCGGGCCAGACCGGCTCGCTTCTTCATGCCACCGGAAATCTCTTCCGGCAGATGGTTTTCGTATCCTGACAGATTTACCAGGCCAGTTTCATTTTGACAATGAGATCGATCATGTCTTTGGACAGGTCGGTGTATTTCTGCAAGGGCAGAGAGATATTTTCCGCCAGGGTCATGGAGCCGAACAGGGCTCCGGCTTGAAAAAGCATGCCGGTTCCCATCCGCACCTGTTGCATAAGCTTCGGGTCCTGCTGGCCGATATCCACGCCATTGACCAGCACCTTGCCGGCTGTAGGTCGGTAAAGGCCGACAATATGTTTGAGCAGAGTAGTTTTACCGCAACCGCTGCCACCTAAGATAACAAAAATTTCCCCCCGGTTTACCTGAAAACTAACGTCTTGGTAAACCAGATTGTCGCCGAATTCGGCCCTCAAATGTTCAACGACAATGATCGGTTCCGGCTTGGTCTGCTAGCAATGGTTACTACTTTCGGTCCCTGGTGGTCTATTTCAGCCTGTTACCGGGGAATATAGGTCAAAACAACGGCAAAAACCGAATCCACGACAATAATAAGAAAAATGGCCGCCACCACCGCCGAAGTCGTGGCCGTGCCCACTGCCGCGGCCCCGCCTCGAACCTGGAAGCCCCGCTGGCAGCCGATGGCTGAAATCAGGAAGGCGAAAACTACGGACTTGATAAAACTGGAGGTGAAATCAAAGACCGTCAGAATCATTTGGTTTCTTGAATATAGGAATAGACGGTGAGGTCCAGCATAGTAATACCGACAATAAGTCCGCCGATGATTCCCAGCAGGTCGGCGTAGATGGTCAACAGCGGCACTACGACCATGGAGGCGATCACCTTGGGCAGGGCCAGGAAATACATGGGCTCCATCCCCATCACGGTGAGGGCGTCCACCTCTTCATTGACTTTCATGGTGCCGATTTCCGCGGCAAAGGCCGAGCCGGAACGGCCGGCCACCAGAATCGCGGTCATAATCGGACCCAATTCCTGTACCATGGAGATGGCCAGGAGTGAAGCCACATAAATGTTGGCCCCAAACTGTTTCAGCTGCAAGGAGGACATAAAGGCAAGAATCAACCCGAGCAGCAGGGCGATGAGACTGATAATGGGCAGGCCTTCTACCCCTACCCGCCTCATATAGAAGATGACGTCAGACCAACGGACAAGTCGGGGATTGAAACAGGTGGCCGCGAGGTCAATAATGAGTTCTCCGGTAAAGGAGATTACCTTGTTCATATCTTGCACAAAATCCAGGAAGCCATCTCCCACCTGGCTGACAAAATTGACTTTTTTGCCGTTGCCGATGAGGGCCGGTTGGGTGAGCGCCTTGATATCGATAAGATTCAAGATACCCTGAACTTTGGCCGGGACATTGTCTAAGGTACAGGTGCCTCCCTGGGCTTTGATTCTTTCGGCCAGTTCTAAGATGGCCAGGGCGCCGGCGCTGTCGACGAATTCCAGACCGCTAAGATCCGCTGAGGTGCGGGTCGGTGTAGTCTGGGGCCAGGCGGCGTGTACCTGTGCCTCAAACGCCCCCACCTCCTGGAGCCCTAACCGACCGGCAAGGGAAAGCTTTCTATCCCCGTTCGGCTGGACATCGGTTTTGAGGGTAAAGCGTTTGTCGTCTTCCGGGCTTTTATTCATACCAAGGTTAGAGCTCGGCAAAAATCATGTTGGTCATCCTGAGCCTGGCGAAGGATCTGGATACTTATGGCGTATTGAAGTCGACGGCCAAAAATTCCTTTTCGGTAAGCTGCCCCTTTTTTTCAAGATCATTCGGAGTTATTCCCAGGACGGCAACTCCCACTACCGCATTGCCTTTTAGCAGAGGGACTGAAATGAAAAAGACCTTGCCACCATCAGCTAGAAAATGCCTGCCCCTGGGTGATTTTTTTGTTTTTTAAAGGGTCTGAGACCAGCTTATATTTGGAGAAATTCCGCCCGACCGCCTCATTTTTGGGAAAAGTGGTCATTAATTCGCCCTTTTTATTGAGGACGCCCGACCGATAAGGGCAGTCGATACAAATGCCAACAGTGCTGTTAGCAAATGACTGCAGGGTAGCATCGATGGCCGGGATGTCGCCCCGAGCCGCAGGCTCTGGCAAAGATTGCTGCATCTGGTGCACTATTTTGCTGATCTCCTTCTTAAAGGCGAGGGCTGCAGGACTCAAAGGCGGCTCTTTCGGGGCGCAACCGGTGACGATTAAGGTCGTTAGGACGAGGAAAACCAGGGCCGGGCTGAAGCCCGAACCGGTTTTACCGGGTGCACGTCTTGGGGTCATGCTATAAGCTCCAATGAGGCTGTCGAGAACTATTTCTCGTTAAGGGAAGGGACGGGTATTTGGAGTTAATGTATCAAATTCATTTTTAATATCAATAATAAAACAGATTACCTGCCTGATCATAAGTCCGGGTCCTGACAGGGCTCCAGGCCGCGGCCGGGCAAAGCCTTGTGGAGATTTCAGGCAAATACCTTATAATGATGCATCATCTTAAATTACCTTGGCGGAGAGAGCTATGAATGACCCTAAAATCATGTCCCAGGAGTTGGTGGCAAGGCTGGGCTTATCCTATGAACCGGTGGGAGTGACCCTGTTCTCTGAAATGATCCCTTACCCCGGGATATTGCCTTCACCCCGGAAAATCTGAAAAGTTACTGCCAGGCCGTGGCCCTGGCCGGTAAAGGCCGCACCCTGCTCCTCAAAAAAGAGCAGATGGGTTGCAAGCTGGGCACTTCGGTCCTGGGATTTGAAAAGGAGATGGAGGCTTTTCTGGATGACGGCGTCCTGGAAAAGTATGGCGTGGGATTATACGGCCTCGAGGAGGCCTCGGCGGCAACTATCCGGCATTCTTTTATCTGGCTGCCGGTAAAACCCAGGCGGTCCTTATTGCGCCGTTGAGTATTTTTCGGCATACTCCCCAGGTGGTGGTTTTTACGGCGGATAGTGAGCAGGTCATGTGGTTGCTTTACGCCGTCAATTATGAACGTGGCGGCAGAATGGACCTGCCCCAGTCCGGCGGGGCGCTGGGGGGCTGCGCCGATATTACGGCTTTGCCCATCCTGCAGGGCGTTCCCAATATTACTTTTTTAGGTCTGGGGTGCCGCATCAAGTCGGCTCTGGACCCCTGCCACCTGATGCTGGGCCTCCCCGGGACCAGCTTGAGCGCCGTGCACTCCCATATTCAGGAGTTGGCCAAACCCATCGCCATGCTCAAAACAGCAGGACCGGCAGCATCGGTTGACCCAGAGTCAGGGCGGGAGCTGCCGTTCAGAGGCTCTTATCTACTTGCCGATATAAGGATTATGGTACCGAGGGTCGTACCAGTGCCGAAAAGCCGGGTCATAATCATACCAGGAGGGCGGGATGGTGCCGAAGCCGCTCGGCCAATCCTCCTGCAAAGACTGCTGCCCTGGACTGGGGCCGGCGGTAGCGCAGCCGCCTAATCCTAAGGCCAGAAACAGTAACAAAGCCAGCAGCAGCGTTCTCATGTTAACCTCCCTTAATTACTTATTTTTGAAATATGTAAGAATATTTCAAAATGGGTAAATTTATTAATAAAATATAATCATTAAAGCTGTAACAGTAAAGTTTTAGGGACAGTTTTCCCAAGGAAGTAGCAATGGGGTGGCATGATTAAAATTCAGGCTATTAGATTATGCGGTGGGAGGCGACCTTCGGGTCAGTTATCTGTTTAACATGGTTTTTAATTTCCCGCCAGGTTGGGGTCTAAGCTGCTAAGGATGCGGTATTCTTCCCAGGCCTGATTTTTATCACCCGAGAGATGATACGCCATCGCCAGGTGATAATGAAAATACGGGATTTCCGGCTTCAGTCGGAGGGCCTGCCGGAAATTTTCGATGGCCAGATCATGTCTTTCCCATGGCCCCATAGGACATGCCGGCGCCGTGATAGGCCTCGGCAAAATCAGGTTTGGCTTTGATGGCTTCCTGGAAGGCTTGAACTGCTTTGGCATAGTCTTTTCTCGCATGGTAAATGCGGCCTTGTTGAAACATTTCCAGGGCGTTGCCCGGCATTTCCCTGGAGAATTCTCCGATAGCTTTGTCCGCCGCCTCTTCTCAAATTTAAGTACTTTTTGTCCGGGCACGGCGAAATTCAAATTTTGGCCGGTGCGATAACGTGGCCCGGGCCACCCCGATGACCCGGCCGCTGGAGTTAAAAACCGGACCGCCGCTGGAACCGGGGGAGATGGGAGCGGTTATTTGAATGATATCCCCCAGTTTGGGTAACTTCCGGATGGCCGAGACAATTCCTTCTGATACCGTCTTCTCCAACCCCATGGGATGACCGATGGCATAAATCTTTTCACCCACTTCCGGCAATTTTCCCGAGACTTCTAAAAAAGAAATGTCACGGGCCGGGATGTCGGCAGTGATTAAAACGAGGTCGGCTTCTTTATCCTCCGCCACATATCCTTTTTACCGGATATCGCCTGCCTTCTTGAGTTCTGACTGACCGCCTGCTCGGCCCCGGCAGATCACATGATAGTTGGTGACAATATGTCCCTGGGGATTGATAAAAAACCCGGTCCCTAAGCCCTTTTTGTTCCCTTTCTGGGTTTCCACCACCACCACCGCCGGAGAGATCCGCTTAACCATGGCCGGGAGATTATCCTGAGCCCGATGCCACTGACCCCCCGACCAGATCGCCAGACAGAGCCAGAGCAGCAAAATCTTTTTCACAGTTCTCATCATGCGCCTTACGATGAGGACTTCCATAAGCTCCCGTCAAACCTGACAAGATCAGAAACTCCCCTGATGCCGATTTCCCTTAATACTTCTAAGATACCGTGATAATACTACTCATCGACAGAATATTCCAGAAAAATAAGTCTGTCAGGGGCTCCCGCCGGCGAACCGATACGTCAGCTCCGGTAGTCAGCGTTGATATGGACGTAGTCGGCGGTCAGGTCGCAGGTCAGATAATAATCTGTATAGGAGCCTAAATTGAGGTGGATGCGCAGGTCGAAACTGCCGGCTGCCATCAGGCCGTGGGCCGCCTGCTCCGCGGCAGGTCCGACGCCCAGGCCCTGTCTGACCACCTGGTGGGGGCCGAAGAAGATATCCACCCGGTTGGGGTCCAGCCTGACCCCGGCCCGGCCCAGGGCAGCCATGATGCGGCCCCAATTGGCATCGTTCCCGGCCACCGCGGTTTTGACCAGGGGCGACAAGGCCACGGTCCGGGCTGCCTTAACCGCCTCGGCAGGACTGGCCGCCCCTTCAATAATGACCTTAAAGACATGGGCGGCCCCTTCGCCATCGCGAATCACCTGGGCTGCCAGATCAGCCATGACCGTCTGCAGCACCGTGGCCAGCAGCTCG
The DNA here is from genome assembly GCA_963705135.1 of uncultured delta proteobacterium. GTDB lineage: Bacteria > Desulfobacterota > Desulfobaccia > Desulfobaccales > Desulfobaccaceae > Desulfobacca. The sequence continues at coordinate 21,377 of CAVPJB010000027.1, forward strand.
CCCTCCAGGGAGTCCAGACTGCTCGATGGGACTGTGGCCGGCCGTGCCGCTGGCCAGGACCAGCACACAGTCATTGGTGCTGGTATCCCCGTCCACCGTGATCCGGTTAAAACTGGTGTTCAACCCTTGTTTGAGAGCACTTTTCAAGGCCCTGGGAGAGATCACCGCGTCGGTGAGCACAAAAACCAGCATGGTGGCCATATTCGGATGAATCATGCCGGCCCCTTTGGCAATACCGGCCAGGGTAACGGTCTGACCGCCGATTTGGCCCGGATCTGGGAGGTTTTCGGGAAAGTGTCCGTGGTCATAATGGCCTGGGCCACCTCGGTCAAACCTCCGGGTGCAACCGGGACGCCAGGGTTGGGAGGGCGTCCTTATGCGGTCCAGGGGCAAGGGCTGGCCGATAACGCCGGTGGAAGCTGGTAAAACCAGAGGTTCCGGCACTCCCAGGAGGCCGGCGGCCGTCTGGGAGATTGCTGCGGCTGCCGCCAGACCTGCTTCCCCCGTGCAGGCATTGGCGTTGCCGCTGTTCACCACAATGGCTTGGGCTTTCCGCGACGCAGCCTTTGTTGGCAGAGCAGAACCGGCGCGGCCTTGACCTTGTTGGTGGTAAAGACCCCGGCCGCAGCCGCCGGCTTATCCGCCACGATCAGGGCCAGGTCCAAACGGCCGGGTTTTTTCACGGCGGCCTCCACTGCCGCGGCCCGAAATCCGGGCACTACCAGGTTTTTCATCTGCTCCATGGACTACCCTAAAAAGATGTCTGCAAGTTTAAAATCCACTTAGCCAAATTAAATTCCTGTTCTCAAGCTCCCGCTGGGGAACGCCATTGTCGCCAAGTCTGCTTGGCCTCAGGCTCTTTTGGCTTAAAACCGGAAACTCTGACACTAACAACCAACCATTGACTTTTTTATTGGCGCAGCATTTTTTAAATTTTTTGCCGCTGCCACACGGACAGGGATCGTTGCGCCCCACCTTTTTGGCTTCTTTTCTCACCGGCTGGCTCTCGCCCTCCCCGCCATGGCTGAAGCTCATCTGCGCCTGGCGCTGTTCCAAGAGAAGCCTCTTCCTGTTGCCGCGAGGCGGATGAGAAAAAGGGTCCGGACGGTGTCTGTCCTGGATCCGCTGGATCATGCTCTATGAACATGTCGTAGCCTTCTTTTTGATAAGCCCGCAGCGGATCAACCTGGGCATAACCCCGCAGGCCGATGCCGTCCCGCAAATGATCCATGGCCAGCAGATGGTCTTTCCATTGGGTAGTCCACCATCTGCAGCATGAATTACTGTTGGAGGGAAGGAAATACTCCGGTCCGATGGTTGTCTGTTGGGCCTCGTAGGCAGCCTGGACCTGCTGGTGCACCACGTCCCGCAAGATCTCGCAAGTAAGGTTTTCCAGGTCAAACCGGTTCAGTTCCAGCTGCAGGCCGAAACGCTGCCGACACGCCTCTTCCAGCCCTGGCAGGTCCCAGTCTTCGGGCATGGTGCGTTCATCGGTAAACTGGTCCAGCAGATCGTCGGTACAGTTCCTGGATCATCTGGAGAATCTCTTCGGACAGGTTGGCGCCGCCCAGGATTTCCCGGCGTTGGCCGTAAATGACCTCCCGCTGTTTGTTCATGACGTTGTCATATTCCAGGAGATGTTTGCGGATATCGAAGTTGTGGCCCTCCACCCGTTTCTGGGCCCGTTCAATGGCATTGCTGACCATCCGGTGTTCAATGGGCTGACCATCTTCCATGCCCAGCCGGCCCATTAAATTTTTGATCCGGTCGGACCCGAAAATCCGGAGCAGATCGTCTTCCAGGGACAGATAGAACCGGGATGAGCCCGGATCGCCCTGGCGCCCGGAACGGCCCCGTAACTGGTTGTCAATGCGGCGGCTCTCGTGACGTTCGGTGCCGATGATATGTAGCCCGCCCGGTTGCCACCACCCCGGCCCCAGGACAATGTCGGTGCCCCGGCCGGCCATGTTGGTGGCAATGGTCACATGTCCCATTTTGCCCGGCTTGGGCGACAATCTGGGCCTCTTTTTCGTGCTGCTTGGCATTGAGCACCTCATGCTTGATGCCCTGCAGTTTGAGCATCCGGCTTAGCCGCTCCGATTTTTCAATGGACGTGGTTCCCACCAGCACCGGCTGCCCCTGCTGATGGCATTCTTTGATTTCCTCCACCACGGCCTGGAACTTTTCTGCTTCGGTTTTATAAATGGCGTCAGGGTTATCGATCCGGATCATTCTTTTATGGGTGGGAATCACCATTACATCCAGGTTATAGATCTTCTTGAATTCCTCGGCCTCGGTGTCCGCCGTCCCGGTCATCCCGGCCAGTTTTTTATACATCCGGAAATAGTTCTGAAAGGTGATGGAAGCCAGGGTCTGGTTCTCATTTTCAATGCGGACCCCTTCTTTAGCTTCCAGGGACTGATGCAGACCATCGGAATAGCGCCGCCCCGGCATCAACCGGCCGGTAAATTCATCCACGATAATGACCTGGCCGTCTTTAACGATATAGTCCACATCCTTTTTAAACAGGGAATGCGCCTTTAAGGCCTGATTCAAATGATGTAGAATCTCTATATTTCTGGGATCATAGAGATTTTCCACGTTCATGATCTTTTCGGCGTGGGCCACACCCTCTTCCGTCATGACCACGGACCGGGATTTTTCATCCACGGTGAAATCGCGGTCTTTTTTCAGCATAGTGCCCACCCGGTTGATGCGGTGGTACAATTCGGTGGACTCTTCCGCCGGGCCTGAAATAATCAGCGGGGTCCGGGCTTCGTCAATGAGGATGGAATCGACTTCGTCCACGATGGCGTAATTAAATTCCCGTTGGACATAGTCCTCCAGGGAGAATTTCATGTTGTCCCGGAGATAATCAAAACCAAACTCATTATTGGTGCCGTAGGTGACATCGGCATTATACGCCTGCCGCCTTTCGGCGTCATTGAGGCCATGCACGATGGTGCCCACCGACAAACCCAAAAAGCGATAGACCTTGCCCATCCACTCGCTGTCACGCCTGGCCAGATAATCATTGACCGTGACCACAGTGCACCCCCTTGCCGGTCAGGGCGTTGAGGTAAACCGGCAGCACCGCCACCAGGGTTTTTCCTTCCCCGGTTTTCATTTCGGCGATTTTGCCGCCGTGCAAGACCATACCACCAATGAGCTGGACATCAAAGGGACGCATCCGCAATACTCGGAGCGAGGCCTCCCGGGCCACAGCAAAGGCCTCGGGCAATAGGTCCTCCAGGCTTTCTCCTTGATCCAGCCTCTCTTTAAAGACAGCAGTTTTAGCCTGCAGTTGGGCATCGGCCAACTGGCGAAGTTCCGGTTCCAGGCTGTTGATCTGGTCCACCAGGGGCGCCAACCGCCGCAGTTCCCGGTCATTTTGGCTGCCAAAAAACTTTTTCAGGATATATCCAAGCATAGCAATCCTCACTGGGGAGTGACGTAAATGAACTTCCCCAGAGTTGATCTCCTCTTAATGTTTTAGGTAAATTTCATGGAGAAATTGAGATGTGCGGTAAGAATGTAAAATAAAAAATATCGTTCAGCCGGTGGCTGTTTATGACTATTATATCATACTAACATAGTTTAATCTGCCGCAAACTGCCTTAACTCTTGTTTCTATGACAAAAATGTAGTCCCCCAAGGATCGCTTGTCAAGCTTGACGGCTAGAGCATGGTTTACGGCGTTCCCTGATCTCACTAAAATTTTAAGAGCATGGCGATTTCGTCGCATTCGGGAAATTTGGTGCAGCGGACGCAGTCTGCCCAGACAATATGCGGCAGGAGATTTTTATCCACCACCTCAAAACCGAAACGGGTAAAAAAATCAGGACGGTAGGTCAGGACAAAGACCTGCTCCAACCCTAAGGTAATAGCCTCGGAAAGACAGGTCTCCACCAGACGGGTGCCTACGCCTTTGCTTTGATGGTTTTCCAGGACGGCCACTGACCGGAGTTCACCCAAGGACTCCCAACACACGTGCAGGGCAGAGATTCCAATAATGGGACTGTGATCGTTTTCCTGATAAACATAGTAATCCCGCACCTGGCTGTATAATTCCGCCATGGAACGGGCCAGCAATTCTCCCTTGCTAGCAAACAGTCGAAGAATCTTCCGATTTCACCGACGTCGGCGATCCTTGCTTTCCTGATCAATCCCATCGCCACTCTTTCAGCTTTCCCATTTGGGCTAAGATACCTTTACACCTCAGATGACCTGATTATCTCTTAACTTATAACATCACCACAAAAAAGTTAATTTTTTTACTGCTGAAACCGCCAGGGATGTTTTTCTGGCCGGGGGCAATTGCTGGTCAGCTGTTTTTCAGATACTATAACTATATAAACGAGCCTCTGGTAAAAGTCACCTGCCTCAGCGCTTGTCATTCTGAGCGAAGCGAAGTAACTGGTTCCTTGCCTACGTTCAGGGTGACAATAAAAACGACTTAGCCAGAGCCTTAAAACTAGGCATGAATTTCAAGGAGTATTATTGATGATCATCCATCGTGACTGTTTTGTTAGTTTAACTTACCGCCTCCAGCTTAATTCCGGGGAGTATATCCGTGGCTCGTCCCGGCAGCCTGAAACCCTTACCTTCGTGGCCGGTTACAAGGAACTCTTGCCGGCTTTGGAGAATCAACTTTTGGGCCTGAAGCCGGGAGATGAAAGCCAGTTCGTGATTCCGGCCACGGAGGCCTTTGGCCTGCGTGATCCCTGGCTGGTGCAAGAATGCAAAAGAAACGGTTCCCAGCCGATGCCGAGCTGCGTCCAGGGATGGCAGTGGTTCCTTACCCATGCGCCATCGAGATGGAATATCCTTATAAAGTCCTGGAAGTGAAGGATGAGATGGTCGTTATCGACCAGAACCATCCTCTGGCCGGGGAAGATCTGCATTATGCCGTGCAGATCCTGGAAGTGCGATCGGCGACACCCGAGGAATTGGAGCCTTTGCAGACGTGTGAAACCTGTACCGGTGAAATCGAGAGTTGCGGGACCTGAGGTCTCAGACCGACAATTCGGATTTTTCTAACAATAAAAAACGCTGGCTGCAAATCTGCAGCCAGCGTTTTGCACATTACTCGATAAATTAAGTTTCGGTAACGGTAATGGCTTCGGAGGTGCATACTTCGACGCAGCTCTCGCAGCCTAAGCATTCATCGATATTAATCACGACGGCTTTACCATCTTGCATTTCGAGAACGCCCGAGGGGCAGACATTTACACATTCTTCGTCACCAGTGCATTTTTCCACATCGATGTCAACATTCCAACCCATTAGAGATTCAACCTCCTTAAAAAATTGCCGTAAGCTTAGTACCAACATAAATTATCCTTCACAAGCACATATGTCAAGAAATTCTTGCTGATGAGATTTTTATCAGGATTACAATAAAATGCTCTGATCCGAGGTTGGTCCGCCTCTAGAAATATTATGGACTTGTGGCAAAAAAAATTTTTTTCACATAAAATGCTTTCCTAGATATTTTTGAATGTGTTATCTTTTCAGCTATTGCGATGTAGATAAGGCTTAAACTGAGGAGGTTTTTATGGAAGTGCAAACCATTCTGTGGCCCACTGACCTGTCCAAAAATTCCTTAAAGGCTGCCAAACATGTGATGTCACTGGCGGATAAATATCAGGCCAAGGTCGTCATGATGTATGTGGGCACCGATTTGACGTCTATGGACAAGGCTTATGGCTACCCCAGCGCCCAGCAGCTGCGCCATTTTCAAGAATGGGAACTGGAACAGGCGAAAAAACAGATGGAAGGGATATGTGAAAAAGATCTCAAGGCCTGTCCTCTGTTGCAGTTAAAACTGGTGCAAGGGGACCCCGCCACTGAAATCCTCAAAGCCGTCAAAGACGACAAGGCGGATATGGTGGTGCTGACCTCCCATGGCAAGGGTCAGGAAGCCCTTGATCAGAAAAGCACCGAGTTTGGCAGCGTCGCCCGCAAGGTCCTGGCGCAATCGCCGGTGTCGGTTCATCTGGTAACTCAGTAAGGTTTTTAGCTAGTGCCCAAAGTAATGTTTTATTCACCCCTCACCTTGACCCTCTCCCCTCGAGGGGCAAGGGAAAAATAGAGGGAAAACTTTTGGCAACTAGATAACCCTTAAAGAAACTGCCTGACCAGAATGCTTTGAGCGAAACGTATGAAGATGGTTTTTGGGTTTTGCCTGCGTTTTTTCTGTAGTTTTGTGGCCGCCAAGTTATTGCTGCGGGCCCTGGCGGCAGACAGCGTGGGATATCTCATGGGGTTGAGCTTATTGTTTACCCTCAACCTTTACTGGTTTGATTTATCCAAGTACAGCGATCGGCTCTGCTCCTCCTGGTGGTCTGGCGGTCGTGAACAAAAGGACAAGGCCGTTGATGGACCGCTGCACCTGCCACCCTCCAAGTCTGACCGGTGATTATGGGGAACCTTGAGATTTAGCGGCTTCAGAGGTGAGATCAGCAGCAGGCGGCGAGTATACCGTACGATAATGGAGTGTGACCGGAACAAAGCCTGAACAGATATTATTCTTTTTGTTATCAAGATGTTATCGTCTCACCACGATTGTGCATTTTTCCCTTGAAACCTTTTTGAGAATGTTGTATCTTTCACAATCAAATTACCCTGGAATTTTCTGGCTATGGCATTAATTGACCTGCTTGCGAAAAAAAAATCTGCAATCCTGGAGCGTTGGCGAGAAATAATGTTCGATACGTACGTCCCTGAAACCGCCCGCTTTCTCAAATCCCAAAAGGATCGTTTTGCCAATCCCATAGCCTACCAACTCACCCGTGGTTTGACCGGAATTTTGGAGGTTTTTCTCCACGAAAAAGATACCGACCAGGCTTTAGCTCAACTCGATGAGGTGTTAAGGCTTAAAGCCCTTCAAGACGCCTCCCCCTCCCGGGCCCTGGCGTTCATTTTTGTGTTGAAGACCATCATCCGGGAAGAACTCGCCCAGGAGTTACAAGATCCCGCCTGTGCCGCCGAACTGACGGAACTTGAATCCCGTCTCGATGGACTGGCCTTGCTGGGTTTTGATGCCTACATGCAGCGCCGGGAAAAACTCTGTGAAGTCAAGGTGTCAGAAATTAAACGCAAGGTCAGCACCTTACTACGTAGTCTCGGGATGGGGGATGAATATTTTGAGGAGCAATCTGGCGATTAAGTTAAGAGATAGGCATGGTTGTCAATCTTAAGATGAGGTGACTGTAGATGGATTTTTTTAAACGGCATTTCTTAGTGCCCTTGATTGCGGTCTTAGGCCTCGTGGCCATAGCCTATATCGGGGTCGCAGCCAACTTACAGCTTGTTTTTGGGGTGATAATTCCATACCTGGCTGTGCTCATCTTCTTCGAAGGCCTGATCTTTCGGGTCATCAGTTGGGCTCGGTCTCCCGTCCCCTTTAAAATTCCCAGCACCTGCGCCCAGGGCAAGACCCTTCCCTGGATCAAAAGAGGTCTGTCGGATAAGCTGGACAACCCGGAGAACAAACTTCAGGTTTTCGGCCGGATGGCCCTGGAAATTTTGGCTTTTCGCAGTCTCTTCCGCAATACCCGCTCCGAACTGCAGAGGAATCAGGAAAAACCGGAAGACTCCCGGTTGATTTATTGGTCCTACAAATGGCTGTGGCTGGGGGCCATCGCCTTCCATTACGCCTTCCTGATCGTTATTCTCCGGCACATCAGATTTTTCACTCAACCCGTGCCCCACTGGGTTACGGCCCTGGCGGAAGTCGATGGTTTTGTGCAATTTTATATTCCCACCGTCTACCTGACCGGGGTGCTACTGGTGGTGGCGGTAACCTACCTGCTGGCCCGGCGCATCTACACCCCGACACTGCGCTACATCTCCCTGGCGGCGGATTACTTCCCCCTGCTGCTTATCATCGCCATCGGCGTCAGCGGCATCCTGATGCGTTACTTCTACAAAGTTGACATCGTCGCCGTGAGACAGTTGGCCCTTGGTTTGGCGACCCTGAAACCGGTGGTCCCCGCCGGCATCGGTGCGATCTTTTATGTCCATCTCTTCTTAGTCAGTGTGCTGTTTGTCTACTTTCCCTTCAGCAAACTGATGCACGCGCCGGGGGTCTTTTTCAGCCCCACCCGGAATATGGCCGGGGACAACCGCTGGAATTTGCATGTCAATCCCTGGAATTATCCGGTGAAGTTCCACGATTACATGCATCAGGAAGATGATTACCGTGAAGCCATGATCGAGGTTGGCATCCCAGTTGAAAAGGAGAAGTAATGGCTAAGCTTCCCACACCTGCAGAATTACTACAGATAAATTACAAGCCCCCCGCCCAGGGGTGGATGGACCTCAAACCGGACCTCCGGCCGGGATATTTTGTCAACGCCGCCGCTCCCAAGTGGATGGAGGTGGTGAATTATCCCTTCCCCAGAGCCTGGAATGTCAATGACGAAGATTGGAAGCTCCCCGAAGACTGGAAAGAGCGAGTCTTACAGGGCATGCAGGATCGGCTGGAACGCTTCCGGTCCCTGAAACTGTTTTTTGATATCTGCGTCCGCTGCGGCGCCTGCGCCGACAAATGCCACTTCTTTTTGGGGACTGGCGATCCCAAAAATATGCCTGTCCTTCGGGCTGAACTGATGCGGTCGGTATACCGCCGCTATTTTAAAACGGCGGGCAAGCTCCTGGGTGAGTTGGCTGGCGCCCGTGACCTTACCGAAGATGTCATTAAGGACTGGTTCTATTATCTGCATCAGTGCACCATCTGCCGGCGCTGTTCCGTCTTTTGCCCCTACGGCATCGACATGGCGGAAATGACCTTGTTAGGCCGGGAGCTGCTGGCTTCGGTGGGCCTCAACATCGATTGGGCCCTGGCTTCAGTGGCCCAGTGTTACGACAAGGGCAGCCATATCGGCGCCACTCCACAGGCCTTCAAGGACATGATCGATTTTATGGCCGAAGAGAATGAGCGCGTCACCGGCATTGCCACCCCGGTGTCCATTAACCGAAAAGGTGCGGAAATCCTCTTTGTGGTGCCTTCCGGCGATTATTTCGCCGATCCCGGGTCTTTTAATTTCATGGGCTACCTATTGTTGCTCAAGTACCTGGACCTGGACTACACCATGAGCACCTATGCGGCGGAAGGCGGCAATTTTGGTTGGTTTATTTCCCATGAGATGGGCAAACGCCTGAATGCTAAGATCTACGAAGAAGCCAAGCGTCTGAAGGTGAAATGGATTCTGGGCGGCGAATGCGGCCACATGTGGCGGGTCTGCAACCAGTACATGCCCACCTGGTGGGGCCCCATTGATTTTCTCGAAGAGCCGGTCTCTCCCATCACCGGCACCAAATTCGAGAACGCCACGGCGCACAAGATGGTGCATATCTCCGAGTTCACCGCTGATCTCTTTAAACACGGGAAATTAAAGGTTGATCCGCAGCGAAATGCCCATATTAAAATGACGTTCCATGACTCCTGCAACACGGCTCGAGGCATGGGTATCTTTGAAGAACCACGTTACATTATTAACCAAGTCCTGCCCGAGGGCAATTTCTTTGAAATGCCGCCCAACACCATCCGGGAAAAGACCTTCTGTTGCGGCAGCAGCTCCGGCATCAATGCCAACGAAAATATGGATATTCGTATGCTGGGCGGGTTGCCCCGGGCCAATGCCGTTAAATATGTGGGCGAAAAATACGGGGTCAACCATCTGGGCTGTATTTGCGCCCTGGACCGGGCCACGTTGCCAACCTTGATGCAGTATTGGGTGCCCGAAATGGAGGTTACCGGCATTACCGAACTGGTGGGCAATGCCCTGGTGTTCGATGATGAAATTGAGCGCACCACCGACCTGCGGGACCGGGACCTGGTTGGGTTCGGAGAGGCCGCCGAAGAGGAGGAAGCGGAATAAATGGACCACAACGGCAATTATAAGAACGAATTCGGGTATTTTGCAGACAAGCCCAAGGTTCCCAGAAGGCTTTTTAATTTCAAAGCCGTCCTTATCGGCCTGGCCATCTTCTTCATCCTGGTGACTTCCCCGCTCTGGAGGAACCTCGGTAAGGTCGTACCGGCCCCGGATATTCAACTTAATACCCAGGCCATCATGGCGCTTCCCGAAAAGGACCGGACCTGTGTGGAGAGCAAAGAGTTCATGCGTGCCAACCACATGCGTTTGTTGAGCGATTGGCGGGAGGAAGCGGTCCGTAATGCCAATCGCGATTATGTCAACAGTAAGGGGAAGAAATATCTAGCCAGCTTGTCCAATAACTGTATGGAATGCCACTCCAACAAGAGCCAGTTCTGTGACCAGTGTCATAATTATGTCGCCGTCGCACCCAATTGTTGGGGTTGTCATTGGGAAAAAGAGAAAAAGCAAGTGGCGCAGTCGGAGGCGAAGTGATGGGTATAAACAGACGAGAATTCTTACGCTTAGCTGGTCTCTCCACGCTCCTGGGAATAGGCGGCAAAGCAGCCTTTGAGCTGATTGCTCCTGGCCAATTGGAGGCCCAACAATACGTCCCGGAGCCCAATGCTTTTAAAGCCAAGAGATGGGCTATGGTGGTGGATATGCGCAAACTGGACGAAAAAACCGCCCAGAAATGTATCAATGCCTGCCACCTCACTCATAATGTTCCCGATATTACCAAACCCAAAGAGGGTGCCGTGGCCTTCCCGCCGGAAGATCAAAATCGCTTCCTTATTAAATGGCTCTGGACGGAAGATTTTCACAACGCCTTCCCGGGGGATGAGCATGACAATCTCCAGGAAAAACTGCACCACATGAAATTCCTGGTGCTCTGCAACCATTGCGACAATCCCCCCTGCGTGCGGGTTTGTCCCACCCAGGCCACCTTCCGCCGTCCCGACGGCATGGTCATGATGGACATGCACCGCTGCATCGGTTGCCGCTATTGTATGGCCGCCTGCCCCTTCGGGGCCCGCAGCTTTAACTGGAAGGACCCGCGACCCTATGTGAAAGAAGTCAACTTGAACTATCCCACCCGGGAAATCGGCGTCGTGGAAAAGTGCACCTTCTGCGATGAGCGGGTGGCCAAAGGCCAGTTACCGGCCTGCGTCGAAGCCTCAGGCGGCGCTTTGACCTTCGGCGATCTGGGTGATCCCAAGTCCAAGGCTCGGGAGCATTTGCGGACCTATTTCACCATCCGCCGCAAAGCACATCTGGGCACATTACCCCAAGTCTATTACATCGTGTGAGGTGTCTATGTTCGAACAAGCCTTCGTTGGAACTAAAAAATATTATGGGGTGCTGGCCGGTCTGGGTTTTCTTATCGCCCTGGGAGCTTTGGGCTACTACCAACAGCTCACCACCGGCTTAGGTATCACCGGCATGGGCCGGGACGTGTCCTGGGGGTTTTACATTGCCCAGTTCACCTATCTGGTCGGTGTGGCCGCCTCCGGAGTTATGGTGGTGCTGCCCTACTACCTGCATGACTATAAGGCCTTCGGCCGCATTGCCATTCTGGGCGAATTCCTGGCCGTATCCGCGGTCCTCATGTGCCTGCTGTTCATCGTGGCGGACCTGGGGCGGCCCGACCGGCTTTTTAACATTCTCAAATACCCAACTCCCGGTTCTGTGCTCTTCTGGGATATGGTGGTGCTCAACGGCTATCTGCTGTTGAATATCATCATCGGCTGGAATGTCCTGGAAGCGGAACGCAACGACGTTAAATATAAACCCTGGGTGAAATATTTGATTTACATCTCCATTCCCTGGGCCGTTTCCATCCACACGGTTACGGCGTTCCTGTATGCCGGTCTGCCTGGCCGCGGGCTTCTGGTTGACCGCAGTCCTGGCACCCCGCTTCCTGGCTTCGGCCTTTGCCGCCGGTCCGGCTCTGCTCATCCTGCTTTGCCTGCTGGTACGCAATAACACCAAATTTGATCCCGGCAAGGAGCAGATTCAGACCCTGGCTAAGATCGTCACCTATGCCATCCTGGTGAATATTTTCTTGTTCTTCTGTGAAATTTTCACCGTTTTCTACAGCCAGATCCCGGATCATACGCTCCATTTTAAATATCTGTTTTTTGGATTGGAAGGCAAAAGCCAGCTTGTCCCCTTCATGTGGTTTTCCATGGTGGGCATGATTGTGGCGGCTCTGGCCATGGTGGTACCGAAGGTGCGGGAAAATGAAAATACATTGGCCTGGGCCTGCGGCCTGATCATCATCACCACCTACATTGATAAAGGCCTGGGGTTGATCTCCGCGGGTTTTATTCCCAACCCCCTGGAGCGCATCACCGAATACTGGCCCACCGGTCTGGAAGCCATGATCACCCTGGGCATTTGGGCCACCGGCTTCTTCATCCTGACGGTCCTGTATAAGATCGCTATTTCCATCAAAGAGGAAGTCCGGGCTTAACCGGAATACCGAAAACTTATGCCAAAAAAATGGGCGGGTGAAAACCCGCCCATTTTATTACTGCTTAGTTTATCGGGCTGCAAAGTTGGAAAGCGAAGCACATCCCGCCAGTTACAGCTATTTCCCTTTTAAGACCATCAACTCTATGTCTTCCAGCAACGCCTGCAGGTCCTCTTCGTGCTCAACTTCCTGTTCCAGGATGGTGGTAACCATATTAAAAGTGACGATATCAGCGTCCCTGGTCTTTTTCATCAATTGGTCATAGTACGTAATGGCGCAGCGTTCCCCGTGGATATTTTGTTCCAAAATGGCCTTGACGTAATCATCGTCCGGGGGAAGATAGCCGCAGCCGGACCAGTCATACCATTTTTTCGGCTCGGTGATGGGTTTGCCGCCCAACTGAATGATGCGGTTGGCCACCATATCGGCGTGCAAGAGTTCTTCGGTGGCGTGCTGCAGCAACTCTGCCGCCACGGCGTCTTTCATGGGACCGCGCACCACCTTGGCGCCCAGCCAGTATTGATAATACGCGAACCATTCATCGGCAAAGGCCTTGTTCAAGAGAGCCAAGAGCTCCTTGACATCCATCCCGACGATTTCTGTTCCTCTTTTGCCCATTCTTTTCTTCCTTTCGAGGGAATTTATTAGATTTTATTGGTGGGGCGGACCTCCGTCGCCCGCCCTCTTTAAGGCGCAATCAGGTAACCGGACAGATAAATCTACTTTCAAACTTAAGGCCCCGCAAAGGAATTGTAAAGGTCACCGGAACTTTTTCCAGCGCCCGCAATAGATTCCTGACTTTTGGCCACGGGTTGGCGTTTTGAAAGAATAGTAATGTCCTGACACATCTGATTGGGTTATTTGTCGATTTTTTTCAGACAGGCCGCATAGAGCTCCACATCCCCGTTTTGGGTGATCTGTTGGTCTTCATAGGGGGCCCCGAGCCGGCGGTAAAATTCAGCGGCGATGTTGTTAAAGGTCCCGGTGATGAGGGCGATGAGCCAGTAGCGCAGTCGGCCGAATCGCCGGTGCACAATGTTCAGGGCCAGACAGGTGCAGGAGTAATTTAACAGACCGGCGAAGGCCGCCTCATAGTTCATCTTGTCGGCCTCCTGGACGATGCGCCCGGCCAGTTCATCAATGAGGGCGTCCAACTCCTGCCGGTGTTGGGGGGGGATATAGGGCATTTTCAGTTCTCCTCACTTGACTTGACATATTAAAGGGTATCTATTTAGTTGTTAGCCGAGGATGCAGCATACAGAAGAGCAGAGTAAAAGGGGGCGTTATGGGGGCTGCCGTGGTTGCCGAGGAAACTACAACCTTTGCCGATGTTTTGCGGGAAATGGATATCGAATTTCTGGTGTCCGGGGAATACGGCTTAACTGTGGAAGAGGCCGCCAGGTTTCTGGACCATCCACACTTCCTGTTTCTGGACGTGCGAACCAAGGAGGAACACGAACATCTGGCCTTTCCCTTTGCCTTGCACGTCCCTATTAATGAACTGCCTGACAGACTGGACGAAATACCCCGGGACAAATTCATTATCACCATGTGTCTCACCGGCTTTCGGGCAGCCATGGCGTATGCCTTTTTAAGGACCCAGGGCTTCGATGAAATCAAGGCCCTCAAAGGGCGGCTGGACAACCTGGCGGGGGCCATGACCCCGGGGCGGTTTTACAAGCTGGCGGTGTAAGCATTGCCCCAGGCAGGTGTTTCATAAATCCTCAAGGGACAACTCCGTCAGTAAGCTAGCCGCCATTTCAGCCGTGGCTTCCAAAATATTCTTGATCTCCCCAGCGGTCAGTTCAGGATTCTGGAGGGCCAGCAAGCCAACGCGCAGGGCATGCCTGAAGTTGTGCCAAGCTGTGATTGGCCACCTATTCCTACAAAATCGACAGCCGCTCATCATAGATATATTCCCGGGTATGCCGGGCCACCCGTTCGGGTTCGATGGTGATCCGGGCCACGCCGGAGGCGATGCCGGCCCGGGCTACGGCCTCGGCTACGGCCGGGGGGACCCGGAAATCCATGGCGCCGGGGAGGATATAGCCGGGTCGCAGGTCTTTGCCCACCAGGTCGGCGATGGCATAGGCCGCGGCCAGGTTCATGTCGTCGTTGATGGCCCGGGCCCGGATGTCCAGGGCGCCTCGGAAGATGCCGGGAAAGGCCAGGCAGTTGTTCACCTGGTTGGGGAAATCGGACCGGCCGGTGGCCACCACCAGGGCCCCGGCCTGCCGGGCCTCCTCGGGATGGATCTCGGGGTCGGGGTTGGCCAGGGCGAAGACGATGGGGTCGGGGGCCATAGCTTTGATCATCTCCTGATGCAAAACATTGGGCCCGGAAAGGCCGATGAAGATATCGGCGCCTTGCAGGGCATCGGTCAGGGTCCCCTTGATCCGGTCCGGGTTGGTGATGGCGGCCAGTTCTTCCTTGATGCGGTTCATGCCCTTGGAACGGCCCTTGTAGACCACCCCGGTGGTGTCGCAGACGATGATATTTTTGGCCCCGGCCTGGATCAGCAGTTTGGTCGTGGCGATGGCGGAAGCGCCGGCGCCATTGAAGATAATCTTGACCTCGGACAGGTCCCGGTCCGAGAGTTTCAGGGCGTTGCGGAGTCCGGCCAGAACCACCACGGCGGTGCCGTGCTGGTCGTCGTGAAACACTGGAATATCCAGACTTTCCCGCAGTTTTTGCTCGATCTCAAAACACCGGGGCGAGGAGATGTCTTCCAGGTTGATGCCGCCGAAAGCCGGGGCGATATTTTCCACCAGCCGGACCACCAGGTGCGATTCCTGGGTGCTGATGCAGATGGGGAAGGCCTCCACGCCGCCGAAGGTTTTGAACAGGATGGCCTTGCCTTCCATGACCGGCAGGGCGGCCCGGGGGCCGATATTACCCAGGCCCAGGACGGCGCTGCCGTCGGTGACGATGGCCACCAGGTTGTTTTTACAGGTGTAGTCATAGGCGGCCATGGGGTCCTGCCTGATTTTTTCACAGACATCGGCCACGACCCGGGGAGAGTATAATTTTTTATAGATGACCTCATCTTTGATGGGCACCTTGGCGTAAATGCCGATGCAGCCCTGATAGCGGCGGTGCAGTTCCAGGGACTCCTCATTGATGCTGAGCTTGCCGTAATCCTGGCCTTCGGAGGGCAGCCAGGCCAGTTCCCCTTCATAGATATAGCGTTCGGTGCGCTCGTAGACCTTATCCGGCGACATTTCTTCGGGACCGATGCCGGCCACGCCGGTCTGCTGGGCGGCCCCGGCCACTGCTCTGGCAATGACCGGTGAGATCTGCCAGTCCATCTGCCGGGGAATAATCTGGGTGGGGGAGACCTTGTCCGCCGGGATGATATCGGCCAGGGCCCGGGCCGCGGCCAGATACATGTCGATGTTGACCCGGTTGGCGCCCACATCGAGACAACCCCGGAAGAAGCCGGGAGTAACCAGGGAGGAGCGGATCTGGTTGGCGCTGTCCGCCAGACCGGTGGCCACCACCGCAGCGCCGGCGGCTTTGGCCTCGGCCTCGCTGATCTCCGGTTCCGGCAGGGCCAGGGCAAAAACGATGGGGTCCCGGGCCATGGAGGCGATCATTTCCGGGTTGACCAGACCGGGGCCGGAGAGGCCGATGAAGACGTCGGCGCCCTTGATGACTTCGGCCAGGCTGCCCTTGACGTCCTGGGGGCCCACCAGGCGGGCGATCTCGCTCTTGGCCCAATCCATGCCCACGGTGCGGTAGACCCGGAGGGCCCCGTGCCGGTCGCAGATGACAATGTTCTTGTTGCCGGCCACGATCAGGCCTTTGGCCACGCCCATGCCGGCGGCGCCGACACCGTTAATGACGATGCGCACGTCCTCAAATTTTTTCCCCACCACCTTGAGGGCGTTGAAAAGCGAGGCCAGGACGATGATGCCCGAGGCATGGAATTCATGGTGCAGCACCGAGACCCGGACGGCATGGCGCACCCGGTTCTCCACCGTGAAGCACTTGGGCGCGGCGATACCTTCCAGACAGATGCCGCCGAAGGAGGGAGCCAGAACCCGCACCGTTTCGATGATTTCATAGGGGTCCTGGGTTTTCAGGGCGATGGGGACGGCGTCCACATTGGCAAAGGTCTTGAAGATGACGCTCTTGGCTTCCAGCTTGGGGAGCACGGCCGCGGCCCCGATATTGCCGAATTCAAAGACGGCGCTGCCGTCGGAGATCAGGGCAATGGAATTACCCCGGCAGGTATAACGGAAGGAGGAAATGGAATTTTTGTCAATTTCCCGGCAGATGGCGCCGACTCCGGGAGTATAAATCCGGCTCATCACCGACATATCCCGGATGGGCATCTTGCTCTTGACGCCAATGAGGCCCCGGTGGCGTTGGCGGATGGTTAAGGCATCAGATTCGTGGTGCATAGGACGTCCTTGCAAGGGGATTTAACATTTGGTTAAACTGGTTCTAACTATAGCGTATTTTTGACAATTGAGCCAGAAAATCCTTTTTCATTTTAAGGTGGTGAAGCAGGAGCGGCGCGATGGAGTTGACGTGCCTAAGCGTGGGCTTAGGCACGAGGGGTTAAACCAGTGGCAAAGGCCGCAGCAGCCGAGTCCGATCCCTGGTGAAGTTTTAGTGCCGCTATTCTACCGGTTACGGGCAGGCCGGCGGTCACTTCGTCGCACAGGTCCTGAAATTCCCGGTAATTTTTGGTAAACGTATCATACATGGATTTGGTCTCGCCATCCCAGGAGGCGACACGCTCGGGCGGGAAGAGGGTGTCAATATCCGGGAGGATGAGGTCCTCGAGGGGGATATCGTCCTGTGCTAGCTTACCAACGCCGGCCGGGCAGCCCGCCTGGCGGGGCCCGGCCGCCGGGGCCGGTTTTGCCTTGGAAGTGGTCATTTTGGTGATGAGAGTTGCGATGCGGGTGACTTCCCGGGCGGCCTGGATGACTACTTTGTGGTCTTTGGCGGTGCTGGCGGCCTCGGCGGTCTTGAGGACAAGGTCCAGAACCCGGTTGAGTTTCTGCAAGACTTCCTGCTGGAGGTCGGATTGAGTGGTAATGGGTTGCATGTTGAGTCTCCTTTGGGTAATGGACCAGAGGCCAGAGGCCAGGGGTCAGGTTTTGGTGTTATGTTATTTGGTTACCGTAAAAAGGTAGTATCTGATATCAGGTTATAGCAAAGAGGGGAGGGGAGGGGACAGCACAGATGAGACAAATGTCACAAAAGGGGATTTACTTGGGGCGGCGACGCGGGGGAGGGAAAAACTGTTTAAGGTGGCGAAGCGGGAGCTTCGCGGTGAGGTTACGTGCCTAAGCAGGAGCTTAGGCACGAGGATGGGGGGCAGGAGCTTAGGCACGAGAGAAATCCAGGTTCACTGCTCTGAAATACCTGGTTCCCAAGCTCCCGCTTGGGAACCTCAGATTCGGTGCGAAGCTCTGCTTCGCCACCTTTAAAGACGATAGCGGTTCTCTGGGCAGCTATTCAGATTTCATGTATAATTCAGTTTATTATTTACTTAATATCCTATATAAATGCATGATTATGTAGAAAAATCTCTCAAAGGGTGACGGGCCATGGCAGAGAAAAAGAACATCCCGGAAGATGTTGGGGCGCCAGAGAGTCCTAAGATAAAGACCAGGCTAAATCGGGCTGGTTCAAAGGAGCAGGAACAGGCACAGCAGGTTCAGGAATTGTCGCCGCCGGAGAAAGGCGGAGAGCCGCCCGCGAAGACCAGGAAAGCTTTCCCGGTGGTGGGCATCGGGGCCTCGGCCGGGGGGTTGGAGGCCCTGGAGACGTTTTTCTCCACCATGCCGGCCGACGGAAATATGGCCTTTGTTATCATCCAGCACTTGAGCCCCAACCACAAAAGCATTATGGGGCAGATTCTCAAGAAAGACACCCGCATGCCGGTGCTGGAAATCCAGGACGGGATGGAGTTGGAGCTTAACTGTGTCTATTTTAACCCTCCGAACCGGGAGGTGGCTATCTACCAGGGTGTCTTCCACCTGGTGGAGCCGGCCGAAACCCGCTATACCCGCCTGCCCATCGATTACTTTTTTCGCTCCCTGGCCCAGGACCTGGAAGAAAAGGCCATCTGTATCGTCCTTTCCGGCACCGGCAGCGACGGCACCCTGGGACTGGAGGCGGTCAAGGGGGCCGGGGGCATGACCATGGCCCAGGCAGAAGAACAGGCCAAGTATCCTTTTATGCCCCGGAGCGCCATCGATACCGGCCTGGTGGATTACGTCCTGCCGGTGGAAGAGATGCCCGGGGAACTTATCAGGTATGTGAAGCACCCTTACTTAGAGAGCCGGGAAAAAGATTTAACGCCCGACAACCATTATCAGAACTTTCTCAGCAAGATTTTGATGCTGGTGCGGGCCAACACCAAGCACGATTTCAGCCATTACAAGCAGACCACCATTCGCCGGCGCGTCGGCCGGCGCATGGCCGTGCACAAGATTGAAGGCATCGCCGATTATTTCCGTTATCTGCAGCAGAACCCGGCGGAAATTCAGACCTTGTTCAAGGACCTGATCATCTGCGTCACCAGCTTCTTCCGGGACCCGGAGGCCTTCAAGTCCCTGGAAACCAGAGTGATTCCCGATATCCTGGCCCGGAAGCCGGATAATGCCCCCGTCCGGATCTGGGTGCCCGGCTGCGGCACCGGTGAGGAATCCCTATCCATGGCGATTTTGCTGGCGGAGGCCATGGAAAGGGTGGGGAAACACTTTCAGGTGCAGATCTTTGCCACTGACATCGACCCTGAAGCCATCGACAAGGCCCGGGCCGGGGTATACCCTGAGAGCATCGGCGCCGACGTCTCCTCCGACCGCCTGAAACGATTCTTCATCAAAAAGGACGATAGGTATAAAATTAAGCAGGATATCCGGGAGATGGTGGTCTATGCGGTGCAAAACCTCATCAGCGACCCACCCTTCTCCCACCTGGAACTCATCAGTTGCCGCAACGTCCTCATCTATCTGGATAATGATTTACAGAGGCAACTCCTGCCCCTGTTTCACTTCACCCTGAATCCCAACGGCTATCTGTTTTTGGGTTCCTCGGAGACCATCGGGGGGTTCGCCGACCTGTTCGCCCCGACGGACACCAAGTGGAAGATTTTTCAGCGAAAAGGCCCGGTGGTGCACCATCTCACGGAATATTCGGCCCTGAACCTGCCGGTGGCGGACTTCAGGCCCCTGGGGAAAGCCGAACCCCGGCCGGTGGACGTCCGCACCCTCATAGAGAAAATCGTCCTGAACGAATACACCCCGCCCAGCGTTCTGGTTAACAGTAAATACGACATTCTCTATTTCCAGGGTCAAACCAACAAATTCCTGGTCCCGCCCCTGGGGGAGCCGAGTTTCAACCTGTTCAGCATGACCCGGGAGGAATTGCGTCCCAAGTTGATAACCGCCATGCATCAGGCCATTACCGAGAAAAAGACGATCGTTTCCCAGGACGTGCACCTGACCAGGGGCGACGAGATCCTTCAGGTGAATATGACCGTGCGTCCCCTGATCCAGCCTGGGGTCCCGGCCAATCTCTTCCTGGTCGTCTTTGAGGACCAAGCAAAGCCGCCGCAACCGAAAATGCGGGGTAAAGCTGCGCTTCGTCCCGAAGAGGAGACCAGGGTCGCCGTTCTCGAACACGAACTCCAGGCCACCAAGGAATACCTCCAAACCACGGTCGAAGAACTGGAGGCCTCCAACGAAGAACTCAAGTCTACCAATGAGGAACTCCAATCCACCAACGAGGAACTGCAAAGCACCAACGAGGAACTGGAAACTGCCAAAGAAGAACTCCAATCCACCAACGAAGAGCTGTTGACTGTGAACTCCGAGCTCCAGAACAAGCTCGACGAACTCATCGAAGTCAACAACGACATCAACAACCTGCTGGCCAGCACCGAAATCGGCACCGTCTTCCTGGACCGGGAACTCCGCATCAAGCGGTTCACTCCGGTCGCCACCAGACTGTTCAATCTGATTGCCAGCGATATCGGCCGATCCATCAAGGACATCACCACGAAGACCGGCTACGACCGGTTATGGGGAGACGCCGAAGAGGTGCTCCATACCTTGCAGGTCAAGGAAATGAACCTGAAAAGCGACACGGACCAGGTGTTCAGTATCCGCCTGTTGCCCTACCGCACCCGGGAAAACATCATTGACGGGGTGGTGCTTACCTTCATGGATCTCTCCGAAATGCGTCTGCTGACTATGGCGAAATTGTTCGCCGAAAGCATCGTCAACACGGTGCGGGAGCCGCTGCTGGTTCTGGACGGCGAATTGCAGGTGGTCTCGGCGAATCAGGCCTTTTATAGTAATTTCAAGGTAACCCGAGAGGAAACCGAGAAAAGGCCCATTTATGAACTTGGTGCCGGCCAATGGAATATTCCGGAACTGAGAAAACGCCTGGAGGAAATTATTTCCCAGGATGGCGGCTTCGCAGATTTTAAGATGGAGCAGGATTTTCCCCAAATCGGCCCGAGGGTCATGGTCCTCAATGCCCGTCGCATCCCGGCCGGAGGAGATCGGCCCCATTTGATTCTCCTGGCGATTGAGGATGTCACGGGGCGGGGTTAGGAGCCGGAGATTTTTGAAGCAGGAGCTTCAAATGAAAGTGCGTGCCCAAGCGGGAGCTTGGCACGAGGGAGAAGCGGGAGTTTGGGCATGAGGGGAAAAGAGGCAGGATGATAAAAAATAAGGGAAAAATATCAGGTGACAACTATCTCAGGCTTATGTTTACAGCCCTAACATATCAGGTACATTCATGAAAGATCCGAAAGATCCACCCCCGGACTTTAGCGAACTTCGCCGGCAGGCAGAGAAAAGGTTGCAGGAGCTGAGCCTTGACCCCGAGGCGCTGTCACCGGAGGAGTGCGTCCGACTCATCCATGAGCTCCAGGTGCACCAGATGGAACTGGAGATGCAGAACGAGGAACTGCGTCAGACCCAGGCCCAATTGACAGAATCAAAGGAAAGATATGCCGACCTCTACGACTTTGCGCCGGTGGGCTACCTTACCCTGAATACACGGGGTCAGATTATGGAAGCCAACCTCACTGCGGCCAGCCTGTTGAGGGTGGAAAGAGGACGCTTACTAAACCGCTTTTTTTCCCACTTCTTAGGGGAGTCGGACCGATTTAGATTTCTCGAGTTGCTGCATGCTCTGCCTGACCACCAGGAGCAGCGGGGGGAGTTTCGTCTTCAAGACGGTAATGGCGACGGGCGCAGCATGCTCCTCAATATCCTCTGCGTACGGGGTGCCCAGAACCGGGAGCAGTACCGCGTTGCCCTCACGGACATCACCGAGCTTAAACAAACCCAGGAAGAATTGCGCCTCCATAAGGAAGAATTGGAGGAGTTGGTATTGGAGCGGACCGCGGAGCTGATGCAGGTCAATGGGCAATTGCGGGAGGCCAACGATAATCTGGAGGCCCTGTTTCAGGCCGCGCCCCTGGCCATCGGGGTGTTTGACAATAAGGGAGGTTGGTAAAGGTCAATCCGGCCTCCGAGCTATCTTCGGCTGGGCTCGGGAGGAAGTAGAAGGCATTTCTCCACCTTCAATTCCCCCAGAGGCGCCGGAAGAATCTCTGGGGATAGTGCAGCGGGTGCTCCAGGGCGAAAACATCATGGGGTGCCGAAATCAAGCAGACACGCAAGGATGGCGCCCGCATCGACGTCAGCTTCTCGGCGGCTCCCT
Organism: uncultured delta proteobacterium; assembly: GCA_963705135.1. Lineage (GTDB taxonomy): Bacteria > Desulfobacterota > Desulfobaccia > Desulfobaccales > Desulfobaccaceae > Desulfobacca. The sequence goes on from CAVPJB010000027.1 coordinate 43,442, forward strand.
TACATGACCCGGGGGGGAATATTAGAGGCTTCGTGGGCCTGGCCGAAGACATTACCGAGCGTAAACAAGCCAAAGAAGCCCTGGAGACGCAGGCCAGGGTGCTGGAGCACATGGCTGAAGGCGTGGTTGTGACCAATACTCAGGGGGAGATCGTTTATAGCAATCCGGCCTTTGACCAGATGTTCGGCTATGAGACCGGCGAACTCCAGGGGCAGCCCAGCATCAGCCTAAATGCCTACCCGCCGGAAGAGAATCTGGCCATAGTCAAGGAGATCATAGGCCAGGTAAAAACCACCGGGGACTGGCATGGGGAGTTCTATAACCGTAAAAAAGACGGAAGTCCTTTCTACACCGAGGCCCATCTCAGCCTTTTGCAAATCAATGGCAAAACGCTTTATATTTCCGTACAGGAGGATATCACCCAGCGGAAGCGGGTGGAGGAGGCACTGCAGGCGAGTGAAGCGCGCTACCGCAGCCTGTTTCAGAACAACCATGCCGTTATGCTCATCGTTGATCCTGAGACCGGAGATATTGTCGATGCCAACCCGGCGGCCGGCGTTTACTACGGCTTCTCCCACGATGATTTGACGGCAAAAAAAACATATGAGATCAACACCTTAACCAAAGAGCAGACATTTGCCATAATGGCGCAGGCCAAAGCAGAGGAGCGGCAGCAGTTTTTTCTCCAGCATCGCCTGGCCGGCGGCGAGGTCCGGGACGTGGAAGTCTTTAGCGGCCCCATTGGTATCGGGGGGAAAAAGCTACTTTACTCCATCGTCCATGATATTACCGAGCGCAAGCGTCTTGAGGTGGAACTGGCCATGAAGGCCCAGCTTCTGGACCTGAGCAGCGACTCCATCTTTGTGGTGGATGGGGAGGGGAATTTCCAGTATGCCAACGAAGCGGCCTACAAGACCCGGGGCTACAGCCGGGAAGAACTGCTCAACACCCCTCTTGCCGACCTGGACACCCCGGAGCAGGCCGAATTGATTCCCGCACGGTTCCGGATGATCCAGGAGAAGGGCGAAGCGAGTTTCGAATCGGCTCACCGGCGCAAGGACGGCTCGGTGATGCCGGTGGAAATATTTGTCAAGCAAATCCGGATAGACGGAACAGGACTCATACTCAGCAGCGTCCGGGATATGACGGCGCGCCGAGCGAGCGGACCGGGAAATTCAACGACTGGCCTTGTTCCCGGAGTTAAACCCCAACCCGGTCATCGAAGTGAGGGAAGATGGCCGGATTATTTATGCCAACCCGGCCGCCCGGAAAGTTGCCGAACTGCTTGATCCTGCCATAGGGCTCCAGGCCTTACTACCTCCAAACCTGAGGGAAATCTTCACCACCGCCAGTCAGGATGGCATCCGGGAAATTTCCTTTGATCTGACACTCAAGGACACGGTTTACGCGGTCAACTGTCACCTGCCGCCGGATCTGGACTCCATGCGTCTTTATGCCACAGACATCACGGCCCGGCAGCGGGCCGAAGAGGCACTGAGGGAAAGCGAGCGCCGCTTCCGCCAACTGATGGAATCAATCCCCCAACTTATCTGGACCTGCCAACCAGATGGACCATGTGACTTTCTCAGCAAGCAGTGGATTGAATACACCGGCATTCCTGAGGTGGAGCAATTGGGCTACGGCTGGTTGAATCAGATCCATCCGGACGACCAGGCCAGGTTAATGGCTACCTGGAAGACGGCCATAGCTGCTAAGTCTGATTTTGCGATAGAATTCCGGATCAGACGCCATGACGGCTCCTATCGCTGGTTTTTTACTCGCGCCGTGGCATGGACTGATGCGGAAGGCCGGATTGTAAAATGGTTTGGAACAAACACCGATATCAGCGAAAGGAGGCGGGTGGAAGATGCCCTGAGGCAGGAGCTGGATTTTACTGCGGCCCTGTTGGATACCCTGGGGGCGTTGGTGGTGGTGCTGGATCGTGAAGGAGGTATTGTGCGCTTTAACCAGGCCTGTGAAGCCGCCAGCGGTTATACATTTGCGGAAATAAAGGAAAAATTATTTTTTGATATCCTCATGCTCCCGGAAGAGAGGAAGGGAGTGCAAGAAGTCTTCAGGCAATTAAGGGCAGGTAATGTCCCCAATAAGTATGAAAACCACTGGGTGAGCCGCACCGGGGAAAAACGTCTGATAAGCTGGTCAAACACTACCTTGACAAATAAAGAGGGTGAGGTGACTTATCTCATCGGCACCGGCATTGACATTACCCAACAGCGCCGGGCAGAAGAGGCTCTGCGACGGGCCCATAACGAATTGGAGCAGCGGGTGGCGGCCCGCACGGACCAACTCCGGCACACGGTGGATAAACTGCTCCAGGAAATTGCCGAACGGGAACAGGCCGAGGTCAGGCTCCGGGAAAGCGAAGCCCGGTTTGCGGCGTTTATGAAACACCTGCCGGGTTCGGCGATTATGCGTGACCGGGCAGGGCGGTTTTTGTTTGTCAATGAGGCCTGGGAAAAAACTTTGGGGCGCCGGCCGGGGGAAAGTCTGGGCAAGACGGTGGATGATTTCTGGCCGCCGGAGATAGCTGACAGGCTGAAGGCATTGGATCAGCAGGTCTTTTTCGAGAACCAGCCCATGGAGGCCATGGTGGAACTGCCGGTAGCCGGCGAGAAGCGGACGTTCCTGTCATACCGCTTTCCCATCCGCCGTGAATCCGGAGAGGTGGAGATGATGGGGGCCATCGGCATTGACATCACCGACCGCCTGAAGGCGGAGGAAGCCCGTGACCGGCTCATTGAAATTCTGGAAGCGACCCCGGATTTCGTGGGAACGGCGGACCTGGAGGGGCGGCTTTTTTATCTCAACCGGGCCGCCAGGAACATGTTGGGTCTGAGGGATGAGGAGGATTTCACCGACATGACCTATGATGACACCATGCCGGCCTGGGCCGTGGATCGTATTTTAACCGAAGGGCAGCCCATATATCTCCAAGAGGGCGTCTGGCAGGGGGAAAGCGCCATCTTTGCCGGGACGGCAATGAAATTCCCGTGTCCCAGGTGATCCTGGTCCACCGGAACCCGGAAGGGAAGATCAAATTCTTCTCCACCATCTGCCGGGATATCAGCGAGATGAAACGGGCGGAAGAAAAGCTGCGGAAATCAGAAGAGAAATTGCGGCTGCTGACCATCCAAATACTCACCGCCCAGGAAGACGAGCGTAAGCGCCTGGCCACGGAACTGCACGATGAACTGGGGCACGCCCTGTTGACCCTGAAGCTGCACCTGAGCGGCGTGGAACAGCATCTCCTGCCGGAGCAGGTGGACCTGAAAGAAAAGATGATTCAGATCGTGCAATACTTGACGGATACGGTGGAGGAGGTGCGCCGCCTGTATTACGCCTTGAGCCCCGGGGACCTGGAGGATCTGGGCCTGACTACGGCGCTGCGTAACATGGTGGAGGATTTCCAGGAACTCTATGCAGACATTGACTGGCAGGTTGAGCTGGCCGACATCGACGGATTCTTTCCCTTGCACATTCAGACCATGATCTACCGGATTGTGCAGGAGGCTTTGACAAACATCGGCAAGCACGCGTATCCTGAACATGTAAAGGTTAAGGTGACCCAAGAAGGCCGGCAGGCGATTTTTGAGATTGAAGATGACGGCCGCGGTTTTTCCCTGGAAGAGGTGCTGGAAGGTGATACCGAGAAAAGAGGAATGGGGTTAGGGGCCATGGCCCAGCGGGTGAGCCTGGCAGGAGGCATTTTTGACATCTGGAGCCGGGAAGACCAGGGCGTCAGGATAGTTTTCAGCATCCCCCTGACTCCGATGGGAGAGAGAGTATGAGTCCGTACACCATTGTGCTAGCTGATGATCACATGCTGTTTCGCCAGGGGGTCAAGCGCATCATCGAGGAGAATCCGGATTACAAGGTCATCGGCGAGGCCGGCGACGGACTGGCGTTGTTGGAACTTTTGAAAACCTGCAGCCCGGACCTGGTCATCCTGGATATTTCCATGCCGCTGCTGCGAGGTCTGGAAGCCGCCCGGGAACTTAAGCACACTTACCCCAAAGTTAAAATCCTGCTGCTCACCATGCACCGGAAAAAAGACTTCCTGCAGCAGGGCATCGAAGCCGGGGCGGATGGCTTTATGTTGAAAGAAGACGCGGATTACGGCCTGATCCAGGCCATTAAGGCTATCAGACAGGGAGAAAAATACTTCTCACCCCTGCTGATGGCCAAGCTGGCTGAACTGGCGGAGAAGAAACCCAAACCCGATCCTTTGACCAACCGGGAACGCCAGATCGTCAAACTGCTGGCCGAAGGCAAGACCTCCCAGGAGGTGGCCGATCTGCTTTTTATCAGCGTCTTTACCGTGCGCCGACATCGGGACAATATCATGCGCAAGCTGAAGCTGGAGCGGTTGGCGGACCTGGTGCGGTACGCGTTAGAACGGGAGCTGATTCAGAAGGACTCCTGAGTTGTTTAAATTAATCATACTTATGAGACATACGGGGCGGCCTAAAGCCGCCTTGTTTGCAAGTAAAATAGATGTAATTATACATTAGCATCTCCCTGTAAAGATTAATTAAATATTATCCAGCCCATATAGTCAATTTATACCATCCCCGAATAGTCGGACACGTCCATAGTATTAAATTCCTGATTAATTAAAATAAGCAAAAAATGAAGATAAGGAGCTGTCTCAGGGAGGATCGGCAGGTTTTGGCAAAAGTATGAAAAGCTGGGCGCGGATGCAGGCTTGGATGTTGCCTGTCCCGGGCCAGGAAATGGCCGACAACCTGGAAGAAAGAGACAGACACGGTTTTGGCGCCCGAGATAGACTGCGGCCCAAGGCAGAAGGGCACTTGGCAGGTGTGAGGAGAAGGGTCATGCTGCGAGATGAAATCCTCTTGATTAACGACGGTTCCTTTTATTGCGGATGGTGGCCAGGCGTCTGGAAAGCAGGGGGTATGCGACCTGGGTTACCGATTCCCCAGAACAGGCGTTAGAAATTCTGAACAACTATCATTTTGATCTGGTGGTGATTATGCTCTCGGAGGAGGACGCAGATCGACTGGCAGTTGTGCAGATGGTAAAGGAGTTATGTCCGGAGACGAAATTAGTCATCATCAGTGATGCCGAATTTCTCCCCATTGAGTTTTTTGAAGCGGACTTTGATGACTATATCAGCGTACCCTGTTCGCCGAACAAACTCTGGCGCCGCTTGGCCATGTTTTTGGAGGAGCCTCTGGCAAACGAGCAGCGGGAACTTTTCCTGCACCCGGCCAATTATCGCATCGTGCACCGGTTGGTGGCGAATCTGCAGGAGATCAACCAAAACTTAAGGGACGCGAGGAAGGCGGGTTAAGAGTTCTGCAAGAGAAGGTGGCGGGCCAGCATTCCACTGATCTGGCGGCCAATCTGGAAGATGCCCACCAAAAAAACATCCCAGTCGATCTTTTCTGGTGGAAAAAATCTTAACCAACTTCACCAGGTCATGATTTTTTCTCAGGACCAGGTGGATTGTTACGACATCTAAGATAGTTCAGCCTTGAGGTTACCTCTCGTCCAGAGGCTGTAACCTTTACACGAGGGTGATTATAAATAAATTTTTTGAACTTTTCAAATTCACTGTTTTTAAGATCAATTTGGATAATGCATTGTATATCTAATCCTAAAGCCTTCTCATTTACTTTTATAGTATAACCTTCAATTATTCCACTATCTTCTAATTTTCTTATTCTTTCTGTTACAAAAGAGAGGAGATAGATTTACCCTTTTGGATAATTCTCTAATAGATAAACGACTATCTTGTTGAGGATCCTTTAATATTTTAATATCTGTATTATCCATTTTCATATGCATAGCAATTACCTCTCTTTTTGTTTCATTTGAAATATATTTGCTTTGAAAATAATATCAAATAGTAAGGATTTTTTACCATTTACTTATTATAATATAGTAAGTAATACGAGTTATCAATTTAAAAAAATATATTGATTATATATATCAAAAAAAAATATTAAATAAATATGAAAGGTTGATTTAAATGCAAAATATAAAAAATTATACAGTTTTAAACAACGGAGTAAAAATGCCTTGGCTTGGATTTGGTACATATAAGGTTGAAAACAAAGATACAGTTATTGAATCGGTAAAAGAAGCACTTAAAGTTGGTTATTGTCATATAGATACTGCCTCTTTTTATAATAATGAAGAAGCAGTTGGCATTGCAATAAAAGAAAGTGGAGTACCTAGAGAAAAAATTTTTCTAGTAAGCAAGGTTTGGAATTTAGATCAGGGTTATGAGAAAACTTTAGAAGCTTTTGAAACTTCTATTAAAAAGCTTGGAACAGATTATCTTGATTTATATTTAATTCATTGGCCACATCCTTTACATAAAGAAACCTGGAAGGCTTTAGAAAAACTTTATAAAGAAAAACGTATAAAAGCTATTGGAGTAAGTAATTTTACAGTTAACCATCTAAATGAATTACTAGAAGATGCAGAAATTGTACCAATGGTAAACCAAGTAGAATTTCATCCTCTGCTTATTCAAAATGAGTTAATAGACTTCTGTAAAAAACATAAAATACAATTAGAAGCATGGTCACCATTAATGAGGGGGAAGATTTTTGAAGTCCCACTTTTAGAGGAGCTTTCAAAAAAATACAGAAAAACAATATCTCAAATTGTACTAAGATGGGATTTGCAAATGGGAGTTGTTACTATTCCTAAATCAACAACTCCGTCAAGAATAAAAGAAAATACAGAAATATTTGATTTTGAACTAAGTAAAAAAGATATAAATAAAATTCAACAACTAGATAAAAGCTTAAGAGTAGGGTCAGATCCTAATGAAGTTTATGCATGTTCAGATATATTCAACAAATAACGCTCCCTAATACCAGGAATATATTTGCTTCCTTCTATTTCTCTTTTTTTAATAAATGGTGGATTTGTTGGCAACCAAAAATAGTCATCTACATCAAGGTGAACATAATTGAACTTATTTTCTATTTCTTTTCCTAAAGGTTGAAGTACCTAAACGAGATGCACCTGAAATATAATGTATGACATTTTATCAATAAAATCCCTCCAATTCATTATTTAATTTGTTTCTTAAACATAATACTTACTTTCTACTTAATTATAACTGTAACTCAAAACTATATAACGATATTACCATATATTTCATAAAAGTTACAAATTTTAATGAAACTCTATTTGCATTATAGAAACAATGATCAGAACCTTTGAAAGTGTCCTTATACAACATGAAGTTATGCAGAATTAGAATTACTAAAAGGGTA
>CAVPJB010000028.1:0-149473 GCA_963705135.1 uncultured delta proteobacterium
TCTCTATAAATCCCGGCAATACTTTTCTCCATGATAAATTAGGCATGCCTTTGGCGGCCCCTGGAGGCGTAACCGGCGTGTCAGTAATGGTGCAAGGAATCGGTGAAATTAACAACATAGATTGGACTTCGAACCCACTGGAGGAATACTCACATTGGGGAACCTATGAACTTGCTGCTTATAGCGTCCATGCTCCAGCACCCGGCGTTGCCTATAATTTCCGTTACACCTATGGCAACGGTGATTATTATGACGGTAAAGTCTGCGCCTCTGCCGATTACGGTATTACCCCGGCTGGAAATCAACCGGCTCCACGGCCAATGAAACCGGCCTCCTGGGCACCTACGAAATCACGGGTGTCGCTCAAACCGGTCTAGCAAGTCTCGATTTAGGCAAGGTTTATGTTACCTCCTACTACGATGGTGACATGAGCCGTCTTTATTGTCCCCCTCAATATCACCGAATCGTTGGGAACCAACTATCTGGGGAGCGAAAACGGCTACATCAAAAACGCCGACGTCAGCGTCTATAGATTCGGCCAGGGCTACTACGAAGCCGACGCCGGCGACACCTACACCTTCCAATATACCTATACGAACGGCGACTGTGTACGACGGCAAGGTCTACCGGGATCCCGCCAGCACCGTCGATTACCCCGGCTTGAAGCTCGACAAAGACAATGAACTTAAAACACCGGATACTACCAAATCACCGGCGTCAGCTACTCCGGCGTCGACAAAGCAAACTATGGCCAGGTTTTTCTGACGAAGTATTATGACGGCGATACCACGAAAAAAACCTTCACTCCGGTGGACTCCACTAACCCCAAAGGAACGAAGTATTTAAAGAGCGAACTGGGCTTACATCAAAAACGCCGATGTCAGTGTCTATAGATTTGGCCGTGGTTATTACGAGGCCGACGCCGGCGACACCTACACCTTCCGGTACACCTATAGCCTTACTGATACAAACTGTGACTGGTACGAGGGCAAGGTCTATCGAGCTACCACCAGCACCGTCTACTACCCCGGCTGGAAGCTCGACAAAGCCAATGAACTTAAAATCACCGGCTATTATGAAATCACCGGCGTCAGCTATTCCGGCGTTGACAGCACCAAATACGGCCAGGTCTTCCTCACCAAGTATTACGACGGTGACCAGACCAAAAAGTCCTTCAAACCCCTCAACGCCACCGCACCCATGGGCACGGCCTATTTAAAGAGCGAGCTGGGCTATATCAAAAATCCAGATGTCGGGGTCTATAAGTTCGGCAAGGGCTACTACGAAGCCGACGCCGGCGACACCTACACTTTTCGCTATACCTATGGCAACGGCGACTGGTACGAGGGCATGGTCTACCGCGACCCCCTGAACACCGTCTATTATCCGGGTTGGAAGCTCAACAAAGACAACGAACTTAAAATCACCGGTTATTATCAAATCACCGGCCTCAGTTACTCCTTGGTAGACAAGTCGCACTATGGCCAGGTCTACGTCACTCGCTACCACGACGGCGACCGCCCTGACCCCAAAAATCTCACCCCGGTTGCTGCCGCCAGCCCCATGGGAACCAAATTATTAGGCTGCGAGCTGGGCTACATCCCCGCCGCCGGCCTCCCGGCTCATAGATTCGGCAAGGGCTACTACGAGGCCGATGAGTAAATAACCGTAAATTACCGTTCCCGAGGGCCGGGCTCCGCCTGGCCCTCATACCTCCCTGTCAGGTTGTGATAAGACAATATCTCGGTGCTATCCTGGAAATATTTTTCGCTGTTATTGACATAAACTACATAATGTCTTATTATGTTAATTAGCTAGTGTAATATTAAATTTTTTACGTGCTCTTTCCTGTCTCCTTGGGCCAGGAGACAGAATCCCCCACCTACCCGTCTACTGATGCAGGCGCCCCAAATATTTCAGCCTCATAAAAATCATCCAAGTAAAGCCACGGACGGCAGTAAGTTAGTGGTGCCTTAACCCTTCTCACCAAAGCAATCTTTTTCAGGAGGAAGAACGGTAAGCCGGAAGCAGCAGCAAGTGCGGCATCATGGGCTGGTCGTGGGAGTGCTTTGGCCCGCCGGCTTAAAGAGACCAACCCCATGAACATGGTCAAAAAATTTTTTCCTAACAGGAAAATAACGCTTGGCGACAGACAAAGGAGTCTATCACGGACGGGAATGAATGACTCTAAAGATTGTTGGCGTGATTACTCTCTTGGCAACTGGGTCTATGGTGCTGAGGCCCGGTCTAACCACATCGAGATGCCTCATTAACTGGAAAAAAAAATGGAAAAAACAATCTTTATTATCTCAGTGGCTTAAAGGCGTGTTAGCGATCGCGGTGGTCCTAACCTTGGCCTCGCGGTCGGTAGGAATAATTTAATAAGCGTATAAATTTTAAAACAAATGATAATGAGGTTGATTTTATGAGTAATCCCAGCAAAACCCATAGTTGTTTGTTCTTCTTATTCGTATTCCTGGCTCTGAGTGCTCTTATCTGTCAACCCTCGCCGCTGTGTGCCGGTACGAATTACGAGTTAAAAGCCAAAGCAAAACCAAATACGAACATGACAGATTTCGCTCTGAGATATAACGATGCCGACGGCGACCACCTTTTCAGCCTCGATGAGTTAATCCCAGGAACTTTTACGGGAGTGACTTTGGGGTTTCAGCGATACACCGCTATAATCGGAGTGCCGATAAATGGCTGGTTCAGCCCGTTGACTGACGGCCTGTCACTGGGCGGTCGGTTCGAACAAGACTGGTCCTTCGTGGGGGGCTATTTTGGCAGTACAGTATCGGAATACGGGGGCTATTGGACTTGCTCGCAGACAACCGTTTATTCTGGAAAGATAGAACAGTGGAAATTTATTTTAGATGGCGGTCAGGGAAATGGAAACCTGACTCTCATTGAGAAACAAGGTGGAACTGTTACTGCAGAGGGAGATTGGCTTTATACCTATCAAGGGGCAGACGTCACAGGTGCCTATTCTGACGCCGCCGTAACCATCGCCGGAGCGTCCATTTCCATAACCGGCTCGGGGATAGCAACAAATCCATCCGCACCTCCAGGCTACCAAACCTCACCCTTCACTTCGGTTTATCGCGGTGAGGCTTTTAATGGGCATGGGAGTGGGACATTTGCAACAACCTTCACCACCTACGGATGGCCGCGGAGCATTTCAGGTAATTGGGAGGGCACACGCACAAGTGGGAGTGGAATAACAGGGTTTCCTTACGAGACTCCTTATGCCGAGTGGTCGGCTGCCTGGTGGCAGTGGGTGATGATCGAACCCAAAAATAGCAACCCGGGGTATGACACCACGGGTGAAGTATGCCGATCTTAACCAGAAGGGTCCATTCTATTACCTGGCAAAATCTAAAGTGGGACCGGTTACCCGTACTATCAGTATAACAAGCGATAAATCCTTATTTTTTCCAATTACGACTACAGCTCTGATTAACGGCATAGAAGTTCCATCTCTGGGAGTGGTCATACATGACGAAACGACCGCGAGAACACTGGTGTATGATGATATCAATAAAGTGCCAACAACAGATCTCATCTGTACCCTGGATGGCAGCCAGGTAGGCCCTATTGTGCGCACGCAATCGCCAAAATTCAATGTATCGTTGAGAGCTGATAACATTTTGGGATTTCCGGCCGGGGATTGGGACCAATCTTATGCCGATGGCTACTGGGTAAAGTTGTCACCTTTGTCGGTGGGTAAACATGAACTGCATTTTGCCGCCATCGGGAGTTCGCCGGAAGTGTACGTACAAAATTGATGTATAACAAGCCTTTTCCAAATACAGCTTCACCTATTCCTATAATAACGGCCAGGGTGACTCTTATAAGGGCTACTTCTACGCCCCCACCGGCTACGACGGCTATAAAATCGGCTACACCACAGACCGTCACCGATGAAAATAAGCAGACCGGTTCTTATAGCATCACCGCCGCCCAGGATATCGGCACCGACGGCAGCAAATCCGGCCAGGTCTTCGTTTCCGAGTATTACGACGGCGACCAGACCAAAAAGACCTTCAAGCCATTGAACTACTCTTCCCCTCCTCGGGATGAAATTCCTGGGCAGCGAAGTCGGCTACATCAAAAACGCCGACGTCAAAGTCTATAAATTCGGCCAGGGCTACTACGAAGCCGACGCCGGCGACACCTACACCTTCCGCTATACCTATAGCCAACGAGCGAACTGTGACTGGTACGAAGGCAAAGTCTACCGGGACCCCGCCAGCACCGTCTATTACCCCGGCTGGAAGCTCGACAAAGCCAATGAACTGAAAGAAACCGGATCCTACGAAATCACCGGCGTCAGCTACTCCGGGGTCGACAAAGCAAACTATGGCCAGGTTTTTCTGACCAAGTATTATGACGGCGATACCACGAAAAAAACCTTCACTCCGGTAGACTCCACCAACCCCAAAGGAACGAAGTATTTAAAGAGCGAACTGGGCTTCATCAAAAACGCCGATGTCAGTGTCTATCGGTTTGGCCGCGGCTACTACGAGGCCGACGCCGGCGACACCTACACCTTCCGTACCTATAGCCTTACTGATACAAACGGCGACTGGTACGAGGGCAAGGTCTATCGCGCTACCACCAGCACCGTCTATTACCCCGGCTGGAAGCTCGACAAAGCCAATGAACTTAAAATCACCGGCTATTATGAAATCACCGGCGTCAGCTATTCCGGCGTTGACAGCACCAAATACGGCCAGGTCTTCCTCACCAAGTATTACGACGGCGACCAGACCAAAAAATCCTTCAAACCCCTCAACGCCACCGCCCCCATGGGCACGAACTATTTAAAGAGCGAATTGGGCTATCATCAAAAACGCCGACGTCAGCGTCTATAGATTCGGCCGGGGCTACTACGAAGCCGACGCCGGCGACACCTACACTTTTCGCTATACCTATGGCAACGGCGACTGGTACGAGGGCATGGTCTACCGCGACCCCCTGAACACCGTCTATTATCCGGGTTGGAAGCTCAACAAAGACAACGAACTTAAAATCACCGGTTATTATCAAATCACCGGCCTCAGATACTCCTTGGTAGACAAGTCGCACTATGGCCAGGTCTACGTCACCCGCTACCACGACGGCGACCGGACTGACCCCAAAAACTTCACCCCGGTCAATTCCTCCAGCCCCATGGGCACCGGCTTATTAGGCTGCGAGCTGGGCTACATCATAGATGCCTCCAACCCGGCTCATAGATTCGGCAAAGGTTACTACGAAGCCGATGAGTAAATAACAGTAACTTACCATTCCCAGAAGAGGGCTGGGCTCAGCCTGGCCCTCATTGTCTCCCTGTTGTCGAGCCCGGATACTACAATATATCAGTGTTCTTATTGAAATATTTTTCGTCTCTATTGACATAAACTACATAACGTATTATTATGTTAATTAGCTAGTGTAATATTAAATTTTTTACGTGCTCTTTCCTGTCTCCTTGGGGCCAGGAGACAGAATCCCCCACCTACCCGTCTACTGATGCAGGCGCCCCAAATATTTCAGCCTCATAAAAATCATCCAAGTAAAGCCACGGACGGCAGTAAATTAGTGGTGCCTTAAACCTTCTCACCAAAGCAATCTTTTTCAGGAGAAAGAACGGTAAGCCGGAAGCAGCATCAAGTGCGGCATCATGGGCTGGTCGTGGGAGTGGTTTGGTCCGCCGGCTTAAACAGACCAACCCCACGATCATGATCAAAATAATTTCTTTCCATCAGGAATATAACGCTTGGCGACGGGCAAAGGAGTCTATCACGGACGGGAATGAATGACTCTAAAGATTGTTGGCGTGATTACTCTCTTGGCAACCGGGTCTTTAGTGTCGATGACCGGTCTAACCAAATCATGGTGCCTCAACAACCGGAGAAAAAAGAAAATGAAAAAATTAATCTTCATATCAGCACTGCTGTCTTTTGACGGCAACTGGGACCCAGGCGGGTCTAATCATTGGTCCAGGATATGACTATGCCTTCAAGTTCACCTTCGCCAACGGCGATTATTACACCGGTTACTTGAAAGCATTTTCAGGATCTTTATACCAGGTGGACCAGAGCTGGACCAAAGAGGACGAGCACGGCCAGTTGGGCACCTATAAAATTACCAATAAAACTGACAATGAAATGTCGTCGCTCAATGATGGCAACGTTTGGGTAGACAATTATTATGACGCCGAAACCAAACATCTTTTTAGTCCCGTTAACGGTTATGCCGGCTCTAATTTTCTGGGCAACGAAATAGCATATATCATTAAGGACGGTGTGTCTGAATTGAAATTCGGCCAGGGCTACTATGAAGCCGATGTTGCCGGCAACTGGTATCCTTACGAGAGTCCCTCCGCCGAGTATTCGGCAGCTTGGTGGCAGTGGATGATGAAAGAACCCCAAAGTACAAATCCGGGGTATGACCCCACGGGGAAAAATGCCGGCCTTAACCAGGCTGGCCCGTTCTGGTACTTGGCGGGCAGTTATGTTGGCACGGTTACCCGCACTATCAACTTACCAAGCATAAATCTCTATTTTTTCCGGTGGTGACAGAATCTGATATCAACGGCATCGAAGTTCCTTCCATGGGAATTGTCGTCGATGACGAACCGACCGCGAGATTAATGGTGTATGATGATGTCAACACATTTCCAGCATCAAATCTCATCTGTACCCTGGATGGCAACACCGTGGGTTCCATCGTTCGCACCCAATCGCCCAAATTTAACGTCTCGTTAAGTGCCGATAACATTTTGAATGTTCCGGCCGGGGATTGGGATCAGTCCTATGCCGATGGCTACTGGGTATTGCTGTCACCCCTGTCGGTGGGTAAACATGAACTGCATTTTGCCGGCACCGGAAAATGGGCGGTGGATGTGACGCTACAAAATTAATGTTGTGCCTGAAACCCAGCCCTTTTCCAAATATAGCTTCACCTATTCCTATAATAACGGCCAGGGCGACTCCTATAAGGGTTATTTCTACTCCCCCACCGGCTACAACGGCTATAAAGTCGGCTACACCAAGACCGTCACCGATGAAAATAAGCAGACCGGCTCGTATAGAATCACCGCCGCCCAGGATATCGGCACCGACAGCAGCAAATCCGGCCAGGTTTTCGTCACCCAGTATTACGATGGGGACCAGACCAAAAAACGCTTCACACCCTTAAACTACACCTCCCCCCTCGGAACGAAATTCCTGGGCAGCGAAGTCGGCTACATCAAAAACGCCGACGTCAAAGTCTATAAATTCGGCAAAGGCTACTACGAAGCCGACGCCGGCGACACCTACACCTTCCGCTATACCTACGGCTTCCATGGTGTGATCGGCAAGGGTTCCGACCCCAAGATCAACGACCGCGGCCAGATACTTTGGGGCGGGTATGATGGCAATGATGATGAAATTTATCTGTACGAACATGGGGTGGTCAAACAGATTACCAACAATACTAATGGTGATTATGAATCACAAATCAACAACAACGGCCAGATCGTCTGGTATGGCTATGACGGCAACGATCATGAAATCTTTCTTTACGACAACGGGGTGATCAAACAGATTACTGACAATGCATATGATGATTATGATCCCCAGATAAACGCCAGCGGCCTGATTGTCTGGCAGGATCTGACGGGAACGATGATGAAATCTATCTTTATAACAATGGAGTAGTCAAACAGATTACTGACAATAACTACGGTGATTACGATAACCAAATCACCGATAGCGGCCAGATCATCTGGCGACATACTGACGGTAATGATGAGGAAATCTATCTATATGACAACGGGGTGGTCAAACAGATTACCGACAACGCCTATGATGATTATGAACCCCAGATCAACGCCAGCGGCCAGATCGTCTGGTGGGGGGGAGTAATGGTTCTGATATCTATCTGTATGACCACGGGTTGATCAAAAAGATTACCAACAATCCATCTGGTTGGAATCAATCAGCCCAGATCAACGACCCTGGCCAGATCGTTTGGCGAGGATCTGACGGGAATGATTATGAAATCTATCTGTACGACCACGGCGTGATCAAACAGATTACCAACAATACCGCTCATGAGTATGGCCCTCAAATCAACGCCGGCGGCCAGATTGTCTGGTCTGAGAGTGATAAGATTTACTATTATTCCGGCAACGATGATTATTATACCGGCAAGGTCTACCGAAATCCCACTAGCACCGTCTATTACCCCGGTTTGAAGCTCACTAAAACCAACGAGCTCGGCCTGGACGGCTATTATCAGATCACCGGTGTCAGCTACTCCGGGGTCGACAAATCAAACTATGGCCAGGTCTTCGTCACCAAGTATTACGACGGTGATAACACGAAAAAAAGCTTCACTCCGGTGGACTCCACCAACCCCAAAGGCACGACCTATTTAAAGAGCGAATTGGGCTTCATCAAAAACGCCGACGTCAGCATCTATAGATTCGGCCGCGGCTACTACGAGGCCGATGCCGGCGACACTTACTCTTTCCGCTATACCTATAGCCTCACCGATACGAACTGTGACTGGTACAAAGGCAAGGTCTACCGGGACCCCGCCAGCACCGTCTATTACCCCGGCTGGAAGAAGGAAAAAAAGAATGAAACCGGCCAGACGGGCTATTGGGAAATCCTCCGCCTGTCCTACACCGGGGAGACCGCAAAATACGGCAAGGTCTACGTCAGCCGCTATCACGACGGCGACCGCCCTGACCCCAAAAACTTCACCCCGGTGGCTGCGGCCAACCCCATGGGCACCGGCTTATTAGGCTGCGAGCTGGGCTACATCCCCGCCGCCGGCATCCCGGCCCATAGATTCGGCAAAGGCTACTATGAGGCGGATGAGTAAGCCACTACCCCTTCCCACCTAATTCCCCTCTCCCCGCCCGCCCCGCTGGCGGGGAGAGGGTCAGGATCAGGGGCTAATAAGACCTTAACTCCGGCAAACACTAACTGCTTACAAACATGAGGTTGGTAATCAAAATCGTCCACATTGACGGTATCTGCCCGGTATATCAACTCGGAGATACTATAACCCTGGAACAGGGCTATATCCTGGACCCCGCGGCATCCTCCAGGATCTGCCTGCACTCCCTGGCCTCAATTCTGCCCTATTACGTAGCCTTATCCAAAGGCGTCAAATCCCGGGATCTGGGGCTGTCCCGGGGAGACTCCGACGAAGCCTACATCCAGTGCCTCGATCCCTGCCATATCACCGGCGGCGGCACTGTCCTGTTCGAAATCGCCCGCCTGCCTGATTAAACTCCACCCTGCCAACTATTATTGCTTCCTTGAATCACGCGCTTCCTCCCCCCTTTCCCCCCGTTTCCGGTCTGCTTTTTCCCCTCTTCCCTATCTCCCTTTCCCTCTTCCCTATTCCCTCTTCCCTGCTTTTTGTGACATCTGTCTCATCTGTTCTGTCCTTTACCCCCTCCTTCTGATAAAAGCTGATCTCAGATAATAGCTTTTAGCTAACCACTGACAACTAACCACTAACCACTGTTCACTGACCACTGGAGGTCACCATGAAATGCACTATCTGTAATCACCCTGATCGCCCCGCCATCGACCGCGCCCTTTTATCCGGCGCCATCCTGGCCTCCCTTAGCCACCTGTACGGCCTCAGCAAATCGGCCCTGCACCGGCATAAAACTCACCTCCAGGCCAAAATCCGCCTGGCCCAGGAACGTCTCCGGGAGAGCCTGGACCTGGGCCTTTTCCTGAAGCTCAGCATCTACCTGGAACTGTCCCAGAACAACGCCCGGACGGCCGGCGCCGAGGGCAACATCCGGGCCAGCAATCAGGCCATCCGGGAATGCACCCGGATTGTTGCCATGATGACCAAAATGGACCTTCCCCTGGACCCGGAACTGGTTCATTGCCTCATGTTCTCACCCCAGTGGCTCTCGGAGGACGGGCTCCTGCCCGGCGCCTTCCAGGCCCTGGCCGAGGCCCGCCAGGCCATGAGTCAGGGGCTCCTGGCCCCCTGCCCGGAACCCGAACCTCCACCCCCTGACTTGGCTGCCCATGACGACGCCGATGACTGGGATGAACCCGAAGCCGGGATAACTTCCCCCTCCCCTCTCGAAACTCAAAACTCGAATCTCGATACTCTTGCCCAGCAGTGGGAAAAAAGTGGGAAATTACCGGGAAAAACCTCGCCAGTAACACCTAATAATGAACAATATCAATCAGATATCCAAGCTGAAAAAATTACCGGGAAATGCCTCGCTGTCGGGCGGGAAAGTGAAGCACATCCCGACGTTAACCCGTCAACTGCTGATTCTGAGGTGAGCAGCCCCGATGTCGGCCGGGAAAGCACCCGTAGGGCGGCGGGAGCCCAAGCGCCTCCCGCCGTTGACCTTTCATCCGGTCTTCATAGGATGGACAAAACAGCTTTCCACCCCGAACCGGAAACCAGCAACCAACCCCTCAAATCTCAAGGCCTGGAACTAGAAACTTTTTTCCATAATTTAGGGGATAAACTGAAAAAAAGCGGCAAAGTGATCTGGCCCCGTCCACCTCTAAAAAAAAGCGGCCAGGACAGCAGGAAGCAGACCACCGGACCATCAACGCCGGTTCATTGCCTCCCTGACCCAATGCCCGTCGCCGCTGCCCATGACGGCAGGTAATAATGGCCCTGCTCATACATATTGCAGTCTTGTCCGGCTGGCAGTATGATTGTTTCTTATAAGAACGCCCATGCTTGCCATACCGGCATACACGTCCAGGAGAAGCTCTCATGCCAGAAACCGCAAACCGGACCGTCCGCCTCATCGCCGTACCCTGGCTCATCCCCGCCTGGGCCCTGGCCCAGGTCTGGTGGAACCTCATTCTCATTAATCAGGGGGTTGTCTTGGAAGAAGAGCTGCTGGCCCATGAACTGGTCCACGTGACCCAATGGCGGACCCTCGGTATGGTTCCTTTTCTGTTCCATTACCTCAAGGATCTCATTCGCTATGGCTATGATCGGCATCCCCTCGAAAGGCAGGCGCAGGATTTATCTAAGACTGACTTCTACCGGGAATGGGCCCGGCAGATCCTTTCGAGGGAACTTAAAGTCAAAAAGATCAATAATTAATATTATTATTTTAATCAAATAGTTACTCATGGGCCAGAGTTTTGGCAGGCAATTAATGCAGGGTGGGCACCCCCCCATTAATTCTGCATCCTTCTCCAATACTTAGTTCCCTTGATCACAACTAGACAATACTTTGGAGAAGAACGGCAAAGCCTTGCCGTGCAAACGCTCCCGCAAACCGCTGCCGTGGTCGCCGTCATACTCCTCGTAGGTGTGGGCGATGCCCAGGCTGTTCAGGGTCTGGTGCACCAGGCGGCATTGGGGCAGCATGCGGTCGGCCGTGCCCATGTCCAGGGCGAGCCTGAGGCGGCCCAGGTTGTTTCTCAAAGGTTCCAACAGGGTATAGGGATCGCTTTTGAGCCATTGCTGCCAGACGGCGGCATTGAGCACGGGTTGGCCATCCACTTCCTTAAGGGGCAGGTCGCAGAACCAGGGCGGCTTGTTGGGGTTGGGAGCCACCGCCGCCCCTGCAGCAATGACCACCTGGTCTCGCCATTCCAGGCCGGGAAACTGGTCCCGGCCGGTCAATGCGGCTAACCGCCAGCAGATTGGCTTTTTGCAGATTCAGGAAGTGCTCCTGAAAGACCAGACAGGCCGGGCTCAGGGCATACACGGCGCCGAAAGTCTCGGGATGGCGCATGGCCAGGACAAAAGCCCCGTATCCGCCCATGGAATGCCCGGCTACCCCCGGGCCGCAGCCTTCGGAATGGTGCGGTAAGCGGCGTCAATGTGGCCCACCAGGTCCCGGCAGATAAAATCTTCCCAGTTGCCGGTGACCGAGGAATTAAGATAGAAACTGCCGCCGTAGGCATTGGACCCGTCGGGCATGACGATGATCATGGGTTGGATTACGCCCCGGCTGATCAGGTCGTCAGCCAGTTCCTGGACAAGCAACCCCTGGCCCGGCTGCCCCTGGGCCGTCCAGAGCTTATTTTTGGCCCTAAAACCGTGTAATAAATACACTACGGGGAAGCGCCTCCCCGGTTCTTGGTCATAGTGGGGCGGCAGGTAGACGGTCAGCGCCCGCCGGGCCGGATCGCCCAGGAGATTGGCAGCCAGGGCCGGGCTGTCCAGGCAATCATCCACCAGGCGGCCACTAACAGTTTGGGCATAAAGCGCCGCAGCCGTGCAAAAACTGAGGAATAACAGGGCCACCAGCCCCAGCCGGCTCGATTTCGGGACACGCATTACCATCCCCCTCTGCTGGAGAGTAAAGTACCTCATCCATTCGGCAAAAGCATTTCGATTTCCCGATGGAGCTATGCTATTATATACTGCAAGGACATTATCCGGAAAATATGATAAAATCTTATGAAGTTTCTTATGCGGAAACGAGATATTTTTTGCAAGTTCAAGGAAATCAAGGGCTTTCGCGGAGGCGAACCTTCGTTCGCCGCACAAAAAAGCCTGCAGATTGACGCAGAAATTGCGGAAAATAGCCGTTTCTTATTCGGAAACGAGATATTTTCTGCAAGGTCAAGGATCAAAGGCTTTCGCGGAGGCGAACCTTCATTCGCCGCACAAAAAAGCTTGCAGATTGACGCAGAAATTGCGGAAAATAGCCGTTTCCGGCCAGAGATACTAGAGGTAAGACCATGACTTGGGAAACCTACCGCCACCGGTGTCAGGTGCGGGTCCGCTTCGGCGACACCGACCCCTATGGGATTGTCTATTTCGTCAGCTATTTCCGCTATTGCCACCGGGCCATCGAAGAATTTTTACGTTCTCTCGGGCTGCACCCCGAGGAGACTTTCCGAAATGTGAAGGAAGGATTCGGCCTGCCCATAGTGGAAGCCCACGGCAAATTTTTACGACCCAGCCGCTATGGCGAACTCCTGGAGATCGAGACCAGAGTACAGGAGTTGCGAAGCAAAGCCATCATCTTCCAATTCCGTTTCTTCCCCGCCGGCAGGGAAGAATTGGTGGCCGAGGGCACCGCCACCATGGTGGCCATCAACCGGGAATGGCGGGCTGTGGAGGTGCCGGAACGGGTGCGTCGACGGATCGTCGAGGCCGACCAGGAAGGCGGCCAGCCCCTGGAAAAGAGTTGACCACCCGGGGTCTTGCTGGTATATTTTATGTTGAATTAACTTGTTTTTGGAGTCTGCTATGGCCAAAATCGCTGATTATTTTACCAAAAGCGATCGCAAAAAACTGTTCTTTGACTACCTCAAGCTTATCGGCATCCTGGAAATTGTCATCTTCATCGTAGTGGCCCTCTGGGCTACGGATGACAAATACCACCGGGTTTACACCCCCTTCCCCTGGCAGCCATATCTTTTTGTGGCCTTCGCCTTTCCCATTCTTTTCACCTTTTTAATGGGGGTGGTTATCACCGGCTTCAATTACTTCATGGGTGCCGAAGACCAGCCGGCCGCAGAGGGCGAAGACGCTTCCGGTGACCGCTTTGGCGCCATTCTCAGCCATATGAAACGCCTGCCGTACCTGGCCTTGCTTTTCCTGTTGCTGGTAACAATTCTCGGCCTCTACAACATGGATCATATCATGGCCTGGGTAAGCTCTTTAGGTCAACAGACCTTTACTTTTTTGAGCTACGCCCTGGCAGTATTCGGTGTCCTGGTGGCCCTCTATTTGGCCTTCTTTATGTTTTTCAAGTACCGCCTGAACAAAAAACATATGCAATATCAATATTATACCGATATATCAAATAAATACGGACTGATCATCTTGGAGGACCAGACGGTATTGCATAAGAACGGCGATTTATTAATCCAGGGCAACCGTCGTTTCCGCCGGCCCAAGCAGGTAGGCAAGGTGCCCACCCAGGCACAGATACTCCAGTCAGGGATGGATGACAACCTGCCCATGTTAAAGGAATAATCCGGGACCGATTCTAGCCCCTAAAACCCCGCCCCGCGGGGTTTTTTACGTTCAGGTGCAGGAGACCGGGGAGAACCGTAGCGGGAAAGCACCCGCAGGGCGGCGGAACCCAAGCGCATCCCGCCTTTAGCACTCTTTTCATACTTTACCGATGGGCCAAAGGCCCATAAAGGACTGACTCAGGAGACCAGGCAGCCATTCGCATCGTCTTAATTACCTCGACACCCGAGGAACTCAGACCATTTTTGGGGACGGTCCGCCACCGCCGGACCACTGTAGCCGGGGAAAAAAGCCTGGTTCTTTATAGGCCAGAGCTACCAGGGACTAGCCCTGATGGCCGGTATGGGCGGCGCCGCTCCCCAGCTGCTGGCCGAGCAGGCCGTCCAGGCCTTTTCTCCCGATTGGCTGCTGACTGCAGGCTTTGGCGGCGCCCTAACAGCCCTGCCGCCTCCGGGGGGAGTGCTGGTAGCCGGGGAGTGCTGGCGTCTGGAGCCGGCCGGCAATGTGTTAAACCGGGTAGATTTCCAACCGGTGGCACCGCCGCATGATCTCGTGTCCCACCTCCGGGGTCGGGGGCTGGCGGCTTATGAAGGAGCACTAGTAACCACCCCTCACATAACGGCCAAAGCCTCCCTGCCCTCCCAGACGGCCCTCCTGCCCCTCCCGGTGCTGGACCTGGAAACCACCGAAGTAGTGGCGGTAGCCCAAGCGCACCACCTGCCTTTCTTGGCGGTCCGGGCCATCACCGATGGCGTAGGTGAAGAAATCGCCGATTTTCTGGCCGATATCATCAACCAAAACCAAGGCGTTCCCCTCTCCCGCCTCCTGCCTGCCCTCTGGTCCCATCCCAGGCGGGTGGGTTATCTTGTTCATTTGTGGCGCCGCTCCCGCCTGGCCGGTCTAAACCTGGCCAGGGCCTTAAACCTCATCCTAAATTATCTGCCCCAGGGAAAGGCCTAGACATATTGTTAAAAGGTTTTCCCGTAATATTTTCCCTTTTCCTCTCGAGGTGAAATTTGAACTCCTACCAATTGCCAAAAGTTCTGTCCTTTATTTCTTCTCTCCCCTCGAGGCGAGAGGGTCAGGGTGAGGGGTGAATAACACATTACTTCTGGGCAACGCCTCTAGCCTCGCCTCTGATACCAGGAAGCGCCGGCCAAAGCGACCAGTGGTAGGTATATGAAGACGCCCACTACTCCTAAAAGCGTCTCGCCGATATAAAAAGTCAGGCTGAGGTTAAACAGCAGCACGCCCAGATATAAACCGGCGCCCAGATAGCCGGCACTGGCAGACCGCACTTGCCCCCAGGACAGCCAGGTGGAGCGCGGCGACCAGCGTGCCAGGCGCTGCAACACGGAAATCATCATGAACCCCACCAGAAGCCAACCGGCAAAATTGCTGAGGGGAATGCCAAAATAGATCCCCGGCTCAGGGTAGCCATAGATCTGCCCCAGAAACCAGCGGTAGCCCCGCAAAGCCAGGGGGTCGATGATGATATCCAGGGTGACGAAGAGGACGGCGGCCAGGATGACGGTGGCAGGGGTATAATTAACGGAGTTTTGGGCCGAGGTGTCCTCAGATAGTTGACGGGGCGCCAACAGCAGCAGGGCCAGGCTATAGCTGGCATAGGAGAGAAAGACGTATGACAGGGAGTCCATAAAGGGGACTCCAAAGACCCAGAGTTCCTGAGTCCGAGTGGCCGGGATATAAATGTACCCGCCGTATGGGAAGCCGGTATGAATGGAGGAGAATTCCGACAGCCAGGCGATGCCGTAGCCGCACAGTAAGTAAATGCAGGTTTTCATTAACCCCAGATGCCGGATCGCCAGCCAGAGATAAACGATCAGAAAAATGAACACATACGGCCGCAGGACCAGGGTCCCCCAAAGCAGTTGACTAAAAGAGACAGCAGTCTCGGGCATGTGATCCTCCTCCCTCTCTAAGTCTAAATGTGCCAGAAAAGATGCCAAGTCTCTGACCCGGAGTTGACCTCTAACTTCCTAGCTTGACGAGATGTGAAAAACTTGTCAAGTTAATCAGGAGTATGGGAAAAAAAATTATGGCCTGAACCGATAGATTTTTGGAATTTTATTATCAACGTCACAAGTTCCTTCACTCTTTTCCCTTCTCCCCTTGATGGGGAAGGTCAGGATGAGGAGTGCCTAACTTACTTCCGGCAACGACTCTAGTATTGCAACAAGGAGATTGCAGCCTTGAAAGTCATATTGGCTCGCACCGCGGGCTTCTGCATTGGCGTCAAACGAGCCATGGAGCTGGTGTTAGACGCCATTAACCAAAAGCCCGGCAAGATTTACACCTATGGGCCTTTGATTCACAATCCCCAGGTTTTGGAGTTGTTGGAGGAGCGCGGTATCGGCATTTTACCAACAGGGCAGCCCGATCCTGGCTGTCTGGTGGTTATTCGAGCCCACGGCATCCCCCCCAAGGATAGGGAGCAGTTACAAGCAGTGGGTTGTCAGATAATTGATGCCACCTGTCCCCGGGTGGCCAAGGTGCAGGCCATTATCAGAAAATGGGCCCAACAGGGATATTACACCATAATTGTGGGCGACGAAGATCATCCCGAGGTGCTTGGGCTCATGGGGTATACGGAAGGTCGAGGACACGTGGTACTGACTGCCGGGGATGTGGCGCGGCTGCCGGAACTGGACCGGGTGATTGTCGTGGCCCAGACTACCCAGAGCGAGGGCGTCTTCACCGCACGAGTGGCGGAAATCAAGGCCCGTTTTGCTGAGGTCCAGGTCTATAATACCATTTGCGATGCTACGGCCAGCCGCCAGGCGGATATTCAGCAGTTAGCCGGCGAAGTTGAGGCAGTGGTGGTGGTGGGCGGCCGAAGCAGCGGCAATACCCAGCGCCTGGTAGAAATCGCTCAGGCCACCGGGGTGCCGACCTATTATGTGGAAACGGAAATGGAATTGGACATGAAGGAACTGCGGCGTTATAAAACGGTGGGAGTAACTGCCGGCGCCTCGACCCCTCATTGGCTGATCAGTAACGTGGTGTCTATGCTCAAACACGACTGGGCCTACCGGCACGGCTCCTTGGCCCAGCTTTGGCAGCGCCTCTGGCGTTTTCTGGTAAAATCCAATTTATACGTGGCCCTGGGGGCCGGCTGTTTGAGCTATACCTCATCATTACTGCAATCAGTGGAGCCTTTGTGGCGTTATTTCTTCGTGGCCTTTTGCTATATCTATGCCATGCATATATTAAATAATTTTACCGACGCCGCCAGCAAACTTAATGACCCGGTCCAGACCAGGTTCTACGGCCGGCATCGCCGCTTTCTCCTCGTGTCCGGCGCCATCTCTGGCATCCTGGCCCTGCTCCTGGGCCTGGCCTTGACGCCCGTGGCCTTCGTTTTTATTCTCATCATGAGTGTTTTGGGATTAATTTATACGGTCAATATTTTGCCGCCCCGTCTGGCCTCAATCCTGAAATTCCATCGGTTGAAAGAGATTCCAGGCTCCAAGGCCATTTTTACCTCCGTTGCCTGGGGGGTTCTGGCAGCTTTGATTCCGGTAATCTGTTCAGAGCGCAGTCTCACCCTGGCTACCGCTTTTACCTTCCTGTTTGTGGCGGGTGTGGTTTTTATCCGTTCTGGATTATTTGAAATTCAGGCCCTGGAAGGGGATCGCATCGTCGGCAAGGAGACGCTGGCAGTAGCTCTGGGCAAGGAGAATACTTTAATTCTATTATATATTTTGACAGGGGTGTTGATGCTGGCCATGGGCGGTGCCACTTTTTGGGGTTTACTGCCGACCTTGGGCTATGCCCTGCTGGGCTGCGGCTGCTATGCCTTAGGGTATTTGACTCTGTATCGCAGAGGATATTTAGAATCCGGCCTGCTGTTGGAAGGTTTGGTGGAAGGGAATATGATTTTGGCCGGCTTGATTAGTTTTTTGTGGGACCCTTATAATAGAATCCTTTGATACTGTTTGGCAAGAATTTTTGCCGAACTGGTGTTGACTTCACCCTTCGACGAGCGGGTCCTTTTCCCGGGGTAGGTGTTGAGAAATATAAAAATTATCTGATCAGTCCATGTCCTCTAACAATACCTTCATAAAAAAATGATGCCCTGGACATCATAAAAACATTTGACTTTTTAAGGCAGGGGGTTAATATTGTAAAGTTATAATAAACCCCCCGGCACACTTGTCTTGCCAAGATTAATAATTTAAACAAAATTTAAACGTCAACGGATGACATGGTGAACACTCCACCCTATGCTGAGGTAGAGATTCACCTTTGGGATTATATATTTCTTGTGCTCTAGCACAGCCGCCCGATTCATAATCCTCAAGAACTCCAAAGCAAGCTAGTCATAGTGGCAGGCTCTCTTGATAAGTTAACAACTCATAGACTTATAGCTCATATCGCCTATAATCTATTCCCAAGGAAAAGGAGAAAATAAAACATGAAAATTGACTTCATCGACCTAAAAGCCCAACAACAAATAATAAATCCCTCGTTGATGCAAAGAATTCAAAGGGTTTTAGAACATGGCCAATATATCATGGGACCCGAGATCAAAGAATTGGAAGAAAAGCTGGCGGCCTACGTGGGCGTCAAGCATGCCGTCACCTGTTCCTCCGGGACTGACGCCCTGTTAATGCCCTTGCTGGCTTATGACGTGGGGCCGGGTGATGCCATCTTTACCACGCCTTTTACCTTCATCGCCACTGCTGAAGTCATTCAGATATTAGGGGCTACGCCGGTTTTCGTTGATATCGATCCCCGCACCTTTAATCTAGAGCCCAAACTGTTAGCTGCTGCCATCGCTAACTTGGCTACGAATCCCAAAACCGCCCATCTCAAACCCAAAGGTATCATTCCGGTGGACCTCTTCGGCCAGCCGGCCGATTATGACATAATAAATGCCATCGCCAAACAACACGGCCTCTTTGTCTTGGAAGATGCCGCTCAATCTTTTGGCGCCACCTATAAAGGGAAGCGGGCCTGCTCCTTGGCGGACTCCGCCGCAACCTCTTTTTTCCCGGCTAAACCCCTGGGCTGCTATGGTGACGGCGGCGCCATCTTTACCGATAACGATGAATTAGCCGATAAATTGCGTTCCATCAGGGTGCACGGCAAAGGTAAAGATAAGTATGATAACATCCGCATCGGGCTCAATGGCCGCATGGACACCATCCAGGCAGCCGTTGTCCTGGCCAAAATGGAGGTCTTTGACCAGGAAGTCATTGACCGCCAGAAAGTGGCTGATCGTTATAGTCAGGCACTCAAGGATGTGGTGGAAGTTCCCTATGTATCCCCGGACTGCACCTCCATCTGGGCCCAATATTCGGTCTTGAGCGACCGTAAAGCTGCGTTGCAGCAGAAACTCAAAGAAGCCGGGGTGCCAACTGCCGTGTATTATCCTTTATCACTGCATTTGCAGGGCGCCTTTGCCCATCTGGGATACAAACCCGGCGATTTCCCGGTGAGTGAGCACGCCTCGGAACGTATCTTCAGCCTGCCCATGCATCCTTATATGACTGCCGCTGTCCAGGAGGCAATTATTCAGGCAATCAAGGAATAACCGAAAAGATTCGACCTTGAAGGTTGCTTGTTCCTTATCAGCATTGTCTAAACCTTACAGGTGTTATCTTCGGAACCTCGGTCGCCAGACTTTCAATATTGATTATTGAAGTAAATTTTAATTATTTATTTCACAAACAAAAATCCAGAATTAGTTTGACTTTTTTAAGTTAATTATATGAAAATATAACTCATACTCACTCCCCTGATTTAGATTAAAAAAACTAAACGTTAGCTGACCCAAATTTGGATTCCTGAAGGGTGGGGATTTTTCTGTGAAGAATTGATTCCCCCTCGATAACTATTCATTTTTACCTAATATTTTGCTTATCCAAGGGAGCATATAATGAATGCCTACTAATGGAAAAAGTATCGTTAACCAAAGGGGACTATTTTTCCCCACGCTGCCTGTTTGCCTTTAAATCTCTCAGCGATTTGAAAGAGAGTGGTTTTCTCTATTAAACAATGTTTTGTTAAACGTTTATGATTTCAGTTTAACAAGGGGTAGAACATGGATGTGCGACTATCCGATTTTTATCGTAATAAAGTGATCCTTGTTATTGGTGCGGCAGGCTCTGTAGGCTCGGAATTGGTAAGACAATTGTCTTCCATGGAGCCCTCAGAAATCCGGGCCTTGGATAATAATGAGACCGAGCTCTTTTTGCTTGGAGAGCAGTATCGGCAGGGTCACAATGTCAAAGCCTATTTAGGTGATATCAGGGATTTCAACAAGATCGAAAAGCTTAGCAGCAAGGTGGATATCATTTTCCACGTTGCCGCCTACAAGCATGTTTTGTTGTCAGAATATAACCCCTTTGAAACTGTTCAAACCAACATTTTAGGGGTAAAAAATGTCATCCAGGCAGCCATCGCCAAAAACGTCCCGAGAGTGATCTTTACCAGTTCCGATAAAGCGGTAAACCCCACAAGTGTGATGGGAACCACCAAATTGATGGGTGAACGTCTGATTACCTCCGCAAATATTGTCAACTTTAACGGGCACCAAATCTTTTCCAGCGTCAGGTTTGGCAATGTCATCGGTTCCCGAGGTTCAGTCCTGCCTATTTTCCTGAAGCAAATTGAAAATGGCGGGCCGGTTACAGTTACTGATAAAAAGATGACCCGCTTTTTCATGACCTTAGAAGAATCGGCGCAGCTTGTCCTGGAAGCCGGCATTAAAGCTTGCGGGGGGGAAGTCTTTGTCACCAAAATGCCCGTTATGCGGATCATCGACTTAGCTCAAGCTATGATTGATATTCTGGCGCCTATCCATGGTTATCATCCTGAACATATCAAAACGAAATTCATCGGCGCCAAATCGGGTGAGAAACTTTATGAAGAGTTAATGAGCGCCGATGAAATGACGAGGGCTTTGGAACTGCAGCAAATGTTTGTCATCCTGCCGGCACTTCGCAGCTTTTATCACAACATTAAATATGAATATGCCGATCAACTGAATTCCCGCAATATTAGCCGGCCCTATATTTCCTCTAATGAAAAACCTATGGATATAGAGGGAATTAAGGCTTTTCTGTTGCAACATGATATTCTCGAAAGTTCCAAGATATCTGCAGTTAACTCAGGTTTTGATTATGTTGGGGTCGGTTATAAAGCAGGGTAACATTAGCTCGATCCCCTAACCGAGGTTAGCAAAGAATAACCTAACCTGTTTATCAAAGGCCTAGACAAGATGGCGAGGGCGGCCTCGCCTGAACAATAGCAAAGTTACATATGGACAATAATTCGCAAGAACCAGAAGTACATCTCTTAGATTATATTATCATTTTAGCTAAGTATAGCCGCCTTATAGTCTTTACTAGTATTGGGATCGCAGCGCTAACTTTGGTTATTCTGCTATTTATTCCAAACAAGTTTACCGCTACTGCGCGCCTTCTTCCTCCCCAGCAAAATATGACTTTGAGCGCGCAACTTCTGGAAACGTTAGGCGGTGGCGCGACCGTTGGGGGAGCAGCGGGGTCAGCAGGATTAGCTGCAAATTTATTAGGACTCAAGAGTCCAGGCGATCTTTACGTCGGCATGTTAAAGGGCATCACGATATTGAATATTATTATTGAACGGTTCGATCTTAAAAAATCTTACCGCCCCTGGTAACTACTTGAGTGATCCTTATCTCGAAAAAATACAAGAGATACTACTGAAGAGAGCCGAAATTGAAGTGGGAATCGATGGTATTATTGGAATTAAAGTGACTGACGAAAGTCCTGAGAAGGCTGTTGCCATGGCCAATGCTTTTGTGGGAGAGTTGGATAAATTGCTACGGCAGATTGCTGTTCGAGAGGCCAAAGATAGGCTGGTATTTCTGGAAAAAGAACGACTTCAAAGCTCTAAAAACCTCACGAAGGCTGAGGAGGACCTGCGGATTTTCAGCGAAAAGAACAATGTTGTCTCAATAGAAAACCAAGCCCGGGCTACTTTGGAGTATATAGCTGCCTTACGGGCTGCTGTTGACGCCAAAGACGTACAAATCAAGGTTATGCGGCAACAGGCTACCCAATATAACTATGACGTGGTCCGCTTGGAAATCGAACTTAAAGGCTTGAGAGAAAAACTGAAAGCATCGGAGACCCAATGGGAAGCTTGTGCTGGAGATTTCTGCCTGCCTGCTAACAAGACGCCCTCCCTGGGTTTGGAGTATGTGCGGATGTATCGGGAGGTAAAATTGCAGGAGGCACTATATCAATTATATACAAAGCTGGAAGAACTAGCTCGGCTTGATATGGTTAAGGATGTGTCGGTCCTCCAAATTGTCGATGAGGCCAAACTACCTGAGAGGAAATCCGGCCCGGAGCGCGCACTTTGGATGATAGCGATCGGAATAGCATCTATTTTTATGATGATATTTATAGCCTTCCTAGCCGATTATGTCGAGAGGCTCAAGACCAAAGAGGCTGAAGCGGCTCGGCTTTCGGAATTGACCGATTACCTTGGCTACTGGACTGGGGCCTGGCAGAGAACAAAGGCGTTTATCAAAAGAAGTCTGCTAAGGCAAAAATAAGCGATACTTTCAGGTTTTGAGGCCTCTCCTTTGCAATCCAAGCAAATCCCCTGGGAAGTGACGAAAAAGCTGGTAGAAGTTAGAAATCCCTGGCTTTGCCTTGTCGGGGAGATGGTTGTAGATGATACAGGTAAGACGCTGGATTATTGGCGGGTAGAGAGAGACGACTCAATAATCATTATTCCCTTCATAGATAATCATTTTATTCTGCCGGCGCCGTTTTATCGCCATGGGATAGGGGAATTTACCTGGGATTTTCCAGGAGGCAGACTCTTGCCGGGTCACGATCCCCAAGCTGCCATTCCTGTCATCCTGGCGCGGGAATTGGGGCTGCCCATGACTAGCCTGGAAAAGGTGGCGGCCCTAAATCAACAGGATATCTAGTAACCAGTTCTTTTTCCGACTAAAAACTATATGGTTTCGTGACTTATCTCAGTCCATCGAAGTACGATGAGAATAATCTAATCAAAATTCCAAAGACAAAGGCCGGGTTAAAAGATTTATTGGAAAAACTTACCTGTCTGCAATGCCGGGTTTTGCTGCTGGATTTATTAATTAAAGAACACATCATTTTTTAATGACATTTTAACTGTTTAATTTGGCTATTTGGAGGTAGCATTTTATGGGAAAAAGAATCATGATTCTGGGAGGAGATGGTTTTTGTGGCTGGCCCACCAGTCTGGGTCTCTCCAAGCAGGGTATGAGGTCACCATTGTTGATGACCTCTCAAGGCGGAAAATTGATATTGAACTGGAGTGTGACTCATTAACTCCCATTAGACCTATAAGCACTCGCCTTCGGAAATGGCAGGAATTAACCGGTAAAGATATCGAGTACGCACAAATAAACGTGGCTCTCAATTATCATAAGCTATTAACCCTCATCAAAGAAAGAGAGCCCATGGCTATCGTGCATTTCGCCGAGCAACGGGCGGCTCCGTATTCCATGAAATCCTCGTACCATAAAAGGTATACCGTAAATAATAATATCAATGCCACCAATAACGTTCTCTGCGCCATTGTGGAATCTAAATTGGACGTAATCTGGTACACCTGGGCACCATGGGGGTATATGGTTACGGCACGGCTGGCATGCAGATTCCCGAAGGCTATTTACGGGTTAAAGTGAACGTCGACGGGGAAGATAAAGAAATCAAGATCATGTATCCCCCTAATCCGGGCAGCATCTATCATATGACTAAATGCCAGGATGCCCTGTTATTTTTATACTTCAACAAAAATGACGGCGTTCGGGTCACTGACTTGCACCAGGGGATTGTCTGGGGCACCAACACTCCAGAAACCGGGCTGGATGAGGCATTGATTAACCGGTTCGATTACGACGGCGATTATGGCACGGTCCTAAATCGCTTCCTGATACAGGCTGCAGTGGGCCATCCTTTGACGGTGCATGGCACCGGCGGCCAAACCCGAGCTTTTATTCATATCCAGGATACGGTGCAATGTATTAGATTGGCTATTGAAAACTGTCCGGCCAAGAGGGACCCGGTAAATATCTTTAACCAGGCCACGGAGACTCATACGGTTCGTGATTTAGCCCAGAAGGTATCTCTCATCGCCGGGGCCCAGATCCGTTACTATACCAACCCACGCAAGGAAGATGCGGAAAACACATTAGATGTATGCAATGAAAAATTCCTGAAGCTGGGACTCAACCCCGTAACTTTAAACAATGGCCTGATGTCGGAAGTATATGACATCGCAGGAAAATTTGTTAACCGCTGTGACCAGTCAAAGATCATTTGCACATCCATCTGGTCTGAGGATATAAAGATAGATATTGAGGGGTCTGAACAGCCTCAAGGAACAGCTTGATATAGAGGGGTTTTTCCCTTATAGACACGCACAGCAAGGGGCGTCGAGCCCCTTTAATATCTTTGGTCCCGAATCAGTCTTAAACCCGGGCCCCAAAAGGCCAGAACTGAAATGTCAGAAGGTACTGTTGGCAAGTTCGGCATCCAGACCGATTGTTCCATGCAAACAAATCAATTTGAAAATGATATTAAAGTCCTGGCCACCGGCACCGGGGTGACGCTGATAGGCGGCGTTCTCGGGAAAGGGCTTTTTTTCCTCTCTCAAATCATTATTGCCCGTCTCCTGGGGGTGGAGTCCTTCGGTCTCTATTCTCTGGGTTTTGCATTGGTTAATATAAGTGCCATTGTCGGGAGACTTGGCCTAAACACCGGAGGAATGCGATTTGTTTCGATTTATAAAGATGATGATCTTCACAAATTAAAAGGTATAATCATTTCTAGTATTAGCATTGCATTATTAAGTGGAATAATTATAGCTTTAATCATATATATATTTTCTGGTTTTATTTCATTTAAATTATTTAATAAACCTGATCTTAAATATTATATTACTCTCTTTACAGCAAGTATTCCATTAGTTACCTGTATGACGGTATTATACGCCCTTTTGCAGGGTTCTTATAATTTAAAGTATACGGTATTAACCCGTGATATAATTCAGCCGACAGCTAATATACTTTTAGTTATTTTGTTTTATTATTTTGATTTAGGACTATTTGGAGTTATTTTAGGTTATTTTCTTTCATATGCCATAGCAGTCATTTTTGGAATAGTTTTTATCGGCAAATTGTTTCCGGTAGTGTTTATAAAATCTGTCCAGCCTGTTTTTCCAATAAAAAAGCTTTTGACTTATTCTCTTCCTTTGCTCTTCGTCGGTTTCTTGACGTTTTTCCTTTCCTGGACCGATGTTTTGATGCTGGGATATTTAGGCAATGAATATGACGTCGGAATCTATCGTGCGGCCTCTCAAGTGCCAATGATCATAACTATTTTTCTTTGGGCCTCCAATGCCATCTATGCACCGTTAGTGGCTAATTTTTATAATAAGAATGAGTTAGATAGAATCGAGAATATCTTCAAGGTAGTAACGAAATGGGTAACCTTTGCGACGACTCCATTTTTTATTTTCATGTTAGTTTGTTCAAAGGAATTAATGTATTTGTTCGGAAAGGAATATGTAACGACCGGATATCCAATTTTAATGATCCTTTCGATAGCATATTTTATTCACAGCATAACATGCGGCAATATGCTTACACTTACCATGACTGGAAAACAAAATATCGAATTAATCAATTCTCTCTCTTCATTGATCATTACTGTCGGTCTAAATATGTATTTTATCCCTCGGTACGGTGTTTTTGGTGCCGCTATTGTTTCTTTATTTATATCATTGTTCATTAATTTTTTAAGATTATTTGAAATCTATTATTTTTATAATATAATAGCATATTCAAGATCTATGATTATTATTATTCTACCAATATTTATTTGTTTATTACCGTCATTTATTCTTTTTAATTATTATTCATTTGATCATTATTTTTTTATAAAATTAATGCTTATTTTAATTACATTCACAATATTTTTCAAATATATCGACAAAAGCAAAGATGATATATTTATATTAAATACTTTAAATAGTTTTTTTGTAACAATATTACTTAAATTTCGAATTATTTTATGTGGTTAATTTAGTTAACACTGAAAGGAATATTGATGCAGCTATCTCAAGTTGTCAATTTTGATAGTACGAGAGACTCGATTTCTAACAAATATTATGAAATTATTGACGATATATTTATTTTTTATAATGAATTTCAAAGTGACGAAATAATAATGAAACAAAAATATTTTTACGATACAATGCAAAGTCACAGAAATAACCATGTAAAAATTACGCCAAGTGAATCTCTTGTTAATAAAATATGGCGTAATTTTAGAAATTATTATGCAAATACACAACAAAATAACAGGATGTTTTCAACATTTATTTCTGAACTCAATCCTTTAGATAATAGTAAAATATTAGAGATTGGATGTGGAAATGGAACACCAGGGACATCCTATTGTTTATTAAATAAAAATAAACTCGATTACTATATTGGGGTTGATATTGCATTAAATCCTCTTCGGGAATTACAAAATAAACTCCGAGAGCATCAAACAAAGAATTTTTACCTTTTCAATATGAATATTTTAGATAATCGTCTGATTCCGAGCCAATTTGATTTAATATTTGGCCGTGGCATATTGCACCATTTTAGTTCACCCATACCTATTGGAGATAGAGTATGTAGCCTCTTGAAAGAAGGTGGCAAAGCTGTATTCTTGGAACCGCTTAATACAAATTTTTGCATCAAATTTTTACGAATGATATCAAAACCTTTTCGCCCGAATCTTGTTTGGGAATTTCCTTATTCAAAAGCCGATATCCGAAGTTACATAAGTTTATTTAAATCTCATGAACTCCATTACTTTGATGGATTATCGATCCTATCACTAATATTTGCTTTTAATAATAAATATTTTAATTATTTTCAGGATAAATTATATATTTTTGACAGATGGTGTTCTAATAATTCTTTTTATAAAAATTTATTTTTGCGGGCAATCATTGTCACAAAGAAGTAGATGTATGCAGTATTCTGTTTTTAACAGAATATCATAATTCAAGGTTTAGTTTTCTTGCAAATTTAAATAACCCTCTAGAAATGGATCGATTACATGGAAGTAACTAATAAGTTAGTGTCTGTCCTCCTGCCAGTCTTTAATGGGGCTAAAACTTTGCGGCGAGCGATAGATAGTATTTTTAAGCAAACTTATGAGAAGTTCGAGTTAATCGTTATCAATGACGGTTCAACGGATTCCACTCCCAGGATATTAGCAGAGTATCGAGATCCTCGTCTAAAGGTCCTGCACCAGGAGAACCGTGGCATAGTGGAATCACTTAACCTGGGGATTCGCGAGTCCCAAGGGGAATACATTGCCCGCATGGATGCCGATGACGAATCCCTGCCAGAGCGGTTCACCAAACAGGTAGAATTCCTTGACCAGAACCCCGATGTGGGAGTGGTAGGGACGGCCGTTAAGATGGTGTACCCTGAGCAGCAACATACCGTAAAGATACGCCGCATGCCGTTGGATACGAAGGCAATCCGCAAAAATATTGTCCGGGTTTGCCCCTTTCAACACAGGACCGTGATGGTACGCCGGGATGTCTTTAATAAGGTTGGTGTTTATGATAATCAAAAAGATTGGTCAAAAAAACGCCTCGTGGTAGCTGACTATGATCTCTGGGCTAGGGTTTTAGCGGCTGGTTATGAAATGGCCAATTTGCCGGATGTTTTCAGTATTATTTATAAAGAACCCAACTCCATTATGCGGAGCCGATCTCGGGGCAAACGCCTCAAACAACAAATTTATTCCCGCGTTGAGGTCATTAAGACTCTCAATTTAGGTTACCCTGCCTATTGTGATATTGCGCCTGTAGTTATTTTGAGCATTTTAAGCCATTTGGGTTTAAAGCTTGACCCCCTGTTTAACATATTAGCAAAATATAAGTAATCATTTGAAGTAGTAGACCTATGCTCGAATCCCGAAACTTATTTTTTTCAAACCTTCTCTGTATTTTCATGTATGTTGTTTTGCTCACCGCCCCATTCTTTCCAGGGAAGGGGAGCTTCGGCTTTTATTCTGTGGAATGGAGTTTTTTCTTTTTTGCGGCTTTATTCATGTATTTTATTTCTTTAAGTTTATTTATGGAAAATATTAATTTAAAATGGGATAATTTTTATTATCTTATTATAGTATTTTTTATATTAGGAGCATTATCTCTAATTGGCACAAAAAATAAATTCAGAGGGTTACTATTTTTAGGCCAGTATATTCCATATTTTTTTATTTTAATAATGGGTGTCACTATAATAAAAAATGCCTATTTATTAAAATTTGTATTAAAAACTATAAATTTATTGGTATTATTTTTTTCCTTTATAGTGATAATAATTTTTATAAAATTTCTTGATAGAAATAGTCTAAATGAATTTCTTTTGAATTATTTCAATATCTCGGTCAATAAAATACTTACATATATGGAATTTCCTGCATGTATATTGTCCTTTAGAATGATACATGGAAAAAAGTCTTTATTTAATATTATTATGTTTATTTTTATAATTCTAGCCATATTAGTCTCTGGAAGTCGCGGTAGTATATTGATATTTGGAGGCATAATTTTTTTGGCGATATTGAAATCAAAAAATCTTAAAAAAGCTATACCAGTTTTTTTATTATCTCTTGTTATAGCAATGACCGGTTTAATGTTTTCCCCATACACCAAAGAGAGATTTGATAAATTATTTTCGGCAACCCAAGCAAGTGTTTCTAAGGAAAATGTTGAATCGATAAGCCGCCTCTATACGGGTCTGATAGCCTTTAGATTGATGGTAGATTACCCATTCTTAGGAGTAGGAATAGGAAATACAACTAATTTTATCGAACAAGGGGCTCACGAAGTTCAGGTCCCTAAGATTTTAATGGATTATTGGCGCAGCCAATCAACTTTATTTGAAACAACTTGTACACCATTAAAATTAGGATCAGAACTTGGAGTTGGCGGGTTTTTATTATTTTTTTATATTTATTTCTATCTATGGCGAAGAATAAGATCATCAGCAAAAAACCAAGAGCGCGAACCCTATATTATATTAAACGGTATGGAAATTTTTATTATTTCCTCTACAATTCACAACTTTCTTGATTCTGGATTTTTAAATTATTATACTTGGTTTTACCTTGGTATTATATTAGCTGCTACGAATATATATAAAGAAAGGTTAAATTATGAAAAAACATGTATTGTATAAATTAATATGTATTTTATCAATTATAACTCCATTACTGTTATTTAACACTAATACGGGCATGTCAGATGATAATGTCTATGTTAAGGGATTATGGGGATTGCCTGAAGAGACCATTCAGGAATTTATCGGATCAGGTATTAATACTTTGCTATTAACAAAAGATGAAATACCGAAAGCAAGTAATCTCCATGTTATGAAGATATATTATAATGGAGCGCACGCAAAAACAATAAATCAAGGAAATTTGGACGAAGTATATAAAAATATGAGATATTTTAAGAATATTAGAGGAGAATATGCATTTTACTTAGGAGATGATTTGAAATGTCAGCAGAAAGAAACCATAGACAATTTCAAAAAGGAATTGCAAATAACAAAAGGAATTGTTGGTCTTCTTGCAGGACTGCAATGCTATCCAGAAGACGATATAATCAAGTATCATTATCCACTCATGAGGCAAGTAATGCTTTTATCGGAAATGCTGAAAAAGCAAGCTAAACTTGCAAATAAGTTACATATGGAAAAGCGAAAATTATATGTGGTTTCACAAGCGCATCCTCAACACTGGTATCAAGAACTGGTAAGGTTAGGGAATGCAAAGAATGAAGCCCTGCTATATCCCGACGGCCAGGTGGTGAGAATGCTCCTTTACTATTCTTTGGCTACTGGCGCAGATGGGTATTTGTTATATAACCACAAAAGCCTAACTGGCAATAATTCTCCGGAAAGAGTCTTGGCTGCATGTCAGACAATTATGGAGACCGGTCCTCTCAGCCAAATGATTGTTAATAATAAGGGAGTCTTATTTTTTCAAAAAGGTACTGATCTCTACGGCACAAAAATTGAACATAAAGATTACGATATATTCTTTATATTCGCTGGAGATAAAACAGCTCTTTACCATCCCTCAGCAAAAAAATTTAAAGTTAATTTAAATAATATTATTCCAATGCAGCAATATGCCGAGGTATCGAAATATAGTCTGACCGGTACAATGAAAGCCCAGAATGAAGAGCCAATAACTCAAGACTGCCCATTAATATTAATAGCATATAATAAATCTGGCGTAAAAAAATTTGAAGGTGAAGGGGAGAATCTTAATAAGTATAAAGATTTATTATCTAAAAGAGCCAATCAATTATATAAAAATATGAAGGTTATGGGCATAGATTGTCCAACAGTCCCAATTCAAACTGCAAACATAAATAATTCCATTCAAGATTTAAATGATTTCATTGATAAAGTAAATGACATGAAAAGAGAGGTTTGGTTAAAAAAGAACAAATCTCTTATAGATGGGGAAGTATATTCCACAATGTTTTATAATAAAAAATTAAGGGGCGGGATCAATCCGGAATATATCAATTTTTATTATCAATAATAAATGATGGTCCTCCCCGGATTTTCAGTGGGTAACAATCTGACGCCTATAAATGGGCATAGGCAAGGAGGCAATGATGAGCAACAAAATATCTATTCCTCCTTGGCCATAATTGGATAGCAAGACTACGGAGATATCAATGTTTCCCTGGAGATGCCTCAAGACCTTGAAATCTCTTCTATAGGGTATCTTGATAGAAAAGTAGGCCAGAGGCGAGAAAATGTCCTTTTAGTTCAGGCTCAAAGATTTCAGTTTTTTATATTTAAAGTCTGGTTATGTTTAGAGGAAGGAATTAATAAACGGGGATTTTATGAAAAAAATTAAAATAAATGTAATTAAAAAATATATTTTAGTATTAACGACAATAAGAAATATTCCTACATATATACTCGATTATATTCATTTAATTAAAGGGGAAACGCAATATAGTTTTAGAAATAATCCGTATTCCATTTTCGCCAGATCGGCTACCAATGATTGTAAAGAAATTGTTGTGGTCATGTCTGGATACGAATATCCACTTAAAGTGTTGCCTCCCATTAATAACCCAGTAATTTTAGATATCGGGGCACATATAGGATGTTTTAGTCTCTATTCGTTAAATTATTTCAATAATAAGATTGGCCAAATAATTTGTATCGAACCTGCAACAGACAATTATCAACTGCTCAAGAGAAATTTTGAGATTAATAATATTAATGAAAATAAATATATTTTATGTAATTGTGCCATTGGTCCTTTTAACGGAAAAGGCATGTTAAATAAAGCAAAAAATACTGACGCATATTGCCTTGCTGCAAATTGTCAAGATAACTTTGAATTATGTAGTGTATATAAACTAAGAACTTTTTGCGAACAATATAATATCAGCAGGGTCGATATCATGAAATTAGATATTGAAGGGGCTGAATATAGTTTCTTAAACGACAAAGATAATTATAGTTATCTAGTTGATAATGTAAAATATCTATTGATAGAATATCATTATATAAACAATATTGAAAATGGAAACTCGATAAAACAATCTTTGCAAAATGATTTTGAGATAATTCATGAAAGAGATAGGGTTATTATATTTAAAAATGTTACAATTCATAATTAACTTCTTAAAGGCTTTTTAATATTTCTTTTTCTGTTTTAGCAGATTATCAGGCTGCACCTTAGAAAAAATTTCCCATAATTATCTTCGTGCCCCATTGAGTAGCGGATTGAGTTCGGGGGGGGATAAAAATAATTTCAATAATTTTTTCTTTCAAAAAAAATAACTGAAATGAGTTTAAAAGGAGATTTATTATATATGGCTTATACTATTCTGGTGGTGGGGGGGGCCGGCTTTATTGGAGTAAACCTCATCAGACAACTATTAAATCAAGATATTCAAATCAAGGTGCTGGACAACCTCAGTGCCGGCAAGGCGGCTGATGTCGAAGGCCTGCCGGTGGAACTGCTGGTGGGTGACATCCGGGATGAGGCCATGGTAGACCGGGCGGTGCAGGGTATGCAAGCGGTGGTGCATCTGGCGGCCCATACCAGTGTTATCGATTCTATCCAAGAACCCGAAGTAAACCTGGATGTCAATGTCAGGGGTACCTCTTCATCTCCTGCAGGCCAGTGTGAAACACAAGGTGGAGCGGTTCGTCTTTGCCTCCACCGGCGGGGCAATCATCGGTGAGGTGGAACCACCGGTGCATGAAGAGATGGTGCCGCATCCGGTATCGCCTTACGGGGCCAGCAAGTTGGCCGGTGAGGGCTATTGTTCGGCTTTTTATGGGAGCTACGGTCTGAAGACCTGCTCCTTAAGGTTCTCGAATATCTATGGACCGTTCTCCTATCACAAAGGCAGCGTCATCGCCAAGTTTTTTAAAAACATTCAGGCCGGGAAGGACTTAACCATCTTCGGGGATGGCCAGCAGACCAGGGATTTTCTCTATGTCAAGGATCTCTGTCAGGCGATCATGGCTTCCTTAACGGCCGAAGTGCCCTATGGCGAGGCGATCCAATTGGGCACCGGCCAGGGAACCAGCGTCAATGAGATGATGGAGACTTATGCGTCAGGTAGTGGGACAGGAGGTTTTTCCGGCAGTGCATTATGCCTCCGTTCGGGCGGGAGAGGTTCTGCGAAATTACTGTGCCATTGCGCGGGCAAAAAAGTATTTAAATTTTGCACCTCCCACCGAGTTGCCCCAGGGCCTTCAGGCAACCTGGGAATGGTTCCAAGGTCTGCAGTAGCAGGGCAGCGGGGTGGCGCTTTCGATTGGTCGGGGGCGCCCCTAAAGGTCTGCCGCCGCAGGATACGCCCTCCAGAGGCTGGAATTGTAATGACAAGCCTCAATTATTTTTAATATAATTCTTTAGCACGCCAACCTAATCCCAAAAATCATGCGAAGATTTTTTTCCCAGCAATATCAAAGAAATAAACTGCTCCTGCTGGCAGGCGATATCATCATTTTCGTCTTGGGCCTGGGAATTGTCCTTTGGCTCGATTACTGGAAATTCTCGTCAGACTTGGATACCCGGGGAATTCTTGCTCTCTCGGTGCTGATCGGCAGCCTTATTTTCATAACTTTCTATATCTTGGGGCTTTATGAACCGGCCCGGCTCAAACGTCCCGAGGCGCTGTTGTTGTCAATCTGTCTCGCCTTCGGGATTCTCTTTATTTTTTATAGCAGTCTGGCATATTTTTTTCCGGGTATCTCCGTCCAGGTAAAATTCTCCTGGTACTATTTACCTTTTTAGCTGGCGCCCTGGCCTTTGGTTGGCGGATAGGTTTTGCAAAGTTCATCAAACCGGAACCGCAGCGAGTCTTATTCGTTGGCAACAACAAACTCATTCGTGAGCTTGATGACATTCTCCAGAGCCAGGTACCCTACCTTTTATCAGACTGCGGGCAACTGGCACCGCTCCAGCCACAACCCAACCCTGCCGAATCTGGAGACCTATATTCAGGGAAATAAAATTGATATTATTGTGTATTCCGTCACTCCCAGATTTTACAAGATATTACTGCCAACTTAATTAGTATCCGCTTTAAGCAGAAAAATATTTATGACTCCCATAACTTCTATCAACTGGTGACAGGTAAGTTTCCCATCCACTACATGGATGATTTTTGGATGTTAATGAACAGCCAGCGGGAAATCTTTTTTCCAGGCATAAAGGACAAGATAAAACGGCTATTTGACTTTATTTTTGCCATCTGCCTAATGCCGGTGGCCCTGCCCCTGATCTTGCTGGCTGCTGCGGCCATCAGATTAGAGAGCAAGGGACCGGCCTTATTTATCCAGGAGCGCTTGGGCCGGAATGAGGTTCCATTCCGACTCTTTAAACTCCGCACCATGGTAATCAACGCCGAGAAGCTTACCGGCCCCAAATGGTCCGAAGAAGATGACCCCCGCATCACCAAGGTCGGAAGAATCCTACGAAAATTGCGGATAGATGAGCTGCCCCAGATCTTTAATGTTCTCAAAGGAGACATGAGCGTCATCGGACCTCGTCCCATCCGGAGGCATTTCGCCGACTTGTTGGACCAGGAACTTCCCTATTATCGGCTGCGGTTTCTGGTAAAACCAGGGCTGACGGGCTGGGCCCAAGTGAATTATGATTATGCCGGATCAATGGAGGGCCAGTCGCAAAAATTACAATATGAACTATATTACCTGATACATCAGTCATTTTTACTTGATCTTTATATTCTCTTAAAAACCATTCGGGTTATGGTTTGGGGTAAGGGGACGTAATCATGCCTCCCGTTGCTAACTTGGTAGTTCCAACTTCTGTTGTGAGGCTGGGGGATAATTAATAGAGGAAATAATATGAGAATCTTGATTTTAGGTGCTGACGGTTATCTGGGTTGGCCAACTTGTATGTATTTTTCCCAGAGAGGCCATGAAGTATTGGGCGTTGATAATTATTTTCGCCGTTACGCCAGCATCGAACTTGATTGCGAACCATTGATTCCCACTCCCAATCTGTTGCAGCGGGCGCAGCTCTGGCAAGATCTTTCCGGTAAAAGGATAGAAGTGGCCATTGGGGATGTCACCGATTATGATTTTCTCTTGGATATTTTCAAACGGTACCAACCAGAGGCAGTTATCCACTACGCGGAACAGCCTTCAGCTCCTTATTCTATGATCGACCGGCAAAAGGCCGCTTTTACCATTCAGAACAATCTCATCACCACTCTCAATATCACCTACGCGGTCAAGGAAACAAATTCCGCCTGTCATATCGTTAAATTGGGCACCATGGGGGAATACGGCACTCCCAATATCGATATTGAAGAAGGATGGCTGGATATTGAACATAAAGGGAGGAAAGATACCTTTCTTTTTCCCCGCCAGGCCAGTTCCCTTGTACCACACCTCCAAAATTCAGGATACCGATCTTCTCTGGTTCTATGTGCGCACCTGGGGTATTCGGGTCACCGATTTGATGCAAGGGCCGGTGTATGGTCTGTCCACCGAGGAATCGGACCTTGACGAACGTCTGATGCCCCTCTTCAATTATGATGAAGTATTCGGCACCGTGATTAATCGATTCATTGTTCAGGCAGTGGCCGGGTATCCCCTCAGTGTTTATGGGAAAGGTGGCCAAACTCGAGGTTACTTGAATCTTAAGGACACCATGCAATGTGTCTATTTATCGGCTATGCAGCCACCTGAGGCTGGAGAGTTGCGGATTTTCAATCAGGTGACGGAAACCTTTTCCGTGAATGAACTGGCGGGAAAAGTAAAAACGGTGGGTGATCGTTTAGGTTTTCAGGTGCAGATAAATACGGTGCCCAATCCTCGGGCCGAAAAAGAAGAGCATTACTATAACCCCAAATATACCGGATTGTTGGAATTAGGTTTAGAACCCCACTACCTAACTAATGACGTGCTGGCAGACATGTTTCAGGTCGTCAGGCACTATAAAGACCGGATTAATCGGGGAGCTTTTTTCAGGGGGGTATCCTGGAAATAGTTGCAGCAGAATTAATTACATACCATATATTAAGCCGACTTACGTATACCAGGCTTCTCAAAGGGCCAGGATTCGACTGGTTTTCTAAACTTCCTCATTGGTAAATATCTAGTAGATTTTTCTTGTGATTTATATTATTTTTAACCTTACCTTATGGCACTAGCCAAGATTCCGTGACCGAGCAGCAGGAAACGGTTATTTTTTTCACAAGGGAGGAGTATCCATGGCACCAGAGCGCTACTGTTACGCATTTGAAGAGGGCGACGGGAAAAATAAACATTTATTGGGCGGCAAAGGGGCAGGCCTGTGCAGCATGACGCAGATCGGGCTGCCGGTGCCCCCGGGATTTGTCATTACCACCAAAGCCAACGTGGACTACCTGGAGTCGGACGGCCAGTTTCCCGAAGGGCTCATGGACGAAGTGCATAATTACCTGGAGGCCCTGGAGAAAAAAACCGGCAAGGGCTTCGGCAACCCGGAAAACCCCCTTCTGGTCTCAGTACGCTCCGGTTCCGCTCTGTCCATGCCGGGCATGATGGACACCATCCTCAACTTGGGATTGAATGATGAGACCATCAAGGGATTTATCACCCTGACCCAGAACGATCGGTTTGTCTATGATGCCTACCGCCGGTTTCTGCAACTTTTCGGCAAGATCGGCCTGGGCGTCCAGGATGAGCATTTCGACAATATTTTTGAAGAGATCAAAGAAAAATATCACGCCCATGTGGACACGGAACTCAACGCCAAGGCCCTG
Source organism: uncultured delta proteobacterium (assembly GCA_963705135.1). Taxonomy (GTDB): domain Bacteria; phylum Desulfobacterota; class Desulfobaccia; order Desulfobaccales; family Desulfobaccaceae; genus Desulfobacca. The sequence continues at coordinate 36,316 of CAVPJB010000028.1, forward strand.
GCCGAAGTTTGCGAGCGGTTCAAAGAACTGATCAAGAAGCAGACGGGCAAAGTTTTCCCCCAGGACCCCTGGGCGCAATTGGTGATGTCGGTGGAAGGGGTTTTCAAGTCCTGGGCGGGAAAGCGGGCCGTGGACTACCGGCGGCAATTTAACATCACCCCGGACTTGGCGTATGGCACCGCAGTGAACATCTGCACCATGGTTTTCGGCAACATGGGGACGGATTCGGCCACCGGCGTGGGCTTTACCCGGGACCCGGGCACCGGGGAAAATGTCCTCTACGGCGATTACCTGGTGAATGCCCAGGGTGAGGACGTGGTGGCCGGCATCCGCACCCCCCGGCCCCTGAGAGAACTGCGCACCGATATGCCGGAAATTTATAAGCAGCTTGAGCAATTGCGCCATACCCTGGAACAGCACTACCATGAAGTCCAGGATTTTGAGTTCACCATCGAGCGGGGCAAGCTTTACATGCTGCAGACCCGCAATGGCAAGATGAATGCCTGGGCTTTGTGCAAGACCTCAGTGGATCTGGTGAAGGAAGGCCTCATTAACGAAGAGGAAGGTCTCCTCAGAATTCCGCCGGATTTCCTGGAACAGTTCCTGCACCGGCGCATCGACCCGGATGCCAAAGTGGAACCGATGGCGGTGGGTATTGCCGCCTCCCCCGGCGCCGCAGTGGGTAAGGTGGTCTTTGACGCGGACCGGGCCGAACGTTTGGGTGGTGAAGGGGAAAAAATTATCTTAACCCGGATTGAGACTAAGCCGGAAGATATTCACGGCTTTTTTGTGGCCCAGGGCATCCTCACCAGCCGGGGTGGTAAGACCTCCCATGCCGCCGTGGTGGCCCGGGGCATGGGCAAGCCTTGTGTCTCCGGGGCGGAAGGCATGGATATCAACTATGAACTCAAAGAGGCCCGCATCGGTCAGCATATTATCAAGGAAGGCGATATCGTCACCATCGACGGCGGCGCCGGCGCCGTTTATTTAGGGGCCGTACCCATGGTGGACCCCAAAGTCAGTGAAGATCTGGTGGTGCTGCTGAAATGGGCTGATAAGATCTCCCGCTTAGAAGTCTGGGCCAACGCCGATACCCCGGATATGGCTACCAAGGCCCGGGAACATGGGGCTAAAGGCATCGGCCTGTGCCGCACCGAGCGGATGTTCAACGAAAGCGACCGCCTGCCCCTGGTGCGCAGCATGATTTTAGCCAACACCCCGGACGAGCGGAAGCGTTGGTGCGATAAGCTGTTACCCCTGCAGCGCCAGGATTTCTATGATATTTTTAAGGCCATGGATGGCTTGCCGGTCACCATCCGCCTCCTGGACCCGCCACTGCATGAATTCCTGCCCACCATCGAGGAACTGCTCAACGATATCAGTCGCTTGAAGGAATTCAGCCAGGTTATGTACTCTTTAGAGCAACTGCCGGGAACAGCTATGATGATCGACCCGGAGCTGTACAAGCTGATGCCCAGCATTGAGACCATGACCCGGGAGTTCAGCGAATATAAGACCAAGAAACTGGACCAGAAGCTGCTGAAACAGAAGGAGGAAGTGCTGCGCCGGGTCCGGGTGCTCACCGAAGTCAACCCCATGCTGGGGAACCGGGGTATCCGCTGCGGCATCTCCTTACCGGAAATCTATGAAATGCAGCTCCAGGCCATCTTCGAAGCCACAGCCCTGGCTTTGCGGGATAAAATTGACGCCCGGGCTGAAGTGATGATTCCCCAGGTCTGCACCGCCAAGGAGCTGGAGTGGGCGAAAGAACGGGCCGAGCGCATCCACAAGGAGGTGGAGAAGCGCTACAACGTCAAGATCCCCTACAAGTTCGGCACCATGATGGAAGTGGTGCGGGCCTGTTTGCGGGCGGGCCGGATCGCCGAAGTTGCGGAATTCTTCTCTTTCGGCACCAACGACCTGTCACAAGCGACTTTCTCTTTCTCCCGGGAAGACGCCGAAAACAAGTTCCTGCCCATCTATAACACCGAGGGCATCCTCCGAGACAACCCCTTTGAAATGTTGGACCTCATGGGAGTAGGCCGGCTGATGCAATTGGCGGTCCTGGAAGGCCGTCAGACCCGTCCCAATCTCAAAGTGGGCATCTGCGGCGAGCACGGCGGCCAGCCCCTGGCCATCGAGTTCTGCCACCAGGTGGGTCTGAACTATGTCTCCTGTTCGCCTATGCGCATCCCCATCGCCCGGATGGCGGCAGCCCACGCGGTCATCAAGGAGAAGGGCAAAGCGGTCAAAAAGGCGCTGTAAATTCTACTTTCCGGCGGGAGGGTTGAGGACAAAGTATACCGCCCTCCCGCAGGCTTGCTAACCATGATTGATTTTCAGGTACCAGAGTGAACCCAACAATAGAAGAATTGCTTACGAAAGTAAAGGCTATAGCAAAAGGTCCTGACGGCGAACTCCTTAGGGGTATTGTTGATATGCTTTACGCTCGCCGTGAGGAGTTTGATACCGAACCGCTCTCCCTGGAAGAGCAGGCTGATATTCGATCTGCAGAAGAAGATTTGCGTCAGGGAAATAGATCACAATTTATTTCCTGGGAGGACTATAAGGCCGAGCAGGGTCTGTGAAATATACTATTGAAATTTACAAGGCAGCCGCAAAGATCTTGTATCGGCTGGACCGAACTACTGCCAGGCGTATTGAAGACAGGATAGAGGAATTAGCCCGACAGCCTTATTTTGAGCGCCTCTCAAAACCACTAAAAATGGCTCCGGAGAAACGATCTTCACGGATAGGCCAATGGCGTATTATCTATCAAGTCCACGAAACTGATCGAAAAATAATCATACTTGCGGTTAGGTCTCGCCAGACAGCCTATCAAGATATTTAAGGAGGAAGACACCAAATGCCCAAAAAACCCTTGACCAGCGTCACCATTGACACGCATGTGCGCTGCCTGCAGGTCTTCCCCAAAGAAAAAGAGGCTGCGTATAAAGAGTTAGAGACCATGGGTGTCCGACTTTCCCGGGAGGAGGCCCTGCACCTGGCCCGGGCCATTCTGGCCGCCACCCAGGAATGGCAGGAAGTGGAACTGGTGGTGCACCGCTTTGATAAGCGCAAATCCGATAATACTTACCTCCTCTCAGTGGTCCCGGAGCACCACGAGGTGGACGATCCGGAGTTCGTCAAGCAGATCAGGCATAAGGCTCCCAAGGGCAAAGACATGCCAGGAGATATGGCTGACGTCTTAGAATCGCTGAAGGATTCGCCGATCTCGGATTAGTTGGCGTGGGAGGGCTTTGAGGGATGGGGCGTAACCTCATAGTTGCCAAAATTGCAGGCTCCCAAGATATTAACTCTCACCCCCCTCTGAAAAAGGGGGGTTTTCTAAGTGCTGCCTCTTTGGGTCAGCGAGCTCCGATTGACAAAGACAACAGAAAAATATTATATACCTGTATGAAATCGGAAAAACCGGCACCACCACACTATACCGGCCACCGTGACCGCCTGCGGGCCCGCTTTCTCCAAGGTGGTTCTGATAGTTTACACGATTATGAACTCCTGGAGTTATTGCTGACCTACGCTATTCCTCGTACCGACGTTAAAGAGTGGGCCAAAGGACTGTTGTCGCATTTCGGCTCTTTCGCCGCAGTCCTGGATGCTTCTCACAATGAACTGGTGCAGGTCAAGGGTTTGGGAGAATACTCGGCTACTTTGATCAGTTTAGTCAAGGCCTGCGCCGAGTACTACCTCAAGGAGGAGGCCATCAAGCGCCAGAGCATCCCGTCGCTGCCGGTGTTGGTGGACTATTGCCGGACTTCCATGGGGGGATTGAAAGACGAGCAGTTCCGGGTGATTTTTTTAAACTCGCAAAATGAGATCATCGCTGAAGAAACGATTCAGGAAGGCACCGTTGATCAGACGGTGGTCTATCCCCGGAAAGTATTGGAAGCGGCCCTCAAACACAAAGCCACAGGGCTGATTCTGGTGCATAATCACCCCAGCGGCAAGCTCACCCCTTCCACGGCCGACCGGGAGTTGACCCGGGCCATTATTCAGGCGGCGCAGCCTTTGGCCATTACCGTTCATGATCATTTAATTATTGCCAAGCAGGGGTATTACAGTATGGCGGAGCATCATTTGATTTAGAGGCAGTGGTCAGTGACTGGTGGTTAGTAATTTTTAATTTAAATGCCATGATAATTCGTTATAATTATTGCGATTTCCAAAAATTATTTCGCCTATCCGTAGGAGCGCTGCTTGCCGCACCCATTTGCTCTAAGAGGTATGGAAGTCAAAAATAAAGAAGAATTTATTGTCTGCCCCAGTTGCGGCGAGGAAGATTTTGTAAAAGTAATCAGTGGTTTTAACATCGTTAACTGTCCTTACTGTGAATACTTTCTTATCGTCTATCTTGATGACACGGGCAAGGCCTGGACCCGGGAACCCGGGGTTTTAGCAGGAGATGACAGTAAAGATTAGACTTTGTTGTTATAGGGAGATAGTGGAGTAATGGCGATAATTGTGCAAAAATACGGCGGCACCTCGGTGGCCAATCCGGATCGCATCGCCAATGTGGCGAACCGGGTGATTAAGGGCTGGCACCAGGGCAACAAGATGGTGGTGGTACTCTCGGCTATGTCCGGGGAAACCGATCGGCTCATTAAATTGGGCAAGGAACTGGACGACTATCCTGATCCCCGGGAGATGGACGTTCTCATGGCCACCGGTGAGCAGGTCACCGTGTCGTTATTTTCCATTTATCTCAAAGCCCAGGGCATCCCGGCCACCTCACTGCTGTCGCACCAGGCCCGGATCTATACTGACCGGACGTACGGCAAAGCCCGGATTATCGGCATTGATACCGCCCGTATCCGGGAGGAATTGAAAAAAGGGCGTATCGTCACTGTAGCCGGGTTTCAGGGCGTGGATGAAGTCGGCAATATTACTACTTTGGGCCGGGGCGGTTCCGACACCACCGCGGTGGCCATTGCTGCGGCTTTGAAGGCTGATTTGTGTGAAATCTATACCGATGTGGAGGGGGTGTACACCACTGACCCCCGCATCTGCCCTAAGGCCCGTAAATTAGATAAAATATCCTATGACGAAATGCTGGAGATGGCGTCGCTGGGGGCAAAAGTCCTGGAGATCCGGTCCGTGAGTTTTGCCAAACGTTATGATGTGCCGCTGTGCGTGCGGACGAGCTTTAATGATCATCCCGGCACCCTGGTGACGAAGGAGGATAAAGATATGGAAGACATTTTGGTATCGGGAGTGGCCTACAGCAAGAACGACGCCCGGGTGACCCTCAGCCGCCTGCCGGACAAGCCCGGCATCGCCTCCAAGCTGTTCAACAGGATAGGCGCAGCCAATATCGTGGTGGATATGATTATTCAGAACACCAGCCTGGACGGGCTGGCGGATATCACCTTCACCGTGCCCAAGGCCGATTTGAAAAACACCCTGGATATCGTCCGGCCATTGGTGGAGGACTTGGGCGGCGGCCACATCTCCAGTGATGAAGACATCGCCAAAGTTTCCATCGTGGGCGTGGGCATGCGCAACAATGCCGGCGTGGCCGCCAGGATGTTTTCCTCTCTGGCGGCAGAAAATATCAATATCATGATGATCAGCACCTCGGAAATCAAGGTTTCCTGTGTCATCAACGAAAAATACACCGAACTGGCGGTGAGAACGCTTCATGATGCCTTTGGCCTGGAGCTGGCCCGCCCCCGGGGGGTATTGACCTAAAGGAATGGTTATGCCGCTGGTAAAGATCTATGACACCACGTTAAGAGACGGTACTCAGGCCGAATATTTCAGTTTATCGCTGGCGGACAAGATCCGCATCGCCGAAAAGCTGTCGCAGATCGGCATTCATTACATTGAAGGCGGCTGGCCGGGGGCCAATCCCCGGGACCGGGACTTTTTCTCCGAGATCCGCAATTATAATTTAGGCCACAGCCGTATAGCCGCGTTCGGCAGCACCCACCACAAGGACCGGCCGCCGGAGTCGGACCCCATTTTCCTGGAACTGCTGATCAGCAAGGCCCCGGTGGTCACCATTTTTGGCAAATCCTGGGACCTGCATGTCAAGGAGGTGCTGCGCACTACCCTGGAGCGGAATCTGGAGTTGATCACTCATTCTTTGCGGTATCTCAAACCGCACGTTCAGGAGTTGTTCTACGACGCCGAACATTTCTTCGACGGTTTCCAGGCTGATCCCGATTATGCCTTAAAGACCCTGGAGGCCGCCCTGGCGGGGGGAGCGGATTGCCTGGTCCTGTGTGAGACCAACGGCGGCACTATCACCTCCAGGTTAGTGGAAATTTTCAAAGCCGTGCAACGCCATTTCCCCAACGCTGCTCTGGGCATTCACGCCCACAATGACGCTGAAATGGGGGTGGCCAACACCCTGGCCGCCGTGGAGTTGGGTGCCAGTCAGGTGCAGGGGACCATTAACGGGTTTGGGGAACGCTGCGGCAACGCCAACCTGTGCTCCATCATCCCCGGCATCAGATTGAAACTGGGGTTGGACTGCATCAGTGACGACAATCTGCGGCGAATGACCGAAATCTCCAGATTTGTGTATGAAATCGCCAACATCAACCCCAACCGCTATCAGCCTTATGTGGGCCGGAGCGCCTTTGCCCATAAGGGCGGGGTCCACGCCGCCGCGGTAAAGCTCAATCCCCTGGCCTATGAGCACATCCGGCCGGAGGTGGTGGGCAACTTCCGGAACATTCCGGTGTCGGACCTGTCGGGTAAAAGCAATATCTTTCTCCTGGCCCAGGCCTTGGGCCTGAAACCGGGGGATCATGATGCGGCCGTGCAGGATGCCGCGGAAAAGATTAAGGAATTGATTCAGGACCGGCATCAACTGAAAGATACGGACGTCCTGCAGACCATCCTGAGCAAGGTCAAGGAGTTGGAATCCCTGGGCTATACCTTCGAGGAGGCGGATGGCTCCCTGAAACTCCTGATGTATGCCACCCTGGGAAAAGGCACAGATTTTTTCCGCCTGCTCAGCTATCGCGTCGTGGACCAAAAAATAGGGGATATTGAGTCCCCGGTGCCTGAGGCGACCCTGCGGGTGCGGGTGGGCTTGAACGAAGTGCATACGGCGTCACTGGGCAACGGCCCGGTGGACGCCCTGTACAACGCCTTGCTGAAGGCCCTCATCCGCTTCTATCCCCGGCTGGTGGAAATGCGGCTGGACGATTACAAGGTGCGGGTCCTGCCCGGCACCACCGGCAGTACTGCCGCCAAGGTGCGGGTGCTCATCGAATCCCGGGATGCCCACGATCGCTGGGGAACCGTGGGCGTCTCTCACGACATTATTGATGCCTCCTGGCAGGCCCTGGTAGACAGCATCAATTACAAGCTCTATAAAGACGAGCATTCGACGCCGGAGGCAGGCGGTAAGAAGTAGGATGCTTGCCAGGTCGCCGAAGTATACTCAATTATCACGATTTCGGGGCGGTATATGAACCGCCCCGACCTTCCCTGGTAGAAGGCGATGCCCACTGAACTGCGGTCTTCTCAAGATGCCACACCCCTCCGGACGCAGCAAACCATCACCCTGATCTTAGGCCTGTGTCTGGCCGGGCTCTGTGCCTGGCAGGCCGGCTTGGTCGGGCGGCCCTCCCCTGCCCCCACCCCACCCCAGCAGAAATATTTTCTAGAAATTAATGGTGACCTACCCCGCCCCGGCATTCGGGTCTACTCGGCGCCCCCCACCCTCCAAGAAGTTTGGGAGGCGGCAGGGGGCCAGGGAGCCGTGCCGAACGCGCCGCAGCAATTGAGCAGCGGCACTAAGATTACTATAACATCAGACCGAGCCGTTACCCTGGAACGCATGTCGGGCAAAGATCTGTTGACCCTGGGGTTGGCCATAGACCCCAACCTGGCTACCAACGCCGATCTGGAAGCCCTCCCCGGCATCGGACCGGTTCTGGCCGGGCGGATAGTAGAGTTTCGGGAAGAACAGGGGCCTTTCCAGAAGATTGAGAATCTGCTCGAAGTCAAAGGGATGGGTCCGAAAATTCTTGAAAAAATCAGGCCATATGTGGTTATAATAGCAGATAGTCAGGCAAGCCCGTAAACAGAAAAAAGGAATCTATGGAAAAATTGTTAATTGCCTGAATAAAATGAGACCGTAAAACTAACCTTAGGGTTCAATTACAATGACAGATAAGCCAATCACCAGGCAGGTCATTCCAAGGATAGAATACCTCCGGGTAAAAAATTATCGTGCTCTACATGATTTAGAACTAAAAAATATCACGCCGTTAACAGCCTTCCTAGGGCCGAATGGCAGCGGTAAATCAACGATATTCGATGTCTTTGCGTTCTTATCAGAATCCTTTACAGGTGGCCTACGCAAAGCCTGGGATAAACGTAATCGTTTCAAGGAACTTCGCACCCGTGGATCAGATGGGCCGATAGTTATTGAATTAAAATACCGGGAAAAACCACGAGATCCGATAATTACTTACCATATAGCTATTGAAGAGAATCGAAAAGGACCTTATGTAGCCGAAGAGTGGTTAAAATGGCGACGAGGGCAAAAAGGCAAACCATTTAATTTTCTAAATTTCAAAGAAGGTAAAGGGCAAGTCATCACTGGGGACATGCCTGAAAGTGAGGATGAGCGGATCGAAGAAATCCTCGATTCACCTGAAATGTTGGCCGTCAATACCTTAGGCCAGTTTGCTAAACACCCTCGCATCAGTGCCTTAAGACGTTTCATTACCGGCTGGTATCTTTCATATCTCTCAGCCGATGCCACCCGTGGCCTGCCGGAATCAGGCCCCCAAGAACGCCTTTCCGCCACAGGGGATAACCTGCCCAATGTTATCCAATATTTAAAAGAGCAACACGAAGACAGATTGGATAGTATGCTGAAAATATTATCCAGCCGAGTCCCCCGCCTTGAGAAAGTTGAGGCAGAAATGCTCGCCGATGGCCGGTTATTGTTGCAAATCAAAGACGCTCCTTTTGAAAGACCAATTCTAGCTAAATTCGCTTCCGACGGCACTTTAAAAATGCTGTCCTACCTGACTCTTCTCTATGACCCGGAACCACCTCCTCTCATAGGTATCGAAGAGCCCGAGAATTATTTACATCCTAAACTTCTGCAAGATGTCGCCGAAGAATGCCGCAAGGCCACAGAACGCACCCAAATCATGGTCACTACCCATTCTCCTTTTTTTGTCAACGGCTTAAGACCCGAAGAGGTTTGGATACTCGAAAGGGATGAGCATGGATACACCAAAGCCTTCTGCGCCAGAGATCTAAGTGGTATTTCTGAGTTTATCGCTGAAGGGGCTAAATTAGGGGACCTTTGGTTGGAAGGATATTTTGGCGTTGGCGATCCCACAATTCGTTCAGGAGGATTGACCCAAAGATTACTTCAGGATCGGAAAGGTTTATAAAGGGTAACTATGCACGTGGAATTCTTACTTGAGGAAGAATCTGCGGAAGTTGCCCTGAACAACCTTCTCCCCAACATTCTTCCGCAACAGATAACCTATGATTTTCATGTTTTTCAGGGGAAACAGGATCTGATAAAAAAACTTCCGGAAAGATTTAGAGGTTACCGCCATTGGTTGCCGCATGATTGGATCATCGTCGTTTTATTAGATTACGACCGAGGAGATTGCCAAGAATTGAAAACAAGATTAGAGGTTATTGCTGAACGGGAAGGCTTCTCCACTCTTTCCAAAGTCGGTCCTAACGGTCAATTTCAAGTTATCAACCGTTTGGCCATTCAAGAATTAGAGGCCTGGTTTTTCGGCGATTTACCGGCCATGCGCCAAGCCTACCCACGAATTCCACCGGGTTTAAGCAGGAAGAAACCATATCGCAATCCAGACGATATTGAGAACACATGGGAGACATTAGAAAAAATACTTCAAAGAGCTGGTTATTATCCTGGCGGTTTGCCTAAAAAAGAGGTTGCGAGAAAGATTTCTGCATATATGAACCCGTTGACTAATCGATCAAAGAGTTTTCAGGTTTTTCGGGATACATTGAGAAAAATATGTCCCAACTGAGTTACTGAAATCCTTTTAGACGATTAAGCTTGATAAGACTTTTACTATCTCAAGGAGTCCCCGGCATGACCGAAAAAAATTCTGTTCCCCAAGATAACCCCCAAACCTTGATTGACGAATTATTACGCAATGACAGCCCCATTCGATTAGAGCGCATGGCTTACCAGCCGCCGCTGCTAACAGTGTTTCGGGAAGGGGTGGGGAGCGTGCGTCCAATGGCGGGACATTCCCTGGAGGTGCTCAAAGCGGCCCAGGAACAGCTGCCTTTTGTCAGTGAGAATAAATTGGTGGAGATCATCCCCGGCGACGCCATGCAGGAGCACCCCCGTCGGATCGGCATTGTCCTTTCGGGCGGGCCGGCTCCGGGGGGCCACAATGTGATTGCCGGGGTGTTCGAAGCGGCCAAGCGGGCCCATCCCGATAATGCCCTCATCGGTTTTCTGGCCGGACCCAAAGGCATCATTACCAACAAGCACAAGGAAATCACCGGAGAGATGATCGGGGAATATAAAAATTCCGGTGGTTTTCATATGTTAGGCACGGGGCGGGACAAGATCGACAATGCCGACAAAATGGCCAACTGCCGTCAAACCTGCACTGATCTGGAATTGGCTGGCCTTATTGTGGTAGGAGGCGACGACTCTAATACCAATGCAGCGTTCCTGGCCGAGAATATGCGTGACCTCGGCGTCCAGGTCATCGGCATCCCCAAGACCATTGACGGAGATTTGCAGGTGCCGGGATTACTCCAGGTTCCATTCGGCTACCATTCGGCCTGCATGAGCTTTGCCACGGAAGTGGGGAACCTGAACTCCGACTGCAAATCCGACCTGAAATACTGGCATTTTAACCGCCTGATGGGGCGGAGCGCCAGCCACATCGCCCTGGAAGTGGCCCTCCAGACCCACCCCAACGTCATTCTCATCGGCGAGGAGATCGAAGACAAGGACCTTACCATCCACAACGTGGTGCGCCTCATCGCCGACGTTGTCGTGGACCGGGCCCAACGGGGCATGAACTACGGCACCGTCTTGATACCCGAGGGTATTTTAGAATTCATTTATGAAATCGATGTGTTAATCATCAAGATCAGCTTTATTATTGCCATGTACGATAAAGAGGCCTGGCATGAGGAGTCTTTCCACAAGTTGCCCTTCGAGGATCAGGTGCAACTCATCGATAACCACGACATCTGGCGGGACTACGACAGCCGGGTGTTTTTAGGGCTGCCCTCGGAACTGCAAAAAGGCCTGCTGCTCCCCCGGGACAGCCACGGAAATTTTCAGTTTGCCATGGTACGCACCGAACGGATTCTGCTGGACATGGTGGCCACCTACCTGCGCAAGCAGCGGGGCAAAGGCATTTATAAGGGAACCTTCAAGAATCAGAACCATTATTACGGCTACGACGGCCGGGGCACCTTCCCCACGAAGTTCGACTGTGATTACGGCTACAACCTGGGTGTCACCGCTTTTAGTCTGCTGGCCAACGGTTGCACCGGTTACATGGCGGCCATCAAAGATTTGCATAAACCGCTCCCCCAATGGCAGCCCATCGGCATCCCGCTGGCCCCTTTGATGCATCTGGAAGAACGCAAGGGTCGCCTGGAGCTGGTGATTGCCAAGCAAAAGGTGGATTTAGACAGCACCGCCTTCAAAACTCTGGCCCAGGAGAGGGCCAAATGGTCCATCGAAGACCATTACCGTTTTCCCGGACCCATCCAGTTTGATGGACCCTGCGCCGATGCTAAGCCTATAACTATGCAACTGAATGCCTTGGATTTGTAAGGAGGCCAAGCAGGAGCTTGGCGGGTAATGGCGTTTCCGAGCCGGAGCTTGGGAACCAGGATTAAAAATCAACACCTCCCTTCACCCTGACCCTCTCCCCCGCAAGCGGGTGGATAGGAGATGCGAAGAATGGAAATTTTTGTTAACGGACAATTTCTGCCGGCTTCACAGGCAACGGTGTCGGTACAGGACCGGGGCTTGCTGTATGGCGACGGTTTGTTCGAAACCATCAGGGCTGAAGCAGGGCGGCTTTGTTGGCTGCGGCAGCACCTGGAGCGGCTGACTCAATCGGCGGCGGTGATAAACCTCGCTTTACCGCCGGATTTCCCTTGGGAAGGACAGATTCGGGAGCTGCTGCAGCGAAACGGTTTAGGGAACAGGGCGGCGGCGGTAAAAATCTTGATCACCAGGGGAGAAACGGCGGCCCTGGGGTTGCCGGAGACCGATCAGCCGACAATCATTATTTATGCCAGACAGTATGAGCCGCCTACTCCCGCAGAATATCGCACAGGCTGGCCGGTGGTGAGTTTTCCGGAACGGCGAACCAGTTTTTTAAGTAGACACAAGAGCCTGAATTACCTTTTCTGTCTGGCCGCCCGACAATATGCTTTGGACCGGGGAGGCCGGGAGGGGTTGATCCTGGAAACCGACGGCGCGGTTTCAGAGGGAGCGGCGACGGGAGTGCTGTGGCAGGAGGGTGATAAATTCTTTATACCCCTGGCTGCCAGCGCTTTGCCCAGCGTCACTGTGGCCGTGTTACGAGAGGCCCTAAGCCACAGTGGCGTTTCCCTGACGGCTGCAACGGCGACTTTGGCCCGTTTGTGCTTGGCCCAAGGCGTTTGGCTGGCCAACTCACTCATGGGATTGCTGCCGGTATCATCTCTGGACCGGCAAGCGCTGCCGGTAAGTGCTGAAACCGAAAGGCTGAATAAGCTGTTATGGTCAGAGGTGGACTAAAGCCTCCCGTAGTTGGCGGCCGACACCGGCCATGTCCTGCCCCTGATAGAAACCTTGGGGAAAAAGGTGGAGGCCGTCATCGACATAGCGGGGGATAATGTGCAGATGGGCGTGGGGGACCACCTGCCCGGCGGCTTCAAAGTTGTTCATACCCAGATTAAAACCCCGGGCATTTAAGGTTTTCTGCAAGGCCAGGGCCAAGCGGCGGCTGACCTGACCTATTTCCAGCCACAAATCATCGGGCAGATCCAGGAAGGTTTCATAGTGCCTTTTGGGGATTACCAGGGCGTGCCCATAGTGAACCGGGGCAATGTCCAAAAAGGCCAACACTCGATTGGTTTCATGGAGGCGTTCGGCGGGGGCCTGATTGGCGGCTATTTGACAAAAAATGCAAGACTGGGACATAGTTTTTCCTTTTGGCGGCAGAGAGACCAGATTCCCGGGCGGCGGTGGTTTTCGATGAAAAAAAGCCTGAACATGGTAATAAAAAGATACATCTATTTTGTCTTGAGTCTGAGGTTGGGGCAAGGGAAAAGCATCCCAACCGCAAGGATCTTGAATGCTCTTCCCCGCCCGGAGCGAGTAAACATATGAAAGTCATAAAAAATATCGGGCCTATGTTGATGAATTTGGTCCAGGAAATGGAAAAGACCGTCCCTTACGCGGCAGCCTGGGCGCAAGATACCCTGGGCGAACGGCTGTTGGTGGACAGCCGGGAGGCCAGAGCCGAAGCCCTGGAAAGACAACAAGGGGTGGTATTAACGGTTTTCACCGGCCGCAGTTTTCTGGATACGCTCTGAACGGCGTGGCTAGCTGTGAATTCTGTGAGCGCCTGACGGCGGGAGCTAAAGAGCTGGTAAGCACCGCCCTGTCAGAAGGGATTGTGGATCTGGGTCTGAGCATTGATCCCGGTTCACCCCTCACCAAAGATTTCGCGGCAAAGTTAAAGATTCCGCCGGAACAGATTCCTTTGCCCGAAAAAATGGCAGCGCTGCAGGAATTGAGGGATAACCTGCAGGCCCGGGACGCCAGAATAGTGAATGCTACGGCCTTCTATGCCCACGTGAACAGCTATGAGTTGTTTGTCAACCGTACTCGCAGTCTCTATCAGGAACTGCCTCGGACCCAGGTGGTGGCCCAGGTGGTACTGCGGGAGGGAGATCGGACAGCCCGGTTGCATGGCGGGCACTGTTATTTGGGGGGCTTCGAACACGCTCAATTCGGGGCCGAGGCCCGGGAACGAATAATTCGGGATGCCGGACGAATACTCAAGGCACCGCGGCTGACGCCCGGTGTGTATGATTGTATCTTTTCACCGGAATTTGCCGGCATTTTCGCGCACGAGGCTTTTGGCCACGGCACCGAGGCAGATATGTTTCTGCAGCGACGCTCCCGGGGGCAAGAGTATCTGGACCAACAGGTGGCTTCACCCCTGGTGGACTTGTACGATTCACCGGCGCTGCCGGGTCAGGCAGCCAGTTTTTACTTTGACCATGAAGGCAAGCTGGCAGAAGAGACCAAGATTATCGAAAAAGGAATCTTAAAGCGCCCCCTTACGGATTTAAATGCAGCCCTGCGGTTTGGCCTGAAACGCAGCGCCAATGGCCGGCGGGAGTCCTACTCCCGCAAGGTTTACGCCCGGATGACCAATACCTACTTCGGTCCCGGCGCCAACAGTTTTGAGGAGATGTTGGCAGATATCAAGTTCGGCTATTACCTGGATCATCCTTCCAACGGTATGGAGGACCCCAAGGGTTGGGGTATACAATTGGAAGGATTGTACGCCGAAGAGATCAAAGATGGGACTTTGACCGGGAAGGTGTTTTCACCGGTCATCGTCACCGGTTATGTGCCTGACCTGCTGCAATCCATCACCATGGTGGGACCGAAGGTGGAGATTGCCGGACTGGGGATGTGCGGGAAGGGTCACAAAGAATGGGTGAAGGTGTCTGACGGCGGCCCGTATCTGCGCCTGAAGGCACGTCTGGGCTAAGGCTAGCCTGAATATTCGTACCTGGATAGGCTCGGGTGGTGGGCAGTTCCCACCTTCAATACAAACTGGACTAAGTTAGAAACAGTACACTAGTGAACGTATATGCTGCTTGGCATTCTGAGTGATACCCATGGCAACGTGGAGGCCATCCAGGAAGTAGCCCGCCGTTTCCTGGCGGCAAAGGTGAACCAGGTGCTCCACCTGGGCGACGACTACCTGGACGTTCTCTTTTTAGAAGCCGTCAAGCTGAAGGTTTTGGCTGTCCCCGGGCTTTACTGTCCGGAATATCGGGACCCGGCGATTCCCAACCGGCGGATTGAAAACCTGGAGGGAGTCAAGATCCTGATGACGCACAGCCCCGGGGCCAGCAAGTTTGATCAGCCGGGAGATTTAGACCCGGAAGGAGCCCCAGCGGATGTGGACATCGTGCTCTATGGTCACACTCATATCCCCAGCATCCAGGAAAAACAGGGCGTTTTGTGGGTCAATCCGGGTCACCTGAGAGCGCATGACCGGCGGGGCTATCCCTTCAGTTATGCTCTGATGCATCTGGCCCCGCCCAAAGTGGACATCAAGATCAAGACGTTGGCGACGGGGGAAACGTTATTAAACAGGTTATTCACCCTGCGGCGCTGAGGCCGGACTTGGACCCTTATCTGTTCACTTAATCATCGGAACCCAAATTTTCTCTGTTCTCTATTCCGGAGGCACGAGGGGTTCTATCAATGGGATAAGAGCCGGAATATCCTGGTCAACGACTTCCCAGACGATTTCGATCTCGACCCGAAAATACTCATGCACCAGACGGTTGCGCATGCCAATAATTTTGGACCAGGGAATCTGAGGATGGGTCTTCTTGGATTCGGAAGAAATCTTGCGGGCGGCCTCTCCCATAATCTGAATCAGATGCATGGTAGCAAACTGCATGATCTCCTCGGCTAATAAATCTTTCTGCATTTATATTTTGGGTGATTTCCGTAGCTTTACGGGCTGCCAGGAGAATATCCAGCAGGAAAGCTTCATCCCGCCACATAAAGGGGTTCTATGGAGCCTAAGATTTGCCGACGACGAATATAATTTTCGCTGCGCTCCACGGCTTTTCTCTCAAGCAGATCAATGTTCCGTCCCAGAATTTCTTTCAACTCCTCTTCCATAGTGATAAAGTCTAATAGACTCCAGCGGGAACCTGCCTCAAATGTCACCAGGACATCGATATCACTCTCTGGACGGAAGTCATCCCGGAGGACAGAACCGAAGAGCCCTAATTCAACAATATGCCAGCGACGGCAGAAGGCAGCAATCTTTTTCTGCGGTATGTTTAGATTTTTCGGCAACATATAGATTAATTATACCAAAAAAGAAAGATACTTAAGCAACCTTTAATGCACCATTTCTATTATGCTGATCGAACTCCAGGGACAGATCGAACGGGTAACGTTCTGCAATGAGGACAACGGCTTCACGGTGGCCCAGCTGAAGGTGCGGGGCCAGCGGCATCTGGTCACCATCGTCGGCCATCTGATGTCTCCCAAGCCGGGGGAGAGGCTGCGGTTGCAGGGGGAATGGAGTCTCCACCCCAAATATGGGGAACAGTTTAAATTCGTGGACCATGAGACCCTGTTCCCGGCCACGGTGCCGGGCATGGAAAAATACCTGGCCTCAGGATTTATTAAAGGTATCGGTCCGGTGATGGCCCAACGCCTGGTGCAGAAATTCGGCGCCGAGAGCTTCGAGATTATTGCCAACCGGATCGAGCGTTTGCTGGAAGTGGAGGGCATCGGTCCCAAACGGCTGGAGATGATCCGCCAGGCCTGGGAAGAGCAGCAGCAGATCCGGGAGGTGATGCTGTTTTTGCAGACCCATGATATCAGCACGGCCTACGCGGTGAAAATTTATAAGCAGTATGGTGCTCAGGCTGTCACGTTAATGCAGGAAAACCCTTATCAGTTGGCCACAGACATCTTCGGCATCGGTTTTCTTACCGCAGACCGCATAGCGGCGAAATTGGGTTTTGAGAAAGAGACCCCGGCCCGTTTAGAGGCGGGCCTTCTCTATACCCTGCAAAACCTGAGCAATGACGGGCACGTGTTTTTCCCATTCAGGCCGCTGCTGGAGAAATCCCAGGAAATTTTGGAGGTTGACCAGGAGTTGATCAGCCAGGCCTTAAGCCGGTTGGCCTTTCGCCAGGAAATTATGGTGGAGGAACCCTGGGATCAGGAGAGCGGCGCGGACCAACGGTCCGTCTATCTCACCGGCTTTTATCTGGCCGAGACCAACGCCGCCAAACGGCTCAAGATGCTGCTGCAGGCCCAGCAGCCCCTGCCGTTCGTGGATCCGGCCAAGGCCTTGGACTGGGTCCAGAAGCGCCTGGGCCTCACCTTGGCCCCACAGCAGGCCGAAGCCGTCACCATGTCTCTTCGGCACAAGGTGCTCATCATCACCGGCGGCCCGGGCACCGGCAAGACCACCATTATCAATGCCATCATGAAGATCTGGGGACGCCTGGGAGTCAATATGATGATGGCCGCGCCCACCGGTCGAGCGGCCAAACGCATGAGCGAGGTGACCGGCCAGGAGGCCAAAACCATCCACCGGCTGCTGGAGTACAGCCAACAAAAGGGCGGTTTTCAGGTCAGTGAGAGCCGGACCCTGCCATGTGACCTGCTGATTATCGATGAAGCCTCCATGGTCGACATTTTGTTGCTGCACCACCTGCTCAAGGCGGTGCCCCGGGGGGCTACCCTCATCCTGGTGGGTGATGCCAACCAATTGCCTTCAGTGGGACCGGGCAACGTCTTTCGGGACTTGATTGCTTCTGGGATAATTCCCATTATCGAATTGACTGAAATCTTCCGGCAGGCGCAGGAGAGCCTGATCATCGTCAATGCCCATCGCATCAACCGCGGCGAAATGCCCCTGTGGCAACCCGGTCCGGATAATCTGGCGGACTTTTTTTTCGTGGAACAGGAAGAGCCTCCAGATGTCCTGCGGGTCATTCTGGAACTGGTAAAGGAGCGTATTCCCCGGCGTTTCGGCTTCGATCCGGTGGAGGATATCCAGGTTCTCACCCCCATGCACCGGGGCGTGGTGGGCTCGGCCACCCTCAATCAGGCCCTGCAGCAGGAGTTAAATCCCGGCCAGGAAGGTCTTAATCGGGGTGGCCGGCTCTATAAAGTCAATGACAAGGTAATGCAGATTAAAAATAACTACGACAAAGACGTGTTCAACGGCGATATCGGCAGGATCGTCAAAATTGACCCCGAACTCCATGAGATGGTCATTGCCTTTGACCACCGGGAAGTGATTTATGATTTCAGCGAACTCGACGAAATCGTCCTGGCCTACGCCATCTCGGTGCACAAATCCCAGGGATCGGAATATGCCGCCATCGTGCTGCCGCTGGTAACCCAGCATTTCATGTTGTTGCAGCGAAATTTAATCTATACCGCGGTTACCCGGGGTAAAAAACTGGTGGTCCTGGTAGGGACAAAAAAAAGCCCTGGCCATCGGCATTAAAAACGATAAGACCAGAAAAAGATACACCAATCTTTGGAGAAGACTGGCCGGGTAATCTATCCTGCCCGGAGTCCCACCCGGCCCCAAGGCCGACTTTCACCTCTTTAATCTCCTGACCTAGCGTCACCTATTCCCACAAACATATCCAACTGTGTCGGCCCCCCGCCTTGTCTGAGGCAGGACACTACCTCTATGCTTTCGCAGCCGACCGGAGCAATAAGATGGACCAGATAGAAACTAGGGAAGAACGATTATAGCAATTGCCAAAAGTTCTGGCCGATTATTTCGCTGATAATTTTTTTAAGATTTTTTGCATAAAAAGCTTGTACTATTGTGAATATTGTGTTCTAGTCTATTCGTGGCTAGACGACCAATATTCCCCAATTTTGAAAATTGTTCCTTTGCGGAATTGGAAACCGCCGTGGGTTCGGCAGTTTCTAAGCGGAGTCATAATCGTCTCATGGCCATTCGAGCACTGTCTATGGGAATTGATCATGATAAGGTTGCTTCCCTTTATTATACATCCCGCCGTGGTCTCTCTCGCTGGGTGGCGCAATTTAATCGGCAAGGTATTGACGGCTTAATCGAACGCCCACGCCTTGGCCGCCCTGCCAAAATCAATGCTGAGCAAAGTGCTTGCTATAAGGAACTCATTGAAAAACCTGAACTGGCAGAGCAGACCCATTGGACCGGCGCCAAATTTCATGGCTACCTGCGACAAGAGCTGCAACATGAAGTTGGCTACCGTACCGTTATTCGTTGGCTGCATGACAATAATTTTCGGTTGAAAGTGCCTCAATCCTGGCCAGGCCGCCAAAATGAAGAGCAGCGACAAGTATTTATTGAAGAATTAAAACCGCTTCTGAATGACCCTGAAGTCGATCTATGGTTCTTGGACGAATCTGGTATCGAGGGTGATCCCCGCCCTAGACGCCGCTGGGCGCAGAAGGGAGAAAAAATCCGTATCCCTTACTATGGGGAACACCTGCGCATGAACGTCACCGGCATGGTTTGTCCCCGAACCGGTGAATTCTATGCCCTCGAATTTACCCATACCGATAGCATCGTCTTTCAGGCTTTTTTAGACCACGCCAACCAGGACATCAAACTGGAAAGATCAAAAAATATCATCATTTGCGATAACGCTACCTGGCATAAGAAAAAGTCTCTCAACTGGGGAAACTTCAAACCCCTCTTTTTGCCACCATATTCTCCCGATTATAATCCCATCGAGAGACTTTGGCTCCTGATGAAGGCCGAGTGGTTCACTGACTTTATTGCGAAAACTCGTCAACAACTCATTGACCGGATCGACCAAGCACTGCTGTGGATCATAAATCGATCCAATGATAATCAAAGAACTTGTTCACTTGATAGTTTGCTTAAATAAACCGTTATGATCATATGACCTTTAATTCGGTCAAAATTTTTGGCAAACGCTATAGGTGAAAATTTCAAGATTTTTACCAGAATGTCGATAGAGAACAGTAGTTCTTAATTCATCATAATCTACTACAAAAAGGGCGATGTCAAAGTAACCTCATTGAATCATTTAATCTTTTCTTCATTAAAGTTTTTGCTGCTGGCATTGGGCTCATGGCAGTGATGCCCAATATTACTTTTCAAATTGCGAAAGGAGAAATTGATGCGGTCCCGGGGCAATTATTCCAAGCTGACGGTGGTCTTATGTACGGTGGCGGCGGTTATGCTGGTGACAGCGCCCGCCCTGGCTTCCAAGTACTATAACTTTACCTACACCTATTCCGATGGCGATTTTTATCAAGGCAGGGGCTATATTAACAGCACTTCGGCGGATTATGCCAATTACGTCGTCAATTACACCAAAACCTGGCAGGATGAAAACAAGGCAGCTGGCACCTATAAAATCACTGCCGTGGCCACCAGCTCGGACGAAACCAAAAATGGCTACGTTTACGTAGATAAATATTATGACAAAGAAAGCAATCACATTCGACCCGGTGAGTATGGGCTTAAAAGCCGTGGGCAGCTAGGGTCTGGGAAGTGAACGCGACTATATTCAGGAGACCGGCAAATCATGTTTTTATTTTGGTTACGACTCTACCTATAAGTATATTGCCGAAGCCGATGTCTCCAGCATCTATTCCTTCAGCTATACTTTCGGCAATGGCGATTATTACACCGGCACGGTGTACGCTAAACCTACTTACGGCTATTATTATAATAGCTCCAGCTGATTATTATTCCATCCAGAAAATCGATGAAAACAGTCAGATGGGCACCTATAAAATCACCGATATGACCGGTTATTATGACCACAGCAAAGATGGGCAGGTCATAATCAGCCAATATTTTAATTCGGAAAATAAGCAGCTTTATACTCCGGTTTCTACTACTGGCAACAAAATATCTAGGGAGTGAATACGGCTGGATCATCAGGAGAACTGAACCCCAATTCTATTTCGGCAATTATAATAATATGAATTATGAGGCGGATGTTGGAACTTAGTGGTCGCATCCCCCATGCTCCGTCCCTACTCATATCGAATATATGGTATACGCTTTTACTTATACCTATGGCAATGGGGATTATTATAAGGGGTTCGTGTATGCCCCAGCCGACCAAAGGGTATATGGTCGGCTATACCCAAACATTTAAAGATGAAAACGGCCAACAGGGAACCTATAAGATAACCGAGGCGATATTGGGTTTTGATGCCACCCGGGACGGCCAGGTTTTTGTCTCGGATTATTACGATTCTGAGAGCAAAAAAATGCTTAAGCCCATAAGCTTCAAATCTCCTGAAGTTACAACTCCCATTAGATAACCTCGCCACCGGCGTGGGCCGGAATTATCTGGGCAGCGAAAAAGATTATATTATCCGGGCGAACGTGCCGGAATACTTTTTCGGTTATGGCATGCAGAACAACGAAGCAGTCATCTATGAGGCCGATCTGGTATGGATGGAGTACGACTTTAAATACACTTACGGCAACGGCGATTACTATGATGGCAGGGTGTGGGCCCGAATGGATTACGGCTATTATAATGGCTATACCAAGGCCGTCACCGATGAAAACGGCAGCCAGGGAACCTATAAAGTTGGCAGCTATACCTTCCTGGATGACCCCAGCATCACTAACGCCAGTATGGGGCGAGTCTTTGTTGACGATTATTACGACATCGAGGCCAAGGCCAAGTTCTTGCCGGTTAGTATGGACGATGCGGTGGGCTATGATTATCTCGGGAGCGAATTCGATTACATCATCCAGGCCGGGCATCCGGAATTCTACTTTGGCGGCGGCTTTGACGAAGCCGATGTCTCCTGCGCCTACTCCTTCAAGTTTGCCTACGGCAACGGCGATTACTACACCGGCACCGTCTATGCCCCGGCGGGTTATACCAATTCCGCCAGCATCAAGGATGAAAACGGCCTGACCGGCACCTACAGCCTGAAAAACGTCACTGCCTATGTGGACAGCAGCCGCAACGGCCAGGTCTATGTTTCCCGGTATTTGGATGCCGAGAGCAAGAGAATTTATACCCCCGTGGAGAATAACCTGACCAACGGGCATCAATTACCTGGGTAGCGAAACGGGATTACATCATTTCCAAGAACAGCCGACTTCTGTTTCGGGACGGGAGGGATACTGGCTCCACCAAATTCTATGAAGCAGATCAGGCCTACCGCTATGGCTTCCAATTTACCTATGGCGGGAAAGATTACTATACCGGTAACGTGTATGGCAATCCGGATAAATACACTCTGGACTATACCTGGAGCCGATCAGATGAAAACGGCAAGACCGGCAAATATACCATCACCGGGATCTACCCCGGCTATGACCTCAGTCGGAATGGCCAGGTCTTTGTGTCCAAATATTATGATGCCGAAACCGGTGCCAGCTACACCCCGCTTGACAGCAGCCTGGCCTGCGGCACCAATTATCTGGGCAGTGAAATGAACTATATCATCCAAAAGGATGCCGCCGTCAACCGCTTCGGTCGATATACCGATGCCAAGTTCTACGAAGCGGATGTGGCCGCCAATATCGCCTATAATTACATCTTTTATTATAATAATAAAAGCGGCGATTATTATTCCGGCACCGTGTACCGAGCCGCCGACAATTATTATTACAAAGGCTATACCAAGGACAAAAACTGATGAAAACGGCCAGATCGGCTACTATCTGATTACCGGCGGCACCTCCATGGGTGACGATAGCAGCAAAAATGGGCAGGTCGAAGTGAGCAAATACTATAATCTGGAAAATAAAACAACGTATACTCCATTAAGTGTTACCGGGATAAATTATTTGGGGACTGAAACCGGGTTTATTTATCAAACAACCAACCTGATGTATCGCTTCGGGTATTATGGCGGTAAGTTTTATGAAGCGGATATAAATTAGGAGAGCGTGCGATCTCCTGGTAGAAGGCCTCCTCTTTAACAAAGAAGCCCTGGTTTATCGGGTCCGATAAGCCAGGGCTTCTTTTTCTGTAATATTCTCGCTCCTTGCCACCAATAACTGGTTCTCAAAAATATCTTCGGCATGGAGGATGGGACTAGATATTGATCTTGGATTTTAATTTCGCCACATCAATGACTTGTTGGCGGTTTTTTGCGGCGGTTGGTTTTGAAGGTTTTTTTGGTGAGGAGGTGCTTGACCATGGTGAGGATTTCCCATTCGTCGTAGGGGGCCAGAATGCAGCCGTAAACTCCTAACTGCATGACTTCCCGGATGAGATTGCGGTGGTCTTTGTCGTAGAGAAAAATAATGCCGCCTTCTTTGCAGGCCGCCTTGATATTCATGATGATGGCCGGGCCGTATTGCGTTTCGGCCTCCCAGTCAATGAAGATGACGGGAGAGGTGCGCTCTTTTAATTCAGTGGCCAATTCTCCGGGATTGGAGATCAATACCGGTTTGAAGTTATTTCTCTCCAGAATAGCCAGCATGTGCTGACGAATAGTGTCATTGAGTACAAGGAGGCTAATAGGCGTCGGTTTAGAGGTGGAAATCATATTTTTACCGGCACACTAGGCCTAATGGAGCCAAAACAAGCTTCTATCATATGCTCAAAGCCTTTTACCCAACAGCTCAGGTGGTATTGAGCCAAGCAACCAACTTCGAGATAAATCAATCCGGTTTCGTCTGCGTGGGCTGTTACCGGAACGGACAGGCAAAAAATCTAATTATAAATTCAGCAAAGGTTATGCCAAAAAAGGTTCCTCGGTAAATTTCCGCCCAAGTAAATCTGTCAGGTATAGTGATGGGAAATCCCTGCTTTCTAACGGTGCCAGTATCTTAAAGATTTACACTAGTTAAAGCCAATGAAGATCATTGCCTGAAAACCGACTCCTGCACCAAAATTTGTGAAATATTTATAGGAAATGAAGTAAGAAACGAGAAATGTCCGAATATTGACCCCTCATTCTTTATTTCACACATAAACTAATCCGGAAAAAAGATTGGGGCAAGTTTCCCGGTCCTTCCTTAGGACCAGGGAAACTTGTTTTTGAGAAGGGCTCTAGAAGGAATCAGGTGGAAGAACCATAGAGAAGGCGCTGGCGACAATTCCAGCCGGCAGGATAGCCGAGGCATTATACCAAAAAGGATGCCAGCGCCTGAGGGATAATGATTAGGAGTCGGATTCAGGACTCTTGGATTGGTGCTTGGAGAGTTCCTCTTTAATCTTATCAGCGAAGGCTTCCTGGAAAGGCTCGATTTCCATGGCCTCTTCCTGGCGACCCGACAGATACAGGGCCAGACCTTTGTTAATGAGGATTTCTTTGTTGCCGGGTTGCAGGAGCAGGGCTTTGTCCAGGGATTCCAGGGCTTCAGCGAACTTTTCCTGGGCCATGAGGGCCATGCCTTTGCCGATGAGGGCGTAGAAATGGTCCGGCTTTTTTAGCCAGCACCTGATCAAAAATTTCCACGGCTTCGGCGTCGCGACCCAAATCCTTGAGTAAAAAGGCTTTATTTTCCAAGGCCCGGGAATCCTCAGGATTTTCAGCCAGGACTTTGTGGCAGCAGAAGAGGGCCTCTTCCAAAAGGCCCTGCTGCGCCAGCGTCATGGCTCCAGCCATCCAGGGGGTGCCCTCATCGATGACCTTGCGAATCAGGCCTTCGTAGGTATCCCGCACCACTCGGCGGCCCACCAGGGGGGCAATGCCACCGTGGCCGGGCATAACATGGTCGATCTGGTATTTACGCAGGGTCCGCAGGGAATACAGGTAGTGGTCCAGACGCCCGCCGCCGCCCTGGTCTATCTCAGCCATGGCCTCGGGCAGGACGGTGTCGCCGGTAAAAGCCGTCTTGGTGGGGGCGTGGTAATAACAGAGACCGTCGATGGTGTGGCCGGGGGTGTGGATCACTTCGAAGTCAAAGCCACTCAGGTTGATGGTCTCGCCGCCCTTCACCTCGGTAATGCGAATGCCGGCTTCCTTCAGAATTTCCATAAATTCCATGGGGCCGGATTCATGGAGAATCACTTCCACATCCAGGTCCCGGGTATACCCCGGGTAGCCCCGGAAAAGTTCCATGACCCCCATGCAATGATCCTGGTGGCCATGGGTGAGGGCGACCTTCTTGATATCCGTAGGGTTGACGCCCTGGCGGAATAATTCCATATAGATCATATAATCGTTGCCCGGATCGATGATAGAGAGATAATCCCCCCGGATCAGATAGACATTGCTGGAAAATTCATACCCCAGGGCAAAGAGGGTGGCGTCAAAGAGGGGATTGCTAAGGCCGGTGACCTCGGCGATGGTCTGCCAGGTGGGCACTGGAGTGGGTTCCTGGAGCTCCGACTGTTCATTTTCATCAAAATCAGCAAATTTCATAATGTTTTCTTCACTCCCGCTCTAACGATTTCGAATTTTTCATAAGATCAAGGGGATTGTAGAATATTTTGCCGCGCCATGCACGCAAAAAGCTGTCAGGGTACAAGCGAGGGGCGACCCTAAGGCCGCCCCTCATCGTTATTGCCGGTTAAAACGGGTTATTCAGCGTAAGGAATTGAATAACTCAGCTTCATCTTGCCATCCGGCCACCATTTCCGCTGCTTGGTTTCGCCGGGATAGATTTCCGTTACTTTGTCGCCCGAGACCCAGAAGTCCAGGGACATTTCCACAAAGTGGAACTCCGTCAGTTTGTATTTGACGATGGCCTCGGCCGGGATGAGAATGGCGTAGCCGGTCTCTTTGCTGGCGAGCCATTCGAAGGATTCGTTGGGCTCGTGGGTCTTTTCCTCTTTGGGATTATAGACGGCCAGCAATTTCCCCTGGATTTTGTCATTGATCTTAACCGGATAATCAGCCCACAGCTCGTCCGGCAGATAGAACCATAAAGCCCGGTACCCGGTCTTTACGTAGCCTTTGACAAGCATGGGGTCAAAGCCACACACGCTCACGCGGCATTTTTCAGGCATCGTTATCCTCCTGTAGAAGTCTCCAGATCAGAGGCAGCTCTCAAGGTGAAAGGCGAGCGTCCCCTGGAATCATTCACTGTTCCCCTGCAAGATATGGTGCCGCAGGGCAAATACTTGCTGGTAGCAAAACGCTCATAAACTCACTGACTTGCTCTTCGTCGAGATGGTCCGTGGCCCGGAGGCGTTGGATATAGAGATAGAGATGATCCTCGATTTCCTGGGCGAATTCGTTTACCAGGAAGAGGTAGTCTTCTCCTCCTGCGGCGGGGCGCTTGCCGGAGATAATCCTCTTTCCAGAGAACCACCCGCTGCCGCAGGTGATCAATTTCCTCAGCCCCGTGCTGCCGGGCTATTTCTTTAGAGCTTGGGTTCGAAAGCATAGCACTTGGTAATCACATCCATTTCCGGGATACACCAGTAATGGGGCCAATGAATCTTTTTGCACCAGCCGATGAGATCAGCAGGGGGAAATTTGGAATCTTTCAAGACCCATTTGAGATATTTACATTTCCAACAGACGTGGTCTGTCTGCTTTTCAGGCGTGAGGACATGAGCCAGAAAATCTACCGGGTTTAACTTCGTGTTTGACATGCGTCGCTCCTCCTGTTACCAATCCTTCACTTCGCCTTTAGCGATCTTTTCTTGATACTCGGCCCAAACCTCAGGCGAGAGCTTCTCAATATCCCAAAAGTAACCGCAGGAGCCGGCCACACCCGTGGAGGGCGGCTGCGGCCGCCAGCCCCGCACTGGACGTCCCCGGGCGCTGAACTTGACCATATCGGCCCGGCCCAGGTAAATATCCCGGGGCAGGCAGTGATACGGCCGGGTCTTGCCTTCGGTTCCCGTGGGAATAGCTTCATAGCCTTCCAGCGGTTTATCGGCGTACAGGGGCCGGATGTCGGGTTCGGCGCCGGCTTTTTCTTCCGGACCGGTATACATATGCCCATTGATCATGTGGATGTAATAGACCGTGTTGCAACCCGCGCAAGCGATCTTGCCTTCCCAGTTCCAGAAGCAATAGGGGTCCAGGTAATTTACGGTGTTGCACACTTTACCGTCTTTATCTTTCTTGCACCAGATAATATCACACATAGTTCCCCTCCGCTTAGAGAATACCCTTGGATTACCATTCTTCAATCTTGGTCATGGGATAGCCCAGCAGTTCGTGGTAGATCTTAACGTTGTCCGCACCCACGGGCCGCCAGAGCCACTTGACCTTTCTGGGGGTCTTGGACATTAAGCCAGCGCTGTAACCGCTCTGGATCAAGACATCCCCGAAGAGCGGATCGTCCAGCCAGCGCACCGTACCCCGTTGCCGGAAATGTTCGGACTCATAGACTTCCTTGTCGTTCATCACCGGCGCCGCCAGGAGGCCCTGGCTTTTCAGGATGCGCACCACTTCGGAACGGGTCTTGTCCGTGGCCCAGTCTTCGATGGCTTTATAGATCTCGATCTGGGCCGGGGCGCCGACGCGTTCCTTGTGGGACTTGTAGCTGCTGAACATATCCGGTTTCTTGATGATGTCGCACAGAGCCTTGAAGTCGGCATCCTGGAAGGCGCTGAGCATGACGTAGCGGGCCTCGTACTTCTCCTGCGGGTTTTTCGCATCCGGAAAGTCACTCTTGCCGGTCATGATGATGCCGTGGACGCAGAGCTGGGTATCCCAGTTGCCCCAGCGCTGCCGGACGATGCCGAAGTTGCCATAGAGCGGGGTGGTGTGGGCGCAGCAGCGGGTGGCCGCCTGCACCTGGGAGAACTCGATCATGGTGCCCAGGCCGGTCTTCTGCCGCCAGATCAAGGCCGCCAGTCCAGCCACGGTGATCTGGGTGCCGGAGTACCAGTCGATGACCCAGTTGGTGGATTTGGTGGAATGGCCGCCAAAGTCTTCGTGGGTCCCGGTGATGGAGGACAGGCCGGCGTGGGCCTGGCCCAGGATGTCATAGGAACCGCCGAAGATCTTGGGACCGTAACCGAAGCCGCCGCCCCAGATGTAGATGAACCTGGGGTTGATTTCCATCAGATCCCGGTAACCCTGTTTCCAGCGGTCGAAGGTGCCGTGCCGGTAGCATTCCGTCAACCCATCCGACATTTTTACCAGGTCGTAATAAATCCGCTTGGATTCCGGGACGTGGTAGTCCAGGGTGATGTAGTACTCGTTGGAGTTAGCATTGGTGAACCCCAAGCCGGTGCCCGACATGGGCCGGGTGTCGTGCAGGGGATAGAGATAGGCCTCGTTAAAGGGCGAGGTGTGCCGCATGGGGTCGCCCATCCGGGGCATCTCGACCTTGATGACTTCCGCCCCCAGCTCCGCAAAGTTGGCCACGGAGTGCGGGGTGAAGATATACATGGTGCAGCTCATCCAGCGGATGCCTCTCATGGACCCCGGTTTGGCAAACTCGTTGCCCACATCAAAGGCCTTTTTGCAATACTCTTCGAAGGGAGCCTTCATCTCCTCGAGTTCTTCCTTGCTCTTGGGGCCGTCGAGTTCCTCGAGGTTGCAAACCTTCATTTTCTGGAGATCTTTATCTTCCATTTAGATTACCCCCTTGTCCTTGAGTTCCCGCAGCTTCGTGGGACCGTAGCCGAGGTAGCGCTGATAGATCTCACCATTGTCATGGCCCAGGGGCCGGCCCAGGGATTTCACCCGGCCGGGAGTCCGGTACTGATAGGCCGTGGTGGACTCGGCATACAGCACGGTGCCGTACTGTTCGTCCTCAATGGTGTTGACCCAGGGGCGGTATTTGAAGTGGGGGAATTCCGCCACTTCGTCGATATAGAGAATGGGGCCGGCGGCGATTTCGTATTCCATCAGCTTCTGCTCGGCCTCGATACGGTTGGTGTCCCGGAGCCACTTGGTGGTGACGGTGTAGGTTTTGATGAGGGCCTGGAGGGCGTTCCGGGCGGCCATTTCTTTGAGGAGCGGGTCTTCATGGATCAGCCGGCCGAATTCGGGCAGGTCGCGCTCGATACACATACCGATGCGGTACCACAGCCGGTCGGTCTGGCCGCCGATCATCATGTAGCCGTCTTTACAGGGGTTCCAGGCGTACTGGTTCAGGTTCGGGTCCCAGGAGCCGGTTCTGGCCTTAATGGATTTGTTGAACCCGTACCAGGTGATGTCGAAGTCCAGGATGTCCATCATGGATTCGGCCGCGGTGACTTCGCAGAACTGGCCGCCATGCCGGAACTCATTCCGGTAGTACAGGGCCGCCAGGATAGTAGCCGCCGCCTGCTCGCCGGCCACGAAGTCGGCCAGCCAGGTGCCGGAACGCACCGGGTCGCCGCCTTTGCCGCCCCGGGGGCACTGATCCGGCGAGAAACCGGTGTTGTGGATATAGGAGCAGGCTGCCATGCCAAAGGGATCCAGCATCCACTGGCCATACTTGGAGACCTCGTCCTTCATGGGGCCCCACTGGCCGCGCTCACCGATCCAGCAATAGATTAATTCAGGATTGATATGTTTCAGGTGCCGGTAACCCAGCCCCATGGAGTCCATATATCCGGGAGGATATTCTTCGATAACGATGTCCACCTTGTTGACCAGTTTCTTATAGATTTCCCGGCCTTCAGTGGTCTCGAAGTTTAAGGTGATGGAGTGGGCGTTGCGCAGCTCGTGGATGAAGTCCAGGCCGCAGGGGGTGCCGGTAGCCTTGTCCTTCAGCATGGTACTCTTCCCGGCCGAAGGGGGTTAACTGCCGCAGAGGGTCGCCGCTGGGGGGTTCGATGTTCACCAGTTCACAGCCCAGCTCGCTCAGGCAGGCCGAAGCAAACTTGTTGCCCAACCGCCATTGACCGTTGCACAGGACCCGGTAACCCTGGAGGGCTTCCGGCTTGTCGAACCGGTAATCCAGTCTAAGGTTGTCTTCCAGAAATTTGCCGAACGCACCCGCTTTCCGTTTTTCGTAAACGGCCATCACCTCTTCCGGGGAGGGCGGGGGAGTCACCGGCCAGGGCCGCACGTCGATATTGGTGAGGGCATACGTGTCGGCTCTGTTGTTAATTTCTACGTTTTTTTTTTCTTTCGCCATGTTTTGACCTCGCTTTTGAGTAGGCTTAACAAATAGACTTTTCGGTCAAATCTGCGGCCATGAGGCACTATCGAAAACTTCGGATGCAATTGTTTAATATGACATCCACACAAAAACTCAAAAAGCCCAAACATCTGAGCGGCAGATTTGGCCAAACCAAGGCCGCTGAGACTGTTCCTTACTGCGAGCGCTCACCTCCTTCCGGTCGTTGGTAAAAAGTGCGTTTCCAATAAAAAGGCCTATAAACAACGTTATAAGCTTTTCCCGGCCTACTTGCCGGGAGGATTTCCCTAGGTATCGTATTACAAGAATCCTGCCGGGAAGCGGGGAAACAACTTAATCTTTTTTATTTTTCTCAATTTTCCTATTAATTCCAATATGTTATGATAATTTAGAAAATTTTTAGCCAATTAAAGTGAAATTCGGGCACAAAAGGTATTTGTATGAATTTTGACCCTAACCTGTGATAGATATCACATGTGAAATGGAAATGTTTGCATTTCCTTATAATTTTCAAATCTGTCCAGAATAAGACCCCATTGTTTTTATTTCAAACAATGGCGGCATTGGGTTCCAGGTTATAGCGGCGAATTTTGCTGTACAGGGTGCTGCGGCTGAGTTTCAAACGGCGGGCGGCGTCGTGTTTATTCCAATTGGCTTCTTTCAGAACCCGGAGGATCAGCCGCCGCTCCTGCTCAGCCAGAGAGGTGGAGGCAGTTTCTTCAGGCCTATCTTTGAGGAAGCGGGGCAGGTGCTTGCGGCCGATGACATCCGCCTGGCAGACGATAACGGTATGGCTGACGGCATTTTCCAACTGGCGGACGTTGCCGGGCCAGTCGAAATCCATGAGCACCTGGAGGGTATTGGGGGAGAAACGTTTAATCTGTTTGCCTTCTTTGACGTTATATTTTTCCAGGAAGTGCTGGCACAGCAGGGGGATGTCTTCCTTGCGTTCCCGCAGCGCCGGCAGGGGGATGGAGATGACGTTGAGACGGTAGTAGAGATCCTCCCGGAAACGGCCGGCCTCGGCTTCTTTAAATAAATCCTTGTTGGTGGCGGCCAGGACGCGGACATCGGCCATGATGGTTTCCTCACCGCCCACCCGTTCAAAGCAATGATCCTGGAGGAAACGCAGGAGCAGAATTTGGGTGGCCGCGGCAATATCACCGATTTCGTCCAGGAAGAGGGTGCCGCCCTGGGAGCGTTCAATGCGGCCTTTTTTCTGGCGGATGGCGCCGGTAAAGGCCCCTTTTTCGTGGCCGAAGAGTTCGCTTTCCAGCAGGGTGGGAGAATAGGCGGAGCAGTTGGCCACGATAAACGGCCCTTTGCGGCGGTGGCTGCGTTCGTGGATGGCCCGGGCCACCAGTTCTTTGCCGGTGCCGTTTTCGCCGGTGATGAAGACAGTGGCGTCGGACCCGGCCACCAGGTCGATAAGCTCGTAAACTTCCTGCATTCTGCCGCATTGGCCGATGATTTCACCGTAGGAGGCGCGATCGGTGACCTTTTGCCGTAAAAGTTTGATCTCCGCCTCCCGTATCACCAATTGGTGAATATAGCCGGAAATCTGGGCAAAGAGGGCCTGAAAGAAACGCAGATCTTCGGGTGGATAGTCCTGCGCGGTATGCGACCCCAGGAAGAAAAAGCCGATGCATTGCTCTGGAGTGATCAGGGGCAGGCCGAACCAGGCGGGATAGGATTCCACGGCCTGGCGTATCGGCAGGGGCAGGGAGTTATTCTGCGTCTTGGTGACGATCTGGCTGTCCTTAATTTTCACCAGATGGTGCACGAGGTCAGAGGTGGCTTTAACCTTGTCCAGATGCCGGAGCAGACGCCCGAGGGGAGCGGCAATTTTAGCCTGGCAATCATCCAGGGGGAGAAAAGAATTTTTACCGGAATCCAGAATGAGGAAAATGGGGTCGGCGGCAGTGAAGATCTTTCGGCTGATATCCTGAATAAAATTGAATATTTCCGAGAGAGAACCTTTGGTGTGCACCTGCCGGGCGATCTCCAGCAGGGTTTCCAACTGGTGTTGGGTTTTTTGCAACTCCCGGGCCTGGGCCGCCAAGGTATCTTTTGCGGCCCTAAGTTCCGTCTCTACCTGTTTTAACTGGGAAATATCGGTGACGATGCCGATGGAGCCGAAAAAGTCGTTGCCCACCATCAAGGGAGTAATGGAAACCAGGCAATGCAAGAGGGAGCCCTCTTGGCGAGTGAGCCGGAGTTCCTGGGCCAGGGATTGACCCTGACGGCTCTGATTAAATTGGGCCCGGCCCCGGATGCGGGCTTCTTCGTCCATGAGACTGCACAGGGTGCGACCGAGAAATTCTTCGGGGTTGTAGCCCAACATCAGGGCTAAACATTCATTGGCAAAAGTAAAGCGAGCTTTATAATCCAGGATGAAAATCCCCTCCCGGGCCGTTTCCACGATGGTGCGGTATTTTTCTTCGGAGGTTTTGAGTTGCAGCTCCAGACTCCGGCGTTCGGTAATGTCCTGGCTGTGCTCGAAAGCCTGGATAACGTTGCCGTCGGCGTCTTTGACGGGATAGGAGTGCACCTCGAAATGCCGCTGGCTGCCGTCCGGCAAGGTAAGAAGCATTTCCCGGAGGCGGGGTTCACCGGTGGCGAAGACCTCTTTGACGTGGCAGTCTTCGCAGAGTTCATGGCGATTGTAGAGGACTTCAAAGCAGCGACGGCCCAGGAGTTTTTCCGGGGGCCGTTGGAAGGTGGTGGAAAAGGCCGGGTTTACCTGCAGAATATGGTAATCGCGGTCATAGATGACAAAGGGATCGGTGACGCTGTTGAAGATGCGAATCAGAGAAGCTTCAGTCTGCTGGGTCATACACGTTCTTCCTTTACTTAGACGGCAGCGTTGGGAAACCCAGACATCCATGTGGGTAAGCGCACGGCGCGAAACGGGATCGAAAGCAGAAGACAGCGGCACAAAACGGTGAATAATTATTGCATGTGATTAACTACTCCAATCAACAAACATTTTGATTACTGGGGGGTCACTTTTCATACTATCTTAGCATAAAGCTACAAGCACTGTCAAAAAAGAAATGATACTATTTCATAAAAAACATCATCGGGGAAGTTTTTGGCTATATTCCAGTCCCACCCGATGACGTTTAAGAGGTCAAGCAGCAGGATATGTGGGGAAATCTAGTGGCCGGAGAAGAACTGGCCGCCCGGATCAGGATGTTGGCCCGGCAACGGCCGCTGCAGGTTATGGCGGAGCTGGCTGCGGCGCGGCAAGTCCAGGTGTATCTGGTGGGAGGCACGGTGCGGGAATTGCTTCTGGGAAGTCAGATGCA
The DNA here is from genome assembly GCA_963705135.1 of uncultured delta proteobacterium. Lineage (GTDB taxonomy): Bacteria > Desulfobacterota > Desulfobaccia > Desulfobaccales > Desulfobaccaceae > Desulfobacca. The sequence continues at coordinate 69,347 of CAVPJB010000028.1, forward strand.
CGACCTGGACCTGACGGTGAACCGGCAGACCCTGGAGTTGGCCAGGGAACTGGCGGCAGCCCTGGGGGGCACTTTTGTCTTACTGGATGAACAGGAACGCTCAGCCCGGGTGGTCTGGCAGGGCCAGGAACTGGATCTAACAGAGTTCCGGGCTCCGGATTTGCCGGGTGATCTCCAGAAACGGGACTTTACCCTCAATGCCATGGCCATGGACCTGAAGTCTTTGGGCAAGCCGGGAGAACCGGAAATCATCGACCCCTGGGGAGGGCGGGAAGACCTGGCCGCAGGGAGGCTGCAGTTGCTGCAGCCGGAGAATTTCCTGAAAGACCCGGTGCGCCTGCTGCGCGCCTTCCGGTTTGCAGCAACTCACGGTTTTGAACTGACCCCGGAGGTCCAGGAAGCGGTCAGGCAGTATGGGGCGGCCATTGCCGGGACCCCCGGGGAAAGGATCCATCAGGAGTTATTTCGGTTGCTGGCGGCGCCCCGGGCCTATCCGGTGCTCCGGCAGATGGAGGAGTTGGGGTTCCTGGGCCGGATTTTTCCAGAGTTGGAGGATATGAAAGGCGTGGTCCAGAACGGCTACCACCATCTGGACGTATTTGAGCATTCTTTGGCGGCGTTGGCCCAGCTGGAAAAAGTACTGGCCGCGCCGGAGGCTTATTTTAAGGAAACGGCCGGATATGTGGCCGATTATGCCCGGCAGGACAAAAAAGCGGCCTTGTTGAAGCTGGCCGCCCTGTTTCACGACGTCGGCAAGCCCCCGACCCAGGAGTTCCGAGAGGATCAGGAACGCTATACCTTTTACCACCACGAGCGGCTGGGGGAGGAAATTTTCCAGGGGGCCGCGGCCCGGCTGCGTTTTTCCCAGGAGGAGACTCGCACCGTAACCCGACTCATTGAATTGCACATGCGCCCCTTTCTGCTCCTGCCGGACTATCGGCAAGAGACGCTCAGTCAACGGGCATTGGGCCGGCTCATCAGGGCAGGCCGGCCGGAGTTGGCGGGGGTGTTTCTCCTGGCCATGGCTGACTCTCTGGCCGGCCAGGGTGCACTCAAACCTGATGATGCCGAAGCTGTGTTGGCCGATTTCTGCGACCAGGTGTACTTTTTTCTAAAAGAGCGGGTGGAGCCGCTGGAACAACGCCCCCGGCTGCTCACTGGCGAGGACCTGATACGGGAACTGCACTTAGAGCCGGGACCGGAATTCAGGCGGCTGCTCACCGCCGTGGAGGAGGCGGCCTTGGCCGGAGAGATTTCCACCCGGGAGGAGGCCCTGGCCCTGGTTCGGGGTCTTTTAAAGTCAGGGAAAAGGGATGAGGGATGAGGTATGTTTGAGGCGGAGACTGAGTTAAGAAAGGAAATGGTGGAGGTGTGTCGGGCCTTGTACCAAAGGCAGTTACTGGCGGCCATGGACGGCAACCTGAGTGTACGGTGTGGGGAGAATTTGCTCACCACTCCCAGCGGGATCAACAAAGGATTTATCCGGGAGGAGGATATCATCACGGTGGACCTGAGCGGCCAGGTGGTAGCCGGGGTGGGAGAACCCACTTCGGAATTGCTGCTCCACCTGGAGGTGTACCGAAGGCGGCCGGCAGCCGGGGCGGTGATCCATGCCCACCCGCCCATTGCCACAGCCTTTACCATAGCAGGCGTCTCCCTGGCAGAGGGCATTCTGCCGGAGGTGGTGCTGACCCTGGGGGCCATTCCCACGGCGCCGTACGCAACCACGGGGACTCCGGAGATGGCGGCGGCCGTCAGGGATTTGCTCCCCTATTACGACGCCATCCTCCTGGAGCAGCATGGGGCCTTGACGGTGGGCCACAATCTTTGGGAGGCCTATAACAGGATGGAGAAGGTGGAACATGCCGCCCTGACCGTCTGGCTGGCCCGGCAGTTGGGCGGCGCCCGGCTACTGCCCCCCGAGGAAGTGGCCAAGTTGATGCAGTTGGGGATCAGTAAGGGCTACCGGCCGCCTTTAGCCGCCAGGCTCCCGGACAAGCCAGGTTCTAGTCGTTAGGATGGACCGGTTTTGGGCAAGGAAAAAGAGAAGACAGCTCCCTGGCCTGGTTGGCTTTCCACCCCCAGAAGGCCGTTGTGAGCATCAATGATGCGTTTGACGATGGCCAAGCCAAGGCCCAGACCGCTCTCTTGACCCAGGCCTGTGCCACGGTAAAGCAGATCAAAAAGATGGGGCAGGTCGTGGGGGTCTATGCCCGGCCCCTGGTCGGCGACCACAAATTGCACTTCGTCACCCAGATCCTGAACCTGCAAGGTCACCCGGGTGTGGGGAGGGGAATATTTGATGGCGTTTTCCACCAGATTGCCCAGGGCTCTTTGGAACAAGACAGGATCGGCCTGGAGGATGATAATTTCCTGGGGGAATTCCATGACCAGCGCCACATTTTTGGTTTCTGCCAGAGCCTGGTAGCGCTTCATGACTTCCGAACATTCCTTTTCCAGCTGGATGGCACTGGGCAAGGGCTTGAGGATATGCAAATCCAACCGCACAAAATCGAGAAAATTGGTTATGAGTTTTTCCAGTCGGCGGATTTCCTGGAAAATGGTTTCCAGAACAGCCGTCTGCGGTTCGGTGAGTTTCCCGCTTTTTCCCTGCAGCAGACGGTTGAGCAGCCCGCCCACCCCGACCACCGGTCCCTTTAAATCATGGGCAAACATCCCGGCAAGTTGTCGGCGTTCATTTTCCATGAGTTTAAAGGGGGCGATGTCCCGAAACGTCTCCACGCCGCCCAGGAGGTTCCCGTCCTCGTCACGTAAAGCCGAGGCGGTCAACATGACCTCGATTTTTTGACCCAGACGACTTTGCAACACCGCTTCCCGGGAGACGGCTTCGCCGCCATTCATGGCCAGCTTCAGGGGGCATTCCCGACCGCACATACTGCTGTGGAGAATTTCGCCACATAAACGCCCCAGGGCTTCCTCCCGACTATAGCCGGTGAGCTTCTCGGCGGCCCGGTTGAAATCGGTGATCTGCATCTTACCGTTCACCGTAATAACGCCGTCAGCCATACTCTGAATGATGAACTGCGGCCAATCAGGAAGGTTGGTGGGAACGATCGTTTTTCCCATACTATCACCTGGATTCTTCCGGACCCCGGCTATGATAAGTTTCAGCTTATCACTCCGGAACTCCTAATTCGAGATCACTTCCCCCGCCAGACCGGTTTCCGTTTGGCCAGAAAAGCGCCCACCCCCTCTTTGGCATCATCAGAGGTGCATAAACGGGCAAACACCTCACTGCTGTAGGTGAACCGTTGGAGAAACGGCATATCAACCATCTGGTAATAAAACTGCTTGCCCATTTTGACGGCCAGGGGGCTTTTGTTGATGAGTTTTTGGGCGAAGGCCAGGGTTTCCGCTTCAAGTTTTTCCAGGGGGACCACTTTGTTGACCAGCCCTAACCTTTCGGCCTCGGCGGCGTCGATCATATCCCCACACAATAGCATTTCCAGAACCTTTTTCTTTCCCAGATGACCGATAGGAATGACGGGTCCGGTACACAGCAGACCGACGTTTATGGCCGTGGTACCGATTTTGGTGCCTTCGGCAACAATGGCAAAATCTGCGGCAAATACCAGCCCGGCTCCGTTGGCCACGGCAAAGCCTTGTACCATGGCGATAACCGGCTTAGTCAGAGAAGCCACAGTGAGGTGCATCTCGTCCATGAGCGAGATCCATTCCTGATATTCCGTGGTGCTCTTCCCCGGAAATTCGGCAATGTCAATGCCGGTGGAAAAAGCCCTGCCAGCGCCTTTGACAATGATTACCCGCACTTGATCGTTCTGATCCAGCAGGCGCAAACCATCATTAAGCTCTCGGGCCAGCTGGCTGCTGAAGGTGTTCATCTTGTCCGGGCGGTTCAAGGTAATGATGCCTAGCTGGTCTTTGTGCTCCACGGTGATAGTGGCGAATTCCATGGCATACTCCTTTGCATTTCATTTTAATGTGCTGTTTTTACTTGGATATTAATCGCAATCAGGCAAACCGATTTAATGTAACACTAAAACAGATTGACACCAATGTCTACAGTTTTTTCTCAGGGTTTAATTGGATAGGAGGATTTATCCGAAAGGATTGGTTTCGAAACAATCTGCCCGGGCTTCCCCCGGGCAGGATAATGGGTTAAAATTAAGCGCCTTGCAATTCAGCTAGGCGTTTTTGGATGGCTGCCATTTCGTTCCGCAGATAGGATTCTTCCTGTTTTAAGGCTTGGGCTTCATCCTGAGGTGCACCATAGCCACTTCCCCACTGAGGAGCGGTATAGTCCCTGTCGACCCACCCCCTGCGGGGCTGGTCCCAAGCACCCCGAAAATTGCAGAACTCTCTGGCGCCGCAGCCAAACCCGGAACCGAAGCCGCGGCGGCGACCGGCCCCGCAGGGGCCCAGGCCCCGACCCATTGGCCCTTGGCCTGTCGGTCCGGTTCTATCAAAACGTGGCATGAGCGGATACCTCTTTTTTGATTAACACATTGTTATAATTAATAATTATTCATCAGAAAAATAACGCTTATTTCCGGGTCATTGTTGCCCCGCATTTGGGGCATTGAATTTGCAGGCAGGGGAGTCCCTGCTGGTGTGGCGCTTCTTCCCCACAAGCGGGGCAGAGGCATATTCCTCCGGGTCCGGGTCGGGACCCGCCGCCCCGACCGGGGCCACCCCCGCCGGCAGGTCCACTGCCAATTCCACCTCCACCGCTACCAGCGCACTCGCCGCGTCCTTTGGCAAAGATCATTCCCGTCCTCCTTTCCAGGCCGATTTTTTATTATGAACTTATGTTTATAATAAGTCTTTTTTAGGTCTTCGTCAAGGATATTCTTAATCAGGGGTTATGAGCTCTTAAATTTGATGATATTTTAATGAATTAAAAGGATTTTTGGAGGAGTAATAAACTTAATACGTATGGATATGAAATATTGTAGTAAATATTTTTGGTTTGTTATAATTTAGTCGTTAGCAGCAGGCGCACCGCCATTTCTCAGGAGATTTGAGGCAGTTTTTTCCACCCGCCTCACCCCCCGCCATAGCTTTACCCCTTTAACTGGCGCTGAACCAAGGCCGCCAAGGTGACCAACCGGCTGGTCTGGCCGCTTAATCCCACCAGTTCACCCAAATCTACAACGGATGTTCCAGAAAAAATAAATCATAAATATGCTGTAACATATTGATATTAAATTAGATATTATTCTTTTGACAGTTTTTTTCTGGTGGCTACATGAACTTTCCTGAGGGGCAGGACATCGGGTAAAGTTATTTCTGCCTCGGTTAATAATTTTTGACTGAGCCCCGTGGGCTGGGGGACTTGTTGACAAGTAGTATTGCCGATAGTTATTTCTACCCCCCGGAGCGAACCCAATTCATCCAGGGCCTCACTGACAGGGAGGTCAAGAGGACGCCAATACCGGTCTAACTCCCGTTCCAGGAGATAGGCCAACATCACCACGAAGACGTGGCCTCGGGTGCTGGCCTCAGTCTGCACAAAGGTGGGGCGGATTTCCAGATGTCCGCTTTTAAAGGTGCGAAAGGCTCGCTCCACTTTGGCCAAGTCCTTGTAGCGCTGATGAATGGTATCAGCCGTAGCGGTTTTCCCGGGCACATCGGTCTTGATCACGTAACAACCATCAAGCTGGGCTTCATGAGCCCAAGCTTCATGATCAATTTCCAGGGACAGACTCCGTTCTTGCCGGGTTACTTTGGCCCAGCGCTCAATTTGAAGTAATTTGGCATAATCATGTAATTTATTTTGCGCAATGTCAGGATTGGCTCGAGGGTGCTCCTCCAAATAGCGCTGCTGAGCTGTCAGCCGGACTGTCAAGGCTTCCAGCTTTTTCTGGCGGGCCTGGGCCATTTCCACCACCCGTTGCGGATTGCGTCGCAAGATATAACGAACGGCATCGAACTCGACTTCAGCCAATTCATGGTCAAAGAGATGCATCTGGAAGGCGCCGGTTTTGAGCAGTTGACGAATCTGGGATTTCGTAATCGCCGTAATATAATTAAACTCATGTTCTGCCAGGGCTTGCAATTGCGGCAGTTTCAACATGCCCCGGTCGCCCACCAGGGTGACTTTGCTGACCCCAAAGCTCTGGGCCAGAGTGCGAATCTGCTCAGTCACGGTTTTAGGGTCCTGGGTGTTGCCGGCAAATACCCGCACCGCCACCGGATCGCCTTCGGGACCGGTGAGGAGTCCGATGACAAGTTGCTGTTTTCCCTTTTTGCCGTCCCGGTTGTAACCGAAAGCGGCCAGGATGTTGTTGACGCCCTCCAGGTAAGAGCTGGTGACATCATAGAGAAACAGTTGCGGGGGTTCGGAGCCGTAGCGCCTGCGGAAGAGACGTTGTTCAATTTCTTCCTGATGCGCAGCCAGCCAGGAAAGATTTTGATAGAGATGGTCTTCGTTGAAGGTTTCCAGACCCAGAATATCACAAGCGGCGTGGCGTTCGGCCAATCTGACGGCGCTCAGACGGGAGCCTTGATCGATCAATCTGGCAAAGACCTGCCACAGGGCCAATTTACCAGCACGCTGATTACCTAATATTTTGGCGAGCCCAAGACGCTCGGCCACGACTTTTAAACAGAATACCGCCCCGATGCGGGCGCCTTGTTGCATGGTTACATCTTTGATACTACCCAATTGGGCCAGATCGTCTTTGTGCCGCAAGGCCAGCTTAATGGCCGCGATTTCCTCCTCGGAACAATGTGAGAGGTTGGCGATAGTGCGATGCTTGACTTTGCCGCCTTCCCGGAATGACTCTCGCAGCAAATGCCGCCGATAGGTCTTGCCGGATTGGGTGGAATAGGCAGTGTCGATATACATAATGGCTACATTAATAACATTTAATTACCTTTATTTGCAAGCATATATAATCATTATAAAGATATTATTTAGTGGCTACATATTTTCGCCAAAAATGCCATTAATTATAGTATAATTAATAAGTTAACCGTTTATTGGCCTGGAACATCCGCTACAAGGTTTCTCCTAAGGCAACAGCTCTCTAAAAGGTGATGATGGTATAGCCCTCGGCCAGGTAGCGGCCTAAGCTGGGGTGGCCGTGCATGTCGTCCAGGAGGGCCAGGCCCTGGGCCTGGACGTCGGCCAACGAGCCCATCTTGGCGGAGCAGGCCTTGCAGACCCCGGCGATGAGACCGGCCTCTTTGGTTTTGGCATAGAGGGCGTGAAAGGCATGGTCCGGCTGGTTGAGTTCCGGGGGCAGTTTCACGGCCAGACCTTCGACGATGATTTTCACGGTCAGACCACGCTGCTGCATATCCAACGCATTTAACAGGACATGAACAAAACACATGGCTTCGCCTTTAAAAGCCACCAGGGCCACTTTTTGCATGGGTCACCTCTTTAAATAGTATAGATCATATGTTCTTAACACTATATCCCCTGGCGCCGGAGTTGCCAAGCAGTTTTAGTTACGAGTTACGAGTTTTAAAATTGCCGGTGATTAGGCCACCTGCCGCCCGTTGGCGAAAGCAGTGTTGTTAGACAGGTCAACCCGCTGGGGCCACCGGGGTTTGGACACCTTGAGGAGTGCCCTCCCGCGGATTTTTTTCATATCGACTAACCTTTTGAATTAACTTACTATTATTAGTTGTTGCTGTTGATTTTCCCGGTAATTTCCCGCTTTTTTCCCACTTCCGGTTTTCCAGGGTGAGGGTCTCAGGTCCGGCCTGAGGGCGAAACATGCCTGTGAGCAATTCCCGGGTCAGGTCAGTTGGCAGGGTTTCCAGGTTGACACCGCAGGTTTGGGCAGGCTGGTGGCCGTGGTCAGGTTGCCGGTTTTTGGGTTGCAGGTCCGAAGCGGAGGGCCCCGGTGATATGCCGGAGTGCTGATCTTCGGGGATGGCCGGGGCGGTGTTCAGGAGGCGGTCCAAGCCGAGCAGTTCAGTTGGGGCCTGGGGGAGTCGTCCCTGCTGCTGGTCCGAGGAGGAGGTGAGTTTGAGGAGCAGGGTAATGATCCGGGCGCCTTCCCGGATGGCCTGGAGGACAATCCGGTGGTTGCCCTCGGCGCTGGCGGCCTCGGCGGTGTGCATGGCCAGGTCCAGGAAGCGCTGAAGGGTAAGGAGGTATCCAGGGACGGGGTGGGACGGGGGTGTGGTGGATGGCATAATGGACTCCTTTTTTTAGTGGTCAGTGGCCGGAGGCCAGTTTTCGGTTTTCAGTTTACGGTTGAAAGTTGAATGGTAAAAACTGAGTTTCGAGTTTCGATTAACAAGCTCATAGTTGTTATCTGAGATTAGCTTTTACCAGAAGGTGGGGGAAGAGGACAGAACAGATGAGACAAATGTCACAATACCAGGAAAAAGGGAAACAAGATCCAGAAGAGGCCAAATGGAAAAGGGGTCGGCAGGATTTTACCGGTTGGACACGATTATTTTTACCGATTTTTCCAATCAGGAAGGGATAAGATGGGGGGAAGGGCCTCAGGCAGAGGAGCGAGGTAATGCTGGTAAGGCCAGTGGCTCCGAGCCCGAGAAGAAGAAGGGCAATAAGGGCGCCGGTTAATCAGGCCTGCAATGTCGGCCCGGATGGCTCTCGGGAGAGCGATCCCAAAAGGATAGGGCCAGACAGTTCGGTTATCAACCTTCGGATGCATTCTCCACGTGAAATGCCGGCACCCCTGGGGCTAGGTTTACGATTTTCTATTTGCCTTCTTTAATAAATATTCCTTGTTCGCCAAATTCCTCGAATACCAACTTTCCATCTTTAATCTTAGCCAGTCTTACAGCTCCATCCGGGTTCACAACCTTAATAGTGCCATCACTTGATATGGACCATTTTCCGCCAGAACATGTCATATCCTTAAAAAATTCCATCCATAAATTCGGAACTTTGGTATTGTTCCATTTTCCAATGACATCATTTTCCGATACCTTGGAACAACATGGTAGAGCGAATAACAATACTACCAACAGAATCACTAATAGTGGCTTATGGGGTTTCATCTGATAATCTCCTGTTCATTTTTTAGTTAAAGTTACAAGCTTTTCTTGCCTGATTACATGGGTATGGGACTACATTCCGACAAAAATCGCGCTTCGCACAGACCCCCTGGCCTACTTCCCAATAAGGTGACATGGTTCGCAGCTCTGCAATAAAGGGAGGAAATTTCTCGAGGACGAAGTCGATTTCCGGCCCGGTATTGTAACTGCTCCCGGAAACGGCTATTTTTCGCAATTTCTGCGTCAACCGGCGGGCTTGCTGGTGCGGCAAATGAATGTTTGCCTCCGCACAAACCCTTGATATCCCTGACCTTGCAGAAACCATCTCGTTGCCAAAGCAGAAACTTGATTCGTTCTCATCATAGTTTCCGGATGAGAACTAACTACCACCGAGGGCCCGGGCGGCACCCCGCCCAGAGGACCACCGCTATTTTTTTAATAATATGCATCCTCAGCGCACTCTGCAATAGCACTAACAGAGTTGACACGGATGACGTTCCCGGGGTTTAGCTTGCTCCTTGTGACTGATCGCCGGAGAGCTAACAAGGCCAACATTGATCTGGATAGGGAAAGTTTTTAGTTCCCTGATGAGTTCTGGATCATAGCAGGTGCGAGCGGTATAGATAAGCTTGATGGGGCGGCTGGCGATAAGGATCGGCGTCTGAATATGAAATGATGCCAATTGACTTGCCATTGACAACGAATCGGAGGGAAAGAGATCATTTGAGGATTTCTTCCCGGCGGGAGAGTTTGGCGATTTCGGTTTTCTTGAGGACAGCCTCTTCGCCCCGGAGCAGGAGTTCGATGACGGGCAGCAACTGGAGGGCGGTAGCGATATTGGGACGCAAGACATAATCAGCCCCGGCCTGGTACAATTCCAGGGCCCGGGAGTTGCTCTGGGCAGTGACGATAATTTTGGCATGAGGGTACAGGGATTTTATCTCACTGACTAGTTTCAAGTTATTCGTCCCTACCAGGATGTCATCGGTAATAGTGGAAATAGCAATTTTGACGTGTTCCAGACCGGCATGGTGCAACGTCTGGATGTTACTGATATCGCCATACACGACCTTGACCTGGCGGGTCACTAAACCTTGATAGACCTCGGGATTGAAGTCAACCACCACAAGTTTGTGGTTCAGTTCCGGCCTGGTTTCTTCTACTTCGGCGAGGAAGGCGCTGGCCACCCGGAAGAAGCCCAGGAGGGCAATATCTTTGGGTTCATCATCGAGGGTTTCCGGCAGTTGCCCTGAAACAGGCTTGAAACCGAGGCGTTCAATCCAACGGCTTAATACCTTTTGCAACATGTGGCTGTATTTAATCATGTAGGTGGACGTAACCGAGGTGACGACAAAGACCAAAATGATGAGGGTCATGATGTCAGGCCCGATGTGATTGTATTCCGGCTTGCTGCCAATCACGGCAATAACCAGCGCAAATTCGCTGAGTTGCGACAGATTAATGGCAGTGAGGAGGCTCACCCGGGTGCCATTTTTAAGCCAATAGAGAACCGGAAAAACAGCCAGAAAGCGGGAGGCCACGAGGAAAAGGGCTAAGATGAGGGCAAGCCCGAGAAGTCCCGGATTATCCAATGGATTGGGAATCACCATTCCCAGGGCGACAAAAAAGAGGGTGATGAAGAAGTCTCGAATATTAATGATCTTGCCGATAATGTCAAGGTTGTAGGGGAAGGTGGAGACGGCGACGCCGGCAATGAGGGCCCCCATTTCCAGGGAAAGTCCCAGGTAGTCGGCTAGACCGGCGATGAGAAAACACCAGCCCAGGGAGGCCACCAGGACGAGTTCAGGGAGTTTAGCGATCTTATGGAAAATATAGCCGAGGGCGTACTTGCTGGCCAGGAGGCTGGCGGCCACCAGGGAAGCACCTTTGGCGAAAGACCACAGGATCACCAGTACCTGGGGATCAGCCAGATTGGGTTGCAAGCCCAGGATAACAATGGCCCAGAGATCTTGAAAGATCAAGACTCCCAGGGTGAGGCGGCCGGCCAGGGTGTCCAGTTCGAATTTTTCATACAGGAGTTTGACGACGATGGCGGTGCTGCTCAGGGCCAGACAGGCTGCCAGATAGAGGACATCATAACGGCCGCCGATGACCCTGACTCCGAGAATAGTATATTCGCAAGGGCAGGTGGTCTGGAAAGTGAATCCCAAAAGATAGACAAACCCAAGGCCCAGGGCGGTGCAGAGGATGAACTGGAGAATGCCGGTGATGATCAAAGACGGGCCGGATGCTTTGATCTTTTTGAGGCTCAACTCCAGGCCGATCATGAAAAGGAGGAGGATCAAGCCGATTTCGGCGATAGTCTGGATTTCGGCTTTATCCCGGATCCAGGCAAAGCCCATTTCCGGGCCGATGATGACCCCGGCGGCGAGATACGCCAGGATCAGGGGTTGTTTGATCACGGTGGCCAGACAGGCCAGGATGGTAGCGGCCAAAATGCTGATGCCGATACCGGAGAGGAGGGAATGTCCACCCGGCGCCTCAGTGGCCCAGATGGTTGAGGGTTGGAGCAGGAGGAAGACGGTGATCAGGGTAGTGGCCAACGAGGCTTTGTTTTCCAGGTGAATACATGCCATGATAGAGATTCTACACTATTTTTAGTTTACTTGCATTTGGGTCAGCAAGAAAAGGGGAGATAATACCGTTTTCGGTTTTCGGTTAAATGGTGCTAGTGTTTAATTGCGTAAATTAACGATAGTATTTTTCAGCTGTGAACCCTTCACTTCGCGCTTTCGCCACATGAAAGGTTTGGCAGTTGGACCGTAGGCGGCAACAAATGCCTCGATTGCCTGGCGTAATTGTTCAATGTTCTTAAAACTTGCTCCCCTGAGCGCTTTTCGAGAAAAAATACCGAACCAAATCTCCACTTGGTTTAACCAGCTGGCTGAAGTAGGAGTGAAATGAAAGTGGACATTAGGATGTGCAGCCAACCAAGCATCATTTCTCTTATGAATACAGTAGTTATCAAGTATCACATGAAATTCTTTGTCATTGGGGAGGTCTAAAAGCAATTGATCCATAAAGGCCAGAAATTCTACACGACGTTTTTGCTGGGTAATTTGCGTGTGAATAGATCCAGTTGCGACCTCCAACGCCGCAAAGAGATTTAGCGTCCCGTGTCGTTTGTATGTACTCTTATAACCTTGAACAATCTTGCCGTTCTGGGTTGCTACATAGCCCGTTGAACGTTCTAATGCTTGAATGCTTGGTTTCTCGTCCACTGATATCACAATGGCGTTTTCTGGGGGATTGAGATAAAGTCCAACAATATCGGCTGCCTTTGGAATAAATTCCGGATCGGTGCTTACACACCAACTGCGTTGACGGCTAAGACATATACCTTCTTTGCGCAAAAGGCGCCATACTGCGTGTACGGATGTATCAAGATGTTTTGCAACTGCTGGTCCATCCCAGCGGGCTTGACCGCTGGGCGGCGGAAGTTCCAAAGTCTTCAAAACCTGATTGCGAAACTCCGCCTCATATTGCACCGGTTTCCCAGAGCGAGGCCGGTCTTGGAGACCGTTAATGCCTTGTTTATCAAAACGACGCCGCCATTCGATAACCGTGTTGGGGCGCACTTTCAGTTCTCGTGCAATTGAATGAACCCTTTCACCCTGGAGGCACTTCAAAATGATCTTAGCACGCTCAACTAAACGCGCCTCTTCAGTGCGGCTGTGTGCCCACTGTTCCAGTATCTGTCTGTCATTCTCTGAACATTTGGGGATAGCAGCTTTTCTGGGCATGGCCTTTTCCTCCTTGCCCAGCACAATACAATATATCTATTATTAATGCAAGTAAACACTAGATTATCATACAGTTAAAGATTAAGCTGGTTGCATTCCAGACTGAACTTGAGGTAAAACATTCAGGGGGCGAAAAGGCTGTCAATGGTGGCCTGCTGCTGTCTCTTGACAGAGGCAGGCTTTTTTGGTTATTTTTTTTGATGTCAGGAGTAAGGGTTATGAAGTTCACCGTGGAATACGAGCAGGAAGCAGATGGCCGCTGGATCGCTGAGGTTCTGGAGCTTCCCGGGGTAATGGTCTATGGCGCTACCCGGGAGGCGGCCCTGGCAAAAGCGCAAGCCTTGGCACTACGCGTGGTGGCAGAGCGCCTCGATCATGGGGAAATGCTGGCCGAACCGCTTAATATTGTTTTTGCCGCGGCATGAGTAACTGGCCTGCCACCAAAGCCAGACGAGTATTAGCGGCTTTGGAGAGAATTGGCTGGAAGATTAAGAGGACGTCGAAGACGACCGGCTCTCACCGGACTTTGAGCCGACCCGGTTGGCCGGATGTGGTCTTTGCCTTCCATGACAACGAGGAAATTGGCCCGCGTATGCTCTCCCGAATTGCCAAAGTAACCGGCCTCAGGCCTGAAGACCTATAAACCAGATTCCATCCCGAATCGGGCAGTTAAGCCCGCCAACTCCGCTCCTACTGCACCTTATCTAAGCCCGGGATCTTTGTTTTTATTCCTGCACCTCTTCATTAAAGTAATTGGGATCTTTTATTGTGAGCACAGGCGAGGGCGCCTGTGCTCCATTAGCGTGAATTGTCCCGGGGTTGGGCCAGGACCTGGCAGAGGCGCGGGATGAGGCCGTCGAAACCGCCGTTGGACATGACCAGGACGGCGTCCCCGGGCTGCACTTGGGCCAGCAATTCAGCCAGCAAGGCATCGGTGTCGGGAAAATACCAGGCCTGGCGGCCGGCCTGGATGAGGTCGGCGACGAGTTGGGGGGAGGAAAAGCGGTCGTCCTCGGGGGCTTTCCAGAGATCCGAGGGCTCACGCACCAGGATCAGGTCGGCCCCGGCCAGGGCCTGGACGTACTCCTGTTGAAAGATGCGGCGGCGGCTGGTGTTGGTGCGGGGTTCGAAGGCCACCAGCAGGCGCCGGCCGGGGAAGCGGCCCCGGGCGGCCAGCAGGGTTTCGGCGACGGCGGTGGGATGGTGGGCGAAGTCGTCCACTAGGGTGATGCCATTAAAATCGCCCACAACTTCGAGGCGGCGTTTGACGCCGGCGAAATCGGGCAAGGCCTCTTTGAGGAGCTGCCGGTCAAGGCCCAGATCGTTGAGGGTGGCCAGCACCGCCAGGGTATTGAGGACGTTATGGCGGCCGGCCAGGGGAACGTAAAATTTCTCCCAAAATAGTCCCTCTCGAAAGACGTCGAATTTCATGCCTTCGCCATGGGGTTCGAGATGGCGGGCCTGCCACAGGGCGTCGGAATTGAGACCATAAAACGCCACTTTGGTGGAAGCCTGGGAGGCTACCTGGCGCACCAGGGGAGTCATCGCCCCAGGCCAGCAGTTCGCCGGTGGCGGGCAGGTGGCTGACAAAGGTGGTAAAGGCCTGGATAACGTGGGGCAGATCACGGTAAATATCGGCATGATCAAATTCCACGGAAGTGAGAATGGCCTGCCGGGGATGGAACAGGAGAAACTTGGGCCGCTTATCAAAAAAGGCGGTGTCGTATTCATCCCCTTCCAGGACCACATAGGGCCCCTGCCCCAGGCGGTAATTGGACTCAAAGTTTTTGACGATGCCGCCGATCATAAAGCCAGGGTCCAGGCCGGCGGCAAACAGCAGCCAGGCCAGGAGGGAAGAGGTGGTGGTTTTACCGTGGGTGCCGGTGACCACCAGGGCCTGACGCTTCCCCACCAGGTAGCGGTTCAGGGCTTCGGGCATGGAGATATGGGGGAGAGCCAGGCGGAGAATTTCCTGGGCCTCGGGATTGTCGGCCCGGATGACGTTGCCGATGACCGCCAGGTCGGGCCGGGGCTGGAGATGTTCCGGGTGGTAGCCGTTTTGCACCGGGATGCCGAGCTTTTCCAGGAAGGTGCTCATGGGCGGATAGGTATGTTCGTCGGAGCCGGTGAGAGAAAGCCCTGTTCTTTAAGGATGCCGGCCAGGGCGGCCATGCCGGTGCCGCAGATGCCTAGAAGATGGATGTGATGGGGTTGGTTGGATTCACTGTAGTATCCATGAGATTGGCGGTTACAGTTTGGCCAGTAGCCCAAAACTACATTTTGAAAATCCCGCAGGCCAGAGAAGGCGGAGTATGGGTTGAATTTATTGGCAATTCCTGTTCTTAGTGACTCACCGTGGTCTTATCAGATCTCTAAAGATTTGGGAAAAACCTAACGCCCGGGATACGGCTTCATATAGTTGGGGGCGGAACGGTTTTATCTTATCATTGTCCCGGCCCAGGTGCACCCTGTTGGTGAGCAATACTACTATTTGCCCGAGGTCCAAGTCAATCCAAAAGGAGACGCCGGTGAAACCGAGGTGGCCAAGGCTGCGAGGGGAGAAGAAGCGACCGCAGCCGGCTTCCCGGGCTGCCGGGACATCAAAGCCCGAGGGCGCGTTCAGAGCCCGGCGGGGGCTTCAGGAAGGTCCGCACCAGAGAGGATTAAAGAAATCATCGGTGGCGCTTCCTTTGTAAGCCTGATAAAGCCGGGCCGCCAACTGGAAGACTTCCCGACCAGTGCCGAAGAGGCCAGCATGGCCGGCGATACCGCCGGCGGACCAGGCATTTTCGTCGTGAACCTCGCCCCTGAGGGAGCGGCCAGGAATGAGGCCGATTTCGGTGGCCGGATAGTTTTTATCCTGCCCGCCAGGCTGCTGCCGGGGGTTAAAGCCCAGATTTTTCAGACCTAACGGTTCGTAGAGATGACGGCGGCAGAAGGCGTTCAGGTTCTCCCCGGCAACGGTTTCGACCACGGCTTTTAAGAGCATGAAACCCAGGTCGCTGTAGAGGGTGAGCTTACCGGGGGTATGTTCCAGGGGTGCGGCCGCGGCCAGTCTTTCCAGAGAGCTCGGCCGCTGGTCAACCGGGAGGGTCAGGACGGTTTCATAGAAGGGCTTCCAGGCGGGCAGACCTGCCTGGTGGACCAACAGGGACACAAGGGGAAGAGAGCGCTTGTCTTGCGGGAGCCACAGACGCGGGCAGGAGTTCGCCTAAGGTGGCGTCCAGAGACAGGCGCCCCTGTTGCACTAAAAGCAGAAGGGCGAGAGTGGTGGCCAAGGCTTTGGTGAGGGAAGCGAGATCAAAAACCGCTTCAGGGGTGGTTGCAGGGCTGTCTTCCCCGGCACTTAACCAGCCCACGGTCTTTTCATAGGCCACCTCCCCTTCCCTGCCGGCCAGGACGACTGCGGCGGTATAGACGCCGGAGGTAAGTCCGGATTGGAGGATTTCATCTACTTGAGGCCAGTTTGAGGTCATATCCAGTCGTTGTTAAAAGGGCAAAAGGCGGGATGCGCTTGGGCTCCGCCGCCCTGCGGGTGCTTTCCCGCCCTACAGGTCTAGAAAGGATGAAAAAATATTTGAGGCGGCGAAGCGGGAGCTGCGCGGGTTTTTGGCGTTCCCAAGCGGGAGCTTGGGAACGAGCCATTTAAATGCACTAGTCTCAAGAGAAGCACTACTTTTCCAGGGCCAGTTTGACGAGCCGGTCCAGGAGGGCCGGAAAATCCAAACCCGCGGCCGCGGCGGCCTGGGGAAAGAGGCTGGTGGCGGTCATGCCGGGGATGGTGTTGGTTTCCAGGACATAGATGTCGTTATCCCGGATGATGGTGTCGGTGCGGCTATAGCCCCGGCAGCCGAGGGCGCGGTGGGCCTTGAGGCCGCACTCCTGGACCCTGGAGGTCATGTCGGGGCTGAGGCGGGCCGGCACGATTTCCACGGTGGCGCCGGGTTGATATTTGGCTTCGTAATTGAAAAACGGGAAGGCTTCGCTGGGAACGATTTCCACCAGCGGCAGGGTCTGGAGGTCGTCGTTGCCCAGGACGCCGGAGGTAACTTCGACGCCGGTGATGAACTCTTCCACCAGGACCCGATGGTCATAGGTCAAAGCCTCCTGGATGCCGGGGAGGAGCTGGTCCTGGTTGCGGGCCACGGTGACGCCGATACTGGAGCCTTCATTCACGGGTTTGATGACCGCAGGCAGCCCGACGGCAGCTGTCACGGCCTTGGGGTCAATGGCGTCATGGCGGGAATAAAAAACCGCCCGGGGAACATTCAGCCCGGCCTGCAGGTAGAGCATCTTGCTGACTTCTTTATTCATGGCCACGGCGCTGGCCATGACCCCGGAACCCTGGTAGGGTAGTTCCAGAAGGTCCAGCAATCCCTGGATGGTGCCGTCTTCACCCCAGCGGCCGTGCATGATAATCAGGGCGACATCCAGGTTGGCAGCGTCGGCAATAAGCTGGTTAAGATCGGTTTGGGGGTCGTAGCGATTGATGTCGTATTTGCTTTTATTCAGGGCCTGAAAGACCTGGCCGCCGCTTTTTAACGAGACTTCCCGTTCCGAGGATTTGCCGCCGCTCAATAATGCCAGCCGTAATTTCTTCATCTCTGCCTCCGCTCATTAATGACTAAAATATCGTCGGGGATAATGTTTAGTTGGGTAAAAATTTTATTTTCCAGGCACAGGCTGCGCCGTTCATTGGTGGTGATGCGTTCCACAATCTCTGGAGTCCGGCCATAGCGGGTGCGCAGGTCAGCGAATCTCTGGCTTAGACTCACCACCAGATCATGTAAGCACGCGTTTGTCGGCGTAATTGACAAGCTCCACTTCCCGCAAGGGCCAGGGTTCGGTGGGATTGCGACTCAGCCAGACGTGCTCCCGGACAATCTCGGCCACGGCGGGATAACCCAAACGAGTGAGCCACTCAGCCCCCAGGCGGGCATGTTCGCCGCCGTTCTTGAGGCTGGCGGTTTTGGCGAGGTCGTGAAGCAGGGCGCCGGCTTCGAGAAGGGGCAACTGCAGCGCCACACCGGCGGCCAGCAGTTGTTCGCCCAAAAACAGGGCGACGTCCCGAACGCGCCAACAGTGCGCCTGAATATGTGGCAGCATCTGATATGCAGTCATTAAGTCCAGACATTCAGATCTTGTGGGATGATTCGCAGACATGGGTGGTTCGTTTCTCAAATTGACCGGATTATAAAAAAAATCTCCGGAAGATGCAAGTCTTGGGAGCCGATGGGCCTTGCTACTAAGTTGCGATTAAAAAAATTTTTTGTGTTAGCCGCAGGCTTCAGCCTGTGCCGCCTTTGATGGCAAATTTGTATTAGACAGAGGGCCGTTAGGAGCCCTGACTTTACCCCCAGGTTCTCCAGACCGGAAATATTTTGGAAACTGTGTTTGCTTTTTACTTTTTCGATTCTTAGTTTTAGATAATTTGATAGCATAAGACCGAGTTTATAGATGAATTCGTTTCTGTCCGGAAACGGCTAGGTTCCGCAATTTCAGCGTCAATCGGCGGGCTTGCTGGTGCGGCGAACGAATGTTCGCCTCCACACAACCCCTTGTTTTCCTTTACCTTGCAGAAACTATCTCGTTTCTAAATCAGAAACTTTATTCGTTCTCATCATAGTTTCCGGATGAGAACGAATTAGACACCTCAAGAAATAATGGTTTGAAATTCAAAGAAAAAATTTTAATAAATGAGGGAAATTGCACACAGTGAGGTGAATTGTAATGTCTTGGAGCATTAATAGTATCATGGCGATGGCAATACTTGGGGGACTTCTGGCCTCAGGATGCGCCACCCAGTACCAGTATAAGAGCCCGTATGTCCAGGAGGAGTCCCAGACATATCGGCAACTGTATCAGCCGTTTGGCCTGGAGCCGGGTCCGTCGGCGACGACCGGTGGGGATGAGTGAGGTCACCTGGGAATCATAGTAAAATCGTCGGTCTGGTAACCTAACGGAATCCAAGAGATGACTGCGGGAGCATCTCCTCATAGTGGAGTTAAGATATGAACATACCTGTACTTAGTCTGAAAAGCGGCCTCATCGCTTTAGGCCTGTCTTTGATTCTCATGGGCTGTGCCCAGTCGCAAAGTTTTCTCCAGGAATCCGGTGCGGCGTATAAACGAGGGGAAAAAATTGAATGGGTGAATGAGCCCAGCGCCGAATCCTCTAATTGGACCACCTATATGGATATGGAAGGCGGCTGATAATTCGTTACCCCCACCTAATACCAAGGTGCTGAAAAAGTAATTTAGATAGAAGCAGATTAAAATCTGGGACTGCACAGGCGGGAAGGCCTGTGCAGCCCCAATTTACTCATTAAGTCCCCCGAGGACGCCTTGATGTACCGGGAGTGGGCCGCGGCCAGGGGTCTGGAAGATTTTCCGGCCGTGGTCATGGTGGCGGACATCTGCCGGGAGGAAGTGCTCTTTAGAGATCGATGCCGAAGTAGTATTTGAGCCGGTTAGTCGAGCCGGTGGACTGGCGCGAGTCTGAGGCGAAGACAGGAGCGAGGTGTCTCAATGGCAAGAATTTTTGAAAAAGGGAGATGGGTTATGAAACTTAAAGTCGGCAGCATCGCCGTCATATTTCTATTGGCGGCATTCCTCCAGGCACCCCTGCAGGCCCAACTACGAGAAGCAGGCAGCAAGGACTGGCCGGGTTTTGGGGTGCTGAAAGGCCGCTGGCAGCGCCCGGATGGCGGCTATGTCATTGAGATTAAAAACATTGACCGCGTTGGCAAAATGGAGGCGGCCTATTTCAATCCCAGGCCGATTCACGTGGCCAAGGCGGATGCCGCCCGGGACGGGAAGACGATCAAGGTATTCATTGAGCTGCGGGATGTAAATTATCCCGGCTCCACGTACAACCTGATCTATGATCCCAAGAACGATCAGCTCAGGGGCACTTATTTTCAAGCAGCCCTCAAACAGACGTTTGAGGTGGAGTTTGCCAGGCTGAAGTGAGCTGGGCCTGACCTTGGGGCAGTGAACGGGACTTGGAGAAGATCCTGGCGGTCACTAGATTAACTCAGACGAAAGAGCGGAAGGAATAATGGATACACTGATCCCCCTGTTTCTCGGCACGTTCTCGACCTTATTGGCCGTTATTAATCCGTTGGAGGCCATGCCGGTTTTTTTGCAACTTCTCCTTGGACAGGACAAAGAGGCGCATCACCGGGTGGCTCTCAAGTCCTGTCTCTATGCCACTATCCTGATGTTTTTCTTTCTGATTTTCGGCACCCTGATCATGCGGCTCTTTGGGGTGCCCCTTAGCATGATCCGCATTGTCGGGGGCATCATCCTCATGCGTCTGGGGTTCGAACTGTTTGCGCCCTCTCCCGAAAACCGGTTTATTCCCACAGATACCAGCGGCTCGGACCAGGGAAATATCGCCTTCATTCCCCTGGCCATGCCCATCATGGTCGGTCCAGGAGTCATTGCGACCATACTGGGCATGACTTCATTGGTGCAACGGCACGATCTTATGCCCTTGCTGGTTATTTCTGCGGCTATTCTGATCAGTTATGTTTATAACTTACCGAATACTGATCCGTTCCGAAATATTAATGCGCCGGTTTGGCAAAATGGGTATTGACGCGGCCAGCCGCATCGTCGGTTTTTTCGTGGCCGCCATGGGTGTGGGGCTCATCTTCCATGGGGTGATTGAGGCCTTAACCACCTATGGCATCATTACCGGGCGTTAAGATGACGTATCGCGGTTGCAGTGAGGATTTAAGTATGCAAGGGAAAAATCTTCCCAGGAAGATCAGCGTTTTTTTCTGCATCGGGTTCTTTGCGGCCCTGGGTTTGACTACCCTGGCCATAGCCCAGGCAAATGACCCGTTGCCTTCTTGGAACGAGGGGCCGGCCAAGCAGGCCATCATCGACTTCGTTAAAGCCACCACCGACAAGGCCAGCCCGAAGTTCGTGCCGCCCGCAGCGCGCCTGGCTACCTTCGACCAGGACGGCACCATGTGGGTCTCGCACCCGATGTACACTCAGGTGATGTACTGCCTGGAGCGGGTTCCGGCGGTGGTGAAGGCGAAACCGGAACTGGCCAAGGTCGAGCCGTTCAAGACCGTGCTGTCGGGCAACCGGGAGGCCATGGCCAAGCTCTCCATGAAAGACCTGGAAAAGATCCTGGCCGTGACGCTCACCGGCATGTCGGTGGAGGAGTTCCAGGCCGAAGTCAAGAAGTGGCTGGAAACGGCCCGGGATCCCAGGTGGAAGCGGCCCTACACCGAGCTCACCTACCAGCCCATGCTGGAAGTGCTGCAATACCTGCGGGCCAACGGCTATAAGACTTACATCGTCACCGGCGGCGGCCAGGACTTTGTGCGGGTCTATTCCGAGCACGTGTATGGCATCCCGCCTGAGCAGGTGGTGGGCAGCGCCGGCGTCACCAAGTACGGCTACGGCAAGGACGGCAAGCCGTTCCTGATCAAGGAGCCCAAGCTGCTGCTCAACGACAACAACGCCGGCAAGCCCCAGGGCATCCACCTGATGATCGGCCGCCGGCCGCACGCGGCGTTCGGCAACTCCACCGGCGACCGGCAGATGCTGGAGTACACCGGCGCCGGTGACGGGGCCCGGCTGATGATGCTGGTGCTGCACGACGACAAGGACCGGGAGTATGCCTACGGCCCGGCCCAGGGTCTGCCCGATACCAAGGTTGGCACATTCACCCAGGGGCTGTACGACGAGGCCAAGAAGCAGGGCTGGACGGTCATCAGCATGAAGAAGGATTGGAAAAAGATCTTTACCTGGGAGTGATGACCATGGGCCTCGTTCCTTGGTATTGCTTTAAACAAACTTTCAGGGCATAATTCCTCAGTTGCTGCGTCCAATTCCAGGCGAAAGGATAACCATGCGGACACCCAAAACCGTTATCATTGTCATGCTGTTCCTTTTGGTAAGCTCGGCCGCGGACTCCCAGGAGTCCGCAGCCCCGGTCCAGGCAACGGCCGGGGCCACTCCAGACCAGGTAAGCCAAATGAAGGCAGCTAACCGCCTCCCCTTTGATAAGGAGGGCTGGCAGTTTTTTGTGGCTCCCTATTTCTGGATGGTAGGGGTGAACATTAGCGCCTCCAAACAAGGCACCAGGGGGGCAACCGCAGCGGTTGATATCCCCTGGTATGACCTCGTGCCCGACTATTTCAGTAAGGTGTTCGGCGCCATGGGCCGGGTGGAGATCTGGAAAGACCGGTGGGGGTTTTTTATCGATAACGTTTTTATTTATGTGGGGGACACCGCCAGTGCAGGCGGATCCAAAGAAATACAGTCGCCTGACGTCCCCGTGCCGGAATTCGCCTGATTCCCTCAGGGACCGTAAAAGTTATTATCCGACAAGGGTTTCTGGACGTGGGGGGGCGCTATTTGCTGGGGACCCTGCCTTTGAGCCCCGACAAGCCGCTTCCCGTCCTGTCCTGCGAGCTTCTGGGCGGCGCCCGCTACAACTGGTTCAACCAGGACACCAGTCTGGCTGTAGATGCCACCCTGACCGGTCCTCCGGGTAGCACCGCACGATAACCAGGGGCGGAACCTTCAATATGCCTTTCAAAGTGAATTTGGTAGAACCTTTTCTCGGGCTGCGCACCGGGGTCTGGTTTACCGAGAAATGGAATCTCCTGTTCACAGCCGACATGGGTGGTTTGGGCGCCGTGGCCTATGACAGTTTTGATTCTAATCTGGAAGCCTTGGTGGGGTATAAGGTGCATGACCAGATTCGCCTCTATGCGGGCTACCGGGGCCGTTATTATACCTTTAACAAAGGCGGCGAGGGCATCAAGTCCCACGGCTGGTACCACGGCCCGGTGCTGGGCGCGGTTTTTAGTTTTTAGGGGGAGAACGGCACCTGCCGTAGGAAAGCATGGTGGACTGCACGTTAGGCTTGGAGCACTCTTAAGGCCACCAAAAACCAACCCTAAACTCGCAAGTGAGGAAGCCAGGCACCGATTTCAGGCAATGCATCCCGCCATCTTGGGGAAGCTGCTCCTGGCCCTGATCCCCGCCATCTTTCTGCTGTTCGTTGCTCCGTTTCTGGCCCAGCAGGCCGCATAGTAATTTTATCTTGGCAACAACTGGTTTGATTGTAACTGGAGCCTTCGGGTTTTTCCTGGTTGTCGATTTCCTCCTCAAGCTCGTTTTTTTAAAATTATCCTCGGGAGACTCACCATGTCTAGTGCGTTTGATATTACCGCGTGGGGGAAAATTGCCTCCCAGGTCCGGGAATATTTCTTGATCGAGGTGCTCTCCTGGGCCATGCTGATGCAATTAGTAGTTATTGCCGGCGCCCTTTGGTTAGCCTGGCAAGCGACCCGGGCCATCCACTCCTGGTGTGACCGCCAAAGAGAAACATCCGCCTTACGCCCCGGGTCTGGTGACGACCTGACCACGATACTAGATTTCCTAAAAGTTATTACGCCATTTCTTGCTTTTATAATGGTGTGGATCGCCTTCCGCCTGGCAGAGCATTTCAACTGGGCCCATGAGGCGCTCTATCCCGCCGTAGTTATCCTCATTTCCCTGAGCTTGGGACGATTTCTCACCGGCCAGATGAAAAACCGGGTACGGGCCGGAATTTTAACGGCCATAATCTGGCTAATGGCCCCCCTGTATATTTTCCATCTCATCGACCCCTGGCTTAATGCCTTGCAGCATATTTCTTTTGATATCGGCCAGATACACATTTCCCTCTTAATTATTAACCGGGCCATCCTCTTGACTTTGGTCCTCTACTGGCTATCAAGAAAGCTATTGATTATCTGGCATTACTGGCTGACGAGGGGATCAGGCCTGGCCCCGGCCATCCAGATTCTGCTCTATAAGCTCGGCAGCATTTTTCTCTTTGTGGCAGCCATCGTCCTGGTTTTACACTATATGGGGCTGGATCTCACCGTCTTTACCCTGTTCAGCGGGGCCTTGGGATTGGGGCTGGGTTTTGGCCTGCAAAAAGTGTTTGCCAACCTGGTCAGCGGTTTCATCATCCTGGCGGATAAATCCATCAAGCCCGGCGACGTGATTCAAATGGGTGACCGGTATGGCTGGATCAATTTTCTGGGAAGTCGCTATGTCTCGGTCGTCTCCCGGAACGGCACCGAGCATCTCATCCCGAATGAAAACCTGATTACTAATGAGGTGATCAACTGGTCCTATTCTAATAATCTCGTCCGGATCAATCTGCCGGTGGGCGTCTCCTACGAAGCGGATCTTGAAAAAGCCAGAGATCTGATGCTGGACATCGCTCTCGGTACCAAACGGGTCCTCATGGACCCAAAACCTTCCTGTCTTTTGGTTGGGTTTGGGGATAGTACCGTCAACCTGGAACTGCGGGTGTGGATCAACGACCCGCAAAACGGCCTCGGCAAAGTGAAGAGCGACCTTTATTGGGGCATCTGGAAGGAATTCCGGGAACATGGGGTTGAACTACCGTACCCGCAAAGAGATGTCCACCTCAAGTGCATGCCTGAGGTCAGGGTCCGGCCTGAATCCGGGGAAACATGAGACTTACGGTTCATTTAGAGGAATTTAATTAGGCGGGTTTAAGGGCCGAAGGCACCGGACCCAGGCAGACCGTCTGCCAGTCGGCCAGGTTCAGCCATTCCTGGGCCCTTTCCAGGATCTGGCGGGGGGTGACAGCGGCGAGCCGGTTAATAATCTCTTCATATGAGATGTAATGGCCGAAGTTGATCTCATTTTTAGCCAGACGGAGCATACGGTTGTCACTGTCTTCGGCCCCGAGATAGAAGGAGGCCCGGGAATAATCCATGGCTGACTGTAATTCCGCGGAAGACACGGCCGAGTTTTGCAACTTGCTGATTTCTCTGTGAACGGTGTCCAGCAAGATCTCGAGATTCTCAGGACTGACGGCCAGGGAAAGGTTTGGCAGTTGGACCGTAGGCGGCAACAAATGCCTCGATTGCCTGGCGTAATTGTTCAATGTTCTTAAAACTTGCTCCCCTGAGCGCTTTTCGAGAAAAAATACCGAACCAAATCTCCACTTGGTTTAACCAGCTGGCTGAAGTAGGAGTGAAATGAAAGTGGACATTAGGATGTGCAGCCAACCAAGCATCATTTCTCTTATGAATACAGTAGTTATCAAGTATCACATGAAATTCTTTGTCATTGGGGAGGTCTAAAAGCAATTGATCCATAAAGGCCAGAAATTCTACACGACGTTTTTGCTGGGTAATTTGCGTGTGAATAGATCCAGTTGCGACCTCCAACACCGCAAAGAGATTTAGCGTCCCGTGTCATTTGTATGTACTCTTATAACCTTGAACAATCTTGCCGTTCTGGGTTGCTACATAGCCCGTTGAACGTTCTAATGCTTGAATGCCTGGTTTCTCGTCGACTGATATCACAATGGCGTTTTCTGGGGGATTGAGATAAAGTCAACAATATCGGCTGCCTTTGGAATAAATTCCGGATCGGTGCTCACACACCAACTGCGTTGACGGCTAAGACATATACCTTCTTTGCGCAACAGGCGCCATACTGCGTGTACGGATGTATCAAGATGTTTTGCAACTGCTGGTCCATCCCAGCGGGCTTGACCGCTGGGCGGCGGAAGTTCCAAAGTCTTCAAAACCTGATTGCGAAACTCCGCCTCATATTGCACCGGTTTCCCAGAACGAGGCCGGTCTTGGAGACCGTTAATGCCTTGTTTATCAAAACGACGCCGCCATTCGATAACCGTGTTGGGGCGCACTTTCAGTTCTCGTGCAATTGAATGAACCCTTTCACCTTGGAGGCACTTCAAAATGATCTTAGCACGCTCAACTAAACACGCCTCTTCAGTGCGGCTGTGTGCCCACTGTTCCAGTATCTTTCTGTCAATCTCTGAACATTTGGGGATAGCAGCTTTTCTGGGCATGGCCTTTTCCTCCTTGCCCAGCACAATACAATATATCGTGAATGAAAATGGTGAATGCCTGCTGGCGGAATTTCGAAATGGCAAAGGCAAAGGATTCCATCAGGATGGTTCGTCAGCCTTTGAAGAGAAAGAGCCATCTAACCGATCTTTTCTAAAATACTCAGTTCCTGGCTGGGAGGGCATGGCGGCCAAGCAATTCATTTCCGGCTGGCGATATTATCGTCTCATACCTTTTGCCATGCGACAAGCCAATACAATCAGCGAACAACTCTTCTTAAACGAACACGGCGATAATCTGTCGGCGTGGCTACTGACCTTGCAAACCCGTTATCGTGATGAATATACACGCCTGGAGCAGGCAGTAAAAGATATCTTACCCGATATCACGAGTGTTCTCACTCCCACGCAGGTGGGAACCACATTTGTTTTGCTAAAAGAAAAGTTTTTGAAGAAACCCACAATCTATGGCAGGTGTCGATGGCACATTACAATTATTGGCTTTATTGTATTAATCTTTGCTGCTGAATCGCGCCGATGCCCAACAGACCGGTGTCAATAAAACAGTGTACGAAAGAATAAATGGAGTAGCACAGCCCCTGATTTTCCCGCACCTCCTGGAAGAGGCGGGAACTCATGTTTCCCCCCAGGATCAAATTCAAGAGAATAGCCACAAATCGGGAACTCTCACCTGCGGCCGGGGCCTTGCCGCCCAACACGAGATGCACCTGCTCCAGATCACGGTCAAGGTGGTGCTCGCCTGAAAAGGTGAAAACCGCCTCTCGTCCGGGAGGGCGGCTGCCGTTGGAAAAATCCCCGAAGGCGGCGGCAGCCAGGTCCAGCAAGGTTTCGTGCTGGAGCCGGCCGGCCGCGGCAATGATCAAACGTTCAGGGTGATAGTGCGATTGGCGATAGTCCAGGAGGAGTGGACGGGAAAAGCGTTTAACGGTCTGGGCGTCCCCCATGATGGGCCGACCGAAAGCAGAATCACCCCAGAAGCAACGGCTGAAAAGATCATGCACATAGTCATCCGGGGTATCTTCCAGGGTGCAGATTTCCTGAAGAATTACCTGCCGTTCCTTCTCCAGGTCCTCGTGGTCGTACAGGGGATTGAGGACGATGTCGCCCAGCAGGTCAAAGAGTCGGGGGAGCTGGTCAGCCAAAACTTTACCATGGAAACAGGTGTTTTCTTTGGTAGTAAAGGCGTTGGCGGCGCCCCCCAACTGATCGATTTCCCTGGCCAGGTCAAGCGCAGTACGGCGGCCGGTGCCTTTAAAGGCCATATGTTCCAAGAAGTGGGCCAAGCCATTTTCAGCAGAGGTCTCATCACGGGAGCCGGCATTGATCCAGACACCCAGAGAGACGGAGTGGAAGTGGGGTATGGCTTCGGTTACCACCCGGACGCCGTTAGGCAGGACAGATTTCTGATACACGTTAAGCAGGCCCTCTCAAGGAATCACGGTGTCTGGGTCAAGATCTAAAGCGGCCTTGCGTGAGAGCCGGATTTTGCCCTGTCTATCCACTGATAACACTTTTACCAAGACCTCCTCCCCTTCTTTGAGGATGTCGGTTACCTTATTTACCCGCTCTTTGTCCAGTTCCGAAATGTGGATGAGGCCGTCGGTGCCGGGCAGGATTTCCACAAAAGCCCCGAAATCGACGATTTTCCTGACCTTGCCCCGGTATAACCGGCCGACTTCCGCTTCCTGGGTGATTTCCTGTATCATCTTAATGGCCAGGTCGGCGGCGACGCTATCCGGAGAGGCGATATGAATCCGGCCGTCGTCTTCAATGTCGACTTTAGCGCCGGTGACGGCCACGATGTTCTTCACAGTCTTGCCGCCGGGTCCGATCACTTCCCGGATCTTATCAGGGTTGATCTGCAGGTACGATGATTTTGGGGGCATTCTCTTTGAGTTCCGACCGGGGCTGAGCAATGACCTCGTTCATCTTGCCCAGAATATACAGTCTGGCTTCCCGGGCCTGATGCAAAGCCTGGCTCATGATTTCCCGGGTGATGCCGCCGATTTTGATATCCATCTGAAGAGCGGTGATGCCTTCGGCGGTACCCGCTACCTTGAAATCCATATCTCCCAGATGGTCCTCGTCGCCCAGGATATCCGACAGGATGGCGACTTTTTCCCCTTCTTTGATGAGACCCATGGCCACCCCGGCTACCGGAGCTTTAATGGGAATACCGGCGTCCATCATAGCCAGGGAACCGCCACAGACGGTAGCCATGGAGGAGGAGCCGTTGGAAGAGAGGATTTCGGAGACGATGCGAATGGTATACGGAAAATCTTCCGGGGCCGGCAACACCCGGGCCAGAGAGCGCTCTGCCAGGGCGCCGTGTCCGATTTCCCGGCGGCTCGGCCCCCGGAGCATGCGGGTTTCGCCGACGCTGTAGGGAGGAAAATTATAATGCAGCATAAAGGCTTTGAAGGTGTCGCCGCTCAAGGTTTCAATCTTCTGTTCGTCGGAGACGGTGCCGAGGGTGGCGATGGCCAAGGCCTGGGTTTCCCCCCGGGAAAATAAAGCCGAGCCATGGGTCCGGCTCAGCAACCCCACCTCACAGGCAATGTTACGGACATCAGTAAAGCTGCGGCCGTCGATACGCCGCTGCTGATTGGTCACCAGGTCCCGGACCAGGGTTTTTTCCAGATTGAAATAAAAACCGGATATTTCTTTTTCCCGTCCTTCGTATTCAGGGGCCAGGGTGGCAAGTGCCTCCTGTAAGCCGTTTTCCAGGGTTTGCTGGCGGACCTGTTTTTCGGGTTGACGGAAGGCCTGCACAATTGTTTCCTGGCTCAACTCCGCCACTCTGGCTTTCAGAGCCTCATCAACGACAATTTCCGGAATGGGCTTTTTCGTCTTACCAACCTCGGCCCGCATCCGCTCCTGGAGTGCCAGGATCGGCTGAATTTGGGCATGGGCGGTAAACAGGGCCTCCAGGATGTCTTCTTCCGAGGCTAGTTCGGCGCCGCCTTCAACCATCACCAGGGCATCTTTGGTGCCGGCGACGATGAGATTGAGAGTGCTTTCCTTGAGCTGCGAGAAGGTGGGATTGACCACGAGTTCGCCGCCGATTTTGCCCATGCGGACTGCGGCAATGGGACCCTGAAAGGGGATGTCGGAGATGGCCAGGGCTGCCGAGGCGCCATTCAAGGCGATGACATCCGAATCATTTTCGGTATCAACGGACAGAACCGTGGCGATGACTTGCAGCTCATGATAGAAGCCCTTGGGAAACAAGGGGCGGATGGGCCGGTCAATCAATCGGGAGGTCAGGGTCTCTTTTTCGCTGGGACGCCCTATTTCCCGGCGAAAAAACCCTCCTGGTATCCTGCCGGCCGCATAGGACATTTCCATATAGTCCACGGTGAGTGGCAGGAAGTCGATGCCTTCCCGGAGGCGGTCGGAAGCGACGGCAGTTATCAGCACACCGGTTTCGCCGTAGCGGGCAAAGACGGCACCGCTGGCCTGAGCCGCCATTTTACCGGTTTCAAAGGTCAGAATTCTTCCTCCGACCTCGACTTCAAAGGTTGTTGGCATAATGTTTATAAAGGCCTCCTGTATGATGGGTCGTTATCGCCGCAAGCCTAAGGTGTCGATAAGGCTGCGGTAACGATCGATATCTTTTTTCTTTAAGTAATTAAGCAAACGCCGGCGTTGACCCACCAGCTTGATCAGACCCCGGCGGGAGTGGTGGTCCTTGGCGTGGGTCTTGAAGTGATCGGTGAGATAACTGATGCGTTCGCTCAGTATGGCCACCTGGACTTCGGGCGATCCGGTATCGGCTTCATGCAGTTGGAACCGATTAATAATATCGCCCTTTTTTTCAACAGTTAATACCACTTTTTACCTCCTCAGGATTAAAATTTTTTTAACTGTGCGATTCAAAAATAGTGCCTGTATTTTCAAACCCCGGCCCAGTCTCAGGGGTTGAACACCCTTACAGGCTGTATTTTTTCTCCTTGGGCGGTGTCGCCAAGGACGGCCACTGCCACTAACGTTTGCTGACAGACAACTTTCAAATGTTCGCCCGGGGCCAACGGAGATGCCAAGACGATTTCGCCACCAAGGGTTAGAGACTTGCCTTGCCGCACCTGGGCGGCAAGGGCGGTGTCAACCTGGAGGGTTGGCAAATGAGGCAAACAATCCACTAACGGGATACAATGCTCCAGAAGCTCAGAGGCGGACCGGTCATCCTGGTTAGCAGGCAGGCTGACGGCCCGGTCTACCGTAAAAGGTCCAACCTGCAGGCGCTGGAGAGCTTTGAGATAAGCCCCGCATCCCAATTGTTGGCCGAGGTCAGCGGCCAGGGTGCGGATATAGGTGCCCTTGG
This sequence comes from uncultured delta proteobacterium, assembly GCA_963705135.1. GTDB lineage: Bacteria > Desulfobacterota > Desulfobaccia > Desulfobaccales > Desulfobaccaceae > Desulfobacca. Next base: position 99,305 of record CAVPJB010000028.1, read on the forward strand.
AACAGGTGACGGTGAAGGTCAATTCTGGCAGGTCAAGGGATTCCAAAGCCAGGTTCATGATACTGATCTGACGGGGGGTCACGTCCACGCTGATTCCCTGCCGGGCCCAATGGTACAGGCGCCGCCCCTGAAAATGCAACGCCGAAAAGAGAGGGGGAGTCTGCCATTGTTCTCCGACAAAAGTGGCCAGGGCCGGTGCAATGGCCTCGAGGGAAGGCAGATGGGAGGTGCGGGCAATGATTGTGCCGGTGCTATCCTGGGTGTCGGTTTGAGCCCCCAGAAAGACGGTGGCCCGGTAGACCTTTGGTTGTTCCATCAGGAAAGGCGTCAGTTTGGTGGCTTCATTCAGACAAAGGGGCAGGACGCCGACGGCAAAGGGATCGAGAGTGCCCAGGTGACCGACTTTTTTAATCTGTAACAACCGCCGGACAACTTTTACTACTCCAAAGGAAGAAGGTCCGGCCGGTTTATCAATTACGATGACCCCGTGAGGCGACGGCTTCATGACGATCCCTGCGAATCATCGGAAGGTGGAGTATTCTCGTGCAGCAGCCGGAGGATATCTGCCACCCGCTCCCCTCGCTGCCAGGATTCGTCCACCTGGAAAAACAATTCCGGCATTACCCGCAAAATGTGTTCCTGAGCCAGTTCCTGCTTAATGAAACCGGAGGCTTTTTGCAGGGCTTTTTGCAGGAGGCGGACTTCAGCCTCTTTCCCACGGGTGAGATAAAATATTTTCGCCCGCCGCAGGTCATCGCTGACTTCCACACTGGTAATAGTGATATTTTGCAGTCGGGGGTCGCGGCTCCTATGCAACAAGATAAGAGCAATTTTTTCCCGCAACACTTCCCCGACCCGATCACGCCTTTTATAGTCAGTAAGCATTTGGTTGTGATATGGCGTCGGAGCTAGACTCATTACCAATGCCAAAGCTCCACTTGGGTATCAACCACCTGCGCCACATGCTGTTCCTCGATAAACTGAATAATCTTATTGACTCTGGCATCTAACAATTGGGAGTCATTACTCACCAGCGCCATCCCCAGTTGGGCCTTTTGCCACAAGTCATGATCGTCCACTTCGGCGATGGCGGCGTCGAAGCGGTTCCTGATTTTCTCCATGAGGCCTTTGATAACTTTGCGTTTGCCCTTGAGGGAATGGTTATCGGGCAGATGCAAGGTTATGCGGGCCAGGGCAACGATCATGGACTAAGACACGCACTATTCCGATTTACTGGCAACCGGTTCCAGATGGGGTTTGACTTCCTCCAAATGATAGATTTCCAGGATGTCACCCGCCTGCAAAGCACTGAATTTATCCAGGCCGATACCACATTCGTATCCGGTCTGTACTTCCTTGACATCGTCCTTAAACCGTTTGAGCGAATCAATTTTCCCTTCGTAAAGGACCTTGTCTTTACGCTTGACCCGCACCAGGGCGTTGCGCTCCACCTTCCCGTCCAGGACATAAGAACCGGCAATGGTCCCGAGTTTAGAAATGGAAAAGACCTGGCGAACTTCAACCCGCCCCATGGGGCGCTCCTCGAAGATCGGTTCCAACATGCCTTCCAGGGCGGAATGCACGTCATTAATCAGGTTATAAATGACGTCGTAGAAACGGACATCCACCTGTTCCTGTTCGGCCAGGGCCTGAGCTTTGGGATTGGCCCGGACATTAAAGCCGATAACGATGGCGTTGGAGGCGGAGGCCAGCATGATATCGGTTTCGGTAATATCACCGGCGCCCGTATGAATGATGCTGACCTTGATATCCTTGTTGCCCAGTTCGGTGAGGGCCTGGGTCAAGGCTTCGATGGAACCCTGGACATCGGCCTTCAAGATGAGGTTGAGCTCTTTGACCATCCCCTCCTGGAACCGCTCGTAAAGTTTTTCCAGCGTGACCTTACTAAGCTTGGCCATGGCGGCTTCCCGCTGTTTCTGTTGCCGCATCTGTGCCACCTGCTTGGCCATGCGCTCATTTTCCAGGACGACAAACTCGTCCCCGGCCTGGGGCACGCCGCTGAAGCCCTGGACCTCCACGGGGATGGAGGGCGTGGCCTGTTCCACCCGCTCCCCCCGATCATCGAACATGGCGCGCACCCGGCCGTGTTCCAGGCCGCAGACAAAGACATCACCATTTTTCAAGGTGCCGCTTTGGATGAGGACCGTGCCCAAAGCGCCCCGTCCTTTGTCGAGTTTGGCTTCGATAATCCGACCCCGAGCCAGGGTGTCAGCGCCGGCTTGGAGTTCTAGAATTTCAGACTGCAGCAGGATTTTTACCAGGAGATCATCGATGCCGATAATTTTTTTGGCAGAAATTTCGGCAAACTGGACATCACCGCCCCATTCTTCTGGAACCACACCGCGCTCGGCCAGTTCCCGTTTCACCCGATCGGGATTGGCATCCGGCTTGTCAATTTTATTGACCGCCACTACCAGGGGTACGCCAGCGGCCTTGGCGTGATTGATGGCTTCCAGAGTTTGCGGCATAACGCCGTCATCAGCAGCCACCACCAGGACAACGATATCCGTCACCTGGGCGCCCCGGGCTCGCATCGCGGTAAAGGCCTCGTGACCGGGAGTGTCTAAGAAGACGACGTCCCCATGATCCAGAGAGACATGATAGGCGCCGATATGCTGGGTGATGCCGCCGGCTTCTCGGTCGATGAGGCGACTTGTTCGGATAGCGTCCAGCAGAGAGGTTTTGCCGTGATCAACATGCCCCATGATGGTGACCACAGGTGGGCGGTCCTGGAGTTCCCCTTCTTCTTGGGGCTGCAGCGCCAGAATATCTTCCTCCTGGAGGACGGACCGCTCGGCTTCATACCCGAATTCGTTGGCCACTAACACGGCGGAGTCAAAATCCAGGGGCTGATTTATGTTGGCCATAATGCCCAAGCCCATGAGTTTCTTAACCAAATCGCTGAACTTGATGCCCATCTTTTTGGCCAACTCACCCACGGTGACGGAGTCCCCAACCTTGATACGTCGTTTAATAGCTTTGGGAACCGTCAATTCGGTTTTCCCCATTTTGCGGACGCCTTTTTTAACCCCTTTCTTTTTGGACGCCAAACCGCTCTCCGCCTCTTTGCCAGCATACAGTTCAGCACCTTCCCTGATTTCTTTCTTGCGGAAACCTTTTTTCTTAGCATCCTCTTCGGTCGTCCCCGGTTTCTTGGCCCGTTTTTTCTTGACTTTGGCCTTCTTGTCGTCCTTTTCAGGAGTGGGAGAGGGTTTTTCTTCTTTGGTTTTCACCACCTCGATGACCCGTGGGGGTCTGCGGGCAGGGGCAGCTGGAGTTGCCGGTGGTGCCTCGGGTTCGGGCTTCTCCCCGGGAACAGGCAGACTGATGATCCGGGCTGGAGTTTCTTTTTTGGCTTTTTTGGCTTTTTGCCGTTTCAGGGCTGTAGAGGTATCCGGAGTTTTGGCTTCCACCGGGGCCGTGGTTTCAGTTGAGACTGTGCCTTCAGCCATTTCCCCGGACGGGGCTGTCATGATGGCCTCGGGCTGCACCTCACCGGTTGCGAGAGGGCCGGAAGTGGGGGCCTGGATCTCGGGAGAAACCTCGAGGGGCGGTGTTGTTCCTTTGGCCGGCGGGCGTTTGGCAGCAGCTGCCGGGGCCTGTTGGGGGATTTCGGGCAGAGCGATAATTTTAGCCGGTTTTTCCGCCGCCTTCCGCCGTTTCAGAGGTGATACCATCGGCTTCCCGGGCTTACCAGGGGCAGTTGCGGCTTCCCCAGGAGCACCGGAGGGCTCTTCAACTTCGGCCCCCGGAACCGGAACCGCTTCTTGTTCATCGTCCGGAGAGACTGCCGGAGCAGTCGGTTTCTCCGCCGTCGCCTTAGGTCTGGCTAGAGCCCGCCGGCGTTTAACATTGGTCCCCACCCGTTGTTCCTCGACCAGAGGCACAGTTTTAGCTAGCATTTCTCGAGCCCGGGCCACATCAGTGGACTCGATGGAACTGAGGTAATTTTCCACCTCAATATTTATTTCCCGCAAGCGCAGGATGAGTTCTTTAACATCTAAGTTAAATTCTTTAGCTAAATGTGAAACCCTGGTTTTGGCCATAAACTTTCTTATCCTTGTAACAGAAACTGGTTAGGGTGATGGGTATCTTTGGTTACCGAGACCGGCGGGGTCTCAGACCGGATCAGAGTCTAAAACGGCTTCGATGGGGCCGGCTTCCTGACCTTCGGTTTCATCGGGAGGCGTCGTGGGGAGATTGTCCTCACCGGACCCAAGCAGGACCTGGGCTGCGGCCAGAATACTGGTTGCCTTTTTTTCGGTCAGGCCGCTAATTTGCAATAAATCCGAGATAGCTGCTCCAGCTACTTCTCTGGCTGAGGAAAATCCGGCCTCATAGAGGGCACTGGCGGTCATTTCGCCCACTCCCGGTATCTTTAAGAGGGAAAGATATCCCTCCTTCATGGACTTGGAGTACTTACTTTCGCTCTTGACATCGATTTTCCAACTGGTCAATTTTGCCGCCAACCTGACATTTTGTCCCCGTTTGCCAATGGCTAAAGATAACTGATCATCAGGAACGATAATTTCCATGTTCTGGTTGTCTTCATCGATGATGATGCGGCTTACTTCGGCCGGGGCCAGGGCCTGGGTGACAAATTTGGCCGGATCGGGATTCCAGGGGATGATGTCGATTTTTTCACCGCGCAATTCTTGGACGATATTTTGCACCCGGGAACCTTTCATACCAACACAGGCCCCCACCGGATCTACGTCAGAATCTTTGGAGGTCACCGCGATCTTGGCTCGGCTGCCAGGTTCCCGGGATACCGCCATAATTTTAACGATGCCTTCTTGAATTTCAGGTACCTCGGCTTCGAACAACGCGGTGAGGAAATTTTCCGCCACCCGGGAGAGGATAATCTGCGGTCCCTTGGCGTGCCGTTTGACGTCCAAGACATAGGCCCGGATTCGGTCCCCTTGCCGATACATCTCTCTTGGCACCTGCTCATTATAGGGTACCAGGGCCTCAGTCCGGCCCAGGTTGACGATGATGCCGGATTTATCCTGGCGCTGAACGATGCCGTTGATAATTTCTCCTTGACGATCTTTGTAATCCTCAAAAACGATGTCACGTTCAGCGTCTCGCATGCCCTGAATGATAACTTGCTTGGCCGATTGGGCGGCGATTCTACCAAAGCTGCTGGCGTCTAATTTAATGCCCAGGCTATCCCCCATTTCACTTTCCGGGTCCAGCTTTTTTGCTTCCTCCAGGATGATCTGCCTGTCGGGGTCAACAACTTCTTCCACTACTTCTTTGAATTGAAAGACTTCTATCTCACCCGTATCGGCAGCCAAACCAACTTCAATATTATCCTGTTTGGCCCCATACTTCTTTTTAGCCGCTGAACGCACCGCATCCATGATGGTGTTGAGCAGCAAATCTTTATCAATGCCTTTATCTCTACTGACTTGTTCAATGAGGCGTCTTAAATCTCCTACCATAGAGTCCTCTGTCGTAAGAATGGCCGAATTAAAAATCGATGTCGAGGCGGGCCCGGACAATATCGGCCAAAGGTATATGGTGTATCTGGGAGCCCTCTTTCAACGTCACGGTCTCCCCTTCCAACCCTACTAATTCGCCTCGAAACAATGAGCGTTTGCCGGTTCCACCCCGGACGGTGATGCGGGCCAAGCGCCCGGCAAAACGGTTATAATCTTCAACTTTTCTTAGGGGCCGGGTCAGACCGGGAGAAGAAACCTCCAGGGTGTAGGCATGGTTAATGACGTCATGGACGTCAATTATTTCCCCTAAAAGATGGCTTAAAGAAGCGCATTCATCCAATTTAATACCCCCGGGTTTATCCAGGAACAGACGCAGGATATAGCGCTTACCGGCTTTGAGAAATGCCGTTTCCACCAATTCTACCTCATGGGCTTGGAGAACCGGCAGGATAAGTTCGTTAACACGGGCCGCAATATCTTCCGGCTTCATCCCACCACTCCGTTCCCCCTGAGGAAATGGCACCCCAATAAAAAAAGCGGGCAGGTGCCCACTTCCATATTCCAAGACTTTTCGTCATCTCGGCTACGCTCAATGGCGCAGGATTCATCCGCCCTCAAAGTTTCCCGGAGCAACGGGTCACCTCAAAAGGGGAAGCGGGTGCTGGCGTCAGTTCATGTTGACCTGACGCCCAGACGCTGGAGCGGGCAACGGGATTCGAACCCGCGACACCAAGCTTGGGAAGCTTGTACTCTACCAACTGAGCTATGCCCGCTTCGAACTATAGTTTAAAGATTTCAGAGAATTATGTCAAGCGGTATTTTAATTTGACATTTCAACAGGATGACAATGATTGGGGCATGGTTGCACGATCTGCCGGGCTGCCGCTACGTCTTTTTTGATCTGGGCCACCAGGCCGGACAGGTCGGGGAAACGGCGCTCATCCCGGAGACGTTGGACAAATTCCACCCCCAGGCGTTGGCCATAAATGTCCCGGTCAAAATCCAGCAGGTAGACTTCCAGGGATAGCTCCTCATTATCGAAGGTCGGGCAGGTGCCGATATTAGCCACGGCGGGCAGGATCTCCCCCTGGAGTTCGGCCCGCACGGCGTAAATGCCGGCGGCGGGCAGAAGCAACTCATGGTCGATTTTGATATTGGCAGTGGGAAATCCCAGCAGGCGGGCTCCCCGGCCATGTCCATGGATCACCTCACCGGTCACTTCGTAGGGCCGTCCCAAAAATTCCTGGGCCGCGGCCACCTGTCCATCTTTGATGAGGTTGCGGATCAGGGTGCTGCTGACCACGGTGTCGTTAATCTGGATGGCATCAACGACGTGGACTGGAAAACCGAGTTCGGCTCCCAGAGTTTGCAACAGCGCGATATTGCCTTCCCGGTTACGGCCGAACCGGTAGTCGTGCCCGATAACCACCTCCTGGACGCCCAGGCGATCGATCAAATAACTCTGGACGAATGCCCGGGCCGGCATGGCGCCAAACTCTTGGGAAAAAGGATGGACAATAATGGCATCCAGATTTAAGGCGCCAAGCAGCCTGATCTTCTGTTCGGTGGTAGTCAACAGGGGTAAACACTTATCCGGCCGCATTAACTTAATGGGATGCGGGTCGAAGGTAATAACCACCGACTGGCCGCCCACGGCCAGGGAGCGTTCCTTCACCTTCTGGAACAAGGTTTGGTGACCCAGGTGGACGCCGTCGAAATTGCCGATGGTGATGACGGGTTTGGTAAACGGCTGCGGGACAAGATTGAGATTATGATAAATGACCATTGCTTTTTCGGTGTTACCGGCTATGAATCTAAACTTAACAGATAATTTTTTTCTTCCCAGGGCGACTGTCAATATGGAATTGACAACTAGAATTTTATATTATACATTTATAGTTGAAATTTTCACAAGAGATAATACTATTTCTTTCTGGACACTTCTCAAGCTTGTTAAGCCGAAGTGGCGGAACTGGTAGACGCGCTAGGTTCAGGGTCTAGTGGGCGTACGCCTGTCGGGGTTCGAGTCCCCGCTTCGGCACCATTATATTAAGGGGTTAGGGAAATTTCTCTGGCCCCTTTTTTTTGGGTTCCCGGCCTGAAAGAAATGAAAAAATATTCGCCAAGACGGCGGCAATTTGTATAATAGATGAAGTTTAACAAGGGGCGTGGAACACCTTTGCCCTTTTAAAACTTTCCATACCGGCGCCTGTAGCTCAGCTGGATAGAGCAACGGACTTCTAATCCGTAGGTCGCAGGTTCGAATCCTGCCAGGCGCGCCAAAAATATCAAGGGGGTTGGAGTAAGTTGCCAATCCCTTTTTTATTCAGAAATAATTCAGGGATAATCTGAGTGCGGGAATTTAAAAAACCATAATCAAAAATAGAGGGTTGTCGCTCAACATAACTTTCTAATATACCAGGATGACCCTTCCTTTAATGCTAACCTATTATATTCATAAGTATTTCCCCAACTTCATATTTTCAATTCCTTTCAGCTCATAAACCACGTCCAGCCCAACCAAGGAAAAGGTCTTGACGGGTGCGGATCCATACCTTATTATTAACATAAGTTCATATGTGGCTTGCAGGTGTCCCTATCTAATTGGTTGCTCAGGCTCCCGGCAGATGTTGTTAGAAGCGTCAAGAGCAAGCCAGAGAAAAGTCATAAACAGAAAAAGGTGAGAAGTATGAACAAGATTGCGGTAACAAGTGAAGGTCCCACCCTGGACGATCAGGTTGATCCCCACTTCGGCCGGGCTGCCGGTTTCGTCTTAGTGGACCTGGATACCATGGATACCCAGTATCTTGATAATGGCCAGTCCCAGGTGATGGCCCAGGGGGCCGGCATCCAGGCCACGCAGGTAATCGCCCGGGCTGGCGTAAGCTGTCTGCTCACCGGCTACGTTGGTCCCAAGGCCTTTCAGGCCCTGGCTGCCGCTGGCATCAAGGTGGGGCAGGACCTGGAGGGTCTAACCGTACGTGAAGCCGTGGAGCGGTTCAAGAGCGGCCGTGTCGAGATGGCCCAAACAGCCAAGCCGGCAGGACGATGATCGTTGCCGTGGCGAGTGGCAAGGGCGGCACGGGTAAGACCACGGTATCCGCTTCCCTGGCTGCGGTCTGGGATGGACCGCTGGTTGCCGTGGACCTCGATGTGGAGGAGCCCAACCTGCATCTCTTTCTCCACCCAGTGATTACAGGGAGCGACTTGGCCCATCTCCTGGTGCCGGTGGTAGAGGAGGGAAAATGTAATCACTGCGGGGTCTGCTCCGAGCTTTGCCAGTTTGCCGCCATCACCGTCATGGGCCAGTTGATCTTAACGTTTCCCGAGATGTGCCACGGCTGTGGCGGTTGCATCGCCGTGTGTCCCGAAAAGGCACTCTCTCCGGGCCAGCGGGAACTCGGCGAAATCAGCTGGGGACGAGCCGGCCGCGTGGATTTTCTTTCCGGTAAGCTGCGCATCGGCGAGGCTATGAGTCCGCCCCTTATGCGCCTGGTGAAGACCAGGCTGGAGCAGATTCTTGCGGCCACCGGCGGCGATGCCATCATCGACGCGCCACCTGGCGTCAGCTGTCCGGCGGTCAACGCGGTGCTTGACAGTGAGGTGATTGTCCTGGTTACCGAGCCCACTCCCTTTGGCGTCTATGACTTCCAGCTTGCCTGGGAAGCCTTTTCGCCTCTGGGAAAGCCCATAGGCACCGTCGTCAATCGGGCCGGACTGGGGGGCCATCAGGCCATTTATCGTTTCTGCCGGGAGAAAAGGCTGCCGATTCTGGCCGAGATCCCTTACGACCGGGCTATCGCCGAGGCCTATTCCCGGGGTAGGATTATCGCCGAAGTTTCCCCAGGGCTTCAAGAAACCTTTATTAATCTGTTGAGCAACATTCGCGACCTGGCAAAGCAATGCCACCCTGGCGAGGCCGCCCATGCGTGAAATCATTATTATCAGCGGCAAGGGCGGCACGGGCAAAACCTCGCTCACCGGGGCCTTCGCCCATCTGGCCAGCAACAAGATCATCTGCGATCTGGACGTGGACGCCCCCGACCTGCATCTGCTGCTGAAACCGACAAGGGAGCGTGAGGTGGAGTTCACCTCGGGGCATGAGGCCTGGATCGACCGCGAACTGTGCACCCACTGTGGGCTTTGTGCTTCTATGTGCCAGTATGGGGCCATTCGGGAAGACGGGGAAGACTTTGTGGTTAATTCTCTGCGGTGCGAGGGTTGCAAGGTTTGTGTCGCCTTTTGCCCGGCTGAGGCCATCCGGTTCCCGGAGAAACACTGCGGCGCCTGGTACGTGTCAGACACCCGTTTCGGGCGCCTGGTCCATGCCCAACTCTTTCCAGGCGAAGAGAATTCTGGTAAGCTGGTTATGGTGCTCAAACGAGAGGCTCGGGAACTGGCCAAAGCCCGTGGGGCCGACTTGGTGCTGTGCGACGGCGCCCCGGGTATTGGCTGTCCGGTGATCAGCTCTCTTTCGGGTGCACACCTGGCCGTGGCGGTCACGGAGCCGACGCCCTCAGGGCGACACGACCTTGAGCGGGTGGCCGATCTGTGCCGGCATTTTCAGACGGCCTTGGCCGTCATCATTAACAAGTATGACCTCAATCCCGAGGAAACCGCCCGTATCGAGGCCTTCTGCCATGACCGGGAGTACCCGGTACCGGCCCGACTGCCTCATGATCCCGCCATTACCCAGGCCATGATCCAGGGTTTGGTCATCACCGAACTACCTGAAACCGAAATGAGTCGTGAGATCAGGCAGGGCTGGACCCGGATTGAAAAATTAACCGGTTTGAGCCGATAGGAAATTTTTTTGTAATCGCTGGCTTTACCCTTTGTTTTCAGAGGATAGAAAGCCTGTGGCACCAGAGTAGAACATTTTTATAATATGCACATCCTCGAGTAGGAAGAATAAAAAGGAGAACAGCTTGAACATTATGATTGTTGCCATTCCCTCAACACATCCCGGCGGCCTTGAGGCAGCTCTTGGCGCCCATTTCGGCCATTGTGACCTTTACACCCTGGTGAAAATCGCTGACGGACAGGTGCAGGAAATCGCCACCTTGCCCAACGTTCCCCATGAACAGGGGGGCTGCATGGCCCCGGTCAATCATCTGGCCCAGAATGGCGTCAAAGTCCTTATTGCCGGCGGCATGGGCATGCGGCCCCTCATGGGATTCAACCAGGTGGGAATCGACGTTCTGCACGGTGGCAGCGCCCAAACCGTGGGGGAGGCGTTGGATGCCCTCTTGAATGGGAGATTGCAACGTTTTACCAACGAGTTCACCTGCGGCGGCGGCGGCGGAGATAGCATTCTGAAGGGAAATTTCTGATAATCCGGAGAGGAGAAGGAACGTGACTGATGGCGATTTTCCCGTGCCGGGTGAAGTCGAGGAGCAGTTCCTCCGCCTGGCACGATTTCCCAAAAACATCGGCTCACTTGACAATCCCAGCGGCAAGGGCGCTGCGGTGGGAAAGTGCGGAGATTCCATAGAAGTTTCGCTGCGCATCGAAATGGAAGCCATTACCGATATTAAAGTGCTCCCCCGCGGCTGTGTTTATACTATGGTCTGTGCCAGTGCCATGAGCGAACTGGCCAAGGGACGGAATGTGGATCACGCCTTGAATTTGGAGCCCCAGGATGTGGCAACCGCACTCGGAGGTCTTCCGGCAGATCACCTGCACTGCGCCCGCCTGGCGGTCAATACCCTGGGAGAAGCCATTGCCGATTATTACAGCAAAGCGGCGCAGTCCGGTTAATCCAGATTCACCTTGCAAACGAAACAACTAAACTGGTGGGCGGGCCTCCGTACCCGCCATTTTTAAGGCAGTTTGTTGCCTGAATTTGCGAACCTGCGATAATTAGTTTTGCCTTCGCTAAGAGGAGAAGCAATGATAGATATTATTCTCGCCACTAGTCGCCCGGAAGCCATGCAGGCGTTTGCCAAGGCCCTGTCGTCAGACCAGGAGGTGCATCTCAAGTGGATGAATTCCGGAACTGAAGCGCTGGCCATGGTGAGCGCCTCTTCAGTTCAGCTTGTAGTCATTGACTCTGATCTGCCGGATACCGATCCTCTTGGCCTCGTCCAGAAGCTGCTCATAGTCAATGCCATGGTGAATACCGCGGTGATCAGTCCTCTCTCCGACGAGGAGTTCCACGAGAAGAGTGAAGGACTCGGAGTTCTTGGCCGGCTGCCGGTAGAACCCGGCTCTAGTGATGCCGCTGATCTGTTGCACAAATTGCGGCGGGTCCTGTGAAGCAATGGTTGATTTCACTAGGAATGGAGATTTTTTCGGTAGTGACGGATCCTTGGGAGCGGTTGGAGATCATGAAAGGTAATAAAAGTAGCGGTAATCCATAATGATTACAGAACAAACTTCTCATTCTCAGATCTGAGGTTCAATTCCTGCCAGGCGCCAGATATATTAATGGGTTGGCTAACTTCAAACTTACCCCTTTTTTGGGTCTGCAGACCATTTTATAATAAGTTGCATGCAATTAATCTAATTCATATTTTTGTTGCCAATCCTCTTTTTCCTGCCATTGAGGTTGATTCTTTTTAGCCAATAAATAATCTCCCATCACCAAATAGTCCATCTCTGTCCTCATAAAACAGGCGTAGGCGTCCTGGGGAGTGCAAACAATTGGTTCGCCCCGTACGTTAAAACTGGTGTTAACGATGACCCCATAACCCGTAAGCTGCTTAAAAGCATTTATCAGGTTCCAATAACGGGGGTTTGTATTTTTGTTAACGCTTTGGATGCGGGCAGAAAAATCGACATGAGTTACCGCCGGAATGTCGGAACGTTGCCAATAGAGCCTGTCATACATCGCAAGATTTATATAATCTGCGGGAAGGGAATTCCTTCGTTCTTGTTTTACCGGGGCGACAAGCAGCATATAAGGGGAAGGATCTTCCAACTCAAAATATGTGGCAATATCTTCTTCTAAAACTGACGGAGCAAAAGGGCGGAACCCTTCGCGATATTTAATTTTTAGATTTAATTTCTTTTGCATCTCGGGAAGTCTCGAATCACCAAGAATACTCCTGTTTCCTAAAGCTCTTGGGCCGTATTCCATTCTACCCTGAAACCATCCAATTACCTGACCTTCCTCTAAAAGATGGGCAACCTCGTTACAAAGCTGGTTAAAATCTTCATAATACTTATATGGGGCTTGATATCTTCGGAGTACTCGTAAAATATTGGAAGAGCTAAACTCTGGACCCAAATAGGCCCCTCGCATTGCATCCTTACCAGAATCTATCAGGCGTTCCTTATCCTTCCAGATATACCAAGCCGAATATGCCGCTCCCAACGCTCCACCGGCATCCCCGGCAGCCGGTTGAATCCAGATATCTTTAAAAGGGCCTTCCCTTAACAAGCGTCCATTTGCAACGCAATTTAACGACACTCCCCCTGCCATCACCAAATTGTCGCAGTTTGTCAGATTTTTGGTGGTATTCGCCAACTTAAAGATAATTTCTTCTGTAACTTGCTGAATAGCTAAGGCAAGATCCATATATGGCTGGGAAAAATCACTCTCCGGTTCTCTTTTGGGAATCCCAAACAAATTTTCCCATTTTTCATCATTACACATTGAAAGTCCGGTGGCATAATTGAAATAGTCCATGTTTAATGCAAAAGAGCCATCTTCCCGAATGTCTACCATTTCATCAATTATTTTTTCTTTCCAACTTTGCACCTTCTCAGAATTGAGATTCCCATAAGGCGCTAATCCCATAAGTTTGTATTCACCACTGTTTACCTTGAAGCCACAATAATAGGTGAAAGCCGAATATAAGAGGCCAAGCGAATGAGGAAAATGTAACTCATACAGCATATCAATTTTATTACCTTTACCATGGCCGATGGTTGTCGTGGCCCATTCACCGACACCGTCTAACGTTAGTATAGCTGCCTCTTCAAAAGGAGATGGGAAAAAGGCGCTGGCAGCATGGGAAAGGTGATGCTCAGGAAAGAGGAGGGGAGGTCTGCCGGAGCCCAATTTGGCAAGTTCATCCATGAGCAGTTTTTTCATAAAAAGTTTTTCTTTGATCCATACGGGAACAGCAGAGAGAAAACTCTTTAAACCTTTAGGGGCAAAGGCATGGTAGGTTTCCAATAAACGCTCGAATTTAAGATAGGGTTTGTCATAAAAGGCGACGGCACAAAGATCTCCTATATCCAGTCCAGCCTCTCGAAGCACATACTTTGTCGCCTCGTGAGGAAAGGAAGGATCGTGTTTTTTACGCGAAAACCTTTCTTCGTGTGCTGCGGCTATAATTTCACCATCAATTAAAATAGCGGCAGCACTATCGTGATAATACGCTGAAATTCCTAATATGGCCTCAGGCATATCTTGATCCTAAAAAAGTGTATAGATAAATGGAGCAATGGCGGTTCCACTCGTGAAAATAATTAATGCCCCAAATAAGAGTAGAATTATAACAATTGGCAATAGCCAATATTTTTTTCTTGTTTTAAAGAAACCCCATAAGTCCCTAAAAAAATCCATTGTTCCCTCCAATTACAGATATTAATATGGATGATCAATATCTTGCCTCGTAAAACTGTGTTTTCTTTCTTTGAATAAAGAAGATTGATCCTTTTTCCATTGATTCAATTGTAATGAGTCTTTACCAATTAATTTTCTAATTAAACCAATCGGACTCACTATTAAAAAAAATATTATAGTTAATAAAACTTTTGATACTACTGTTCCTATTAATAGAGATAATGAAATCCAAATCTTGGCAGCAGGAATAAATACCTTTGGCGAAGTCATATTGATTATTAACAAAATGATGGCTATTGGGAAAAAATATCCCATTCCACCGAGATATCCCAATAATAGAGAAATAAGAGTAAAAGCCATACCTGTATCTTTGGCTTGATTTAAATCTATTGATTGCTGAAAAAATTTCATTTTTTCTGGTCCAGGATTGTTAATCATTTAAGCCGCCCCCGAACCTTTAAAAACTGAATGAGCTGGGGCAGCTCCACGAGGTTGGTTTTCCGCAAAAATTTACCAATGGAAGCTATGCGCGGATCATACTTGCTGCCGAGAGCCGGGAGCATTCCTGTAATAATCATTAGCACCGTTACCTGCTTAGATTTTAGGTTAACAATACTTTATTAACCTTTCAATAGGTTTTAATATCATGAGTTGGTTAAAAAACTGGACACGTAATTGCATATTATAAACTTAAATTGTTAAAAATGCATGAATTATACCAATCTCATGTTTTTCAAATTATCAACAAATACAAGGAATTAAAAATTACGTTTTTTGACCATAAATTTGATCTGTTCAATGTTCTGAACAAATTCTTGGTATTATATATATTTTTACTATTATATCAGCACGTTGCAATGTTCAATCCACTAAACATATTGGAAAGAATTTTTAGCTGTTTGCCATATCAAGAAAGACCAAGGAGTTAACACATGTGGTCGAGATTGTGGAAGTTAATGCCTACAAGAGGTTTACCCATTACCAAAAGCTTTATCTTTAATTTCCCCTCTCCCTCCAAAAGAAAAGGGTCAGGTTGAGGGGTGAACAAGATATTACCTCTGGCAATGTCTAGATATTCTCCAGCAGGGTTTGCAAGCTCAAGGCGTTTTGGGCCGCGTGACCGGCTTCGTTGTTGTCAAAGTAACAAAATACCCTTTCCCTTCACCCGCCCAGGCAATAATGGTGCGTGCCCACTCCACCAGCGCCAGGATATCATAACTTCCCTGAATTGCCTTCATCCATTTTTTCGGCCTTGACCGGGAAAAAACTTCGCCTCAACCTAAAACGAGCCTGAACCTCATGGCATCTTCCCTGGCCGAGACGATTGTGCTAAACTTGCTTTACTCGGCGAAAGGACGACAAAAATGCATAAAAGCATAAGAACTCACTTAACGGTAAAGGTGATGGTGGTCCTGGGAGTCGCAGCTGTGCTCTCTGGTTTGATGTGGAGCGAAGTTTGGGCGGCCAAGCAGGAGGATTCAGAGAGCGTGCCCCCAGCAAAGGAATTCCGCTATCTTTGCGAAGATGGTAAAGTCTTTACCTTGGAGGTATTCACCCGGGAGGACTGTGTGGTCCTCACCCTGGAAGGCAAACCCATCAAACTACCCCGAGTCGTTTCCGGTTCAGGGGCGAAATACAGTAACGGCAAGACCACAGTGTGGCTGAAAGGTAATGAGGCCTACATCGAAATAGATGGCAAGATCATTATCAAAAACTGCCGCACGCAAAATTAAGAAGCGGACGATGGCTCATTAAGGACAAAACCTCATGACGTTGATAAGAATGATAATTCAGGCTGCGTTCACCATACTGCTCCTTAGCTCGCAGGCCTTGGCCTGGGTTCAAGCAGCCCCCAATGAGGCCATTTTCTTTGAGGATGCTAACTACAAGGGTGCGTCTCTAACCTTGCGGCTCGAGCCCGGTATGCGTCATAAATTAATGCCCCGTCTGGGAGAGTTGGATAATAAAATTTCGTCGCTGATCATGGGAGGAGACGTCAAAGTACTGGTTTTCACGGACCCGGATTTCAGGGGCGCGGTCAGGGATTATAGAAATAGTATTACTGAAAATATGCCGGATGATGATCAGATTTCCTCCCTGATTATCTGCCCGAAAGAAGCGCCGCCCCAAGGGGTGTTGTTTATTCATAAAAGAATCAGTGAGGTCAAAGCTCCATCTCGACGCCAGTGGAATTATATAACCGGCAAAGGCAGTTATTTCCCCTTGCCGGAATCAGTGAAAGAATCGGAGGCCAGGTTTCCGCAACTGGGTTCGGATTGGAATGATAAGGTGAGATATGTCTATGTGGCGCCCACAGCGGAGGTAGAACTGTTTGAGGACCCAGGGTTTGGCGGCAGGTCTTTGTCCCTACCCTATCCCAAGTCCGACCAGGAGACATTTTTCGACTTGAGTTCTTTCGGTTTCTATGACCTAAAAAAATCGCCGCCAGGTTTCATCTCGTCCCTGATGGTACGAACCAGGGAAAGCAGTAAAAAATGAGCCTGGAGCCTGTTGAATTCTCAGACTGAGGGTGGCTGCAAGTCTTTGTCACAATGGTGGCCCATCACCGGGAATTATTTGCGTCCCAATAAAAGCATGAGGCCTACCGCAATCAGGGCATAAGCCGCCAGTGTACCCCATTTTTGAACAATCACGTCGGTCCTGGTCCAGACCTTGCGCCGCCGGGCTGTCCTGCGATTGAGATTTGCTATCAGTAACATAATCATGCCGATGAGCGCTATCACTGACCCGAGATGAGAAAATTCCATAGTGCCTCTTATTCCGTCAACCTAACAGGGATCTGTGCATAACTAATTTTTATTTTTATTATAGAGGCTTACCTGATAAGCCGCAATATAACTCACCAACAGCCTCCCGTTTGAGTTTGCCGCGACGCCAATGACGCCGGGTCGCCAGAAATTTCAGCCGGCTTGATAATAGCCAAAAGCAGGACACCTTTTATCTGAACGACTAATAATATCGTGGAATCTGGTGGAAATCACCTTTTTTTTTTGATATATAAGGCTCATACATCTCTCCCTGAATCCAAAGACTACTAATTGAAAAGAAAACTTGCGGCGTTCAGTGATGTCAAACGTCGCCACAGCAGCGTTGAACCGGGCACGTATTGAGAGGATTCCGGGTAAGTGAAAATTCTCCATAGTAATTATCAGCTCATGGATGCGTAAACCGGAGAGAGGGAAATATATGAGAAAGTTGTTTGGCACCGACGGTGTCCGGGGTGTAGCCAATGAATACCCGATGACTGCCGATATTGCTTTGAAATTAGGGCAGACTATCGGTCATGTCATCAAAACCGATCATCAGGGGGGGCGCGTGGTGGTTGGCAAAGACACCCGATTGTCAGGTTATATGCTGGAATATGCCATGGTCGCCGGGATCTGCTCCATGGGTGTAGATGTCATGCTTGTGGGGCCTCTGCCCACACCGGGCATAGCTTTCATTACTTCTTCCATGCGAGCGGATGCCGGAGTAGTAATCTCTGCCTCCCACAATCCCTACCAGGACAATGGCATCAAGATTTTCTCCGGTCTTGGCCTCAAACTGCCGGATGAAGTTGAAGAACGCATGGAAAAACTCATGTTCCAAGAGGACTTTGAGAAATGTGCCTGTTCCCCCACGGATGTGGGTCAAGCTGTCCGGATTGATGACGCTGCAGGCCGTTATATTTCTTTTCTTAAAAGCACCTTTCCCAGGGATCTCAACCTGGAAGGCTTAAAAATCGCCCTTGATTGCGCCCATGGAGCTACGTATAAGGTAGCGCCGGCAGTGTTAACCGAGCTTGGTGCGGAAGTGATCTCCTTCGGTGTCCGTCCTAATGGCCGCAACATCAACCGGCAATGCGGCTCCACTTACCCTACCACCCTGCAGCACCTGGTCCGGCGGCATGATGCAGATCTGGGGATCGCTTTGGATGGAGACGGGGACCGGCTCCTCTTCGTGGATCACCTGGGAAACCTGGTGGATGGAGACCATATCATGGCAATCTGTGCCCAACATTTGCTGCAGGCCAGCGCTCTGCGGAAAAAAACTCTAGTGGGTACCGTAATGAGTAATCTGGGTCTGGAGGTAGCCATGAAACGTATGGGCGGTCGCCTCATCCGCACTCAAGTGGGAGACCGCTATGTCATTGAACGGATGCTCAAGGGTGGTTACAACCTGGGAGGCGAACAATCGGGTCATCTCATCTTTTTAGACCACAGCTCCACCGGCGACGGTACCTTAAGCGCCCTGCAGCTCCTGGCGATCATCCAGCGCACCGGGAAGCCTCTAGGAGAATTGACTCAAGTCATGGAAGTTTATCCCCAGACTCTCATCAATGTCAAAGTAAGGGAAAAAAGGGACTTAAGGGAAATCCCCCCTATTTTCCATGGAATCCGGGCAGCGGAGAAGAAATTAGGCGACCGGGGGCGACTGCTCATCCGCTATTCCGGCACCGAACCCAAATTGCGGGTCATGTGCGAAGGTCAAGACCACACCGAAGTAGAAACTATCGCTCAAGAACTCGCCGATTTAATTGAAATTCATTTAGGGTTTGAGGCTTAAGGCTATCTCGGGTCTAGAAACGTGGCCTTCCCTGCTTTCCAAAGGCCTGAACCCTTTGCTCAGGAGGTTCCCACGTTGCTTATAGTTATGGATGTCGGCAACACTAATACGGTGATCGGGGTCTATGAGGACCACAAGCTCATCAGCGACTGGCGGATTCGCACTGAAAAGGAAACCACTGCAGACGAATACGGCGTCCTCCTGCGCAACCTATTTCAGTCCCAGAACCTGACCCTGGAGGCAGGGACGGACCTGGCCATCTCGTGTGTAGTGCCGCCCATGATTAACACTCTCGACAAGTTCTGCCGCCGCTACCTGCAAGTCAAACCGCTTATGGTGGGCCCGGGCATCAAAACCGGCATGCCCATTTATTATGACAACCCTAAAGAAGTGGGCGCCGACCGCATCGTCAACGCCGTGGCCGCCTATGAACAGGTCAAAGGGGCGGTCGTGGTCGTGGATTTCGGCACCGCCACCACTTTCGACGTCGTTTCCTCCCAGGGTGAGTATCTGGGCGGCGTCATCGCCCCGGGGGTGATGATCTCCTGCGAGGCCCTGTTTCAACGGGCTTCTAAACTTCCCCGGGTGGAAATCTTCAGCAAACCCAAAAATATCATCGCCAAAGACACCATCAGCAGCATGAACGCCGGTATTATTTACGGCTATGCCGGGCTGGTGGACGGCATCGTCCGCCGCATCAAAGACGCCCTCAAGGAGCCCATGAAAGTTATCGCCACCGGCGGTCTCGCCTGTCTTATCGCCTCCGAGGCCCAAACCATTGACCAGGTTGATGAATATTTAACTTTGGAGGGTTTGCGGATTATTTATTACCGAAATCGCGTCAAGAAAGAATAAACATTAAGCAATTGGCTGGGGGAAGAGGATTCGAACCTCTATCGGCGACTCCAAAGGCCGCTGTCCTGCCGTTGGACGATCCCCCAGAAGGCAGTATCAGGAAGAAGGTTGTTCTTGGTTGATTGACCGGCGCAAGACCCCGGAGGCCCGGAAAGTGACCACCCGCCGGGCGTCGATGGTTAAATCCTTTCCCGTCTGAGGATTTCTCCCCCGCCGCTCTTTTTTGGTGTTTACCACCCACTTACCGAACCCGCTGATCAGCACATCTTCTCCCCTTGACAGGGTTTGTTTGATGAGATGAAAAGCGGCATCCACGGCCCGGGCAGCTTCAGCCTTGGACAAGATCTCTTTCTCAAACAGGCCCTGCACCAGGGAAGCCTTGGTGAGTGGCATAAATCCTCCTTGCAGCATTACGTAGTATACTGAAATATAAAAAATGCCTCGGCCATATGCAAGGAATTTATGGGGAAATTTTTTCTGCCGTTTCCAGATTGCTGCTCCGATTTCCGCTGCCCCTCACCGGGTCCGGCTCGTTCTTTCTATTTACCTATTCAGAACCCTATTTTCAATAGGGCTGTAATGGCCAAAAAAACTGCCGACCGGGATGCGCCAATCCTGGCCGGCAGGGCGCCAAAAATAAGAAGAGAGAGGAAGGTCGCGGCTTTAAAATAAAAACCTCAACCCTCCCGAGGGAGAATTGAGGATTGCACCCTGCTTTCTTGGTCCTCAATCCCGAAGCCTCGCTACCTCGGCGAGGAACTTCGTTACATTTTCACAGGCAGGTCTTCTGGCTTCCGGATCACCCTCCAGCCGGCGCCTTCCCCACCCAGATCAGGTAAGTGGCATTATGCCGGTGTCGTCCCCGGTTACAGCGGCGGGACCGCGACGGATTCACACCGTCTTCCCTTTTATCCCGAAGGAACCTGTATATTTTCTTTTATCACAAGTCACTGGCACATGTCAAGGAATGGTCTAAATGCCGGTTTTGAGCTTCGACGCCCCTGCCTTCTCCGTGCCCGGTCCCTCTCTGTTTTCCTACCCGTTTCACCCACGCCAGCCTGGACTCGAGACGCTGTCCCAGCCACAATGGAAACACTTTGTGGTCAGAGGAATATTGCGTTATACTTTAAGGACTGGAGTCCCCCGTAATTTCGGAGATTTGCCAGCAGGCTGGACTTGAAATTCTCCAAGCAGGCATTTCGGTGGAAAGTAAATAAAATATTCAAATTGGAGTCTAAGGCAGGGACCCGCATTCGGCATAAGGTATGGACAGGCCGCTTATAGCCCAGGATAAGGCATTAGCCGAAAAAATCTGTGCTGCGTCTTCTTTCCGGTGACCGCCAGCGACTGGAAGAAATGGTATCATCCTACCAGAAGTTATTTCTACCTTTCGCCCGGCGGCGCTTGTTCAACCCTCAAGATGTCGAGGACGTGCTCCAGAACTTCTGGGAAGAACTTATGAACGGCAGGGCAATTTGCCGTTATGCCCAGCAAGCGGAACACCAGATATCTTTACGCAGTTACTGCCTGGGAATCTTAAACCGCCGCATCATTGACCGGAACCGGCAGTTCCTCAAGGAAAGGCAACGCCGGGCAAGAAATCCAGACTCTCGTCAGACTGCCAATCCCGGCGATTCCCCGGAACACCTCCTAACCCAGTCGGCCTCAGATGATTTAGCCCGCAGCCTGGTGCACGCCGCCCTAATCCGGCTGACCGAGCGTTGGCCCAGAGATGTGGAGCTGCTACGATGGCACCTGGCCGGGCTGAGTTACGAAGACATGGCCAAACAGCTGTTGGGGCCAGGCCGGATGGAGACGGCGGATATACCCAAAAAAATAAATGCCATCAAAAAACAATTTACCAGGGAGAACAGTGGCTCCCTGGCCAGATTCAAGTCAGTTCTGTTAGAGCTGATGCAGCACCGGGGTCTTAGTTATGACGATTTATGAACGTTACCGGTGCGACCATGTCACTTTGGCGTCTCTGAGACGATTTAGTCTATTAGGGACTGCTGGCCTTCCTGCGGCTGGTTTAGAAAATGGAGAGTTCGGAAGAACATGAAAAAGTCCGCAAAGAGTAAAATGGAAGTTTCGGCGTCGGAAATTCCGAAAGCGTTCATGCAAAAGCTGCAGCGAGCCTTTCAGGCGCCTGCTGGCCCCGGACTCTCTTGCCCGGAACCGGAGCAGGTGGTGGGTTGCGCCCTGGAGGAACTGGAAGCCGCAGAGCACCAAAAAATCCAGGCCCACCTGCTAACATGCCGAGATTGTCTGGACCTCTACTTAGATGTGCGGCTGGCCCGGGCTGAGGCCGAGTCGCCGGGAGCTGAGGGGCTAGCGGCGCCGTCCCTGGAAGAATCACCCGCAGATGGCTGGCTGGCGACTTTCGGCAGTAAGTTCTGGGAAACCTTGCAGGTCTTGCTAAAGCCCGGAAAACTGATTCCAGCGGTGGCGGCGGTTTCCTTGGTGGTGCTGGTGGTCATCCTGGGCCGCGAGGCAACCCCCCCGGGGCTTGCTCCCCCTCATCTTGCCATGGAACGGCACCCGGCCCCGGCAGCAATCCCCGGCGCCCCCCCCCCACAAGAACTGGCGGACGCCAAACCTTCCCAGGCGCTTCCGGGTCTGGAGCGGCGCGCCTTTAAGCAGAAATCTGAGAAAGAAGTCCCGCCCTCACAGATACAGACCGCTGTCAGGGGGTCTTTACCCGAACCCGAATCTATCCGGTTGGAGTTGGCCGAAGCGCCGGCCCTGGCCGGCGGAGCCCGCCTCTCTTATAAGGTTGACCGGGATGCCTTTGCCTATCTCCTCTGGCACGATGGGTCAGGGAAAATTGGATTATTATTCTCCGGCAACCTTGAGGGCGGCAAAACCTACTTTTACCCTGAAAGAGACCCGGGGCTTAAGCCCGACTCAGACACCGGCCAGGCCACCGTGTATCTCATCGCTTCCGAGAAACCAGTGGTGGATCTGGATAAGAAAATACCCGAACTGGAACACGAGGGGGTGCAGCGTATCCAGAGCCTTTTTCCAGGATCGACTATCCGGTCGCTGACAATAAAGCTTCCTTAGCTTCGCCATCAAGACCTTCCCGGACCCAACCGTTTAAGAACATTCAAACTCACCTTTCCTCCCTATACTTCCGATAATTTTCATCGAATCAAAAAATCCGTCACCTGCCGAGATCAGCCTTCGACTTAAAAAGCATAGGGAGATGGTTCCCTGAATTTTCTTCAATCAGAGGTGAAACCACCATGTTTAAAATGACAACGGCAGTTTGGCGCAACAGGCAGAACCGGCAGCGGCGGGCGTCCATGTGGTGCTGCCTGCTCCTGACCTGTGGGTTGGGTTTGTGGGCCGGGCACCCCACCCAGGCCGGAATGCGCCAGGAAATTGTCACCCCCGCCGGACAAAACCCTTTCCCCCTATTTCCAGGTGGTCACGGACGACCCGGAACTTGACGCCTTGCCCTTGAAGAGCAATAACGCTGAAGTGAACTTGACCGGGATGGTGGCCCAGGTAAAAATCACCCAGGTTTATAAGAATCTGGGAAAAAAGACTCTGGAAGCCGTCTATGTCTTTCCAGGCTCCACCCGGGCCGCGGTGCATGCCCTGCGGATGAAGGTGGGCGAAAGGGTAGTGGAGGCCCAGATTATGGAACGGAATCAAGCCCGGCAGACTTATGAGCAGGCCAAGGCGGAAGGGAAAACTACCTCTCTGCTGGAACAGCAGCGGCCCAATGTCTTCCAGATGAATGTGGCCAATATCCTCCCGGGCGATACAGTGGAAGTAGAGCTGCAGTATTTGGAACTGCTGCAGCCGGAAAATCAGGAGTATGAGTTTGTCCTGCCCACGGTGGTGGGGCCGCGTTATTCCAAGCTGCCCGAGGCGGGGGCGCCGGACACCGAGCGGTGGGTGCAAAACCCCTACCTGCACCAGGGTGAGGCGCCGCCTTACAGTTTCGGTCTGCAGGTCAACCTGCGCAGCGGTTTGCCCCTCAGCCGCCTGGCCAGCCCCAGCCATGGAGTGGACATCAACTATTCCGGTACCCAGGCCGCCCAGGTGAAGGTCAAAGACGAAAAGACCGCCGGGAACCGGGATTTTGTCCTGCGCTATGCCTTGAGCGGCAACCGTATTGAGACAGGCCTGCTCCTTTATCCTCACCAGGACGAAAACTTTTTCCTCTTGATGCTGGAGCCCCCGGCCCGAGTGGCACCCGAGACCGTCGTGCCCCGGGAGTATCTTTTTATCGTGGACGTCTCCGGATCCATGCACGGCTATCCCCTGGACATGACCAAGGCCCTGATGCGAGACGTCATCAAAGGTCTCAAACCCCAGGACTTTCTCAATGTCCTCTTGTTTGAGAGCGGCTCGGCGGTGCTCTCGGAGTCGGGGTCGCTGCCGGCCACCGAGGCCAACCAGGAGAAGGCCCTGGCTTTTATCCAGGCCCAACCTGGGGGCGGCGGCACTAACATTAGCTCCGGCCTTCCGGCGGGCGTTGGCCTTGCCCCGCACTCCCGGCGTTTCCCGCATCGTGGTGGTGGCCACCGATGGTTACGTCCACGTGGAAAACGAAGTCTTTGAACTCATCCGCCAGAACCTGGGGACGGCCAATCTGTTCCCTTTTGGTATCGGCACCTCGGTAAACCGTCATCTCATCGAAGGCATGGCCCGGGCCGGGATGGGAGAGCCCTTCGTAGTCCTCAACCAACAGGAAGCCGGGAAGCAGGCCGCCAGGTTCCGGGAATACATTGCTAAACCGGTCCTGACCGATATCAAGGTCGATTTTAAAGGCTTCGCGGCCAAAGAGGTGGAGCCCCAGCACCTCCCAGATCTCTTTGCCCTGCGGCCCCTCACCCTGCTGGGAAAATATGCCGGGCAGCCTGAGGGTGAAATCCTCGTCACCGGTAAAACGGCCCAGGGGCCATTCCAGCAGGCCATCAAAGTGACCCCGGCCGCAGCCAATCCGGAAAACTCGGCCCTGCGGCTGCTCTGGGCCCGCCAGCGGGTTATGCACCTGGTTGACTCCGGCGGCGGGGACCTGGAAGGGAAAGTAAAGGCAGAAGTCACCCGCCTGGGACTCACGTACAGCCTGATGACCCCCTTCACCTCGTTTGTAGCCGTAGACCAGGTGAAACGGGCCGATGGCCGGCTGGTAACGGTGAAGCAGCCCCTGCCGCTGCCCCAGGGCGTGTCCGACCTGGCGGTGGGCGGAGGGCTGGCCGGAGGCAACCGTATGATGAAAATGGGAGTCCTTCTCTCCCCATGGCATCGCTGGCCGGACCGTTGCGAGAGGATAGACAGGCCCTGGAACGAGTCCCGTTCTCCCTCAGACCAAACCGGGACAGCAAGCCGGATTTGACCTGATAGTGCAGGTGCTCAAGGTAACCGGGAATCTGAAGGCAGACGAGATGCAGGCCACTCTGGCCACCGGCTTGGCCGGATGGCAGGAACACTATGAGCAGGAGCAGCAGCGAGGGGTCAGGCTGCCCCGGGAAGTAACCGTCACCTTTACTCTGGACACGGCCGGCCAGGTAGTCGGGGAACCAAATCCGGACGCCTTTTTGAAAAACCAGGATCTGAGAAAACGGCTCATCGAGACGCTGAAGGGCCTGCGGTTCGCCAATCCCGGCAAAAAACCGGCCACGGTGACGGTCAGGCTGATATTTCCTGGACAATAGGGGGCGAAGCTGAGCTTGGGAACAAGATACAAACAAATACGAAGGGTTGGATAAACGAGGAAAACCACGTGTATTAACCTAAAGACGTACAAAGGCTGGCGCCCGTTTCGGGCGCCAGCACATTTTTACTCAGAACTCAAAACTTATAATTTTGGCAGTTCGTCCCGGGTCTTGGTGACCGCGGCGGCCGACTTCACCAACAGGGCCTGCTCATCGGCATTCAGGGGCAGTTCGACGATCTTTTCAATACCGCCGGCGCCCAGGACCACCGGCACGCCGAAGAAAATATCCTTCAACCCGTATTCACCCTCCATATACACCGACACCGGCGCCACCCGCTTCTGATCCTTGAGAATGGCCTCGGCCATCTGCACCGCCGCAGCCGACGGGGCATAGTAGGCTGAGCCGGTCTTCAGCAAAGCCACGATCTCGCCGCCGCCCTTGCGGGTCCGCTCCACCATGGCGTCCAGCCGGGCCTTATCTTTGACGAACTGGGTGATGGGCATCCCCGACACCGTGGTGGCGCTCAGGATGGGCACCATGTCATCACCGTGGCCGCCCAACACCATGGACTGGATTTCCTCCACCGCCACCTTAAGCTCCATAGCCAAGAAACAGCGGAACCGGGCCGTGTCCAAAATCCCCGCCATGCCCATGACCCGCTCCCGGGGGAAACCGCTCACTTTTTTCATAACATAACACATGGCGTCCAGGGGGTTGGCCACGTTGATGAGGATGGCATTGGGGCTCTTGGCCGCCACTGCCTTGGTCACCCCGGCCACGATTTCGGTGTTCTTGTTGAGCAAGTCTTCCCGGCTCATACCCGGTTTCCGGGCCAATCCGGAAGTGACGATGACCACATCGGAACCTGCGGTTTCGTCAAAACCGTTGGTGCCGACAATATTCACGTTAAAACCATAGATGGGCCGGGCCTGCATCAGGTCCAGGGCCTTGCCCTGGGGCATGCCTTCCAAAATGTCCACTAAGACGACATCGCCCAGTTCCTTGGCTGCGGCCCAATGCGCCGCGGTGGCGCCCACATTGCCTGCTCCCACAACGGTAATTTTTTTACGTGCCATATGTTTACCTCCGTTTCCCTTCGTATCGTCAGCTTGTTTACAGCCGCCTTTTACAATAACTTAATAAGTTTAATGGTTTTTACCCCAGGGCGCAATCGGAAATTGTTTGAAACATATGTAAAAAATTATGTGACGGGGATACCGGCTGGATGAACTATAACTTATTGACAACATACTCGTTATCCTTCACAGTATGAAAAACCATGAAATGAAAGATAATGAAAGAATATCTACTATGTTATGCACCGACTGGAAACAAACCGTTTGGCACCAGAGCCCCGCCCCTTTATCCCGGAAAGAAATGTGATGGTCAATGGCGATCAGGTTAAAAAATCGGTAGCAACTAAACAGGTAACCTCAGGCTGGTTCTACCAGTTAGCTCCCGGGTTGGTACTTGGCGACCGGCGGCAGGAACACGGCGCGGTGACGTTTGAAAAGGTCGTATTGATAAAGAGCGGTAGGGCTTTTCCCCTGGGCCATCCCACGACCCGCCTCTGTCTGGATCTGCTCACCGGGGCGCTGTCAGAGAGGCTAGGGCACAGCCTGGTGGAGGTGGGCTGCGGCACCGGGGTCCTCTGTCTGGCTGCGGCCGCCCTGGGGGTCCCTCAGGTGACGGGCCTGGATATTGCCGGGCGGGCGGTCCGGGCCACCCGGAAGAATGCCCGGAGCAACGGTTTGGCCGGCGCCATTAACGTGGTGCTGGGCTCCACGGAATGCCTGCAGGCGCGCTTTGACCTGGTGGTGGCCAACCTGCCCTGGGAAGTACAGGTGGAGAAAGTGCCGGAACTGCATCGCCTGGCCGCGGCCGGAGGCCGGCTGATCCTGTCGGGCTTCCGGGACAATCAGGAGCAGGCCCTGTTGGAAAATTACCAGCAACTGGGGTGGTCCCTCAGACGCCGTCTGGTCAAGTATTTCAATCATCCGGAACTGCCGCCGTCTATCAGCTTTAATTGGGTGGCCTGGCTGCTGTCATAAGAAAGGCTCCTGGCCCCTCCCCTCATCTAATACCGTTTTCGGTTTCCGGTTTGCGGTTTTGGGTTAAATGATTTTGGGTGATTGAAAAAATATAATCTACGTTGGCTGCACTACAAACTGTAGCTGGCATAACCCCTGCCACCCCCACTTTTCCCTTGCCTTGCCGGCGTCTCTTCCGCTACATTTTCACTAGACTCACCCCTGTACTTTATTCAGGCAAGGAGGGCAGAGTCATGCCAGAATTGTTAGTGGAAATCACCCGGGGCGACCGGGTGGAAAGCACACATTACGGCGATATTGCCGTGACAGACCCCCAGGGGAACCTGGTGGCTTCGCTGGGGGACCCTGAAATCTGGGTTTGTCTGCGCTCCATGGCCAAGCCGATCCAGGCCCTGCCGGTGGTGACCAGCGGTGCGGCCCAGGCCTTCGGGTTCGGCTCCGAAGAGTTGGCCCTTTTTTCCGGCTCTTTAAACGGCCAGGATTTTCAGGTGGCCCTGGTGGAAAAGGTCCTGACCCGGCTGGGTCTGACGGCCGTTAACCTGGAGTGTGGCATCCATGCCCCCTCGCACCGGCCCACGGCCCAGGCCCTGGCCAAGGCAGGACAATCCCCTTCTACCATCCACAATAACTGCGCCGGGAAACACGCGGCCATGCTGGCACTCTGTGTCCACCACGGCTGGCCGGTGGAACAGTATCTGGATACCCAACACCCGGTACAGCAGCTCATACTCCGAACCATTGCCGAGGTCACCGAAGTCCCGGTAAATCAAATTACCGTGGCCATCGACGGCTGCGGCGCCCCGGTTTTTTACGTCCCCCTGGTTCGCATTGCCCTGGCGTATGCCAAATTTGCCGCAGCGGCCCAGAGTAAGCTGCCGGCCGGGCCTCTGACCCAGGCCATGGCGACCCTGGCCCAAGCCTGCCTGGCCCATCCCCGGCTCATCGCCGGTGACGGCCGCCTCTGCACCGACATCATGCAGGCTCTACCCGGCCGGGTGATAGCTAAAACCGGGGCCGAAGGCGGTTATGCCCTGGCTCTCATCAATGAAGGGTTAGGGGCGGCCATCAAAGTCTCAGACGGCCACGCCCGGGGACTCAACCCCACCGCCATCGAGACTTTAAACCAACTGCAAGTCCTGACATCTGAAGCAGCAGCTTCCCTGGCAGCTTTTCACCGGTCAGCCATCAAAAACCACCGCAAGGAAATTGTGGGACAGGTTCGTACAGCTTTTACTTTTAAGAAAACTGGTTGAAATTCAGCTCAAAATTGCTATGATATCGTAACGGGATGTTAGCTTTCAGCTTTCAGCTAAAGATTAAAAGTAATAATTACCGATTGATAAATTGAATCCGGATACTTTACCATGAAACCATTATGGGCGCCCTGGCGCATGGAATATATTTTAGGGGAAGACAAACCACCGGGCTGTATCTTCTGCCCCTGGGAGCCGGAAGACCTTAAGTCCCGGTTAATTTTGTTCAGCGGGGGCCTTACCCGCATTATGATGAACAAGTTTCCCTATATTAATGGTCACCTGTTGGTTTCGCCCCTCAGGCATGTTCCTAGCTTAAGCGATCTGGAGCATGATGAACTCCTGGACCTCATGCTTAAAGTTCGTCAATCCCTTGAGATCTTGAAGCAGGTGATGCATCCGGACGGCTTCAACGTGGGGTTGAATTTGGGTGCCGTGGCGGGTGCCGGAGTGGAATCGCACGTGCATTTCCACATCGTGCCCCGTTGGCTGGGTGATACCAATTTTGTACCGGTATTTGCCGACGTCCGGGTCATTCCCGAGCATTTTCAAGCCACGTATCTCAAGTTGCTGCCTCACTTTCAAGTGTTAACGGATGGAGAAGAATAATGCGCCTTTTCAAGATCATCCTGGTGGTGCTGGTCCTGGTCCTGGGATTTCTTTTGGTCCGGCAGAATCTCGACGTCTTAAACCAGCAGGTGCAGTTTAAACTCAATCTCGCCTTCCACACCTTTCAAAGCGTCCCCCACTCCTTGTGGGTAATTCTGGCCTTTACCTTGTTTCTAGGGATTCTGGGGACCGGTCTCTACAGCCTGATGGCAGTTTTGAAATTGCGTACGACCAACCGCCAATTGCACCATGATCTGGAGCTGTTAAAGAGCGAACTCCATACCTTGAGGCCTCAGACAGCAACCCCGGTTGTCGATACCGCCACAGCTTCGCCAAATCCCTGATCCAATCCGGCAGTTCGGGATCCGACGGCAGCGCGGGCTAGGTCTGGTCGGTTAGCCGGGTTGCCCGGATTAGTTTCCCGGTAGATGGATATTTTTTATATTTTCCATCTCACTGATATAATTATACTATTAATATTTTTCGATCATTCTTCGCGGTTTTTTCCCGGTTGTTTCCCACCTGCATCGCGGTGCCTTGGCAGCATTTTCCCCGCAGGGATTGGCCGGCCGTCCCCATGGCTCAGTTGATCCGTACGGACAAAACTGAAGACCTGTATGCCTAAACCAATTTGCAGAACTTGACATACACTAATGAGGCACAGCACTCGTTGGACTTGTATCAAAGTTTGATAAAAAGGGCCAGAATAGATGTGGCAGGTGGCACAAAAAATCAGGGGATAGGTGGAAAATTTGGTGTCAGGTCGGCCTTATTAATAACCTGGATTCCCGGAGATTTTTTTAATCAGGAAGATTATGGGCGAAAGGAGGCACCTAGTTAACAGTTTCAAGACCTTATTTTGACTGATCTGTTGGGCGAGATAGGGGCTAGAGCGGTAGTACGTCTGGATGAATCTCTCACCGAGCGCATTTTGGGAAAGATGATTGTCCCGGAAGGTTTTTAGCAGCAGAACTTCCTGGGCCAGGGGGGAGCCGTACGCGGCGGTGGCGATAAAGCAATACTTCTTCTTGGCGGTTTTATCAGAGGTAATTTTTTCTACCAGGTCTGCGGCCGTCCCTTGAGATTCAGATGATGTCAGCTTTATAGGCGCCACTTCAGCGATGTCGGCAAGGTCTTCGTCCGCTGAGAGGTATGCTTCGGGCTGGCTCCCGGTTGCCGGTTCATCTTCTCCTGAACCATCGGCCACCGGAGATGAGGCCTCTGGTGTAGATAATGCCAAAGGTTGAGGCTGTTGTTCGGAATTATTGCTGAGGCTGAGATAATGGTTGTAATACCGTTTGCTAATTTCTTTTTTAACCAGTTCCTTCTCATCGGGGTCAGCCAGATGAGTCAAGATAACTTCCAGTTGCTCCGTGGAATATTTGGCGTATTTTGAGTCGATGGTCCTTACTTCCTTTAAAAGTTAGAGCATTTCGAAGAAAGATTTTTTCATGTGGCTATCATCATGAATCTCATCCGGTCTGGCTGGATCCCTGCTCTTGGGAGAGGCCTATGAGGTTGTGGACCTTGTGAGGCGGCAACGAAATTAATTCGATTTCATCCAGGGGCAGAGTAACGATCTCCAGGGTGTCCAGATTTTTACGAACGGCCTCGGCAACCATCATAACGCCGAATATCTTCATTATTTCAAAGAAATCCAGCTGATTTTGAGCATTATCGCGGATTAATTTTAAGGTTGGGATTTTATCCTTGAGGGAACCGACTCTCGACTGAACGTCATTAATGCCGGCGAGGTACTTATCCCATTCTTCTTTGAATGATTCCAGGGATTTTTCTCTATCATTGAGGTTTGAGATAACCTGTTCTTTTACCCTGGCGTCAATTTCGGGAGAATCGGCGTCAAGTTTTAATTTCTGCAGGGCTTGCATGGTAGTGCTGATTTTTTCAAGTTCTTTCTGAGATAATAGCAAGATATCATCAATACCATCTAATTTGAACTTCTCCAGAAAATTTATTAGATAATTGGCCAGCTCATAAATAAGCAGCATATTGCCCAAGACCGACAATTTGCTATTAGTGAAATCTCCCTTGGCGATAGACTCATCCAGATCATTTATAATAAATTTGTTACAACGAGAAAAGTTTTCCACGGTAAATTTGATCTTTTGGATTGATTTATTGATATCCCGAACTGAACCAACTAATGAATTTACTCTTAATTTATCATAGGCGTTCAATTCATATCTTTGGGTGTAGTCATCATAGGAAATAACTCGATGTTTTTCGACTCTTTCGGCCACCTCATGAATAATATTATCCAACTTCCGCTTCAAATCTGCTAAAGTAGCCAGTTCTTCAGTAGACAATTTGGGATTATCGATGAGTCTCGGGCTCATAATATCTTTATTGCTGAAGGCATATTTTTCCTGGATATCTCTGACTTTCTTGGTGTAATCCTGTAAGTAGGTCAGCACCGCCTGATAACCGGCATTTTTTTCCAGTTCGATCAACTCACCGCCCATAATTAATCTCCTGATAACATTTGAAGGTATGCTATTTTTGAAAGGACATCTTCTGCAGGGATAATAACATAGATTTCCACAGGATTCAATTTTTTCCCTGAGAACTCGGCGGGGAAATTTGATATAGTGACTGCATCACTCATGTTGTTTGAGGATTTCAGGCAGAGGTGCAAACCTGGCCCCTTAACGAAGCAGGGTGGGAGGCAACTGTGAAGCGCGAAACACAGAGTTGGTCAAAGGTGCCGGCCGTCAGGGGAATAACACGGCAGTTAGGGAAGTGGCGGGGAAAGCTGATGTTCCGGTGGTTGCTCGTTATGCTAATGCTCCTTGGCGCTTATCAGGTCGCGGCCCAGGAAGCCGGGAAGACGACGGGCTTTAATCCGGAGAAACAGTTCACTATAGTTCAGATTGAGCCGGATGCCGTAAAGGAGGAGGTTCGGGTAGTCTTCAGCCAGCCCATCCCCCTGGAGGTAATCAAACCTAAGCTGCGGCTGGTCCCGCCGGTCAAGATTAATTGGGAAAACTCCAAGATGAGCGAGGAGGGGGTGCTGACCTTGCGGGGGGCTTTCAAATTTGGGGCCAGATACTTTATCAACCTGCCGGATACCTTCACCTATGACCGGCGGACCTATGTCAAGAGCGAGAACTCCTTTTTCCTGGCCGATATGGTGCCCAAAGCCGAATTTGTGGACCAGAAAAGCGTCATCGAGCGGGACGGCCGCCAGTTGCTCCAGGTCCGGGTGAGAAACCTGGACAATATTATTTTGGAAGGCATCAAGGTGCCGCCAATCCTCTTACCCATGGCGGTGGCTTATGAGCAAGCCCCGGGAGATTGGCAACACCTCCTGACTCAGCTCAAGGCTGGGACTGATGAGCTTATTTCCCTGGTTCAAGGCCAGAGTGGGGGTATTTTCGGCCAGAGGACGCCCCTGAAGGGGATCATGCCCATCTTTTTCACCCTCCCGAGGGAAGATAAGCAGCTTTTTGCCACGCAAGGCGAAAAGAACAAGCCCCGGGCCTTTTCTCTCCCCCTCACCTTCCGGCAGGACAAGGAGGCCGGGGCTATTGAGCTCATCAGACTGCAGGATCGGCCGGGGAAAGAAAAGCCTACCGGTGAATCCCGGCTGTTTCGCATCACTGATCTGGGCCTGACTTACAAACTGGGCAATCAGGGCCTGCTGCTGTGGGTCACTTCGGTCAAAACTGGAGCACCGGTGGCCGGGATACAGGTCCTGGGCTTTACCCGGGACCTGGAGGTCTTTCCCCTGGGTCAGACCGACCCGGAAGGAGTCCTCACTTTTGGTGGCCGGGAACTGGAAGGCTTAAGTTTAAAGCAGCCGGGGCGCTTCGGGGTGGTGAAACGGCCGGTAGATCATCGGCAGATTACCTTTTTAATGGCCGGGACTGCTGGGGATGTGTCCTACATTGCGGTCAGGCCCCAGGGCAATCTGAAGCCGGAAGGGGTCTGGCAGGTGGAAGAAGGGGAGGCGGTAAAAAATCGCCGGGGTTATGTCTTTACCGACCGGGGGGTGTACCGCCCTGGAGAAAAGGTCTCTTTCAAGGGTACTATCCGGGAATACCGGGAGGGCACCATTGCCCCCCCGAGTAAAGGCCATTACACCTTTGTGATCACCAGTCCCAAGGGCGAGCAGGTCTACTCCCAGGACTCCACCTTGTCGGAGTTTGGCAGCGCCTGGGGAGAGATGGTGGTCCAGCCGCATCTGCCCCGGGGAACATACACGTTGGCGATGAAACTGGATACTGGGACACCTGATGCCAAAACTACCCCGACGGACGAAGAGGGGGAAAGTGCCCCGGGAAATGAGGCTGAAGCAACCTCGCAGCGGCCTCCCCAGGAAGCCAGCTGCACCTTCCAGGTTGCGGACTTCAAACCTCCCCGGCATTTTGTGGAGATTGCCTTCCAGCGGTTTTCCCGCTCCGAGCAAGGTTATGTGAACCGGCCGGGGGTAAGGGAGTTCGTCCGCATTAATATTACCGGTTCCTATTATGCCGGGGGTCCGGTGAAGCACGGACAGGTTCGCTGGAAGGTAAATAAGGCCAAGACCAGCTACCAGGTGAAGGGGTTTGATGATTTTACGTTTGGCTGCGCCGAGTTCGACAAACCGGAATTGATGGAGAGCGGCCAGGCCATTCTGGATGAAAACGGCCAGGCACGTGGTGGAATTTCCTTTGGAGCCGCAGGTATTGTCAGGTCTCCAGGGTCTGTCGGTGACGGCCACGGTGGTGGATTTTGACGGCCGCACGGTTTCGAATACCAAAGTCTTCCAGGCAGATCCGGAAATTTTAGTGGGGATCGGTATCCACGGAGGACAGATTCGGGCCGGTGATGAACAGCTCCTGAAAGCTATCGTGACCCAAAAAGGCAAAAAAATCAGCAAGGGCCAGGTCCGGGCCGAAGTTTTGCAGCAGAGTAGCACCTATGTGGCCAAGCGCAATGACCAGGGTGATGTTTATTGGGACTACCAGGATATCTGGCGGAAGCTTTTCACCAGCGAAATTCCCCTGAAAAACGGCGAGGCCAGTTTCCGCTTTGACTTCAGTTCGGGAGGGCAGTACTCTGGTCTCGTTCAGCTATGTGGATGAGGGAGGCCGGAGTTTTGCATCATCGACGAGTTATCAGGTGACCGGCGATTTCTATTGGGATGACTACGAGAACCGGGAAAAACCCTACCAGGCCCTGGCTATCTCGGCGGACCGACCGGCCTATGAACCAGGTCAGAAGGCCAAGATTATGGTGAGTCCCCGACGGCCGGTGGCCCGTTACCTTGTCACCCTGGAGCAGAATGGAGTCTTGGAGCATCGGGTGATGGCGCCGCCGGCCGGTCTGCAACTCCTGGAAATTCCCATCAAGGCTGAATACGCTCCCAATGTCTATGTTTCCGTCCTGGGGTTGACGCCCCGGGGAGAATTTCCCGCCTTGGCCAGCCGCTACGACAGCGAGGCCCCGGGCTTTTTCTGGGGGAACCTTAACCTCTCGGTGCGACGGGAAGCAGAGCGCTTGCAGGTCAAGATTAGTCCCAGCCTCAAGGAACTGAAGGCGGAGCCGGGGGCAACGGTGGATTTGGATTTTACCGTGCAGGGCAAAGACGGCCGGGGGGTGGAGGCGGAAATGGCGGTGGTGGTGGTGGATGAAAGGGTGCTGGCGCTGACTGCCTTCAAAACCCCGGATCTGGAGCCACTGGTCCTGTTCAACCGGCCTTTGGGGGTCTACACCGGTGAGCTGCGCACCATGCTCATGCACCAGACGCCTTTCTACCTGGCCCGGAACGAACCTCTGACCGGCGGGGGAGGCCTGGAGCCCGGGGCGGAGGCCATGATGGGCAAGGTGCGGAAACGTTTTGACCCCTGTGCCTATTTCAACCCCGCCTTGAGGACTGACAGTCAGGGCCGGGCCAGAGTGTCATTTACCCTGCCCGATACCATGACAACCTACCGGGTCTATACCGTGGTCATAGACCGGGGCAGCCGGTTTGCCAGCGCTGAACGTCCTTTTCTGGCTACCAAGGACTTTTATCTGGAGCCGGGCATGCCGGCCTTCTTTACCCGGGGAGACCGGTTCCGGTTCCAGGTGGCCGCCTTTAATGCGACCTCAACCAGTGGTCAGATGACATTCAGGACAGCCACCGAAGGCGGACTAAAACTCGCCGGTGAATCTGCCCGGATCGAGCTTCCGGCGAAGGACAGTGTCAAGGCCAGGGTGGCAGGGTACGGCCGAGGCCCCGGGACCGGCGACAGCTCAGATTCCAGGGGGATTTTCAGGGTAAGCTCGATGCCGTGGAAGAAACCCTCCAGATCAATTCTGGGCAGGTGCTGGACACCACGATAACGTTCGGCTCCTTTACCGGGCCCACGGACATCAAGCTCAACCTGCCGCCTTGTGTGACCGCGGCCGAGGACGGGAAGGCATCCGAAATCAAAGCCGTTTTGACCCTGGCTGGGTCGCCCTTCCTACGGATGACCGACGCCATCCGCTATCTGCTCAAATACCCCTACGGCTGTGTGGAACAGACCAGTTCCGGGGTCCTGGGGCTGGCGGCACTGCGGGGCGCCATTACCGACGGGCAGGTGCCCGGGATAACCTTTGCCGAGACCGATGCCTATCTGGCCAAGGGGATCAGCCGGATATTGGGGATGCAGCTTGAAAATGGCGGCTTCGCTTACTGGCCCGGCAACCAGAAGGTCCATCCCTGGGGCACGGTCTATGCCACCATGGCCCTGAGTCTGGCCAAGAATAAAGGCCTGGAAGTCCCGGCCCCGGCGTTGGCAAGGGCCACCGGCTACCTTAAAGAACAGGTACTCAGTCCTAAGAGTCCGGATCTGGTCAGGGCCTACGGGTCCTATATCCTGTCCCTGACCCGGGCCCTGGACCGGGACGCCTTCCAGTCGGTAAAGCGTGAATATGCCAAACTGGGACGGGAAGCCAAAATTTTGGTGCTGCTGGCGGGTAAGCAGGCCAACTTCATGTCTCCTAAAGAGCTCCAGGAGGCTCTCAAGCCCTTGTTGCAAGGACTGGCTGATCCGACCGGAGAATCCACGGAGGATGATTTTCAGGCCCGATATCGGGGCCCGGCCCTGGCCCTGTTGGCTGCCAAAACCATCCTGCCGAACGATCTTCTGACGGAACAGGCGGCCCTGACTTTAATGGGCGGCCTGGACAACCAAGGGGTTTGGACTTCCACCAGCGACACCGGCTGGGCTTTGTTGGCCCTGGGGGAATATTTCCGGGGGCAGAAATTCGACACCGGGCTGGTGGAAGTCACCATGCAACAACCGGGAGGCCAGCGGCAGCTCCTCACCCTGGATCCCAAGGGATTCCGCACTCTGGCCCTGGATCTCCAGATCCTTTTGAAGACACCGGTGTTCCGTTTGGAAACACCTGTTAAGAGTACCTTGCTCTATAAAGTTGAATTGACCGCCCCCCGGGCCGATATTGCGGCTGAAGGGGCCACCCACGGGATTAAAGTCTGGAAGCAGATTAAGAACACGGACGGTTCCTCGGAAATCAAGGTGGGCGACCTGGTGAAAGTCACGGTGTTTGCCCAGGTGAAGGGAAAAGACCAGCGCTATGTGGTGTTGGACGATCCCCTGCCAGCGGGACTGGTGGCGGTAAACAGCGCCTTCGCCACCGAAGAGCAAAAGCCTGATGAAAGTGAGGATAATCAGGAACCAGAGTCTTTCGAATATATCACGCCCGAGGGTGTCTTCCGGTTCCGGCCCGATTTCTTTGAAATCCGGAGCGACCGGGTTTTAGTCTTCAAGAATCAGGTTTACTCGGGGAACTACCTCTTTGAGTATTTCGCCCGGGCCGTCTGTGAAGGTGAGTTCGTCCAGCCGGCCACCAAAGCTGCCGCCATGTATAACCCTGGAGTGTATGGCTATTCCGCCAAAGGGGCTTTGACCGTTAAGGGTAGGCAGCCTTAATATCATTTTCGGTTTTCAGTTTTCAGTTTGCGGTTAAAAAATTTTGGTACTAATATATCGTTTATCAAGAAATTTGTCCTTTCTATAAGGGTGGGTCTTATATTGTAGTGGCGCAATTCATTGCGCCTAAAAGGCGTGATGAATCACGCCCCTACATTGAAATTACCTGTGTGGTGACAACTTCGTCTCAGCCCCCCCTCTTAGATGGCCTTGGCTGAGGCGGGTTGGAGGAATCAAGGGTGAAACCTCACTATTTCAAACGACCCTGGCGCTGGGCGATTGGATTGTTACCCCTCCTGGTCCTGACGGCCGGGGTGGTCCATTTCGAAAGGGCCTCTCGCTTCGAACTCGAGGCTTTGTACCCGCAACCGGGCGCCCTGGTTCTGGATTGCCAGGATCGCATCCTGCGCCTGGGAGCGGACGCCCAGGGCCGCCGGGTGATGCTGCTGCCGCCGGCCCCCTTGCCGGAGATGGTCGCGGCCGCGTTCCTGGCCGCGGAAGACGCCCGCTTCCGGCAGCATCACGGCATCGATCTTAAGGCTGTAGTGCGGGCCGCCTGGAGCAATCTCAAGGCCGGGCGGATCGTGTCCGGGGCCTCCACCATCACCCAACAGTTAGCCCGGCTGGCCTACCCGGCGCCGCGCACCCATTACCACAAGCTGGTGGAAATGCTGCGCAGCCTGAGGATAGAGGCCGCTCTGAGCAAAACAGAAATCCTCCGCTGCTATCTTAATTTGACTCCCCAGGGCAACAACCTGATGGGGGTGGAAACGGCCGCCCGGGTGTATTTTGATAAAAAGGCCGCCCAATTAACGCCGAGTGAGTCTGCGGTCCTGGCTTCTCTGGCCAAGGCCCCAGGAAGTTTAAATCCTTATGGGCCTAACCGCCAACGGCTCTTGAGCCGGCGGGATTGGGTGCTGGAACGTATGGCCAAACTCGGTTTTTTAAGCCGCCAGGATTGGTTGGCTGCCCGTCAGACAGGCTTAAAGGTGCGGTCCGGTGGACTCTTCCCCTTTGAAGCGCCGCATTTCGTCAACCTGGTGCTGGCAACTAGCAGGACTGCCGACCCTGGCGTCATAAAAACCACCCTGGATCTGAACCTGCAGCGCCGGGCCCAGGCAATCGTCGTCTCCCACCGCAGCCGCCTCCTGAAATACGGGGTTTCTCAGGCCGCCGCCGTCATCATCAAAAACCGTTCCATGGGAGTGGCGGCCCTGGTGGGCTCTTTTCACTACGGGGACCGAGATCAGGGCTTTAATAACGGGGCCACGGCCAATCGTTCACCGGGTTCAACTCTCAAACCCTTTTTGTACGCCCAGGCCCTGGACCTGGGCTTTGAACCGGCCCGGGTGCTGGAAGACGTGGAGGGACGCTACCGGACTCCCAAGGGAGAATTTATTCCAGCCAACTTTGACCGCTGTGCCCACGGCCCCATCTCCATGCGGGAGGCCTTGGGCAATTCCCTCAACCTGTCAGCCGTCAGTCTACTTAATCAGGTGGGACCGCCGGCCTTTTACGACATCCTGACCAGGCTGAGGCTCATCAATCACCCGGAACGGCCGGCTGACCATTACGGTTTGGGGCTGGTGGTGGGTAATCCCGAGGTCAGTCTCCTGCAACTGGCCACCGCCTTTGCTGGTCTGGCCAACGGCGGGGTTTACCGTCCGGCGACATTCATTCAAGCTAAGATACCCGGAGACGTTCCGGAACAGATCTTTTCTTCCCCGGCCGCGTATATCATCAGCGATATTCTGGCCGATCCCCTGGCCCGGGCCCGCATCTTCGGTCCCTCCATGGCCATGAACCCTCCCTTCCGCCTGGCCATCAAAACCGGGACCAGCACTCATTACCGGGACTGTTGGGCGGTCGGGTATACTCCGGAGTACACCCTGGCAGTCTGGACGGGAAATTTTGACGGCCGCTCGACGGCAAAGATGAGCGGCGCCACGGCTGCGGCTCCCATCCTGGCAGACTTGGCCGCGGAACTTCTTCATCAAGGCGATACGCCCGTTTTCACGCCACCACAGGGGGTCTCCAGCCTGGAGATTTGTTCCTTTTCCGGATTGCGGCCCGGGCTGAGCTGCCGCCACCGCCGCCAGGAGCTCTTCGTGGCCGGGACCGAGCCTGAGGCCATCTGTACCTATCATCACTCTCAGGAACCATGGCATCGCGTGCCCACCAGTTTTGCCGGGTGGCTGCACGACCGTTTTAATCACCACGGCGCCGGCCGCTATCGTCTGGCCGGATTCGACACTGATTTGGACCGCACTTTTCAAGAACAGGCCTCCCAGGCGGAGCCTCCGGGCGATCTCTCAGGGCCGGGCTCCATTGTCGCTGGGCCAGAACCAGACCGTCCACCTGCACAACACCCTCTTCCCGGCCCTGGCTGCCAGCAAAGATCCCCGGGTAACCATCACCTCGCCTCTGAACGGGGACCGTTTCCTCTTGCCGCTTCGTCAGGAAACGGTTGCTCTCTCCCTGAAGGCTTCTTGCCGGGCCCCTTTTAAGCAGGTCACCTGGTATGTCAACGGTCGGGAGCATGCCGCCACCGGACCGCCGTATGAATTGCCCCTGCAACTGGGACGGGGCGCCACCGCCTCACCGTCGTCGGCCCGGATGGCCTGGGGGACTTTTTGGAGATCTGGGTAGAGTGATGGTTAACAGGCGGGAAGCTCCTGCCCCACTGTTATATAGGACAACATTTAATGACGGTCCATATTAAACTCTTTCTTTTGCTCCGGCCAGTAATACCGAGTTGCGATCAATGGACAATTTTTGGTAGCGCAGGCTCCAGCCTGCTTCTGGCCAGGCTGGAAAGCCTATGCCACCTTTGGCGGCAAATTGGTATAATAATCATACAATGTAGGGCGCGAGCGAAGCGCATCCCGCCTTAATGTCTGGAAATTCTAATTTCTCTCGATTGTTCTGCCAATAATTCGGTTGCCCCCTAACCCTGCTTTTGAGATACAATACAACCATGACCGAAGTCGCCCCCACAAGATCACCCCCATGCTCCGGCAGTATCTGGATATCAAGGCCCAGCATCCCGACGGTCTGCTCCTGTTTCAGATGGGGGATTTTTACGAACTCTTTTTTCAAGATGCCCACAACGCCGCCCAGGCCCTGAATATTGCCCTGACCAGCCGCAGCCGGGCCGAGGAAGAGCCGATCCCCATGGCCGGCTTTCCTCTCCACGCCGCCGAGGTCTATATTTCCCGACTGCTGGAGCAGGGCCATCGCCTGGTCATCTGCGACCAGGTGGAAGATCCGGCCAGGCCAAAGGACTGGTGCGCCGGGAGGTAACCCGGGTTTTGACCCGGGGGGTAATTGTCGACCCCGACAAGCTGCCTGCCAAAGAAGCCAATTTCCTGGCTGCAGCCTTGTGGCAGGGCGCCGATTGGGGGCTGGCCTTCGTGGAATTATCCACCGGCGACTTTCGGCTTACCGAAGGCCGGGAGCTGGAGGCTTTGTGGGAAGAGTTGTTCCGCCTGCGGCCCGTGGAACTGCTGCTGCCGGAGGGCTGCGCCTCGGAAGAAGTCACGGCCTATGTCTCCTGGTTCGCTTCTCCCCCCAGCCTGCAATACTTAGGCAATTCTGACTTCCACCTGGAAGCAGCCACTCGACGCCTTAAGCGTCACCTGGGAACCCTTTTTCTGGACGGGTTTGGCCTCACGGATTATGCTTTGGGTCTGCAAGCGGCCGGCGCCATCCTCTCCTACTTAGAGCAAAACCGCACCGGCCCGCCCCGGCATCTTACCCGGCTTATCCCCTATTCCCGGGAGGATTTTTTAGGGCTGGATGAAGCCACCGTCCGCAACCTGGAAATCTTCGAAAATTTCCGCACTCGCAGCCGCCGGAACTCCTTGCTGGAGATCCTGGACGCCACCCTGACGCCCATGGGTGGTCGGAAGCTGGCCTCCTGGCTCCGCTTTCCCTTAAAACAGGTGGACGCCATCCAGGCCCGTCTCCAGGCGGTGGGATATTTCAAAGAGCAGGCTCTCTGGCGCCAGAAGTGGCGTCGGCTCCTCAAAGGCGTCGCCGACCTGGAGCGCCTGACGGCCCGGACGGTATTGGAACAGGCTACTCCCCGGGACCTTATCGCCCTGAAAAACTCAGTGTCCCACCTGCCGGCCCTGCGCCGCCTGTTGCCAGCCGAGCTGCCCCCTCTGGCCGCAACTTTGGCGGCTGATCTGGAAGATCTCACCGATATCTACGAACTTATCGATGCCGCTTTGGTGCCGGAACCGCCTTTGGCCATTAAAGATGGTGGGATTATCCGTGAAGGGTTCAACGCCGAATTGGATGAACTCATGGCTATGACCCGCCGGGACAAAGACTGGATCGCCCGCCTGGAGGCCCGGGAACGGCAGCAGACCGGCATTAATTCCCTGAAGGTGCGCTACAATAAAGTTTTCGGCTATTACCTGGAGGTTTCCAAGGCTAACCTGCATCTGGTGCCGGATTACTTTATCCGCAAACAGACGCTGGTGAACGCCGAGAGGTTCATCACGGCAGATCTCAAAGAATATGAATCCCGGTTACTGGGAGCCGAGGATGCCCGCAACCAGTTGGAAATAAAGCTTTTTAAGGAACTGCGGCAGCAGCTCGGCCAGGAAGCCGTCCGACTGAAAAAGGTCGCCGAAGCCCTGGCCGGTTGGATGTTCTGGCCGCTCTGGCCGAAACAGCGAGTCTGTACGAGTATACCTGTCCCCGGCTGCAGGAAGGCCGGAGGATCAACATCACCCAGGGACGGCACCCGGTCATTGAACGGGTCCTTCCCCCCGGCGGTTTTGTCCCGAATGATATTGCTTTGGATGACCAGGCAACCTTGATGATTGTCACGGGACCCAATATGGCGGGCAAATCCACCATCTTGAGGCAGGTGGCCCTGATTGTGCTCCTGACCCAAATAGGCAGTTTCGTCCCGGCAGCCCAGGCCGATATCGGCGCGGTGGACCGCATCTTCACCCGGGTGGGCGTGGTGGATGACATCGGCCGGGGGCAGAGTACGTTCTTGGTGGAGATGCATGAAACTGCTAATATTCTGCACCAGGCCACTCCCCGCAGCCTGGTGATCTTGGATGAAATCGGCCGGGGCACCAGTACCTTCGACGGCCTTTCCCTGGCTTGGGCGGTAGCGGAATATCTCCACGATCTTGATGATCTGGGAGCTTTAAGTTTGTTCGCCACGCATTACCACGAACTGACGGCTCTGAGCCGCCTCAAGCCCCGGGTGCACAACCTGCAGGTCACGGTTACAGAGACTGCCGGTCAGATCGTTTTTCTGCATCAACTGCGGCCGGGCGTGGCCAACAAGAGCTATGGTATTCAGGTGGCCAGGCTCGCCGGGGTCCCGGAGGCAGTGATCTCCCGGGCTCAGGAAGTCCTGGAGAACATCGAAGCCGGGACCCTGGATCAGGTGGGTTTCCCTCGTATTGCCCGCCCTCGCCCGGCCCGCCGCCAGGTCCCCCCGGCTGACCTGGGCCAACTGGGTTTGTTTTCCCCAGCCGACAAATCGGCTGGATAAGCTAGGTGAGCGATTTCTTGGATTCTTATACCGACTGCCAAAAGTCTTTTCTTTATTTTCCCTCTCCCATCGAGGAGCAAGGGTCCGGGTGAGGGATGAAACAGACAAACTTTTGGCACTGATTTTATTAGGAAAACATGTGTCCCTGATTGACCCTCCGGTGATTTTTCCTTGACATCAACAATTCTGGTGGGTATATAAAAACGTGCGAGCGGGAATAACTCAGTGGTAGAGTGCAACCTTGCCAAGGTTGAAGTCGCGGGTTCGAATCCCGTTTCCCGCTCCATTTTTTTCCTCTCAAAAAGGCGGCATAGCCAAGTGGTAAGGCAGCGGTCTGCAAAACCGTTATTCCCCGGTTCGAATCCGGGTGCCGCCTCCAGTTGTCCACATAGTCTGGTCTCTGTTCTTCCGACCTCCCTTCCACCCAGGTTTTTACTTGTTACCCGATAACATGCTAATGTCCATACAATTTTTTCTTTACCTGACCAGAATTTTTGTTTATGATTACTTTCAGGCTCATTGCTGGTCTGCCTGAGGCTCCTCGGGCGAGGTTTTATTGTGTTAGATATTAAAGTGAAACAGGTTTAGGTTGCGGAGGACAGATGAACAAATCGCAGTTAATCGAAGCCCTGGCAAAAGCAGAGAACCTGACAATTAAGAAGGCAGAGATGGTCGTCAACACCTTATTTGATAATATGACCGAAGCCCTGGTTGAAAATGAGCGCATCGAGATCCGCGGGTTTGGCAGTTTCAAAGTAAAATGTTATGAAGGTTATCAGGGGCGCAATCCCAAAACCGGGGCAGTCATAGAGGTTTGTGAAAAAAAACTGCCGTTTTTCAAAGTCGGCAAAGAATTGAAAGAACGTGTTGACAGCAGTGGTGAAGAGTAGTTTGTCAACCTTAATAAGTTTGTCCTGGTCGTGCTAGACGGGGAGCTAGCGGTGCCCTGTAACCCGAGACCGCTTAGCGGGGTTGAACTCCTTCTGAAAGGATTGCAGCGCTGTT
Organism: uncultured delta proteobacterium; assembly: GCA_963705135.1. Classification (GTDB taxonomy): domain Bacteria; phylum Desulfobacterota; class Desulfobaccia; order Desulfobaccales; family Desulfobaccaceae; genus Desulfobacca. The sequence goes on from CAVPJB010000028.1 coordinate 142,760, forward strand.
CGGGTCTGGATGCCGAGCGGGGGGTTGGACCCCACGCAACGGACGCTTGTGAACCCCGTCAGGTCCGGAAGGAAGCAGCGGTAAGCAAGGCGGTTCGTGTCGTGGTGGCTTCTGATTCAAAACCCTTGGCTTTCAGTTCGAGCAGTGGCGGATTCGATGGAAGGTGCACGGCCAGGTTATTCCCGCCACATTTCCTCACTGCCCCTAACTTTTCCGCCCCAATCCAATAAACTTTCTGATATCATTTATTTTTCCACTGCCTAAATTTTATTTGAATTATATCGGGCGCCTTGACAGGCAACCTCCCCCCAAGGTATAAAAAGGGTAACCGTTCGACTATCAGCCTACAGGTTTAAGCAAAAATTATTTTTAGCTAGTTCTCATCCGGAAATGATCATGAGAACTCATGAAGTTTCTGATTTGGAAACGAGATATTTTCTATAAAGTAAATGAAATCATAGACTTGCGCAGAGGAGAACATTCGTTCGCCGCACAAGGAAGCCTGCAGATTGACGCAGAAATTGCGAAAAATATCTCGTTTCCGGACAATGATAGATAACACCATAAGTTTTTTGAATATATTGAATTTACTAGATTTTTTCAAGCTAACCACAGATAACAATTTTATCAGGCATCAATAACTGATTCGACCCAAACATCATGAAAACAAAATTTATTTTTATCACCGGCGGCGTCTTATCTTCCTTGGGCAAAGGGGTGGCGGCAGCAGCTATCGGGGCTTTGTTGGAAAGCCGAGGTCTCAAGGTCACGTATCTAAAATGGATCCCGCCGCCCCCGCGCCGTCCAGGGGAGAGGACGCGTCGCGGTCACCCGACGAACTTCTCGCCCTTCTTCCAGTCGGCGCCGCAGAGACCGCCGGCTCTGCAGGGCCTGGACCGTGCGCAGGACCTCGGAGGGGCTGCGGCCGACGGAGAGGTCGTTCACCGACACTGCCGGACCACGCCCTTGTCGTCGACGATCACCGTCGCGCGGAAGGCGATGCCCTGTCCTCCTTCAGGACGCCGAAGGCCCGGCGACACGAGTGGTTCGTGTCGGCGAGGACCGGGTGCGTGATCTCCTCGGGAAGGTCTTGCGGTCGGCGAACCACGCGTTGTGGCTGAAGAACGAGTCGGTGCTGACGCCGAGGACCTCGACCCCGTCGTCCTTGAAGTCTCCAGGTGCTGCTGGAAGCCCTTGATCTCCGTCGGGCAGACGAAGGTGAAGTCCAGGGGGTACCAGTAGAGGACGTGCCACTTGCCGGCGTAGTCCGCGCTGGACAGGGTCTTCTCCTGGCCCTTGACGTAGGCGGGGGCGTTCCACGCGGGCGCCTTCTGGCCGATCATGCTCATCGAGCAAGGATCCTCCGGTCTTCGGTGGTGGTGGCGGGGCCCGAGGCCGACCGGGACGGGTCGGGCCGGCCCCCGCGGCGAGCGGGGTAGTGTAGACCGCCCGCGAGGGATGTCGGCCCTCCGGATCGCGCTCAGCAGGCGAGCAGGCGGCCGGAGGGGCCGCCCACCGGCGCGTGGTCCCGGTAGACGACCCGTCCCCGGAGGACCGTCGCGACCGGCCACCCGGCGAGGAGCATCCCCACGTACGGGCTGTAGCCCGCCCGCGAGCGGAGCCACTCCGGCGGGAGGGGTTCCCGGACCTCGGGGTCCACGAGCACCAGGTCGCCGTCGTACGCCCGGCTCGATCCGGCCCTTGCCCGCGATCCCGTACACCCGGGCCGGCCCCTCCGCGGTGACCCGCGGCACGTCCGTCGAGCCGCGAGCCACCCGTCCCGGACCGCGGTGAGGAGCAGCGGGAGGATGGTCTGCACCCCGGGGATCCCGGACGGGCTCTTCGGGTACGGGCCGCGCCTTCTCCTCCACGCGTGTGCGGGGCGTGGTCGCTCCCGATGCACGCGATCGTCCCGTCCGCCAGCGCCTCGCGCAGCGCCTCCTGGTGGCGCGCCTCGCGGACCGGGGGGTTCATCTGGACCAGGCTCCCCCACCGCTCGTAGCAGTCCGGCGCGGCGAGGAACAGGTGGTTCGGGGTCACCTCCGCGGTGACGAGGTCGCCGAGGCCACGCTCCCGGAGGAGGGCGCACCTCCTCGTCGGTGGTCACGTGGAGCACGTGCACCTTCCGGCCGGTCTGCTCCGCGAGGTCGAGCAGCCGGCATCGTGGCCCGGAGCGCGGTCTCCACGTCCCGCACCTCGGGGTGGGCGCGGACCGGCGTGCCCGCGGCCGACCGCCGCCAGCCGCTCCCGGAGCCGCGGCTCGTCCTCGGCGTGGACCGCCACCCGGCGCCTCCCCGACCGCAGCACCCGCTCGAGCGTCGCGTCGTCGGGGACGAGGAGGGTCCCGGTCGACGAGCCCATGAACACCTTCACCCCCGCGACACCCCCTGCCTCGTCCTCCCACTCCCCGAGGCGGTCCGCGTTCTCCGCGGTGGCCCCCAGGAAGAACGCGTGGTCGGCAAAGGCCCGGCCCGCGGCGCGCGCCAGCTTGTCGGCCAGCGCCTCCGGGGTGGTGGTCGGGGGGTCGCGTGTTCGGCATCTCGAGGAAGGAGGTGACGCCGCCGGCCACCGCGGCGAGCGAACCGGAGGCGAGGTCCTCCTTGTGGGGGAAGCCCGGCTCGCGGAAGTGGACCTGGGGGTCGATCAGCCCGGGGAGGACGAGGAGGCCCCGGCCTCGAGGACCTCCCCGCCCGGCGCGGGGGGGAGCCCGGTGGCCGACGGCCTCGATCCGGCCCTGGACGGCCCGGACGTCCGCCTCCCGGAGCCCCGGCCGGGCCGACCACCCGGCCGCCCGCGGACCAGGAGGCTCCCCCCCACCGCCGCTCGCTCGCCATCCCTCCTCCGACCATGCGCCCCTACCCTCGCCGGCCGGCCCCGCACCCGGGACTCGCCCTCGCCGGCCGCCCGGGGTCGAGCCCCCGGCGGGCCGCCGGGCGCCCGCGGGCCGCCGCCGGCCCCGTCCGCCGGAGGCCGCACGGCGGGCGGTCCGGGGGATCCCTCCCCAACCCGCCCCCGGGGCCGTACGTTCGACCCCCCCATGAAGATCTTCGACCCCCACATCCACATGTTCAGCCGGATCACCGACGACTACGAGCGGATGGCGCTCGCGCGGCATCCGCGGCGCGTCCTCGAGCCGGCCTTCTGGCTCGGCCAGAACCGCACCACGTCGGGTCCTTCATCGACTACTTCGACACCCTGATCGGCTGGGAGCGCTTCCGCGCCGCAGCAGTGGGGCATCCACCACTTCTGCACCATGTCGCCTCAACCCCCGCGAGGCGAACGACGACCGCGTGAACGACGGCGTGCTCGAGGTCCTGCCCCGCTACCTCGAGAAGGACGGGGTGCTCGGCGTCGGCGAGATCGGCTTCGACGACCAGACCGGACGTCGAGGAGCGGTGCTTCCGCGCCCAGCTCGAGCTGGCCACGCGCGCACGGGCCTCCCGTCCTCGTCCACACGCCCGCACCGCGACAAGGTGCGGGGCTTCGAGCGCGACGATCGCGGTGCTGCAAGGACATGGCCTTCCCCATGGAGCGCGTGCTGCTCGACCACGGCAACGAGGAGACGATCAAGATCACGCGCGACCTCGGCTGCTGGTCGGGCTTCTCGCTCTACCCGAACACGAAGATGGACCCGCAGCGCATGGTCGCGGATCGTGCAGGAGTACGGCGTCGAGCGGCATGATCGTGAACAGCGCCGCGGACTGGGGCGTCAGCGACCCGCTGATGGTGCCGCGGACGGTGCGTGAAGCTGCGAGCAGGCCGGCGTCCCGGACGCGCGAGCGTCGAGCGCCTGGTCTGGCACAACCCGGTCGACTTCTTCGCCCAGAGCGGGCGGCTCGACCGCGCGGCGCTCGAGCGCCGGCCGCGGCGAACCTGCGCGAGACGTGGGAGGGGAACTCGCCGCTCCGCGGGCCAGGACCCGGACGCGATGTGACCGTGGGACCCGGAGGCGCGACGTGGATCCTCGACCTCCTCCTCCGCCGCCTCGAGCCGCGCCTCGACGCCGGAGGCCTCGGCTGGCTCCGCCGCGCGACGGGCGGCCGGCGCGGCGGGCGCGAAGCACCTCCCGACCCTCCTCCCCCAGCTCGCCCGCCGGCTCGGGCGGGCGCGGCTCCGAGGCGACGGACCGTGGAGCAGGGGGACGCCGATGGTGGACCTCTCCGTGTGGCGCGTGTGCGACGCGGGAGGGTTCCTGCTCGCTCCAGGACGCCGGCGCGGCGAGACGACCTGCTCGTGGACCTCTACCTCCACGGGGACATGGAGGAGCGGACGATCGTGCTGCCGCTCGCTGGCCCTCCTGCCGGTCGACCGCGGCGACCGCCGGCTCCTCGGCGAGGTGCCAGCGCTCGAACACCGTGGTCCACGTGGAGGCGGCGGCGCTCGACTCGAACCTCGTGGTCCGGGCGCTCGAGGCGGGCGGGCCGGAGCAGCGGGCTTCACCCGGGAGGACTTCCACCGCCTGGTGCTGAAGGTCGCGTTCCTCGACCTCCCCGCCTGGCGGATCTTCGGCGCGCTGGGAGGAGGCGACGGGGGACCTCTCCGCGATGCTCCAGGACTACGCGACGGAGCGGGAGGCGGCGGGCCGGACGGTGTGGAAGGACACCTACCGCTTCCTCGGGCGCGCGCCGGCGCCGGGCACGGTGGCCGGATCCTGGGCGGGATCGAGCACGGGGACGACCGCGCCGGCTCGCCGCCGTGGAGGGCCTCGTCGCGCTCGGCGCGCGGGACCTCGCGCCCTACGCGCGGGAGCGCCTGGCCCGCGAACCCAGGGAGGCCGTCGCCGGCGCCTGCTCGGCGAGGCGGCCGCCCTCTGAGCGGCTGCCGCGGCCCTGGGGTCCCGGACGGCGAACCCGGACGCGGCCCTGGCCGCGAGTGAGCTGCGGCAGCTCGGTCTCCGTATGCTGGGGCCCACGATGGACATCCGCTACACCTTCGGCTCGCGGGCGGGCGTCGAGGTCTTCGACACGCGCGTGGACGAGGAGACGGCCGGGCTCCAGGACCGGGACGCGAGCGAGGGGCCGGACTGGACCTGGCTCCCCTTCCACCAGTGCCCCCACTGCCCGCTCGACGCGAAGACCCACCCCCACTGCCCGCTGGCGCTGAGCGTGGTGGAGATCGTGAGGCGTTTTGGCGACGTCATCTCGCACGACGAGGTCGACGTGGAGGTGACGACGCCCCAGCGGCGCATCCTGACGCACACGACGTCGCAGACGGCGCTGCGATCCCTCATGGGGCTGAGGATCGCGTGCAGCGGGTGCCCGCACACGGCGTTCTTCAAGCCCATGGCGCGCTTCCACCTGCCCTTGGCCGACGAGACGGAGACGCTCTGGCGCGCCGTGTCGGTGTGGCTCGTCGCGCAGTTCCTGCGCAGCGCGGACGGGAAGCCGGCCACGTTCGACCTGGCCGGCCTCCGGCAGGTCTACGAGGCGGTGCAGGTCGTCAACCGGCACACGGCCGAGCGCCTCCGCGCCGCCACGAGGGCGGACGCCTCGTTGAACGCCGTGGTGCTCCTCGACATCTACGCCCTGCTGGTCCCGCACTTCATCCAGTCGACGCTCTCCGAGGTCCGCGGGCCGTTTCGGACCTTCCTGGCGCAGCTGGACCGGGCCTGAGGCGCAAGGCCGCCAGGATCACGGGCGGGCGCGGGGACCGGGCGTGGAACCGGGGAGGGTGGCAGCAGGCGGCTGCCCTTCCCCGGGGGGGCCGGCCCCGACCGAGGGGTAGGATCCGCGCCCATGCAACGCCCGCCCCCCCCGCCGACCGCATCGATCCCCACGGCCACGACGTCCTGCGGATCGTGCTCGCCGTCGACCCGCCCTTCACGCGCGACGAGCTCGCCGCGGCGCTCGACGAGCGCTTCGGCACGGCGGCCCGGTTCCACACCTGCTCCGCCCCTGGATGAGGTGATCCGTGACCTCGCGGAAATGGGATACATCCCCTCGTTCTGTACGGCATGCTACCGGATGGGACGCAGGCAGAATTTCATGGACCTGGCCAAACCCGGGGACATCAAGACCCGCTGCGATCCCAACGCCCTCTCTTCCTTCCTTGAGTATCTCCTCGACTACGCCTCGCAGGAGACCGTGAAGGTGGGAGAGAAGCTCATCGAGGAACACCTGCTGCGCATGGGCGACCACCTCAGGAGAACGAGCCTCGCCATGCTGGACCGGGTGCGCGGCGGCCGCCGCGACGTGTATGTCTGACGGGCTGCCGGGAAGGACATGATGGAGCAACGGTTCCGCATTGAAAAGGACCTTCTCGGGGAGGTGAGCATCCCGGATGAGAAGCTCTACGGCATTCACACGGCGCGGGCACTGGAGAACTTTCCTCTCGCCCGGCGCCCCGTGCATTCCGCCCTTGTTTGTGCGTTCGGCGACGTGAAACTGGCCTGCGCTCAAACGAACCGCGGCCTCGGCCATTGGAGCGGGGAACCGGGCAAGGGGGATGCCATTGAGGGGGCCTGCGGGGAGATGGCTCAAAACCTCCTGACGGAGCACGTCGTGGTGGACCTGCTCCAGGGGGGCGCCGGGACCAGCACCAACATGAACGTGAACGAGGTCCTGGCCAACCGGGCACTGGAGTTGCTCGGACACGCTCGGGGGCGATACGACGTCATCTCTCCCCTTGATGACATCAACCTCCACCAGTCCACCAACGACACCTACCCCACGGCACTGAGACTCGCGGCCATACCAGGCTGACTCACCCCCGCCA
>CAVPJB010000029.1:0-16700 GCA_963705135.1 uncultured delta proteobacterium
CGGATAATGTCATCTCTTGCTTCATAGCTTCACAAACTGTTTTGCTCTTGACTGGCGGGCGCATTTAGGGCAGAGACGGCGGAGGACGAATTTTTCCATGGTTTGATCGCTGCGGCTGGTGACATAGTCCAGATAGCGGGCTGGGACAAAGGATGCGCCACACTGGTGGCATTGGGGGGTTTCAAGACGGCTGAGAATGGTACCGCAGAGGCGCACCTCCCGGTAATCGGGACCTTCGATATTGTCGATGGCATTGGTGGGGCAGGCCAGGGCGCAGGCGCCGCAAGCAATACATCGATCCACGGCGCGGTGATAGTCGCTGAGGATGCGTTTGGTGTCGCTGATGCCCTTAAAATCCAGGGCCTCCACCTGCATTTTCTCCTGGCAGACCAGAGCGCAGGCGCCGCAATGGATACAGACATCGCAGCGCAGGCAGCGGGCGGCCTCGGCCCTGGCTTCGGCGGCGGTAAAAGGCAATTCCACGGAGCCGAAGGTCTGGCGGCGCTGGACCGGGTCCACCAGAGGTACCGGACGGCGTTGGTTGGCGATCTTGGCAGCCGCAGGCACGGCCTGAAAAGGTTCGAGACCGCGTTTCACCGGTTGCATCCTGGGCGGCGGACTTGAGCCGCCGGAGAGGAAATGATGGATTTCGGCGGCAGCCTGTTTGCCGGCCGCGATGGCCTGCACTACGGAGGCCGGGCCGGTGACGGCGTCGCCGCCGGCAAAGATATCTGGAATGGAACTGCGCGAGCTGTCCGCTTCCGTGACTACGGTGCACCATCTGGTAGTTTCCACCGGGTGCTGAGGGAAGAAACAGAAATCCGGCTGCTGGCCGATGGCGGTGATGACGGCCCCGACCGCCAATCTGAAGTTGCTGTCCGGGATAGGCAGGGCACGGCGGCGGCCGCTGCTATCGGCTGACCCTAATTGGGCCCGCAGGCATTCCAGGTAAGAAACCCGTCCCTGGTCACCCCCGATTTTAATGGGGATGGTCAAGAAGTGGATCTGGACGCCTTCCTCCAGGGCCTGGTCCACCTCCTCGGAGCGAACCGGCATTTCTGTCCGGGTGCGGCGATAACAGACATGAACTTCCCGACAACCCAACCGAATACAGGTGCGGGCGGCGTCCATGGCGGAGTTGCCGCCACCGATGACAACTACTTTGTCTGCGGGTTTGAGCGGTTTTCCTAAAAATACTTCCCTTAAAAAGGTAATGGTATCGTACACTTGAGGGAAGTCATTTTCTCCTTCGATGTTGAGCTTATAGCCCAGATGGGCGCCGGTGCCCAGGAAGAAGGCTTCGTAGCCTTGGGCCCGCAGTTCGTCCAGGGTGATGTCCCGGCCCACGGCAACACCGGTGTGGATTTTCACCCCCAAAGAGAGAATGATATTGATCTCCTGGCGGACAACTGGACGGGGCAGGCGGAATTTCGAGATACCGGCAACCATAAGTCCGCCCGGTTGCGGGAGGGATTCGAAGACCGTGACTTCATTGCCTTCTAAGGCTAAGTAATAGGCGCAACTCAACCCGGCGGGACCGGAGCCGATGACCGCCACTTTGTGACCGTTGCAGGCGGCCGGCGGCGGTGGCTGCAGGGAACCGTAGTTACTCACCCATTCGGCCACAAAGGCTTTGAGATAGCGGATATTGACCGGGTCATCCAGGTGGCTGCGAACGCACACTTGCTCACAGGGATGTTGGCAGATGAGGCCGCACACCCAAGGAAAGGGGTTATCCCGGCGGATAACCTCCCAGGCTTCCTGATAACGCCCCTGGGCTACTAACGCCAGGTAACTGGGAATATCGATAAAAACCGGACAGGCCAGTTGACAGGGAGCCGGTGGAATATCCTCTGCCCGAAGCTTATCTCCTATTGGTGGGAGGGATATAATAGTTTGGCCAGGCGGTGAGGATTCGGTCAAAGCTGACCTCCAGTTCATTTATGATTTAGTTCTTATCGAAAATTTTCCTTATTGGCTCACAGTGAAGCCACCTGCCCCTCTGAGATGAATTTATTTTCAAGAACCGCTATCTTGGCGAGACTATTTCAATAACTAGACACCGGAGAAAACCTTACTCCTCTGTCTGAAATAGGCACTTCTTTAGGGGTTGGCAAATTTTTGCGCTTTCTGGGAGCGGGCGCATTTGGAGCACAGTCGTCGCAGCACCTGCTTACCCATGACCGCGTCACTGTGACGGGTGACATAGCTTAAATACCGGGAGGGAGCGAAGGGAGCGCCACAGGATTGACACTTGAGGATCTTGAGTTGGTTTAAAATGGTGCCACACATCCTGACCTCCCGGCGATCCACTGCCTCCAGAAACTCAATGGCATTCGTAGGACAGGCTAAGGCGCAGGCGCCGCAAGCGATACACCGTTCAGCAGCGCGCTGGTAGTCGCCGAGGATGCGCTCGGTGGCACTGACTGGCATAAACTCCAGGGCATGCACCTTCATAATATCCCGGCAGACACTTTCGCAGGTGCCGCAACGAATACAGACATCGCACCGCAGACAGCGTCTGGCCTCTTTCTGGGCTTCGGCTTCGGTGTAACCCAATTCAATGGGACAAAAATCCAGGATGCGGTCATGGGGGTCAAGTTGAGTCATGGCCACCCTGCCGTGGGCGATCTTTTCCACAGCCAACATGTTAAAGAAAGGTACATTCTGGCGTCTAACCGCCTGGACTTGCGGGACTTCCCCCTGGGCTTGGGACAAATAATGATCGATGCTATAAGCGGCCTGTTTGCCAGCGGCAACGGCCCCAACAACTATTGACGGACCGGTTACGGCATCACCGGCCGCGAAAACCCCGGGCCTCGTGGTGGCCATAGTCTTGGGATCGACTTGGATCAAACCCCGGGGGGTGCTCGCGATGCCCTCCTCCGGACTAAGAAACCCAAGGTCAACTTTCTGGCCGATGGCAAAGATTACCGCGTCACCTTCAGAAATCATGACCTGATCTTCAAAATAGGTGGGGGAAAATCTCCCCTGGTTATCGAAGACCCGTTCCACTTTTCTCACTTTGATGCCGGTAACTTTGCCATCTCGGGTTAAAATCTCTTTAACGCCCCAGCGGTTAAAAATATCGATGCCTTCTTCCAGGCCCTCTTCAATTTCCCACCGGGAGGCGGGCATCTCTTCCATAGATTCCAGAGAAAACATGGTAACTCGAGCCGCACCCTCCTCCAATGAAACCCGGGCCACCCGCAAAGAGACTCGGGCCACATCAATGGCCACGTTGCCGCCACCGATAACAATAACCCTTTTGCCCCGGGTGGGAGATTTGCCCGTTAGCGAAACTTCCCTTAAAAACTCCACGCCCCAATAGACGCCTTCGGCCTCGGCGCCCGGGACAGGCAGACGAACAGAGTCCTGGGCCCCTACTGCCAGGAACACAGCCTCAAACCCCTCCCGAGTCATGAGTTCATGAACACTGCGCCCCGGCCCAATGGGAGAGTTAAGGTGGATTTCCACACCCATACCGGTAATATTATCAACCTCCTTCTGGAGAATATCCCGGGGCAGGCGGTAAGCCGGGATACCCCATCCTGGAGTACCGCCTGCTATACCCATGGCTTCAAATATGGTCACCTGGTAGCCCTTGAGAGCCAGATAATGAGCCGCCGACAATCCGGCCGGACCCGAGCCGACGATAGCCACTTTATGGCCATTGGTCGGGGCCGGTTGGAGGGGGGCATAGCTGGCATGGTTGGTACACCACTCTGCCACAAAGGCCTTGAGATTCTTGATATTTATCGGGTTGTCCAGAAAAGCTCGCATACAAGCCGATTCGCAGGGGTGGGGGCAGACCAGGCCGCAGACCCAGGGGAAAGGATTGTCCTGGCGGATTACTTCCAAAGCTTCCTGATAGCGGCCATGGGCCACCAGCGCCAGATAGCTGGGAATGTCGATATGCGTCGGACAGGCCTGATGGCAGGGCGCCGGTGGAATTTGTTCAGGTTTGAGTTTCTCCCCTAAAGGGGGCAATGGCACAATTGTCTCGTGTTTATCTAGTCTTTCATCCACTTTTTATCTCTGGGTTGAGCTCATAGAGCCAGATGATGAAGGTTCATGAGTCTTCAAGAAATTTTAGTAATTAACATTTGAAATTATAACTTAAAAGCCACCGCCTGGGCGAACCGTTCCCGGCGGGTAGGGTCCAAATGATCGGCGGTGCCGAAACTCAAGCAATGGGTGACGCACTTGGTGACACAGGCGGGCTTCAGACCCTGGTCAACCCGGTCCATACAGTAATCGCATTTCACCACCTTGCCGATATCCTGATTCCACTGCGGGGCGCCCCAGGGGCAGGCAGTAATACAACATTTACAGCCCACACAAAGAGCATGTTCCACAGAGACGATGCCGTCTTCAGGGCGCTTGCGCATGGCACCGGTGGGGCACACCGAGACACACCAAGGTTCGTCACAGTGGAAGCACGGCATAAAAACAAAAGCCATTTGGGGTAGACGGTTAACCATTTTGGGGCCAACCGAAATGATCTGGCACAGCCGTGGTCCCACATCTAAACCCTTGTTACTCTTGCAATGCACTTCACAGCTCAAGCAGCCGATGCAATTCTTTTGATCCTGTAAAAGAAAATATTTACTCATGTTTCCCTCACGATATTGGACGAACTTCAACGAGATTTTGATCCAAAGCCGGGCTGCCACCGATTTGGTCATTCAGGTTAGCCTGAAGCATGCCGTCGGCAGTGCCTTTTTGGTAGCTTCGGGATTGAGCCGATACTTGCTTGCCAAAGCCATGGAGCATAAAAACCATCTCCGGATGGATGAAATCCGTCACTTTGGCCCTGATTCTGGAAGTAGCTTGTGAGGTGGACAATTCCACATACTGCCCGTCTTTGATGCCCAAACGATCAGCCGCAGACATATTCAACCATAACACATTTTCCGGCACCAACTCATTTAAGTAAAGATTATTCTGGGTGGAAACATGCGTATGCACGGCGCAGCGACCCACAGACAACCAGAATGAGTCTGCTGGCGGCGTCGGCACCGGCACATACGGCGGGAAGGAAGGGAAGCCCGCATTTTCCAGGAGAGAACTGACCAATTCGATTTTGCCGGAAGGCGTTTTGAACTTCAACCCTTCTTGCCGGTCCCACCAGATAGCTTTATCGCTGAGAACCACAAAGCCTTTAGAGTCAAAGTCCTCTCTTTTGACCCCCAGGTCTTTGAGCTGAAAATCCCAGATATCCTCAATACTATCATAGGGAAAATAGTGGGCCAAATCCAGGCGGACGGCAAGTTCTTTGAGGATGAGCCAGCATGGTTTCGTATTATATCGGGGTGAGACGGCCGGACGACGCATAAGCAACTGCGGCTTTAAACCGGAAGCCACCTGAATGGAATCGCCCCGTTCCAAATACATGGATTCGGGCAGGACGACGTCCGCGTACCAGGCGGTGGAGCTGAAATTAACTTCGATGCTCACAATAAGATCGAGCTTGTCCAGTGCTTTGTAGGTGGTGGCAGTGTCCGGGATGGATTCAATAACCTCAAAACGATTGGCAAAGAGAGCCTTAATGGGATAAGGGTCTTCATGCAAAATAGCCGCGGCCAGACTTTGGGGATTTCCGTGGGAAACGTCGGCCAGGGGAAATTTAGCCAAACCGGTGCCGTCAAATCTGGGGGCAGTAATTTTGGGGAAGTCCTGGTTGACGTATTTGCCGACATCACCCCGGCCGGCAGCTGTAGGTCCTTTTTTGATAAAAAGACCGCCGGGGGCCTCAATGCTCCCCATCAAGGCATTTAAGATAAGCAAGGACCGGCGGAAATAAATCTCATTGGTATGATGCGCCGCCCGCCAGCCGTAGTGAAAAATGACAGCGGGTTTGACCGCGGCGACTTCCCGGGCCAAAGTTCTGATTTCGTCCGCAGGAATCCCAGTTTCGACCTCAGCCCACTCTGGGGTGTACGGAGCCACAAAGGCCTGCAACTCCTCCAGGCCGGAAACCCAGCGCTGGACGTAGTCGGCATCATAGAGGTTTTCTATGAGGACAGTGTGGATTAGAGCGTAATTAAGGGCCAGGTCGGTCCCAGGACGGATCATCCAATAACGGTGGGCTTTGGAGGCTGTCACAGTCACGCGCGGGTCGATATACGTGAGTTTGGCTCCCTTGGCCAAGGCGCTGAGCAGTTGGTTGACGCCCTTTATTTCCAGGGCCTCAAAGATATTGCGGCCATACATAACGATATGCTTGGTATTGGCGTAATCAAGGCCGATGTCAGCGTCCGTATAACCGGTAAGGCTGCGGCAGGCTGTGTTGGCCGAACCCTTACAGAGGGCGTCATGGGTGAAGTGATTGGGGGAGCCCAGGGCCTTCATAAAGGTTTTGCTAATATGGGTGTTTAAGTTGGTCCGTTCCCCGAAGAGGACGCTCTGACTGCCATGGTGGGCGATTATTTCTCGCAGTTTCACGGCCACATATTCCAGGGCCTCATCCCAGGAGGCTTTGCGCCACTGGCCGCTGCCCCGGGGACCGGTGCGAATCATGGGGTGCTGCAGGCGTTCCTTGTCATTGAGGAGGGCCAGACCCGCCGAACCCTTGGCACACAGAGCGCCTTCCAGATACTGGACATGGGGATTACCCTCGATCCACTTTACTTCGTCGTTTTCCACAAGCACCCGGATGGGGCAACGCACGGAGCACATAAAACAAAGACTAAAAATTTCCTTGGACATAGTCATCCTTTCAAAAAAAATTCTACCAAAGAACTATGGCGGATTCAAGGCTGCTCCGCTGGATTTCTTGAGGGTAAAGGATTAGCCGGGTTTGGGGAGGCATTAACATGAATTTGGGGCTCCTCAGGGGGGTAGAATTCTCTGAACACTCGAGTAACCCAACGCTTCATGATAGTGAAAAGCCACCAGGCAGCAATATAAAGGGGGATAAAGACCCCGATATAGCCTACCGACCAGCCGATGAGCGGGATAGGGAAGGCCAACCCCAGGAACCGGTATTGCATCCAGGCCAGGACCAGACCGACAGGCCAGAAAAAGGCTGCGGACTGGGCCACCCCCAGGTAAAAAGATTTGCCGAAGGCCTCGTTGGCGAGCTTATTGGCGGCCTCGTAGACCGGTCGATCCCCGGCCTGGAGGGCCTGGATGGACAAGTCCTGATATTTTTGGGCCTCGCCGGACAGTCCCAGGGAATAACGGCGCCCGGCGGCCAGAACCAGGGCGGCGCTGATTTTACCCACCACCAGGGCCAGGGTGGCCATGACCGCAGTGCCGAGGAAAAAATTGATTGCAGCCGATTCTGTCAGGCGAAAGAACCAGATCAGATAGGGATCCAACCAGAGAAACAGAGGCGGCATGTCCATGGCGCTGATCATTAGGCCGGGGAGGGCGATGATCGCCCCCCGGCCGGGAAATTTAATCTTTTACATACCTGGAAGGATCGACTGTCCCAGAAAACCTTTGGTGAGATAGCCGATGCCGACATAGATGGCCAAAATGACGAAGAGGCGTTTGAGCCAGACCTCGGGGATCTTTTTGGAGGTGATGGGGCCTAACACCGAGCCGATGGCAATGCCGATCAACTCCGTGCCAATCAGCAGGAAATCCACCGGCACCTGGTGGACCACCATCATGTTGAAGATGTTGACGAGCATACCTACCAGCACCGCCAGGGCGGAGGTGCCGGCGACGATGAACATGGGCAGACCGGCGATGGACGTCAGGAAGGGGACGTAAAGGAAGCCGCCGCCCACGCCGATCAGGGCCGAGATGCCGTTGATGACAAAGCCGCCCAAGAGAGGCCAGAGCGGGTTAAAGGAGAATTCGGCGCCATAAAAAGTGAACTTAATCCTGGTGAGGCCCCAATGGGTGACCTGCACGCCTTTCAAGAGTTCGGCGGAGGCTTCACCGGACTTTTTAATATGGGCATCTTCAAAGGCCTTGGCCGCGGCCCGGGCTGCTTTCCGCTTGGCCTGGCCCCTTTCCGTGGTCTCATAGAAGAGCACGAAAGCCACCGCGAAAACGATGATGCCGAAAAAGCCGACATAGGTGCTGACATCCATCTTGCCAACAGTCAGGAGGGGGACCAGGTAGCCGGCCAGGATACCGCCGAGGGCCAGGCACAGACCCAAAGGCATCACCAACCGTCCCATGCGCCAGTAGGTAAAGGATGAAATCAGAGCCGACAGCGCCACCAGATACTGGTTGCTGGTGCGGATGGAATCGGTGAGCAGCTTATTCAACGTGGGGCTGGTTTTACTAAAGCCCTTGGCAAAATCTGAGAGCCCGAAGACCGAAATATGGCCGACTCCGGCCATAATGCCTCCGAAAGCACCCACCGAAGAGAAGATCCAGCCAACCCAGGTCCCCCAGAGGATATACCAGAGCCAGAAGTGGCTGGGGGCGCCGGGGATGCCCATGAATCCCTTGGGGGCGTCGGGATTGATTTGCCCCTTGCCGGTGCCCACCGGGGTTTTGGCGAGGGCCTCTTCCAACTTGTTTTTGGTGGCTTTTGAGGTTGCCGGGGCGGGGGCAGCCGGTTTAACCGCCTCGGTGGCTATTGGCTTGGCAGCTTCAGGTGCCGCCGGCGGAGAAACAGCTGGCGGTGCGGCTTCAGGAGTTGCCGGGGCGACGGCGGGGGCCGGGGGTGTCGGCTTGGCCGCTTCCTGGCCCCAGGCCCCTGCCCCAGTCACGGCTAAAACCGTTATCAGCATCAGGAACAACAGAGAAAATTTGCGCATGAAACCTCCGAAATGAATAAAAATAATTGCACCTCAACTCAGATCAGAGGCGAGATTAAGGCAAAAGGCTGTGGATACTGGTGATCGGACAACTAAGGGATCGGGTATTCCGTTTTCAGATCGGGCAGCTTCAATTCCAAAACCCGGAAAAGCAGCACCGGTACATTGGCGTGGCTGACGACCTTCTCGGCGACGCTGCCGAGCACCCAGGCAACTTCACCCTTACCATGAGTGGCCATAGCGATGAGATCCATCTTGTTGGCGATGGCATAGCCAACGATCTCCCGGGCGGGAGAACCTTCTACACATTCGACATTGACCTTGACACCCTGGGCCTGCATTTCCTTGGCAGTTTGGCCAAGAGAGACCTCACAGCGCTTGGCCTCCTGGGCAATCGCCTGAGCCATGGTTCCCGGACTAGCTTCGCCGTATTCGGTATAAGCGACGTGCAAAAGGGTAACCTCAGCCTGATGGGCTTTGGCCAGATCGATGACCTGGGGGATAATTTTGGCCGCCAGGGGGGAGCCGTCTAAGGGCACCAGTATTTTTTCAAACATATAGACCTCCCGAAAGTTGTTTTTGTTCCTGCATGCCCAAGCAATATTCGGAACCGTTTTTCAAGTTACGCTCCGAATCAGATAAATGGAAAACCAATTCTTATCGATCAATTCTTGGTTAATGTCTAAAACTAATAATTGCTAATAGAATTGTCAAGTTAATAGAGAACGTTAAGTTAAAAGAGACAGTAAGACGTGATAATCCGGTTTGAAAGGTTGGGTTGACTTTTGTCTCAGCAGAATTGTTCAATTGCCCAAATAGGCTTGCTGCACTTGGGGATGGTGCAAAAGCTCCGGTCCAGAACCCTCCAGCACGAGTCGTCCGGTTTCCAGGACATAGCCATAGTGGGCCAAACGTAGGGCGGCGACGGCGTTCTGCTCCACCAGCAGAATAGTTGTGCCCCGGTGGTTGATCTGCGCCAGGGTCTTGAACACCTCTTTGGCCAACAGGGGCGCCAGTCCCAACGAAGGTTCGTCCAGGAGGAGCATCCGGGGGCGGGACATCAGGGCTCGGCCCAGGGCCAACATTTGTTGTTCGCCGCCGCTGAGGGTACCGGCCCGCTGTGGCAGCCGTTCTTCCAGACGGGGAAAGAGCTGAAAAACCGCAGTTAAGTCCCGTCGCAAGCGCGGTTTCGGACTGTAGTACCCTCCGAGGACCAGGTTTTCCCGGACCGTCAGATTGGGGAAGATGCGGCGGCCTTCGGGACTGAGGGCCAGCCCCCGGCGCATGATGTCCGGCGTGGAGAGGTCTTGAATTTCCCGGTTGGCGAAGATGACTTTGCCGGCCTGGGGTCGGTGGAGGCCCGTGATGGTGCGCATGAGGGTGGTTTTGCCGGCGCCGTTGGCCCCGATGAGAGCGACAATCTGACCGGTGGGCACCTTTAAGGAGATGTCCTGGAGGGCCGGGATGTTTCCGTACGCCGCGGAAAGGTTAATAATCTTAAGCACCCGGGGTTTCCCCCAGATAGGCCTGAATGACCTGGGGATGGGACCGAACTGCAACCGGTCGGCCCTGGGCGATGGTGAGCCCATGATCCAGGACGGTCAAACGCTGGCAGATGTTCATGACAAATTTCATATTGTGTTCAATGAGCAGCATGGCCAGATTATAATGCTGCTGCAAATCCTGCAGTAAAGACATTAAGGCATCGGTTTCATGAGGATTTAATCCGGCAGCCGGCTCATCCAAGAGCAACAGTTGGGGAGCCGCAGCCAGGGCCCTGGCGATCTCCAGGCGGCGCTGCTGGCCATACGGCAGGCGGTTGGCCTTTTCCCGGGCAAAGTCATCCAATTGCAGTTTTTCCAGCAATTCCCAGGCCTGATGCCGGAAGATCTTCTCTTCCCACCGGAAACGAGGACTGCGCAGCACCGCCTGCCAGAAGTTGATCCGAGAACGGCTGTGAAAGGGAATGAGGACATTGTCCAGGACGGAAAGCTCCTCAAACAAGCGGATGTTCTGAAAGGTACGGGCGATACCCAAACGTGCAATAGCCTGAGGGGGCAAACCGATTATCGGGGCACCGTTAAAGATGATTTCCCCATCCGTAGGCCGATAGAAACCGGTAAGGAGATTGAAGACCGTGGTTTTGCCGGCGCCGTTGGGGCCGATGAGGCCGTGCAGTTCCCCTGGCGCCAGTTCCAGGGAAAAGTTGTTCAGGGCCATGAGGCCGCCAAAGCTCATCTGTAACTGGCGGACTTGCATGATATCCAGGTCAGCCATTTCTCTTTTCACCCATACCTAAACGCCCCAGCAGCCAGTCCCAGGAAAATTCCCAGCGTCCCAGGAGACCCCGACGGAAAAAATTAATTACGACCAGGAGCACCAGGGAAAAAATCACCATGCGCAGACCCGGGACGCCGGGCAGATGCAAGCCCCCGAGGTTAATGGGTTCTTCTACAATCCGCAGCCATTCGTTACCCCAGGTAAGGATGATGGTGGCCACAACCGTCCCGGTGGTACTCCCCAGACCGCCAAAGACAATAATAATCAAGAGGTTGAAGGTCAGGAAAAAGGTAAAGAGGGTAGGGGAAATGGTGGTTATCAGATGCGCCAGCAGGCCGCCGGCCACCCCCATAAAGAAGGCGCTAACCAGGAAGGCCAGGAGGAGATGCCGGAAGGGATCGATACCCATGGCCCGGGTGGCGGTTTCATCTTCCCGGATGGCCTGCATGGCCCGTCCGAAGCCGGAGTTGACGATGCCGGTGATCACCGCCAAGGCCAAAACTGCCACTCCCCAGGACCACCAGAGATTGGTAGAGGGGGACAGGCCTTTGAGACCCAAGGGGCCGTTGGTGACCGATTGCAGATTATTGGCCAGGACGCGGATGACCTCGCCGAAGCCCAGGGTGACAATGGCCAGATAGTCACCCCGAACCCGGAGCACTGGAAAACCGGTGATGAAGGCAAACAGGGTGGCGACAAGGCCCCCGGCCAGGAGGGCAACGGGAAAGGAAACGGATATTTGGTTCAACGGCCAGATCAGGGGGGTGATAATAAAGGATAGTTGTTTTTCCGCTGGGGTCAGGGTCAACAAGGCAGCCGTATAAGCGCCCAGAGTGACGAAGGCATTGGGTCCCAGATGTAGTTGGCCGCAGATGCCGTTCATCAAATTATAGCTGACGGCCATAGTAATAAAAATAGCAGTGGTATTCAGGAGGCGCAGATGATAGTCGTTGGCCCATTGATGAGCCCCCGACAGAAATAAAACCAAGAGTAACAGCGCCCCAAGAGTGAGGAGCAGGTTGCGGCGTGGAGAGGTTGGCGCCAATTAAAGCTTTTCCTCCATGACGCTTTCTCCTATCAGTCCAGTGGGGCGGACCAGGAGCACCACGATGAGCAGGCCGAAGGCGAAGGCGTCCCGATAGCCGGCCCAGGCCGGGAAGAAGGCAACCAGGAGAATTTCCAGAATTCCCAGAATCAATCCGCCCACCACGGCGCCGGTCAGGTTGCCGATACCTCCCAGCACTGCCGCAATAAAGGCCTTCAATCCTGGAATAACACCCAGGAACGGATTTACCTGGGGGTATTTCATGGCCCACAACAGACCGCCGACGCCGGCCAGAACCGAACCCAGGACAAAGGTCAGGGAGATCAGTCGATTAACATTAATGCCCAAGTAATTGGGTTGTCTCCCAATCATGGGCCAGGGCGCGCAGTGCTATACCGACGCGGGTATAATAAACCAGAACAAACAGGGCAGCCAACAGTATGAAGGTAATCAAGGGAATATAAAGACTGAGCCAGGGGATGTAAAGACTGCCGACGTGCAATGTCCCAGAAAAAGCTGCCGGGCCTGGAAACGGCTGCGGCCGGCCGCCGATAAAAACCAGAGCCAGGTTTTCCAGCAGGAAAGAGGCGCCGATGGCCGAAATCAGGAGTGACAGTCGGGGGGCTCGGCGCAGGGGCCGATAAGCGCCCCGCTCCAGGAGGAAGCCCATGAGACCGGTTAGGGTAAGGGCTAAAAAAAAAGCCAGGGGCCAAGGTAGGGAAAACATGGACAGGCCGAAAAGTCCGAGGTAGGCGGCGATCATCAAAAAATCGCCGTGGGCGAAATTGATGAGGCGCAGGATGCCGTAAACCATGGTATAGCCGATGGCGATGAGGGCATAGAGGCTGCCCAAAGATATCCCATTGATCAATTGCTGGCAGAAAACTGCGGCGGTCACGACTTTTCCTTGATCTCCCGTTTTTCTGTTGGTACAGGAGTCTTTTTCAACTCGGCGTCAGCAGAACGCAGATAGAAAGGCGTCAGTTTATCCATGTCGGGTATCACTCCGGCGGCAAACTGCTGCACACCCAGGCGGGCCAAGACGCCGGCCCGGACATAACGAAATTCCGGAGGCGGTAAGACCGCCAAGTCGCCTAACATTTCTTGAAAGAGGGAACCGTAGCGCTCCAGGCCGGGACCGGTAATCAGCGTGGGTTCAATGATGCGTGCCGCCAAAGCCGCGGGTGGCAGCAGCAGATAATCACCGACACATTGCCCGGTAATAGCCTGGAAGTGGTAAAAAGCCGCGTAAATTTCGTGTTTTTTGGCATCAATCACCGGACAGACGTATAACGTTGCATAAGGAAAGTTGGCAGCCAGGGCGTCCAGGGTATTGACAGCGATAACCTGACAGCCTATGGCCAAAGCCAGGCCTTTGGCAGTGGAAAGACCCAGGCGCAGGCCGGTGAAATTGCCCGGCCCGCTGCTGACGACGATGAGGTTGACTTCCCGGATGGTTTTTTCAGTTTCCTGAAGCAGATGGTCGATGCCGGCCAGGAGCCGGTTGAGGTATGAAGCGGAACTTTCGAGGGTATATTCCGCTATCAGGCGGTCATCGGCCACCAAGGCCAGACTGCCGCGGCTGGTGGATGTATCCAGAGCTAACACCAGCATAACGGTGCGTCAGGAGCCCGGCCGGCCAACGGCGGCGGGAGGAAGGTGGGAAACAAAATCCGGAACCGACAGGCCGGGCAGAAAGATTTTACTTTGAGGGCCACAGTTGAACAAGAGGTCCAGGGCGGACAGGTGGGAAATAAAGTCGCCGTAAAGCTGGGGATAAGTTTGACATTGGTAGTCCTGGAAAACCACGTCAATGCCGGCAGCCTCAAATAGCTCCAGGTCCAAATAGTTTCTTCCTGAAGATCCTTCATAAAATAAATCAGCCGAAAGCGCCTGGCAGATAAGCACCAGCCGCTCAGTCGGGTCTTCTGCCCGGCAATCGAGACTGCTGGAAAGGACAATCTCCCGGTCCACCTCCAGCCAGGCTGCCAACATCCGGGTGAGGGCCAGATCCAAGTCCACTAATTTTACCCAGGATTGGTGCAGTAGTTCTTCCAAGGGAGCAAAATATTTATCAAAAAAAGGCGCCCGGGCATAGAGCTGGCGCAAAGTAGCGCAGTGTTTTCGGGCCCACCGGGGTTGGCTGGGGTCTACCAGCACTTCATTGATTTTGGGCTTATCCAGATTCGTGGTGCGCACCGGCACTGTCAGCCATATCGGCCCCTGGGGACCCTTAACCCGGTTGCGATTCCGCCAGCCATGTTTGTCATATTGGACGTCGTCGTAGATGACGAAGATGTCGGAGTAGAGCATCTGCTGAAAAAAGCCCACCCAGGGAAGGTAGCCGGGCTGCAGGATGCCGATAACTTTCACAGACAGCCCTCACGTCTTTTGTTGTAAGCGCTCCTGGCGCCTTTTTTCGGCGGTATTAATAATTTTCCAGTAGTTATGTTTCCAGGAACGGTATTGCCAATCAGGGCAGTCTCGGCAGAGAGGAATTTCGTGTCCCCGGCGTTCCAGATGCAGCCGGCGGTAATATTCAAAGCCCTCCCCGTGCCAGATATCAGCGATACTGTGCTCATGAACATTGCCCATATCGGTTATAGCGCGGATATCAAAGCCACACACCATGACCTTGCCCCGGGAGTCGATGTTCAAACGTTCAAAGAGAAAGGGGCAGGGGACGCGATCCTCGGGGGGAAGATAGGGTTCGGAATCAGCGGAGTGGTCTGCATTGATCCCCCAGGTCAGATATTTGCGCTTTTGAAATTCATCCACCAAGGCTGACCAGAAGGCTTCAACCTGATCCAGATCAACGCCTTGTTGATTAATGCCGCTGGCGATAATTTTGGTGCTGGAACCGGAACGGTTGCGCTCCTGCACCAGGAATTCCACCGTGCGAACCAGCCGGTCCCAATCCAGACCCGGACGGACGAGTTGATAGGCTTCGGGATCGCCAGCGTCCACGGAAAATTCAATCATATCGGTGCCACAGGCCAGCAATCGCCGGATAGACTCCTCGTCGAAGCGGGAGCCATTGGTAATTAGACCGATGCGGGCACCTTTAGCTTTGGCATACTCGATTAATTCGACTGCCTGGGGGTGAAGCATCGGCTCACCGCCGCCCGACAACCGAATCCAGGCTTGATGCTGCCCGCATTGATCGGCGATGATCTTAAAGGTGTCCTCCAACATCAGGGGACGGTCACGATACTCCTGGCGGATGTTGGAGTTAGTATATGGGCAGTTAGGGCACTTGGCATTGCAGATATAAACAAATGATAAAACGCACATCATGGGGAAAGCAGCTGCTTCCGGGCGGATGCCATATTCAATTTCGGTGTGCTTGGTGTTGGCCATAGATGCCTCAAATTCAATTTTTAATTAAAAATTCTGGTTAGGAAGATTTATGCCAAAAGGGGCGCGAACCGAATGCCTCATTTTCGGTTCCGATATATCTGGCCCCCACTACCTGCCAGTCCGGGCAACCCTGGCAGATCTCGGGAATTTTGTCCCACTCATGCCGCCGGTGAGGATCACGGACCTGTTTATTATGCGTGTCCTGCCAGATTTGCTTGATGGGGCGATCCTGAACGTTGCCGGCCACATAGCGGCCCTCATAATCCACGGCACAAGCCACCAGGTTACCATTTTGTTGGATGGCCGCGGCATTGTTGCCCCAGGGACAGGCAATGCGAAAATTAGCTTCGTTAGAAAGGCCTGGAACAATGATGCTGCCAGTAGAAGTCCAGGAAAACATATGACGAATTTTCACTTCGGCATTTCTGTCGCGCCAGAAAGAAGTAAATTCCCTTACTTCTGCTTCGTTTTCCGGCATAACGGAATATTGGCATTGGATAATGGGATATTTTTGCCCTCGCTGTTCCCTGAGCGCAAGTAACTTCTCCACAGAGGCAAAGATTTTATCCCGGTTGCCTCCTTTGCGGATCTTTTGAAAGGTAGCGGGTTTAAACCCATCCAAACTAAGGATGAACCTTTTTAGAGGAGAATCGAGTCACCTGATTAAGCATCCGACTCAATAAGATACCGTTACTGTTCAAAACAAGGTTACGACAACCGGCCGCGGCGGCATAATCTAACCAACGCCAAAGTTCATCACCCAAAAGGAGGGCTTCACCATAAAAGGTAGGCCAAATTTCGCAATCCGGCATTTCCTGGGCTACTTCATCCACGATACGCTTGAAAATTTCCTCGGTCATGTCGGAACGGGGGCGCTTCATTTCCTTGTGGGAGCAATGAAGGCAGACCATGTTGCACCGGGAGGTGGTTTCTATAACCAGTTGCGGCGGGAATGGGTGGTTTTTTAACCCCGCCTCAATATTTATTAGCTCTTGACGGCGCTCAGGCGTCAGAAAACTGCTTTCACTCTGAATCATTGTAATACATCCCCCTTTTTGAGGGGATAGTCTGGAATCAGCCAAATTACGCCATCGCTAACAGCAATTAAACAGCCCTCAGGAGTTGATAAGAGGACCTCACCCGGAATATCACCGGCCAAGTAATCGAGAAAAATGACCTTGCTCTTGTCGGGCAGTTGGGCATAAGCCGGATAATTACTGTTCCCGGCGCGGATAGTATTTATGATAGACAAGGTATTACTTTGCCAATTTAATTTCCCATCCTTA
>CAVPJB010000030.1:0-152185 GCA_963705135.1 uncultured delta proteobacterium
GGAGCGCATCGGCGATCTGGCGGGCAATATCAGCCATTATGCCCTGGATTTGATAGCAGCCATGGAAAATACCATCGACTTAACCCCCCAACTGACCATGGCGGTCAAGGCCCAGGAATTGCTAAACACCAGTCTCAGGGCCTTCATTGATTGGGACGTTGAGTTGGCCCTGCAAACGACTGGGGCGATCAGACTATTGACAAAATTTATCAAGACAGCCTGTGGACTGCGGTGGAGCGGATGCAAGGCCAGGATTTGCAAACGATGCATAATATTATGCGGACCTTTATGATCTCAAAATTTTTAGAGCGCATCGGCGATCATGCCGTGCACATCTGCGAGATGGTGGTCTTCATGGTAAAAGGCCGTATTATCCGTCACCAAAAGGCGACCCTGGACTATCTTGATGAAGAGTTTCACTAATTGCAACAGATGTGCCTGGGTATCCCGGCTGCTCATTATGTTCTTGGCGGCAGGTCTGGCGCTGGGCTGCGGTCAAAGGGACAGGCGGGGACAGGCCTTGACCGTTGCCGGGTCAACGTCGGTGCAGCCTTTTGCCGAAAAGCTGGCGGAAGTTTATATGCAAGATCACCCGGATCTGCTGATCAATGTCCAGGGTGGCGGTTCCAGCGCCGGCATTATGGCGGTGCAGCAGCGGGCGGCAGAAATCGGAGCATCCTCCCGGGAGTTGAACGCGGCGGAAAAAAATCTTTTTGAAACGGTTATAGCCTGGGATGGCATCGCGGTCATCGTTAATCCCGCTTGTGGGTTGGACAATCTTTCTTTAGAAAATCTACGGAAGATTTTTGATGGCAAGATGGACAATTGGGCGGCTTTGGGTCTGAAGCCGCATGGCATGCATGTCATCACCCGGGAAGAAGGCTCGGGCACTCGCACCGCATTTGAAGAACTGGTGATGAAAAAAACGGAAATCACCCAGGCGGCGTTGGTGCAAGATTCCAACGGCGCAGTCCGGAGATCGTGGCCACTGACCCATATGCCATCGGCTATATTTCCTGCGGTTTGGTGAATAACCAGGTGAAGGCTCTGGCCATCAATGGCGTTAGCCCAACCGGTGAAAACATCAAGAAAAATACTTATACACTGACCCGTCGATTTTTATTCGTGACCCTGGATAAGCCCATGGGAATATTGAAAAACTTTAACGACTTTGTGCTTAGCCAGAAAGGTCAGCTGGTTCTGGAAACAGAGGGACTGATAGGGGTCCACTAGCGTCAAGATTATGAGCAAGGAAAAGCTGATTGAAAAAGTGCTGATGATGTTGGCATTTTCTGCCATCGGCTCTTTGTTGCTGATTACTATTTTCATTTTCATGGAAGGCTTACCAGTAATCATTAAAACTGGGGTGGGAAATTTTATTTTTGGGGCTCATTGGGCTCCCACCAAGGGTCATTTTGGCATTTTCGCCATGATCCTGTCTTCCATCTATGTAACTCTGGGGGCCCTGATTTTCGGGTACTTCTGGCGTTGGCCTGCGCCATCGTTTTGGCGGAATTTTCGCCGCCATATCTGACCCGCATCCTGAAACCCACCATTGAACTCCTGGCTGGCATTCCATCCGTCGTCTATGGTTTTTTAGGGGTGGTTCTCCTGGTGCCGCTCATTCGCGATTATCTGGGCGGTCCCGGACTGTCGCTACTGGCGGCGGCGCTGATTTTGGGAATTATGATTCTCCCCACGGTGATCAGCATCTCCATCGATGCCATTAATGCCGTCCCCGGCATCTATCGGGAAGGCTCCATCGCTTTGGGGGCCACGCAGTGGCAGACGGTGCGCAAATTGGTGCTGCCGGCGGCACGGTCCGGGATTATTACGGCCATCATCTTGGGGATGGGGCGGGCCATTGGCGAGACCATGGCAGTCATTATGGTGGCCGGCAATGCTTTGAAAATCCCCACTTCCATTTTAGATCCAGTCCGCACTTTGACCAGCAATATCGCCTTGGAACTGGGATATGCCTCCGGGGTGCACCGGGAGGCATTGTTTGCCACCGGCATCGTGCTGTTTATTATCATCATGATTCTCAATACCACGGCGACACTCATTACCGGGCGGAAGTAGGTCGGATTTATGCGGATGGACCCTTTCCTGACGGAACGGCTGGTAAAAAGCCTGCTTTGGTGTCTGACCGGGTTGACCCTCTTTTTCCTTATCTTCATCATCGCCTTCATTTCCATTAAGGGTTTGCCGCAGGTCACCTTGCATTTTTTGTTTGACGATATTGAGGATATGGGGCGGGCTGGGGGGATTTTTCCCACCATCGTCACCACCATCTTTCTCAGCCTGGTGGCCTTAACGGTGGCTTCACCTTTAGGGGTGGGGACTGCCATTTATTTAACGGAATATACCCGGGAAGGCTGGGTTACCCGCATGATCCGTTTCGGGGCCGAATGCCTGGCGGGGGTGCCCTCGATTATCCTCGGTCTGTTCGGTTTTGTCTTGTTTGTTATCAAGTTCAAGTTCGGTTGGTCCATGCTTTCCGGGGGGCTGAGCCTGGCGATCATGGTGCTGCCCACCATCATCCGCACCAGTGAAGAAGCCCTGAAAGCAGTTCCCAAGGAATACCAGGATGTTTGTTTTTCCTTGGGAATAAGTAAATGGCAGGCCGTCACCAGAGTAGTGTTGCCGTGCGCCCTGCCGGGGATCATGACCGGCATCGTTTTGAGTATCGGCCGCTCCATCGGAGAAACCGCGGTGGTGCTGTTCACTGCGGGCGCCTCTTTGCGTACGCCAACAACCCTTTTTGACTCCGGCCGCTCCATGGCAGTGCATTTTTACATCCTGGCCCGGGAAGGGCTTTCCATGCCCAACGCCTATGGTACTGCGGCTATTTTGATTATTTCCATATTGCTGATTAATATCACCGCTTACAGCCTGATGCAGCGGTTTCTACAGAGATACAGTTGATAGCGGTTTAAAAAACGAGATGAACGCAGTCAAAATCCAGGTGCGCGACCTGACCTTTTTTTACGGGCAACACCGAGCCATCGACGCGCTGCAATTGGAGGTCAATCAGGGAGAGATTCTTGGCCTGATGGGGCCGGCCAAAAGCGGTAAGACAACGTTTTTACGGGTGCTCAATCGGATGTGCGATCTGGTTCCCGGCAGCCGGGTGCAGGGAGCCGTTTGGTTGGACGGCGAAGACATTTTGCAGCCCGAGTGCGACGTCGATGCATTGCGGCGGCGGGTGGGTATGGTTTTTGCGAAACCGGTGCCATTGCCGCGCTCAATTTATGAGAACCTGGCCTTTGGGCCCCGACTCCAAGGGAAGAAATCCAAAGCGGATCTGGAGGAACTGGTGGAACATAGCTTAAAGGCGGGCCAGCTTTGGGAGGAAGTCAAAGACCGGCTCCACGATTCCGCCCTCAAACTTTCGGGGGGGCAACAACAACGCCTTTGCCTGGCTCGAACTTTGGCTATGCAACCGGAAGTTATCCTCCTGGATGAACCCACCAGCGGCCTGGATCCCATCTCTACGGCCCGTATCGAAGAAACGCTCCGGGTACTGAAAAAAGATTTTACTATTATTTTGGTGAGCAATAACACCAAACAGATCGCCCGGTGTTCGGATAAAGTGGCCTTTATGCTCATGAGCCGCCTGGTGGAATATGGTGTTACGCCCGAAGTCTTTATGGTGCCCAAAAACAAGCAGACCGATGATTACATTTCCGGACGGTTTGGCTAAAGGAAGGGAAAAGGCAAGAGGGGGAGGAAAAAGGAAAGGGGAAGGGAAGATGGCAATCAGGAGAAATAACAGATCATGGACTTTAGCTGGTAGTTAATGGTCACTATGTCGACAGATATTATCACCGTACGCCATTTAGATCTATACTACGGCCGGTCCCAGGCCCTGAAAAATATTAATGTCTCTTTTACCCGGCAGCGCATTACGGCGCTCATTGGACCCTCCGGCTGCGGCAAGTCCACGCTGCTGCGCGTCTTAAACCGGATGAATGATCTCATCGACGGGGTTTCCATCACCGGCCAGGTGCTCATCGATGGGGATAATATCTATCACCGGGACACCAATTTAATTCAACTGCGCAAGAAAGTGGGCATGGTTTTTCAACGTCCGAACCCCTTCCCGCTGTCAATTTACGAAAATATGATCTATGGACCGACGCTGCATGGACGACCTGGGAAAAAGAAGCTGGAAGAGATCCTGGTCCGATCATTGGAAGCAGTGCATCTGTGGCAGGAGTTGCAAGACCGTTTGCCCCAGTCGGCACTTGCCCTGACGGAAGAGCAGCAGCAGCGTCTCTGCATCGCCCGCCTGCTGGCAGTGGAGCCGGAAATTCTTCTGATGGATGAGCCGTGTTCGGCGCTGGACCCCCTGGCCACCCTGCAGTTGGAAGAGTTGATGCAGGAGTTGGCCAAAGCATACACCATCATCATCGTGACGCACAACATGCAGCAAGCAGCCCGGGTGTCCACCGACACCGGATTTATGCTCCTGGGTGACCTGGTGGAATTCGGCCCCACCTCAGCCATCTTCACCCGCCCCCAGGACAGCCGGACGGAAGATTATATTTCCGGGAAGTATGGGTGATATTGTAATCATGAACTAAACGCTTCGCATGGAAGTTAAACAACGCAATTCCCCTTTAACAACCCTTCCGACAAGTGCAAACCTTTCAGAATAAAAATCTCCAGCCTTTTTCCTCGTCTTCCCAGATAGATACGTGTAGCTTCCTCTATAAATCCAGATCCAACCAGGAGGAAAACCATACCACCCTGCGTTACACTCACATAACCGAACGGCTGGTCCAGAAACTGGTGAGTCCTCTGGATATGATCCAGCCCACCTTGTGAAGGGGGCTGCCCCATGCCCAGACCAGCCCTGGAGGTGGCCCAGATTTTTCGCCACCATGGTCCAGAGTATCGGCAAAACCATGGTCTCAGCCCGGAGCAGCACCAGGCCAGGCGGGATATTGAACGGTGCCGAACTTCCTCCTTAGGCAGCTCAAACGGAAAAAATGGGTCGTCTACTCCAAAGAGCTTTTTAATGGCTCCCAGAAAGCCTATCATTACCTTAGCCGCTACACCCACCGGGTGGCCATTTCCAATCATCGACTGGTTAGCCTGACGGATGGCAAGGTCACCTTCCGAGCCAGGGACAATAGCCGACCCGGTCAGCAGAGGCTGGTGACTACCACCGCCCAGGAGTTTATCCGTCGCTTTCTCTTGCACATCCTTGCTTCGGCTAATGGTTTCCTACATTCTGCTCTCGAGCTAACCTCAAAAGTTACTTCTTGTTGCTAAAATCCATACACCAACGGTGCCAGCGCCAGCACCACCGCGCCGACTATGATAGTGAGCGGCACCCCCACTCGGGCAAAATCCCCGAACGTATACCCGCCGGGCCCCTGGACCATCAGGTTCGTTTGAAAGGCTGCGGGGTTGATGAAGGCACAGGAGGCGGCACTCATCAATATCATCGCGAAGGGCATGAAACTCACTCCCAGGCTGTTCGCCAGGGACAAAGCCACGGGGAACATGAAGGCGGCCGCGGCCGCGTTCGTAATGATGTTCGTCATGAGGATCGTTCCCACATAGATGACGCTGAGCGCCAGCATCGGACTGCTGCCGCCAATGCCCGCAATAAATTTAGCGAGAGCCGCGGACAAGCCACTGCCGGTGACGGCGGCTTCCAAGCCCACCGCGGCGCCCATAACCACGATGGTTTGCCAGTCCAGGCTGCGCCACGCCCTGTTGCTGGTCAGGCAGCCGGTCAGGAGCATGGCCGCGGTGGCCAGCAGCGCCGCATTGAGCATGCTCATCAGGCCGAAGGCCGCCACCGCCACCATTGTTGCGGTGATCACCGCGGCGATCAGGGCCCGGTCCGCCCGCTGCACCCGGTATCCTTCCAAGCGCCGGGTCAAGGTGAAGTCCGTTTCCCGGCGGTTCTCGTAAAAGAAGGCCTCATTGACTTCGACGATGGCGGCGTCGCCGGGTTCCAGCCGAAGCTCCGCCAAAGGCTGCGGCGGCGCCTGTCCGTGGCGCGAAATTCCCACCAACATCATTTCGTAAGGGCTTTCGGGCCGCGTCAGGTCGGCTAATCGGTGCCCGATCGCCGGCGCCTGGGTGGATATGACGAGTTCCACGAGGTGATGCTGGTGCCGCTGGGTCCTCATACTGGTGGCGAGGACGGGCACCAGGCCCAGAGTCGTCCACAGCCCGGGCAGCACGTCGGCCTGGGCGTAGAAGGTGAGCACGTCTCCAGCTTCCAGCCGGACGGTGGGCGCTATTTCCACCGGAGTCCCTTGGCGCGCCATCGATTCCAGGTGGTAGCCGATGGGCCGGGCAAAACCCGCCTCCTCGAGCGTCTTCCCGGCCAGGAACGCATTTTTCTCCACCGCCAGTTCGCTTCGGTATACGGCGTTTCTGCACGCCGGCCTCGTCCTGGCTGGTCTTGTCCGGCAAGAGACGCGTGCCCACCAGGATCATAAAGGCGAAGCCGGCCAGAGTCGCGGGCAGGCCAATCCAAATCGGATCGAATATCCGCAAGTGGGGCCATCCCGGCCAGTTCCCCTCTCTCCAGCGCGTTTGACACCAGACCGGCAATGATCAGGTTTGTCGATGTCCCGATCAGGGTCATGCTGCCGCCCAGAATTGCCATGAAACTCAGCCCCATGAATATTTTGGAACCCGACAAGCCGGTGGTGCGCGCCAGGTCCCGGACCACCGGAATCATCATCGCCACCATGGGCGTGTTGTTCAAAACCGCACTGCCCAGGGCCATGGGCGGGAAGATTCTGAGCTGCGCCGAGGTTAAGGAACCGGGCCGGCCGATGAGTCGCTGGGACAGGAGAGATATCGCGCCCGTGGCATACATGCCGGCCGCCACGGGGAACAACGCGGCCACCGTTATCACTCCGGTATTGCTGAATCCTGCCAGGAGCGCCTCGGCGGGGGCTAATTTCAAGGTCATGGCCGTCGTCAAGGTCCCCATGAAAACCAGCCAGGCCGGGAATCGATCCCAGACCAGAAACGCGAACATTATGATGAGAATTCCCAGCATCACCCATGCGTCCGTCGACATCACCGCTCCTTCTGACTGTAATCTGAAAAGCTATTCTCTTTCGAGGCTGGCGTTCAAGGGCAAGAATTTTGCGCTTTTCCTTTAACATTTTCAGGAAACAAACGCAATTGCCAGCGATATTTTATTCAGGTTTTCTTTCTTTTCAGGGTTTCCGAGGGCAATTCACCGAACCTGGCCTCATAATCCCTGCCGAATTGCCCCATATGCCAGAATCCCCAACTGCCGGCCCCATCGAATACGGTGCCGACAGACGCTTCCTGCCGCAGTAACTCCCGAATGAATTCCTCGCAACTAAAGACCAGCGCCGCAAATGTATGGCGATCAGCGGAAACCAAGGAAAAACCCTCGCAGACAGGATGGGGGAGAATCAGTTCTCCTTTTCTGCTGGCTCCACGGCTACTGCAGTCTAACGTAAAATAAACATTATTATATTTTATTTTTGAGAAATTTTATTATAATTCTGGAGGCAGATTAATCAACATCCCAGGACAAATTAAACACCGCCATTATTTTCGGGGTGAGTTTTATGGCCCTGGGGATTTTTGGTCTGTTGGCCGCCATTTTCAACATTGGCGTATTCTGGCAGGCATTAAAAAGGAGGTTGTTATCATGATCGGTTTTACACGGGAAGCGGTGGATATGAAGGCAGTCGGGCAGCATTGGGGCTGGTTCCTGGCCAAGGGCATTTTCATGATCCTGGCGGGCACCCTGGCCCTGGGCGACTACGTCATGGTTGCCCTTTTTTCCATGATTTTTTTAGGCTGGCTGATGATCTTTGCCGGAGTCGTCGAGGCCATCCATGCCTTCTGGAAGAAAGAATGGGGCGGGCTTTTCCTGAATCTGCTGGTGGGCGTCCTCTACATCGTCGTCGGCTTGATGGTGTTGGCCAACCCGCAAGGCCACCGCCATAACCCTCGCCCTCGTCATGGCCATCTTTTTCATTCTGGACGGTATTTTTCGCATCATTATCGCCGTGACCACACGCCTTCCCCAGTGGGGCTGGATGCTCTTTAACGGTATCGTTACCTTGATCCTGGGCCTAATTATCTGGCAGCAATGGCAATACTTCGGACTGAGGATCATCGCTCTGTTCATCGGCATCGACCTTATCATCAGCGGCTGGACCTGGGTGATGTTGTCTTTAGCCTCCCGGCGACTGGCTGGCGACAGCCCGTTACCCTCGGTTTAACCGGCCGCATACTGATATTTAACCCAGTACTAATTTGCAGTCTTTAAACTATGTTATGATGATCCTTTCTCAGGGAGGAGAAAGGCAGGCGAAAACCAAAGCCAAGACCACCATGTTGCGGAGTGGAGGATCTAATATGTCCGACTCATGTCCCTCACCATGACACGGCAGTAATAGGCCCTTACCTGACACATTAGAGGAGGAGTTCGCTGTGAACGCTGCACAACTTCCAATAGATCTTTTTCATTGGCTCATCTCCCTGGTACCCATCGCAGTGTTAATGATTCTGCTGCTGTGGCGCAATTGGAAGGGGATCGAAGCCGGCCCCGCCGCAATGCTCGTGGCAGCCTTGCTATCACTGCTGATATTCCAGGCGCCAATTAAAACGTTGGCCGTGGCTACGGCTAAGGGTATGTGGAACGCCGTGTTCATTCTCTACGTGGTGTGGGCCGCGCTTCTCCTTTACCTCGTGACGCTGCGGGCGGGCGCCTTCGATGCGTTACGAAGAGGGTTTATGGAATTCAGCCGCAATGAGCTTTTTTTGGTGCTGGCCATCGGCTGGGTTTTTTCCACATTCTTCCAAGGGGTGGCGGGGTTCGGAGCGCCCATCGCCGTGACGGCCCCGTTGCTCGTCGGCATCGGCATGCGGCCCATTTATGCCGTTCTGATTCCGCTCATTGCTCATACTTTTGCAAAGATGTTCGGCACCCTGGGTGTAGGTTGGTTGGCGATGCTGCGGGTGGCAGAGGTTCCCGACCCACTGCGCACCGCGGTGGAGGCGGCCATCCTTTTAGGGCTGGTCAATCTGCTGGGGGGCTTGTATGTCACCTGGATATACGGCAGGCGCCGCGCTCTTCTCCATGGCCTGCCGCTGATCTTGATCATTACCGCTATTCAGGGGGGTGTGCAGTTAGGCATGATGTATATCAACCAGGAACTGTCCATGTTTATTGCCGGGACGGTTTGCTTGGTCGCCCTCTATCCCTTGTCACGCTGGAAACGGTATGCGGAACCGGCGGCAAGCATTATCGATCGCCCGGTCATGCTGGACAAACCGGCTGCACCAAAACCGGCCGCAAGCTCGGCATCCGGACAGAAATCCGCCATGGGGTTGGGGTTGGCGCTGTTTCCCTATATCTTCATGACCATCATCGCCTTGCTGGCCTCAGGAGTGGGCCCGATCAATGATGTACTTAGGCAGTTCCGGGTCGGGCTGTCGTTTCCAGCCTTAGAGACGGGCTTCGGCCGCATAATCGGCGCGGCCGCCCCCTACTCTCCCTTTGCGTTCTTTACCCATCCCGGGACCTATGTCATGGTCACGGCGTTGGTGTCCCTGGCGGTCTATCGGTGGAAAGGCTTCTACAAATCTGCAGGTGCTGAAGAGCCCTCGCTGCTGGCCAATCTGGTGAAGGACTCGGTGCCCTCTTCCATTGCCATTGCCTCATTTATGGTCATGAGCAAGCTCATGGATTATTCAGGGCAGACGAGTGTTCTGGCTTTAGGCCTTGCTTCGGTGGCATCGGTACACAGCTATGCCTTTCTTGCCAGCTGGATCGGCATTCTGGGTGGCTTCTTGACTTTCTCCAGCACGGCAGCCAACATTCTCTTCTCGCAGTTGCAGGTCCAGGCCGCAGAGGCGCTTCCGGGACTGAAGGTATCCACGGTGCTCGCCGCCCAGGCCGCCGGTGGCACGGTGGGAACCGTGATTGCGCCGGCGAATATCGTCATCGGCACCGGGGCATTGCGCATTGTCGGCCAGGAAGGGGCCATTTTGCGCCTTGCTCTCCGTGGACCATCGGGACGGGAGTTATCATCGGATTTGCCACCGTAATTCTAAACTTTTTCTAAGAGGAAATAGCCATGAGACGATTCTCAGTTCTTAATCTGGCCTTCCTGATGCTGTTGGCTGCCATCCCCATGATCAGTATCGGGGCTCTAAACGACACCACAGCTTTGTGGGCACTGGGCCTGATCGCATTACTCACAGGGTTTCTCATTCCCATAGTTCTTCGCTTTGTCCATTTGGTGGTTACGCCCAAAGACGAGCCGGATGTGGGGGAAGAACCCGGTTAAGGGAGAAACCGCCCTCACTGGGAGGAACAATTCGACCAGGGACCCGGACGAAGGCGTATTGCGCTTCACCGTGTAACTCTGCGAGTCAATCTGAACATAATCTTGGGTGAATAAATCAGGAGGACAATATGAGCAATTCGACGCAAGCATACCCATTCCCTGCGGGACGGCCGGTGGTCATGGGGTCCCGGCACATGGTTTCGACCTCGCATTACCTGGCCAGTCTGGCCGGCCAGGCCATGTTTGAAAAAGGCGGCTCGGCCGTCGATGCCATTATTGCCGCCAACGCCACTCTGGGAGTTGTTTACGGTCACATGTCCGGGCTGGGCGGTGATCTGTTCGCCCAGGTCTGGGACCCGGGCACGGGAAAAGTTTCGGCTTTGAACGCTTCCGGCTGCGCGGGTGAGAAGGCCACCATTGATTTTTACAAGGAGAAGGGTTGGGACGCCATCCAACCCCGGGGGCCCCTGGCCGCCATCACCGTGCCGGGCGTGGTTGATGGCTGGTGGCAGCTTCATCAGCGCTATGGGAAGCTGGATTGGCAGGAGCTGTTCCAGCCGGCCATTCAGCACGCTCACGGTTTCCCGCTCTCGCCAAAATTTCAAGACTTCATTACCCAATATGCTGATTCTCTGAGCCAGTTCGAAACCACTGCGGCCGTCTTCCTGGGCAGCGGGCGCCCTCCGAGAGCCGGAACCATGCTGCGCCAGCCGGATCTGGCTCGCAGTCTGGAGCTAATCGCTGAACAGGGTGTGGAGGTCTTTTACCGGGGTGAGTTGGGCCACAAGATCATCAAAGGATTGCAGCAAGCCGGCGGAATCCTGACGGAGGACGATTTCGCCAGCCATGCTTCTCCTTGGGTGGAGCCGCTGCGCACGTTGTACCGCGGCTATGAAGTAACCGAACTGCCCCCAAATACGCAGGGCCTGGCCACCCTGATGATCTTGAACATCATCGAGAATCACGATTTGCAGGCCCTCGGCTGGGGCACCGCCGATTACTACCACGTGATGACCGAAGCCATCAAATTGGCCTTTGCGGATCGCGATCGCTGGGTAACTGACCCGGCAACCCTGGAGATCCCCATCGATCGTCTGCTCTCGAAAGAGTATGCCAGGCAACGCTATGGGAAAATTGATTTTTCCCGGGCAAACACAGAAACCCAGATTCAGCCGGGAATAGTCGGCGGCGATACGGTCTATCTGTGCGCCGTGGAGGCAGGCGGTCAGGCGGTGTCGCTTATTCAGAGCGTCTATTTTGAATTCGGTTCTATGTTCACCCCGCCGGGTACGGGGATCTTGATGCAGAACCGGGGGTCCTTTTTTTCACTGGATCCGAAACATGTCAATTGCCTGGCGCCGCGCAAGCGCACCTTCCACACCATTATTCCGGCCCTGGCTTTGCAAGGCGGGCGACCCATACTCACATTTGGCTCCATGGGCGGCGAAGGCCAGCCGCAGACCCAAACGGCCATGTTGACCAACATGGTGGATTTCGGGTTCAACGTCCAGGAAGCCATCGAGGCGCCACGCTGGCTTTACGGCCGCACCTGGGGAGAGGCTTCGAGATCCCTGCGCCTGGAGGGACGCGTGCCGGATCCGGTGGCCGATGAACTGAGACGGCGAGGCCACGAAGTTCAGATGATGACCGATTGGTCGCAAACAATGGGGCATGCCCAGGCGATCTGGATCGACCAGGAACAGGGTGTGCTTCACGGAGGCGCTGACCCGCGCGGTGAAGGACTGGCAATCGGACGATAGATTTTCGCATACAGAAAGGTAGCGGAACATGACCACCTACAACATCTCTATCTGGTTGTGGCTGGCGGCGTTGGCTCCGTTGGCAATCATCTTCTATCTGCTGACGGGCAGACAGTGGAAGGTCTCCAAGGCCGCCCCCGTTGGTTTTCTCTTTGCCGCCCTCGTTGGCATCGCCATCTTCGGCGCCTCCCTTTATATGGTTTTTCTGCTGACGCTCAAGGGCATCTGGCAGGCATTCACCATTATGTATGTGGTGGTGCCCGCGCTGTTTCTCTATCTGGTGGCGAAGGAAGCGGGGACGTTTGATGTTTTGCGGCGGGGAATTGCAGAATATACCCCCAACAACCTGTTGCATATCCTGGCCTTCGGCTGGGTGTTTTCTTCGTTCCTGCAAGGCATCACCGGCTTCGGCGTACCCGCCCTTGTGACAGCTCCCCTCATGGTGGCCATGGGGGTGAAGCCCTTGTGGGCGGTGGCAATTACATTGATCGGTCATGCCTGGGCTTGCACCTTCGGTACTCTGTCAGTTGCCTGGGAAGGTCTGACGGCCGTCACCGAAATGCAGAACCCGGGTGGAACGGCTGCCATTGCCGCGTTCATGCTATTGTGGGCCAACTATATCAACGGGTTTATCATTGCCTGGTTTTTCGGCCGCTGGCGGGCTATACGCGAGGCGCTGCCGGCAATATTGATTATCGGGTCCATTCAAGGATTGGGGCAATTGTTTCTGGCACCCCTGACTCCCGAACTCTCAAACCTTTTGCCGGGCACGGTGGCATTGGGAGCAGTTCTCCTGCTGGCCAAGTCCCGCTGGTACAGCAAGCCCACAGAAATAACCGACAGTCAGATTATGCAACCCGGTGCCTCGGGTGGGCCGCATAAGTCGGAGGAGAAGACGCCTGAGGCGGCGGGCGGCGCTGAAAAGCACGAGATGGGGCTTGGGCTCGCCATGCTGCCGTACATGGTGCTCATTGCCCTGATTCTCGGTGTCCGGCTCATTCCCCCACTGCAAGATACGTTCAGTGCAGTTCAATTCGGCTTCCCATTCCCCCGGCTCGAAACCAGCCGCGGGTTTGTGACCGAAGCCGTAGCTGCGTATCGCCCCTTCAGACCTTTGACCCATGCCGGCACGTTTCTGCTTTTGAGTGCCCTGATGACGTTCGTTGCTTTCCGGCGCCGGGGCGATATCCATCCCGGTGGCATGACCAGGATCCTGGGCCAGACCGCCAAAACCAGCCTTCCCGCGGCCATCGCTTTTCTCACCCTGCTCCCCCTCACCAAGGCCATGGAGGGATCGGGACAGACGCACGTTTTGGCTCAGGGCATCGCCAACTTTGCGCCGCCGCTGGTTTATGCCTTCATGGCGTCGGTGGTGGGTGTTTTGGGTACGTTTATGACTTCGAGCAACTTATCCTCGAACATCCTGTTCGGGTCCCTGCAAGAGAGCACCGCTTCGACCCTGGGTCTTTCTCAGGAGGTCATTCTCGCGGCGCAAACAGCCGGAGCCGCCGTGGGCAACGCCTTTGCTCCGGGAAATGTGCTGATGGCTGCGACGGCCACCGGGATCCAGGAACAGACTGGGGCAATCATACGCCGCACCACGGGATACGTGCTCCTGACAGGTGGATTGGTGGGGCTTATCGCCGTGCTCGGCGCCTGGTTTGCTTTGGGAGGCCCATAAAAAAACTTGCTGTCTGGAGGGGTAAAACCCTGAAATAAATTTACCCAATTTAATGGGACATCACCGAGTAAGTAAGTTAAAAAAAATTTTATTAATTAGTTTTGACGACTGAAACTCAGGAGCAAGATGATGAAATTCAACACCACGAAATCGCTTTTTGTGGCAATGGCCTTCTTACTAATGTGCTCATGGACTTTTAACACTGTCCACGCGGACGATGCTAATGTCGCCCTCACCAAGGAGGCACAAGCTGCCATTACTCCAGCTAAGGCGCTGGAAATGCTCAAACAAGGCAACAAACGCTTTGTCAGCGGCAAGTTGAAAAAACGGGACCTCTTGGCGCAAGTCAAGCAGACCTCGAAAGGTCAATTTCCATTTGCCGCGTTAGTGAGCTGCCTCGACTCGCGCATCGCGCCGGAACTTATTTTTGATCAGGGGATTGGTGACATCTTTGTTGGTAGTGTGGCGGGCAACTTTGTCAATGACGACATCTTAGGCAGTCTCGAATTCGCGACCAAATTGGCTGGCGCCAAACTGATCGTGGTCATGGGTCATACCGAGTGTGGCGCCGTCCAAGGCGCCTGTGACAAGGCCCAACTAGGATTGCTAACGGCGACACTCGCCAACATCAATCCGGCCGTAAATGCGGTGCGGGGAGACTACACACCCCGAACCTCGAAGAACGATAAGTTTGTCCAAGCCGTCACGGAAATGAACGTGAAGCTCACCATGCAGAAGCTCCGTGACAGGAGCGTTGTGTTGCGAGAGATGATTGACAAGGGTGAGATCGGATTGGTGGGGGCGATGTACGATGTGAGCACCGGCATGGTTACATTCTACGAGGAAGCCACAACCCGCCAACCGTAAGCCATCTCCTGTTAACCACCTTTTGGTAATTCGCCAGGAGACCAAAACGTTCTTGGCGACTATTGCCAGGGCCTGACATGGGATATAACTGGCATCTATCGGGTGGATTGGCGAAGGCCTGGTGGAAGCCTTTTCCAAGACCGGGTTGCTGCAGGGAATGTCCCAGAAACTGTATGCCTGGTTTGGCAGCCGGTTGATCCTCATCAGCCTCTTTGTCCTGGGCTTTGTAGTGGTCGCCTCCAGCCTGCTGGCCAATATTCCTGTGGTCGCCATCATGCTGCTGATGGTGAAGGGGTATCTGGTGACCGCCCAATTCGTGCCGGAGATGGCGCTGGGGGCGAGGTTTGCGGCGTGGCCGACGGAGGTGCTGCCCGTTTTCGTGGCCATGATGTTTGCCGGCACCCTGGGAGGGAACGCCACCCTCATCGGCGCCTCGGCCAATGTGGTGGCCTGCGGTATCTGCGCCTCTCAAGGCAAACCGGTATCATTTGCGACTTTCCTGCGGTATGGGGTTCCCCTGACAATCTGCCAGTTAATTGTCTCTGCCCTCTATGTCCTGGGGCTTACCTATTTTATCAGTCGTTGATACTTTGCTTCACTGGTTAACTCTGGATGGCTTTGCCCTGAAATATGACCTGGATCCACTTGCCAATCCATAAATTTCAACTTCGATTATCGAAAGGAAACAACACATGTCGCGCCAACCCTTTATTTTACCTTTACTCCTGATAACTATTCTCCTGTCCGGTTGCTCCACCATGAGATCGTTTCTGGACAATAGGCTGAGAGCCCAACCAGCTGAGGGCACCGGTTTTGTGCCCATGGAGGAATTGGCCAAGAACCCCCGCTTGCCTTTCGATAAGGCCTGGATCAAGCAGGGGGTGGATTGGCAGCGCTACCGTACTATTTATATTGCCCCGGTGAACACCGATTACCTCAGGCAGGCCAACTGGTGGCAGGAGGGCATCCGAACCGGCCAGATGGAGCAGGATGTCCAGACCCTGGCAAGTTTTATGCGGACCCAGTTCATCAGGGCTTTTCAGGATGATCCACGGCGCCGTTTTCGGGTGGTGATGGCCCCGGAAAAGGGCTCTCTTACCCTGGCAACGGCCCTGACGGAGTTGGTCCCCAATAAGGTGGTGCTGAACGCCATGCGGAGTGCCGCTCCCTTTGTCGCTCCCATCGGCGCGGGATTGGCCGTGAGTGCC
This sequence comes from uncultured delta proteobacterium, assembly GCA_963705135.1. Classification (GTDB taxonomy): domain Bacteria; phylum Desulfobacterota; class Desulfobaccia; order Desulfobaccales; family Desulfobaccaceae; genus Desulfobacca. The sequence continues at coordinate 15,842 of CAVPJB010000030.1, forward strand.
TTTGAGCGGGGGACCGGGGCTCAGAGCACGGTGGCTTTCGAAGCCAAGGTCAAGGATAGCGACAGCGGCCGGATCGTGGCCATGTTTGCCGACCGGAACTATGCCATCGTTCGACCGATTGATCTGAGGGGCTTTACCTGGTATGGCAACGCCCAGGAGATCATCAGGCAATGGGCCCAACAGTTCGTGCAGGTGGCCAACAAGCAACCGGGAGAGATTATCAGGCCTGCAAGTACATTTTCCTTGCTGCCTTGGTAAGTATGGAGGGGAGGAGATTACGGCAGCTCAACCCAAATTGCCGGCTGTCTTAATTATGCTGGTTATAGTCTCTACCAAATATTATGACTTTTTTATCAGGGTTGGTCTGAGACCCACCTTGTGAACCCATTCGGATCGGAAGGGGACTTTTGGCAATCGATAGAACGGCGAGTATTGCAGCCTCAAATCTTTTGCAAGTTAACTGCTTTGTAGTGCGCCAATTAATCAAAAACTGAAGATATTCTATATGTAATCATAACCCAAAAGTTGAGACGTTATGCACCCCAGAAATATGATATAGGCCGGTGGCTGGCACTGAAAAAAAAGCCCCCCCGGATCGGGGGGCTGGTAATCAATCTTTAATCTTCGCTAGACCTTACATTTCCTGGGGAATAATTTTCCCTTCACCAAATTCATACCCTAGTGCCTTGACAATCTGAGAGTGTAACTCACTGGGCTCTTCGAAAAGCCGTTCCGGTTTAGCCTCTTCGGAAAGCAGGAAGATAGCGGTTTTAAGGGAGCGCATTTCCTCAATGGCCTCCTTGGCATTGAACAGCAGGTCCTCTTTGTGAAGCCGGTCATTCAAAAAGCAGAGGTAGGTCAGAGCCACCATACAGACAAAGACATGGATGGGAATCTTCGAGTCGGTCCAATGATACTGGGGGGTAAGAGCCGACTGAAACAGTGTTTGGGGCCGGTTGGGGCTGTCTCCCAGCAGACCGCGATCCACCGCCAGATCACAGATATCTTCGGGGGTCCAATCCGTCCGATCGGTTTGGATGACGGTCTTCCCCATTTTCCGCAACAGGCTTTCACAATAGCGTCGGTTGAGACGAGACTGGACGGACGATTTGCCATTTTCCCGGACGCAGGTGAGGATCAGCACGTCAGCTTCCAATTGCAGGTCTTTGCAGCGGGTGGCGAAACGATTTTGAATTTCCTGGGCGAAGAGGTCAACGGGCTGCTGACGTAGTTCCCGTTGCCAAATTATCAAGTCCTGCCGGAGTTTCTGTAATTTGTCCCGAAGCTCCCGGCGCATCTTTTTAAACATGGCGGGGTCGAACAAGATTAAAGCCTGACCCGGTTCAGAGGCGATGGGACCTTGGTAGAGGATGCTGTGATGGGCCTCGCCTTCGGCCTGCAAGCGTCGATTGTGTTTACAGGGCAGAACGTTGTATTTGCTTATTGGAGTCGCCAGCAATTCCGAGAACGTGTCAGGCAGCATGGCGGCAATATAATGAACCCCCGGTTTGCCGGCAATTTTTTCTCTTAAGGGAATGGAATTAATCCCGCTGCCTATCAGAATGGTGAGATCCTGGTAAGACCCCCCCAGGGCTAGAGACTTTGCCCAGCAGGTTGTCCACCATCTGATCGAAATATTTGGTGACCGGCTCATCGTCTTCATATGCCTGGTAATACAGTGGAATTCCTTGGCGATTGGTAAGCAGGGCTACTTTTACCAGGCGCCGGGGGATCTTATTAAACCGAATATAACTGGCGGCGCTGCGGTTGTGGGAGGAATTCTGGGTTGCCGCCGGAAAAAGCAAGCTCGCTTCCAAGAGAAGATGGGCGTTATCTTCCGGACGGGTGAGCGAGATCACCTTTTTGAAAAAACGGCCTTTAATTTTTTCTAACTCGGGGGTACGGATGCGATCCCAATGGTTCCAAAAGTTCTGGGAACTGAGGGAAATCAAACGCACCGGCCGGATCCGCTGGATGTCCGTCTGCTCATACCAGGCTGCCAGTTTTCTTTTGCTGGTGGGAGCAATGGCACGGTTCATGGCGGCGTAGAAAATAATCTCACCCAGAGACGGGCCCCGGATTTTCTTCCCGGGAGGGAGAAGTTCGTCAATCATTCCTGCCAGGTCGATATGCTGGTCCAATTCATTGATAAGAAAGACCGAGCCGTATTCTTTGGGCGAAAAGCCTTCCGGCAAGCTGCCTTCCTGAAATTCTAAAAGTGACTGCATTTTGTCGGCGGTCCCCAAATACACCTGGTTGACTATGGTCGGTCTGCCTTTAATGCGCTGGGACTCCCGAATATAATAGTACGTGTGATCTTTTTTGACCTTCTTGTGGAGATGGGCCATTGTATCTTCCTCTTTAACTTTATTTGGATTTTATGGTAATAAAGGCGAGGGGGGAAAAAATTACTTAACCACTTTGGCCTTATCATTACTCTATAACATTTACACAACTCTAATATTAATTATTAAACATTATTTAAATAATTGAGAATCCCTGTAACTTCCTAATTTGATAGGTATTAAAACCTAATTTGATAAAATATTTAAATTTTTTATTTAAATCCCCTTGAAGACGATTCAGACCAAAGCATTGCTTCAGGGGATCAGCCTCTTTCCAGGCGCTCCGGTAGCCAGGGATGCGGCGCCTCAAAGCTATAATCACTGCCAACAGTAATGCCTAATTGACCCTAACCCTGACCCTCTCCCTTGGGGGAGAGGGAAAAGTAAAGGTAAAACCTTTGGCAATTTAGATAGTTAAAGGGAACACCTGGTCGGAGGTGTAGCCTTTCTGGATGGCGTACCGGACTAATTCGGCGATTTTGCGGCATCCTAACTTCCGCATCATATTGGCCCGGTGGTGTTCCACGGTTCGGGAACTGATAAAGAGGACGGCACCGATTTCTTTGCTGGATTTGCCTTCCGCAATGTGACGTAGAATTTCTTTTTCCCGTTTGGTCAGAGGATCGTCCGGCATCTGGGAGCGGTCTTCCCGATATTTCCGCAGGAGCAGGTCTTTCAACTGCGGCGAAAGTAACGGGGAAATGTAGATGCCCTGCTGGCGAACAGTATCGATGGCGGAAAAAAGTTCTGAGTCCGCGTCTTCTTTTAAGAGATAGCCGTCGGCCCCGATACTGAGGGCATAATTAAGATATTCATTGCTCTTATGCATGGTTAGAATGAGTATCTTGATCTTGGGGTGCCGTTTTTTAATTTCCTTGGCCGCTTCCAAGCCTTGTAATTGGGGCATGGAGATATCCAGCAAAATAAGATCAGGGGTAGTCTGTTTGAGAAGAGTTAACAGTTCCACCCCATTGCTGGCCTCTCCAATGATTTTGTAAGCCGGATTGGCATCGATGATTTTTTTGAGGCCTTGGCGAAACATGACATGGTCATCGGCGATGACGAGGTTATAGGGACGCATAGTATTATCCTTTCTTAATTAATGGTTATCCTTTCGTAGAGGTACAGTAAAAAGAATCCGGGTGCCTGAATCTTTATTACTTAAGATTTCCAAATTTCCTCCCAACATCAATATCCTTTCATTGATGGCGTGCAGCCCTAATCCGGTGGGACCGGCAGATCGATCCCTAACCTGCTCGGTGGCAAAGCCGTTCCCGTTGTCCGCAATACTGAAGGACAAGCTGTGATCGGTGCGGTCAACATTTACGGAAACCTCAGTAGCCTGGGAATGTTTTTCAATATTAGTCAATATTTCTTGGAAAATTCGATAGAGGTGAATTTTCCCCTGTTCCGGTAACAAAGCCTCAACGCCCTCCAATTCGTTCAGATTTTCGGCGATCCCATAGAACTTGTGAAAACCCTCCAGCAGATGATGCAGTGCCGCGGCCAGGCCGACATTTTCTAAGAGTGAAGGGCTAAGATCATGGGAAAGTCGCCGGACGTTTTCCACCACTTCATTGATATAAGCAAGCATGTGGCTGCATTCCTGCTTGAGCCGGGTCTGGTCCTTGCGGAGTTTGTCGGCAATGGACCTGAGCTGCAACTTCAGGGCGGTGAGGGATTGCCCCAGTTCATCGTGCAGTTCCAGGGACAGGCGCCGGCGTTCGGTTTCCTGGGTGGTAAAGATCTGGGCATTCAAGGACCGTAATTTTCTGGCCGATTCTCTGAGCGCCGCTTCCAGGTTTTTCTGGTCGGTAATATCCTGGGCATTGATCACAATACCGGCCACCACCGGGTCAGTCAGCAGGTTTTTGCCCTTGATCTCCCATAAATGCCAGGAGCCGTACGGTGCTGCAACTGGGCTTCAGTAGTAAAGGTGGCATCGGTCTGCCGCAAAAGCCGGGAAAAGAGCTCTTGCAGCGGCTCGAGTTCGTCCGGGTGCATGAAATTGAAAACATTTTTACCGATGAGTTCCTGCGCGTCGTATCCCAGGAGCCGAGTGATGGTGGGATTCAGATAGCTGATGATTCCCTCGGAGGTGAGCAGGCCGATGACATCAGAAACATTCTCGGTGAGCTGGCGGAAGTATTGTTCCCGGCGCTGAACGGCGGCTTCGGCCTCCCGGCGGGTGGTAATATCGGTGATTATCGCGAAGCTGCCTTTGAACCCGCCTTGGGCATCGAAAATTGGCTTGGGTGAAACGATAGAGGGGAATTGACTGCCGTCCCTACGGGTCCAGACCAGTTCATAAGGAGTTTGGTCACCAAGCCGCCGTTTCTTAAAGTGGGTGTCAAAAATCTCCTTGCTGGTTTGCTCTAGATAGGCTGATATAGGATTGCCTAAAAGTTCTGATGCCGAATAGCCGAAGAGTTCACAGAGCCGGGGGTTGACATAGGTGATCCGCTTGTCATTGTCCGAGATCCCCAGGCCGTCATTCATGGTCTCCACCAGGAGACGAAACTGCTTTTCGCTCTCCCGCAGGGCCTCTTCTGCTTCCCAACGCTGGGTAACATCAAGGAGAGTTCCCAAAACAGCCGGTCGGCCCTCATATTCTATCAGACGTCCCAATAATTCGACGTGGACCACGGCGCCGTCTTTCCTCAAACCCCTGATGGTGTATCGTTCCGGGGGGAGGCCGGCCAGGCGGTCGGCGATATTTCGCCTAACAAAATCTCGATCATCCGGATGGACCAGATCCAAGGCGTTTATCCCGGCCATGAGGTCCTCGGGCGAGTAACCGAACATCTGGGCCATAGCCGGGTTGACGTAAGGCAAGAGATAGTCCTGAAGAACCAGAACCCCCACCAGGGAGCTTTCCGTGTACATGCGAAACCGAAGTTCGCTTTGCCGCAGGGCATCTTCAGCTTCCCGGCGCTGGGTAATGTCCCGGCCGACGCCCTGCAACTCCAGCACCCGGCCCTGGTCATCGAAGAAGGCATATGTAATCCAGTTCAACCATCGAGGGTTGCGACCCGGCATAATAATCTTTTGTTCGTATTTAGCCACGGGGTGTTCCGGGGTCAGAGAGCGGATGTGCGAAGTAACCAGTTTCTGGTCTTCTAACGTTAAGAACGGGAGAAAAGATCGGCCGATCAGTTCTTCCTGACTAAGGCCCACAAAACGGCAGGTGGCTTCATTGACATAGAGCAGGGTGGTGTCCGGTTTAAATAGGTTGACCAGGTCCGTCTGAGATTCGACGATGGCGCGATAGCGTTGTTCGCTGAGGGCTAATTTTTCCTGGGCCTCTTTGGCGGCGGTAACGTCGATCAAAGAACCGATGTATTCCAGAGGGGCGTCTTGTTTATTCCGGACCAGATTAAACTCATCATGCAGCCAGCGATAATTCCCGTCTTGGTGGAGAAACCGGTATTCCAGCTGCTGCTGCCTGACCTTGGTCCCTTCCATCTGCTTTTGGCAAACAATGGACCGATCTTCCGGGTGGATGTGCTGGGACCAAGAGAAGTGGTCAGCCAGGATCTCCTCCGCTGAAAAACCCGTTAAACTGACGATATTCTTACTGACATACAGCAATTCACAACAATTGGTATAACGGCAGCTATACAGGGCCGCCGGACTGTGATCAAGCAGGCATTCCAACCGGGCCCTGGTCTTTTCTAATTCTCTTTTGGTCTTTTTATCCTCGGTTATGTCCATGGCATAGACGCCGACTTGGGCCACCCGGCCGGAGGCATCAAATATAGGATAAACAATGTTATAAATATGAATACCTGAATGATCATCTTCAAATCGGATAACTCTGCCGGTTCTTACCACCTCGTCGGCTTTGGATTTTCGGGACTGAGCTAATTCAGGCGGTAGCAATTCATAGACATTGAGTCCGATGAGTCCAGTAGCTGGCCGCCTGAGAATTCTGGCGGCTGTATTGTTAGCCGCCATGATTACCCCCTCCGGGTCCAGGAGCAAGGCCACATCCTGGAGGGCATCCAGCAGGGCCATGATGGCGCCTTCACTCTGTTTGATCTTTTGATCGGCTTCTTTGCGGTGTTGAATATCGCGTACCGTGGCGATGAGATAGTGCTTGTGGCCGATGGGGGCCGCGGTCAGGTTTATTTCCACCCAATGCCGGCGGCCAGCCCGGTCCTGGGCCAGCCACTCGAATAATTGCGGTCCTTCCTGTAATGCCTTCTGGAGATATTCCTGGGCTTCCAGCGCAGCAAAGGGGGGTTCCCCGGTAAACAGGGCCGCAATAGACAATTTCTGAGCCTCATCGCGGCTATACCCGGTCATCCGGCAGAACTTGTCGTTGACCTCCACAAAAGACCCGGTTTTGGCGTCAACCAAGACGATGGCGTCATTTACGGCATTGAATAGTACCTGATACAGAGCCTTGGATATCCCACGGTTGGGGCGGGAATTCTTCTGACCGACCAATTCCGGAGCAGGGCTTTGCCCGTTGACGTATGCGGTTTTTTTGCTCATGGGGGTAAAAGTTTAAAAACCAGCTTAAAATCCTTTCTCTATAATAATTAGTTTTACTTGGATTCACAATATTGCTAAATTACGCAAGTAATTAAACCTAAAAATATAATTAAATGTTATTGAATCAATATATTAGCGCTAATAAGTTATATTATCTTGGTGAAAAATCTGTTAGATTTTTTCCTGTCTGATAAAGTTGTAGCAGAGCCAAACCGAGTTGTGCTAAACTTTTCGTTTTGGCATAAGAAAGAAAAAGCCGGATACCGGCCGGGAGGGGTTTTGTCGATGTCTTTTGACTGGCAGGAGGTGGATTGGGTGCTGTTGGATATGGATGGCACCTTATTGGATAAGCACTTTGACGATTATTTCTGGGAAACCCTGGTCCCCGAGGAATACGCCCGTCGCCGGGGGATGCCGCTGGCTGAGGCCCGCCAGGAATTGTTTGCCCGGTACAAACGGGAAGAGGGGACCCTGAACTGGACCGACATCGATTTCTGGTCCAGGGAATTGGACCTGGATATTCCGGCCCTGAAAGAGGGCATCCGGCACCTGATAGAAGTGCATCCGGACAGCGAACCCTTTCTCAGGTATGTGCACAGCCTCAAAAAGCAGGTGATCCTGGTCACCAACGCCCACTATAAGACTCTGGATCTTAAGATGAACCATGTGGGACTGTTGGGTTACTTCGACCGGGTAGTTTCTTCCTTCGATCTGGGCGCTCCCAAGGAACTGCGCCAGTTTTGGAAAACATTAGAAGATCAGATCGGTTTCGACCCCGGGCGCACCATGCTGGTGGACGACAATCGCGCAGCTTTGCAGGCCGCCAGGGATTACGGCATTAAGTATATATTTTTCAAGGCCATATCCAGCTCCCAGGCCGAGGCCGAAACCTCGCGCCGGTTCCCCGTGCTGCATTATTTCACCGAGTTGATGCCCTGACCCTGATTGTTGTTAAGGTTAGATCAGAATAGTGCAACAGGCGCCCCTGATCATATCGCCTGGAAGGCTTATGACATAAACCGAAAACTGCAAACCGAAAACCGAAAACCCACTAGGCCTTTTCCCGCCAGATTTTCGCCCCCAGAGCTGACAGTTTCTGTTCTATCTTTTCGTAGCCTCTATCCAGATGGTAGACGCGATGCACTTCGGTCTGGCCCTGGGCCCCCAGGCCGGCGATGATCAGCGAGGCGCTGGCCCGCAGGTCGGTGGCCATGACGGGGGCGCCCTGTAAAGACTTGCTGCCCCGAACTACCGCCTGATTGCCGGACACCACAATGTCGGCGCCTAAACGCCTTAGTTCGCTGACATGCATAAAACGCTTCTCAAAAATGGTTTCGGTGATGACGCTGACCCCCCGGGCCAGAGACATGGTGGCCATAAACTGGGCCTGCATATCCGTGGGGAAGCCTGGATAAGGCAAGGTTTTGACGTCCACACCGGTCAAATGGCTGCCGGGTTTGATGGTGATGACATCCTGAGCCACTTTCATCCTCAGTCCGGCCTCAACAAACTTGTCAATGACGGCGGTGAGGTGTTCCACCGGTGCCTGGCGGATGGTCACCTCTCCCCGGGTGATGGCGGCCGCAGCCAGATAGGTGCCGGCTTCAATGCGGTCTGACATGACCCGATAGCTGGCCGGCCCCAGTTCTTTGACACCGTGAACGGTGAGCACATCGGTACCGATGCCTTGGATCTTGGCGCCCATGGCCTGGAGGAACATTGCCAGGTCGGCGACTTCCGGCTCCTGGGCGGCATTTTTGATGACGGTCCTGCCCCGGGCCAGGGTCGCGGCCATAAGCAGGTTCTCAGTGCCGGTAACGGTGGGAAAATCTAAGATGATTTCAGCTCCATCCAAGCGTTTAACTGCGGCCTCGACATAGCCGTGCGCCAGCGTCACCTTAACGCCCATCTCTTCCAGCCCTTTTAAGTGAAGGTTGATGGGACGGGCGCCAATGGCGCAGCCGCCGGGCAGCGACACCCTGGCTTTACCCAGTCGGGCCACCAGCGGCCCCAACACTAACACCGCCGCCCGCATGGTCTTTACCAGATCATAGGGCGCTTCCCAGGAGGTAAGCTCACTGGTATCCACCACCAGACCGTCAGGGCTGTCGATGAAGCGAGCCCCCAGGTTTGCCAGAAGCTTTTTGGCCGTGCGGATATCAGCCAGATTCGGAACGTTGGCAAGGGTGTGTCGGCCGGAGGCCAGCAAAGTGGCGGCCAGGATGGGCAAGGCGGCGTTCTTGGCCCCGCTGATGACCACCTCTCCTTTTAGTGGAATTCCACCCGCAATGACAATCTTATCCATGCCCGTTCGCGTATCATAAAAATAACTTAATCTCAAGCATTATCTGACAGATACACCTTAAAAGAGTGGCCTTACCTGGTCCGGCGCCTTCTGCCGGGTTTTGGTTGGACAAACCTCCTGTCTTAATTGATTGAGAATATTTTCTCAAAAATATATCCGGAGGATTAAATATGGTTGCTTCCCGGCGGTTATCGGGTTTATGATCATTAGATAAAAAAGGGTCTTAGGTGGCAGGATTCAGTTTATGGACTTTGGTGCTTTAAGTCTGGGAAGGGGCGGGTGTTCCAAAAGCCGGTCCGGGTCAGTGATGTCTTTGGTTTCAGATAACGTGCTTCGGGTTGGTCTACTGCTCCTGGCATTCGGCGTCTGGTTAGGGGGAGGCCCTGCCTGGGGGGCATCATCCATTCGCCTGGGTGAAATCAACCCCTTGACCGGCAACCTGGCCCTGCATGGCCTGGAAATTCATCAGGGTATTGTGGCCGCCGTGGCGGAGGTAAACTCCCGGGGTGGGCTTAATGGCCAGACCGTGGAGCTTCTCAGTCGGGATGACCAAAGCCGACCCGATGTCGCCCTCAACCAAACCCAGGACCTGCTGTACCGGGAAAAGGTGGTAGGTTTGTTGGGCGGCTACGTGGACTCCCTGGTAGGTCCCGTTAGCTCTATGGCCGCCCGGCACGGCACCCCTTATGTGGCCGCGGCCAGCCTGCAGAAATCATTAACGGCCCAAAATAATCCTTTCTTTTTCCGGGTCTCCAGCATGACTGGAGTTGTTCAACCTTTGGGCCAATTTATCCTCGAAGCTTTAAAACCAGCCAAAGTGGCCATCCTGTATACGGCGACTCCCGGTTCCACGGAATTTGCCGCCACGCTCAAGGAAATTTTAGAGAACCAGGGGATAAAAATACCCCTATACGAAAAATTTCGTCCCGGTACGCCGGATTTCTCGGTGTTGCTTTTAAAGGTTAAAGAACAGGGGGTGGATGTTTTAATATCCGGGGGGTTTTTCCCGGATAATCTGCTGCTGGCCCGGCAGTTGCGGGAACAGCAGATTACCCTTAAGGCCTTTGTGGCGCCCTGGGGGGTGGCCTATGAAAAATTTATCCGGGAGCTGCGGGAAGGCAGCGAGGGCCTGCTGGGCCTCTGCGCCTGGAATCCCGGCATCACGCAACCGGGAACCGAGGCAGCCTCCCAGGCCTTTGTCACCGGGTTTCAAGAGCGCTTCGGACAGGCCCCCAACACCACTACCATGCATGGTTACACGGCAGCCAGGGCGCTTCTGGCCGCAATTGAGCAGGTAGTGAAAAAAGGGGAGCCACTCAACGGCGCCGCCATCAGCCGGGAATTGCGGCAATTGGACCTAATGTTGCCCATGGAGCGCCTGCGCTTTGCTGATAACGGCGATCCGTTGGATTATCAGCAGGTAATTGTCCAAATTCAACAAGGCAGCTTGAAAGTGGTGTATCCCCCGGAAAGGGCCACCGGGAAACTTATCTATCCCTTGCCGGTACTGCCGCACAACTAGTTGTAAATCGCTTCCCTAGGGGCGGGTCTCAGACCCGCCTCCTATGGGTAAACTATAAATTTCCCAATTATCTGGCGGACTAACTCCTTATGGGTATCTGGCAGCAGGCGATAATTTCAGGTTTCTCTCTGGGTTCTTTTTACGTCCTGATGGCCATGGGTTTCTCCCTGATTTTCGGGGTCACCCATGCCTTCAACCTGGCCCACGGGGAGTTGATTCTGCTAAGCGGATATCTGGCCTATGCCCTCTGGCAATTTGGCCATATTCCCTTTTATTGGACCTTGCCGGTATGTATCCTGCTGATGCCGGTTGCGGCTCTCGGGTTGCAATGGCTGTTGCGGCGGTTACCGGCGCCCTTTGAATTGAATTCTCTGGTGGTCACCTTCGGTCTGGCCATCATCCTGCAAAACCTGTTTTTGGCCTTCTTCTCCGCCGACTTCCGGCTGATTATGTTACCGGCCGCCGCCCTGCTTGATCTGCCGGCCTGGTCCATCCTGGTGACTGCCAATCAGGCCCTGTTGTTGGTGCTGTCGCTCCTCGCCACCGGTATGGTCCACCTCTTTTTGCACCGGACTTTTATCGGTAAAGCCCTGCGGGCCACCATTCAAGACCGGGATGGGGCTGCCCTGGCCGGCATTAAAGTAGAGCAGATGCAGCTCATCGCCTTTGGCGTGGGCGGCGGTCTCATAGGGCTGGCCGGCCCGCTGTTTGCCTCTAATATGTATCTTTATCCCGCCGGTGGCATGGAGGCTACGCTCATTGCCATTATTATCACCATTGCCGCCGGAGTGGGCCGGACGCGCAGCCTCCTGCTCGGCGGCTGGCTGCTGGGTTTGGCGGAATCTGTGGCCACTTTGCTCATTGGGACCAGTTGGCGGGAGTTGATCAGCGCCGCTATTCTCATCCTTATTTTGCTCTGGCGGCCTGAAGGTATTTCTGCCAGAAAAGCCTGAGCCTGATAACGTCAGATGGTTGCCAAAAGGCCTCAAGTGAATAATCAAAACTGCAGGGGAACGGTGGACCGTGCCCCTGCGCCTCAACGAATTCTGAGCGATGTTTTTTGACCAGCTAAAAAAAGCCCTGCCACTAGTGGCGGCCCTGATACTCCTGGGTGGGCCGTTATGGTTTCCCGGGGCCGATTTATATTTCCTGGTTTTGGGTCTGGCCTGTTTTTACGCTGCCCTGGCCATGGCCTGGAATATCCTGGCCCTGAGCGGCCAGCTCTCCTTAGGTCACGGCGCCTTCTTTGGCCTGGGGGCTTATGCCGCGGTTCTGTTGGAACAATACTGGCACGTGCCGGTATATCCGGCAGTTCTGGCCGGTGGCTTCATGGGAGCGTTGTATGGGGTCTTCTGGGGTTTTGCCTTTCAACGGTTGCGCGGGGCCTACTTTGCCCTGGCCTCCTTGGCCTCCCTGGAAATTCCCAAAGTAATCGTGGATAACTGGGACTCCTTCACCGCCGGCTCCCTGGGCATCGTCGGCCTCAGCCGCCTTCCCGCCCTGGACCTGGGTGCCCTGACTGTCCCGGTGGGTGAGAGTATGAGGGCTCAATATTATTTTCTTTTTGGCTGGATGGTGGCCGTGGGGTTCATTCACTACCGGGCGATCAGGTCCCGGTGGGGTTGGGCCTTGCGATCCATCCGGGAAAATGAGGTAGCCGCGGGGTACTGGGGGTCAATGTTTTTGGTTGCCGGTTTCTGGCCTTGAGTCTAAGTGCTTTTATCACCGGCGTCTGTGGCGGGTTGTATGCCCACCTGATGGGTCTCATTGAACCGGCCATGGTATTTAGCCTGCAATTGGCAGCCTTTCCCTTGGTGCTGAGCTTTTTTGGCGGCCGTTATGCCGTCCTCGGGCCCATCCTGGGGACCCTGGTGCTGTATCCGCTGGACCAGCTCGTTTTGCAGCCCTGGTTGCCCCAAGGCCATGCCGCCATCTATGGCCTGGTTATCATTTTGACGATTTTCTTTTTTCCTCATGGATTGGCGTCATGGCTCCAGCATCGCTCCAAAACCTCTTAGAACTCCGGCACATTGAAACCATCTGGGGCTCCCAGCTGATGCTGGTGGACATCAATCTGCAGGTCGGGGAGCAGGAAATCATCGGCATCGTCGGTCCCAACGGCGCCGGTAAGACCACCCTGATGAGTGTCATTGCCGGTCAAGTCAGGCCCACCCGCGGCACTATCTTGTATCGGGGGCAGGACATCACCGCCTGGCCAACTCACCAACGCTGCCGGGCTGGCATTGCCCGGACTTTTCAGATCCCCCGGCCATTCCCCGAAATGACGGCCTGGGAAAATGTCACCATCGGCATCCGGTTCGGGAAACCTGGCAGGCACGATGGTTTTTCCAGGGAGAAGGCCTTGGAGTTTCTAGAGATGGTGGGTCTGCCCCACAAGGCCGACACTCTCGGCCGGGATCTCACCCTGTCGGAACAACGCCGCCTGGAAGTGGCCCGGGCCCTGGCTACCAGTCCCCAGATCCTGCTGTTGGACGAAGTGGCGGCCGGTTTAAGTCCCAAAATGGTGCGCCAGGTGGTAAAATTAGTGGAAAAATTGCGGCAACAAGGATTAACCTTGCTTATTATCGATCATTTCCTGAATCTCACCCTGGAGGTTTCGGATCGGTTGGTGGTTTTGGATAGGGGTGAAAAAATTATGGAAGGCCCCCCCCAGGAGATTATGCGTCATCCCGAAGTCATCGGCGCCTACCTGGGCACCCGCCGGAGTCCGAAGCCGCCAGAAAGTTAATGGCATTGTAAATGCTTAATAGCTATTCTCAAAAATTATTTTGCCTATTTGTCGGGGCGCTGCTTGCTGCGACCACGTCAGGGGTTGTGGAAGCGAGGAAAATAAAGGATTATACCGTTGACAACTAGTAGTCAAGAACCCGGCGCGCCCTATATCTGTATTAAAAATCTGGCTGCCTCCTACAACCATCAGCAGATCTTAAGAAAGGTCAGTCTGCAGATCTGGCGGCAGCAGGTGGTGGCCGTAGTCGGTCCCAACGGGGCCGGTAAAACCACGATATTAAAGGCCGTGGGCGGTCTGCTCCGTCCCGTCAGCGGAAAAATTGTGGTCGGGGGAGAAGATATTGCCGCCTTGCCGGTTTGGGAGGTGGTGCGGCGAGGGGTGGTGTATGTCCCTGAGGGCACGAATGTCTTTCCTGAAATGACCGTATTGGAAAATCTGGAAATCGGCGGCTACCTCAACCGCCCCCTGATCCCGGACCGCCTGAAATTTGTGTATCAGTTATTCCCGGAGTTGTCTCTGAAGCAGAAAACCTTGGCCGCCAACCTGAGCGGCGGCCAGCAACGTATGGTGGTATTGGCCCGTGGTTTAATGGCCGGGGCGAATCTTCTCCTTTTGGATGATCCTTTCTTGGGTCTGAGCCCCAAATATGTTAAGATATTCTGCGATGTGTTCCGAGTGCTCCGCAAGCAGGGTCTGACCTTATTGATTTCCGGCCAGCATGTGCGCCGGATACTCAATGTCGCGGACCTGGCGTTTCTCATCGAGGAAGGGAAAATCACCCTGTCCGGCTCAGGTCCGGAACTGTTGCGCAACCATCACTTGCAACAGACCCTTTTTGGCATCGAAGCAACCTGTGAACCGGGGGAAGTCTTACAGGAGGAGAGATAGATTATGAACGGCAAAAAAGGTTGGGGGACTGAGGCTAAAGTTGGCATCTTCGTGCTGGCGGCGTTGCTGCTGTTGGGATATATGAGTCTGCGGGTGGGTAAGTTCAGCTTCCTTACCTGGAAGGATCAGTTCCCGGCCAAGGCGCAGTTTACCTCGGTTTCCGGTTTGGCTCAAGATGGCCGAGTCGAAATAGCCGGGGTGGAAGTGGGCCGGATTAAAGATATCTTCCTGACCGACGGCCAGGCGTTAGTCGAACTTAGGCTCACGCCCGGATTAAACCTGCGTCAGGACGCCGTAGCCCACATTCGCACCAAAGGGATGCTCGGAGAGAAATACATCGACCTGGAACTGGGCACCGCTAAGGCGCCGCTCCTGCCGGCGGGCGGAGTGATCACCCGGACCGAGTCGGCTGTTGAATTCGACCAGATCCTGGGCAAGGTCCCGGCTTTGTTAGACGACTTTCGTCCCATCCTCGATGATGTCCGCGCCGTCACCAAGAGTTTGCAGAAGGTTATCGGCACTCCGGAAGGCGAAAATAATCTTAAGGAAATGATAGCCAATTTTACTGCTGCCAGTAAATCCATGCAAAATGTGGCCAAAAGTCTGGAACGGGGTGAAGGCACCCTGGGCAAACTTTTGAAAGATGACGGCCTCTACCGTGAGGTTCAGGGCGTCGTTCGGGAAGTCCGGGGGGCGGTCAACAATCTCACGACTTTTTCGGAAAAACTTACCAAAGGCGAGGGCACCATTGCCAAGCTGGCCAACGATAAGGGCATGTACGAGCAGGCTCAGCAAGCGATTACGAGGTTAAACCGGGTGGCCCAAAAGATAGACGAAGCCGAAGGCACCCTGGGTAAACTGGTGAACGACAAGTCGCTCTATGACGATGCCAAAAAAGCGGTGAAAAACGTCAATCAAGCCATGGAGGGTGTCAAGGAGCAGACTCCCGTCACCATGATCGGTGTCATCGGCTCCACCCTCATCCGCTGAAGCCTGGGTCTAATCCGCTCTATGATAAGCCGATTTTTGGCAATCCCATCATACTATTTGCCAAGAGTTTTTCTGGTTCCCAAGCTCCTGCTTGGGAACCTCATATCCCGCCAAGCTCTGCTTGGCCACATTTGTTTTTCCCCTCTTCCCTTAAGGGGAGAGGGTCAGGGTGAGGGGTGAAGAGACTACTCCTTCTCATGGGGCTGTTAATGGGGATGCTCCTCGCCGGTTGCACCACCACCTCCCAGGGTGAGCGGCGTTTAAATCTTTCGCCCTTCTTCTTTTACAGCGATGAGGGCGACCGCAGCCAGTTAGAAATTCTCGGTCCGCTCTTTTCCCGGCAACGGGCCGGAGCAACGTCCCTGTACACCCTGGCCCCCTTGTTTTATTACCTGAGTGAGGGCAGCGGGGCCACCGAAGCGGAATTCCTCTATCCTTTCGGGCATTATAAATCCGGAGGCAGCGATACCCGCTTCAATATTATTCCCTTCAGCTCGTATACGAATGAAGTCCTGCCCGAAGGCGCTTCCACCTGGCAATTCTTTCCCCTCTATGGCGGCCGCACTTCCAAAGGAGAGCGCTACGGCGGCGTTTTTCCCATCTACGGCACCTATAAGGAGCGTTTCGGCCGGGACCGGGGCGTCTTTTACCTCTGGCCCCTGTACCTCCAGCTCCGTTGCCGAGGATACCTACCGCTACAGCCTTCTCTGGCCGTTTTTTTCCTACGCCACGGGGGGCGAGCAGGCCCTTGCCTTCTGGCCCTTGGGGGGCAAAATCATTAAGCCCGGGGTCTATGAAAAATATTACGCCCTGTGGCCTCTCATCAATTACCAGCGGCTGAAGTTGGACACTGATCAGCCCCAGACCATTAACTCGGTTTTACCCTTGTATGCCTGGGATACCACGCCCACGAGCTATCGCAAAAGCATCCTCTTTCCTTTTTTTACCCATTACCATCAGGACCAGGGCAACTATGACCAGTGGGACACCCCCTGGCCGTTTATCGTGCGGGGGAGTGGCGAGAATTATTCCCTGCGCAGTTATTTCCCCTTTTATTATCACCGCCTGGAGGCAGATAAAGAACGCTTCGCCATTTTCTGGTGGCTCTACGATAAGAGAACCGATACCAGCGGCGGCACCTGGGAACAGACCTACCGGTATCTCTTTTTCAGCAGTTACACCACCGAAGTCGACGCCAAGGGAGACTGGCGGGAGAAAAATCGGGTCTGGCCGTTGGGTTTTTCCACTTCCCGGTCCGGTTTCCAGCATTTTCATGCTCCCGAGCTGATCTTTATTCAGTCTCCCGGCTGGGACCGGCTGTTCGGCCCCTGGGTCTATCTCTGGACCCAGGACCGGCAGGACGCCTATCGCCAGGGTAAGGCGTTCTGGGGTATGTATCGGTGGGAAGAAAATCAGGATTACCGCTTGTGGGAACTGAGTTTTCTGGCCGGCCGGGAAACTACCGCCAACACCAGCAAATTCCGCCTGCTCTCCGGCCTCATGACCTGGGAGCGGGAGGGTGCATTGCGTCGGCTAAAACTGTTCTACCTGCCACAAGGCTTCAGTTGGTAAGGCAAGAAAATGGAGCACAGGCGCCCCCGCCTGTGTCTGTAGGGGCGGACCTAAGTGTCCGCCCTGTTTGGATGATTCAAGAGAGGGTCAGCTCGTAGGGCGGGAAAGCGAAGCGCATCCCGCCTTAAGGTCTTCTGGCCTCGGTAATAATCTGTGCCTTCACTCCTCAACACCACCCCCGCTCCCCCCGAACACGGGGAGAGAGCAGGAAGGGGCCGAACCAGTTCTGGGTCACATAACCACAAAAGGGCATTACCGCCCCGGCCTGCGGTTGCGCTGTTGCCTGTGGCTGCTCTTGCTTCCCTTGGCAGATATCTTCGCCGAACTCATCCGGGAAACCCACATCTCTTTGGCTGTCCATATAAAATCGACCCATACTTTTCCTTTCTGATGAGTGCCCCAATCTACTTGTGTTGATCGGAAATTATTTCCCTTAAGTTGAATGGCGCCGCCTAATTGCTTCCTCCTGAATTATCTGCAAAATACATTCCACCCAGACTTGGCCAGCCTTTGGGGTGTGCCAGGGAGAAGCTAAATCCACTCCCGGCCACATCTTTGCTGACAATACTTGACATTCCGGTTCAATTTCCCTAAGTTACTTATTATACGCGCAACTTTAGTACACTTTTTTCTTACTCTTTTTCCCAGCGGAGATATCCCGTGCTTGACAGGGATGCTTATGAAATTTTAGGGGTGGCCAAGGACGTCACTGATGCGGACTTGAAAAAGGCCTACCGTAAACTCGCCCGTAAATACCACCCGGATGTCAACCCGGATGACCAGGAAGCGGAGAAAAAGTTTAAGGAAATCTCTGCTGCTTATGATATCCTCTCCAACCCGGAAAAACGCGCCGAGTTCGACCAAATGGGGGCGGCAGCCTATTACGCCAGCCCCGAAGCCGCCCGGGGGTTTGAGGAAGCTTTTCGTTCCCAGGGATTTGGTGATATCTTTCGGGACCTTTTCGGGGGGGGCGGCCAGGCGTATGGCGGGCCGGTGCGGGGGGAGGATCTGGCCTATTCTCTCGAGGTGGACTTTTTTCAGGCGGTTCGGGGGGGCAAGCAAACCATTACTCTGGAAAAGGAAATTCTCTGTCCAGGGTGTCATGGGTCCGGTTATGAGTATACCGGACAGGTGTGCAGCGCCTGTGGCGGCCGGGGCATGGTGGAAAAAAAGGTGGACAACGTCCGCATGCTCATCAACTGCGCCAAATGTCAGGGCGCCGGGCGGTTGGGTCAGCAGAGCTGCCGTCGTTGCGGGGGCCGGGCGGTTGTCCTCGGCTCCGAAACCCTGGAGGTGAAGATACCTCCGGGCGTGGACCAGGGCACCCGGCTGCGCATGTCCGGCAAAGGCAATCCTGGTTTGAACGGCGGCCCCTCGGGTGACCTCTTTCTGTTAATTTCGATACGGCCGCATCCGCATTTTATCCGCCAAGACCGGGATATTTATTATAAGACCGACATATCCCTCTTTGATGCTGTTTTGGGGGGCAAGATCACGGTCCCCACCCTGGATAAACCCGTATCGCTTAAGATTCCGCCGGGCACCCAAAACGGCCAGAGGTTTCGGCTCAAAGGCAAGGGGGTCAAAACCGGCGCCAACCATGGCGGCGATCAGTACGTGGAAGTCAGTGTGGCCATTCCCAAAGATCTGACCCCCCAGGCCAGGGAAATGTTTGAATCCTTAAAGGATGTGGTCACCGCCAAGGCCGGTTAGAAACGAATGGCCGAACCGCTGGCTGACCACGGTTCACTGCCCTGAAAAACTGGTTCCTAAGCTCCCGCTTGGGAACCCCTAATTGCTCGCGAAGCTCCCGCTTCGCCACCTTAAAGTGTTTTCCATTTTTTATGGGTGAACCGAAGGTTCATGTTTAACTGCTTAAGGCTCACGGGAGCACCCTATGCCTCAGACTGAAAAACGCTATTACTCATTAAAGATTGTCGCCGAAACCTTAGGAGTACATCCCCAGGCCATCCGTCTCTATGAGCGGGAGGGGTTGGTTTCTTCGGTCCGTTGCGGGGTGGAACGGTACTACGCCATGTCTCAAATTGAACGTCTGCGGGTCATCATCCAACTGCGCCAGGAATTGGGCATAAATCTGGCCGGCATCGAGGTTATTCTGAATATGCGAGACCGCCTGCAGAAATTTTCTCAGAGATCCGCCACTCTCCTGACCTCGGACTACATGCCACCGACCCGGCCGGCTCCCGGCAAACCCGGTAAAAAGGTTAAAATACTCATCCGTGACGACTCATGACCCAGGCCCTGCTGTGGTCCCGGCCCCTGGCGCCTCTGGTGGCGGCGCTGGCCGCGGGAATCGCCGCACCCTCCCTGGGACTTGCTTTCCCTCCAATCTTGACGGCCTCGCTGATCGCGGCTGGGTTACTGCTCTCCGCCGTTTTATGCTGGCGGGGCCTGCCCCTGGCCTGGGCCGTGTGTCTGCTGTTCTTTTGCCTCGGCCAGGGGTTGTATCACACCGCCCTGCAACCGGATCTACCTGAACACCACGTCCGTTTCCTGCCCCCAAATACGCCCCTCACCCTGATGGGAGTTGTACAAAGCCGGCCGCTTTTCAGTGCTACAGACTGCCGCCTGGAACTGGCCGCCTCCGCCCGGTTATCAGGCAGTGGCTGGCAGCCTGCCTGCGGCACGATCTGGCTCAGCGGTTTAAGTGAATCCACGAAGCTGCAACCAGGCGACCAGGTGGCGGTGCGCCTCGTTCTGTGGCCCGTGGAAGATCTAAAAAATCCCGGTTCAATCGGCCGGAAACTGGCCCTGGCCCGGCGTCAGATCTACACCACAGGCAGACTCTGGCAGCAGTCCCAGCCCGTGCAACTGGCCACGGGGTCCACACTGCCCTGGCTGGCGGCCTGGCGGGAGCAGGCCCAAAACTACTGCCGGAGTCTGTTGGCGCCCCAACCTCAGCCTGCCAGGTCGCTATTTTTAGCGCTGCTTCTGGGCGACCAGAGCGAAATCAGCCAGCCGTTGCGACAAGCTTTGAATCGCACCGGCGCCACCCACGTGGTGTCCGTCTCCGGCATGCACCTGGCCATCGTCGCGGGTTTTTCCTTTTATCTGGTGTTCTGGCTGCTGCGGCGTTCCGCCTGGCTGCTCCTGCGGCTTAACGCCCTGAAATGGGCGGTCTTTTTAGCCACCGGACCCGTAGTCGCCTACGTCTGGCTGGCCGAAGGGTCCCCCGCCACCCAAAGGTCCGCCATCATGATCCTGGCGTATATGGTTCTGGTGCTCCTGGACCGCCACCGGGATATCTATAGTGCCCTGATCCTGGCCGCTTTTGTCATTCTGGTGGTGTCGCCGCTCCAGCTTTACGCCATCTCCTTTCAACTTTCCTTTCTCGCGGTCTGGGGGTTGGCCTATCTCTCCCCGGTATTGCTGCGGCCCTGGCAAAACTGGTTGGCAGAACGGGAGAATTTAGCGGCCTGGATAAAAAAATCCGTCCTGTGGGTCGGAGAGGCCTGGTCGGTTTCCTTGGCGGCCACGTTGGCCACCCTGCCGGTAATAGTCGCCAGCTTCCACCAGGCCCCCACCTATGGCCTTCTGGTTAATATCCTGGTAACGCCATTGATTGGGGGAGTAGCCCTGATCCTCGGTTTTTCCGGCCTGCTCCTGTCCTTTCTGCCTCTGCCCCTGACTTCCGGTCTCTTATTTTTAGGACGGCTGGTTTTAGACGTCAGCGTTTACCTTATTGAAAAAGCGGCATCTCTCCCGGGGGTGGTAGTGCGCTTACCGGCACCTACGGCCTGGCAAACCGCTGCCTACTTTTTGCTGTTGATCAGTCTCCTCAGGGCGCGCCGTCCGCTCTGGCGCTGGACCGGGGTCTCGGTGGGCCTTCTGCTAACCGCGGGTTCCCTGGCCTGGTCCGGCCTCCACAGCTTAACCGGTTCTCAATTGGTGCTCACAGCCCTCGATACCCCCAGGGAAATGGCCCTGATGGCAACGTTCCCGGGAGGCGTGTCGATGGTTATCAATGCCGGGGCCCCGAGCTATTTCGACAGCTCCAGCAAGGCCAATTTTGCCCTGATTTCATATGTCCATGCCCAACGGCTGCGCCGATTGGATTATCTGGCGGCGTTGACGGTAACCAAGGAGAACGCCGGCACCCTCCTGGCCCTCGCCCAGGACTTTGAGGTGGGGCAATTCTGGTACAGCGGTGACCGCCCTGACATCCCCGGTTTCTGGGAACTGCGCAATATCTTGGGAGACAGTCGCAAGGAGGTCAAAAACCTGTCCCTCAAGCCTCTGACCCAGGAAATCGGTGGCGCTGTGGTTCGCACCATGCAGCTGGCCCAGGGTGATGCCGGCCGGTCCACCGGACCGGTAATGCTGCAGTTTGACTACCTGGGAAAGCGACTGCTGCTAGTGCCGCCTGCCCCCGCGGCCTGGCGGCAGAAATGTCTGGCCGCTGGTCTGTCCCCAAACGATGTGCTCATTCTGCCGGCTGCAAACCTGCGAGGTGATTTTTCCAAGACCTGTATAAGTCAGGTCAAACCGCAAATAGTAGTCGTAACCGGAGCCATACCCGATGCCTTGTCTTCGGAGCTCAGCCAACAACGGGATATCGCCTGGCGCTTCACCCGCCAAGGCGCCGTGACCTTGACCATTTCTTCCCGGGGGGTGGAGGTCAATCAGTGGCGGCCTTGATCCCTGTTAAAAGCCGAAATGAAAAACCTAATACCGGAGTGCAGTCCACAAGTTAAAAACTGGTGGCACCGGCTTTCCAGCCTGTGCAAAAAAATATCCATTCGTATATATTAACTAATTCAAGTTATTTTCTTACAAATACCAGAATTCATGAATGAAGTGGACTAAAAATCATTCCCCTCACCCAAGGCACGTCACAACCATGAAAAAGAAAACCTTCTTCAATGATCCCACCGGCTTGATTCCGGTAATGATATCGCTTCAAGACCGGGATATCATCTTACATAAAATGCTCTTGCCCCCAAAACTGTACGACCGCATACTTAACGCCCTTCCCTCAGGCAATAATGTCTTTCCCGAATTTACCAGCAAAGAAATTTATTCATTAGGCGCCTTCTTTGCCAGCCAGGCCGACCTCGCCACCGATAAAAGGATTAAGCGAATCTCTGAAAAACTCTTAAATTACCTGGACAAATTGACCGATCTCATACATTATTACCAACCTCATTGGGAAAGGCTGGCCGAGGAAAATCAGCAAAAAGCTTATGTCAAGTCACTTCCGAATTCCGTCTACCAGTTGCATGTATCCTTAAACGGTATTGAACCCATGATCTGGCGGCGACTTCAGGTCCTGGGGAGGGTTTCTTTATACCGGCTAAATCTCATCATCCAGAAGAGTATGGGCTGGACAAACTCCCATCTGCATCTGTTCAATATCAATGATGTGTTATATGAAGTGAAATATGCCAACGTTGAAGAAATAGAGGGCGCCCTGGATGAAAAGCAGTTTAAGCTGTACCAGGTTATACAACAGGAGAATCTCAGTTTTACCTATCTCTATGACTACGGCGATGACTGGGAGCATACTGTGCTAGTCGAAAAAATTCTCCCTCAAGATCCGGAGATCAAGTATCCAGTCTGCCTCGATGGCCGCCGCGCCTGTCCGCCCGAAGATTGCGGCGGACCATCTAGGTTTCCGGAATTTGTCGAGGCAGTGTGTAATCCCTATCATGAAGAGCACCAGGACATGATCCGCTGGGTAGGATATAAATACGATCCGATGGCCTTTGATAAAGCAGCGGTAAATAAGAGGCTGGCGAAAATGAGATAATCTTCCCAACAAGGTATTTTCCCGACAGCCTAATGTTATCCCCTAGGGCCGGCAAGCGAAGCGCCTCCCGCCTATTGCATCGGGGCGGTGGCCGACGGCGCCAATCTACGCCTGTGCCGGGCTGGCGCGCCACCGCAGACCAGGCGCCCCCCCAATTTTAAGGACCGTGGCGAACTCCGGGTTGCCTTCGGGCAACAACGCTTTGTCGAGGCTCTCGCGCCCAAGACCCGTTTCCCTTTACGCGGTCGACGCCGGAAGAGGTGCTGACGTGAACATGAAAAAGAAAAGACCGCACGCCTGTTCCTTGCCATTGATCCAGTGCGGCTCAGCACGGCTCTGGACTAGCTTTGCCGACAGGCTCTAAGGAAGCGAGGCAATCAGGTTAGTGATGGTCACCGTTCCGGAGGCGCGTTCGGGAACGGTGTCGTCGCTGACCATGTTGTAAGGCGTGGTATGCGACTCCCCTAGCCGGAGCTTGATATTGAGATCCTGCAGCGTGCCGTTGGTTTCCCCTTCGCCCGCATCGAAGAATATGATCGTGACGTCGCAGACGACCCCTCCGTCGAAGCTCTCGGAACCATCGGGGGCGAAGACTGTGTTCAGGCGGCCAACGACGGTGACGCGCACATGAACACCGCTCCCAACCTCTGGCGTTGTCTGGTCAAATGTGTCCTCCAGCTTCGTATTCTGCTGCTCGGGTGGCGCGGCCTGCACGTCCAGCGGATCGAACGCCAGATGGAGCTTGCCGTTCATGTCGGGGTGGCCCCACCGGTCCTTGCCGACAACGACGCGATCCACGATGTCGTGGTGGGACCTGATATCCACCGTACGGGCCAAGCCCGGCGGCGGGACCAGCTCCAGTACGATTCCACTCAGGTCGTCCCCATCCCGCAGCTCGATCTCGTCCGCCTTGGACTTCCACTCCTGCCCGACATGGGTCACCGGGTCGACGACAAATTGCGACGCCTGCAGGCGGTAGCGGCCGGCCTTCGTATCCACGAACGCGAACCCGATCGTGCGATGCGGTGTCATGGCGGTCAGAGTCTGCTCGCACCCGAAGCGCACTGTGGCGCCGACGACCGGAGTCGGAGGCTGGTTGGACACGACGCGTCGCACGACGGTGCCACGCACGGTGCCTTTTCCGATCACTTCATGAATGTGATAGATCGGCGTCTTCCGCCAGCCGGGTTCCGGGATGACGACAGGTATGGGGTTCCCGTAAACGTTGATCTTGGCCGGCGAGATCGGCGGGGGCGCTGCGGCCAGGGGAGCGCGGACGTCCCAGCGCAGCATGGTGTCATCGGGGCTGACGGCGACTCCGGTCCCGGGGTTATTCCAGGTCGACGCCAAGTCGGTCACGGCGTCGGCAGCGAAGGTATTGCAGAGCTGGTTGGCCACGACACTGGCCAAAAACTCCTTGATGCCATCGATGGTGCCGGATACGCCCGGGATGATGTCGAGCAGCGTACTGACCAGACCCGGGAGGTCGGCGATAGCCTTGTCCACTTCCCCGGCAACGCGGCCATGCGTAAACTCGAATAGCGCTTTGGCGGCATCGGTGCGCTCCTCCAGCGTGTAGTGGTAGAGACCGTCAGAGTCGGCTGCGGGCCGCCTGTCCTCCAGCTCGCCCTCCCCCTCCAACTCGATCCGGGGCTTGCCGGCCGCCCGCAGCAGCTGGTTCGCTGCCTGGACAGCCGCCCATACGAACGACGAGCAGACAGCTGCTTTGGTGCTCGCCGCCCAGTCAGCCCCCGCACGCGTCCCCCAGGCGCCGGGAGGCGGCGCGTCAAACGCCGGTTTGAGAGCGATCGTCGCATCCGAGTAGCTAAAGAAGCGGTAGTGAGCCGAGATCTTCTTCGCCTCGGCGGCAACAGTCCGGAGAGGGTCCTGAGCGGCCGCCGCCAGGAAGGGATGCGGCTTTACCAGGATCGGCCAGATCCATCCGATCGGCCGACCTGTGTCCGGGTCGATCTCGGCCCGGAAGGCCGGGTCCTTCTGCAGCTTGGCAAGCGCATACGTGTCCCGACTGCCTGCATTGTGGTCGCGCTTCGCCGTGCCTGCGGCCTCCGGATCGTGGAAAGAGGTCCGTTTCGCCCGCTCGGCCGGCGCAAGTTGCCATAGACGAGGCGGGTTAGCGGCCTCGCTCGCCACCACCTCGGGATAGAGCGTCGCGAAGCTGAACTGTGAGTTCGACCGGTTATGTCCGGTCACGCATACTTCGCCGAGGGTCTGGCTGATCGACCCCGGCCAGGCGAAGCGCAGCACGTCCCCGCGGATGCCGTTGAGTGGCAGCTTTTTCGAGGTATCGCCGAACGGCGTCTTCACCGTGACGGTGACGGTATAGTACGCCTCCTTCGCGATGCGTTCATCCGACGCGGTACAGTGCCGGACGGAGCGGCCGTCGTCCTCTACGAACATCACCATGTGATCGTAAAACTGCGGTCCCTGCAGTGCGCCAAGCAGGCGCCCGAGCACTCCCGTTCCACCTGCCGGCCCGAGCAGCAGGTCACCGGACAGTGCCGAAGACATCTGCGGCCACACGTAAGACAGCCGCTCGTCCCCGGTCGCCTGGCAGCTCCGGCCGGGATCGGCGAGGCACATATCCGGGTCACACATCTTCTCGAACGCCTCATCATACGTCAAAGCGAACTTTGCGTAGAAAAAGCCCTGACCGGCAGCCGGCGTGCCTGTGTCCACGGTGACCTGCAGTATATCCCCCCCGGGGCTGGCGGCGACCGTCATGCTGTGCTGGCGGTCGGCGTGGAGCGGGAAACCCGGTGCCGGAACCGCTCGGCTGCCAAGCAGGATTAGTTCAATGTCGTCGCGGTCGATGCATTCGGCGAAGACCGGGATCGCGTTCGCCTGGGGACGGAACGGAAACGGAATACCTACTTCTAGGTGCCGGTCCTCCCGGTGATGGGGCGGAGGTGTCGCGCCCAGGACGAAGGGGGTGTCGTCGCTGAAGGCAAACAGATCAGCGTCCCTTACCACCTGGCTGAAGCCATGCTCCTCGATAATTGGCGTAATGCCACGGTCCACCAGAATCCAGGCAATTGGTGAGATTAGGGTGGCGCGGGTCGCTCCGGCCTCCGTCACGTCGCCCCAGCTGCCGCTGAGGCGGACTTTCTGGCCCACCATCTCCCCCAGCAGCCGTCCGGCGTATGGTTCGTTCCTATAGGGGGCTACCGGCGTCACCTGGCATTCGAGCCAACCAAACGGGTTCACCTTGCCATCTGCGGTAACCAGTAGTGGGTCACCTGGGACAAGCTGGACCACCAAATGCCATGTGCCGGGGCCTGGCTGGCCAGTGCCGAACGGCTCGATCCATACCGTGGTGATTAAGCCTGCGACCTCGACCGCGTCGCTGCGGAGTTCAAACTCGCTCATGCAATCCTCCCGTCCTGATCTGGGCCGACAGCGCTGACGAGGCCGCGCCGGTCGATGCCGTTGGGCAAAATAGCGTTTGAAATTCCTCTATACCCCTGAAACCGTGTCCTGCCAATGATGGCCGGGCGCCCTTGTCTCATCGTAGACCTCCTGTGGAGATAAGGTATGCTACACCGCTCTCTTGCTGGACCTCTGCCTAACAATAATTAGATTGATCTGCATAAGACGCGGAGATTCGGTTTCCTGTCCGTATAAGACGCCATTGCAGCTAGTCTTCCGATGACCATAAATCTATAAATATCATTGTCTTGCGTCGAGGCAGCAACTTTATCACGGTATCTTATACGAATAATATAAATACTTTCTTAATAAATTTAATATTAAAAATAATAAATGCTATTATGACATAATAAATTCCCTGCTGCAATATCGTTACTATCCTCCGAAATTTTTGAAAAAATCTGGAGGTTGCCATCACCAGATCATATGTGGCATTTTTACCACCAAGACGATAATTCTCGAACATGGCAAGCTATAGGTTCAATATGCCACGAAAAAGGCAGGGCCACGACTGACCCTGCCTTAGTATTTCTTGGGTTGGCGCTCTTGGTCTATTTTTTCAATTTCCTCCGGAACCTCACCAGACCCAGAAGACCCGAGCCTAACAGGGGCAGGGTGCCGGGTACTGGCACAATGGTGATATTGTAAGTCACATCCTGTGGATAGCTATCGGCGGCGGCAAAATGTAAAGTATAATTACCAACCGCTAAGGGTGAAAGCAATGCATAGTAGCCATCGGCCCAAGATAAATCCCAGTCTCCCGCTGGAACTCCAAAAATATTATCAGGTGCTAAGGGTATGTTGAAAGTTGGCGATTGAGTGCGGACAAAGGGAATATCGACGTCGTTCAATTTGCAGACTAAGTTTGTAGTTTGATTTATGAAATCAAATATGATGGTTCTCCCGGTCAGTTCGTCATCGATGGCAATATTCCAGGGAGGACCAACCGCAGCCTCATTTCCATTGGCCCAAGCTATAGTCACAACAGGAAAAAAAATAGATTTATCATTGGGAATACTAACAGTTCGAGTGACCGGTCCAATAACCGATCCACCCAGAAACCACACCGGGCCTGACTGGTTTCGGCCAGCAAAATTCCCCGTGGTATCGGTAAGTGGATTGCTTGCAGACGGCTCTATCACCGCCCACTGCCAATAAGCTGCCGACAACTCGGCGTAGGGACTCACGATGGGAAATCCGTTGGTGCTGTAAGCCTGGGGCGGAGTCGTCAAATGAAACCCTATGACCAGAACCAGCAGTACCACTGCCGAACCCATTCCCCGTAACTTCCTTTTTGTAACCATGAAGAGACCTCCTTTAAAATTGTAGTTTTGATTAAGGATGGTCGAGATTAATTCGATTAAATTTGCAAAAAATATGCCAGTTTTATTATAAAAAATATTTATCTATAAGTATTAGAAAGTTATGTATTATTTAATTATTATCCAATTTTATAAATGTTTAAAAAAGTAAACAAATATTTGAGATAAATCAAATTAATATGTATTTTAAATTAGTTACAATGTTTAATTAATTAAACATAATTACAGAAATTAATTATTAATTTTTAGGTAATTTTTAATAAAATGTTAACTTTTTGAAACATAATATCAAAGAATCTGAATATATGAATTTGCAACCAGTATAAAACGTCACTGCTATTTATACGTAACATCAGATTTCCTAAAGATATTCTGATTATGATTTCATATATGTAATCGAAAAACGTTATCATGGCGGGCATTGCCCGCCCTACACAAAAATTCCCTTCCCCCATTCCCTATTCCCTTTTCCCTGTTTTTGCGACATCTGTCCCATCTGTTCTGGATAATTTTCCCCCTTCTGATATAAGCAAATATCAGAAAAAAGCTGTTTTTAACTGATAGGTGACCCCCTTTTAAAACTTTTAACCAATAACTGCAAACTGCAAACCGAAAACAGGGGGGGAATAAGGCACCCTCTGGGGGATTTAAGGGGATTTCCTAGTAATACCGAAACCGAAAACCAGAAACGGAAAACTGTCTTTCCCTGACACTAACCACTGACAACTAACCACTGGCCCCTGGCCATTAACCACTGGAGTTCTTATGATCTGTACTGTCTGTAATCACCCTGAGCGCCACGACATCGACCGCGACCTCCTGGCCGGAGGCGTTACCTTTGAGGCCCTCAAGAAAAAATTCGGGCCCAGCATGTCGGCCCTCTGGCGCCACAAAAAACACCTGCTGGAAAAAATGGCCCAGGCCGAAAAACGTTTCCTGGACAATCTGCGCCTGGGCGTCCTCTTAAAACTCAATAGCCGCCTGGAGCGGAACGAGCGCACCGCCCAGGCCGCCGAAGCCGAGGGCAACTCCCGCCTCGTCCTCCAGGCCGACCGCGATGCCACCCGGATCCTTACTTACATCGATAAAATGGATATTCAACTGGACCAGGACACGGTCTACCGCTTCCTGGCCTCGCCCGAGTGGGCCCAGCAAGGCAGCCTCCTGCCCACCGATCCCGAATTCATCGCCGCTGCCAACCAATTCCTGGCCGACAAACTCTTCATCCCCTGCCCGGAGCCTCATCCCGATCTGGATGACCTTGATGACGAGGAGGAAGAAGAGGAATATACCCCAGTTGGGGAAAGGTGTGATTCCGGTCCGGAAATTATCCGCGCCAAAAGCGCGAAATTACCGAAAAATCCACCCCCATCGGAACAATATAACGAACAATATCAAAATGATATCCCGTGCGAAATAATTGCCGCGCAAACCTCCTGTGCAGCGGGAAAGCACCCGCAGGGCGGCGGAGCCCAAGCGCCTTCCGCCGCTAAAATCTCTACCGCCGCGGCAACCGGCAAACTGAAAACTGTTTTTAAAAGCAAAACTCCATGCCCCGGTATACTGCCTCTGCAAAACTCTACGGACCCTGTCCCCCTGAAAACCTCCCCGCCGCAAATCGAAATCTGTTGTTTCCCGTTATTTCCAGAACCGCACAATCAGCGCGAAAAAAGCGCGAAATTATCGAAAAATACCTACCCTTCGGAGCAAATTAACGAGCAATATCAAAATGATATCCCGTGCGAAATAATTGCCGCGCAAAACTCCATTGTAAGGCGGGAAAGCGATGCGCATCCCGACGCTAGAATCTCTACTGAGACGGGAAACGGCAAACTAAAAACTGTTTTTAACGGCGAAACTACACCCCCAGGCATTACCCCGGAACTGCTCCAGCAAATCCTCCTCAGACTGGACCAGCTAAAAACTGCCCAACCTCAAACCGAAAACCGAAAACTGGAAACTGAAAACTGTCTTCCCAAGGAGTGGGAAAAAAGTGGGAAATTACCGGGAAACACCCGGTGTGAAAAAGATAATAGTGAGGAATATCAAGAAGATTTAGTGTGCGAAAAAATGACCGGAAAAAATTCCCCGGTGCCGCCCCAAACTCTGTGTCAGCGGTTATACCGGAAGTGGAAACATTCCGGGAAAAACGACATTAATGAGATATATCTCTGATGCATATCAAACAGATAAGCAAATGTAGAAAATGCCTGGGAAAAATCTCTAAATTCTGGCGCCCCGGTGCCCTGACACCATCACTGGTGGCCTGGGCATCTTGCCCGTGGAAACTTCCGCTTCCCCGGAACCTGGCAACTAACAACTCGAAACTCGGAACTAATTCTCTGAATATACTTCCGGGTGCCGGAAACCTGTTACTGTCAAAAAAATAGGGCGACCCGTCGCCGCCCCAACTAGCGTATCCGGCACGCCCTCTCAAACTTAGTAACCGCGTGCAACTCTTGTTTTACTGTTCAGTGAAATTTCAAGACTCTCTCTTAACTTTTCCTGGAAGTCTTGGTGATGACGGTGCTTAACTGCTGGGTGACCTCATCCGCCCCGCAGTGGGAACACTTGATTTTTTCGGTTTCCCGTTCTTTTATACTCATAATAACGGCGAATTCTTTACCGCATTTCTGACAGAGAAATTCGTAGGTCGGCATGATCTTCCTCCTTCACCACTTAAGTATCGCTTAAATGATTTTTTTAATCGTGCCCTGATAATGTAATATATAATTTTTTCACGGTGGCTGGCAAGCACCAAAGAACTCCGGCCGAAATTTTCAAAATTATGTTATGAAAGTTACTATAAATAATTTCAATAGGATATGAATAATGCTGTCTCCGACGGAATTTCGCACCGCCCTTTTAAGCCTGCCGATAACCGAGGCGGATGAGGTGCCCTCCTGTTGTTTGGATTGCCCCTACCTGCAATCTAAGGGGTTTTCCACCAGTGCTGACGCCTCATATCTGTAGTGCAGTTATAATTATGCGGACTTGATTTCCCAGGTTATCCCTCAATGCCGGCAACCGTAATTTAATCTTTTAACCGGAAACCAGAAACCAAAAACTGAAAACTGAAAACAATTCCATGAACCTTAAAATACTTCTGGTGTTGTCCTTCGGGCATTTGGCCACCGATATTTATCAGGGCGCCCTGCCGGCCATTCTGCCTTATCTAAAGGCCAAGCTGTCTTTATCGTACACCATGGCCGGGATCGTTTTGCTGGCCGCCAATTTTTCCTCCTCCATCCTGCAGCCCTTGTTCGGTTATTTCTCCGACCGGCAGGAGAAGGCTTTGTTGCTGCCGATGGGTTGTCTGGCGGCCGGGGTGGGATTGTCGCTTTTGTCAATGCCTGACGATTTCCGGTTGGTTTTGCTCTTGGTGGCAATCAGTGGTTTGGGGGTGGCGGCGTATCATCCGGAAGGCTATAAAACCGCGCATTTCTTTACCGGTGACAAGCTGGCCACCGGGATGTCGGTTTTCTCGGTGGGGGGCAACCTGGGCCTGGCCCTGGGTCCGATACTGGTGCTGACGGTCATCAGCTTTCTCGGGTTTAATGGTTTACCGGTGATGCTTATCTTTGCCCTGCTGGCTGTTGTCCTCCTCTCATATTTCTGGTCTGCCATTACCATGGGAAAAGCCTTGCCAGGCAAGACCACCGGCAGCAGTGCAATCAATTCTCAGCCGGCCTATCTCCCTCTTTTCCTGACCATCGGCACGGTGGTCATGAGATCGTGGACGCAACTGGGACTCATGACCTATATCCCCTTTTATTACCTGGACCATCTCAAAGGTGATCCGGTGTATTCCGGCACGCTGGTGTCGTCTTTTCTCCTGGGTGGCGTGGCCGGGACCATAGTCGGTTCATTGCTGGCTGACCGGTGGGGTCACAAGCGGTTTTTGATTTTGTCCTTACTGGCGACGAGCCTCTTATTCCCTTGGATCTTTGCCACCCAGGGTGCGCTGCTCTTTGTGGTGCTTCCGGCGGTTGGTATAACCCTGATCTCTTCTTTTACCGTTACCATTGTCATGGCCCAGCGTCTGCTGCCCCAAAATCTGGGCATAGCCTCCGGGCTCATGGTGGGGTTTGCCATTGGCACCGGCGGCATCGGGGTAACCCTGCTCGGCGTCATTGCCGACACTTTCGGTGTAGCGTATGCTTTGAAATCACTGATGCTACTTCCCTTGACAGGGCTGGGCTTGAGTCTTTTGATCCGCTATCCCCCACAGAATAATGGAGGGTCAGGGCAGTGAAGAACTCCACGGCAGGAGAGGGGCTGGGGGCCATTGCTTAAAGGTGCTGTTCTGATGCCAACTTCAGTTACAGCGACACAGATATAATCTCTATATCATTAATAATACAAGTTAGTTAACCGAAAACCGAAAACAGTTTTAAAAATGGTAGGCCAGGCCCAGGACTATCTGATGGCGATCGAAATCGAAGACGGCTTTGTTGGCCGTGATCCCGGTATTGTTGAAGAGGAGTTGTTGGGCTTCCAGTTCAACCTGCCACTGTTTGCTGAATTTATATTCCAGAAAGCCCCCCAAATTTTTGGTAAACATATAACGCAGACCGGCTTCCACTTCCAGGGAGAAATTTTTGGCGGAATCGGCCTCGGCATAGAGTACCACCAGGCCGGGGCCGATGCCCACATAAGGCTGGAGGCGGCCGAAGGGTACCTCAGAGTCCGGCAAGAAGCCATAGCGGCCTAACAGATGGAAGGCCATAGTCCAGGCGAGGAGGGTTTGGCCCGGAACCTGGCCGGCGGCAGCGCCGGGCAGGGGGGGATTAAGGCCCACCGTTTGAGATGGCTGGCGGTGGTTGCCGATGCTGCCTTCAGCTTCCACGCCGAAATAAGGCAGGCTGTCCAAAAAGTAGCCCAATTTAATGCCCCCCGTCGCCCCGGGGTCAAGCTTCATAGTATTGGCCGTACTATTTTGCCCTCTGGCATGATATGTCCAGGCAGTTTCAGGGACCAAGGCACCTCCGAGAAAGCCGCCAACGAAAAATTCCCCGGGGCCGTTATAGCCCAGGCGGCCCTTGGCGTCGGCGGGCTGGGAAAAACGCTGCTTATAGAGGAGATAACCGGCCGCCGCGGTTCCTAAGACGACACCGGCTGGAACTGCGGTAAGGACCAGGGTATCGCCGGAGGACATGGCCGGGGCTGCCCGTGGTGTCGATAAGGCCAGGAAGACGATCAAACCGATGATGGTTAAGGAAAACAGGCGATGTCTTGGTTTGTAGGGCATTGCATGACTCCAGAGGTTATTTTGATGTTTACACTGCCGAAAAAGTGCCTTTCAGGCGGTGCCGGATGAAACTGCTATATCATTTGAGGTGTAGGCTTTCTCCGTTGGGGGCCAGATCATTGATTCTGCCGATAGCCCGCAGCATATGCGCCTTCTGAACCTGGTGATCATAGAGGGCATTGTTATAATTGACCCGGACCCGGGTGAGCAGGGTTTGGGCGTCAATAACATCGGTGGCCGTACCCACTTGTTCTTTATAGCGCTCCTCATTCAGGCGCAGGTTTTCCTCCCCCTGTTGGACGGCGCCTTTGGTCACCGCGATGCGCTCGGCGGTCTCTTTCAGTCCCAAATAGGCATTCTGAACCTCGAGCTTTATCTGTTCGCCCATGTCGTTTTTTTGGACCGCCATTTGATTCAGCCGCTCCCTGGCCTGGGCCACCTGCGCCTTGGTGTCGAATCCGGAAAAGATGTTCCAGTTCAAACCCAGGATGGCGAACCACTGGGTTTCATGGAGGGCGTATTTGCTCTGCTGGTAATATTGCCCGCCCACGGCAAAAAAGCGTGGGAAATGACCGGCCCGGGCTTCGGTAATGCCCTTTTCCCCTTGTTTCATGCGGCCGTCGGCGGCTTTCAAATCGCTTCTGGTATCCAAGGCCGTCTGCGTGGCGTCTTCCAGGTTCAAACCCGGTACCGTCGCGATGCTCTCATCCTTCAATTTGGTGGAATTCTGAATGGGCAGGCCGAGAAGTTTATTTAAGGAAGCTTGGGTATTGATAATGGCATTTTTGACGCTGATTAACCTTTGTTGGGCATCGGCCAGCGCCACCTCCGCCTGCAGGACATCATTATAAGTGACGACCCCGAACTCGTGGAGATCTTTGGCAATTTTGAAATGATCCCGCAATTGGATCACTTCTTGTTCAGCGATGATTTTTAGCTTTTCGGTGCGCAGAACTTGAAAATACGTCTGCGCTACCAGGAAAAAGATATCATCCCGGGTTGTTTGGGTGTCCATCCGAGCCACTTCCTTGCCCAGAGTCGCTTTCTGATAGCGTGACGGCGTGGCCCCAAAATCATAGAGGGTTTGCTCGGCGATCACCGTACTTTCCCAGTAGTTTCGGTTTAAAAAAGTGAAGGGTTGGGTGCCAGGAAAAACATATTTCCTCGGATCATCGTATACCTGTTGAATAGTATTTGCTTTTAAGGTCGGTAAAAAACCGGCGCGGGCGCGGATTCTATCCTGTTCGGCGATGAGTTCCTGTAAGCGGCTGACTTTGATGTTGGCATTTTCCTTCCAGGCCAGTTGGAAAGCCTCGCTCAAAGTCAAGAGCTGAACGCCGGTTCTTTGGGGTTCTGCCCATGCTGAGGAAGGTATGGTTAGAATGACAACTATCAAAAAAAAGGAAAATATATGTCCCATGGGAATTCCTGGTGAAAATAAAAGCTACACTTTACTCAAGAGCAATCAGCCTGGGGCAAAACATCCCTTCTCTGGTCGAGAAATAAGGTAACTTGCTTTGACGCCTCTCCTGGTATTGCCACATTCAGTTGGCAGCTAGGTGATGTCGATGCCTTAAAGGGATACTTTCCTTCTTGAGCTTGCATGACGGCTGGACAAATTTCTCCCCGCCGCTGCTTCCTGGCTGAGCAATCAGCTTCAGTCAGGGTATATTGATCTACTATGGGGATAGAAGGAATGACTTAACAGTCATTAACACAGGCTAATTTCAACTGTCAAGAGAAAATCCATAATATACTTGACAGGCAGCGGACGATGACGGAGATTTACAAGTTACGGAAGGCCTGAGTTGGTCGGGCCAATGAAAATTACGAGAAGGCTGGATAACTATGAAATTAAGTATTGTGATTCCGGTTTACAATGAAAAGGATACCCTGGAAGAGATAGTCAGACGGGTCCAGGCTACCCCTTATGACAAGGAACTTGTCATCGTGGATGATGCCTCTAAAGACGGTTCCCGGGATATTCTCCGGCGGCTGGTCCAGGAAAACGGTAATATTCGCGCTGTATTTCCATGACCGGAATCAAGGCAAAGGAGCCGCCTTGCGTACCGGTTTCAGCCACGTTACCGGTGATGTGGTACTCATCCAGGATGCTGATTTGGAGTATAATCCCAGCGATTATCCGGAACTGCTGAAGCCCATTGAACGTGGCGTGGCCGATGTAGTGTACGGCAGCCGCCTGATCGGCGGTGCCCCCCACCGGGTTTTGTTTTTCTGGCACTATGTCGGGAATAAGATGGTTACGACGCTGTCAAATATGTTTACTAATCTGAACCTCACCGACATGGAAACCTGCTATAAGGTTTTTAAAGCCGAAGCCATCAAAGATATCAAAATAAAATCGGATCGCTTCGGGGTGGAGCCGGAATTGACGGCTAAGATAGCCCGCAAACGCTGCCGCGTGTATGAAGTGCCCATTTCCTATGATGGTCGTGACTATAGCGAGGGAAAAAAGATCACCTGGAGAGACGGTATTGCCGCCATTTACTACATAATTCGTTTTCGCTTCTGGGATTAAGATGCCCGCTAAACTCCTTGGGGAAAAACTATCCCTGTGGCAGATTATTCTCGGTCTCTGGCTGGTGCAGCTAGGTTGGCTGGCCTGGCATTTCGCCCCGGAAGCAGTGGATGTAACCCGCAGGCTGGCCGGCGGCCGGACTGGGGAGGTCGTCCGCCAGGAAGATCCGTATTACCGTTGGTTGCGTGAGCTCAAGGAAATGCTGCCGCCTGCCAGCACCTATATTTTCGTGGACTGTTATGAAGCCGGCAAAGACATAGAGGCGCGTTATCACCTTTACCCCCGGAAGATGGTCCGCCTGAATCCTTTGGCGACGCCGTCAGTTCTCTTTGAGGAGATCAACAAGGAACAGGCAGGATATCTCATCTTGCGGGAATGTAACCTATATCCGCAATGGCAATTTTTGTTTCATCCAGAAAACTCGGTATTTCAGGCTTTGCCGGAGTCCGGCGCCGGCATGGTTTTCAAGGTAGATCCCCGGCAGGTGACAGGCGGCTTCTATGATTGATGCAGCCTGGTGCTTTTAAGACTGGCCGGCGGCCTGGGGTCTATCGAAGTTGCCGGCTGGGCCCTGTTGGTGCTGATGCTGCCCCGGGGCTCACGCTTTACCCCGTTGGAACGCTTCGGCTCTGGCCTTCGGCCTGGGAAGTTTGGGCATCACTCTCTGGATGCTCATGCTTACCTTTTTTCAGGTACCATTTTCCTTGGAAAATATTGCCGGCCCCTGGCTGTTGTTGGCAATCCCGGGAGGGTGGCTGGCCTGGAAACGTGGCTGGCTCCAGGAGGACTGCCGTTGTTTGTTTGCCTGCAGTCGCACCCTGGTAACTCTGGGGCAAAGGTCAGATTTTTCCAGGGTTGGAAAAGGGGCTGCTGCTTCTTTTACTGGCCGCTTTTGGGTTTGCTTTCCTGAGGGCAACTATCTACCCGATCTGGGCCTGGGACGCCCTATCCACCTGGGGCTTGAAAGCCAAGGCCTTTTATCTGGCCCAGGGTCTGGATCTAAGCCGATTTGAGGCCCACAACTACTATCCCAACCTGGTGCCCCTACTCATGGCCTATCTCTATTTCTGGCTCGGGGGCGTTGCTGATCACCTGGTAAAAGCCGTCTTCCCCCTTTGGGGTGGCGGGCATGGTAGTTCTTTTCTTTGGTTTTTTGCGCCGCCTGGGTGTGCCAGCGGACCGTGGCTCTGGGGGCTACCGCCTTTCTAGTTCTCAATGGGGCCACGTTTATGACGCACCTCTTTATTGCTTATGCCGATCTGGCCCTGACCTATTATCAACTGGCCGCTGCCGGTTTGATTTATCTCTGGCTCCGGGAGGAGGCGCCGGCCGGCAGCGGCCCGCTTATTGCCTGTATGTGTGGCGGCATGGCCTGGAGCAAATACGAGGGCTGGCCCCTGGTGCTGATAACGTTTCTGGCCGCCGGCCTCACCGCTGCTCTGGCTCCGGCCGCCCCAGCTATTCAGAAGGGTGCTGAGTTTAATCCTCCTGGGGCTGGGCGGTTGGTTTTTTTCCCTCCCCTGGCGCTTGTTTGTGGGTTTGCAGGGGATGGAGGTGGGGAGGGATCATATCGGCGGTTTTTACCTCCACCAGTTCTTTCTCGGGCGTCTGGTTCGTTGCTCAAGGCCCTGGTCTGGATTCCCTATTTCGGCCTGCTCTGGCCGACCGTGTTATTAAGTTTTATTCTGGCGGGCACGGTCGCTTGTCCGCACCCCCTGCCTTATTTTTAGGGCTTATTCGTCGCCGGCAATCTGGCGGCCATCGCCTTGGCCTACGCCCTGGTGCCGGCTTCACCGGCGGAATTTCCCATGTATGTGCGGGCTACAGTGGACCGCTTACTGTTGCACGTGGCGCCGGCCAGCGCCCTGATTTTCGCGGCTCCCCTGGCGTCCCCGGTAATGATCTCGAAAGCACCCGCGTGATTTTATTTGACCTCCTGAATGCTGAGGTTATAGAATAAAAATAATGGTCTGCTAATAGCGATCAGCTTTCAGCTAAAACACTATGGTCGGCTGTTCTTGCTAAGGCTACGAGGCCAGCTTTACTTGATTATCTTAGATAATTCCTCTAGTAACAAAAGGGTGTTAAGATTATTTATGCGGCGATAGTTCACGGACTAGTTGACGGACAAGGATAATTCTATGAAGACGGTTATTGTGATTCCGGAAAGATGTGTAGGCTGCAAGCAGTGCCTGATGGCCTGCGCCGTGGAACATTCCCAGAGTAAAAATTTATTCGCCGCCCTGAGTGAGGCGGTGCAACCCCGGCCCCGCCTTCGGGTATTTCCCGGCAGCAGCCATTTTGCCTTTGTCAATAAATGCCGGCATTGTGATCCGGCCCCCTGCCAGATGGTCTGCATGCCGGGGGCGATCAGCCATGATCCGGAGAGGGGGACCACTGATATCGATCCCCACCGCTGTATCAGTTGCGCCATGTGCGCCATGGCCTGTCCCTTCGGCGTCCTGCGTTATGCCCCCACCCACGAAGCCATGGAAAAAGGGCCGGTGGCGCTAAAATGCGATCAATGTCCGGACCGGGAACGGACGGGAGGATACCCGCTTGTGTAGAGGCCTGCAAAGTCGGCGCCTTAAAATACGGCACCTGGGCAGAGGCCATGGAATTAAAAGGGCTGCGGATATCACGGTCGGTATTTGCTACCTTGCAGGGCACCGAGGGTATAGCCTCGTCAGTGCCGGGTCAGGTCAGACTCTGGCGGCAATTGCCCTGAAATTAGCTGGAAAGGGTAATTCCAGGGGCCTGCCTTGAGCCCAGGCCCGGGTAGGCAGCCTAGAAGGATTGCCCGGGCCGCAGGCCAAGGCAAACCAAACCTGCCGGAACGTTCCGGCTTTTTTCCATTGAAACCTATGAAATGGTTGGCTGAATCACCCCAAAGGGCCCGTCTGTTGGCCATCACTGCGTCTTTGCTCATCGGCTTGCTGCTCATGAGCGTCAAGTTCTATGCCTATTGGCTGACGCAATCGGCGGCAATTCTTTCTGATGCCCTGGAATCTATCATCAACGTGGTGGCCAGCGCCTTTGCCCTGGGCGCGGTGGTGCTGGCGGCCAAGCCGCCTGACCCCAGCTCACCCCTATGGGCATGGCAAAATCGAATATTTTTCCGTGGGGTTTGAAGGGGCCTTGATATTTCCTGGCGGCCATCGGGATTTTTATCAAAGCTGCGGATCAGCTCCGGCATCCCCGAGCCCTACCATCTCTGGAAACCGGTTTGTGGCTGCTCCTGGGAGTGAGCCTGGTCAACCTGGCCTTGGGGGCTGGTTTGGTATATGTTGGCAAGAGAACCAATTCCATTACTCTGGTGCGGATGGGCGGCATATTCTGACGGATGTTTTCACCTCTGCGGGGGTCTTAGTAGGATTGTTCCTGGTTTGGCTGACCGGCCAGATCTGGCTGGATGGGGCTACCGCCGCCCTGGTGGGCGTTAATATTCTCTATACCGGCTGGAAGCTGGTGAGCCATGCCTTCGCCGGTCTCATGGATGCTTCCGACGTCGAACTCCTGGAGGAAATTTCTACGGTCCTCAAAGGACATCGGAAAAGTGCCTGGATCGATATCCATCAACTCCGGGCTCGTCGGGCCGGGGAACGCCTGTATGTGGATTTCCATCTGATCCTGCCCCAGGACTTCAGCCTGGAGGAAGGCCACCGGGAAGTTAAGGAACTGGAGCAGATCTTTCAAGATCCACTACCGGGATCAGGCTGAGGTTCAATATTCACGTGGATCCCTGCGATGATCGGGAATGCCCTATTTGCGGCTATGATCCCTGCCGGTCAAGACGGCCGAGACGGCCCGGCAGCGGGTTTGGCTCCGGGAGGTCGTGGTGGAAGCCCGGGAGGGAGAAGACCAATGACGGCGGGATCATCGGGATGACGGGCTGCAAGCCGTTGCGGCGGGAAATGCTGCCACAACCCTGTGGATGTGCCAGATTTCAAATAAGGCAGTGGACCTGGCCCTGGCAGCAAAGATTGCCGCAGCCAAGACCCGGGAACTTTACCCGGAGGTCATGCTGCTGGCCTGGTTTGACCGAAAAACCGGACAATATTCACCCAAAATAGCATGCTGAGATGACGACAAACCAGCGTGGCTGGTTTATGCACTGTCCCGGGGGGCCGATCTCATCATTGATATTAATGCAGAAGAGTTTGTTTTTGCTTATAAAAGACTATAGCAGTAGCAACGCCAGCCGGGTAACTTTCGAAATAGCTTAGGGTGTTAGGATTTATCAAAGGGAATCAAGGCATTTTTGACGTTTTTGAGCAACTCATCAAACTTATCCGAGCGATATTCATCATACAGACCGCAGCCGGCATCGGCCAACTTGTCAAAGACGTTGGCGCTCTCGATATAATCCATTAAAGTCTTGGTGGCAGAGTAAAGTTGCTTGACCTGATCATCCATTGGTTCACCTCATAAGAGTATTAGCCGGATTTTTCCAATCAAAAATACCATTATCGATAGAGCGGAGCAAGGTTTTTATGAACCATCGGGCATTTTAAATTGCCGCTCGGAAGTATTCCGGAAACATCCAGGGCGGCAAACAGGAAATGCCTGGATCACCCGAAATCTCAGATTCAATGGGGAAAAAATCTTGACGTTGCCGGCGAAAAAGGATATTTTTATAAAATTATTAGCAGGCACGTAGCTCAGGGGGAGAGCACTACCCTGACACGGTAGGGGTCAAGGGTTCAAATCCCTTCGTGCCTACCAGACAAATTAAGGGGTTGGTCAAAAATGGCCAACCCTTTTCTGTTTTTCCTTGTCAGGCCCATCTGTTGGGAAAGGTAATATCAGATTAGGTGAGCGTGGAAAGAGAAAACAACATTCTGATCCTTCCGGATGGCCGGCGGCTGGGATATGCTGAATACGGGGACCCGGAGGGGTGGCCACTGATGTTTTTTCACGGGACGCCGGGTTCCCGGGTGATGGCCCGGTTTGCGGCACCCAAGGCCCGGGAGATGGGGGTTCGGTTGATCGCGCCGGAGCGGCCCGGTTTTGGCCTGTCGGACTTTAAGCCGCAGCGGCAGCTACTGGATTGGGCGGAGGATGTTAGGGAACTGGCAGAGGTCTTGAACCTGGAACGCTTTGCCGTGGCCGGAGTTTCGGGCGGCGGGCCCTACGTGGCGGCCTGCGCCTGGAAGATGCCGGCGCGGCTTTCTAGGCGTCGGGATCATCAGCGGTTTGGCCCCGTTGGACCGCCACCGGGTGAAATCGGGGTTGAATTCACTTCATCGGTTGAGCGCCGTGCTGGTGCGTCGGGCTGGGCTGGTCAACCTGGTGCTGGGTTTGCTGGACCGGAGCGCCCGGCGGTGTCCAGAGCGGATCATCAGAAGCATGTGCCTGGTGGCGCCCTTAGCGGATAGAAAAATCCTGGCCCAGCCCGAGGTGCAGCGGACCCAGATTGATGGTATCGGTGAGGCTTTTCGCCGGGGTCCGCAGGGGGCTGCCTATGAAGCGGATCTGTTGACCCGGCCCTGGGGGTTTGAAGTGGGGGAGATCAAAGTGCCGGTGCATCTCTGGCATGGGGAGGCCGACGCCATCGTTCCGGTGGGGATGGGCCGTTATCTGGCCGAGCAGATGCCGCATTGTCGGGCCAGATTTATCCCTCGGGCCGGTCACCTATGGATTTTCGAAGGGTATGAGGAAGTTTTCCGGGCGTTACGAAAAAATTGGACTAAAGACTGAGTACAAGATGGGAATAAGGGAAAAACCTGTGGCAATTAGTATAACTATATTATATTAGAAGTCTTTTCCCCTTCATTTGCCCCCTGTCGGTTTTTTATTAAAGATTCGGTCATAGCGTTGGTTATCATTTGGTTTCTCCTCGTAACAGATAGCCGCGGCAAAAACTGGACCAGTCTGTAATAATTCACTGATGGTAACGAATTGATATCCCTGATTAAGCAATTGAGGAACACAGAGCGGTAAGGCGCGGGCCGTATTGATGCCTTTACCATTGGCATGCAAGATGATGATTGACCCTGGTTGAGCTCTTTTCATAATAACCCGGGTAATTTTTTCCGCGGTCTGGCTTTTGGCCGAATCGGCGGTGACAATATTCCATTGAATGGCTGGCAGGCCGTGGGAGGCTGTAACCCGGAGGGCCTGTTCGTTACAGGTCCCATAGGGGAAACGAAAGGTAAAAGGCAGTTTAGGAATGTTGTTCATTTCGCCGCTATCGAGGCCCTGAGCTTTGACTCTCTTGGCCAAGTCTTCCCAGATGATTTCGTATTGAGCCTGAGTCCGGGCAATTTGTTCATGCATTTCCGGTTCGGAAACGAGTCGAAAGTTCGGGTGGCTCCAACTGTGGTTGCCAATCTCAAATAAAGGGTCCGCCATGAGTTGCATGGCCCTGTCGGGATGAGACTGCATCCATTTGCCACCGGCAAAGAAGGTGGCTTTGACTTTTGAGGCCCTAAGAAAATTCACGATGTCGGCGTCGTAGCCGGCGATTTCCCCTTTACCTTCGCAGAGGTCGAACGTCAGGGCGATTAGTTTGCGGCCATCAGCCGGGGTCACCGAGCGGATGGAATTTTGCCGATCCGGAGGCAAGGCCGGTAAGGTATTTTTGGGGGAATTCGGTGGTTGGGGAGTGTGAGGTGACCTTTTGGGCGGGGCAGATTTTTTTTCTGAGGACTTGGCTTCGAGTTCAGCAGGGGACCAGCAGCCATCGAGGACGATTTGAGAGCCAAAAGTTAAAACTGATTCGTTTGGGGAATGAGTTGCAGAGGTGACCCTATCTTCCGCATGAGATAATGGAAGAGGGAGGAAAGAGAATAGTAACAAAAGCGTCAGGAAGACATGCAACTTTTCGGTATTATAAAAAAACTTCAATTTTTAGCCCATAAAAATGTTTCATTAAGACTGCAGGAGCTTGTACCACCGAACCAGTCATGCTTGTGCCTGGGGCACACTTGAAACAAGACAATTATGGTGGGCGGTGCCCACCCTTGATTTTTCCCTTTATGCTTTTAGAGCAGAGGCTGTTGTCGGCGGCTTAACATCATCCCCTTTCAAGAGATTTTCAAGACGGCGGCGCCCTGGATGCGGCCCTGGCGGAGCAGGTCCAGAGCCCGGTTGGCATCTTCCAGGGGAAACGGTTGCACTTCGGTTCTGATGGGCACCTTGGGGGCCAGGGCGAGAAATTCCTCCCCATCCTGGCGGGTGAGGTTGGCTACCGAGCGCACCACCCTTTCACCCCATAGGATATCGTAGGGGAAGGAGGGGATGTCACTCATGTGAATGCCGCCGCAGACCACGACGCCGCCTTTGGCGGTGGCAGCCAGGGCCGCTGGCAGGAGAGGCCCGATGGGAGCGAAGATAATTGCGGCGTCTAAAGCGACGGGCGGTTTGGCATTAGAATTGCCGGCCCAGACCGCGCCCAGAGAAAGGGCAAAGTTCTGGGTTTTGATATCTCCTGGAATGGTGAAGGCATATACTTTCAGGCCATGATAGATCGCTACCTGGGCGGTAATGTGAGCCGCAGCCCCGAAGCCATAGATACCCAAGTGCTCAACGTCTTCGCCAGCCAGGCGATAAGATCGGTAGCCGATCAAACCGGCGCAGAGGAGGGGGGCGGCCGCAACATTGCTGTAAGCAGCCGGCACATGGAAGCTGTAGTTCTGGTCAGCGACAGTGAATTCGGCAAAGCCGCCGTTGAGAGTATAACCGGTGAAACCAGGGTTATCACAGAGGTTTTCCCGGCCTTTGAGACAATAGGGGCAACGGCCGCAGGTTTGACCCAGCCAGGGCACTCCGACTCGGTTCCCCGGTTGAAATCTTGTTACCTGGTGACCGGTGGCCAGCACCGTGCCGACGATTTCATGTCCCAGAATCAGGGGCAGTTTGGGGTTAGTGAGGTCACCATCAAAAATGTGTAAATCCGTGCGGCAGACGCCGCAGGCTTGGACCTGGATGAGCATTTGACCCGGGCCGGGGGAGGGTATAGGTACTTCCCGGAGACTGAGCGGGCGGCCCGGAGAATCTAACATCATGGCCCGCATCTTGGCGTGGACAGCCATGGGTCACCTTGAATTAAGAATGCTGAGGAAATCCTGGGTGTTAACCGGCTGCGGCCTGTAGTTGTTTGTCGAGATACTGTTGTACCAGGGTTTCCGGGGAAAGGGCAGGAGCACCAGTGATGACTTCAATGCCCTTGCGTTGGAAGAACTTTCGGGTCGCCTCGCCCATCCCGGAGGCGATAATATGGGTAATCCCTTGCCGGTCGAGCCAGGCTGGGAGAATACCTGGTTTGAAATCCGGAGGGGCCGCCTCTACCTGGTCGAAGATGTGATTATCTCGCACAGTGATAAGCGTGAACTGCTGGCTCTGGCCGAAGTGTTCGGAAAGCCGTCCATCCTGAACCGGCACGGCAAATTTTAAAACCCCGGGTTCCCGGGTGGAGAGGTCCTTTTGGGGTTCGAACTGGCCGACGGCAGTCAGAATAGCATCCACGACCTGATTTAAGGCCTGGAAAAACGGACTGTTAGAGGCGTCAACGTCGGTAAGCCGGCCGGCGTCCGCAGCCTCGACGATCTGGGAATCGAAGGGCAGGGAACCTAAGAGGTCGAGATCGAGGGA
Organism: uncultured delta proteobacterium; assembly: GCA_963705135.1. Taxonomy (GTDB): domain Bacteria; phylum Desulfobacterota; class Desulfobaccia; order Desulfobaccales; family Desulfobaccaceae; genus Desulfobacca. Next base: position 59,640 of record CAVPJB010000030.1, read on the forward strand.
TTGCACGGTCCGGTCGCCACTGGCGGACTTAAATAAGGGAATGGATTTGCCACAGTCAGGGCAGATGAGATGCCCCATATTCTCAACTACTCCCAGGATGTGCATATCAACCTTGCGGCAGAAATTGATGGATTTGCGCACATCGGCCAGGGAGATTTCCTGGGGGGTGGTAACGATAACGGCACGGGCTTCGGGGATGGTGTGGGCGACGGTGAGGGGTTCGTCGCCAGTGCCCGGCGGGGCATCGATGATGAGAAAGTCCAAGGGGCCCCATTCCACTTCGGTAAGGAATTGACGGATAACTTTATGTTTAATGGGGCCCCGCCAGATGACGGCGGCATCCCGATCTTTCATCATGGCTTCGATGGAAATGATTTTGAGATTATGGAAAACGTCGGCGGGGAGATTATACTTGCCCTGGGCCAAATCCAGGGGTTCCCCCAGACCCAACATGCGATAGACATCGGGGCCGTGGAGATCTACGTCGATGAGACCGACGGCAAAGCCCCGGCGAGCCAAAGCCAGGGCCAGGGTGACGGCGACACTGCTTTTGCCGACACCTCCTTTGCCGCTCATGACTAATAATTTATGGCGGATTTGTTCCAGGGTCCAGCGAATCTGGCATTCGTCCGCGTGCGGCTCTTCACCGGCTTTCTGGTGTAACTCACAGCCTTCGCAGGAGCCGTTATCTTGTGTATGTGAACATTTGTTCATAAAATTATTGCCTCCTCAAAACACCTGCAATACCTACCACCCTTTACTCGAAGCGATAAACTTTGCTGATTTTCTGTTTAACTTCCCAGGTACAGCTCAAGCCTTGGGGGAAGCGGACCAGATCGCCGGGACCGATGTCGATTTTTTGGCCGTCAGGACAGGTAACGGTAACCTGGCCTGCCAGGACATAAGCGGTTTCGTTGGAGTCATAGGACCAATCAAAGGTGCTGGGTTCGCATTCCCATGGACTCCAAGTATCGACCTTGAGAGCTTGAAGCTTTTCAGGTGTGGGTTTTTCTTTGGTTATTTTTGGCATTATCACGGGGCTCCGGAAGAAACGGGATCGGGGTTAAGAGAACATGGGGTTAATCCAACCGGTAGTTGGGAGCTTCTTTGGTAATCACCACGTCATGGACATGCGATTCCCGCAAGCCGGCGGGGGTGATGCGAACGAAACGGGCCTGGGTCATGAGTTCCGGGACGGTGCGGCAGCCCACATAGCCCATGCCGGAACGTAAACCGCCCATGAGTTGATAGATGATATCTGTGAGTTTCCCGCGCTGGGGGACGCGGCCGACAATCCCTTCCGGGACGAGTTTAGATTCCAACTCAATGGCAGCCTGACCGTAGCGGTCTTTGCTGCCTTCTTTCATGGCTTCCAAGGAACCCATGCCGCGGTAAACTTTATAACTGCGGCCTTGAAAGATAACGGCTTCTCCGGGGCTCTCGTAGGTGCCGGCAAAGAGGCTGCCGATCATAATGCTGTCGGCTCCGGCGGCGATGGCTTTGGTAACATCGCCGGAGAATTTGATGCCGCCGTCGGCGATAACTGGAACGTCGTGCTGATGGGCGGCGCGAGCGCAGTTCATGATGGCAGTGATTTGCGGTACACCGACGCCGGCGATGACGCGGGTGGTGCAGATGGAGCCGGGCCCGACTCCCACTTTGACGGCATCGGCCCCGGCCTGGATGAGATCCAGGGCTGCTTCATAGGTGCCGATATTGCCGACAATGAGTTCAATTTGGGGAAATTCCCGTTTACTGGCTTGGGTGGAATCGAGGACCATTTTGGAGTGGCCATGAGCGGTATCAATAACGATGACATCGGCGCCGGCTTTAAGCAGGGCATCGATGCGGGGCGACCTATCTTCGCCGACGCCGACCGCGGCGCCGACCCGGAGGCGGCCATACTCATCTTTGCAGGCATACGGGTATTTTCTAATTTTTTCGATATCTTTTATGGTTATAAGACCTTTTAACTGGAAATTGTCATCGACCACCAGCAGCTTTTCAATGCGATATTGATGTAGCAAAGCTTTTGACTCTTCCAGAGTAATACCCACCGGTGCCGTGACCAAACGGTCCTTGGTCATAACATTTTTAACCGGCAGTTCCAGATTGGTTTCGAAGCGGAGATCTCGGTTGGTGACAATGCCCACCAGCTTGCTACCTTCCACCACAGGAATGCCAGAAATCCGATACGTCTCCATAAGATCGAGAACCTGGCTTATTTGGGCTTCCGGATTAATGGTGACGGGATCCAAAATCATGCCCGATTCTGATTTTTTGACTTTTTCGACTTCCAGGGCCTGACGCTCAATACTCATGTTTTTATGGATTATGCCGATGCCACCCTGCCGGGCCAGACAGATGGCGGTTTCAGATTCGGTCACGGTATCCATGGCAGCGCTTACCAAGGGGATATTAAGTTTTAAATTTCTGGTCAAGCGGGTTTCTAAATTAACATCCGTGGGAAGGATTGAGGAAGAGGCTGGTAACAGGAGTAAATCGTCAAAGGTATAGGCGTTAGTGATCTGATCTGCAGGCATGAACAACTCTCCTAAAAATATGAAGGGGCAAATAATCTATTAATTAATCTTAAATTATAGTCATTTTGATTAAATTCGTCAATTGCACCGCCAAAAAATGACGACTCAGAATGATTTTAATAGGAAAGTGGAGGTATTTATAGAGGTTATGGCGATAATTCAAAATCGATGAAATAATTAAATGTTCAAAAAACAATTATATTTCAAATAGATAGTCGTGATGCGGGAGAGAACCTTGAAAATAATACCTGGGTCCGGGTAACTGATTTAAGTTTTTCAACAGCTAACTCGATAAATTGTAAAAATCCTATTAACAAACAGTAAGTAATACTAGATTATATCTATCCTAAATTAAAAATCATAAATATTATTAAATAGATAGTCTATTTAATTTAATTTTAACGTCCATGGCAAGATTATCTTAAGCAAATATGAAAAGTGAGCCGAGAAGGGAGAAGATGGCATGGCAAACAAGATGTTGGAAGGAGACTTATTACTAAATATTGACCAGGTATCCCGGTTGACTGGAGTGAGAAAATCCACCCTAAGGTATTGGGAGAAGTCCTTTGAGGCATTTCTCAAGCCCGTCAGGACAGAATCAAACCGGAGAGAATACCGCATTGCAGATGTGGATGTCATCCATACTATAAAAAGGTTAATAGAGGAGGAGCATCTCACCAATACGGGGGTGAGGTTAAAATTAGGGGAGATCTTTAACGAGACCAGAAAAAGTCCGGTTAAAAGGCGTCCTCAGCGGCATTGAAGTGCCTGGAAGATTAATTCGGCGACGTAATAAACCGGATAGTTCAAACCTTTGGCCCGAAGGATTCCCTGGAGATGAAGAAGGCAGCCAACGTCGGGAGAGACTATCGCTTCGGCGTCGGTGCCCTGCACAGCCTTGAGATAGTTCGAACCAATAGCTTGGGCAAGATCAGGGCGTTTTAGAGAAAATAGACCACCGAAGCCACAACAGGAGTAGGTTGAGGAAATTTCTTGGAGTTGCAGGTTGGACACGAGAACCAGGAGTTGTTTTAGTTGCTCCAGGATTCCTAACTTCCGGGCGGCGCAGGATTGGTGGAGAAAGACCTTGCCGGGAAAGTGCATGGGGAAGGGAAGAGGCAGGAGGGAAGAAAACCATTCGGTGAATTCAAGGACCAATGGTTGCAGGCGTCCGAGTTGGACAGCATCGGAGGCGGTTTCAACTAATTGGGGATAAAGACGGCGGACGGTGAGGACACAAGAAGCGCTAGGGCAGATTATGATATCATCACCATCAAAAACCTTGAAAAAATTGCGCATCAGTTGACGGGCGGAATGCCAATCGCCGGCATTAAAGGCGAATTGACCGCAGCAGGTTTGGTCGGCGGGATAGACCCAGGAAACGTTGAGCTTATCCAGGAGGTTACAAAGGGTATGAGCCACGTGGGGAGCGAATTGATCGACATAACAGGGTATAAAAAGTTGAACAGTCATGGATGGCTAGCCGATGCTGATTTTAGAGTATTATAACTGGTATTGTCAGGAAAATTGAGATACTTAAATTATATACATTAACTTATGGATTTCGTATAAAAAACTAAGAGAGTTTTAATCCTTCCAAGTCTTCTTCCGAAACCGCTTCAACTCCGTATGTTTGGAGATTTCGCAACAGTTTGATAAAAATTACGGTTACCCCTTAGGGGGTTGCAAGCTTCATAAGACGAACGCTCAACTTTTCCGGGGAAACTTTCAATAATTCAAGTCCGTTGGGTAAATCTACCGCAACTTTCGCCTCGTATAGTCCGGCCTTGAGATTTCTTAGATTGATTCGAGCGGTGATATCTTCCTGCCGCAGAACTTCTAAATTGGTAACAGGACCACGGACAGTAATGGACACATTGGAAGGGTCAAGTCGCAAAGGACCGGTGGCGCCGTTGGGTACAACAATAATATTATTGAACGTTTTGGTTTGGAGTTTGGGTTTGATGCTAATTTTGGCGACAAGCGGTTGGCTGTCCAAATAGGTAAGGGGAAGGTTTTGGAAATCTAATTCAACATCCCTGGTGATAGAGGAACTGAGTTTATTGATATCGATTGGTATGGTATTGATAAACTTGAGTTGATTGATGTCGCTCTTTGGTCCACGCACTAATGCTTCTTTGGGGGTCAAGACAACTTCGCCAACTTCAAAGCCCGGGGCAGGGGAGCCTTTAATAACAGGCTGGACTTCCAACCGGCGGATGAGGGCTTGATCTAGAGCGATGGACAGGGCACTGGGCCGGATACGGGTAACGACAACGCCGCGAGGGAAATTCAAACTGTTAGGAGTCAGAAGTTCAGTATGGGTGCCGGGCTTCGCTCCGGAGAGATCAATTTGCTTATGTAGCTTGTCAGTAGTCAATTCTCGAATCACACTGCGGGGTCCTTGAACACGAACTTCGAGCTGAGAGGGAATCTCGTTGGTAACCATCAGATGTTTGGGGACGTTCGTGAGTTCAAGGACCAATTGCAGGGTGGTTTCGGTGCGTTCTTCTGATCCCACGGCAAACCAGGCGGCGAGAGCCAGTAGAAGCGCCAAGAGCTTCAAGCCTCTATTTTTTTTCAAAGAAGCGAGATATCTTTTCAAGCCAGCCTACTTTTTCGGAATTTTCTTTGGCAAAGATTTCGTTCAGAGAATGAAGAAGTTGGGTACGGCTCAGATTGGCGGTTAACTTGCCCTCTTGAGCCAGGGATATTTGTCCTTTTTCTTCAGAGACAATGATAGCCACGGCGTCTGAATGTTCGGTGATACCGATACCTGCCTTATGTCTGGTGCCCAAGGATTTATCAAGTCCAGATCGTTGCGTCAGAGGCAGCACGCAGCCGGCGGAAAGGATTTGATCTCCAGAGATGATGACCGCGCCGTCGTGAGTAGGACTATTGGGCCAGAAAAGGGTAATTAGCAGTTCTCGACTGACCAGGGCATCCAGGCTAATGCCACCTTCCAAAAAATCGCGTAATTTACCCTGTCGTATTAAAACAAAAAGCCCCCCGAACTTTTGTTTTGCCAGAGAATCGGCGGCGGCGGCAATCTCTTCCAAAACCCGGGGTTCGGAATATCCGAAGCGAGAAATAGCCCGGCGGCCGACGCGACTCAACATGCGGCGGATATCAGCCTGAAAGAGGATTATAATGATCAGGAGCAGACTTTTAACAAAGCTTTCGAGAAACCATTCGAGGGTGAAGAGGTCCAGACGGCGGGCTCCCCAATAGGCCAGGAGAAGGATAAGGATGCCAGCGAGGATCTGAATGCCCTGGGTCCCACGCAAGAATAGCAGTAACTGGTAGATGACGATGGCAGTCAGGATAATATCGATGATATCCTGCCACCGAAGGTTTATGAAATCAAAGATCATGAGAGAGTAACATAAGAGAGTAAATTGAGAAGAAGTTACTAATTAGAATGGCTGTGAAGCACAGCCTCAACTATAGTAGTTACCTGCCTGGATAACATGACATTGTGAGTCCGAATAATATTGGCGCCCCGGGTGAGGCCAACGGCAATGGCTCCCAAGCTGCCGATATCGCGTTCAGTCACTGGTACGTCTAATATTTTACCGATAAAAGCTTTCCGAGATACTCCCAATAAAAGGGGGCAATCCAGGTCATGAAATTCGTTTAATCTATGGATGAGTTCCAAATTGTGAGAGAGGGTCTTACCGAAACCGATGCCGACATCCAGGATAATGTTAGAGGCGGCAATACCATGGGAAAGAGCAAAATTCCGGCGCTGGGCCAGAAACGTTTTGACTTCGGCCACTAAGTTATCGTATTGGGGGGCAACTTGCATATCCCGGGGGCGTCCTTGCATGTGCATCAGCACGACGGGAACGCCAGATTGGGCAGCCAGATGGACCATGTCAGGGTCGAAGCGCAGGGCGCTGATATCGTTAATCATGTCGGCTCCCGCCTCCAGGCCGGCTTGAGCGACGTTAGACCTGTAGGTGTCGATGGATATGGGAATGTCGCTACGTTTTCGGATAGCCTGGATCAATGGTATGACCCGGTCCAGTTCTGCTGCCGGGGAAACGGGGTCAGCAAAAGGCCGGGTTGATTCCCCGCCGATGTCGATGATGTCAGCACCATCAGCGGCCAATTGCATAGCCTGGTCGATGGCGGCAGCGCGGGAGAAAAATAAACCGCCGTCAGAAAAGGAGTCCGGCGTAACATTAACTATGCCCATGAGTAAGGATCGTTGAGCCAGGTCAAAGGTCCGCTGACCGATGACAAGCCGATGGAGCGAAGGCATAGGAATCATCCTTGAGTGCTGCCGGTAACCGAGTAAATCTAAACGCTAGGCGTTAATCGCCGGCGAGACGGTTTGGTCTGAGACATCTTCCGGCGAAGGTAGGTTGAGGGATACATCTTGGGAAACAATGGCATCAACTTCATCACTGTCAAGGGTTTCTCTTTCGAGCAAAGCCAGGGCCAGGGTATGGAGGCTAGATTCATATTGCCGCAGCAGAGATTGGGCCCGCTGGTAAGACTGCTCAACGAACTTTTTTATTTCGGAATCGATCAAACGGGCAGTTTCTTCACTGAAATCGCGATTTTGGGAAATTTCGCGTCCTAAAAAGATATGCTCTTCTCGTTTGCCAAAGGCCAACGGACCTAAAAATTCGCTCATACCCCAGTTGCAGACCATTTTACGGGCCAAATCAGTAGACCGTTCGATGTCGTTACCGGCGCCGGTAGTAAGGTGTTGCAGGATAAGTTCTTCGGCGGCCCGGCCACCCATGAGCACGGCCAAGGTATTGAGCAGGTAATCCCTGGTGTAGGTATGTTTTTCGTCCAGAGGCAGTTGCTGGGTGACACCAAGGGCGCGACCCCGGGGGATGATGGTGACTTTATGGATGGGATCAGTGCCTGGAATGAGTTTAGCCACCAAGGTGTGGCCGGCTTCGTGGTAAGCAGTGTTTTTCCTTTCCTCTTCGGAAATTATCATACTCTTACGTTCGGACCCCATTAAGATTTTGTCCTTGGCCTCTTCGAAATCTTCCATAGTGACCCGATCTTTGTTGGCGCGAGCGGCAAAAATGGCGGCTTCGTTGACAAGATTTTCCAGATCAGCGCCGGAAAAACCGGGGGTGCCGCGAGCCAGGACAAAGAGGTTGACAACATCAGCCAGGGGGATTTTACGGGTATGGACCTTCAAAATGTTTTCCCGGCCCTTGAGATCGGGAATGTGGCACCACAATCTGGCGGTCGAAACGACCGGGGCGGAGAAGGGCAGGGTCAAGTACATCAGGACGGTTGCTAGCGGCAATGAGAATGACGCCTTCATTGGATTCGAAACCATCCATTTCAACCAGCAGTTGATTCAGAGTCTGTTCCCGTTCGTCATGGCCACCGCCCAGACCGGCGCCGCGGTGACGGCCCACAGCATCGATTTCATCGATGAAGATAATACAAGGGGCGTGTTTTTTTCCCTGCAGGAAAAGATCCCGAACACGCGCCGCGCCGACACCGACGAACATTTCCACAAAATCGGAACCGCTAATACTAAAAAACGGCACTCCGGCTTCACCGGCAATGGCTCGAGCCAGGAGGGTTTTGCCAGTTCCAGGAGGTCCGACCAGGAGAACGCCTTTAGGGATGCGGCCACCCAAGCGGGTGAATCTTTTTGGATCTTTGAGAAAATCAATTATTTCAGCAACTTCTTCCTTGACTTCATCTATGCCGGCAACATCGTTAAATGTAACCTTTTTGGTATTCTCATTCATCAGGCGGGCTCGGCTTTTGCCGAAGGACATAGCTTTGCCGCCACCAGCCTGCATTTGCCGCATGAAGAAGATCCAGATGCCAACAAGAACGATCATGGGCAACCAGGAAATGAGGAGAGTGGTGTACCAGGGAGAATCATCAGCCGGCTTGGCTGAGATCTCAATACCCTTGTCCCTCAGAAACTTAACGATTTCCGGATCTCGGGGGGAGTAGGTGTGAAAGGCTTTGCCATCAAGACGTTCACCGGTTATTTCATCACCTTGGATAACAACTCGAGCAACTTTGCCCTCGTTGATTAAATCGAGGAATTTGCTGTAGCTGAGCATGGTTTTTTCTTTGGCAAGTTGGGACCGATTGAAAAAGTTAAAAAGCATGGTCACCACCAAGCCGATAAGCAACCAGAGGGCAATATTTTTATAAAAAGGGCTGAGACGATTATTGTTCATATTGGCCTTGTGAGGTTAGGTCTTCCTTATAGTTCTATTTTTCTATCATATTGTAAGTCGGTTTGCAATAAATGCAAGGTGAATGTAAAAAAACCGGTTCCCCGGTCAGCCAGGGAAGGAGAAATCCAACAGATTCTTGGAGCAGGTCCTGAGATGATTATTCCCAAGGTATTTTTCATAGCGCCCGCAGCTTCAGGAGTTGGCGCAACTATCAGCAGACTGTCAGTCATATAATTGATTATTGGTGGCATTTATGCTAATTTTCTTTTGATGGCAGAACCAATATGGAGATACAAGTTCTCAGGGAAAGCCGAAGGTATTTTTTCTTGAGTCACTCAGCTTGAAACTCTCCCTTCGAGGGACATAGCAAAAATTCTGCTAAGATCGGATAGCACCTGCTTCATCGAGGGCGTCTTATGATAATTGTGGGAGAAAGAAGAATTACCCGGGTAGTCATCTCCACGGCTTTGGGGCCTGGCGGCAGAGGAATCTTCCCTTATACGCTGTTACCATCCTATCGCCGGCTATTGCGGGTGGTGAAGGAAACCGGAACCACAGTGATTACCAAATCAGCCACCCGCTGGAACCGGAGAGGCAACTTTATTCCGGGTAATCCGCTCACCTGGGGATACATCAGAAGGATATCCGGCCAGGGGATGCTTAATGCTTATGGGCTTACCAATCAAGGGGTGGAGGCGTGCACCCAGGAGATCAAGCAGAGCTGCGGGGCCGGTTTGCAGGTCATTCCCAATTATTACCCGGAATTTGCCAAAGGAACGGAAATCTCGATTCGGGAGACGATAGAGTCTATAAAAATCTATCGGGACATTATAGGGCCAGAATTTTGGGCCTTGGAATTAAATTTTTCCTGTCCGAATGCCAAAGAGGCCGTTATCGAGAATGTCAACCAGGGAATCGCCTGTGTGCGCCGGGTTCGGCGAGACTATCCGGAGCTTTCCTTGATAGTCAAGATCAGTGTGGTGCATCCATATGAATTTGCGCAGGAATTAGAGAAGTTAGGAGTCAAGGCCATTCATGGCGTGAATACTATTCCGTATACTTTGGTCTTCCCGGAAGATAGATATCCGCCTTCGCCGCTGGCGCATGTGGGTGGCGGTGGGCTCTCAGGAGGGCCAGCCTGTCCGGCAGCCAGGCAATATAACAGGGAATTACGGAAAAAAGTTAGCTTGTTCCTGATTATGGGATGTGGGGTCAGCAGCATGGAGGACGTGCAAAGCTATCTGGATTTGGGGGCTGATGCGGTCAGCTTTTGCACGCTAGCCCTGCGCCAGCCGGGGGAGGCGGCGAAGGTTGTGTTGGCTTTGAACAGGTAGGGGTCTGGTTAAGCTATCTAGCTGGAAAGATTGAAAATTAGGTACTGGAAGGAAATATTGAAGACGGGCAGTATGGTCTAGCCATGCTGCCCGTAGACGTTATGGCAGGGGCTGCGGTGCTTGGGAGAGAGAGTCGGTTTCGAAGAGGCTGAGAACAGCATGCCGGGGAATACGCCAGGGTCTATGGGTTAGATCAACATCACTGAGGCGGCCATCATGAACCATACGGTAGACGGTGCGTTTAGTTATAAGTAAGATTTCAGAAACTTCATCCGGACGGAAAAACCGTTTTTTCAATAACATCTCATTAGTCATATCCAATTTCTCCTCTAAATAACCTTCTTTTTCGGACAATTAATTGATTCAGAGCTCACTGATTCATTGAGCAAGAGTTAAAGCAAGAAGGAGGCCAAAGACGCCGAAGCGTAGCTTGGTTTTCTTTAATTTAGCGAGATTGCCCAACAGGTTTCTAGACGGAGGCGGGGAAAGAAATAAATCCGGCCGGAGGTTTCCGAAGTGATATGTAACATATTGATATTTTTTGTATATAGAAACACTCGCTGAGAATAGATCGGAAAAAAGACAAAGGTTTGCTTGGAATACCTTCTTTTACCGGTTTCGGTTTCCAGTTCTTGGTTTTAGGTTAAAAAATGCAGCAAATATAAATTGTTACAAATTATGTTTGTTGCAGCACAAACTGATTTTGGTAGTTGTTAGCGTGGCGAAATTTAAAAACTACACGATGGATCGCAGGAATTCTTCTAGAGATTTTCGAGCTAAGGTTGAAAACAATTCCTAGAAATTAATCAAAGCCCTAGAGTTATTTCAGCCGCTGTCAGGTTTATTAAAAACCAAAATCAAGTTCTCCCGCCGAAGTCAATCTTCCTAATCTTCCCGCAGGCAGAAATTCCATACAATTTCAACCAATATAACTTATTGATATCAAATTAAAAACTGTTAACTGAGATTTTTAGTTCAAACGACAGAGCCCGAAATTTGCTGATTATTTTGAGGTATTAGCCAGTGTTGGAACACGTTTTGAAATAGACAAAAGGAAAAAGTCATGGGAGGAAAAGACGATGTTGCTGGAAAAATTAGTGCGTCCGAGAGAAGTTGCCCGGCAGTTAGCGGTATCCCGATCCACTATTTACCGCTGGTTTTGGGAAGGCAAATTGAGAGGCGTCAGACTGAGAACCGGCAGCTTGCGCATATTAGCCACCTCAGTGGAAGAAATGGTGGGAGAGGTTTGGTAATAGAGGGCGTATTTGTGACATATGCACCAGGTGTTCTGGAAATAATCGATAAAAAAAGGTATATGGTAGACAAACAATGAAGTTGTGATAAAGAATAAAGGTGATGTTCAATAATTTAATTATCAGTAAGAGAAGTTTAACTAAAACATAATAAATGTTTATATGGGAGTACAGATTTTTTGTTGAGATTACTAATGTAGAAAGACAAGAGGATAGATAAATGAATGAAAAAAAATTTGTTCGTCCTAGTGAAGTAGCTCGTCAACTAGGGGTTTCAAGATCAACAGTGTATCGCTGGTTTTGGGAGGGAAAACTACAAGGAGTTAAGTTTGGTGACAGAAACTTACGTATATTTATTAATTCAGTAGAAAAAATGATATCTAATTGCTGGTAATAAGATTGTTTTGTGACAATTTTATCATGTGTTCTGGAAAATTAAATAAATATATAGTATATAAAAAATCGTATAAAACAATTACTATTAGAACAAATTACACAGATATTATTAATATTTTGTTAAGAGTAGATTTCAATTAGAAACTCTATAGATATGAAAAAAATTATGGCTAATACTAAAAAGACTAAACGAGATTTGTATTATAAAGATGCTCAATCTCTGTTCATTTCGGGGATGGATATAGGGCAGATAATAAAAAGTATACCGGTTTCCCCTAAAACACTGAAAAGTTGGCAATCACACGGCCACTGGGAGAGGAAAAAGGAACTGGTTACCGAACATCCTAAACTGCTCGGCGAGGGGTTGAAAGGGTTAGTGAGACAGAAAGTAAAGGCTCTATTGGGTAGCAATGAGCTTAATTCTAGTAATATCGACGAGTTAAGTAAACTCATAAATTTAATTGAGCGTCTGGAAGAACAATCCTGGGATGAACGAGCGGCTGTGGTGGAGGTGATGGGTCTCTTTGGTGACTTTGTGCGGCGACAGGTGAAGGAAAGGGAAGAATTGCGCCGCCTGGCAAAATTGATTGAAAAATTTTTTGAGGAAATGGAAGGGACATAAACTCGTAGCCTAAGAATGAAGACCGATTCAAGGAATGGGTTAGTGCCATCCATCTAAGGGAGCAATCGACATGGCAGCCGCAGGTCAAGGGATTAAAGGTGTATCAATGAATTTTCAGAAGAAAATGACTAAAAAAGACTTCCGGAACAATGCCGATGCTGTCCTCATGAATCTCAATTTAGAGGTGTTGCCTTTTGATGATGAGAATGAAGGACAGCAAGAAGACCGGAAGCGGCGAGCGGAACAAGATCCGCTCCACTTTTGCAGGGCCTATTTGCCACATTATTTTAATCACCCTCCGGCTTCTTTTCATCATGAATTGATCCAGCTATTAGACCAAAGGCCAGGGCAATCAGGCCCAAAAGGTGTACTTAACCTAACGGGGAGTGAAGTTGAGGCAGTTAAGCCTGTAGTTATTGCCGCACCACGGGAGTTTGCCAAGACCACGGTATGTTCATTTGGGTATGTGTTGCACCAGATCTGTTTCGAGAAACGGAGATTTATTGTTATCGGAAGTGATACTGAAGACTTAGCCAGCGACCTTACCGGCTACATTTTTTTAGAGCTGCTTTATAACGATCGTATCCGGCAGGATTTTGGGGAACTGGTGAAAGGCAATAGAGCAGTTGATGATTTTATAACCAGCAATGATGTGCGCGTTAAAGCCCGGGGAAGAGGACAACGGCTACGCGGCTTGAAACACCGGCAATGGCGTCCGGATTTAGTGATTCTGGATGATTTGGAAAACGACCTCAATGTCAGGAATCCGGATATAGTCCGGCAGATCATCGAGTGGATAACGTCAGCAGTTTATCCCGCCATGGATGCCAATGGCAATCTTTTTATTATCGGGACGATATTGCGACGCCGCAGCGCTTTAGATGTGATGTTAACTTCGGATGAGGAGCCGTATTGTCATTTTACCCGTTGTATATACCGGGCGATTACTGAGGATGGCAGATCACTTTGGGAGGTAAAACATCCCTTATCAAGGTTGATGCGGCAGAAACAGCTGATGGGAACGGTTGCTTTTAATCAAGAGAAAATGAATGAGCCGGAACAAGTCGCAGGAGTTTTTCGCCAGGAGTGGGTCCGCTATTATCACCCTGATTCTCTGAAAGATAAAGATTTACAGATTGTAGGATTTTTTGATCCTTCACTGGAGAGTGGGGCTAGTTCGGATTATAAGGCGGTGGTGACGGTAGGGCTGGCCACAAAAGAGATGGTTTTTTACGTCATGGATGCCTTTATTCAAAAGACGACTTTGGAGAATACACTCCGGACGATATGCAATCGCTTCCAGGAGTACGGGCACTACATCATTGGGGTTGAAGACAACTTTTTTCAGCGATTGTTGTTGACAGAGTTTGATCGTCTGGGAAAGGAAATCGGTCTGATATTGCCGGTAAAAGGTGTCACCAATAAGGTGGCCAAGGAAGCCAGGATAAACAGCCTATCCCCGCTTTTAGAACGGGGGAAGATTCGCTTTATCAGGGGGCACTCGGATCAGGAGTTGCTCATCGAACAACTCCTTTACTTTCCCTCGAGAACCATCAATGATGACGGGCCGGACTCCTTAGAGGGAGCAGTAAGATTAGCGCAAAGCTTCATGCAATCAGAGATTGAATACCGATCGGCACAGATCAGGAGGTTTAACCGAAAGGGAGCTTATTAAAGGCCGGACCATGGGTCTGTAGCATGAAGTCTGGTCTAGAGAGAAATGAGGAGCAAAAAGATGGATAGTTGCATAGATGAGGCTTTGTCAGTTGTGCAAGAGTTGCCGGATAGGGCTCGGGAGATTTGGACCCAGGCTTTTGGAGAGGCTTTACTGCAGGTTAATGGGGATATGCGAAGAGCGGCAGCGATGGCCTGGAATGCATTTAAAGTAAAAGAAAAAATAACTCGGACAGTGTTGGATCGAGAAAAAGCAGAAAAGGCCATAGTATTAGTAGCGGTGCGCGGGGGAACTCCGGAGTGGATCAGGCTTATAAACAGTGGTGAGGTAGCATTGGCTGATGGCAGGTATACCTGCCTGGTAGACCGGCGGGCTTTTAAAGCTATCCTTTCGAGTTGGCAACGACGGGATACCGAACTGGTTGTCAAATTGGAAAACCGGAAGATGAGCGACAAGATAACTCCGGTAGTTGGTTGGATCAAGGAGTTGGAAGGCCGCTCAGACGGATTGTGGATCAGGGTGGAATGGACGGAAGCGGGGTTGGGACACATAACAAGAAAAGAGTTTAGTTACCTTACCCTGGTATTTATCCTGGATGAAAGCCATCGGCTGGTGGAACTATGGCATGCCAGGCTAACAAACTACCCGTCGGTGAAGCAATGGGAGGAATTAACAAGGGATCTTGGTGAAGCAAAAGAATCCAAACCCAAGGGTGACAGAAAGCTAACGTTGGTTAAAGGTGTAAACCGGTTAGAAGTGAAAAATGCGGTAAGCAGTCCGGTAGACCTGAAACAAGATACTGAAATGGGTGGCGCAAAGAGACCGGTCCCGGTCTACGAGGAGAAGGAACTGGCTTGGTCAGATAAATACCTTATGGAGATTAAAGGGCTATTGGATTTGAAAGGAGAGGTCTCGTGGGAGGAGGTCAAGGAGGCCATTACGGCGCTTAAGATTCAGCGGGAAACTTATTGTCGTCTAAAAGACGAACTAGAGATGCTTAAGGGGCAGTTAAAACGGGAAGTAATTGGCAAGGCCGTAGAAGAAGCTGTGCAAACAGGCAAGATTAAACCGGAACAGAGAGTTTGGGCCGAAACTTATGCGCTGCAAGATTGGCAGGGGTTTAAAGAATTTTTAGAACTGTCTGCTAAGGCCTTATCTTTAAAAAAGAAAATGAAGTTTCGTATAGTTCCCTTCAGCAGGTGAATGGTTATAGGGCTGAAAGTTGTGTACGTCTGGAGTCAGGGTCTAAAAAGCAATAAACGAAAATATTTCCAAAGATAATTTTCAGGAAGAGGTTGAGCAATTTAATGGGACTATATGACATTTTTAAAAGGGCTGTATCTCCAACAAAACCAGACTTGCGACAGGTCTACCTTGCTTCTATTCAGGACCGGTATAGCAGTTATCCCGGGGCAGGCCTTACTCCTGGCAAATTAACCGCAATTTTTCAAGCTGCAGATTACGGTCAGATTCGAGAACAGATTGAACTCTACGAAGAAATGGAAGAGAAAGATGCCCACCTAGCCTCCATCCTGCAGACCCGCAAGGTGGCGGTACAGGGTATGAAATATCGGGTGATGCCATACTCAAACGAGCTCCAGGACCTGAAATTAGCCGATTTTGTCCGGTCAAATATTGCTTCCCTGGATTTTGAACAAATCATCATCAACATTCTTGATGCTCTTGGCAAAGGATTTTCGGTGAACGAGATCATCTGGGAGGTTAGAGATGGCAGGGTGGTGTTGGAGGACATTCAATGGATCAACCCAAAACGGATTAGTTTTGTCCATGGAGAAAAACCGCAACTGATAGACCAAGAAGGCCTAAACTGTATACAGCCGGCGCCATGGAAGTTAATTTTTCATTGCTGTAAGTTGAGGTCAGGTTCAGTGGTCCGGTCTGGTCTACTAAGGACTGTAGCCTGGGTCTATCTTTTTAAGAATTATGCTTTAAAGGACTGGAACGTTTTCAACGAAGTTTATGGAATGCCTATGCGAGTGGGCAAATATGAGCCTTGGGCTTCACCTGAGGACCGGGAATCTCTCCGCCGGGCTATTACATCAATAGGGTCGGACGCCGCCGCTATCATCTCTAAAAATACGGAAATTGAGTTCGTGGAGGCGTCTGGCAGGGCTAGTGGTCAGGTAAATCCTTTTATGGCCATGGCCGAGTTTTGCAACCGGGAGATGAGCAAAGCGATTTTGGGGCAGACCTTAACCACCGATGTAACTAATGCCACGGGTACCTACAGCGCCGCTAAAGTTCATCATCAGGTTCGTAGAGATATTATCCAATCGGATGCTGACAATTTAGCAGCTACCTTGAGAATGCAATTGCTTAAGCCTTTAATTGGATTCAATTTTGGCTGGGAACATCATCTACCCTATCTGCAATTCTCTTTGGATGAGGAATTTGATCCAAAAAGTATTTCTGAAATTTTTAAAAATTTAAATGAGATGGGCATAAAAATACCTCATGACCATGTGGCCGAAGTATTTGGATTGCCTAAGTTGAAAGTCGTTGGGGGAAATTCATGAATACAGCTCTTTATTGCCAGATCGGACCCCAAGCACCTGAATTAATACGCATCCTACCCTTCGGGGAAGTAGTCCTGGGTGATGGCCGGGACCCTTTCTGGGTAACTCAAGAATCGTTGGGGAAGATTATGGAAGCCTGGAATTTGCGGGGCAACGATATGGTGATTGATTACGAACATCAAACTGTCACCGGCCAGGAGGCCCCGGCCGCCGGTTGGGTCAAAGCACTATTCCCTGCTTCTGATGGTCTTTGGGCCAGGGTAGAATGGACCGACCGGGCCAGAGTTTACCTCGAGAAGAAAGAATATCGATATTTTTCCCCAGTGGTGCAATTGGGGGAGGGTAGGTTGGTGGTGGACTTGCTCCATGTGGCCCTGACTAACTTCCCGGCCCTAACCAACCTGGTTCCATTAGTTTTACAAAATCAGCGGTCAATGGATAGTGATCAGGTAACAGGAATTAGGGGAACAGAGCAAAGGGAGGGGGGAAGAGAGAAGTTGATAGCTGAGGAATGTATTGAAATCAGAGGAGAAAGCATGATTATCGAAGAATTACGAACGATTTTTGGACTGCAGGATGAAGCCACGGAGGCCCATATTTTGACTTTGGCAGCCGATCTGGTCAAGAACAAAAAGCAGCAATTACCTGCTCTGCCTTTGGAAATCATCAAGTCGCTGGGTTTGAAGGAAGATGATTCCGCGGCCAATGCCTTGCAGCGGATTGAATCTCTAAAGGCTGAAGTCGAAAATGTCGCCGTAATTAGGGAGGAATTGATTTCTTTAAAGAAAGAACAATCGATTCAAAAAGCAGAACAATTGATTCAAGAGGCCTTGAGCAGCAAAAGAACAACTCCGGCAGAGCTTGATCTGGCTGACGGAAGGCTACGCCGCCTGGCCCAGGACGATCCCGATTTTTTTCGGGAACTTATTCTCTCCCGCCTGGAAAATTGGGCAGTACCAGGGCATATTGGCGGGGGCAGCCAGTCTCTGTTGGCTCTTAACAGTGAAGAGCGCACTATCTGTCAAACATTTGGGATAATGCCGGAAGAATTTTTAAAAAACAAGGTAACATTTGAGAAAGGAGAATAAATATGCCTGGTTGTGTTACTGATCGAAATACAACTTATCGAGAGGGATTGGAGCTGGAGTTTCCAGTAAAGGCGGCAACGAAAATTTATGGCGGGTCTATGGTGGCAGTAGACAGCTCCGGGTATGCGGTTCCAGCGGGTAATACTGCCGGACACAAACTGGTGGGTATTGCTTTGGAGCAGGCCAATAATAGCCCAGGTGCAAATGGCGCCATCTATGTCAGGGTGAGAACAGCAGGGGTGTTCGAGTTTGGAGCCACCTCCATTTCCCAGGCTAACGTCGGAGCAGATATGTATGTGGTGGATGATCAGACCTTCGATGATGCAGATCCCGGCCAGGGGATAAAGTGCGGCAAGTTAGCGAAGTATATTTCCACAACCAAGGGTTGGATCAAGATTTAGGACGGAGGAGGAAGGAAGATGATTATTAACCAGTCAAATCTGACTAATATGTATATTGCCCTGAACACCATTTTCAATGCTGCTTTCGAGGGTTCTCCAAGCTTTTATGAACAGATAGCCATGGTAGTGCCGAGCAATTCCCGGGTTAATGACTACAAATTCATGCTCCAGTTCCCGATGCTCCAGGAATGGATTGGCGACCGGCAGATTCGCAGCCTGGCTGCTTCAAACTTCCAGATTACCAATAAAGATTATGAAGCAACGGTTGAAGTTGACCGGAATGACATCGAAGACGATCAACTGGGAGTCTACAATCCGATTGTGGCCGAGTTGGGTCGGGCCGCGAAACAACATCCGGATTTTTTAATGGCCAAGCTACTAGCCGATGGCTTTTCTACTGCGTGTTATGACGGGAAATACTTTTTTGCTACCGACCATCCGGTGGGGTCAGGCACCCAAAGCAATGACGGGGGTGGCAGTGGAACGGCCTGGTATCTGATGGACAATACCAGGGCTATCAGGCCATTTATTTTCCAACGTCGATCCACACCGCAATTAGTTCGCCAAGACCGCCCTGATGATGAAAATTATTTTTTACGAAAAAAATTTCGCTATGGAGTGGATTATCGAGGGGCAGTGGGTTACGGCCTTTGGCAGCTGGCCTATGGCAGCAAGAATACTCTCAATGCGACTAATTATGCTGCCGCTCGGGCCGCAATGATGAAATTTCACAACGAAGACGGATCGCCTCTTGGTATTAGGCCTAATCTACTGGTAGTACCGCCATCTTTGGAATCGCAGGCCAAAGAAGTTTTGATAGCCGACCTTATAGGCATTACCGGGGAGGGAACGAAAACCAACATTTGGAAAGGGACTGCAGACCTGCTGGTGGTTCCCTGGTTAAGCTAAACCGAGAAGAGGGAACAGGGAACTTAGGGTAATTGTTAGATTTAATTTTGTTTAAGTGAATTTAGAATTAAGGATGAAAAAATGATTCAATTTATTAGCGGAAAAAAGACTTATATCGTTGCCTTGATTATGACTGTGATATCAGTTCTAAAAATCTTTGGCGTTATTGATACGGTAACTTATGAAGGTATTATGGGAATTCTTGCCGCTTTGGGCTTTGGCGCTTTGAGAGCTGGGGTTGAGAAGGCAACCATAGAAATTCAGGGGACTTGCTCACCACCACAGGAGAACAAATAAGCCATGTATAAGGTCAAAAACCATTTGCTTTACAAAGGCGGCGAGCAGGTTTCCAACAAGTTATCCCCCAATCATGGCGGGGTCATTCAACCTGAAATCATCGTGATCCACTACACTGGCAGCAATAGTTTGGGGGGTGCTGTTAGTTGGCTCTGTGACCCGAGAGCGAAGGTTTCAGCCCATCTGGTTGTTGCTAAGACCGGCGTTGTCTGGCAGTTAGTCCCCTTCAACCTCAGGGCCTGGCATGCCGGGGTATCAAGTTATGATGGCAGGTCGGACGTCAATGCCTTTGCCATCGGGATAGAGAATGTCGGCCTGGGGGATGAATGGCCAGAGGCGCAAATACAGGCCAATATTGCGGTCCTTGATGCTTTATATGCCTATTATCGCCTTGAGGATACTGTGGGCCATTGTGACGTGGCGCCGGGCCGGAAGGTTGATCCGGGACCGCATTACCCCTGGGGGAAGATATTTCCGGGGTGGAAGTGATTGCAATGACTAAAATGTTTTTAGCAGTAATTCCGTCAGATCATTGTCAAGGACACTAGAACCGATGAACAGCTTAATGTAGCTGCGGGGCAGGTAGAAGGGCGCCCAAGCCATAATGAAAGGAATTGGAGAATGGCTGAATTAATCCAATATCAGTTAGCTTACGACGCAAATAATCATCCTCACGGCGGCATTGTTAAACCTTCCAAGTACGTCAATGCCTATGTGCTGACCCCGTCAGTCGCCCAAACGGCAACTATCCCCACAGGGGCAAAGTTTGCCATGTTTGCCGGCAGCGATGATTTTTATGTCAATTTCCGTGAGCCGGCCGTTATTCCTGCCGCAAATGTGACTAATGGTGCGGCTGCTGAGCTTAATCCGACAGTGCGAGCTATTACAGATTATACCAGCTTTTCAGTAATAGCCGACACCGACTGCATTCTCACGATTTCATACTTTAGTTAAGGACCCATCCATGAGAGGAATATTCACGCTGATTTTGATTTTTATCTTTGCATCACCATCGGCACATGCAGGTCTGTTTAGCGGCAAGGGCGGCGGCGGCAGTCTCTTCAATGTTTTTCGTGGGGCCATTGAACGAAACATCGTCTACATTGATTTCGCCTCCACTTACGTTTATGAGGCCGACACCGATGTTTTGACTATACCGGTCAAACTCTCTGCCGCAAGTGGTGAGACAGTGGCAGCCAGGATAAAACTCACCGGTGCTAAATCCCAATTGGAAGACTGGGGTTTTGGCAAAAATTACACCCTGACAAACTGTTCTTATGACAGCACCAGCCTCCCTTATGAAGAATCCTATATCGACGTTACTTTTCCGCCGGGCACCACCAGAGTTGATTTAAACTTGGCCATTGTCAATAATCCAGCCGTTGATTATGATAAACAGCTTTCGCTTGTTGTCTTTAGTGCTACCAACGCCTCTCGACGAACCTGGGGGCCGGTCATTACTATTGTTGATGCACAGCGGGCTGCTACCATAGATGTCACGCAAAACAGTGTCTCCAACAACGACACTGATGTTTCCAGCGCCCTCGGCACGCTCCTGAGCAATACCTATAACACCTATGTTGTCGGGCAGGGCAAGGGGGCCATAGTATATTTCCCGGCAGGTACTTATCAAGTCGCCTCAGTCACTCTTCCGCCTGGGATTACCCTGTATGGGGCCGGGGCCGCAACGGTCATTAAAAGATTGGCCGGATCGGAAACCCGCCAGGTCAGGAACGAATCAGTGTTCTGGACTCAAGCCTACTCGGGGGCTTCTGATTCGGCGGCCCATGGCTTGGCCAACCTCACCTTAGACGGCGGCAGCATGCCGTTTATGGTGACGTTTGATTTCGATAAGACTGGCGCAGTTGACGCCGGGGATTATTTTTATTTCAACGGCGACAGCAACAACAAAAAATTCACGTATCGAGCCAACGGGACCAGCCCTTGCGGTGCGGATGAAATAGAGATTGGCTTGGACGATCAGGAGACGGCCGATAACACTAAAGCAAAGATCCTGGCCAGGTCATCCAGTTATGGCGCTTATAGTCATGCCACGAACACCAAAGCTTTTGCGATTTACCTGAAGGATCAACCCGGTTTCATCCACTATGCCACTTCCGGAATTGCCAATGATGAAATCAGTATCAGTAACACCGAACATCAGTCCTTGCTGTATGGCACCTGTCCCACTGGCGCTGGGCGTAGGGTTGTTAAAATAGAAAATGTGACAATGCAAAATTCTCCCAGCGCCAATGGGATGTTCATTACCGGCGGCACTGACTTGAATTGCTATAGAGTCAACAATTCTGAGTTGATGGCACGAGGAGGGTTCTGTTTAGCGGGGGGCAACTGTATTTTCCGGATTAAAAACTGCTTCACGGATTTCTTTCATGTCGAGGCTGACAATACCGGCAATGGCAGTGATCCTTATCTGCTCACCTCTGTTATTGAGGATTTGACCGCCCAACTGGCCAACTTTGCTACTGCCGGGGCAGCTGGTAGTTCAGCCAATTCTACTTTTTCCGGCAAGAATATCACCGTCACAAGAGCCTGGGGGCTTACTGGCAATGGTTTAGTTTCGGCAGTTGATTCTTTTAAGTTTCAGGATTGCCATTTCACGATGGGGGCGTCCCCCGGTTATGTGGGCTGGACCTCTTCGGTAGATGCTAAAGGGACATATATAACAAGCCCCACCCGGATCGACTTCCATAATTGCAGCTTTACGGTAAATGACACAAACATCGGCGCTATTGTTAGAGGCGCTCTCCCTTATATCAATGGCACCTATCCTTGGCCGGCAGCCGGTGGTGGCAGGATGGTTTTCGACACCTGCACCTTTAATGGGTCGAGAACGGGCTCAGACGGTCTCATCACTGCCTTCATAAACAGACTGAATGATGTTTCACAAAACGAGAACAATAATATCCTGCAGTTCAACGATTGCACCTTCGGGACTGGCCTTGACTACGCTCTCATGACCGGCCTACCGGCTGGCTATGGCACCGGCGGCGGCACTGGTGGAATTTATGAGTTTACCAACCCGATGGTAAATTCAGCGAAATTCTTCTGGCTGAATGGCCACAACGGCGGGCCCACCTACAGCAACTTCAACGTCACTATAACCGGCGGTACATACACCGGTATGGGTACCTGGGGTCATCAATATGGCTATACCAGTGCGGCTAGCGGCAGCGACAATATTCTGAGGATGAGCGGGGTATCTATTACTGCGACCCAGAACGTTATCAGCCATAACAGCGGTATCGGCTCCACCAACGTGGCTCGACCGAGCGGTACTGGGGTTATGCGGACGATTACCGGCTGTACGAGCAGTCCTGTGACCGCCAAACCCGCTGGTTATTGCAAGGACGCCAGTACCTATGACCGGGCGGTCTATAACAACACGAACTATAAATGCACGGCCAGTGGTGCGGCAGGAACCGCCTCCTGGGCGGCGGAGTAAAAAATGAGGAGTGTCGCCTCCATAGCCAGGGCGTTTTTTGATCAGGCGGAGACAGTGAGAGGGATAGCCAAAGTAGAGTTCATCACGCAGTTTACTCTAGATGATCTCAAACGTATTACCCGGGAACCCCTGTTGCTCATCAGCCCGCACATGATGCATCTGGCTTATGGGAGGCACCGGCAGCGGGGCACCCAGCTTTTGCTCAACACCTTCCTGGTTTCCCGGAACCAGCGGCTGGAGCGGAACAGTTTGGCGGCCCTGGAGTTTATGGGGTTCCTGGATGCCTTGGACGAGGCTGTGGTGGACAAAGATCTGGACCTGGCGATCCAACCGTTTGAAATTTATCGCCGGGAAGCGCTGGAGGTGGAGAAAGGCCTCGCCGTAGTCCGGACGATTTACTCCACCGTGATCTATGGCGAGCTGGGCACCAGCAAGTTTGAATACCAGGGCAGCACCGGGAGAGAGGTTAGCATTGAGTTTAATCTGGTCTCCACCTCTTTTAAGACAGAGGAATTTCTGGACACGAATGATTACGATAGGGCTCTGGACGGGGGCATGCGGTGCTACGCCAGGACTTCCAAGAAGAAGTTTGAACTTCGGTTTACGCTTATCCCCATGGCTTTGAAAGAACAATTCCGGATTATGAAGGCGTCCGGAACAGAGATCACCTTTTATCGTGACAAAGATGCTGATGCCACCATGGCATGTTTTTGGACGAACGATTTTAATTTTTATGAGGACCGGCCCGGTTACTGGACCGGGTCGATTATGCTGCATGAGGCATGAAGGAGGATAGGTAAAAATGTCAGCAACAGAGCTTATCAAAAAATTACAGATGGCAATTTCAGATCATGGCAACTTGCCAGTATTTGATTGGGACAATGACGAAATAACCACCATTTACGTCAACAAAGCAGAAACAATAGCGTATGGAGATTGTCCAATAGCCGTTACGTCATTTCCCGAGAGAATAGTTTTGAAACAATAAATAGTTTATGAATCCTAATGAAAATCGCCACTTCTCGATATATTCAAGAGGAACAGCGCCGGTTCGGGGCGGTCCCCAAGCTCAAGGCAGAGATCAGGCCCTTTGACTTTGACTTTGGTTTGGGGCCCGGCCTCGGGTCCTTTGTCAACTGTTCCTGCCCTTCTTCCGGGGTCTTGCTCCTGGACGCCGGCTACATTACCTCTGGTAGCTGGACCAGTGATATCCTCCAGGCCTACATGGGCCAGCTTACTGCCGTTCTCCCTTCCTGTTTAAATCTCTCAAACTATAACTCAAGTAGCATTTTCATACGTACCGCGGTCCGCTATGAAGAGGTGAGCGGTTTAGCCTGGACTGAGTTGGAATGGGGCGCTACGATGCCTCTCATGGCCTATTTTCAGGTCAAGGTAGTTTTCAGCGATCCTATTCGAGCCTGGGCCCTGGACCTGGTTGGCGACATGGACGACTACAATGCCTATGCCAGCGATCAGGGAACCGATGCATATGTGTCGTATGCCGTGGACCCTGGTTTCCCCGGCAAGCTGGAAGAGGTGAAGCTCTCCGGGATTGTCGAGATCGACGAAGCCGATATCATTGACTGCGGCAACATTATTGCGGCCCGGCCGGCCTTCTTTCATGACATTCATGGCGAAACCCATCTGCTCACCCTGGACAACCGGGGGCGGCAGTGGATTCCCGGCCACCAGAATTTCCTCATGGCCGACGGCCTGTGGTATGGCAAAGAGATCCACCTTTACACCGGGTTTGAAATCCCCACCGGCGATTATGAGTGGGTCAAGCAGTATGTGGGGAAGATCAAGGATATCCGGGACATCACCAACTCTTTTACCGGCAAACACCAGGCCAAGATCTTCTCTTCCCTCATGATCCATGAAGTTCTCAGCCAGGTTATCGGGGCCCCGGACTCCAATGGAACCAGGCAGCCTTTCCTGGCCGGCTACTACAAGGCCCGGGCTGACCTGGTGCAAACAACCGACCCCTATGCCGGGGCAGTGACCAAGACCGGCACCGGTTCCGCTACTATGATAGTGCTGGGCACCCCCACCAACGATGAAGGTATCGACTTTCTGGTGGAAGCGGAAAGCACCGGGGAAATCTCCACGGCCACCATTAAATGGAGCCTGGACGCCGGCGCCTCCTGGGAAAAGACCGGCATGGTCTCGACCAGTAGCGTTAATCCTTTCCGACTCCGGGATGGGGTGTACATTTATTTTGTACCAGGGACCGGGAATGATCTGGTGGCCGGGGACCAGTTTTCTTTCACGGCCTATGCCCGGCGGACTACTTATGTCCTGGCCGGGGCCCCCTTCCTGGAGATCAGCAACGTTTATTTTAACGGGGCGGAGATCTTTGATGCTGAGATCCACCTGGACACCGGCCAGATCGTGCTCATCGGCAACACCGGCTTTGTGGACGCCCGAGTGGTGAAATCAGAACTTACTAATCCCATCGGCATTATAGAAGCCATATTATCGTTTTGCGGCTTAACCGATAAGATAGATGCCGCCTCGTTCTCGAACGCCCGGCAGGACTTGGCCGACTATCAGATCGGCGTCAGGTTCGAGGCCATCCCAGCCTGGAAAGCCATTCAAAATATCTGTGTAACCTGTTTAATATTCTTCTGGATTGATTCTGATACGATCTATGTATCTGCTTATACTGGAGAATCGTAATGGAAAAACAAGAGTATTTAAGGCCAAGTGCCGTAGCGAAAATGTTTGGTGTCTCGCCGGCCACGATCTACCGCTGGTTTTGGTTTGGGAAACTCGCTGGTATTAAGTTAGACCGGACGGTCAGGATCTCCCAGGAATCCTGCAACAAGCTCATGGAACAAGCGAGGGATATTTACCGATGATTAACCTGGAAGAAATTCTTGGCAAATTGAATGATGCCAAAAGTGCCCGGCAGGGCGCCATGGCCAAGATCAGGTCCGGCATGGAAGAATTACTGGCGGCCGATGCTCAGATGGATTCCGCCATGGCCGCCCTGGACCCGAGTAACCAGGATTGGTGGAATGAACATGGGGAGGCGGGATATGGCGGCCTGGAAGATATTTTTGGCCTGTATAAACTCGGCGCTAAGAGCTTTGGCTTTGGAGATCTGTTGTAATGAACGAAACGAATCACGCCTGTAATTACTATCAAGAATGGTCACAGGAGATCCAAGACGGTGAGTGCTTCTTTTTCGGGCAGCGGTCGCACTGCTGTTTCCACGAGAAAGCGCCAGTTCTTTTACCTGATTGCACTGAGATATGTCCCTGGAAAGGTAAACCTCCTGAAATCCGAAGGGAAGGAGCATGATCGGGATTGAATGGGCCCGGGCCTCGCAGTTTAACTGGACGTTCGACAACATGGGCGGCACGCCCCTCCAGGACATGGTAGCCGGCCTGTGGAGCGGGGTTACCTTCCGGACCAGCGGTAATCGAATCATCATACCCGAGGCGGCCGGCGGCGGCAGGGTCTATTACCTGCGGGGGGTCTGGAAAACGGATGCCCTGTTTGCCTGGAACGGGTTCTGGACCGACCCCGAGGCCGGCGACACCAACTATTACCCTGGATCCAAGACCACCTTGGACAGCGGCTGGGCAGAAGCCAAAGAAACCTGGCAGGACGGGGTCACGGTTAATTTGACTTCCAATTACAGCAGCGCCATTACCGCGGGGAAATATAAAACTGACCGGTATGAAGTGCCGTTGTCAGGGTTGACCGGCGATAAGATCAGAATAACCTTTCCGGCCCATGCCACCATCACTTGTAATGTCGCCGGGGCTTCCATCGGGCCCAGGTCCGGAGCCACCCAAGATTTTACGGCAACACCCACCCGCCTTACCTTTAACGGCGGCAGCAACGGCTTCACTTCCACGGCCGGCGGCAGCGTCACCTCTGATCCGATTGCTTTTGCCTATGAAGGCAGCGTGCCTTACCTGATCCATACGGCCTATGGGCCGGGTGGAACCCTGTCACAAAAGTATGTGGTTATGGCCGGTAACGACCTGCATTATTCCGGCGTCGTTAATCAAGACGACGTCTTAACTCCCGCCGTTACCGGCTACACCTACGGCGCCAATGAAATTGGCGATTTCAACAAAATCGCGGTGAGAACTTCAGTTGATTCCTATTCTATTACCCGGGCCGTGGAACCTGTCTCGGTGCACTATAATGCCGTGGACCTGGAGCGGGATTTGGGCGCCGGTGAGGACGTGGCCCTGGGTAAATGGGATTGGTCAGCCGGGACGCTCTACGTCAATGTGGGGGAGGATCCAACCACCTACGACCTCGATGTGATTGATTCTCCTGCCGTGGGTTATTTTGAAAATGTCGGCAATGAGACCATCGTTTATCTCGGCGACACCCTGGCTGATGAGACTGAGGTCCAGGCTTACTACGTTTACAATACCGGAGAGAAGGCCTCCAAGTATGATGCCCTGAACTCAACGCCCTGCATGCGCCCGGCCTGGCGGTCAGCCACCGATTACACCTATGACTTTGCCGTGGACCGGATCTTTGATGCCATGGCCGCCGTCTATTTCGCTTACAAGGAGCAAGGCCTTGACCCCACGACAATTCTGGAGTTCTTTTGGCAGACGTATATGCGATAGCGCGTCAAGCAATGGTAATCCTCTGGTGCTGGATGATTTTAACCGGAGCTTTTTTGATAAGGGAAGCTATCTGCTTTACTTTGACTCGACCCAAGGCCAACTTGGTTTTGACCAATTTGGCACGCAGCTCCCGCCGGATGATTTTAGTCTCGGTCGGGCTCTTAGGTTCAAGCCGGCCTATTATGAGGGCAGCGGCTTCTCGGCCTGGTTCGGCTACGGGTTCAATTGGGATCTGAGAGCTAAATATTTCAATGCTATCAGCAAGGTAAAGTTCAAGGTCCGGGGCTCCGGTCAAATCACCCGGGTGCAGCGGTTCATCAAATCAGCCGGGACCGGCACGGCTAACCTGGTCCTGGTGGACGGCTACGAGCTGCTGAGGGTGCAATACTATTACCTGGAGGTGACCCAGGCAGGAATCCCGGGTGTGGCCCGGCTCCGGCTCAAGGTCTATGACGCTGACATGCAACTGCTTAACGATGAAGACCCGCTGGATGGGGAAGATGGAGAAGTTATCACCTCGGCCACCAGCACCTCCCCCGTGCAGTTGGGAAATGGTTTACAGGCTTTTTGGGAAGACGGCTTCCTGGAAGTTGGTGACCTCTGGCAGATCACGGCAGGCAATCAGGAGATTAAACCCCACCGGCTGCAGGTCAGTGTCAACGACTCAGTACCCTGATGACACTGACCCGTTCGGTGAGGCCCATACTTTCGTCCATGCAGTCTGTGACTACTACCCCCAATACCGCACCTTCGAGATTGATTTTTCTCAATTCTGGCGGTTAGGGAATATCATCGACTGCCGGGACCGGAAGCCGGGCCGCTGGGGCTACTGGTCAAACCATCAGACCGAAACCGGCAGTCCCTATGAAATCCTCACCTATGACGTGGAGGAAGAAAATGAGATTGCCGGCGAAACTTTCTATACCAAACAACGGTTTGGATGGAACCTGGACCCGGCCACGCTCCTGGCGCTCGGGTTCTATGTGGGGACCCCGGCCGGCGTGGACTCCGCCGGCGCCACGAATGTCAACTACCTGATCCGGCAGTTCACTGACGGCGACCTGACTATCAGAACCAAGGTCCGGGACAGCAACGGCAACTACTTTTACCACAACGACGATATCGCTCCCAACGCCTGGGTCAGGAACACCATCAATCTGGCTGCATTCCTCCCGTTAGAGATTGGTGATGTCCTGGCTCACCCCTTGACCCTGGTGGAGGTGGGTATCGCAGCCTCACCCCCAGCCCAGGCCACTATTGAGGTCATTGATCTAAAGTTTGACGATCACCTCACCTTCACCGGTAGCAGTAATCTCCGCATCGTTGAATTCAAGCACCAGGAGACGAGCTTGCGGATCGCTGATAGTCCCGATTGGTATATCGACGACTTTGGGTTCGATCTCTCGGTGGACGATCCTTATCCGTACGTGCCGAGACTCGCTATCTCTTTGAATGCTTATGGCCGCAATCCCTGGCGGGGGCCGACTCTTATCCATTACAGTCATCCTTTAGCTCCTTATTTAGTGAACCGGTTTGATATTAAAAACACTGAGCTGCAGCTTCATACTGACGCCCAGGCCGAATTTTATGATAGGTATGGTGGCGATATCGGACCCAATATGCCGGTGCATACCCGGAATGATATCGAGAACATCGCTTTGTGCGGGGAAGAGAATTTCAATACGTTCTGCTGGTGGCCGGATTACCCTGAGACGACTCATGCCTTGGCCCAGCTCTGGAGCTTCTACCGCCTGGCCGAATACTTCTTTGTCAGCAACGATGCCGGCGCCTGGAATGTTTTGGACAACTGGCTCACCTGGCTATCCACCCATGTCATCGCTGACGGATCCGGGTGGAAGTTCCCTATCTGGTTTGGTGATGAGGTTGGAGAAGGAGGATTTATTTATGACGATGATGCCTATGATCCGGGAGCTGCCGCCTCAATCGTGGTGGGCTGCCTCTACATCTACATGCGAAACGGAGACGAGAGGGCCCTTGATCTTGCCCAAAAAATACTTGCGGACCTGCGGCTGTATCGTGCCTCTGGTGACTATGGAGGATACCTCTATAAGTCTGACTACCATTATGCCTGGATGAACGCCATTGTCCTGCACGCCTTTGGCATGGCGGTGGTGGGCCGGGCCGGCCAGGCTTACGTCTATCCCTTTACCGCGGCAGATGAAACCCATTTCCAGTTGATGATGAATAACTTCTGGCAGATGAGCGGAGACAGCAAGCCCAACCTGCTCAACGCCGACTTTATTCCTTTCCACGATTGCGAACCCCACGATATTTGGGATTACGCTCCGGACTACCTGTTCATGAAAGAAATGGGGTCCATGGAGGGGGTGGTGCTGATGATGCACGCCGCCATCGATGTGGGCCTCTACACCGGCTCGTTTTTTTGGTTCAATCGGCTCCTTGAGTTCATGATTCGGCTCGGCCAGGCCACGATCTCAGACAACCAGGTATATTCGGTCAACTCCCATTTTATGACCTCGCAAATGGCTACTCAAGTAGCACTTACCTATGGCGACTACCGCCGGGACAACAGCCTCTACGTGGAGGCCTCGGACCAGGGCATGGTTGATCTCATGGGTGAAATTAAAAATATGGTCCACCTGCACTATGGCAGCCCCGTTATTACAGAAGATGCCAATACGGCTCAAAAGATTTGTGATAGAAATTTAGAATACTTTGCTAATCCTAAAGAAATGGTGCAAGTAGTGGCAGATTTATCAGCCGCCCGGTTCGATTTAAACGATGCCATTAAACTGCAATCTCAATTTCATGGATATGAAAATGACAATTTTTTTCTTACCAGGCGGCTCTATGATAAGAGAAAACTACGGGTCGTGCTTGATCTGATGCGGAGTGTTAATTACTCCCCGAGTTGGGCGGTTGATGTTGATGGCAGCGATTATGATTCTTATGCCATATTCTCTAACTCAGACCAGGATGATTACTGGACTGATCGGGCTTATGCAAACTAACGAGGTAAACAATGCTCAGTAATATACCACAAAGAAAATGGGGTTCCGGTACCGGCCGGCAGGTGATTCTCAAAGACGATTTTGCTTACATCGAGGATGCCTTGCTGGAACTCATGGAGCTGCTGCGCCTGCCTGATCTGATGTGGGTGGACAACACACAAGTCAAGGTGGCCGCTACGGCTGATTGCAAGGCCCGGGTGATGCTGGCTGGGTTTCCCTCACCCAATCACCCTCTGCTGCTGGTGCACGGGGGGTTGACCGATGGCAAGTATCGGGAGAACTCGGCCGATGCGTCCATGGATTTTGACACAGCCGCAAATTTTTATGGATCGGAGAAAAGCAACCAATGGTACGTGATCTATGCGACGGCTGCGAGCGTGGATACTACCTTCGCGCTGAAAGCGATGCCACTGTTGAGGTATGCGAGTCAGGGTTCCCAGGTGATAACGCTGAGGAACAATGCGAACGGTGCGAATATCGGCTACGGCTTTACCACGGACGAGTTGCAAAACGGCAAGATCCTGATCCTCAGTGGGGCCTCCAAAGGCCTGATCCGGACCATCACCGCCAACAACAACAATAATACGACCGGCGGCACCATCACCTACTCGGGCACGGCCCTGACCATGACCCAGGGTGATTACTTTGTGGTGCTGCCCAACACCAATTTCCGTTACCTGGGCCTGGTGCTGAACAACAACTCCGGGAACATTGAAAAATTTCACCAGAAAGGCCGGTCCTTCCGTTGGGTGACCCCGATCTCCCTGGCTACCGGGGCAATTAACGGCTTCACGGCCCAGGCCCTGGACCTCAAGGCCCCCATCACCGCCCGGCAGGTTCACGGCCTCTCCCATGCGGCCTACGGTGTTACCATGAAATGCGCTGTCTCCTACGATGGTACGAACTACAGCCAGCTCCTGCATATTGCTTATCCTGGTGCTGGGTTCAAATCCACCGGGGCGGCGGCGCCGTTTTCTTTTGTGCCCCTGGCAGATCACACGATCTATTTAGACAACGAAAACACCGCTTCCCAAAATTACCTGATCACCGGTTGGGATGAGTAAAGGAGAGCAGGGGTGTTTGATTTGCTCTTGGGGTTTGCCGATGGTTACAAAACCTAAGTCCAAGGGTATAGAATTTATTCAGAAAGGTTTTCCCTTGATTTGCATTCGGCGGGCTTGTGAACTAACTGGTATTTGGAGGATTTAGAGGATGGCATCAAAACATTCGAGCAATTATATAGGTATGGAGATGAACTAGATGACTTACTGTACCCAAACAGATATTGAGACATTGATCCCCATGAAGGAACTAGCAGAGCTTACTACCGAAAGCGGGGATACTCCAGATTCCAGCGTGATTGACGCAATAATCTCCAAAGCTGAATCCGAGATTGATTCTTATGCCTCAGCGCGCTATGTGACTCCCTTTGCTTCGATTCCCGACATAATACGTTCACTATCTGTGGACATGGCTATTTATCATCTCTATTCCAGACGTAGTGCTGTTCCCATTATCAGGCGAACGAGGTATGAAGATGCAATTCAATTTCTCGGGGATGTAGTTGCTGGAAAGTGCAATATTGTAGGCGCCGGTGGAGGTGAAATTTCTAATAAATCATCTGAAATAGCAGAGATTGTTAGTAGTGGACGAGTATTCTCGAGAGATGCTTGGGGATCTTATTGATTTCGAACATTAAGGCATGAGAGTTTGATTGTTACTTTGGGGAATGGAATAAAATTTATCAAATGGATAAAAACACTGCTCATAAAATTGTTAGGGTGGTGGATTGAGAGGAATAAGAAATATTTCTTACAAAAAAAATTATTTGATTACTGTATTAAGGGCAGTAGCAGTTTTTGCTGAAGGTTTTGGCTTCATAGATTATAATATCCGAGCAGCTTTTTTAGTTCTGTTGGGCGTTTTGTAACTCGTGGCGTAGCTTGCTGATGCCAGCAAGGTAAAAAATATGGGAAAGGAAGGTTATAATATTTTATGGATCTAAAGGAATATGTGCGTATTTTCATTACTATTATAGGGGGGTTAATGAGTGTAGTTGGGTTTTTGGTATGGCGTATACTGCACCGTATCGAAGTAAATTTAGAAAAATTACATCAATTGACTCATAGCTGTCGTGAAGCTTTACCTGAACGATTTTTAACTCGTAATGAACATGAACAATATCAGGTGGAATTAGATAAGATATGGGATGCTATTAATTATCACGAGCATGATAATTCAGGACGTGTGATGCGATGATAGAAAATAATATTTTATATTATTTAAATTGGGTTTATACTACTTTTATTAAATTATAATATATAATAAAACGAGAAGATATAAAGATAAATTCTCTTTAATTTCTTTTTTAGAACAATTTAATTTAATGAGAATCAGTTAACGGGAATAATTTAAAAAGACGAACCATAAAAGAAATTGGGAGAAAAGATGGGTGGTGGAGAAATAAAATTTTGATTTTTTTCTGTGTTGATTCTATCAGGATTCTTAAACAAAAAAATCTTTTCATAACTCTAAAAATTTCAATTAATTATCAGGGGGCAATTAAAATACGCCCCCTTTCTATTAGGGACAAGCGCATCAAAGTTTGGCCTCGGACGATGCTTAAAGTTCTAGTTTCCCTTGGAAACGTTAGATTAGTAGGGTATATAAAGAACAGGGATATACTGACGGGATTGAGAACCTAAAACCGACATGACTTGGCATTTTATAAGGAGAATTGTATGGCTCTTATGCGGTTATTGTCAATTACGACGCCATTTGCCAATTTGGATGAGAAGCAACTGGCTTGTGTGGTAAGTTGCTGCCAAATGCAACAATATCCCAAGAGTTCTGTTATCTATCAACAAAATACCCCTGCGAGCAAAATGTATATTATTTTGGAGGGACTAGTCAGTTTGGACGACGTAGTTGATAGTTCGACATCTATTTCGTACGAGCGGCGTGGTCCGAAAGGGATAATTGGGACTGCTTCAATGCTCGGGTTAAAACTATATTCTCTAACTGCCACCTGCCTTGAACCAACGCAGGCTATTGCAATCGACGTCCCTTCTTTGGAAAAGATTTTTGAACATGATTATGAGGTGGGATTCAAAGTGATGTCGGAGGTAGCGTTCATTTTTTTTCAACGTTATGAGCGGGCCAAAACGAGATTATATAATGTTTTTAAGGAAATTCCGGTCCGGTTAGTGTGCCGACAATCTGCAAGTGATGAAAAGTGAAAAAAATGAGTTAATATATTGTAATTATTGTGAATTAAAATTATGGGATGAATCAATTACTTCTGAAAGAAGCGGAATCCTAACAAAAGAATTAAGGACGAACCTATTTTTTGATTTTTTTTATCTGGTAAATGTTTATAATTCGGAACAAATATGATAAAATAATTAAACATGGTATAAAAATTTTCTCTTGATCTCCTTAACTAATCGTCCAAAACATTCGATAAGAAAAAAAGAAATCCTGTGGGAGATGACCCAAAGCTTTCCAGAGGTTGTTTGGAAAGAAGACAAACGTGTCCAGCTTTTAATGAATAAGCAGCAAGGTTAATATTCCGTAGCAATTTCTTAAGAGAAAAAAATATGCCTAAGACGGCAAAAATTCTGGTAGTTGATGATGAACCGGCGATCCTCGAGGTAATTCAAAAAATTCTCGTCGATCGAGGTTTTTTCGTTGACGTTGCCAGGAATGGGGTAGAAGCACTTAGTTTTTTGGAACAAGGCATCTATGATTTAATGCTCAGCGATGTCAAAATGCCTGAAATGGACGGCATGGAACTGCTCCAAAAGGTTAGTTTGCTTTATCCCGAACTTATCACGGTAATGCTCTCTGCTTTCGCGAATGTCCAGGACGCAGTGGCTGCCATAAAATTAGGTGCCCATGATTATATTGCCAAGCCAGTTTATCCTGAAGATCTTGTTTTTTCTATCGAAAGAGCTTTAAAGTTTAAAGAGTTGCGTCAGACAGCGCAAGAATTGGAATGGACCTTGAAGGGAGCCGAGGCCTTGGGATTACAGGTCTTGGATTTGGCCCCTGAAGCCGAAGAATTTCAGATTTTGGAAAAGCTTCGCCTCGATGCCAAAGGAATCAAGGATCGCCCAGTCCTGGCCACTACTTTTCTTGAGGGAGCACAAAAGCTGACCTTGGCCTCTCGCGGGTCCATTTTTCTTTTTGACCAGGAAGGCATTCATTTATCCTGTGCAGCTATGAGCGAGAATCAAAGTGACCGGATTAATTTTAAAGAAGTGAGACTAGGCGAAGGTGTTATGAGCTATGTTCTCCAAAGCGGACGCCCTTTATTAGTGGCCGATGTGGCTTTGGAGCCTCGATTTTTCAATCACCAGAGAAGTAAGCAGTATAATACGAAGAGTTTTATGGTAATTCCAATTGTAGGGGAAAAACACTGGGGAGTCATCAATCTGGCTGATCGCTGTGATCTGAAGGCATTTAGTCCCCGGGAACTTTTTATAGTCTGGTTATTGGCCAGGATACTTGCCGAAAATCTCCAACAAAGAGAGTGGGAAGAAAAAAGCCGTTGTGTTAACGAAGCGTTACAATCCACTCGTTCCGAACTTGTCGATGCCAAAGAATCTTTTGACCGCCTGACCACCTCAGCTCCCATGGGTTTGGCTTTAGTCGATCATCAATTGCGGATTGCTTATACAAATCCAACTTTTGCCAAATTATTCAGTCAAAAAGAGCTCGGAACAGGATTAAAAATATTAAATTACATGAAAGGGATAGCCACAACTGATTATAAGAAATTGCAGAATTGTTTTAAGAAGATCTTAAAAGGTGAACGGGCAGTCGATTGCGGTCAGATAACAATATCTCGCCCAGAACAAGGTAATAGTTTTTGCTTGTTACAATTAGTTAGCTTAAATTCTTCTCATGCCGGTCAGCAAATCATGTTGGTATTAGAGGACGTTACAGAAATTTCACAAATGCACCAACGCCTAGCCCTTTATGAACACTTAGCTATCATGGGGAAATTATCAGCATGTGTTGTCCATGAACTTAATAACCCTCTTGATGGTGTGAAGAGATATATCTCTTTGGCACAAATGAAAAAAGATTGCTCTGATGATGTGGAAAGGTATCTAATCGAGGCGCAAAAAGGGTTAAGTAAAATGTCTTTGGCCATAAATTCAATCTTAAATGTGGCTAACCCTAACCGTATTTTGAAATCTCAAGATACCTTACTGAGTCAACTTCGAGAAGCGGTCAAGATATTGCTTTTGCAAGCCAGAGATCAGCGGATAGAAATTATATTATCAACGCCACCCATATTTGAAGAAATATATTTTGGGACGGACCTTTATACTGTTTTTGTTAATCTAATAAAAAACGCCATACACGCTATGTCAGAGAGTGGCAAATTAGAAATAAACGGTCTAGAACTTGACGACCATCTGGAAATACATTTTAAAGACAGCGGGCCTGGGATAGACCCAAAACATTTAGAAAATATATATAAACCATTTTTTACTACTAAAAATCAGGGACAAGGCCTTGGGCTTGGTTTAACCATTTGTCAGAAAATTGTCTCCCGTTATCAGGGTTCGATATCAGTGGAAAGTTTTTTAGGCCGGGGTTCTAAATTCATCGTTAGGTTGCCCTTACCGGAACGATTCCATACTAATGCCCAAAATGATTAATTTGGGAGGGGTAAGACGTTGAACAAAAAAGATATTTTGATCGTTGATGACGATGATCTTGTATGTCATTCGTTAAGAGAGTTGCTTGGTATAGAGGGGTATGACGTTGATTCGACGTTAGATGGGATAGACGCTCTTAAAAGACTAAGGGACACGAACTATTCATTAATTATTTCCGATATACGCATGCCAAGCATGGATGGGATAGAACTGCTCAAGGAAATTAGAGGAAAAAATTCAGAAAGTTTATTAATTTTTATCACCGGTCATGGTCACATTGATGGAGCGGTGGAAGCCATTAAACTAGGTGCCTATGACTATGTTACTAAACCCATCGACGATATACGGTTAAAGCTTACCATTAAACGAGCCTTAGAACAAAAACAATTAATGGCCTCCTACCAGTCTTTGAAAAAGAAAATAAGACCATGGGAAATGGATGATCGTATCATCGTCAAAGATAGAAAAATGATCGAACTATTAGATATTGTTCAGATGGTTTCTGAAACAATGGCCACTATCCTCATAACGGGTGAATCTGGCACTGGAAAATCCATGTTGGCAAAATACATCCATCGTCATTCTTCACGCCAAGAGGGGCATTTTATAGAATTGAGTTGTGGTACGTTAGCTGAAACCCTTTTAGAAAGCGAGCTTTTTGGTCATGTTAAAGGTGCTTTTACGGGTGCAGATCGAAATAAAAAGGGGAAATTTGAGGAAGCTTATGGCGGAACAATTTTTTTGGATGATATAAATTGTGCTTCTCTCAATTGTCAGATAAAACTTTTACGAATATTGCAAGAAAAGACTTTTGAAAAAGTAGGTGGAAATGAGTCAATTTCCACTGATGTCCGCATTATTACCGCTACCAATACTCTTTTAATGGATGAAGTTGAGAACAAAAAATTTCGAGAAGATCTCTACCATCGCATAAACGTTGTATCACTTTTTATACCCCCGCTGCGCGATCGCTTGGGAGATATAGAACCGCTGGTTGAATATTTTATCAAACGCTTTAATGAAGCTCATAATAAAAAGGTCAAAGGAATTTCAAAAAGCGCTTTGCAGTTCTTTTATAATTACCATTGGCCTGGAAATGTTCGCCAGTTAGAAAATGTTCTTGAACGTTCCATAATTCTTTCCCAGGGGGATTTTATTATTCCCGAAAGTCTGCCCGAGGAGTTGAGAAAAGGAACAACGCAGAGTTCCGAATCAGAGGCTCAATCCTTGTCCGTGTCTTTGGCCGAAGCAGAAAAAAGGATCCTATTTAAATGCCTTAAACAGAATAATTGGAATCGCCAGATTACGGCCCAGGTGTTGGGCATTAGTCGAACTACCCTTTTTAATAAAATGCGCCAATACCAGATAGATGACCCCCGTAAGATCAGCGAGACCCTGCAATAGCTGTATTTCAAAAATTTTACTTTTATTTCTTGAGGCTCCAACCCCATTTATGGAACAAAATTACGGGAAATTAGTTGCTTGGGACCATTTGTATCTCTGGCATCCATTTACGCAGATGCGCTGCTTCGAGCAAGAGGAATTGCTCATCATCGAGCGTGGCGAAGGTGTTTATTTGTATGATCAGCAAGGCAACCGCTATTTAGATGGGGTTTCTTCCCTTTGGGCCAATGTTCATGGCCACCGTCGTCAAGAATTGGACAATGCCCTCGAAATCCAGCTTGGCAAAATTGCTCACTGCACCATGCTGGGGCTTGCCAACATTCCTGCTATTAACTTGGCTCGGAGCCTGGTAGAGATAACCCCACCGGGATTGAATAGAGTTTTCTTCTCGGACAATGGTTCCACAGCTGTTGAAGTAGCCTTGAAAATGGCTTACCAATATTGGCAATTGAAAGGGGAAAGACAACGCCGGCGATTTCTTAAGCTAAAAGAGGCTTATCACGGTGATACTTTAGGAGCCGTAGCAGTTGGCGGTATAGATTTATTCCACGAGATTTTTAAAGACCTGCTTTTCCCAACCTTTGAGGCTCCCAATCCTTATTGTTACCGTTGCGCTGATCAAGAAAATTGTCAAAATCAATGTTTCAAGGCACTTGAGGAATTGGTTAACGCCATGCATGCCGAGATCGCTGCCATCATTGTGGAGCCGGTCATGCAAGGCGCTGCCGGTATGATTCCGCAGCCCCCCGGTTATCTGAAGCGAGTTCGAGAAATTGCCAATCAATATGGGCTGTTGCTCATCGCCGACGAAGTGGCCACCGGCTTCGGCCGAACCGGAAAAATGTTCGCTTGTGAACATGAAGACGTCTCTCCAGATATCCTTTGTTTGGCAAAAGGTATTACTGGGGGTTATCTTCCCATGGCGGCAACTTTGGCTACTGACGAAATTTACCAGATGTTTTTGGGGGAATTTGATGAATTCAAGGCGTTCTTTCATGGGCACACGTATACTGGAAATCCCCTGGCTGCTGCAGTGGCCGTGGCCAGTTTGCAATTATTCCGGGAGGAACATGTATTAGACAACCTTCAGGAAAAAATCGCTTACCTGTCTTCTCGATTAGCGGAATGGGTTCATAACCCTCACATCGGCGATATTCGGCAGCGGGGTTTTATGGTTGGAATTGAACTGGTACTGGACAAAGCCACGAAGGAATCCTTCCCATTGAAACAACGCCAGGGTCATCAGGTAATCTTGGCTGCCAGAAAATTAGGAGCTATTTTAAGGCCTTTGGGAGATGTGGTGGTCTTAATGCCGCCTTTGTGTATCTCCATGGAAGAATTGCAAGACCTGCCTAGACATAACCATCCAGGCCATTGATAGCACCTGTTCGATATGACATCAAAAGAGCAATCCGGGTAAGGTAAAGAAGGAAAAACCAGGATTGACCGGCGTTCTCCAGCCGAGACTTATTATTGGGTAAAGAATCAAATCGGTTTTTTCACCCTACGTGCCAAATAGACTCCTGCCTGCTTGGCATCTTCGGGAGTGTCTACCTCTACCGTTTGAAAAGTCGTTTCCACCACCTTAATTTTATACCCATATTCCAAAGCCCGCAGTTGCTCCAGTTTCTCTGCCGATTCCCAGATACCCGGTGGTAGTTTCACAAAACGTTGCAGAAAATTATATCGGTACACATAAATGCCGATATGCTTGTAAAAATAAGGAGGTCCTTCATTATCCCGATGATGCGGAATGAGTGAACGGGAGAAATATAAGGCGTAGTGATGGTGGTCGAATACCGTCTTAACAACATTTGGGTTTGAAGCTGTAGCCAGGTCCGTAAACCGATGGATGGGAGTCGTCAAAGCTGCTTCGGGGTCAGCCTGCAAACGGGCGATGAGCTCAGAAATCAAAGGAGGCGGAAAAACAAGTTGATCACCCTGGATATTGACTACTATGGCATCTTCAGACAACCTGATTATTTGGGCTGCTTCGGCTAATCGATCACTGCCAGATAAATGCCCGTGGCTAGTCAAGATAGCTTTTCCACCAAAAGATTGAATACACTCCGATATCCGGCTATCATCAGTAGCTACATAAATCTCTTCGAGCTCTTGCACCTGCTTGGCTAACTCATAAACCCATTGAATCATTGGTTTCCCGGCAATCAGGGCTAATGGTTTACCTGGAAAGCGGGTAGAACCATAGCGGGCCGGTATTATAGCTACAACCTGCATCTTGGTCTCCTTGGAATTGTTAAATGGAATATGGAGAGAATTATACAAATTTAATCTAAAGGGGCAAAAATCTTTTCTTCTCAAATAGTTATTTTCAAATCTGTTATCGGCAATAATATTCCAACCCCTTGAAATGTGTCAGATTAACCAAATCAATGGATATCTCTTAAGTTGTTTAGAAAACTTGACAAAAATAAATTAGATCTTATCATTAGATAATGATTTCTTATGGTTACCCAATAAGCGTTTGGAGGAGAACTTTCTCATGCGTTTTGATAAGTTTACATTAAAAGCCCAGCAGGCAGTCCAGGGGGCCCAGGAATTAGCCCAAACCATGAATCATGCTCAAATAGAACCTGCACATCTATTACGGACCTTACTGGCGCAAGAAGAAGGTCTGGTAAGACCGGTCTTTAAAAAATTGGAAGTTGACCCCCTGAAGGTCATTCAAGGGGTTGATGATATTTTAACTAAATTCCCGCGGGTATCGGGTGCTTCTCAGGTTTATATTTCATCTGAGTTGAATCAGGTGCTTGATGAGGCTTTCAAAATTGCCACCCAGATGCGGGATGAGTATGTTTCCACCGAACATCTCTTTCTGGCTTTGGCGAAGGCCAAAGATACTGATGTGGGCCGTTTATTCGCTTCCTTGGGACTCAATCCCGAATCCATTATGCAGGCCTTGGCTGGTCTGAGAGGTTCCCAAAGGGTTACCGATCAATCGCCAGAGGAAAAATTTCAGCCTCTGGAAAAATATGGCCGGGACCTTACCGAACTGGCTCGAACCGGAAAGCTTGACCCGGTTATAGGCCGTGATATGGAAATTCGCCGGATTATGCAAGTTCTTTCTCGAAGGACAAAGAACAATCCGGTCCTTATTGGTGAAGCTGGCGTTGGTAAAACTGCCATTGTGGAAGGATTGGCTCAGAGGATAGTAAATGGTGACGTCCCTGAACCCCTCAAAAACAAACAAATTGTCACGCTGGATATGGGTGCGCTCATCGCCGGCAGCAAATACCGGGGAGAATTTGAAGATAGGTTGAAAGCGGTTCTTAAAGAGGTGGTGGAATCTGATGGTAGGATAATTTTGTTTATCGATGAGCTCCACACCCTCGTCGGGGCCGGCGCTGCAGAAGGTGCCATCGACGCCTCAAATATGTTAAAGCCTCCCCTGGCCAGGGGTGAGCTTCGCTGTATCGGGGCCACCACCCTGAACGAGTATCGCAAATATATTGAGAAAGATGCGGCTTTGGAAAGGCGCTTCCAACCCATTCTGGTGGCCGAACCTTCGGTGGAAGATACCATCTCTATTCTCCGGGGTCTAAAAGAACGCTACGAAGTGCACCACGGCGTCCGCATCAAGGATAGCGCCATTATCGCGGCCGCAACCCTTTCCAAAAGGTATATTTCCGACCGTTTTCTGCCGGACAAGGCTGTGGACTTAATCGATGAGGCAGCCAGCAAACTTCGGATTGAAATCGATAGTTTGCCTGCGGAAATAGACGAAGTGGAACGCCGTATCCGCCAGGAGGAGATTGAGAGGGAAGCCCTAAAAAAAGAGACTGATCCAGCCTCGCTAGAACGCCTGGAAAAAATCGGCAAGTCCCTGGCTGACCTCAGAGAACAGGCTGCAGCCCAGAAGGCAAGATGGCAGCAGGAAAAAGATGCCATCACCCGCATCCGAGCCATAAAAGAACAGATCGAGCAAACCAAGATCGCCGAGGCCCAGGCCGAGCGTCTGGGGGATCTGACGAAAGCGGCAGAACTGAGATATGGCGCCCTGTTAAATTTGCAGAAAGATCTGGAAGCCGAAAATCAGAAGCTGGCCGAACTCCAAAAGGACGGCGCCATGCTCAAAGAAGAGGTGGATGCCGAAGACGTAGCTGAAGTTGTGGGCAAGTGGACTGGCATACCGGTAGCCCGGTTGCTGGAAGGTGAAAAAATGAAACTGGTCCACATGGAAGATCGGCTGGCAGCTCGAGTGGTGGGTCAGTCTGAAGCGGTCCAGGCAGTCTCCAATGCCGTCCGCCGGGCCAGGTCAGGTATTCAAGATCCCAACCGACCTCTGGGGTCATTTATTTTCATGGGTCCTACGGGTGTTGGCAAAACCGAGCTGGCCCGGGCGTTGGCCGAATTTCTGTTCGATTCGGAACAGGCTCTGATTCGTTTGGATATGTCCGAATACATGGAGAAGCATACGGTCTCCCGCCTCATCGGTGCGCCTCCGGGCTATGTGGGATATGAAGAAGGCGGCCAACTCACCGAAGCAGTGCGGCGCCGCCCGTATTCGGTAGTCCTGTTTGATGAGATTGAAAAAGCGCATCCCGAGGTTTTTGATGCCCTCTTGCAGATCCTGGATGACGGTAGAATGACCGACGGTCAGGGTCGAACGGTGGATTTTAAAAACACTATTGTGATTATGACTTCCAATCTCGGTAGTCAATACATTACAGAAGTCAAGGATGAGGAAGACATGCGCCGCAAGGTCATGGACGCCCTCCGCTTTCACTTCAAACCGGAATTTCTCAACCGGGTTGATGATATTATTATCTTCCATCGCCTGGATAAAGAACACCTGCGTCGTATTGTGGATTTCCAAGTGCAGCTTTTGGTCCAACGGCTGGAAGAGCATGGAATTCACCTGGTGCTTACTGATAAAGCCCGGGACTTCCTGGCAGATGCCGGGTTTGATCCGGTCTACGGCGCCAGACCCTTGCGACGAGTAATCCAAAAACAGGTGCAGGACAGTCTGGCTAAACTAATCCTCAGCGGCGAATTTGTGGAGGGAGACACTGTGAACGTGGATGCCGATGAGGCAGGTCTTACTTTTGCGAATAAATAAGAACACCATTTCATAATAACGGGAACACCGAGAGTTAACTAACGTTAGCTCTTGGTGTTTCTCAGTGTTCTTGATATGTTAATTGCAAACGTGTAGTTAATCGCCTCCTTCCGTTAAAAAAGGCAGATGTTCCCGTTTTCGATAAGCCAAAGCCTGGCAGGTGGCAATTAGTCGGTCTTGTGAATCTTTGACAGAGATTAAATATGTGCCCGTCCGCCGCCCGCAGTGGACTTCCTGGGCTGCCGCAGTCAAGACATCTCCCACCTCGGGCGCTTGGTGAAAGGTCAAGTTCATGTTCAGCGCCACTGCTACAGTCCCATGGGCGTTGCAGGCGGCCTGAAAGGCTTCATCAATAAGGGCAAAAATTGCTGTCCCGTGAATACCACCCAAAATATTGGTAAGGTGGGGCCCGGTCGCCATTTTTACCAACGCCTGGCCGGGGGCCAGGTCCACCAAGCGTCAAGCCCATCTTAGGAGCCATGGGCTGTTCGCT
The DNA here is from genome assembly GCA_963705135.1 of uncultured delta proteobacterium. Taxonomy (GTDB): domain Bacteria; phylum Desulfobacterota; class Desulfobaccia; order Desulfobaccales; family Desulfobaccaceae; genus Desulfobacca. The sequence goes on from CAVPJB010000030.1 coordinate 102,595, forward strand.
TACCTTCTGGCGCAACGCTTGTAATACTGCCTCTTTTTTCATACCTTCAATCCGATAATCTGTTTATATTAAAGGTTCTTATACAATTCCGGGTACTGATTTTTCCAGCGTTTGTGCAGCCACAGCCACTGCTCAGGGGAGGCTCGAATCCAGGCTTCAATGACATTGCTTTGCAATTGGACATGGCGGCGAATATCCTCTTCAGGATCTTGAGTCACCATCATGGGCAGGGGAGGATGGATGTGCAACAAGTGTCTGCCGTCAGGAAGACGCCGGGAGAGAACCGGAAATACGGGAGTGCCGAAACGCCTGGCCAGAATGGCGGCGATGGGTGTGGTTCGGGCTTTATGTCCAAAAAAATCAACCAGAATCCCGCCTTTGGTGGTGGTGTTCTGATCGATGGCCATACTGACAATCTGATTTTTTTTCAACTGAGATATGATGGCTTTCAGCCCCCCTTGTTTGGGAATCATCCGATTACCCCCCCGCTCCCGGAGAAAACGAATGATCCGGTTTATCAGGGGATGGTCATGCTTTCTGGCCACAACCGACATAGGGAAATATGATAATCCATAAACCAGGCCGGTGTATCCCAATTACCGGCATGGGCGGCGATCGCCAAGATACCTTTCCCGAGCTTCCAAGGCTCCTCGCCATTTTCTTGTCCGATTACAATGACTTTCTTTTGTAAATGAGACAGAGGCATCAGAAGCATTTCCAAGGCTTCAAAAAATAAAAGAACAAAGTGATGAAAAACCTCCTGGGCTAACTTTTCCCGTTGCTCCTGACTCAATTCCTTGCCATAGGCGAATTCCAAATTCCTTAAGGTAATCAGACGATGCCGTCGATCAAAGGTATACCAAAGCTTGGCCAATGTTTTAGTTAGGCTTATTGAGATCAAAGGTTAACCATTCTCCTTGGTTTCGAGTCAGATTTAGCTTCAGACTCCCATGATGTGGGCATACACATTTTCCGTGGCTGCTGCCATCTGGTCCAGCGAATACCGTTCCTCCACCACAGTTCGCCCACGAGAACCGAATTTTTCTCTCTTCGCTGGATCTCTGGTAAGTTGAATGAGAGCCTCGGCCAACGCCTCGCTATCTTTGGGCGGCACCAACAATCCATTCGAGTCAATTTCCACTATTTCCGGAATGCCGCCGCAGGTCGTGCCTATGACCGGGCGGGCCATTGCCATGGCCTGCAATAAAGACTGCGGCACCCCCTCATTGGCGTAGGAAGCTAAAACTACAATATCCATCTGTGCCAACCAATCCGGAACATTGTCCTGATAACCGGCAAAATAAATGAAATCCACAAGGTTTAAAGCCGCCACCTTTGCCTCGATAACCACCTGATAAGGACCCGCACCAACCAAAACCAGATAAGCTTTCTCGCCTGCCTTTAAGACTTTTTCCAAGGCTTCCACTAAATAAAGATGTCCTTTCCAGGAACGTAAAACCGCCACACAACCAATTATACAACCGTCCTGAAACCTGGCGGGCACATAGTTGACACGGTCGTTATTGGGACGAGGGTAAAAACGATCCAAAGGGATACCGGTGGGAATGGAATATATTCTAGATTCCGGCACCTGTGCTCTCTCTGCAATTAAGTTCCTGATTGCCTGTCCGGTCGTAATAATGGCGTCAGGGCTTTGGTAGAGCCAACGTGTCGGCCAGGTAGTCCTGATGGGTGTACTCAAATGCCGGGTTCGAACCAGGCTAGTCCGGGAACGCTGTCCCATAACCGCCAAAAGGCCCACCCAACTATCCAGGGAACTATGAGTATTAAGGATATCCACCGATTGGCGGCGCAGAAGCTGGCGCAGAGATAGACACGTTCGAATAGTGTGCCTGCCGCCGAAGGGAAAAGAGAATACCGTAAACCCCGCTTTGAGGGAACGTTGATACAATTCTCCCCGGGGGTCTACTGCCAACATTACGGTATGACCCCGTTGCCGCATAACCTCGGCTTCTGAAAAAATTCTCCTTTCCTGTCCGCCCCAGCCCAGCGAGGACTCGGTGTGCACTATGGTGTAAGTCTTATTATCCGATTGCCGGCCCATTTTTTTCATGCCGCCAAATCTTCGTATAGTTGTTGCAACCTTGCCAACATCGCCTCTAGTGAATAATGTCCCCGAATTGTTTCTTGGGCCTGCCTGCCCCATAAAGGCCAGACCTCCGGTTTACCATACAGTTCCAGTACCGCCTGGGCCAATGCCTCCGGCTGACGGGGGGGAATAAAACGTCCATTGTCACCATCTTTGATAATATCTTCCGCACCGCTGACGTGCGTAGCAATTACAGGCAAACCCGCCGCCATGGCTTTTAAGAGCACCAGCGGCATGCCTTCCCATAGGGATGGCAAGACAAACACATCCATGGCTCGGTACAACAGGGGAAGATCCCGGCGGGTGCCCAGGAAATGCACCACATCGCTAATTCCTAAATAACGGGCCTGATTTTCCAAGCTTGGCCTTAATCTTCCATCTCCAATGACGAGGACGTTTAAATCAGAGATATTCTCTTTTAATTCAGGTATGGCTGCCAACAAAAATTCCTGTCCTTTTTGTTCTTCTAAACGTCCGATAGTGCCTAAGCAAAAGCCTGCAATACGCAGTTCGGCTTTGGCCTCAGCCTTACTTAATGGGGAATTAAATTCTTCCATGCGGATGCCATAAGGCATGACAAGAATCTTTTCCTTAGGCACCCTGTCATATCGCCGGACATCCCGGTAAACGTGGGAGGAACTTACCAGTATCTTATCAGTCACCCGGCCTAACAAGTAATTCCAGAAACATCGGTGTAATTTTATCCGTGTATAGGCATTATGTACTGAGACGACCACGCCTTTTATACCCAAACCTAAACTTGCTAACCGTCCATAAAGGTTCGGATGATAGAGGTGGGTATGAAGAATTTGAGGTGTAACCCTTTTGATTAAAGTACGGACCTCACGTACAATTCGTCCAAATGAATCACGTTTGAGATCAAGCCCTAAATGAGACACCGCAAAGCCTTGGCGGTGGAGTTCTTCCCCGATAAGGCCAGCTTCCCCGATACAAGCCACTTCGGGTGTGAACTTGGCGGGATCTAAACCGGTGACGATGCTGGTCAACAAATCCTCGGCGCCGCCAACCGGCAAGGTGCCGAACAGATGCAAGACCTTGATATTTTTGCTTGACATGAAGTTATTTTAGAGGAGCCGGGAGAATTTTGACTGTTCTTGCTGTAGTTCTTATATTCTTTGTCTTAAATCAAGTCAACCTTTTTAAGATTGCCTCTGGAAACGCCGGAGAGCTCAGTATGAGCCTAGTTTACCTGCAACTATTTAATGTAACCAGAGGAATAGAATACACTATCATAATTTACCCGGTTGATCGGCTTTCCCCAGGGCATTGCTGAGCCGGACAAAATCCAGGACAGATAGGGTTTCGGGGCGACGGCTGGGGTCAATGTCCAGATGGTGTAAAAGGTGCAGGATGGAGGCCGGGGAATGCTGGAAACGGGCAGCCTGAGCGGAAAGAGTATTTTTTAGCGTTTTGCGCCTGGTCGAAAAGGCTGCTTTGACAACCTGCTTCAGCAATTCTTCATCCACCACTGGTAATTCCGGGAGGCGTGGTTGGAAACGCAGAACTATGGAATCCACCTTGGGAGCAGGATAAAAATTGTTGGGCCCCAGAGAGAAAAGCCGCTCCAGCCGAAAGTGATATTGGAGCAGGACCGACAAGATGCCGTAATCCTTGCCGCCGGGCTGGGCCAGCAGGCGCTGGCCGACCTCCTGCTGCATCATCAAGACCATGACCCTTACCGCAGCTTTCTCTCCCAGCAGCTTAAAAAGCAGGGGAGACGTGATCTGATACGGCAGGTTGCCGATTACCGGCAGTGGGCGGCCTGAGGCGCGGCTAAGAGCTAAAAAGTCGAAATGGAGAGCATCCTGGGAGACGATATCAACATTAGACAATCCGGCCAGGACTTCTTCCTGTAGAATTGGGGGCAGGCGGTGGTCCATTTCCAAAGCCACTACATGTTGCGCGGCTTGGGCTAAAAAGAAAGTCAGGGCCCCAAATCCGGCGCCGATTTCCACCACGGTTTCCTGGCTGTCCAGGTCCAGGGCAGCCACCAGTCGACGCGCCTGGTCGGGATGGAGAAGGAAATTCTGCCCTAAAGACTTTTTAGGCGTCAACCCGTGACGGCGGCAGAGAATTTTGGGAGAGACGAAGGGCACGGTTTGCTTGGCAGGGCTTACGGGTGCGATAACGGCGAATAGCCCAAAGAGTTAAAAAGTAAGTGGCCAGACCGGGTGGCACGGCCAGTATCAGTCCTCCAGTCTGGAGGGCCAGGTTGACTTGCCAGCCCAGGTGGAGAAGCTCTCGCACGTCGATGCTTTGAGGCAGAGTCATGGTTTCGTTCGGATAGAGAAGCCATTTGCCCAACTTAAAACTGAAATAATACAGCGGTGCAATCGTTATCGGGTTGCTGACCCAACATCCCATGACGGCTGCCACCCGGGACAGGCGCAAGAGATGGGCCAAAGCCAGGGCCGAGATCATGTGAAAAGGAATGGTGGGGGTGATGCCGATAAAGACGCCTAAGGCCATACCCCAGGCGATTTTCCGTGGATCTCCTTTAAGCCGGCGCAACCGTAAAGTGCAATAGCGGATTTTCCGCCGCAGATTCATTATGTTAGTTTCCCTGAAGGAATATATCTTAGATTTACCCCGGTTGGCAAGATGGTTTTCCATAAAAGATCGTATGGAAAATTTTGGTTAGCCCAGATTCCAATCATAGGATTACAGTGATCCAATCTGATCTGTCGGCCAGCCTTTTTTCCATGGATAAATTGATCTGGAATTTGGCCTGCTTAGCCATCTAACAATCATAAGATCCCAGGGAGCGATATTGTTTGGCGATCCAGCCTTTTTCGGCGAATAATCCTTGTTAGCAGTTATCTTCAAATCAAGAAAATTTCGATTGGTTTAAAAGTGGGACGGGAAAAGCCTCCCTTGTTGGAGTTGCCGAGCTGAATTTTGAGTGAAAACATTGTACCGAGGAAACTGGCATTTCCCTGGTTTAGTGATATAATTTAATTATTTCATCTGAATAGTTAAGGTTAATACCTTATTTCCGCCATGGGCAAAAAAATCTTAATTGCGTGGATTTTTCTGGGAATACTTTTTATCGCGACTGGCTATCTCTTTACCTACCAAGAGCATGTTCGCTTGAATTTGCACCAGATTGCCCATACCCAGGAAACCATTTCGAATATTTATAACCTGCAGAACAATCTCACAGACGCGGAAGAGGGGGCTCAGGCCTTTATGGCCACTGGCGATGAGGCGCACCTGGTTCTCTATCCAGGAAGCTCGTAAGGAAATCAGGAGTAATATAGAGGAACTTCGGCGATTGACTGTCGATGAGATAAAAAAAGAACAACCACTCGAAGAGTTACAGCGACTAATAGAAAAGCGACTGAAACTCCTGGACCAGACCATCCTCAGTCGTCGGGAACAGGGCACGCAGGAGAAGGAAAAGGATGAGTTGAGCCGAGAGGGCAAGAAAATCCAGGCTCAGATCCGCAAGCTCTTGGAGAAAATGGAAGAGTTGGAGAACAGCCGGCTGGATCCGCAGTGGGCCAAAAATAAAGGGAAACGCCAGACTTACTTGTCAATATTAAGCCTCGGGACTTTTTTAAGTTATACGTCCTTTTTGGTGGTGTTCTACCTGCTCAATCGGGAAATACAGCAACGCAAAAAAATGGAGCACAGTCTGACCCTATACCAAGAAAATTTGCGTTCTTTGGCGTCTCAACTGTCCCTGGCTGAAGAACGGGAACGCCGCCGTTTAGCTCTCCATTTGCATGATCAAATCGGTCATACTCTGGCTCTCACCAATCTCTCGGTGGGCAAACTTCTGGAAATGTCAGCAGCCACCTCCGGCGATCTGTTGCATCCACGTTTACAGGAGGTAAGTTCCCTGTTGGAGCAGGCTATTCGTGGACACCCAATCATTAATTTATAATATCAGCCCTCCCATACTCTACGAATTTGGCTTGGCGGCCGCACTGGAATGGCTCACAGAACAGTTGTCCGCCAAACACGACATCCAAGCCAGGTTTGAAACTGACCGGCGGCCTTGTCAGATAGAAAAAAATCTGGATATCCTGCTTTTCCAGGCGGTCAATGAACTCCTTATCAATGTCTTAAAACATGCCCAGGCCCAGCATGTCACTGTCTCCCTTTGGAGCGAAGACGGTTTCCTGAAAGTGGGAATAGACGATGACGGCCAAGGTTTTTTCCCCTCAACCGACTCCGTCTGCATCAAGGAGGACGGCTTTGGCCTGTTCAGCATCAAGGAACGTTTACTGCCGTATAACGGCTGCCTGGAGATCAAATCCAAACCAGGGGAAGGGAGCCTGATCACCATTACGGTTCCGATGACCCCAGCTCTGGTGGAGAACGTTGAGGCCAGCATACTGCGCCGTCCAGGATTCTGATAGCCGATGATCACCAGATTTTAAGGCAAGGGCTAGTGGCCTTTATTGACGAAAGAAAAAGACCTGGAAGTGGTGGGAGAAGCTTCCGACGGCCGCAGAGCGGTAAGCCTGGCCAAAGAATTACAACCTCAGGTAGTGGTCATGGATGTGGCTATGCCAGATTTAAATGGCATTGATGCCACCTGGCAAATCAAGGCCGAGCTTCCTGAAGTTAAAATTATTGCTCTCTCCATGCATACGGATAGACGTTTTGTGATGGGAATGCTGAAGGCTGGAGCCTCCGGCTATCTTTTGAAACATTGTGCGCTAAAAAGCGCTAGTCAATGCCATTAAAGTCGTTATCAGCAACCGCACCTATCTCAGGCCGGATATTGCCGGCATGGTGGTGAAAGACTACCTGCACCAGAGTAAAACAGTGGATCTCTCAGCCTTTGCCGTCCTTACCCGGCGAGAACGGGAAGTGCTGCAATTATACGCCGAGGGTAAAATAACCCGCCAGATTGACAAAGCTTTTACACCTCAGCATCAAGACGGTGGAGTCTCACCGCAAACAGATTATAGAGAAGCTTGGATTTCAAAGCTTTGCCGAACTCATTAAATATGCCATCAGGGAAGGACTAACCTCACTGGTACCTTAAGTGGCTCCTTTTCACGCCCCCTCCTTTGGTCCCACATCTTCAGGTTTTTCACCTTCTAAAATCAGGGAATGGATTATTGCCGGAATTTACCCGGGACCTATAATATTATCTTACGATTAGGCCCACTTACCTATTGTTCCAGCGAGGTAATTGTAATCAGAGCTGATTAGCGGGGGGACCTCTTTTCCTGACATTCCTATTATCCTGGCTGAATAGTGCCGGTCCAATTCCCAACAAAGGGAATTATTATAAATGCAGTTTAAAAACCACGTGCACCGACCGCCTGATCCACTTTATGAAGAAAGGAGGCGGGGTAACTGTTCCCCTGAAATCTTATCTTACGGGACAGTTAGTCATGACAAAGATGAATCCCAAGATCCGGTGTCCCTTCTGCAAGAATGGCGATGTGTGGCGGGTTAGACGACTGCCCTGGATGTATTGCCTTCCGGTCAGCAGGTATTATCAATGCAAATGTGGGAAGCGTTTCCTGACCTTCTGTGGCCAGGCATTCAAATTGCGCTGATATCTGTTGCCGCTAACGCCTTGGCGTCCTAATCACACCTTGCGACGCCAGGCATGGGCACCGGCCCAGGCGCTCAGTATTTTTTAATGGGTTAACCGATTTCGGCTGATATCTTAGTTTTTTCCCAGTGCACTATTTGGCGCACATCAGGGTAGGAACCTGACGTTATAGTATTTGCCAATCAAGAGGCTCTTGCAAAAGTCATTTTTTTCCTTGCCTGTCATTTCGAGCGAAGCGTAGAAATTTAATCGACTCAAGTGATTAAGATCCCTCACGGCGTTCGGGATGAAACATGGGAGCATTTTGCAAGAGCCTCCTTTATTTTTACTAAAATTTCTGAGCGGGGTCTGCCTGGTGTCCGTAATCCTCACCTTTTATTACATCCGGGAAGAAAAGGATCTTGATTTTACTTACGGCATCCTCTATGCCTATTATGCCTTTTTTCTGCTCCGATGGATCAAACCTTATGCCTTCTTTACCATGAAAAATGGCCGCTGGCTAACGCGGTGACGGTTCATGTGCATAGAAATGGAGGAGGTAGGGGCATTGAGTAAATCAGGTTCTCCACCTTGGATTAAGCAAACGGATTTTCCATTTTTCCCTTGCAATTGAGTCGGATTAGGGCCACCCAAAAATAGGACCCATAATTGCTCGTCGAAGACTCTTTAAACCTTGCGGAAATATATTTTCAGGGCTTGGGAGGTTTGAAAACAGTGCCTTACAAAGAAGATATTTCCAATAAAGTCTTATTGCCGCTCAAAATCAAATTTTCCAATATAGTCTTATTATGCTGTTCAATTGCAATAACTTTAATATTTTTGGATGTTGCAGAATATGTATACTTGAGGGTAACGCATATTGATATGAAGTCGAGACGAATTGAGAAAGCTAAAACACTCGGCCTACCCTTTGATGATCGTCCGAAGAAAATGGTGGTGGACCAGTTAAGATCGCAGGGCATTGAAGCGTATCCCGTTATTACCCCCAAATTTTTATTGAGCTATGACCCTGAACGAAGGTTTTTGCCTTTGGGCCACATTTCTCATAAAATCGTTGTGTTAGATAACGAGGATGGCGTCTACGAGCTATTTACTACCGATGAACACGGCTTCCGTAATCCATTAGGATCATGGAGTCAAAGAACTGATATTCTAATAGTGGGTGATTCCTATGCGATGGGGGCCGAGTGTGCATGAGGGGGCCGACCTCAGGAGCCAACTGGCCGCTTCCGGCAAACAGGTCATGACACTGGGGATGAATGCCAATGGCCCTGAATTTGAGCTGGCCGGGTTAATGGAGTATGGCAGGTATTTAAAACCAAAAATTGTGCTGTGGCTCTATTATGAAGGAAACGATTTGCAAGATCTGGCAGAAAATAGCAAATATCCCATAGTACATAAATACTTGGAGGGCAATTTCTCTCAGGACTTAATGCATCGACAAGATGAAATTGATAAAGATTTACTTGGTTTTTATGAGAAGTACGCATAGAGGAGAAGAGAAATCTCCACCCCTAATAAAGGTATTTATTCTTATTTAAGCATGTGCAGGGGATTTATCACATTGTATCATTTAAGAAATATGATTAAGTTAACGAGACAGCAGAGATTTTTCAGTTATACTGCCAACGTTGGAAACTATTTTACAAAAGGCGAAAAACCTATACAGCTGAGATGGGGAGGGCAACTTTATTTCGTTTACCTTCCCTGTTACGGGCGATAGTCACCGTAAGTTAGATGATCAGGTCATTGTATCGAGCCCAGGTGCTCGGCATTGGCAAGAAAAGTTGGGCCTCCCAACTATTGATTTCTATGAGACCTTGAAACAGCAGCGTGACCCTGTGGAGGTTTTTCCCCTGAGAATGCCTGGTCATTATAACGAAACCGGCTATCGGTTGTTGGCGGCCACCATCATGGAGGCGCTGCCAAAGGATGCACAGGCTCATTCCCAGGAGCGTTAATCTGTAGCGAGGTTCAGCAAAGTATTACTAGGACTATGACCTTGCGCACGGCAGGGGAAATAACCTGCAATACCAACCCCCGGTGATCCAACGCCTTCTAAACGCAAACTTTTTTTAGGATGGGTTAGCAACAGTCCTGAAAAAGGCCCACCTCCAAACCAAGAGTCACCCTTTCTGGAAAAATATTTCATCTAACAATGATATTAGCCCCTCATTTTGAAACCATTAGTCGCTAAAATGCGCGATGTTAAATTTTGAGTTAAAAATTGTTAGTTTTTTGATATAAATTAATGATAATTTATGCACAACTTGAGATTCCTCCCGGGAATTGGCTGAGATCCACAAACCCTCAACCCAAGGACCTGCCGATGCACCTGAAAGCTCAGCTCTTACGCCGCTTGCTGGACCAATCCAATATCATTCAAGTGGCCGGAGCCCACAATGGTCTGAGCGCCCGGTTGGTGGAGCAGGCCGGCTTCGATGCCGTCTGGGCCAGCGGTTTGGAAATTTCTGCTGCCAACGCGGTCCCCGATGCCAATATTTTGACCATGTCCGATTATTTAGAAGCAGCCAGCAACATCAATGAGGCAGTTTCACTCCCCGTGATTGCTGATTGCGACACCGGCTATGGCAATTCCAATAACGTCATCCGCCTGGTGAAAAAATATGAAGCCGCTGGTATTGCCGCCATCTGTATCGAAGATAAATGCTTCCCCAAAGTGAACAGTTATATCCCCGGTCGTCAGGAACTGGCCCCCCTGGCGGAATTTGTCGGCAAAATTATGGCGGCCAAGGATGCTCAAGATTCGCCAGCATTTATGGTGATTGCCCGGGTGGAGGCTTTAATTGCCGGCTGGGGTCTGGAGGAGGCCTGGCGCCGGGCTGAGGCCTACGCCGAGGCCGGAGCTGATGCCATTCTGATTCACTCTAAATCCAAAACCCCGGATGAAATCCAGGCCTTTATTCAGGGTTGGTCACGATCTATTCCCCTGGTGGTGGTGCCCACCAGCTATCCCCAGGTGACCGCCCGGCAATTAGCGGCCTGGGGCGTTAAGATAGTGATCTATGCCAACGCTGGGTTGCGGGCTGCGGTGCAGGCTATGACCAGAGTTCTGCATAACCTTAGACAGGCTGGCTCTCTGCAGTCGGTAGAAGCAGAGATTGCCCCTCTGAAAACGATTTTCGATTTGCAGGAAATGGGTCGCTTTCAAGCCGAAGAAAAGAAATATCTGCGCCGGGCTTACGATAATTATACGGTGATTATTCCTGCCGCCGGTCAGCCCTGTAGCAATGATCCCCTGGATGATCTGCTCATCGATCGGCCAGTGGCTATGCTGGATCTCAATGGCAAGCCACTTTTGCAGCACAACGTGGAGACCTTGAGCCGGGTGGGTCTTAATCACATCATCGCCGTCACCGGCTATCGGGCAGATTCCGTCAAGGTGGACGGCACCGCCACGATCTTCAACCCGGAATTCTCCCAAGGTCACATCCTGCATTCCATCATGCGGGCCCGTGACGCCTTCGGCCAACAGAATCTGATAATCTATGCGGATATTCTTTTTGAACCCTTCATCATTCAAAAACTCTTGAGTTGCCCCGGGGATATTGTGCTGGTGGTGGACAATTCTTTCGCCCAAGGATATAATCGCAACAAAAATCTGGATCTGGTGGTGGCCAAGGACAAACCTCAGCCCAAAAAGCGGCGTTTGTTGAATCAGGCTACTAACCAGGCAGTGCGGATCGGTCACCATACTATTGCCGAAACTGAAGCTGACTACGAGTTCATTGGCATTGCCAAACTTTCCACTTCCGGCAGCAAAGTTTTTCAAGCAATATATGATGATTGTGTACACTCCCATCATAACCGAACTTTTCACGAAGCCCCGTCGATACTTCAAGCTTCTTTCACCGATCTGCTGCAAGAGATTATTGACCGAGGCCTGTCGGTGAATCTGCTGGAAGTCAACTCCGGCTGGATGGAGATCCAGAACTGGCAGGATTATCAGCGGGCTTGCAGCCTCCTTTGTCAACCAGGGCGGGAACTCACCTCTCACCCCGCCATCGGCCTTAGCCAACCTACTCCTGAGGCGAATCTCGGCGGTTTTGGCTGCAAGGATGTGTCTCATTTATGATTAAAGCAGAAAAGGTGCTCAATCTCTTTGAGGAGTTAAAACTGGGTCCCTTTGTTGGGGTGCCATGTTCAATTTTGAACCCGCTGATCAGTTTTTTGGAAAAGGATGAGTCCAGGGTCTACGTCAATGCAGCCAGCGAAGGGGAGGCCATGGGAGTGGCCGCGGGCTGGAACCTGGGTGGCCGCCAGCCGGTGATCCTGATGCAAAACTCGGGTCTGGGCAACGCCATCAATCCCCTGACCTCACTGCAGTTAGTCTATCGTTTTCCCTGTTTCCTGATGATCTCCTGGCGGGGTGAGCCAGGTCGTCCCGACGCCTCTCAGCATCACGTGATGGGCCAAAAAACACCGGCCCTGTTATCCTTGTTGGAGATTCCGACTGGATTTCTTAAAGGCGATTGGTCTCAGGACCAGGAAGAAATTCGCCGTTTGCACCAACAGATGCTGGCTTTGGCATCACCGGTGGCCTTGATTGTCTCCCGGGGGACTTTAGCGGCCACTACCGAAGGAGAAAGTCAGTCTGCCTATCGCCTAGCCCGGAGCGAGGCCATAAACACTATCACCAAATCCCTGTCCGGTCAGGAGGCGGTAGTTTCCACCACCGGCAAGATCTCCCGGGAATTATATAATTCTTTGGATCAGGCCGGTAATTTTTACATGGTCGGCTCCATGGGGTGCGCCAGCGCCATCGGTTTGGGGTTGGCCCTGGCTCAACCCGACCGGAGAATTGTGGTTTTAGATGGGGACGGTGCCTGTCTTATGAAATTGGGCAATCTGGCCACCATTGGCCATTACCGCCCCCGAAATTTAATCCATGTGGTCTTGGACAACGAGGCCTATGATTCCACCGGCGGGCAGGCTACCACTTCCTCTACTATCTCTCTGGCCGCAGTGGCCCGTGAAGCTGGCTATGTCAGCTCTCAACAAGTAACAGATTCCCTAACCCTCACCCATCTACTCGGCATGGCTCTAACTCAGCCGGGACCGCACTTCATTCTGGTCAAAGTGGCTCCTGGGGCCGCAGCCGACCTGCAGCGGCCTCATTTAACTCCGCCGGCCCTCAAAGAACGGTTCATGTCTTTTGTCAGTCAAGACAGGAAGCCATGACATGTTGGCCGTTATTTTGAGCGCCGGGGTTGGTCGGCGTCTTGCGCCTCTCACGGAAAAAATTCCCAAGGCCTTGATCGAAGTTGACGGCCGTCCCCTCATCCTGTATACGCTGGACGCCCTGCACCATTATGGAGTGCGTGAAATTGTCCTGGTCGTGGGTCATCTGCGAAGCATGATGCAGGAGGCGCTAGCCAATCGCTATTCGGATATGATCATCCATTGGGTGGCTAACGATCTTTTTGCCCAAACGGGCAGTTTGTATTCCTTGTGGCTGACCAGGGAGCATCTCAAAGGCGCGTTTCTGTTCATGGACGCAGATCTGCTCTTTAACCCCAAGATTTTGGCTGGTTTGATCAGCCAGGAAGATAAAAGCCGCCTGCTAGTGGGTTCCCTGGCCGTAGACAGCGGCGAAGAGGTCAAGGTCACCCATCGGGGGGGTCTGGCCACTGCCGTTGGGAAAAGCATCGATACTGGAGACCCCGTGGCCGGGGAGGCCGTTGGGATCGTTAAGATCGACTCTGCTGATGTGCCTTTGGCTCTGCAGTTGATGGATGATCTAATCCAGAAGAACCATTTCGCCGAACACGAAGAATTATCCCAGGCGCTCTGTGACCGGCGCCGCCTTTGGGTGAGAGATATCGGCGACTTAAGTTGGCTGGAGATTGACTTTCCTGGGGATATTATTCGAGCTCGGGAAGCTATTTGGCCCGCCATTCAAAAGGAAGTGGCTATGTCAGGTACGGGGACCAGCTGATAAGCTGCTATCCTCCTCCATGCACTCAGCAGGTTGTCCTGTGACATTTTGAGGGTCGGAAAAGAAAAACCGGTGGGTTTTCCTAAGCTCGCTGCTGATGCTTTAGCCATAATAATAGGAGGTTCCTTAACCTTGCGAGCAGTTCCCCGTAAGATTCTCCTCAACCCCGGTCCGGCCACTACCACCGATTCGGTAAAAGCTGCCTTGGTAGTGCCGGATATCTGCCCGCGGGAACAAGAGTTTGTCAAGCTTCTGCAACAGGTTCGCCTTGATCTGGTCAGGATTGCCGGAGGCGACTTTGCAACCTACACCTGCGTGCTACTGGCCGGATCCGGCACTGCGGCCATGGATGCGGTCCTCAATTCCGTAGTTCCACCCGATGGGGCTGTTGTCGTCATCAATAACGGCGCTTACGGAGAACGGTTGGCCGCCATTGCCCGATGTTACCAACTTCCTTTATATGAGCTGAAATTTCCCTGGGGAGATTGGCCCGACCTTTCACTCATTCAGCAAACTTTAAGTCTCCACCCGGAAATCAGCCATTTGGCCATGGTGCATCATGAGACCAGCACCGGCCTGCTCAACCAGCTCCAGGAGATCGCCACCCTGGCCCGTAACCAAGGGGTGAGCCTGATTGTCGACGCCATTTCCAGCTTTGGGGGTGTGCCCATGGATGTCAATACCCTGCACATTGACTATCTGCTTTCCACCTCCAATAAGTGTCTGCAGGGAATGGCTGGACTGGCCTGGGTAATCTGCCGTCGGGATGCCCTGGAGCAGAGCCACCGAATCCCAGCGTGATCTTATTATCTTAATCTCTATCAGCAATACCGGCATTTTGAAGCCAACGGCCAGATGCAATTCACTCCTCCGGTGCAGGTAGTTTATGCCTTGACCCAGGCTATCCGGGAATTTTTTGACGAGGGGCCGGAAAATCACTTCCAGCGCTACCGCTGCAACTGGCAAACCCTGGTTGCCGGTTTGCACCACCTAGGTTTCAAAACGATGTTGCCGGTAGAGCGACAATCCCCGCTCTTAACTACCGTTTTAGAGCCTGATGATCCAAACTATAATTTCACCCGACTGCACGATGCCCTGTATGAACGAGGATTTACCATTTATCCCGGCAAGATGCAGGATGATTCAACTTTTCGTCTGGCCAACATTGGCGCTATCGATAAAGCCGATATCCAGGCTTTTCTAAAGGCCTTAAACGCAGTTTTGAGGGAAATCGGGATCAAAATCCCCATATATTATCGGCCATGATTAGACAGGCAGTCATTTTAATCCCAGGAGTTGGTCAAGAACCACCGGCTTATCTATTCAGTCCGGTGGCTGGCGTGCCGTTCCTGCCCCGGCAGATTCTGGGGCTCCGGCGAGCCGGGATAGCTGATATCACCATCCTGGCGCCCCCCAACCTGCAAGAACCTTTGACCCGGGAACTTGCCCGGCAACAGTATCTATTTCCTGGAATCCAAATAAATTCTGGTTGGCCTGATTACTTAGCGCCCCAATCCATGGAGACCGGTAGTGGTTATTTTCTAACCCTGCTGGTAAATACCCTGATAGACCCGCAAGCATTACAAGCTTTTTTCCAGCGTCTGCCGCCGCCAGGGGCATTGTCCCTGGGGGTGGTGAACCAACCGCAACAGACTTGCCCAAGTGAAGTAAAACCTTCGAAAAATGAACTAAACGCCCCCCCTCAGTGAACCTGAATAATGGCCTGGTCAGCTCCTTAAGTCTATCCGGCTCTGAAAATGGCTTCCAGGCTGCCGGCCTGTTCCTTTTCTCCGCCGAAGCCTGGAAGGACTGGCATGATTGGAAAATGGAAAAGAGGTACCGAGCCACTTAATCCGGATTCGGTACTAGGTGATTTTTATGGTTATGTTGCTCGAAAGGCTATACAAAATCGGGTATTGGGAATAGTCCTCGACCCGTCCGGTATTCTCTCTGTCTACGATGACCAGGATCAGGCTGTCGCCACAGCTCATTTGATTGCCGCCCAAGATAGTTCTCCAGTGGGGGAGGGTATATTAGAAAATTCCTGGAACCGAAGAATAGCCCGCCTGATTTTACCGTGGATATTGACCAGGGGAATTACTCCGAATCAAATTACTCTTGCCTCCTTACTGGTCGGTCTGTTAGCAGTCTGGGGTTTTGCCCAAGGGTCATATGGCGCTTCAGTGGGAGCGGCTCTTTTACTGCCTCTGATTCTGGTGCTGGATTGTTTGGATGGGGCGGTGGCTAGGTTAAAGTTTCAGGAATCACGTCTGGGGGCCTTGCTGGATCTCCATGGTGACACGGTCCTTAATCTATTGCTTTTAATGGGCATTTCCGTGGGCTGTTATAGAACCTCTGGTCATCCTCTGTTCCTGGCCTCAGGTTTATTACTGACAGTAGGGTACCTGGCCTGTTGGTGGCTGATAAATTTCGCTGACACCAAACCCATTATTGCTGACCAGCCTCCCGAGTCTCAAGTGAGCAGTTCTGACCAGATTCTGGAGGAAGCGGTGAGCCGGGACTTTTTTTATATTATCCTCCTGCTGGCAATCCTCAATTGGCTAGACTGGATGATTGTGGCTACGGCGGTGGGGACGAATATCTTTGCCTTAATCTTCTATCGGCGAAAATCAGATGGCCAAAATTAAAATACTCCTGGTAATTATCGCCTCGGTCTTTCTGGTATGGATGTTCCACACGGTGGGGTGGGAAGAGGTGGTCCATCACCTCAGGCTGGTGGGCTGGTATTGGCCCTTGATTCTGTTACCCTATCTCGTAGTTAATCTTTTAGACGCGCTCTCCTGGTTTTTTTGTTTTGATAGTCCTCCCAGCAGTATAACGATCAGGTATCTTTTTTTCAACCGTCTGGCAGGAGAGGCTGTGAATGTCCTTACTCCCTTGGCCAGTCTGGGTGGTGAACCGGTGAAAGCTCTAATGCTTCAGAAAGAAGGCGTGTCTTTGACAAATGCCACCGCTTCCCTGGTCATCAGCAAGGGTATCATGGTTCTCTCTATGGTTCTGTACATTCTTCTGGGTCTAGCCCTGGCGCCTTCCTTATTTAATCTATCGTCGCCATGGTTGTTGGTTTTACTAGTTGCGGCTCTGGTGTTGGGACTGGGGGCTCTAGGTTTTGTGTTGATTCAGAAGCACGGCCTTTGTCAACTGGGTATGGCCGTCCTCGAAAAATATAAGTTCTTGCCTCGTTTCCTGAAACAAAAAGAGGCATCCCTCTGCCGCCTGGACGCTCAAATGTCCACATTTTACCGGCATCACATCTGGAAATTTTGGTTAGCCTTGGGCCTTTGTTTCCTCGGGTGGCTCGTTCA
This sequence comes from uncultured delta proteobacterium, assembly GCA_963705135.1. Classification (GTDB taxonomy): domain Bacteria; phylum Desulfobacterota; class Desulfobaccia; order Desulfobaccales; family Desulfobaccaceae; genus Desulfobacca. The sequence continues at coordinate 119,535 of CAVPJB010000030.1, forward strand.
TGGCCTGGAAGTCTACATCATTTTTGATCTTTTGGGGCAGCCCATCAATCTGCTGACGGCGCTGTGCCTGGACGCCCTGGCCACTCTCATCGGTGGCCTGGCCTTTTTCATCCCTGGCAACCTGGGGGTTCAGGACGGCGGCAATGTTCTTCTAACCATCGGCCTGCACCTGGGGGCTCTTATGGGGGCAACCTTCAGCATCATCCGCCGCCTGCGTGAGGGCTTTTGGCTGGCCGTGGGCCTGGTAGTCCTGGCCTATGATCGCTGAGGGTTGGACCAATCTTTTTTAGTCTTGTTTCATCCCGATCTCCCCGAATTCACCCCAAAGTCAGCCTGCCGTAATATTTATTCAAGTAGATATAATCTGAATATTTTTCCACAAAAATAAGCTTTATAAAAGGCCAGGCACCAGCATCAGCGCCCATCAGCTGACTCGTTAAAAATCACGGACTGCCCCAGCGCTGGAATAACTGATGGGGGATCTGAAAGCAATCCAGGACCTTCCCCAGAGTCTGGTTGATCAGGTCTTGAATTGTTTGCGGCCGGTGATAGAAGGCGGGCATTGGCGGCAGGATGACGGCCCCCATGGTTGCGGCCCGATGCATAAGTTCCAGATGACCCTGATGCAGGGGCGTCTCCCGTACTACCAAAACCAGGGGACGGCGTTCTTTGAGGGTGACGTCCGCCGCTCGCACCAAAAGGCTGGCGCTGTAGGAGTTGGCGATGGCCGACAGGGTTTTGATACTGCAGGGGATCACCACCATGCCGCCAGTCAGGAAGGAACCGCTGGCAATGGCGGCAGTAAGGTTGTTATCGTCGTAGACGAAACCGGCCAAATTTTCAGCATCCTGGGCGGGAAAGTCGGTTTCCAACTGAAAATTCAATCGTCCTGCCGGGGTGATTACCAGATGGCTGTCGATGCGGAGTTTCTGCAATACCCGCAGCATCTCCAGCCCATAAATTACACCGCTAGCACCGGAGATGCCCACTACTATTCCTTTAGAAGGATCGTTCATGCTTCATCACCATCCTGTTATCCTGACCAAACATTCACCACTCCCGAAGGGATAGAGCAATGATAGCAGAGATATTAAGAAAAACCAATTTTTCTCGTCGGATCATTAACTCAACAATTTAAAAGATAAAGTGACCTGAGTTCCCTGCCCGGGTTGGCTCTCAATCTGAATCTCTCCCTGGTGAGCGGCCATGATCTGTTGGGAGATGGTCAGACCCAGGCCTGAGCCGCGCGGTTTTGTGGAAAAGAAAGGTTGAAAGATCTTGGCCAGGACTTCGGGAGGGATGCCGGGGCCGGTATCGGCGATATGAACCAGAATTTGTCCCGGGGCGGTGCGGCTGGCGACCGAGAGAGTTCCGGGCTGTTCCATGGCCTCCACACCGTTTTTGGCAATGTTCAAAATAACTTGGCGAATATGATCCCGGTCGAATGAGAAAGAGGGCAGGGCAGGGTCGAGATCTAATTTTAACATAATGCCTTGTTCTTCCAAAATCGGCTCCAGTAAGCGGCAGGTCTCTTCAATCAAGGCGTTCAAATCACCCATAACGAGACGGGGTTCAGAAAACTTGGCATAACGGCCCACTTCTACCAGGAATTCTTCCAGGTGTCTGATCTCGTCGATAACAATCTGAAGTTTCTCTATATTCTTTTCTTTGGGGCCGTCAAAATTCTCTTTCACCTGCCGGGCAAAGCCGCCGATAACCATGAGGGGATTTTTAATCTCGTGGCTGATATGAGCGGCCATCTGACCCAGGACCGCCAGCCTTTCGTTCTGCAGGACCTTTTCCTGGAGGAGGCGGCGCTCCCGCAGATCGCGGAAGAAGCCCACAACCGCAGTTCCCTGGTGGTCATAGGTAATAAGGGTGGCCGATAATTCTACCGGAATATGCTCGCCGCTTTTGCTAAACACCAAGGTCTCATGATTGATCAATCGGCCCCGGCCGCCATAGTCGAACGAAAAAAGCTTCTTGAGAATCGCACGGGCGCTATTGGGGGGGTATAGCTCTTGGACTTTGATTTTGCCAATGACCTCCTCCTGGCGGTAGCCCAGGATTTTTTCAGCCCCGGCATTAAAAATCAGGATATTGCCCTGTCGATCACTGGCGATAATGCCATCGTTGGAGGTCTGAATCATTTTGGTCTGAAATTGATGCATGCGTTCAATTTCCTGGACCATAGCCTGCTCCGAACGCTGGCGGCGAATATGCCGCCACATGCCCTGGAGGAGCAAAGTTAGCTGGCGCTGATCCTGATCATCATACGGCTCCAACTTGTTGGCGACTGCTACCAGAGCCGCCACCCGGGTGCCATCAAAAACCGGTACCACTAAAAGACGGTGCAAGGAGATATGGCCGGCGGGATACCCTTTTTTATCTTCCTGGGATTGGGCATAGTCGTTTACTAATAATGTCTGACGGTGGCGCACCGCTTCACCCCATAAGCCGGCTGAGGCAATGGGATAGACTATGGATTGCTCATGCACCCCGCATCGGGTCATTACCAGACTGGACCAGGAAAGAATCTGGAGGTTGGCTTCAGCGTCGTCAAGTAAACCCACAAAACCAACCTGGCTTTTTGTAAGTTTTACTCCAGCTTCTAACGTATAATCAGTAACTTCTTCAAGAGAAGCAGAAGTCATCTGGCTGAGTTCCCAGACTGCGGCCAGGCGCGCTTCATTTAAACGCAAGGCCTCTTGAGAGGTCCTGATGGCGCGAAAAACCGGAAAAATACAAGCGATGCCTAAGACGAGTAGACTGGAAACAATCAGGCCAACCAGTTCTGCAGAAACATCAAGGGGATGTCTAGAGCCGAAGAAAAGCAGCTCGTACAGAGTAATTCCTCGCCGGACTGTCATAAGAACAAGCGCCGTGGCGATGATGATCCAAGCCCAGGTTCGGCCGGTAATGTGGATGAGGCGCAAGGCTGAGATCGCCGCAATGAACTGCAGTAAAATTGACAGAATCAAAAGATATGTAGGGTTCATGGCCGTTCCGAAGCGCACTCTCAACAAATATTTAGAACCTAAAGTAAAGTTGCGGCTGGCTAGTGCCGGAACTATGTTATCCCAAAATTTACTGGCCGGGTTTGATGACCGGAAGTTTGACAGTTATTCTGGTACCGACATTCTCCTCGCTATCTATGGTGATCTGACCCCGGTGTTGGGAGATAATCTTGTGGACAATGGGCAAACCCAACCCTGGACCGGTGGGCTTAGTGGAAAAGAAAGTATTAAAAATGTGCGGCAGAATGTTGGCGGGAATGCCCTTGCCGTTGTCATTAACCTGAATCAGGACAGTATCGTTTCGTTGCGAAGTGACGATCTCTAAGGCCCCACCTGCCGTGAGGGCTTCCAGGGAGTTGGCCAGCAATTGCAGCAAGGCTCGTTTCAAGTTGCCCACATCCATGATCAAGGGTGGAAGATCCTCAGCCAGACTAACTTTTAGTCTGATCTTCTTTTCCTCGAAGGTCTCTTTCAAAATTCCCAGAGCGCCGCGCACCACCTGATTGATATCCTGCTCCTCTTCTTTGGGGATGGCGACCACGGTGGTATCCACTATATCACGCACCATTTGCTCCAGGCGTTCGGCTTCTTTGATAATAATCTCGGCATATTGCTGGGTAGCCGAGCCAGCCGGCAACTTTTTGTAGAGACGATGGGCGAAGCCGCCGATGGCCACCAGGGGATTCCGGATAAGGTGGGCCACCATCTGAGCGCTCCGGACTGCCAAACCCATTTGGCCGGCTAGAGATTGGAAAAACTCCACATGTTCTTTGGCAAAATATCCTTTCTGGCCGCTGGCGGCGGTGAGGACGCCCAGAGACATGGTTTCCGTGGCGATGGGGGCCATAACGAAAGAGGCCATAGTTTCCTCTTCATGGAGTCCCTGGAGACGGTCCCAGACAATGGAACTGTCCGCCACGGAAATCACCTGGGGAGTCAGGAGACATTGACCCAAAAGGGGGCGCATGTCGGGTTTGATGCCGACTTCTCCCGCCCGTGGGGACAGATTGCGATAGCTCTTAATCCGCAGGAAGCCGTCGTCATCCAGGAGCCGAATAGCACATCTTTCCACCCCTAAACGATCCACCAGCAGATCCAGAACGCCTTCCATCAGTTCCGGAATGTAAAGGGAGGTGGTTAGTTTACGGGCAGCTTCATAAAGCACCGAGAGTTCGGCTACCCGGCGCTTGAGCTGCTCTTGACTTTCTTCCAGGGAGCTGGTGACCCGTCCGAAGAGATCAAAGACCTCTTCCATGCGGGAGCCCACCGAAGAAAGATAGCCGTCCATTATGACCCGGGCCGCAGCCGGACCGATGGATCCGGCGATGGTGCGCTCGACGAACTCGGCGAGCTGGATTTTTTCCCGATCGCCCCATTCTTCTTCCGGGTTTTTGTTTTCCTGCAGAAATTTGTCGCGGACTTCGGCGGCTTTTTCCATGCCGATGAATTTCCCCATAAATTGGGTAAGTTGATCTAACGTCGGCAGATACGTAAAGCGCTTCTCCCTGTGCCGGATTACATCGCCAGTAAAAATATCAACAAAACGATGAGCCTGCTCTACTTCCAGGGAACTGGGAGTCGTCGCCAGTGACACGCAGACAAAGGCGACGATATTTCCAAACAGAGACCAGAAAAAGGCGTGCGACAGATTGTCAAGGCCGATTAATCCCAGAAACGCAGTGGGCTTCAGGAAGGAGAGCCCCCAAGGTCCCGGCGACAAAAGGGAGACAGGCAACCATCCCGCCTCCACCAAGGGTGGAAAAACCAGGGTGTAAAACCACAGGGAAAATCCGCAGCACAACCCTGCCATCGCCCCTTTATGATTGGCGTCCCGCCAATATAAGGCGCCGATGACCGCCGGGGCCAATTGAGCCACGCCACAAAAGGCGATATGCCCCATGTCAACAAGCATCAGAGAGACGCCGATCAGTCGATAACTGAAGTAGCCCAAAAGAATCACCACTAAGATACCTAAACGCTTGACTTGGAGAAGATAAGAGGACAAACGGTCTGCCAGATTTAAATGCAGGGCTAAAGGCATGATCAAGCTGTTCAGTATCATGGTGCTGACGGCAATGGAAGCTACGGCCACCATGGCGGTGGAAGCAGATAGACCACCCAGAAAAGCCAGCAGAGCCAGGAGCGGATAGCCGTGCTGGAGAGGGAGTCGCAGGACAAAGGTATCGGCTTGAGCCGGAGGCATATTTAACAACAGGCCACCGAAAGCAATGGGGAGAACGAAAAGATTAATTAAGAAAAGATAGAGAGGTAACAACCACATGGCGGTCAGTAAATGCTTTTCGTCGGTATTTTCGACTACGGCCATATGGAACTGTCGGGGCAGCAGAATAATGGCACCCATGGCCAGAAATGTTTCCACCAGGAATAGTAGGTAACTATTATTGGGACCGGTATTTAATTGTAATAAAGGACAGAGTTCCTTGCTGCGACAGATACGGTCATAGAGGTCACCCCACCCTGGAAACAGGACAAAGGAAACCAGGATCCCGATGGCCAGGAAGGCAAGGAGCTTAATGATGGACTCAAAGGCCACCGCAGTCACCATGCCTTCATGCCTCTCGGTGGGGTCGAGATGCCGGGCGCCAAAGAGAATGCCAAAGACAGCCAGGATAAGGGCAACAGTGAAGGCAGTGTTTTGAAACATGTAAGCCTGCACCGCAGCGGTATCCTGGCCTACCAAAATATTGAAGGTGTCCGAGATAGACTTCAATTGCAGGCCAATATATGGAATGATAGCCAGGAGTAGGCCCAGAGTGGCCAAGCCACCTAAAAAACTACTTTTGCCATAGCGCAGCGCCAGGAAATCGGGCAGAGTGGTAAGGTTATTTTCTTTGCACAGACGGAGGAGTTTGCGGAGCGGAAACCACCAGGTGAAGGCTGCCAGGGTGGGTCCCAGATAAGTGGGAAGAAAAATGACCCCGCTGGTGGCTGCCTTGCCAACGCTGCCGTAGAAAGTCCAGGAAGTGCAATAAACCGCCAGGGAGAGGGTATAAATATAGGGATTGGCAATGAGGCTACGGCCTTGAGCCCGCCGGCGATCGCCATAATAAGCCAGGGCGAATAAAAAAAGCAAATAGCCAAAGGCCGCCAGGGCGACCATGCTTGGGGGCAACATAAGTCCTCAAGATTCAAATCAACCAGGATTTACTGGAAATCCGAATGATCTAAAATATATATTAAAGTTTATAGTAATACAGTTTAATAATAATAAAATTGAAGTAATAAAACAAGAAGGTATGAGAGCGAGGCCTTGGATGATACAATAATTGACTGGATATTGACAAATCTTATTAAAAATCAGGTGACGAACAGGTGACAGCATTTACACACGCAGGCGGGATAGTTTTTCGGCAGACAGACGGGGAAACATACTATTTGATTGTCAGGGCAAAACCCGATCCCACCCATTGGGTGATACCTAAGGGTCACATAGAACCGGGAGAAAGTCCCGAGGCAGCTGCAGTCCGGGAAATTCGGGAAGAAACAGGAGTTGAGGCCAGAATCATTGACACTTTAGGCACCATACAATTCAATTACCGTGGCAAGCAGATCGAAATTATAGTGTATCTCCTGGAGTATCTTACACAATCTTCCCCTCAGGAAGAACGGGAGTGCCATTGGGGTCGGCATGAAGAAACCATGATGTTATTGACTTTTCCAGATACCAGAGAAATATTACACCAGGCTCAGGCGGTTCTGCGCCAGCGAGGTCTGGATAAAAGGGAAAACCCGTAATATTCAGAGTGAGAAAGAAGCAATGTACTTGACCGGGCGAAGCTTCCGGCAGATTTTGACCAAAACTCACCGTTCCTCGGAAAAACCAGTATTCTGGTTGCCGGTACAACTTTACCCTGTGGCTTTGTAATGAAAAAAGTCAGGGCGTTTTCTGAAAGTTGGAGAACCGCAACACTTCCTCGGACGGTTTCTGATGGCATGGCTCAACAGCTAGGCAGATGCTTCCCTGGCCAAGCTATTCCCACCTGCGGCAGAGCCACCGGGCGTGGAGAGCTATCGTTTTTCACGCCGGCAGTTCATGTGCCCCGAAGTTGCGGCAAAGAAGGTTTTTCAGTATCTCAATAAATCTACTTCTGTGGAATCCTCCATTATGAAGCCCTCCCGATCACAAATTGCTGGCGCTTGGAATCGACTCACCAGCATGAACGCAGCAGGCGGATGGTGACCTCCGGCGTAGTGCCGCATCGGGTTCGGACTTGGTTCCCAAGGAAATGGTGACCTGGCGGTAAATGCAGATTGGCATAGGTGGGTTGGGACTTACCCAAAACATCAGCAGGGCGGGATGTCTGAGGGGGATAGGATTGCCGCTCAAAAGAGGCCTCCTATTCCCGGCATGGGAATGGGTTTTGAATGCCAGATCCTTAACATTGTAAAAATGTGCCATATTCCAGGAAACCGTGAAGTCCGTTGACGCTGTTGCTGGCGTCGGCCGAGTCAATTGTAACAAGGGGTTCTTAACATACTGTCAGACAGGCGTCACCCTGAACCAGGTGGCGCCTTTTTAACAGCCTTGATGTATCGTGACGATGTGTCTCCTCATTAAATCAGTTGATTTATTAAGGGGCTGGCCAACCAAAGACAGGTTGCAACCAACGCCCTCCCCACAGACAAAAAATATTACAATAACCAATGTGCTCAACTGCCATACACTATTAATTGGAAGGATCGAGAAACATTTTACTATTATTGTCGATTTGCTCAGTATCCGTCTAACCTGGGCAACTATAAATTGATAAACTGATTTATAATATACATTTTAAAAAAAATATGTCAACTCACGGGTCTAATAAGCATACTGATAGGGCATCCCCATCGGTTCGAAAGAGGGTTGCGCTGCAGAAATAGTGCCTTCCAGTTGTGGACTGATCATTTTGCCGAACTTTTTCCACTGATACCATTGCGTCGGCAGCTTTTCTAACATTTCTTCCAGAACCTCCAGGCATTTTTCACCTACCCGGGCCTCGGCCGGTTCCTGGGTGGTAACCGGGGTCAAATGCAGGGTATAGCCCTTACCGGTGCGGCTGACCAAGGCGGAAACGACGGGTGAACCGGAACGCTTGCTTAGAACGTCCAAGGCGCGGTCATAGTCCAAACGAGCTCCCAGAAAAGAGATCTGGTGGTTGTCCTTAGCCTTCCATTCATCAAATTCATCCGATTCAGTGATAATAATCCGGCCCTGTTTCAAGGCTTTCAGTGCCGCCAGGAGGCAGTTGCCCTTGTCGGAGTCAATTACTTCGAGATCAACCTGTTTGGCCCGCTCTACCAGCGAATCCCTTAAGCGGCTGGTTTGAAAACGGCAAATGATGGCCACTTTGTACCCGTTTAAAGCCAGGGCGGCAGGCAAAAATTCTACCGCGCCGAAGTGGCCGGTTGCCAGGATGGCCCCTTTGCCTAACGCCAGAGCCTGCTGGAGAGCCTCTTCGCCCTCAAAGCGCATTCGTTTCCCAAAAAACTTTTTTACCCGCTTGAAAGGGGAATAAGCCAGGTAAAGTTTTTCATGATAATGGTCGAATATACCTTCAAAGGTTTCCCGCATCGCTTGGCGCAACTCCGAAGCGGTTAAACTGCTTCCCAACACAAAAGTTATGGTTCGCTCAATAAGGTTCTTTTCCTTGCGGTTAAAAAAGTAATAGAGCCGGCCTAAACCGATGAGGTAGCAACGGGAAAGAAAAAAGGGCAAAAAACGGATGAGCCAGCTATTCAGCCTCATCTGAAAAAACTTACTGAGATTGAGGCGTAGACGACGGAAAAGAAATTGCTTTATATTCATGGCGGTCTCCTTTTAACTAATTGATATAAATATATAAATAAGCGTTAAAATTGAGAGACACATCTCCCAGTGATACCACTCCCCTCGTTGCCCGACACTCGGAATTATGGACCGGCACAGGCAGACCGAGGTGAGACGCATCCACTTAAAAACTGATTCTGCTGGGATGACTCAATTATACCTATTTCTAATGCATATGTGAATTATATTTTTACAATTTTTATCGGTAAAAACAAAAAAAAAATAAATTTTTTTGACCTAGCTCATTTTATCTGAAAAATCAGGATATTTAATAAGTTATAAATCGGTAACAGTTATCTTCTAAAAATGATTAATTAATATTACGAGACCAACGCCCCAATTGGTCATTCATGGAGTTTAGAGGTAGCAGAAGCTCAACTAAGCGTTAATTAAAGCTTTTTATTCTTAAATAAATGTAGAAAAGTATTTGCCAAATGTATAATTTTATGCTAAGAGTGGTTAAGATTACCCTTCCCTTTTTACAACCCCATATAGAAAGGAGTAAAACCGTGTCTAGGGACATCTCTGTCTGTTGGCTCGTCATAGGCATGTTGCTGTGCACGGCTTCGGTTTCGGAGGCCGCTGGTTTTGCCGTTCTGCAGCAGGGGACGGCGGCCATGGCCCAAGGGAATGCCTTTGTGGCCCAAGCCGATGACCCCTCCGCCATTTTTTATAACCCGGCGGGATTGATGCAATTGAAACGGCCGGAAATTTATTTTAATTCTGTCTTCAGCAGCACGAATCGGACGTATACCGACCAGGTGGGGTCATATACCACGGCTGAGCATAAAATTTTTAATATTCCAGCTTTCTATGGGGTGCTGCCGGTACATGAACGTGTGGTCCTGGGATTGGGTGTATTTATGCCTTTTGGCTTGGGAACGACCTGGCCACCGGAATGGGCCGGGAGATACCTGACAACCATGTCCAAACTGGAAACTTTCAACTTCAATCCAGTGGTTGCTGTTAAGGTGCTGGATAATTTATTTTTTGCCGCTGGTTTGGACGTCTTGTATTCAAAGGTGCAGATTCAACGGCGAAGCTTGCGGATCCTGCCGCCTCTCACAGAAATCAAGAATGATTTTGAAGGTGATGGCGTCGGTTTCGGTTATAACTTAGGGCTGTTATACGAACCCATGGAGGGGGTCAAGTTTGGTGCCTCCTATCGGAGCGAAATCAAAGTGACCCACAGCGGCGATTTAAATGTCTCTTTGATAGATCCTGTGGGCGGGGACGCGGATGTGGTTTTTCCGCCTTCCGTAACGTGGGGGATCGCCTATAGTCGTCTTAAGCCCTTTGTCTTTGAATTTGACGTTACCTGGACAGGTTGGTCAACCTATAAGAGCTTAAACCTCAATCTGAACCAGCCAATTCCGGGGACATTCCCAGGCACCACAACTTATGCCATCTCACAAGAAAAAAATTGGAATGATGCCTGGGCCTTTAGGTTTGGCGGCAATTACGAAATCAAGCCCGGCATGAAAGCGCGGATCGGTTATATTTATGACCTGACGCCGGTGCCCAACAGCACCTTTGATCCCACGGTTCCTGACGCCAACCGGCATATCTTTACTTTGGGGGGAGACATCAGATCAGCCGGTTTACTCTGGGGTTTGCCTATAACTATATCCTCAGCGAAAATCGTTCCAAAGCAAACACATTAGCGATAAACGGCGTGCAGCTGCCAGCTCCATTCCAGGCCAACGGCAAATACAAGAGCGACAATCATTCTCTGGGGTTCAGCCTTTCCTGTAAGTTTTAATTTGTCCGTAACCGACCTGGACAATCTTAGCCTGAATTCAAGCCCAGGCGGTCTAGCCGTTTTACTGATTCGCCGTACCTCTAACTCGCTTTGACTAATTTGGGCCGGGAATAACTATAAAAACCCCGGCCACTTTTTTGCCCCAGGTGGCCTTGCTCGATTTTCGGCTGCAGCCAGGCCAGGGCCTGGGGATATAGGGGATTCTGCGGCTCCACCGCCACTCCAAAGTTAAGAATGTGGGCCACGGTGTCCAACCCCACTCCATCCATAATACCGAAAGGCCCATGCGACGTCTGCATAACGGTCATCCAGGCCTGGTCGATATCCTCGATACTGGCGACGTCGGCCACCGCCAGTTCCAAGGCCGCTGTCAGAAAACTGGTGAGCATGGCATTAAAGACGTAACCCCGATGTTCTTTTTTCAAGGCGATGGGTTGGAGTTGCAAGAGACGGGAGAATTCCACGACGGTTGCCAGACATTCCGGGTCGGTGCCGGGGTGGGGCATGATATCCACGACATTTTTGATAAAGCACAGCTGATGGAAGTGCCAGGCCAGAAATCGTTCCGGACGGCCGCTGGATTCGGCAAATTCTGAGGGCAGGATAATGGAGGAGTTTGTCGTCAAAATGGCCTTACCGGGCACTAGTTTCCCGAACTGCGCCCAAATCTGACGTTTCAGTTCCAGGTTTTCGGTCACGGATTCGCTTACCAGATCCACGTCGGCCGCCGCGGCCACGGGGTCCGTGGTCAAAGTTAGGCGTTCCAGGGCGGCAGTCGCTCTTTCGGGAGTGATATAGCCACCCTGGGTCAGATACTGGGCATATCTTTTCAAGTGGCGGCGGGCCCGGGCCAGAGAGATCTCAGACCGGCCGTAGATGCTGACCTCGACGTCGAACAGGGCGCATTGCAGGGCGATCTGACGGCCCATAAGGCCGGAGCCGATTACTAATACTTTTTTAATTTCCTGTGCCTTCATTTGACTTCCTCCCAGTCGAAAATATCCTGCTTAGAGATTCCAATAATTGATAGTTTTTAAAAACCAGCGCGGCGTTGGTGCCGCCAAATCCGAAGGAATTGGATAGGGCGTGGCGCACCGGGTGGTGTACCGCTTGGTCTCCTGCCAAGGAGATACCGACGCATTCCGGGTCCATCTGGTCAAGGTTGATAGTTGGGGGTGTTATACCATGATGGACGGACAATACAGTAAAGATGGCTTCCATGGCCCCGGCCGCGCCCAAGAGGTGGCCGGTCTGAGATTTGGTGGCGCTGACCAATGGCTGGTGCGGAAAGAGGCTGGAGATGGCCCGGGCTTCATTGCGGTCCCCCACCGGCGTGGAAGTGGCATGAGGATTGATGTAATCAATATCCTGGGGCTCAATGCCGGCATCCGCCATAGCCCGGCGCATGCAGCGCATAGCCCCGTCCAGGTTAGGATCAGTGATGTGATGACCGTCGCCGCACATGCCAAAGCCGGTAAGTTCGGCCAAGATGGGCGCCCCCCGGTTCAAGGCGTGAGTCAATTCTTCCAACACCAGGATGCCGGCGCCTTCAGCCATAACAAAGCCGGCATGACCCTGATCAAAAGGCCGGCTGGCAGCTTCCGGTCGGTCGTTGTAACCGGTGGCCAAGGCGCCCATCCGATAAAAACCGGTCACGGCCAGGGGAGTCAAGGCTGCTTCGGCCCCTCCGGCCAACATCACATCCGCTTCTCCCAACTGGATGGACCGGAACGCGGCCCCGATGGCCTGGCCTCCAGCGGCACAGGCACTGGATAAGGCAGTGTTCGGACCCTGGGCGCCGATACTGATGGCGACATTACCGGCCGCCAGGTTCGGGAGCAGCCGCGGCACCATAAAAGGCGAGACTTTTTTCACGCCGCCTTCGTCAAGTTTCCGAAAGGCCTCTTCCCAACTGGCCACCCCCCCCATGCCGGAGGCGATGATGGTGCCCAACCGTTCCGGATCTTCAGCGGCTGGATTCAATCCAGAATGGCTGATGGCTTCATAACTCGCCGTCAGGGCGTATTGGGTAAAGTCGTCCGTGTATTTGCTCAACTTGAGGTCTTCTTTGGTCAGATCCGGCTTGTTCACCGCCATCAGAGCTTTGAAGTCGAAATCCTTCACTTCGCCGGCGATCAGGGGAAAATCGTCCGGGGCCTTGTAACGCTGGCGAAATTCCTCTAAATCACTGGCGAATTTGGTAACCCGGTTGATTCCCGAGCGGCCCGCTAATAAGTTTTCCCAGGAAGTTGAAACAGAGTTCCCCAAAGGAGAAACTAATCCCATCCCGGTCACCACTACTCTTTTGAGATTAATTATTTTGCCACTTAACATTGATCTTCCCTCCTCAAAGCACTGCAGCTATCATGTAATGTTTTTCAGGCGTGGGCGTAACGAGAAACGCTGACCTGCGGGAATAATTGCTTCTGCACCACTGGCAGGGACCATCCGGCCAGGCAAAGCGGCGATGACTTTGCCAAACTCCTTCCACTGGTACCACTGCTCGGGGGCCTCAAAAATCGCCTTTTCCAGAAGGTGCAGGCATTGACTGCTCCTTGCCTGATCAGGCGCTGGCGCCACAATTGGCGAAATGTCCAGGGAGTAGCGCCGTTTTGGTTCCCGGCGGACCAGGGCCGTTACCAGAGGAGCTCCGGAACGTTTCTGTAACACTTCCAGGGTGCGATCCCAGGGGATCTGGAACCCCAGAAAATTGACTGATTCTGTCTCACTGACCCGCCACATTTCAAACTCATCAGCTTCAGTGATCAGAATCCGGCCTTCGCGCAAGGCTTTCAACGCGGCCGGCAGCACTTTGCCGTTTTCCGGAATAATCAGGGTGAGGTTGATTAAGGCGGCTCGTTGGGCCAAGGAGACGGCCAGTTCTTTGGTCTGCGGCCGGACGATGATGGCCGCCGGGTAACCGTGTCAGACCCAACGCCCCTGGTAAAAATTCCACCGCGCCAAAATGGCCGGTAACCAAAATGACACCCCTGCCAACCGTTAAGGCCTTCTGAAGTTCCTCAGTTCCTTCCAGCCGCAACCGCTGATTCAGATGGGCTTTTACCTTGGCCACCGGGGCGTAAGCCAAAAAGAGTTTTTCCTGGTAATGGGTAAAGATGCCGGCAAAGGTGCGACTAATGAGCTTTTCCAAGGCTGGCTGCGATAACCGGTCCTCAAAGACCTGCTGGATGGTGTGGCGGATAAGATCCCGCTCTTCGGTATGGCTCAGGTAATAGAGTTTTCCCAAACAGCTGAGATACATTTGAGAAAAACGAAAGGGAACCCGACGGGCCAGAAACCGGCTGACGTTCATCTGGCAGAACTTGCTCAGGTTAAGTCGGGGTTTCTGAGTAGTGCTAATGTTATGTTCCATGGCTATCCTCCTTGCAGTTATTGACGGAGCGTTTTTGATAGCCAGGATTCTATTGATATCTTAGTTAGTTAGACAGAACAGATAAGACAAATGTCACAAACTTGAAGAAAACAAAAAATATTTTGAAAAAAATAATGACCTGCAGTAAGACCGGGGGCATCAAGGCGAGGAAAAATTCCAAGGAAGGGTGAAATTGTTAAAAAATATGAACTTCTCTGTCGAAAAATATTGACAAATATATTTCAACAGTTAATCTAAGGCTGAATATGTCTAATAAATTGAACAAATATGACAGGATATCGTTCAATTGCTGATAGATATTTTTTGGCTTTGACTACTAAGGCTGTCTGACTGTTAAAGTTTGGTTTCCTGCACTTTTCGATGTCGGCCAGCGGCAGTTGAAACCCAGGGGAGCGCAAGGATGCAGCTTCATCACTCCAGACACCTTTTCGCAGGGCGGCAGACATGGAAAAGCATCATGGATGCCTAAATACCAAGGTCATCATAGATTATTTTCAAGAGCATTTTCCAGAGCTGACGCCAGCTCTCCTGCAGGATTTACATCCCGAAATTAACGCCCTAGATAATCCCCTGGAATTCCTTACTGATATTAATAATTGGGTATCCAGCGATGTGGTGATTGGTTTATTTAAAAATGCCAGGAGATTGACTCAGGACGACCAGATAGCCTTTAAAATCGGCAGTTATGCCGCCACCCATGCAGAAATTCGGCTATGTGCAGCGCATCATCACCCGGGCCTTTGGCAACCCACGGCTGGCCTTGAAGAGAATTCAGGCCATCAGTGACAAATTTAACCGCAATAAATCAGTGGAAGTCCTGTTAACCGGCAAGCGCCAGGCAATCATCAAGTTCCGCTATTTTCGGCACATTCCCGCCGACGAAGATTTTTGCCTCTTCAATCAGGGAATTCTCACGGCGATGCCCACCATCTGGCATCTGCCGCCGGGAAATTTGGAGGAGAGTCGCTGTTATTTCCGTGGCGATGATTATTGTGAATATCACTGTAGCTGGGAGGAGAGGTCCATCCTGAAAAAATGGGGGCGCAAAATTTTTCTGCCCTGGAGGCTGCTCCGGGATACTATCCAGGAACTGGAACGTGACAAGGAACTCCTGAAAAAGAAATACGACGAAGTCCACCATCTTAATCTGCAATTAAAGGAAAAGATCGATCAACTTATGACTCTGCCGGAGACCTGTATGGCGGCCCTGACCACGGTAGATATCAAGGGGCTGCTGCAGGTCACCCTGAATTTTCTCATCAGATTTGCCAAGTTAGACCGGGCAGGGGTTTTTTTATGAATGAAGACACCAATCATTTGGAAATACATTGCGGGGTGGGCATTGATCCGAAACTGTATGAAAAAGTTAAAGATTATAAAATTCCGGTCTCCAAAGTGGATAATGTTGTTGCCCGGGTAGCCATCAACGGCATTCCTGTGGTAATCGGGGATGTGGCTCACAGCCGGATAAATAAGGAGAATCCCCTTATTCAGCTATTTCAGCCCAAAGCCTTTATTCTGGCCCCAATTTCCGTCCGGGGCAAAGTCATCGGCGTCATTCTGGCTGATAGAATGCGACAGTGACCCTAATATTGCCGAAATTGATAAAGAGTTGGTGATGAATTTTGCCCACCAGATTGCCATGGCCCTGGACAGTGCCTTCCTGCACCGCAAACTTGAGGTCTCGGAACGCCGCTATCAGGAGCTGGTGGAAAATGCTTATGAGGGCATTTGGATCATCGATGAACAGGGGATTATCAAGTTTGCCAACCAGCGTCTGCGGGAGATAATCGGCGAAGAGCACCCTGAAGGAAAGGAAATCTTTCCTTTTTTTGAGCGCGACAATAAGAAGTTATTGGCCAACATCTTGGCTCAGAATAAAAAAGGTGACGTCGCCCAGCACGAATTAGAGCTCCTCACCCCGGACCGGGAGCCGGTGTCCGTGATAATGAGTTCGGTGCCGATCTTGGAAGAAGGCCGATATGTTGGGGCTTTCGCCATGTTCAACGATATCACCGCGATGAAGAAGATGGAGCGGCAATTGCTGCAGCAGCAAAAGATGGAAGCCATCGGCACCCTGGCCGAGGGCTGGGCCAGGAATTTCAACGATATTCTGGTGAACATCATGATTCTCAACGGTCTGCTGTTGGCCGATACCACTGCCGGAGAACCGGCTCACGCCGACTTGAAACAGATTGAACAGGAAGTGACCAAAGGCGCCGAACTCATCGACCAGTTGTTATCTTTTGGTCGGCGGCAGTTTAGCCCCACACCGGTGGACCTCAACCTGCTTATCGAAAAAATCATCAAGCTGTTCCGTTTTTCTCACAAGAATTTACGCATCAATCGCAGCCTGGCAGAGGCCTTGCCGCCCGCTGAAGTTGACCAGGGCCAGGTTGAACAGGTTTTAGTCAATTTGTTGCTCATGTCCCGACCGCATGCCGCTAAGGCCCAGGAGATGGTTATCTCCACGGAACAGGTTGTCTTGACCGAGGAATTTTGCCAGCCCTATAGTCGGCTTCCCGGCCCCTACGTCTATATTTCTCTGAACGCCCCTTACCTGGTCCTGGATGAAGGATTGAAGGCCAAGATTTTTGAACCCTTTGTGGTATCGGATGAAATAGGTCCCGAAGCCCGGCCGAGCCTTGCCTCGGTGTATTCAATAATCAAGAATCATCAAGGCATTATTGAAATGGACAGTGAAGCCTCTTTTGGCACCACTTTCCATATTTATCTTCCTGTCTCCAAGAAAACCCTTAAATCCCAGGAGCCTCGTTCACTCCGTTTCATCAGGGGTTCTGGCACCATCCTATTGGTGGATGATGAAGAACAGGTGCGAGCCATTGGCGCCCGCATATTAGAGCGTTTGGGTTATAAAGTCATCCTGGCATCCACTGGCTTGCAGGCTGTAAACCTGGTGCAGGAACACCATGAACCCATTGATCTAATAGTGTTGGATATGATTATGCCCGGCTTGAGCGGTAGGGAGACCTTTTATCGGCTGCGTGAAATCAACCCCGAGGTCAAAGTTCTCCTTTATAGCGGCCACAGTATGGACGAAGATGTGCATCTGATGTTGGAAAAGGGCGCCTTGGGTTTTATTCAAAAACCCTATCGCATCGCCGTTCTCTCCCAAAAAATCGCCGAAATGCTTGGTTGTCACCGAACTGGGACGAGGAAGGTTTTTGCCGATGCAGACGAGGAAACAAAAGTGGAGGGAATAGTAAAATTAGTTGGCGGTTCCTCTTAATCAGGGTCCAATAATAACTAGAGCTTTTAAAGGCGTTATCAGCATCCGCCGCCATTGACTTTGACCGATCCCTTATCCCCCATCCGCCCTTTTTGAGGCGGTCGCTTTTCACGCCTCGGGCGCCGGAGGCTCGGCCATGGAGGATCTGATTGCCGAAGGCCTGGTCCATGGGGTCCTCGACCTGACCCCTCACGAACTCACCGAAGAGGTCGTGGGGGCGGGGTTATCAGCCCGTCAATCCGGGCAGACTGACCGCGGCGGGGAAGAAAGGGATCCCCCAGGTGATCTCGACCGGCGGACTGGAGTATCTCTGCTTCGGTCCCCGGGAATCCATCCCCATCCGCTTGAGAAAACGAAAGATCTACATGCACAATCCATACAACGCCAACGTCAAGGTTTCCCGGAGCGAAATGGCCGAAGTGGGCCGGGTGATGGCCGAGCGACTGAACGCGGCCTACGGGACCGACGGCGGTTTTGATTCCTCTGAAGGGATGGTCCGTCTACGGCGCCCCGGGTGGGGTTCTCTACGATGGTGCGGGAAATCGGGCTCTTCTCAAGACCCTGAAGGACCACCTCAGGAAGGATATTTATCTCAGGGAAATCGACGCCCATATCAATGACGATCTGCTTTGTCGATGCCTGCGTCAACCAATTGATCACCTATATGGAAAAAGGGAAGGAGTTGAAGAAACCATGAGCAAGGAAATGGAAATCATCCGACTGCGGAAAGAGCTCTCCGAATTTTCTCGACGCATTTACAACCGGGGGCTCGTCAGCGGGACCGGAGGAAACATGAGCGTCCGGATTCCCGGCACGGACACCGCCCTCATCACGCCGACCGGCATCTGCCTGGGGGATATCGATCCCGAGATCAACCTCCTGATGAAGATCGACGGCACCATCATCGAAAATCCCTGCGGCCTGAGGCCCTCCAAGGAGACGGCCTTCCATCTGGCGGTCTACCAGCTTCGCCCCGAAGCGGGTGCGGTCGCCCACGTCCATCCCCCCTATGCGACGGCCTACTCGAACCGGGTGCAATCGCTTCCCATGGTCACGGTCTCGGCCCAGGCCGTCCTGAAAGAGGTGCCCCGGATCGACAGCGCCATGTCGGGCTCGACGGAGCTCTATGAGTACGTCAAGGCGGGGCTCCGGAAATACCCCTCGGCCAAAGTGCTCCTGATGGAGGAGCACGGAATCCTGGCGGTGGCGCCGGATCTCAAGACCTCTTACTATCTCTCGGATCTGACGGAAGACACGGCGAAAATCGCCTTTATCGCCGCCCAGATCAAACCATAGGAAGGAGACCGTTCATGACAGGAAAAGCGCCAACAAAGAATCTCTCCGTTCCCAAGACGATGAAGGCCTGGGTTCTCGACGGCCCCGAACAGCTGCGGACTGACGGAAAAGCCGGTTCCGGAGCCGGGACCCGCCGAGGTCCTGGTGCGGATCGACGCGGTTTCGATCTGCGGCACCGACGTGGAAATCATCACCAAGGGGCTGCCCGCCATTGTCCAGGGCGGCTCCCCTTCAACAAGAATTTCACCCCGGGCCACGAGTACATGGGCACCGTCGTCAAGCTCGGGGCGGGCGTGGACGAGTACAAGATCGGGGACCGCGATCGCCGTGGAGATCCATGCCGGGTGCGGGCGCTGCGAGCGATGCCGGAAGGGGATGTACACCTCCTGCCTGAACTACGGCCTGAACTACGCCGGCCACGACAAGGGCCACCGCGCCAACGGCTTCACCACCGACGGCGGTTTCGCCGAGTACGCCGTCAACCATATCAATACCCTGGTCCACGTCGCCGGACGACATGAGCGACGAAGAGGCCACGCTGATCGTGACCGCCGGCACGGCCATGTACGGCCTGGACGTCCTGGGCGGCCTGATCGCGGGGGAGAGCCTCGTGGTCACGGGCCCGGGGCCGATCGGCCTGATGGGCGTCGCCGTCGGCAAGGCCCTGGGCGCCGGGCCCGTCATCCTCACCGGGACGCGCGACTCGCGGCTGAACCTGGGCCTGAAGCTCGGCGCGGACCACGTCGTCAACATCAACAAGGAAAACCCGTGGAGGCGGTGAAGAGGCTCACCGGGGGCAGGGGCGTCAACTACGTCCTGGAGTGCTCCGGGGCGGCCAATGCCCTGAACGAGGCCATGGACATGACGCAGCGCGGCGGACGGATCTGCCTGGCCGCCTTCCCCGGCGAACCGGCGCTGGTCGATCTGGCGAAGATCGTCCGCAACAACATCTATCTCTACGGAATCCGGGGCGAAGGCAAAAGCGCCACCCACCGCGCCGCCGCCCTGATGAACCAGAAGAGGTTCGACGCCAAGCTGATGCACACCCACACCTTCCCGCTGGAGGAGCTTCCGACCGCCTTCAAGTATGTCCGCGAGCGGATCGAGGATGCGATCAAGGTGGTGGTCAAGGTGACCTGAACTGAAATGATTAAGAGGAGGATGGATAAGGTATGGAAAATTTTTCGATTTACCGGTACATGAAACTGGGGATCGTCCATTTCAAGGCCTACCCGGAGGCGACCACGGGGGAGGGTCCGATCGTGGAGACACTGCGGAAGATCGTGGAGGATGACTTCTGGACGGCCGTGGAGGTCGGCTGGATGAAGGACCCCAAGGTGCGCCACGAGGCGACGCAAGCTTCTGGAGACCTCGCACATGGAGGTGTGCTATGCAAACCAGCCCCGGATGTTCACGCTGCAAGCTCAACATCAATGACCTCGATCCCAAGGAGCGCAAGAAAGGCGATCAGTGCGATGAAAAATGGAGTCAACGAGGCCTTTCAGCTCGGGGCCTCCTGCATGAGGGTCTTCTCCGGAAAGCATCCCGGCGAGGAGAAGAAGGAGGAGGCCAAGAAGATCCTGATCGATTCCTTGAAGGAGATCTGCCGATACACCAACGAGCAGGGTCCGATGGGGATCTATATGAAGGTCTTCGACTACGACATCGACAAGTGCTTCCTGATCGGCGACTTCCAGGATGCGGCGGACGTCGCGGCCGAGGTGCACAAGGAGTTCCGGAACTTCGGCGTCCTGGCGGACCTGTCCCATTTTCCCCTCTTAGGGAGACCCCCGAGGAGGCGATTCCCCTGGTGAAGAAGTACCCCATGCACTTCCACATCGGGAGCGCCGCCTTCCGCGACAAGCGGCACCCGGGCTACGGGGATCTGCAGCCCCGTTTCGGAATGCCGGGCGGGGAAATCGACACCCCCCAGGTGAGGGATTATTTCAGGCTTCTGCTCGACATGAAGCTCCTGAATCCGGAGAAGCGGCCTGTGCTCAGTGCCGAGGTGAGACCGCTTCTTGCGGAGGAGACATCCGAAGTCGTCATTGCCAACACGAAGCGGGTGATCAAGGAAGCCTGGGCAATGGTATAGACCGTCGATTGCCCAGAATCGGATGTAACAACAGATGAAAGGAGAAAGACAGATGACAGACAAATAGCAGAATTTTCAGGAACAAACTCATCCTGGCCATTCCGCTTCTTGTGGCGGTTCTTGCTTGCATGGGGCGTACGGGTCCCGCTTGGCGGCCGACCTGGCCTGTGAAGCAGGTGGAATTGATCAATCCCTTTGCAGCCGGCGGGGCGGCGGACATCCAGGCCCGGAAACTCGCGGAGATCATCTCCCGGGATCTGGGACAGCCGATGGTGGTCCGCAACGTCACGGGCGCCGGCGGGGCCATCGCCTACAACGAAGTGAACCGGTCCAAACCCGACGGTTATACCCTGATCTGGTATTCGGGCGCCATCAACACCCTGGCCGCCAGAAAACAGATCGCCTATGACTACCAGGCCTTCGAACCCATCGCCGGGGTCGGCATCGAGACCGTTGTCCATCGCCGTCAATAAGAACGCCCCCTGGAAGGATTTCAAGGAGTTCATCGCCCACGTCAAACGAATCCCGGCAAGATCACCATGGGCAACTCGGGGATGGGCAGCGTGACCCACATGGTGCCCGTTGCGATGGCCGCCAAGGCGGGGATCAGATCATCCATGTCCCCTTCGGGACGGGGCTGGCCATGGCGGCGTTGATGGGAGGGAAGATCGAGTCATCGAGCCAGCATCCGGCAGAGGTCTTCAGCCAGGTCAAGGCCGGCGAGGTGCGCATCCTGGCGGTCAGCAGCGAGAAGCGGATCAATATCTGGCCCGACGTGCCGACGATGAAGGAATCGGGCGTCGACCTGGTGTTCGATCAGTGGCGGGGAATTGCCGCCCCCAAGGGAACCCCCCAGGCGGTCGTCGACAAAATGAGCCCCATCGTCAAAAAGGCCGTTGAAAGCAAGGAGTGGATCGATTTTGCCTCGTCGCTCGGTTCGACGCCCCGGTACCTTGCCCCGGCGGCTTTTGCGAAATTCGTCGCCGGAGTCGACAAGGAGACACGGGAAATCATGCAGGACGCCGGTCTGCTGAAATAACAACGGTGAGTGCGTGTTCTCCCCTCCTGACTTCGAAGGGGAGAACGCGCATTGATCGCCGATAAGAGATGCATGGTTCAGGTATACGCCGATGACCCCGCGAAAAGACATCGCCAGCAGCCTTGTCCTGATTCTCTTCAGTTTGACTTTCCTGATCTATACCACCCGTTATCCCCTGGATGACTGGGAAAACCCGGGGCCTGCGGTCTTTCCGCTGCTCCTGGGAGGGGTCTTGCTGTTCCTGGCCGTCCTGGCAACTGATCCTCGCTTTTCTGTCGCATCAAGGCGCCGGACCGGGTGAAGAGGAAGGGGTCGATGATCAGAGCCGTGAAGACATTTTTTCGTCGACAACCCGGGGGAAGCGAAAGTTCTGATCCTGACCGCCATGCTTATCCTATACATTCTCATGATGCAATGGATCGGTTTTTTCGTCTCCACTTTCCTGCTCGTGATCCTTTCCAGCCGGCTCATGGAAGCGAAGGATTGGGTGCGGCCCATCGTCCTTTCGGTGGGCGTTTGCCTCTTCTGCTATTTTCTCTTCGTGGTTTGGATCAAGTTGTCCTTTCCGGGGGGCATACTGTTTTAAGGGAGGCTTTTTCCGTGTCCGACCAGGGTATCCTATCCTATCTGCTGATCACGCTTCAACCCGACAACGTGATCGCCTGCTTTGTCGGCGCGCTGATCGGCACCGTGATCGGTGTGCTGCCGGGTCTCGGTCCTGCTGCGGCCATGGCCCTGGTCATTCCCCTGACCCTGAAGCTCGGTCCCACCGCCGGCCTGATCATGCTGGCGGGGATCTATTACGGGTCCATGTACGGGGGATCGACGACCTCCATCCTGGTCAATGTTCCCGGGAGAGCCGGCGAGTGTCGTCACCACCCTCGACGGTTACGCGATGGCGAAAAAGGGAAGGGCCGGGGCGGCGTTGGCCGTCTCCGCCATCGGATCTTTCGTCGCCGGAACCTTCAGCGTGATCGCCCTGCAATTCTTCGCCCCCCTCCTGGCGAGGACCGCCCTCGCCTTCGGGCCGGCCGAATACTTCGCCCTGACGGTGCTGGGAGTCGTCCTCCTGTCCAACCTGACCGGAAAATCCAAGCCCCGTTCCCTGATCATGATGATGGCCGGTCTGATCCTTTCCGCTGTGGGAATGGATCCGATCGGCGGTCTGGAGCGCTTCTCTTTCGGCATCGAAACCGCCCAGGGGGGCATCAGTTTTATCGCGATCACCACGGGCCTCTTCGGGATCGCCGAGGTCTTCGAGGTGCTGGCCGCCCGGGAAAAGCCGATGGAAATCCTGCCCGTGAAATTCCGCGAACTCTACCCCAGCCGGGACGAGATGCGGCGCTCGGCGGCCCCCATCGCCCGCGGCTCGGTCCTGGGTTTTCTGATCGGCCTCCTGCCGGGACCTGCGGCGACGATGGCCTCCTTTGCCTCCTATGGTATGGAACGGTCGATCTCCAAGCATCCGGAGGAGTTCGGGAACGGGGCCATCGAAGGGGTGGCCGGTCCCGAAGCGGCCAACAATGCGGCCTCCGGCGGGGCGATGGTCCCGCTTCTCTCCCTCGGACTGCCCTTCACGCCGGCCACTGCCGTCCTTCTGGGCGGGATGCTCCTGCATGGGATCACTCCCGGCCCCTTCCTGCTCCGCGACCGCCCGGACGTCTTCTGGGGGGTCATCGGAAGTTTCTATCTCGGGAACGCCATGCTCCTGATTCTCAATCTCCCGCTGGTCGGGATCTTTGCCAAGCTCGTCCGGGTTCCCTCCCGATACCTGATGCCGGTCATCCTGGTTTTATGTGCGATCGGCACGTACGGGGACAACAGCGCCCTCTTCGATGTCTGGGTGATGCTGGCGGCAGGGGTGATCGGCTATGTGATGCGCAAGTACGGGTATCAGCCGGCCCCGCTGGTGGTGGGGCTGGTCCTGGGGCCGGTGATGGAAAGATCCTTCCGGCAGACGCTGATCATCTCCGGAGGGAGGATCGAGAGCCTTGGGAGCCTCCCCTCTGCATGGCAATGTGGATCATCACCCTTCTGGCGATCCTTCTCCCGATCGTCATCCCCCCGCTCAAGGCAAGAATAAAAAGATGCCCCTAAAGCAGGCACGGGAGAATGGGGCCATGTTGCCGTACCTTACCAATTTTCGGGTAAAACTTCCATAAGGTTCAGTGAGACGCCGCAATTTTTGATGCATCGGTGGGCCTTTCCGTCGAAGGTCAGCCACAGGCCGCCGATCTCTTTTGCGAGGGCCGCGTAACAGGCGTCGTATCCGGTCAAACCTTTTTCCACATAGAAAAAGGCGTTACGCGCCAGATTGCCGGTCATCGGCTGACGTATGATCCTCCCCTCCAAAATGGGCAGCATACCTTCAACAAAGACTTCACTTCCTTGGGGATGCAGGCGGCACAAGACGGCGTAAACTTCAAAGGCGAAGAGTTCCGGCGCCATAAACCGACCCGTCTGCCGGACGACCTGTTCCATTACGGCATCAGCGTGGGGATGCTGTTCAGTTTTTCAAGAACCAGCGCACAGCAACGGAAGAATCGAGCACCCAGATCATTCCTTATAGCCCCGCAATTCACGCAGAGCCGTCACGCTGTCCTTGTTGCCGATCCTGTCGGCACGCAACGCCAGCATTTTCTCCAGCATTTGTTGCTTTTTTTCTTCCGCCTGATAGTCGAAAAAACGCTTGTCAAACTGTTCCGGCGTGATCAGAACAGCCTTTACCTTCCTACCTTTGCTGATCAACAGGGGCTCCCCGGTCTTGTTGAGCTCATCCAGGATTTCCCCCAGATTGTTTCTCAATTTCAGCGCATTTATTTCTTTCATAAGGTTACCTCGAAATATTATAATAAATTATAAGATTATACACTATGCATGTCAAGTGTATATGTTACTATACATTATATCTCGATGTGGTTTTATCTTACCGGCCGGAATTTCCGGCCGAGTGTCACGGCGGCTCCTGCCCCCGTCAGAGACAGGGCGGCGAGCGCCATGAAGGAGCTCCAGTAGCTTCCCGAGCGGTCGAAAAGATAGCCCATCGCGAAACTTCCCAGCGCTCCGGAGAGGGCAAAGATCGTTACCGCCGAACCGTTCAGTTTACCGAATCCCGGCCCCGAAAAATGATCCGCCAGCATCGCTGAAGCCGTGGGCCTGATGAGGCCCAATCCCGCTCCCGAAAGGGCCGTCCCGGCTAAAAACAATACCGGAGACATCCCGCGGACGAACGCGGCAAACAACAGACAGGCGCATACACTCAGGGCAGTTCCCAGGATAAACGTCGTCACCCGCCCCAGCGAGTCGGAGATGCCGCTGATCAGG
This sequence comes from uncultured delta proteobacterium, assembly GCA_963705135.1. Classification (GTDB taxonomy): domain Bacteria; phylum Desulfobacterota; class Desulfobaccia; order Desulfobaccales; family Desulfobaccaceae; genus Desulfobacca. Next base: position 144,539 of record CAVPJB010000030.1, read on the forward strand.
TTCCCCGCGATCGCGAAGATCCCCCAGAGCATAAAGATCAGGGCGCTCTCGGCAGGGGTAAATCCCTGATCCGTGGCGTGGGGAACGATATGAACGGTGGTTCCGACCATGTTGAAGCCAACAGCGCTGAACACAAGGGCAACGAGAAAAAAACGAAAAGAAAAGAGCCTTTGCCAAAACAGGGCGCCGGCCGACGCGTCATCTGCGGCGCGGTGGGCCGCGTCTTCCATCTTAGCGGCCGGTCTCGCTCCGACGAAACTGAGAAACGGTTCATCGGCCAGGGTGGCTTTTTCCCGGGGATGATCACGCAACAGGATCGCCGCAGGCGGGAAAATACAGATCATGGTGAATCCCGCCAGTGCAAGATAACTGTCCCGCCATCCGATCGACCCGATGAGGAAAGGGACCCCCAGGTCAGGACGGCGGCAAATCCCTGCCCCGAATTGGCGATCCCTATGGCAAGGCCGCGCTTCTTGACGAACCAGTGGGAAAGGATCTGAACCTGGGGAACAAAGGTGGATGCGGTAAATCCCACGTTCAACAGGGCATACATCAGATAAAACTGCCCGAGGCCGCCGATCGACGAACCGACCAGCAGCGCCGCGCCGCTGAAGAAAACCCCTGCGGCCATCATCCAGCGCAGGCTCCACCTCTCCCCAAGGCTGCCGAACAGGGGGGAGCAGATTCCCTGGACGATCATGCCGATCGAAAAGGCCCCTGCTGTCTGGGCGCGGTTCCAGCCGAACTCGCCGGAGATGGTCTTAAAGAAAAATCCCAGCGAGTTGCGGACGCCCACCATCGTGGACATGACGATGAACACAACGGCCAGGACCACCCATCCGTACCAAAGGGAAGAGCGTTAGGGATTGCATCGGGATCGGACGTCATTGCCGTGACCTGCATTCACATCGAGATGTATTCGATATCTATCAAAAACTTGAAAACTCAGTCCTTTTCTGCTAGAAGATCGTGAATGTCAGTGGGGCATCGGTGAGGAGACTGTAAAATTCTGATTGCGACGTGACCCTGGTAGATCGGAGAGGCACGGGTCTTGACATCGAGGATTGGTTGGGTGAAGGGTAGATATATCTATAAATAATCCAATCCGATACCGGAGTGGCACCATGAGGATTATCTCAGAAACCGCCGATATATGCTCGAAAAAGGAATGCGGGTTTTGTTTTATTGCGGAATCGGCGGGAGAAACTGGATATTCTAACAGTAAGATAAAGGATAGGGACGTTGGAAACGTCCGTATCAGCGACGAAAAGGGGTGCGTTGAAATTATAGACAAGTTCCCAGATGAATCATGGGTGGTAAAGAAGACGCAACGCAGATGATCCTAGCGACAGGCCAGCAAATTCGCCGAAGAGAAAAAGCAAGCACGATTAATTTATTTCTGTGCTGGCTCATGAGCTCAAGGCTCCTCTGAATACCATTGATGGTTATCTGCATATCATCAAAGATCAGAGTGCTGGTAATGATCAGGTAATCTATGATCGGATGATCGGCTGCTGTTTTGTTACGTGCTCAATTCCACAACCGACCCAAGGTTCGATATGGAAACTCGGAACTAGCTATTCACGGTGAAAAATACTATTCAGCTGCTAACGGGAGAAGTTCTCTTTGAGCGCTTCAGCTGGCTGATCAGATTAAGATGGATCGCTCTGGCTGGCATCTTCTTTGCAATCTGGGCTGGCGGGGTTCTATTCCAACTGACTTTGCTTCAACGGGATCTCTACTTGGTTAGCTTAGGAATACTTCGTATAATACTCCTTCTTCCATCATAAAAGGATCTCCGATTACCTCCTGAAGACGCAACCCGACAGAAGGCGATCTTTCGGCTAGCAGATATACATGGACTGGTTAGGCATTACCGTTTTTATCCATCTTACCGGGGGAATCGAAAGCCCGGTCATCGTTTTTTTCCTTTTCCATGTGGTCATGGCTTCCCTTGTCCTTCCCACCCGTTCCGCCTATCTCCGGCCCACGATTGCCTTGGTGACGGTGGGAGCTCTGACCCTGTTGGAGTACCTCCAGATATTGCGGCATGTGCATCTCAGGGGGTTTGTCGAGGCGGAAAATTTCCAGAACCCCACCTATATCATCGGTAACCTGTTTTTCTTCACTACGGCCCTTTATGTGATAGCCTATCTTTCTACCTCTATCATGATGAAACTGAGGCAGCAGACCAAGAACCTCATCCTGTTGCAGGAAGAGCTGAGGGAATCCGCCCAGCGTATCGAGACTCTTTACGCCCTGACAAAGAATATTACCTCCACGCTGGACCTCAGTGAGCTGACGGGGCTGATCACAAAAAACACCGCGCAGCTTATGCGGGTCAAAGGTTGCTCCATCCGTCTCCTGGACAAGACAGGAGAACGATTGGAGCTCCAGGGTGCCTATGGTCTCAGCAAGGAATATCTGAATAAGGGGCCGGTAGATGTGAGCAAGAGCCTCCTGGATGTAAAGGAAGAGCAGACCATCTCGATTTTCGATGTTGCCACGGATCCTAGAATTCAATATCGCACGGAAGCCAGGGACGAAAATATTTTCTCCATGCTGGGCGTCCCCTTGATGATGAAGAACTCGGTGATCGGAGCTTTACGGATACATACAGACAGGCCGCATGAATTCACCCCGGAGGAAAAGCGTTTTTTTACTGCCATTGCCGAGGGCGTCAGCATTGCCGTCACCAATGCGCTAACCTATCGACGGGTAGTGGAACTTGATGAAGCCCGCTCCAAACTGATGCTCACAGTGGCCCACGAAATGAGGGCTCCTGTTTCTGCCATTCAAGGAATGATGAAGATTCTCCTTGAGGGATATGTCGGCGAGCTGTCTGAAGAACAGCGAGAGCTTATCGAACGCGCCCATACCAGGACCGAATCGTTCGTCAGCCTGATCAACGACCTCCTCGATCTGGGCAGCGCCTACCTGGACCGGAGCGGGAAGGTATCCGCCACGGAAACCCCTCTGGCAGAGTGCATCCTCGGTGTGGTTGGCTTTTTTGAGCTAGGGCAGAGGAAAATGGACTCCATGTCACCACCAGCCTTTCGGGAGGACGATATGCGATGGAAGCGCAGGAGGGGGATATGGAAAAATTGTTCACCAATCTTATCGGCAATGCCATAAAATATTCTCCCCGGGGAGGGAACATCAGCATTTCGACCAGCGAAGAGAAGGAATATCTCAGAATAACCGTCACCGACACGGGTATCGGTATTCCTGCGGATGATTTACCCCATATATTTGAGGAATTCTACCGCGCCCTGAATGCCAGGAAATCGGAAAAGGAAGGAACCGGACTGGGACTAACGATCACAAAGAATATCGTTGAACGTTATGACGGTCGGATAAACGTGGAGAGCCGCCTTGACGAAGGTACGAAGATTACGGTGGACTTCCCCTGGCGCCGGATTATTAAATCTTGAACAGTTTTTCATGTCTCTGTCTCCGGAATGTCATTTACCGTGACCTGAAATCGATGATTTCTTTCTCAGGGTATTCCACCTCGGCAGCGAAAGGACTTCCGGATTGGCCACGTTGTCGGGGACAAAGCCGTTGAACAGATCGACCACGCGCTCGGCCCCTGCTACCGCCATCCGCGTCACGCATTCCTCGGTCAGCGCCGCCGTGTGAGGGGTCAGAATGACGTTCTTCAGGGAAAGCAGCCCGTTTCCGGTTTGCAGCGGCTCATTTTCGAATACATCCAGACCCGCGCCGGCGATGACGCCCCCCCTTAACGCCTCGATCAGATCCTGTTCGTTGATCACGCCTCCCCGCGACGTATTGATGATGAAGGCCGTCTTTTTCATGCCGGAAAAAAACCGGCGGTCGAACATCTTTTCCGTATCCCGGGTGAGCGGCGTATGGATCGAAATGCAGTCGGAACGCCTGCAGAGGTCCGGCAGGTCGGTAAATGTAACCCATCTCTGTATTTTTCCTTCTGCTCGTCGGTCAGCAAAGCGTCATAGGCGAGGACATTCATGGCGAACACCGTGTGGCAGGCCTGGGCGATCGATGACCCGATCCGCCCGAAGCCGATGATCCCGAGCGTCTTGTCGCGCAGATCGGTCGGGTAGTTCTTGTAACGTATCGCAAAATTCCCTTTCCGCACTTCGCCGTCCATCAGGAACAACTGTTTGAAAAGCGCCAGCATCAGCGCCAGGGCGTGTTCGACCACCGATGTGGTATTGACGCCGATGCTGGAGGTCACGATGATCCCTTTCTCGGTCGCGGCGGGGATATCGACGTTGTCGACGCCGGCGCCCGTGCGCGAGATCATCATCAGTTCATTCGGATAGGCAAGCAGCTCCCTGGTCATCTTGATGCCGGTCCGCAGAACGACGGCCTGTGCCTCTTTCATCAGCGGGCCGACAATCTCCGGCTTCGGTTCGCTTGCCGAAAGCAAATGCGCGTTGCCCTTTTCCAGAACCTGGACCGCTTCCGCTTCGATCGGCTGCGGCAGGAGGACTATCTTCTTTTTTGTCATGACTCATCCTTTATCTCAGATAACGGCCGCCGCAGATATCCAGGGTAATGCCGGTGATATAACTCGATTCGTCGGAAGCAAGGAACACGACTCCCGCTCCGATTTCCTCCATCGTGCTGAGGCGTCGCAAGGGAATCTGACTGAAGATTCTCTCTTTCTCTTCCTGCCCCTTTTCATCCCAGAGACTCTTTATTCTCTCGCCGGTCATCGTGATGGTGGGCGCGATGGCATTCACGCGTATCCCGCTTGGGCCGAAATCATAGGCCAACTGCCTTGTAAGGCCTTCGATCCCTGCTTTGGCCGCCGTGTACTGGACGCCCGCAAGCGAGGCCCGCCAGTGCCCGGCCAGAGCGGACATATTCACGACGGCGCCCTTGCCCTGCTTCACCATCGCCGGAATCACCTGCTGGCAGCACAGAAACGCGCCCTTCAGGTTGACATTCACCACCAGGTCCCAGTGCTTCTCTTCGATTTCGGCAAGCCTGTAAGGGGTATTCAGGGCGCCGCCGGCGTTGTTCACCAGCAGATCGATCTGTCCCCAGAGATCGAGAACATGTTTGACGCTCTTTTCGATGTCGGCTTTTTTCGTCACGTCCATCTTTATCCCGATGGCGTCCCCGCCTTCTTTCCGCTTCACTTCGGCAACGGCGGCCTGGATGGTTTCATCGTTGATATCGGTAATGACGATTTTCGCCCCTTCCCGGGCGCAGGCATGGGCTATCGCCAGTCCCATTCCCTGTCCCGATCCGGTGACGATCGCCACTCGATCTTTGAGTCTGTCCATGTTTCATCTCCTAACAGGCAAATTGACTTTTACTCAGAGAGCGCTTCAGCGTTTCCAACTGCTCCCCGGTAAGCGGAAGAAGCGGTTTTCTCGGAACCCCTCCGCAGAAACCGCAGAGGTCCATCGCCGCCTTCACCCCGGCCACACCGAAAGAACCGGATACCTCTTTATTCAATCCGATCAAAGAGGTGTTCAGCTCTTCGGCTTCCTGCATCTTTCCCTCCTTGAAAAGCGTATAGAGCTTCGCGCAGGCATCGGGAAAAACGTTCGCCAGCGACAGCACACCGCCGGTTCCGCCCATTTTCAGCAGATCGAGAAAATAATTGGCGGTGCCCGCGAGAACGCTCATCTTGCCTTTCGCTGCATCGAGGTTCTGTTTGTATGTCTCGCTGGAACTGTCCTTGATGCCGATGACGTTCGGATGATCCTTCACGAGATGGATCAGATCGGCCTTGATCGTGACGCCGGCCGCGACGGACGGGTTGTTGTACAGCAGCACCGGCAGCGGGGAGGCATCCGCCACGGCGGTGACATACCCGGCAAGCACTTCCGGGGTCATCTTCTTCGCAAAGAAGTGGGGCATGAGAAGGCTTACCATATCGGCGCCCTCATCGGCCGCCCGCAAGGTCATCGCGATGGTTTCCTGAGTGCTTTCGAAACCCATGCCCGCCATCACGACCTTGTCCTTCGTCCGGGCTTTGACGACCGTCCTCAGCACTGCGAATCGCTCCGGGACGGAAAGAGATTTGTATTCTCCGTTCGTCCCGAGGACGAAATATCCGGCGAGAGAGGTCCTGTTCATCTTCTCCACATTGGCGATGAGCCCGTGAAACAGTACCCGGTCGTCCCCAAAGGGGGTAACCATCGGGGCAAAGACGCCAAGCACTTCCTTTTTCTTATCCATTATCTCTATTCCTCCTCCTGACTAAAATCGTTTAAGCAGCCTTCTTTTGTTTCGGAAAGCTCCCATATCATCTATTCATCAAATGCACCAGTTCATTCACCAGGGTATCGATGAATGCGTCGTCGTTGATGTGCCAATCGAGTTCGTCATACTGTATCGCGGAAGAGAGACGCGACTTCAGTGTGCGGATAAACACAAGATTGATTTCCGGGTCCCAGTGCGCCCGCCCTTCGTGGTCGGGATAGGAAAAACCCCTGAGCGGGATGAACACATGCGTCGGACCTTTTGCCTTGTTGAGCCTGTCGGCCGTAAGAACCGCGGCTTTGGCAATCTCCTCCCTGGAGAGCCTTACCAGGGTGAGCTGGGAATTATGCACGATGTACTTCCTTCTAAGCATTTCCGGCGGCAGCGTATCGACCGGGCCCATGACTGCATAATTGATGCTTCCCGGCGCGACGACCTGAGGAAGGCCCAGCGCCCCTGCGGCTTCAAGCCTGTCATCCCTGATTGAGGCATGAAGACCGTTCACCACGGAATCCCCAAGTTCGTGGAGGTTGAGATCGAGCACCCCCTTGAAGATCCCTTCACGGATCATGTCCTCCATGGCAATTCCGCCCGTTCCGTTTTGATGAAACGCGATGGCGTCGTACCCCCTTTCAGAAAGGAGCTTGATTGCCCTCATCGCCCCCTGGGTGATCGTGCCGAGCATCGAAAGGGCCACGGGAACAGGGGTCGAAGTCCGATCGCCACCGCCGGCCGCATTGATCACCATCCCGCATATTGCCGCCGCCGCATTGTCGAAGACCCGCCGGGTGACAAAATTGATCCCCTGGATATCGGCAACGGAATGCATCATGATGATATCTTTCGTCCCCACAAAGGGCCCGAAAGTCGCCCTTCCGGAGGCGACGGTGGATACCATGAATTTCGGGACGCCGAACGGAAGCTCCCTCATCGCCGCGGTCCCGATATCGGTGCCCTGCGCGCCGCCGATGGAAATGATCCCCTGGAACTTTCCTGCCTTGTAAAGTTCTTTCACCAGAACACAGGCGCCTTCCCGCATCGCGCCGATGCACCTTCCTTTGTCCTGCGAGGCGATCAGTTCAGCGATCGACGACCCGCCCGCCTCTGCCACCTGATGGCGGGTGATATCGGTGATATGCCCGCTTTCCTGGAGAATTCCCGTATCCATCAAAAGCACCCTGCATCCCAAGGAACCCATTTTCTCCTTAAGATACAAGGCCTCCTCGGCCTTGGTATCGAACGTCGCGATCAGCAGGACCGCGGGTGCTTTCGGTTTGTCAGTTGCGTGCATCACTCGCTCCTTTGGTTGATATCATTCGGCAACGGCGGCGGATATCAAAATAGGCTCTGATGCCTATTTGTTGCCTGCTGCCCAGGCTCACAGGGTTCGATGATCAATACAGATTCAATGTCGCTTCCCGTGTTCAATCGTTCAACACA
>CAVPJB010000031.1:0-59692 GCA_963705135.1 uncultured delta proteobacterium
CCACCCCAAAGCAATGCGAAATTATTTTTAAGAACCGCTATAAATGGAGTTGTTAATCATGAACAAAAAATGTCCAGTTCGGAACCTGTTGGCAATGGCAATCCTTACCGTCCTGTCTTTGACCCTGATTTTCACCGGCCGACCTTGGCGGCCCAGGATCCTTGGCCCAAGCGCTTCGATGATCCCAAGGGCACCGTGGTCATGTACCAACCTCAAGTGGAGGACTTCAAAGACGATAAGCTCACGGCCCGGGCCACGGTGTCGGTAAAAACCAAAGAAATGAAGGCCCCGGTTTTTGGGGCTGTCTGGCTCTCGGGCCGGGTCCTCACCGACCGGGACACCCGCATGGCCACCATTGATGAGGTCAAGGTCACTGAAGCCAAGTTCCCCGACGCCAAGCCGGAGCAATTAGAGAAATTGACCACCTTCTTGAATACCGAGATGGCGGGGTGGAGCATTCCCATTGCCCTGGACCGGTTTCTGGCCGCCCTGGAGGTGCTGGAGCAGGAACAGAGCCGGAGACCGGGGCCTGAAAAACGAGCCCCCCAAAATCATCTTCGTCAGCCATCCCGCCGTGCTGGTGCCATTGGACGGCGACCCCAAACTGCTGCCCATCCCCAAATCCTCCCTCATGCGGGTGGCGAATACGCCTTTCCTCATGCTTTACGATCCCCCGGCCAAGACCTATTACCTGAAGGGTGGCGAAGACTGGCTGGCCGCCGCGGATCTCAAGGGTCCCTGGAAGGACTCGGAACAAGTCCCGGAAGCCATCAAAACGCTGGAGGCGGAGGCCCAAAAAACTGCTCAGGGCAAAGGCGCTCCCAAAAAAGTGGAGGCCAAGGCGGGGAAAATGCCGGAGGTCATCGTCAGCACCGTGCCTGCGGAACTTCTGGCCACCGACGGGGAGCCCCAGTACACTCCCATTAAGGGCACTAACCTCCTGTTACTGAGCAATACGGCAAACACGATTTTCATGGACACCGCCACCCAGGAATACTATGCCCTGATCTCCGGCCGCTGGTTTAAGACCAAGGCTTTGGCCGAGCGGGCCCTGGACCTACGTGGCGTCGAACCAGCTCCCCAAGGACTTCGCCAAAATCCCGGAGAACTCGGCCAAGGGCTTTGTCCTGGTGAACGTGGCCGACACCACCCAGGCCAAAGAAGCGGTCCTGGACAACTCCATCCCCCAGACCGCCACCATCGACCGCAAAAAGGCCACTACCCAGGTGGAGTATGCCGGGGAGCCCAAGTTCGAGCAAATTCCCGGCACGGACCTGGAATACGCGGTCAACACAGGTAAGTCCGTGTTTAAAGAAGGCGCCAAGTATTACGTCCTGGACCAGGGGGTCTGGTATGAGGCCGACTCCCCCAACGGCCCCTGGACGGTGTCAGCAACACCCCCCCAACAGGTGGACAAGATTCCGGCCAGCAACCCGCACTACAACGCCAAGTACGTCAAGGTGTACGACTCCACCGCTGACACCGTCACCACGGGCTACACTCCCGGCTACACCGGCTCTTACGTGGACAACGGCTCGGTGGTCTACGGGACGGGTTACGATTATCCGGCCTACTCCACCGCCGACACCTACATCCCGCCGCCGGCTCCACCCACGTACGGCTACTCAGCTGCCTATGACCCTTACGCCTCTTCCTGGGGTTATCAGTCTTCCTATTACAACCCCACAAGCTGGTTAGGCCCCGGTCTGGTGGGGGCTGGTGCAGGTATGCTCGCCGGCTATGCCATTTGGGGCAATCACAACAACTATGGCGGCGGCTACTGGGGCCCCGGTGGTTATAACAATGTCAACATTGACAATAGCCACAATAACGTCATCAACCCCAAGCCGGGTCAGCGTCCTCCGGGCTGGCAGGAGCGGCCGGGAGGAGCGCCCGGGCGGCCTTCCACCCTGCCCGCCAACCGGGCGAATCTGTATAACCGGCCGGGAAACGACAATCGCTTGGCCTCTCGCCCCGGCCAACCCACTGCCATGCCGGTAAGCGGACTTGCTCCCGGCCGCCCTGGTCAAGGCCCGGGAGAGCGTCCCGGCACCCAACCTGCCAGGCCCGGCCAGGCAGCCAAACCCAAACCCGAAACCAGACCGGCCCAGGCGGTTAAGCCCGCCCAGCCCAAAGTTCGGCCGGCCGGAGGGCCAAACAACGTCCTGGCCGATAAAAACGGCAATGTCTATCGGCGGGACAACCAGGGCAACATGCAGCCGCGCCAGGGGAATGAATGGAAACCCGCGGCAACTCCGGCAAAACGGCCTGCGGCGGCGCCTCGTCCAACTCCCGTGGCTCGACCAGCGGCAGCCCCCGGCCCAGCGTCACCATGGGCAGTTAAATCGGGACTATGCTGCCCGGCAGCGGGGTGAGGTGCGGACCCAGAATTTCCAGCGAGCCAGTGCCGCCGCCCAGACCCAGTGTTTCCCGGCCTCAGGCGGTGGTGCCCGGCCTCTCGCGGCGGTGGCGGCGCCATGCGTGGTGGCGGTGGGGCGGCGGCGGTCGCGGCGGCGGGGGAGGAGGCCGCGGCGGTCGACGGTAGGTTTTTGGACTATGGAGGAACTAAGGGGAAAAAGTAACAGTTCAGTCTTCTGAGAGGTTAAGTGGGTCAATATGTTTGCCCCCCCTTATCCTCCCGTCATCGGGGGGAAAGTTCCCTCCCCGTTGACGGGGAGGGTTAGGGTGGGGTTATTTTTCATCTTTTACTCAGATAGCTGAACTGTTAACGCTCTCCATTGCCATCGGCAGTTCCATCCAGATCGCCCTCTTTGTGGCCCCCGTACTGGTCTTGGCAAGCTATGTGTTGGCTCCCCAACCTCTGAACCTGATTTTTGACAAGAGTCTTATCAGCGTGTTGTTTTTGACCGTTCTTACCGGCATCATGGTGGCCGGGGACGGCAAAGCCAACTGGTTTAAAGGGGTGCAGTTACTTGCGGTTTATGTTATTTTAGCCGTGATGTTCTATTTTATCCCGGCCCGGCCCTAGCTCCCCTCAGATTCCCGGAAAAACGACAGTAAGGTTACGCTTGAAAAGATTACTAAGATTTTCCCCCAAACATTACTGGACCAGCGAAAGCGGCTTGACCAGCCTGCTTATTGTTCTCAATGTCTTCCTGGTATTAAATATGCTGGGGGATTTTCGCTTTGGTTCGTTTTTGACCAGACTCTTTTTTGTCCTGGTCCTGATTGCCGGCATTCTGACCACGTTCGCAACTCCGGTGGTGAAGTTTATCTGCATTGCTCTGACCATGGTTTCGGTGCCCCTGACCTGGATGGTGTACGTTTGGCCCAACCGGGGCCTGGCCGCTTTGGATGCCGGCCTCGGTGTCGTCTATCTGGGCCTTCTGCTGGCCGTGGTCGCCGCCCAGGTCTTCCGCTCCGGCCCGGTTACGGTCCACCGGATCTCCGGCGCGGTGGTGGTCTATCTGCTCCTGGGAGTGATGTGGGCGCTGCTGTACCAGCTTCTCGTCTTCTTGGAGCCGGGGGCGTTGCAGTTTCCGGGCAGCATCTCCACCGACCAGCCCGCGGTGCTTCGGCAAGCGTTAACCTACTTCAGTTTTGTCACCCTCACCACCGTGGGCTACGGTGACATTACGCCGGTACATCCAGCCGCGAAACTCCTGGTGATGTACGAAGCCCTGGCAGGGCAACTCTATCCCGCCATCATCTTGGCCCGGTTGGTTTCCCTGCAGCTTGTGCCACCTAAAGAAGGTGCTTGAAATTAAAAATCATCATAACAATGGGGTGTTTTAATGCCACAGATGAAAAAATCATTACCCATATGGTCAGGTCTGGTAGCCGTAAGCAGTCTGGTGCTGCTGCTTGTTTCCGGCTGTGGTGAAAAGAAGTTACCCCCACCGGTGGCTCCTCAAGTGGAGGTGGCAGACGTGGTGGTCAAAGACGTCCCCATCGTTCGGGAATGGGTGGGCACCACCGACGGTCTGGTGAACGCCAAGATCAACGCCCAGGTCCAGGGTTATCTCACCAGGCAAAACTATAAGGAAGGCTCGCTTGGTCAAAAAGGGCCAGGTCCTCTTTGAGATCGACCCCCGGCCTTTCCAGGCGGCCCTGGAGCAGGCCAAAGGGCAACTGGCCGTCGCCGAGGGGCAATTGTATACCGCCAAGGCTAACTTGGAGAAGATCAGACCATTGGCCGCGGTCAACGCCGTGAGCAAAAAAGACCTGGATGACGCCATCGGCCGGGATGCTTCGGCCCGGGCCGCCGTGCAAGCCGCCAGAGCCGCGCTGCAGAAAACCCAGATCGATCTCAGCTTCACCAGGATCACCTCCCCCATCAACGGCATCGCCGGCATTGCCAAGGCCCAATTGGGCGAACTGGTGGGGAAGCCCGGAGGTCCGGAGCTCACCACCGTCTCCACGGTGGATCCCATTAAAGTCTATGTCCCTATCAGCGAGCAGGAATATATGCGATTTAGCCGGGAAGCCGATCAAAGGGGCCAAGCAGGCCGTGAAGGACCCAACTTGGAGCTGATCCTGGCCGACGGCAGCGTTTTCCCCACAAGGGCCGGGTCTCCTTCGCCGACCGCCAGGTGGACGAGGGCACCGGCACCATCAGAGTGGCCACCCTCTTTCCCAATCCCGGCAATCTCCTGCGCCCCGGGCAGTTTGCCAAAATCAGGGCCTTGATCGACACCCAAAAAGGGGCCTTGCTGGTCCCCCAACGGGCCATCAACGAAATCCAGGGGAGATACCAGGTGGCCGTGGTCGGGCCGGATAACAAAGTCGAACTGCGCTGGGTCAAAGTGGGCGAACGCACCGGCTCACTCTGGGTGGTGGAGGAAGGTCTCAAGCCCGGGGAGCAGGTAATTGTGGAAGGCCTCCAAAAGGTCAAAGCCGGTATGCCCGTCACCCCCAAGCCGTATCAGGAATCGTCGGCCGGCCCGCCAGCCTCCCCCACCGGGAAACAGGAAAGGTAGGGGCCATGGCGCGCTTTTTCATCAATCGGCCCATCGTGGCCATCGTCATCGCCATCGTCATGGTGATCGTGGGAGTGGTGGCGCTTCTGGGCCTGCCCATTTCCCAATACCCCAACATCGTCCCGCCGGAAATATTTGTCAACACCACCTATGTGGGCGCCGACGCCCAGACGGTGGAGCAGTCCGTGGCCACGCCCATCGAGCAGGAGATGAGCGGCGTGGACAACATGAATTACATGTACTCGTTGAACGCCAACAACGGCGAAATGAAGCTGTACGTCAACTTCGACGTTAAAACCGACCCCAACATCGACCAGGTGCTGACCCAGATGCGGGAGAGCCAGGCCGAAGCCAAGCTCCCGGCCGACGTCCGCAACTACGGCGTCACCGTCAAGAAGTCCACCGCCGCGCCCCTCATGGTGGTGAACCTCATTTCTCCCGAGGGCACCTACGATGCCACCTTCCTGGCCAATTACGCCTATATCAACTTGAACGACCAGATCACCCGGGTGCCCGGCATCGCCAGCATTACCGTCTTCGGGGCCGGCCAGTATGCCATGCGCTTCTGGGTCAGGCCCGACCAACTGGCCAAGCTCAACATCACCATCCCGGAGATCGTTGACGCCATCCAGAAACAGAACACCGTCAATCCCTCGGGCCAGGTGGGCGCCGAGCCGGCCCCCAAGGCCAGGAATACACCTACGCCATCCGCTCCCAGGGACGTCTGGAAAGTCCCCAGGAGTTTGAACGGATAGTCCTCCGGGCCAATCCCGACGGCTCCCTGGTTCGCCTGAAAGACGTGGCCCGCATCGAATTGGGGTCCCAGAACTATGCCCTCCAGGGGCGCCTGAACGGCAAGGCCTGCGCCGTCCTGGCCCTCTACCAGCTCCCGGGCACCAACGCCATCCAGGCCGTGGACGGGGTCAAAGCGCTCATGGAGCAGGCCAAGAAGTCCTTTCCGCCGGATATGGACTACGCCATTGCCCTGGACACCACCCAGGCGGTGCGGGAGGGCTTGAAGGAAATCGTCCACACCCTGTTTGAAGCCCTCATTCTCGTCATCATCGTGGTCTTCATCTTCCTCCAGGGCTGGCGGGCCACCCTCATCCCGGCCCTGGCCGTGCCCGTGTCCCTCATCGGCACCTTTGCCATGTTCCCCCTCATCGGCTTCAACATCAACACCATTGCCCTGATGGGACTGGTTCTGGCCATCGGCCTGGTGGTGGACGACGCCATCGTCGTGGTGGAGGCCGTGGAGCACCACATCGAGCACGGGCTCTCTCCCAAAGAGGCCACCCTCAAGGCCATGGAGGAGGTCTCCGGGCCGGTGGTGGCCATCGCCCTGGTGCTCTCCGCCGTCTTCCTCCCCACCATCTTTATCCCGGGGATCACCGGCCGGCTTTACCAGCAGTTCGCCATTACCATTGCCATCTCCGTGCTCATCAGCGCCTTCAACGCCCTGACTCTCTCCCCGGCCCTGGCCGCCCTGCTCTTAAAGCCCAAAAAGGAATCACGGGGCCTCTTAAGCCGCTTCTATCGCTGGTTCAATGACGCCTTCGGCCGCACCACCAACGGCTATGTCAGGTGGTGCGGGACTTTTATCAGAAAGGCGGGGATGAGCCTGCTCTTTCTGGTCCTGGTGACGGGGCTCACCGGCCTTTTGGGAGGCAGACTTCCCGGCGGCTTCCTGCCGGAAGAGGACCAGGGATATATGTATGCCGGGGTGCAGTTGCCCGACGCCTCCTCCCTGCAGCGCACCAGTGAAGTCTGCCGCCAGATCGAGGAGATCATGATGCAAGACCCCGGGGGTGGAGTACGTCACCACGGTGATGGGCTACAGCATGCTCAGCGGCGTCACCAATACCTACAGCGGCTTTTTCTTCGTGACCCTCAAGCCCTGGCACGAACGGCAGAAGCCCGAGGAAAAATACGAAGCCATCATGGCCGGCCTCAACCGGAAGCTCGCCCAACTCCCCCAGGGCATCGCCTTTGCCTTCTCGCCCCCGGCCATCCCGGGCATCGGCACTGCCGGCGGGGTCACCTTCATCCTGGAAGACCGGGCCGGCAAAGATATCAAGTTTCTCTGGGAGAACACCCAGAAGTTCCTGGCGGCCGCGCAGAAACGGCCGGAACTCTCCCGGGTCACCACCACCTTCGTGCCCACGGTGCCCCAGATCTTCGTCAAGGTGGACCGGGATAAGGTGCTCAAGCAGGGCGTGGACATCGGCGAGGTCTTCCGGGTCCTGCAGGCCTTCATGGGCGGCTACTTCGTCAATTACTTCAACCGGTTCGGCCGCCAGTGGCAGGTGTACGTCCAGGCCGAAGGGGAATTTCGGGCCCAAGCCGAACAGTTGGGCCAGTTCTACGTGCGCAACAAGAACGGGGACTCCGTGCCCCTGTCCGCCCTCACCAGTCTCGAGCCGCGTTCCGGTCCGGAGTTCACCATGCGCTACAACCTCTACCGCTCCGTCCAGATCAATGCCGTCAATGCCCCCGGCTACAGTTCCGCCCAGGGCATGCGGGCCCTGGAAGAGGTCTTCAAAGAAACCATGCCGGGGGAAATGGGCTTCGACTATCTGGGCATGTCTTTCCAGGAGAAAAAGGCCCAGGAGGGCGTCCCCGCCTCGGTCGTCTTCGCCCTGTCGCTGCTTTTCGTCTTTTTAATCCTGGCGGCTCAGTATGAGAGCTGGTCGCTCCCCTTCAGCGTCCTGTTGGGCACGCCCATTGCCATCTTCGGGGCCTTCCTGGGGATCTTTATGAGGAGCATGGAGCTTAATCTCTATGCCCAGATCGGCTTGATTATGCTCATCGGTCTGGCCGCGAAAAACGCTATCCTGATCGTCGAATTCGCCAAGGTGGAGTACGAGAAAGGCAAGGATATCGCCGATGCCGCCCTGGAGGGGGCCCGGCTCCGGCTCCGCCCCATTCTCATGACCAGCTTCGCCTTTATTCTCGGGTGCGTCCCCCTGGCCCTGGCCTCCGGGTCCGGCGCCATTTCCCGGCAGATCATGGGCACCACCGTGATCGGGGGGATGCTCGCGGCCACGATCATCGCCATCTTTCTCATCCCCGTCACCTTTTACGTGGTGGAGAAATTTTCCCACCGCCAGGGCAAGGAACACCCGCCGGGACCTGCCGCCACCAAGGCCGATTCCCCTGACGCTCAAGGAGAAAAGTCATGAGGACCTGTCTGACCATTCTTCTACTCATCCTGCTGTGCGGCTGCGCTGTCGGCCCGGACTACCAGCGGCCCGGCTACCCGGAGCCCTCCACTTTTCGGGGCGAAGGTCCGGGTATTCCCACTCAGCCGGCTGGGGCTTCCTTTGGGGATCTGAAGTGGTTTGAGGTTTTCAAGGACGCCAAACTCCAGGAGCTGATCAGGATCGCCCTCCAGGAAAACTACGATGTCCAGATCGCCGCCCAGCGGGTGCTGGCCGCCCGGGAGCAGGTGACCATCCAGCGGTCCTATCTTTTCCCCACGGTCAATGCCAACGGTCAACTGGAGAGCCTCCGCACTTCGGAAAGGGGTTTTAACGTCCTGGCGCCCCAGCAGGAGCGTCTGGCCGGCCTGGTCTACGGCGACCTCTCCTGGGAATTGGACTTCTTCGGCCGCATCCGCCGAGCCACGGAAGCGGCCCAGGCTGAATTCTTCGCGTCCGAGGATAACCAAAAATTCGTCATCCAGACCCTGGTGACCGACCTGGCCCGGGCCTATTTTCAACTTTTGGCCCTGGACCAACAGCTGGACATCAGTGAGCGCACTGTCAAAGTGCGGGAAGAGTCCCTGAAGCTGGTGCAGGCGCGCTTCGACTACGGCTGGGACTCACAGACGCCGGTGCTCATGACCGAGAATCTCCTGTATGGGGCCCGGGCCGTGGTTCCCGAACTGAAGCGGACCATTGAACAGAAAGAAAACCAGATCAGCACCTTGTTGGGCCGCAATCCGGGCGGGGTTAAAAGGGGGAAGCCTCTCTTGAAGCAGGATTTGACCGTCTCCGTGCCCCCTGGATTGCCCTCTTCTCTCCTGGAGCGGCGTCCCGACATCCGCTTTGCCGAAGAGAACCTGGTGGCGGCCAATGCCCGCATCGGTGAAGCCAAAGCCTTGCTGTTCCCCAACATCAGGATGACCGGGGTCGCCGGCTGGGAATCCGCAGCTTTGAAAAGTCTGTTCACCGGGCCGGCCAGTTTCTGGGATATTGTTTCACCCGGCGTCACCCAGCCCCTCTTCACGGCCGGGCGGCTCCGGGCCAATGTCCGGGCGACCGAGGCCCAGCAACAGGAAGCGCTCCTCACCTACAAAAAATCCATTCAGCAAGCCTTTCAGGATGTCTCCGACTCCCTGGTGTCCGTGCGCCGGTTTCGGGAAGTCCGGCTCGAGGCTGAAAAGCAGGTTCAGGCCCTGACCAAACAGAAAGATCTGGCCAACCAACGCTACTTTGGCGGGGTGACCACCTACCTGGAAGTGTTAGACTCCGACCGCCAGTTATTTGAGTCCCAACTGCAGTTAACCCAGATCCAGTCCAATGAACTCCTGGCCGTCATCGCCCTGTACCGGGCCTTGGGCGGCGGCTGGCAAACTCAGGATGACCCGGGCACATCGCCGCGCCAAAATATATCCAAGTAAAGACTTGCCCGTCGCAGTAGCAAATTCCAGCACATTGCCCCCCGATCGCGGCCTCCCGCTCCAAGGTTTGGGTCGTGTTGCGCCTGAGCAGTTCGAGCTTGCCGGCGAGCAGTACCGGGAACCGACTGCTCTTGCCTCATCCCGGTTTTCGTGACATCTGTCCCATCTGTTCTGTCTTTTTCCCCAGCCTTCTTATAAAAGCTAGTGTCAGAAACAATGAGTTGCTTACAGCTTGTAGCTTTTTTTTGCTGAACGCTGATTGCTGACCGCTGCAAGCCCTTTGTTTAAGCTTTTAACCGTAAACCGCAAACTGAAAACCGAAAACTGGAGCTAACCATGCCATGCACTGTGTGTCAACATCCTGAGCGCCAGGTCATCGACCAGGCCCTCCTGGCCAAAACTACCACCCTAACTGCCCTCAGCCAGCAGCACGGCCTCAGCCTGGGCGCCCTGCATCGTCACAAGCAGCACCTTTTGAAAAAAATGTCCCAGGCCCAAAACCGCTTCCAGGAAATCCTGCGCCAGGGCATCATCTTTAAACTCAATATCTTTCTGGAACTGGCTATGCGCACCGCCTTAACCGCCAGCGACGACGGCAACTTCCGGCTGGTCCTCCAGGCCATCCGGGAAGGCACCCGCATCATTAAATTCATGGTTAAATCAGATTTTCCCATTGATGCAGAAACGGTCTACCGCCTGCTGGACTCCCCGCAGTGGGCCGACCAGGGGTGTCTCCTGCCCACCGACCCCAAAATTTTCGCTGGCTCCCACCAGACCCTGGCTGGCAGCCTCTTCTCCCACTGCCCCGAGATTTCACCCCCATTCCCCGACTCCAAGGACGATGCCGACGGCGAATATGGAGGGAAAAAAGAATATAACGACGATAAAATCGAAGATACCGAGGAAATTCCCGAACTCAGAAATCACGACTCAGAACTCAGAACTCCGTCCCAGAGGTGGAAAAAAGGCGGAAAAAAACCGAAATATTCCACCGGTTCAGCACTAAATAACAAACAAATTAAGGATGTTACGGTGAATACAACAAAAGCCGGAAAAACCCACCCAGCACCGCCCCTGAACCCTGGTGGCCCAGGCGCCCTGCCCGTGCACCCTTGCCACAACGCCTCTTGTCAGCCCGGGGCCGCACCGGCAAGCAAAAATCACCAATTCGAAACTCAAAACTCAAAACCAGGAACTAACAGGTCCTGGATCCAAGACCTGAACGAAGGACGGCTTGATATTGACACCCTGCACGCCATCGGCGCCGGCAGAATCCATTCCTTGGATGTTTTCAATGACGCTGTTTCCCCTGGCGGCTGGCAGACTATTTTTTTACCGAAACCAGAAACTGAAAACCGAAAACTGTTCATAAAATCTTCCCAAGACGAGACTTTTGGGAAATAATAGGGAAGGCTTATCCACCATCCCCATTGAGGAGTCCTTTCATGAAGGCTGAAACAATCGCTGCGGCCGGCGGACCTGAGGGCGAAGCTGCTCCGTATCGTAGGCCCGGGGCTTTTGGGCTGTACCGGGAAATCTGGCGCTACGCCGCCGGCAAGCGAGGTTCCATTGTGCTGGCCTTCGGCCTGTTGCTGGTCTCCCAGATCATCAAGTTGTCTTTGCCGTATCTGTCCGCCCAGGCCATCAACTTGATTCAAGTGGCCCAGCCGGACTACCTGATCAAGGCCGGCTGGTATCTTCTGGCGGTCTTCGGGGCCCTGGTGTTGAGCTGGCTGCTGCACGGCCCGGGGCGGATTATCGAACGCAACGTAGCCATCCATATCCGCCAGAATCTGGCCGACCGACTCACCGCCAAGCTCCTGGACCTGCCCCTGGCCTGGCACGAAGAGGAGCACTCAGGTGAAACCATTAAGCGGGTGGATCAGAGCACCCGAGCCTTGTATGACTTTGCCCAGACCCAGTTCATTTATCTGCAAAACCTGGTGAACCTGGTGGGCCCCATCGTGGCCCTGTTTTTTATTTCCCGGCTCACCGGCTTGGCCGCTCTGGTGGGCTACGCGCTCATCGCCCTGGTCATCGTCCGGGTGGATCGCAGCATGATGCGGATTGCGGATAAGGAGAATGAAGCGGAACGCCATTATCACTCGGCGCTGGTTGATGCCCTCGGCAACATTGTCTCGGTGCTGGCGCTGCGCTTGCAGGCGGCCACGCGCCGACTGCTGGGGACCCGGCTGGCGTCCATCGTCGTGCCCCTGAAACGGACCATCATTATGAATGAGGCGAAATGGTGCACCGTGGACCTCATGAACGCGGCGCTCTGGTGCAGCCTGGTGGCGCTCTACGCCTGGCTGGCGCGCCGCGGGGCCAGCGAGTCAGGGACCCCTTTGCTCATCGGCAATGTCTTTATGGTTTTTCAGTTCACCCAGCAGGCCGGTGGGGTGATCAGCGCCATTGCCCTGTTTTACGGGTCATTCACCCGGCATCTCGTGGACTTTGCCAGCGCCGCCCCTATCCTGGAGGCCACCGTGGAGATCGCGCCCCGCATGACTCTCCTGCCCGAAGTGGTCGACAAGCTGAAAAATTGGCATACTATCGACTTGACCGACCTGACCTTCAGGCATCTGCACAGCCGCTCCCAGGTCCCGACTTTGGCAGATATCAATTTGGAGCTGCAGCGGGGCAAGCGCTTCGCCCTGGTGGGCGAAAGCGGCTCGGGAAAAAGCACGTTGATGCGAACGCTGGTGGGCCTGTACTATGCCCCAGAAATTACCTTTACCGTCGATGGCGAGCGCCTGAACCAACTTCACGATCTGGCGGCTATCGCTATGTTGATTCCCCAGGATGCCGAGGTCTTCGAAGCCACCCTGCGGCAGAACCTGACCATGGGTCTGGACTGTCCGCCGGAGGTCCTGGAAAAGGCCATCGACGTCGCCCGCCTGCAGCCTCTGGTGGCAGAGCTACCGGATGGATTGGAGACGGAGATCGCTGAACGCGGGGCCAACTTTTCCGGGGGCCAAAAACAGCGCCTCGCCCTGGCCCGGGGACTGATCGCAGCCCGGGACGCCTCGATCCTTTTCCTGGACGAGCCTACTTCCAACCTGGACCCAACCACGGAGGCGGCAGTATATGACAAGATCTTTCGTTTGTATGCCGATGCCTGCGTGGTGTCTTCGGTGCACCGGCCACATCTATTGACTCGCTTTGATAAGGTGGTCTTCATGGTACACGGGCGTATAGTCGATGTGGGTACAGCCGCCGAGCTGACCCAGCGCCAGCCCGCCTTCCGGGTGTCCCTGGAAAAGGCGTCAAAAACGCAGCCCGGGCCCTTCCCATCCGAGGTCGAAAGCAGGTAAAAATGTTGGGTGGGCATCGCCCACCATAATTTGAAAAACTGGTTCCCAAGCTCCCGCTTGGGAAACCCGATTGATCGCGAAGCTCCGGCTTCGTCCTAAGATACCTCTTAGCGAAAAAACTTGAAATGGAGCACAGGCGCCCTACCCTCTGTGCCTTTGAAAAACGGGTTCCCAATTTGTCCTTGGGAACCCGAATAGTGCGCCAATCTGTGCTGGGCCACCTAATCTCTAGTCAATGAGAGGCAATTTATGAGTAATACCACTATGACGGTCCCTAACAAGGAAACCATGCCCCTGGACGAGGTGATACGGGAGATGGACTTTGCCTTTGTGGCGTCCGGAGAATGCAGCATGACGGTGCAGGAGGCCGTCAAATTCATCCATCACCCACATTTCGTCTTTCTGGATGTGCGCGCGCCCCAGGAGCGGGCCCATCTGGACTTTCCCTTTGCCCTCCACATTCCTTTGAACGAACTGCCGGATCGGTTGCAGGAACTGCCGGAGGATAAGTTTTTCATTACGTTTTGTTTTAACGGCGCTCGAGCAGTGCTGGCCTATGCTTTTCTAAGGACTCAGGGTTTTGACGAGGTCAAGGTGATGGAGGGCCGGCTGCCGGAACTGGCGGACGCCATGTCGCCGGGAAGATTAAATAATTAGTTCTCATCTGGAAACAATGATGAGAAATAATGAAGTTTCTGATTTGGAAACGAGATATTTTCTGCAAGGTCAAGGAAATCAAGGGGTTGCGCGGAGGCGAACATTCGTTCGCCGCACAAGGAAGCCTGCAGATTGACGGAGAAATTGCGCCAAATAGCCGTTTCCGGACAGAAACTAATTAATGTGAGGGAGGGGACCAGGGATCAAGGGTCTCCTCAAATTCCCTCCCCCAACCCTGAACGGGGATGATACAAGGGTTCACAGCTTGGATGCCTTTCCCGTGTTTATTAACCCCTCATTATTACCCGCCTGTTTTACCCTCCGTATGAATGTATTTCATTATTATCAGAGTAATTTCAATTTTTGGCTAATCATAACAGGTTTTTATTAAAAATAAACGTAAATGATGTGAACCTAATAATAGTTATTGACTTTTATCTTAATTATCTTTTTATATAAAAAGATTTTAATTTTTTTTAGATTGATTGACTATCCATGCAACATATTTCGTTTGGGGGGACTGAACATGGAAGCCATATCCATCAACAATCTTTTCCAGGGGCAGCTTGACTATGTCTTTTTTTTCCAGGGGCTGGCTTTTTTCCTGATTTCGGTGGTGTGTCTCTTTTTTCGAGGCCAAAAAAACCAGCAAATGCCCTGGCTCTGGCTAGGTTTATTCGGTTTGTTTCAGGGGCTGGCGGCCTGGACCCTACTCCTGGCAGTCAGCTTTGGGCAGCAGACCTTTTTGAAAGTTTTTGCTGCTGGTTTAAAAATGGTGTCGTTGATCTGTTTGACCGAGTTCGGACGGACCGGATTCAGTCGCACCCGAGGTCAGGACGGGGGATGGTGGCTGCTGACTTTATTGCTGATGATTACCGGTTTTGGTGGTCTGAAAGGGTGGCCGGGTATTCTGTTGGCCGGTGGCTACGCCCTTGGCCTGATAGGAGGGTTGTGGGCCACCGCGGCCCTTATGTCAGGAGGTCAAGCCGGGGAGGATAGCCGCCCCAACAGCCGGTGGCTGGCCAGTGGCTGTCTCGGTCTCTTAGCGCTGACCATTGCCTTGTTTCCTGCCCCATCGTTTTTGTTTCCTGCCTCTTTCCTCAATCAGGAGGTCTTTTTCAAATGGACCGGATTACCCCTGGAATTTTGCCAGGGTTTGTTGGCCTTTGGCCTCGCCGCCGGCATTTATGGCTTTGTGCCGGTGGGAGAGCAGGCGGGGGCTACGAATGTCAGCCGTTACCGCTCTCGCTACATGGGTGGACTGCTGCTCACCCTGGCGCTGATCCTGGGGCTGGGAAGTATGTTGACCCAATATCTGGGAGAAATGGCCCTGGAAAAGATCAAGACCGAGGCCAACGAATATTCCAGCATTGTAGTAAGCCGCTTAAATACCGAGTTTAAACGCATGGAAGACGCGGTCCGGGCCATAGCCGAATCGCCCTGGATGTCTCCGGTACTCGTCAACCGGAGCGATGGCAACTTGGAAAGGGCCAATACCACCCTGGACCGTTATAAAGAGGCGGTGGAAGCTTCGGTTTGCTATCTTATGGATCGAAAAGGCAAAACCATAGCCTCCTCCAACCGCCGGGCTTCTGATAGTTTTGTGGGTCATTCCTATGCTTTTCGCCCGTATTTCACTCAGGCCATCAACGGCGCCATCGGCAGATATTTTGCGGTGGGCGTTACCTCCAAGGTTCCCGGCTATTATGTCAGCTATCCGGTAAAGGCGCCCACAGATAGGGTTGCCAGAGGGGTGGCAGTCATCAAGGTAA
This sequence comes from uncultured delta proteobacterium, assembly GCA_963705135.1. Taxonomy (GTDB): domain Bacteria; phylum Desulfobacterota; class Desulfobaccia; order Desulfobaccales; family Desulfobaccaceae; genus Desulfobacca. The sequence goes on from CAVPJB010000031.1 coordinate 15,308, forward strand.
CCCTGGACAATGTTACCAAAGAGCTACAAGCGTCGGTGCAGAAGGGCTATTCTCTGATCTGCCTGGCGGACCCCCACGGGGTGGTTTTTCTATCCAGTCAGCCGGACCTTGTCTTTAAAAGCCTCTGGCCCAACAAAGAGGAGGATCGGGCGGCACTGTTGCAACAATTCGGCAAAGATTGGTTCCCGGCCATTTTTAGTAATAAGATCAATGATGGGGAGCAGGTTCATCTCGATGGCCGGCAATATTTGGCATCTTTTGCGGGCACTTTTCATGCCGGCTGGTCCGTCTACTTTTTCCGTCCCATTGAGCGGATCGGCATCTACCGTCTCACCGGCATTACGGTAGCCTCCCTTCTGTCCCTGTTGGCCTTGTTGTTCTGGGGCAGCAATTTTTATGTCAGGGAAAGAGCCGCCCTGAGCCGGGCTTCCGAAGAATTATTCCGGGATATTTTTGACGTAGTTCCCGAGGCAGTAATGCTGGTTGATCCCGAAACTCATCAGATACTGGAAACCAATATGGCGTTGGTAGAAAAGCTGAACTACGCCAAAAAAGACCTCCAGTCCCTGCGGCTGGAAGCCCTGCTCACTCTGGAACCCAGGGAGGTGCAGGAGCAACTTGAGAAAATCATCCAGGCAAAACATCTCTATCTAAAGGAATGCCAGGTCCGGCGAACAGACGGCACTCCGGTGGTTTGGGATATGATGGGGGTGAGCCTGGAGTCCGGGGGCAGGTCTTTGGTTCTTCTGCTTGGCCGGGAGCCGGCTCGAGGCGCCCAAGATCGGCGGTTGGACGGCAAGGTGCGTGAATTTAACAACCTATTGGCCTCTTTAATTATGCAGACCGAATTGACTCTCGAAGAGGTGCCGGCGGAGAGTAAGTTGCACCGTAACCTGGAGGACATCTTAACGTCAGCCCTCCAGGCCAGAGAACTGCTGCACCAGAGGTCTGACCGGCCCGTCCCGGTTAATTCAGCCCCAGGAACCAGCAAGGTGCGGGGGGAACATATTCTGCTGGTGGATGATGAGGAAAAATTAATCCGCCTGGAAGAAAAGGTCCTTAACCGTCTGGGCTACCGGGTCTCGGCCTTTACTGACAGCCTGGCAGCTTTGGAAGCTTTTCACCTGGACCCCAAGGGATTTGATCTAGTTATTTCCGATTGCAGCATGTCCCAATTACCGGGATTGGACCTGGCCCGGGAGCTGCTCCAGGTTCGTCCCGACCTACCCATTATTCTGGCCACAGGTTTAAGCGACGCCCACCTGCATGCAAAGGCTGCTGAACTAGGTATTCGGGAATGCCTCGAAAAGCCGATTCTCTCCAGAGATCTGGATAAAACTATTCGCAAGGTCCTTGATGTCCATAAAAACTCGTTTTCACCTGCGGTCCCCATCCAATTTACCGAGGTCGTTGGGGGAAAGGTGTCGAGAAGTTAAAAAGGGACCAAAGACCAGAAAAAGGGATGAGAGAAGAGGCAAAAGGCGAAAGAGGGAAGGGGGGAAACAGGCGGGCTGTTTATCCTGGCCCTCACTACCCATAGGCTGATGGAGAAGGGATAATATGAATCAACTTCGGCATTTTTAAACCGCCGCATTCGATGGGCAATGTTTGTGCATCGGACCGATAGTAGGGGGAAATACGGATGAATGCATTTTCTTTCACAAGAAGGTTGACAAGAGGCACTGGAAGAAATAAAATTATTTTTTAATCTTTAAAGTGCGGACCAGTTTGCCCTTCCCCCGCATCGGGGGCAAAAATACATTTTTTTAAAGGAAATTAAGGATTATGAAAAAGCATTATCTGTTAGCTCCAGGGCCCACCCCGGTATCCCCGGAAACCTTGCTGGCCATGGCCACGCCGGTCATTCATCACCGTTCTCCCCAGTTTGCCGAGGTGGTGGCCGAGTGCCGGGAAGGTCTTAAGTATTTATTTCAGACCAAACAGGAAGTCCTTATTCTGGCCTCCACCGGCACCGGGGCCATGGAAGGGGCGATCACCAACACCCTGAGTCCCGGGGATACTGCCCTGGTGGTACGGGGCGGGAAGTTCGGTGAGCGTTGGGGCGAGATCTGCGAGGCCTACGGGGTCAAGTTCGAGGCCATCGACGTGGAATGGGGCAAAGCGGTGAAGGTGGAAGAGATTGCCGCCAGGCTGAAGGCCAACCCGGCCATCAAGGCCGTGTGCGTCCAGGCGCATGAGACCTCCACCGGCGTCAACCATCCCGTCAAGGAGATTGCCGCCATCACCAAGAACCTGCCCGGCACCCTGCTCATCGTGGATGCCATCAGTGCTTTAGGTGCTTTCGAGATGCCCATGGACGCCTGGGGCATTGACATCCTGGTGGCCGGTTCCCAGAAGGCCATGATGCTGCCTCCGGGTCTGGCCTTCGCCTGTCTGAGCGACAAGGCCTGGGAGTTCACCAAGACCGCCAAATGCAGCAAATTTTATTTCAATTTCTCCAAGGAACTGAAGAACATCCAGAAAAACACCGGCGCCTACACCTCGGCGGTCTCCCTGGTCATGGGCCTCAGGGACGTGCTGCGGTATTTCAAGGAAACCGGCCTGGAAAAGATCTTCGGGGAACACAAGCTCATGTCCAAGGCCACCAAGGCCGCGGTCAAGGCTTTGGGGCTGGAGCTTTTCAGCAAGGAAGGGGCCACCGACGCTCTCACCGCGATCATGGCTCCGGCCGGGGTCAACGGCCAGGATGTGGTGAAGGTCCTGCGGGAAAAGTATGGTATCATGATTGCCGGTGGTCAGGCCGACGCCAAAGGCAAGATCTTCCGCATCGCTCATATGGGATACATCGGCAACTTTGACATCATCATGATCATCGCGGCCCTGGAAGTGGTGCTGAACGAGCTGGGCTACAAAGCTCCTTACGGCGCCGGTGTCAAGGCGGCGGAAGAAGTTCTGTTCGGGGGGGCCTAAGCCATGAAAGTTCTGATCAGCGACAATTTACATGCCAACGGGGTGGCCATCTTTGAGAAGGCCCCCAACATCGAGGTCATCAATCGTCCGGGCATGGCCCCGGAAGAGTTCATGGAAGTGGTGCAGGATGTGGACGGCCTGGTCATCCGCAGCGCCACCAAGGTGACCCCGCAGGTGCTGGAAGTGGCCAGCCGTCTCAAAGTAGTCGGTCGGGCCGGCACCGGTCTGGACAACGTCAATATCCCCGAAGCCACCAAACGCGGCATCGTGGTCATGAACACCCCCGGCGGCAACACCGTCACCACCGGCGAACATGCCCTCTCCATGATGTTGGCTTTGGCCCGGAACATCCCCCAGGCGGCCCACTCCATGCGGGAAGGCCGCTGGGAGAAAAAGCGTTTCCAGGGCCGGGAAGTTTATAACAAGACCCTGGGCATTATTGGTTTGGGCCGCATCGGCACCGTGGTGGCCAGCCGGGCTCAGGGCCTGAAAATGCGGATCATAGGGTACGACCCCTTTGTCAAGAAGGAGATGGTGACCTCCTGCGGGATAGAAGTGGTTTCCCTGGACGAACTGTTTGCCCGGGCCGATTTTATCACGCTGCACACCCCGAAAACCAAGGATACCGCCCACGTTATCAACCGGGAGGCCTTCAAAAAGATGAAGCGGGGGGTCATGATCGTCAACTGCGCCCGGGGTGGCCTGATTGATGAGGCGGCCCTGAAAGAAGCTTTGGAAGAAGGCATCGTGGCTGGAGCGGCCCTGGACGTCTTCGAACAAGAACCCCCGGTGGGCTCGCCGCTGTTGCTCATGGGCAATGTTATCTGTACCCCGCATTTAGGGGCGTCCACGGAAGAAGCCCAGGAAAACGTGGCCGTGGCCATTGCCGAACAGATGGTGGATTATCTGCTTAACGGCACGGTGAAGAATGCGGTGAACGCGCCTTCAGTGAGTGGAGAAGTGCTGAACCAACTGCGGCCTTACCTCACCCTGGCGGAGGCTCTGGGCGCGTTCCAGTCACAGATCGCCGGAGGTCCCATCGACAGCGTCAGCATCGAGTATATTGGGGAAATATCTAAACTCGACACCACCCCGTTGCTGCATTCCCTCATGAAGGGACTGCTCTATCCGGTGATGCGGGACGAGGTGAACTACGTCAACGCCCCGGCCATTGCCAAGGACAGGGGCATCCATCTGACCGAAACCAGGGTGGAATCGGCGGAGGATTTCACCACCCAATTGCGGATGACGGTTCGGGCCGGTCAGAAGGAAAACTTGTTGGCCGGCACCATTTTCGGCCGTTACGAACCCCGGTTAGTCCGTATCAACGCTTTCCGGTTAGAGGCCGTGCCCGAAGGTCACATGCTGTTCATCTATAGTACCGACCAGCCCGGCGTCATTGGCGCCATCGGCACCACCATCGGCAAACACAAAATCAACATTGCCCGGATGACCGTGGGCCAGGAAAAGGATCGGGGTCAGAACATCATCCTGCTGACCACCGACACCCCCGTGACGCCGGAGTGTCTGGCCGATGTCCGGGCGTTGCCCCACGTGGCTTCCGCTGAACCACTGGAACTGTAAAAAAATTCGGCGGGGGAACCCCCGCCTTCCCCCTCACCCTAACCCTCTCCCCCAAGGGGGAGAGGGGATATGATGGTAATTCCAATAGGTTATTTTAGATTCCTGCTTATGGATAATGAATAACCCCCCAGGGGAGGAGGAGAGTTTTTCCAGATAAAGGGTCGAGAACCCCGTCACCTACCCATTAACCCCTGGCATTAGAGGTTGTCATGACTGATCCCGAGGATAAAGGCTTTACCGTCAAAGACCGCCGCTTTTTTCAGCAATCGGAAGAAGAAAAAGAGCGCCTGCGGGAAGAATCCCGGCACCAGGAGGCTGCTCGGGAAGCCTACGAGACGGAGGCGAACAAAGCCGACGGCACTGCCGGCCCTCCTGGTGAGGGACCGCTGGCGGGAATTTCCTTTGCCTCGTTCATTATGTCCCTGGGCACTTCAGTTTATTATCACTTCGGAGACCTGCCCCATCCAGAAACCGGTGTAGCGGAAAAAAATCTGCTCCTGGCCAAACAAACCATTGATCTTTTAGGCGTCTTGCGGGAAAAAACCCGGAATAATCTGACCCCCGAAGAAGAAAACCTCTTGGATCACCTGCTGTATGATCTGCGAATGCGTTATGTCAAAGAAATGTCGAAACCGGGCGGCGCCTGATGACCTCATTGACTTTGAGCTGTCCGGCCAAGGTCAATCTTTATCTCAAGGTAGTGGGGCGGCGACCGGACGGTTATCATGATCTGGTAACCGTGATGCAGCCCCTTTCTTTGGCTGACGAGCTGGTCCTGACGCTGGGGGGGGCCGGTATCACCCTGGATTGTAACCATCCTGATCTGCCGCTGGATGAGGACAATCTGGCAGTGCGGGCGGCGGTGATGTTCCAGGAAGCCACCTTCCAAAAATTCGGACTGCACATCAGACTAACTAAGAACATCCCCTTGGCTGCCGGGTTGGGTGGCGGTAGCAGCAACGCCGCCGGGGTGCTGCGGGGGCTGAATATTTTGCAGGGGAAGCCTCTGGACGACATCCGCCTGCAGCAACTGGCCCGGAGGTTAGGAGCGGATGTGCCTTTTTTTCTCCTGGACGGGTCGGCCCTGGGTCGGGGGATTGGCGACCTTCTTACCCCCATCACTCTCCCGGCTGGCTGGTTTGTGTTGGTGAACCCCGGTTTCCCGGTTTCCACTGCCTGGGTGTACGCCGGATTGCGGCCACCATTTTTGAGCCCGGATGACACCCTTCTGGCTCGACTGGTCCAGGAGCCCCCCTCCGCCTGGCTGCACAATGATCTGGAAGCCGTTACTCTGACTCGCTACCCTGAACTGGCGGACCTGAAACAAGCCTTGTGGCAAGAAGGTGCTGCCGGGGCGCTCATGTCTGGCAGTGGGCCCACGATTTTCGGCCTTTTTACAGACAAAGACACAGCGGTTCGGGCTGCTTCCCGTCTGGGAGCCTCCACCGGCTTTTGGACGACGGCGGTACAGGGGGTGGCATAATCTTTATGGCCTATTCGTGCATGCAGAGTTCTCAGAAAAGAGGTGGGCAGATGAATGACCTCAAGATTTTTTCGGGCAACGCCAATCAACCCCTGGCGGAAAAAATCTGCTCCTACCTGGAAATACCCTTAGGCAAAATCCAGGTAGGCCGTTTTTCTGACGGCGAAATAACCGTGGAGATCAAAGAAAACGTCAGGGGTAAAGACGTTTACGTCCTGCAGCCAACCTGTACGCCGGTGAACGAAAATCTTATGGAGCTGCTGGTGGTTATGGATGCCCTGAAGCGAGCTTCCGCCGGCTGTATTACGGCGGTGGTACCGTATTATGCCTATGCCCGGCAGGATCGGAAAACGGCCCCGCGCATGCCGATAACGGCCAAACTGGTGGCCGATCTGGTGTCGACGGCGGGGGCGCAACGCCTCCTGACCATGGACCTGCATACCGGTCAGATTCAAGGATTTTTCGATATCCCGGTGGATCATCTGTTCGCCACTCCGGTGCTGTTGGAATATATCAAGAATAATTTTTCTCCCGACTTGGCCATAGTTTCTCCGGATACTGGTGGGGTTGATCGGGCCCGGGCCTTTGCCCGGCGCCTGCAAGGGAGCCTGGCCATCATCGACAAACGCCGGGAAGGAGCGGCCATTTCGGCCATGACTCTCATCGGCAATGTCTGGGGCAAAGAGGCAGTGATCATAGATGACCTGGTCAATACCGGCGGTACTTTAACCATGGCGGCGGAAGTGTTGGTCCGGCACGGGGCCCGGTCGGTGCATGCCTGCGTCACCCATCCAGTGCTAGCCGGGGATTCGGTGGCGACCATCAAAAATTCTCTACTGCGCAGCCTTATCGTCACTGATACGATACCGTTATCTCCGGAAGGCGCGGCCTGTGACAAAATCAAGGTGCTCTCCGTGGCCCCCCTGTTGGGCGAGGCCATCAGGCGTATTCATGACCAGGATTCGGTAAGTTCTTTATTTGTTTAATAGCGAATATAAAAGGCTTCTGGATGAAGTTTGTTGTATTACAATCTGATTTTGTATAAAATATCCGAGTAATTAATTTCTGCTCCGCACGCAACAGCCCACTCCCAAACCCGGTTTGGTTCTTTTTGCTGCTATTGCGGGCCTAAGCCTGCTTGGTGGGAATAAAAGTACGCCAAAAGATATTTCTTATTCACTCCGCACTCGGATCATCAATACTGTTGATGTAAGGAAAAATTGATGGTTTGTCGGTGGCTATAACTCCCCCCACTCCCCTTTGAAACAAGGGGAGTGCAGTTGGAAATCCCCTTTAAGCGAACGGGGGATGGATTAATCTTGTATCAGGAAGGTTGAACTTGCATCTGCTAGTTGGCCTGGGGAACCCAGGATTTCGTTATAAAAGAATGCGCCATAATATCGGTTTTCAAATCGTGGATGTCCTCAGTGGTCGTTGGGGTATTGCCTTGAATCGTCAAAGTTGTTCCTCCCATTGGGGGCGGGGCGTTTTTCGCGGCCAAGAGGTAGTCCTGGCTCAACCAGAGACGTATATGAACCTTAGCGGCCGGGCCATCTTCCGGTTGATGTCCTTTTTCCAGTTAAGTGCTGCCGACCTCCTGGTCATCCACGACGACCTGGATCTTCCCCTGGGGCGGCTAAAGTTCGTCGTTAAAGGCGGTGCCGGGGGGCACCGGGGCATTTCTTCCATCATCAACACTATACACACGCTCGAATTTTTGCGATTGAAAGTGGGCATCGGCCGGCCCCAATACGAGGAGCCGGTGGAAAATTATGTGCTTAGCCCATGCTATCCGGCCGAGGGGGAAATATATGCCACGATGTTGGAACGGGCTGCCGATGCTGTGGAGGCGGTATTAATAACCGGCCTCAACCAGGCTATGAGCCTTTTCCATGGTCCGGTGCCCTCTCCGGATAATCATCTCACGCCATAGAGTCGTCCACGCTACGGGGGCAGAGCTGAAGGTTTGATTGAGGCAGGCTAGAGGATGAAGGGAAGACATCATTTGAACACAACCGGAAATAACTTTTTACCAAGGAGAATAGTGCTGTGACGGCGCGCAGAAACGATGATGATGACCGGGAACGTCCCAGTTGGCGGGAAATCGACCGATTGCGGGATCAATCCCGGCATGGGCGGGTGGAGAAAAAAACTCCGGGTGGTGAGAAGCAGCAGGAAAAAATCCGGCAAGAGGCCCTAAAACAGGCAGAAGCACTCTTTGCCGGCAAGCAGCAGAGGCCGGAATATAAGAAAGCCTTGGGCGCTTTAGAGGATCAGCGGGCCACGCCGGATTTTTTGGCGGCGGCCGAAAAATTTTTCAAGGTTTATGGTCTCCCCGAGGATTGGCGGGCGCTGATGCTGTTTTTGGATTATTCTGATCCGGCTGTGGTTGGGGAGGCAATGACTCGTTTGCACCAATTGGCCTCGTCTCAAAGCATGACGGAACTACAGGGATTGAAAGGGAAATTGCGCACTTTGTCTTTGACTTCTCGATTCATGGAAATAAAAGAGCAGGCAGAAGCCATGCTGACTGAGCTTTAATGTTGGCGTTCTTGCCGATAAAAACTTGTATGAAAACAGGCAGGGTGAGCAGTTCAAGAACAGGCATCACTTTTTCAGGCCCCCGCCTCTTTGGCAACTGGTATATTGCAGTTCTCAAAAATAATTTCTTATGGTCTTGAAAAAGGGCCGGGAAACCTGGCCCCTAGAGGAAAGAACTTTAGAAAACCAGTATATATTAGCGGCGGCTGCCTTTGCGGTCTTCTACCTTTGCTAGAAGCCAGTACACAAAGCCTAAGATGAGGATGCCAGCCAGATAAACACCCTCGAGCACGATGTCTTTGGGTGACAGGGAGAGGATTAAAACTTCCCGGATGAAGGCCACTAGGCCGACGCCGACGAATAAATTCAAGCGAAAAGCCCCGCCTTTGAGCCGGTCGATTTCTGATTCCAGCAGTTCAATTACCAACCAAAGGACGAGCAGTGACCCCATGGTGGAGACCAAGCCCTTGGCGAACTCTCCGGTGAACATCTTCATGACGTCTTTGCCGATCATGGCAATAGCGCCGAAGGAAAGGCCCAGGAGGCCGATCACCAGGATGAGGTTAAGGCCGGAGGTGAAGCGTTGGGCAAACCGGATAACTGCCTGATCCCAGTGGAAGGAGACGATAACCCGGCGCAGTTCTTCTTCATGGTAGGTGCGGGTAATGACGTCAAGATTGATATCCAGGATCTTGTTGAGGGCTTTGAGGGCGTCAGGGTGCTCCTGCGGGGTCGTCTCCGCTTCAATGAATTTTTCCAGCCAGGTCCGGATATAATTCATGGCTACAAAAACATAATGGGCCGGCAATCCTACCTGAACGTGGGTATAGCCGATGCGCTGCAAGCGAACAAAGTAGTGTTCGTCAAAAGGGCCTTCAAACAGCGCCAGCAGCCAGCGTTGGTGATATTGCTGCAGCCTCTGCAACCGGACTTCATCTTGTAGAAACTCCGCAGTCTCCTGGATGGTCCGTAAAAATTCGTAAAAATTATCGGTAAGCCTCTCGGTAATGGGCGCCACCAGTGGCTGCAACTGCTTCAGGGCCACTATTTCCTGATCTGACAGGCGATAATGCCGCAACATGGTCTGGGATGGTATCATGATATTTTCTCCTCGGGGCCGATGTTTAGTTTTTGACCCTATTGGCCGGAGGTCATTCCTTTTTCCAAGATTTCAGGTTTAGCTTGCAACCTGGGCGGCTTTTTTTTACAATCCCTGTCAGCCATCAGTGATCCGCTTTCAGCCAAAACAAGAAAGTTATAGCCGTTGCCAAAGGTAATATCTTATTCACCCTGCACCCTCTGCTTTCGAGGGGAGAGGGCAAAATAAAGGACAAAACTTCTGGCAATTGGTATAATTTCAGGTTAGAGAATAATTTTTCAGTATGCCCAGGATAATTGTGGAGAACTATAACATGCTGCCTTGCCTGCTGTATTTTTTATTGTTGACGGCTTTCCTGCCTGCCTGTGAGAAAGTGCTTTACCCCCGGATTGAATCCAGTATGTGGTCAAGCTATTTCCAACTCCAAGAGGTCAAGCCTGGTATGACCAGAAACGAAGTAGTCGCCAGAATGGGGCCGCCCAGGGTCGTCGAAGAGGGCGGAAAAACTGGTGAGAGCTTTTTATTCTATCAGACCCACAACATGGATTCAGAAGGCAGCGAAACCATCCGAGGCGGCTTGACACCCCTGGTGTTCAAGGGTGACCGACTGGTGGGTGTCGGCCAAAGAGCTTACAACCGGGCTATGGCCTTTCCCGTTAAAGACGCTACCAACTTGCCGGTACCAGTTGACCCGCTGACCACTATTCCCCTCCTTCTCCCGCCAACTGCCCGCAAGCGGCGCTGATGTCGACACCCCGGCTTTCCCTGATCAAGGTGGTATAATGGGCTTGGACTAAGATATCTTGAAAAGCCAGCAGCGTTTCCGGGTCTGGCCGCTGAAAAGGAAGGCGGGGATGGGGATTGAAGGCAATGAGATTAATTTTGGCCGGTAGTCCCCTGAGCAGGCGCGCCAATTCCCTGGCATGCGCCGGGGCATCGTTGATCCCTTTTAGCAAGACGTAAGAAAAGGTGATGCGACGATGGGGCGGCAGGGGAAAGGCCTGGCAGGCTTTTAGGACTTGGGCCAGGGGAAATTCCTGGTTTACCGGCATCAGTCGGCGGCGCAGTGTGTCGTTGGAGGCGTTCAGGGAGACCGCCAGGTTTACCCGCACGGCATTTCCCAGGGCAGGAATCAGGGGCGCCAGGCCCACGGTGGAGACCGTCACCCGTCGGGAGGAGAAGTTCAAGCCCCAAGGGGCCAGGATGATGGTAATGGCTTTGACCAGGTTGGGGAAATTAGCCAGGGGCTCGCCCATGCCCATGAACACTAAATTGGTAATGGCCGATTTGTTGGATATCTGAGCGCGTACGGCCAGTATTTGATTAATTATCTCCGAGGGGGTCAGGTTGCGGCGCAGGCCTTTTTGGGCGGTGAGACAAAAACGGCATCCTTGGGCGCAGCCGGCCTGGGAAGACAGACAGAGGGTGAAGTGGTCGGTTTCCGGGATCAGAACACTTTCGATGACTTCGCCGTCGGTCAACCGGAAAGAAAATTTTTCGCTGCCGTCAGCGGATTGTTGACGGTCCTGCAGGGTCAGATGACTGATGGAAGTTTTTTCCAGGAGTAGGCGACGGACTTCCTTGCCGATATCGGTCATGGCCTCGAAGTCGGTGACTCCTTTAAAAAGCCATTTTTGGATCTGGCGGGCGCGAAACGGGGCCTGTCCCCAGGACGTCATGAGCTGCTCAAATTCGGCCTGGGTAAGTTCTTTTAAATCTGTTGGACTTGACATAGTGGTTGGAAAGGGGCCAAAGAAAAACGGCGCTGCCGATGGGACCCCTTGGCCTGGCGGCATGCGGCAGGGACTCAGGTGCCTCGAACCCGTTCCTGCTTTTCCTGCCGGGCTTTGCACTCGATGCACAACGTGGTAACCGGCCGGGCCATCAGGCGTTTTTCCCCGATGGGTTCGCCACAGGCTTCACAGAGACCGTATGTACCATCCTCGATGCGCTCCAGGGCCTCTTTTATCTTTGAAATGAGTTTGCGTTCGCGGTCCCGAATACGCAACATAAAATTCCGATCTGTTTCCAAGGTGGCCCGATCGGTGGGATCGGGAAATGTATCGATGGTGTCCGCCATGCCGCTGACGGTCTTATCGACTTCTCCGAGGAGTTCTCTGAGTCGGTACTCCAAGGACTCTTTGAATTGAGTTAGCCGTTCCGCTTCCATCTCCCTGAATGCCTCCGTTGCCATTTAATGGTTATCCCCCGGTGTAATGGCACTGTGGTGATAGTCGCCGCTTTTACCACCGCTTTTCTGAACAAGGTAAATTTTTTCAATAATCATGCCCCGATCCACCGCCTTGCACATATCGTAAATGGTGAGCGCCGCGGCTGCGGCTCCCGTCAGGGCCTCCATTTCCACCCCGGTTTGAGCCCGGGCTTTGACTTTGACCTGGATATCCAGGGTCAGTCTTTGGGCATCCGGGAAAAATTCAATCTCCACTCCGGTAATGGGAATCATATGACACAAAGGGATTAGTTGTGGGGTATTTTTTACAGCCATGATGCCGGCCAGGCGAGCCGCAGCCAAGGCGTCGCCTTTTTTGAGGCGGCCGGCGACAAGGCGTGGAAAAACCTTGTCTCCTAAAAAAATTGAGCTTACTGCCGTAGCCTGGCGCAGAGTTTCAGTCTTGCTGCTGACATCCACCATGCGGGCCTGGCCGTGAGCGTCTAAATGAGTGAAGCCATTGTTATCCGCAGAATTCAAGGGTTTCCCCAGCTATTTGCTTTCTGTTCGTGGTTGTCTATGGTCGTTCTTCAGGTCTGTTTCCGTAAACCGGGTTTTATTCGTAATGTGTATGGTTATTACCTGATTGCCAGGGTGGGAGTTTCCTGCCCCCGGCACTCCCAGGCCAGGGAAGAGAAAGCTCTGGCCCGACCGGGCGCCCCGGGGCAGTTCCAGGACCCTGGCGCCAAAGAGCGTAGGTATTTCAATACTATCTCCCAAAACCGCCTGAGCAAAGCTCACGTTCAGGTGGCAATGCAGGTCGTTGCCTCGTCTGGTGAAAAATCTATGGGGCTCCACGTGGACCACCACCACCAGGTGTCCCGGCGGTCCTTGCCGAAAACCTTCGCCACCCTCCCCGTTGATCAGAATGCGGGTCCCGTCCTCTACTCCCGGAGGAATGACAATACGGTATTTTTTCAAATGTTGCTGGTATCCCTGTCCGCCGCAATGGGGACAAGGATGGGTCATGATCTTGCCCTGTCCCTGGCAGGCGTCGCAGACGGCGCCGATTTTGAGCTGTCCCGGGCTGGCCCAACGCCGGCCCCGGCCGTCACAGGTGGGGCAGTCCTGGTAATAACTGCCTGGCTGCAGCCCGGTGGCCTGACAAAAGCGGCAGTGAGCCAGGCGCCGAAATTCGATTTCCTGCTCCAGCCCCCACATGGCCGCGAGGAAAGGGATCTGGAGATCGTAGCGGAAATCGGGCCCGCCAAAACTAGAAAAGTAGGGCGTAACATCTTCGAAGCCGAAAGATTCTGCCAGGTTCTCCCGGGTAAAGCCTCTTTTGCCGTTCCCGTTGGATTTTTGGTGGTGCTGGTCCTCGGTATCGGCCGGAAACGGCTGCCGGCGCCGGCGGTGGCAGATGGCACCGTAGGCCTCGGCCACCTCCCGAAACCGGGCTACGGCTTCAGGATTATGAGGATTCCGGTCAGGATGAAACTTCAGGGCCAGCAACCGAAACCGGCGTTTAACTTCGGCGAGGCCGGCTTTGGGAGAAACGCCGAGGATGCGGTAATACTCAGGAATGGTCGGCATGATGGTTACCCACCGGCCGGAGGGCGTTCTTCCCTAAACTCCCTTCTCCTTCCTCAGTCCGGATATCCTTTCCGGCTTTCTCTTCAGCCCACCTGGCCAAGGTAAACTTCTGCAAGGCCGACGCCGTGGTCGCCACCTGTTCCCACAATTCTGGGGCCTCACGGCCTTGGGCCTGGAGCAGGCGCTCCAGCAAAAAGGCGTCGCCGGTGTCAAGGGCCACATCCTGGAGCTGTTCCAGCCCCTCGGTGACGCCGCCTTTAAGGAAAAAATCCAGGGCGTCGGCCAGCCACCCTGCTTCTAAAAACAGGCTGCCATATTTCCGACATTCTGCGGCAGGTAGGTTGGCGTCATCCAACAATTTCTTTTTCTTCAAAAAACCAGGTAAGTTACTCGCTGTCATACCTTTTTGCCATCCTGAGACAAGAACACTCTGGCCGAACCCAGATTGTGATTACTCTAAAATTTTAAATATAACGAAGTCTTTTGGCCTTGTAAACCACATTTGTTTTAACCTTATATAGTTATCGTTTGATTAGCAGATTTTCTGAAATGGGTGGTTTGGGCTGGTAGATGAAATTACGGCCTATCGAGTTGGGACCAGTGCAGGATTTTCAAAATGGCCGGGTCCGCTCCATAGAATCGCCAGGGCATTTTCAAACCCAGACCAAAATGCGGCCCAAAAGTCATCTTGACCAGCCGGGGAGGGTGGAGTTGCCTAAATTTTCGCCAGGGCCTGATCCAGGTCAGCCTGCAGGTCGACCAGAGCTTCGCAGCCCACGGACAGGCGCACCAGGTCATCGGTGATACCGGTCTGTTCCCGCTCTTGGCGGGGAACGCCGGCGTGGGTCATGGAGGCCGGGTGTTGGATGAGGGACTCCATCCCGCCCAGGGAAACCGCCAGGGTGATGAGCTGGAGATGATTCATCAGAATTCTGCCTCCTGCCAGGCCGTTTTTGACCCCGAAGCAGAGCATGAAGCCGAAGCCGTCCATCTGCTGTCGGGCCACCTGGTGCTGGGGATGGTCGGGCAGGCCGGGGTAGCGGACCCAGGCGACTTTGGGGTGCTCAGCCAGGAATTGGGCCAATTCCAGGGCGTTGGCCTGGGACCTTTCCAGGCGCAGGGCCAGGGTGCGCAGACCCCGGAGAATCAGCCAGGCCTGGTGGGGGTCCATGGCGGCACCGGTGAGGGTTAGAAATCTCTTGATTTTTTTGCGCAGGTCCTGATCCCGGCCCACGATCATTCCCCCCAGGACGTCACTGTGGCCGTTGAGAGCCTTGGTGAGACTGTGGACCACCAGGTCGGCGTCAAATTCCAGGGGGCGCTGGCAATAGGGGGTAGCAAAGGTGTTGTCCACCACCAGCAAGGCGCCGGCGGCCCGGGCCAGGCGGGAAGCCGCGGCAATATCGGTGAGCTTCATGGTGGGGTTGGTGGGGGTTTCCAAAAAAACCAGTTTGGGAAGGTTGGCCAGGGCCTTTTCCAGTTGTCCCAGGTCCGAGGTATCCACAAAGGCAGGCTCAATACCGAAACGGGGCAGTTCCCGGGCGATAACCATGTGAGAGGGGCCGTAAAGGCAATCCCCGGCGACAAGGCGGTCCTCCTGGCTCAACAGGCTGAATAACACGGCGTTGATGGCGGCCATACCGGTGGCCGCGGCCACGGCCCAGGTGCCGGTTTCCAGGGCGGCGACTGCTGCTTCCAGGGCGTTGACGGTGGGGTTGTTCATGCGGGTGTAGATATAGCCCGGCTGCTCTCCCGAAAACCGGGCCGCCCCGGCCTCGGCGCTGGGAAAGGAGAAGGTGGAGGTCTGAAAGATGGGGGGCGATACTTCACCAAAAACAGAGTTTTTCAAGCCGCCGGCATGAATGGCCAGGGTTTCTTTCTGCCAAGATTTCCCGCACTGATCTGCCATAGTTCACCTCCGGTACCGATTTATCCCTGTATACAATATAGTTATCATGAGTTAACAGAGATCACAACGAAGGAGGGTGAACGTGTACTTTTGAACCAGATTACAGCGGCGATTTTGCTGGGATAGAATAACAAAAAGGGGCCACGGCCATAAACCGTAACCCCTTGATTTTCGTGGTAGGCGGTACTGGGCTTGAACCAGTGACTTCCACCGTGTGAGGATGGCACTCTACCGCTGAGTTAACCGCCCGTGTTGTTTAGATTATGTGTAACATGAAGACCTAGCTTTGGCAAGTGTTTTTGTCCTCAATGAGCTGGAATCCTGCCACTGGAAGTATCGGGGGGTGTCTGGGCGTTCGGGGCCATAAAACGCTGCCGGCCGCAACTCTTGTGACGCCAGGCCGGAACCCCCTGGGCGTCCCGGAGGGTGAAAGTCTTCCCGCCGGCTTTCACTTCGGCAGCCAGGATTACATCTCCTTGGCCGGTAGTGAGTTTAGAGCCGGTAACAGCCATGGTGTCTCCCGCCTTGGGGGCAAGCTGTTGCTGCTCCAGAAATCTGGTCGGCCCCAGGTGAACCAGCACGGTGCCCTGGTCCGTTTTCAGATGCACTACCTGTCCCTGCCGGCCGGGCTTACCTTCTCCACCCCGGCGGCCTTGCCTGGACATGGTTTCCACTTTTTCCACCTGGCCCTGAACGGTGACCACATTTTTGGGGTCATAAAAACGACCGGGTTGGGCCCAGGCGGGGACGGCCACCATCAGGCCTGCCAAAACCAGCATTAACTGCCGTAGCCATTTCATAGTGGTATTCCTTCAGAACCGTACTACTTAGAGGACTCCGGTTCCGGATAGGGTTTCGTCTGTGAAGCTTTGGGGGCCTTCTTGTCGGCAGATTTCTTGGGCGCACACATGCCGATTGGACCTTCCTGGCTACATCCGGGCTGGGTGCCTTGTTGCTTGCCATACTGGGATCCGGAACCGGTTCCCTGGCCGGAGCCATAGCTGCCTGAACCAGAGCCAGAACCACGTTCCTGGGACTGGGCCCAAACGCCGCCGGCAAGGGCCAAACTCAGGGCGGCAGTAAAGACCAGGGCGCCGCCTAACCATTTTTTTGTGCTCATACCTTCCTCCATGGGAGAATTTTAAAGTCATTGTTCAAGGTAGGTTTTTACTCTATACCTTCTGCCATAATTTTATGCCTGAGGGTTTAGAAGTCAAGGAAGAACCTTGCAGCCGGGATATTAAATCATCAGGACCGGGCCGGAGTTTTTGTCGAGCCCGGGCCAAAGCAACCGGGGGTCTGGCCGGACCAGACCGGAACACCCTGGGCATCCCGGAGCTGAAAAGTCTTACCACCGGATTTTACGGTGGTTGCCAGGACTACTTCCCCCTTGCGGGTGTTGACTTTGCCGCCCGTTACTTCCAGGACATCTCCGGCCTGAGGTCGAAATTGCTGCTGGGCCAAAAATTCGGCCGGTCCCAGGTGAACCACTACCGCGCCCTGATCAGTCTTGAGGTGGGCGATCTGGGTCTTGCGGCCATTGCTGGTTTGGCGTCCCTGACGGGTGATGGTTTCCAATTTTTCAATCTGTCCCTGAACGGTAACGACCTTCTGGGGATCATAGAATTTCTTGAGTTGGGCCCAGGAATCCGGCGCCAAGGCCAGGACCATCACCACGAGAGAGAAGAGTAAAAAAGGTTTGAGAAGGCTTTTCATTACCTGCCTCGTTCTTTCGCTGTCATCCCGAAAGGCTACTCCTAACGATAGAACTTTGCTAAGACCTTACCGGGACGAGAAAATTACCAGTAATTTAATTACCCCCTGCCCCCCAAAAGGGGGGATTCCAGGGGGTTTCAGAATGGCTGTTAGTTAGAGGGGGCCGGAGCTGATGTGGTTGCAGGCGCTTGAGTATTAGGATTGTTGAGGCAACTGCCATCACGCAGGCGTTGCTGCCGGCCTTGGCCTCTTCTCCGACCCTGGCCCTGTTGATAGTTTGGAGAGGTGGCCTGGGACTGATCGGATTGTACACAGACGCCTCGACCGCCTCCCTGCCCCCGACCGCAGACCCCACCCTGGGCCGAGGCCAGATCGGCGCCGGCCAGGCTGAGAGCCATAGCTGTGGCTAAAATACCGCAGATCCATTTCTTGCTTTTCATGTTAAAATCTCCTTTAGATTTTGCTGTAGTGCGCAGGTTTGCTGCCTGCTGATTAAAGCACAGGAATCCATGGTTGATATGTGGAGCTCCTATTTTTCTTTGCATTCCTGGGTTGAAGACAATATCACTCCGGCGGCTCCGGCCGAGGGCCGCACCGGCCCCGGCCCCGGCGATGTTCCGGGTTGGGGCCGCAGAAATCGGGGCCGCAGAGGCGCTGTCCCACTCTCTGCAACAACAGCTCTTGCTGGTCCGGCCGGAGATTACGCTTGATTGCCAGAAGAAAACGGGCCATCTCCTGCTCCAGGGCGTTCTGGATGTTGTTGATCACGGTTATTTGGGCCGCGATCTCTGCTTCGTTGGGCTGTGGCTGGTTGATGAGTTCATAAAGCCGTTGGCGTTGCTGGTTCAACTGCTGCCGCAGAACCTTTATCTGCTGCCGGTGCGGCGGGAAGCTTTTCTTTAGGAGCTGTTGCTGTTCCGGGTCAAGGTTTAATGAGTGCAGGAAGTTAAAAAATCCACCGAGTGGTTTATCTTCCGCCAAAGGTGGGGGTCCTGGAGGGGCTTGATAACGAAAATATACCAAAGCTCCAAGGGTGCCCAAGTTGAGGGCCAGGGAAAATATTACCAGATACAGCAGCCAGTTTCGTTTCATGAGCCGTTCCCATTTTCTAAGTCATAGCTGGCCAGCACGGCGAGAGAGTTGGCGGGAGCCTCCTCGAAACCTTCCCAGGAAAGTTGAGCCGTTTCCATCTGACCCGGGAGAATTGTCTGATGCATCTCCAGGCCAAGCTTGCCGCCCAGAAAGATGCCCAGAAGCAGGGAGGCGGCCAGGGCCAGATTTTGCCACCAGGGCCGGCTGCGGCCCGGCAGGCGGGCCAAAACCCGGGCGGGCAAGTCATCCGGGGCGCGCCCCGGCTCGGCGGCCAGGGCAGCCCAGAGTTGTTGCCAGGCCTGATATTCCCCCCGACAGCGAGGACAGCCCTCCAAATGCCGGGACACCAGTTCCTGCTGGGTCGCAGGGAGTTCCCCGTCCAAATAGGCTGAAAAATATTCTTGAATGTGGCGGCATTCCATGGCGATGGCTCCTGTGGTAAAAGGACGCAGCATCTGTCTTTTACCTATTAAACAACTGAAGCGGCCTAATCCGGCGCGGGGCCGAGAATTTTTTTTGGCCTTCAGCTTTTTACCAGTATTTCATTTTCGTCGAGACACGGCGAGCCGTATCCTGCTCGATGGAAAAAAATTTTCCAGAACCGATATAACTGACAACTGAAGCCGTTGTTCTTCATCGTCTAGTATAAAGTATTTGGCAGGGCAAAAAAAGGGAGGCCCAACAGCCTCCCTGGCAAGGGTATGGGATGATGGGTTAAAGGGTGATGTCGATATCTTCGGGTCTGACGCCGGCCAATTCCGCCCGGACGTAGACATGATCTTTATCTTCGGAAAGGTTCAGCAGGGGGAAGACCCCGGCCCGGCGGCGATAACGCTCGGGACCGAGGGCCCGTTCCCACAAACGGTCCATGGCCCGGCGCAACTGGTCCATTTCCCGAAAAGGTTCCGAGGACGGTTTAAAGGTATACCATGGCATAGCTTTATACCCTCCGCATTTGTAAGATAGTTTTAGAAGTGAATTACTCAAAGTTATTTTTTACAAATAGTTAAGCATGAAGGAGGTAGAAGTCAAGGGAATATGGCGCTTGGGAAGAAAAAGAAAGCGGATTATTCATCCCTGGATGGTTTGGGGAGCACTCGAATTGTGACTGGTGGAAGGGTTACCTCGACAGCAAACGGCGCCGGGAGGTCAATTCCGCCAGGGCTGGAACGACGTGTTCCAGGGTGAGGGAACTGACCTGGAGGTGTTGAAAGACGGAAAAACCGGCCTCTTTCACTGCCTCCTGCCGCCAGTAGTTGTCCCGGGCGGCGTCTTTGGAGTCATAGCCCAGCTCAAAAAAGACCTTGTCAATCTGGGCCGTGGCCAGAAGTTTGATGCAGACATAGCAGGGCTCCAGGGTGACATAGAGGGAGGCCCCCTTGATGGCCACGCCGTGCCGGGCCGCCTGGGCAATGGCGTTGGCCTCGGCGTGGGAGGCCCGGCAAAAGTTGTATTTGTCTGCATCCGGCACCTGCATGGCCCGGCGGTGGCAGTAGGGGCTGCCGTCGGGCATGGTCTGGTCGGTGCAGTGGGGCGCTCCGGGCATGGAGCCATTGTAGCCGGTGGCCAGAATCTGCCGGTCCTTCACCAGCACCGCCCCGGTGGGCCGGGAGTTGCAGGTGGAGCGGGTGCTCACCAGCTTGGCGATGAGCATGAAGTATTCATCCCAGGAGGGGCGCATATCTCAGGAACCTTTCCTTGATCTTGCTGAAATGCTATCGAAGATACATTTAATTTCGCCCAATGTCTACTGTGAAGAGGGTGGCCCTGAACGGTAGGATTATCCCCGGCCTACTCCAGCCGGCGGATTCGCACCTCGATCTCCGGGCTGTCTTTGAGCAGAGTCACCAATGTGGCGGTGTCCGTCTGGCCGAAGTGGTAAGGGTAGAGAATCTTAGGCTTGAAGGCCCTGGCCGCGTCGGCCACCATCTCCGGGGTCATGGTGTAAGGGAGATTCATGGGCAGGAAGGCGACGTCGATGTTTTTCAGGGCCTGCATCTCCGGGGTGTTCTCAGTGTCCCCGGCCACGTAGACTTTTTTATCCCCGAAGGTGATGACGTAGCCATTGTCCCGGCCCTGGGGGTGGAAGGGTTCCCCGGACTCACGCTTGTGCACCAGATTGTAGGCCGGCACCGTCTCGATGGGGAGGTCGGCCACGGTCTTGATCTCGCCGTTTTTCATGACCATAGCCCCCGGAACCTGGCCGGCGCCGGCCTCATTCACCACGATCTGGGTATGGGGTTGCCGTAGCATCTCAATCACCTTGGGGTCCAGGTGATCCCGGTGCTGGTGGGTGATGAGGATCACGTCAGCCTTGGGCAGCTGACTGTAATCAGCATACTGCCCCACCGGGTCCACGTGGACGACCTTCCCCCCAAAGGTGAACATGAGGGTGCCGTGGCCGATGCAGGTGATTTCCAGGGGGCCGGCCGCAGTGGGGATGAGGTCTTTTTGGAAGGGGGTGGCGGCGTGTATGGCTGTAGCTCCTACTACAAGCATTAAAGCA
The DNA here is from genome assembly GCA_963705135.1 of uncultured delta proteobacterium. Classification (GTDB taxonomy): domain Bacteria; phylum Desulfobacterota; class Desulfobaccia; order Desulfobaccales; family Desulfobaccaceae; genus Desulfobacca. The sequence goes on from CAVPJB010000031.1 coordinate 35,932, forward strand.
AAAAGAAGGCCTAACAATTTCATAGACTAACCTCAGATACAAAGCGGTAAATGTAGGGCACCGCCCACCAGTTGTTTCTATTAACCTGTTCTCAAAGACTTTATAGATATCTTTTCAAATCATATTTTTCGGCCAGTTTCGTTCTCTCGTCTTCGGGGAGAGAATTCATATACCCCTTCCAGCCCGGGCACCAGTTGGCATGCCAGCGCCATAACCGGCCTAAGAATGATCTGGGATTGCGGTCGTAGCGGGCGCGAAACGCACATTGTTCACACAGCGGTTTTGCCATCTGAGATCCTTTCTGGCCTTTGGGCGGTGGATTCTTCACAAGAGCTTACCATTTTCTACCAGAGATTCGCCGCCACCGGCACATTGTTGCGGTCTTCCAATCGGATTGCTTCTGTCTGGCAGGCGGCCCGGCAGACCCCGCAGCCATAACACCACCTTTGGTCAATCACAGCCTTTTGGTTGGCAGCGCTGTAGGTCATGGCCCCGAACTGGCACAGGCGCAGACATTCCCGGCAGCCAACGCACCGGTCCGGGTCTACCTGGGCCACAGACTCGCCGCGAAACATTACCGGAACGCCCTGGGTAACGGTGCAGTGCATGGCCATGCAGTCGGAGCGGTCGCAGTTGCAGATGCCGCCGATGAAGGGGGTGTGGAAGGTCCAAACGCTATGGCACAGGCCCTCCTGCTCATGGGCGCGAAACGCGGCCAGGGCCTCTTCTTTGGTGAGCACCTCAAGACCGTTGCCCTCCGGACCGGTGAGAAAACTCTGGTCCAGGCCCTGCAGGATCTCGTTGAACCTGCCGCCTCCCGGCGAGAGGCTGACTCCATAGCAATAGCGTTTTTCCTGGCCCAGGGACGCCTGGCGGCAGATGCAGGCCACCCGGGTAATGCTATTGACGAAGCCGAAGATCTGTTCGATCTCTTCAATGGGCACTATTTGACCGAAATGGATCTTTTTCATTTTCCGGGTGATGAGCCGGGTGATGATGTCCCGGATGAATTTTGGCATTTTGTTAAGGCGCTCGATATCGTGGACTTCTTTGGCCAGGGCCTCGGGGTCAGATAAGAATTTCTCCATAAACCGTCGCCGGCGCACGTCACTGAGCAGTTCGTCGGCGTAGTTTTTGGCCTGCAGATACCACTTCTTCCCCTCACCGTGCTGTAAACAGAATTCGCACATTTCTTTTGTCTCGCTTTCACACTAACTTTATTCGCCACCGGCCTGGGTCCGTTGCCTCAGAACGGTAACGGTTTCTCCCCCGATGCCCCAGTTGCCGGTTTCCACTTCATCAATGACTACCACGGTGGTTTGGGGATTCTTGCCCAGAACTTCGGCAAGCAGCCTGGTTACTTCCCGGATCAGAACGGCTTTCTGTTCGGCGGTGGCCCCTTCTTTGGTGATTTTAATATTCACATACGGCATGGAAAATGTACTCCTTCCCTGGCAGTGAGATTACCATGAAAAACAGCAGTTAATCCGGCCAGCCGGCGCTTAATCGCCATCCCCCGTTATTCCGGCGGTCTGCCTTCAGCCCACTTGGGGATGGTGGTCTGGGGGACCGCATCTAGTTGCGGCAGGTAGGGTTTGATATCCAGCACCGGCGTGCCGTCCCAGGCGTCCAGACCCTCCACCTCCAGGCGTTTGCCCTCTCGCTTTACCAGGCGGCAGGCATCCAGGCCCACCAGGTTGGGGCGGGCCGGAGAGCGGGTGGCCAAGACGCCGGTCAGGGGATTGGCCGGATTACGGCGGGGGTGGACCTTCAGGGTGCGGCGTTTCTCGGGGGTGTCGTTGCCGTGGAACCAGTAGATCACCCAGATATGGGAGAAACCCTCAATGCCGTCCAGGGCTTCGGCATATGCCGGTTCCACCTCCACGAAGATCTTCCCGTCCCGGCGCTCCACCCGGCCCACCGGGTCCAGCACAATTTTGGGCATGGCAGCACCTCCGGCAGATTTTTCCTGGCTCCAGACGGGACGGCTACCAGACCCGAAAAGAACCGTCGTCAGCAGGATGATCCCTAAGGTCTGCTGAACCAAAACCCTGAAAATTACCCTGAAGCAAGGATTGCCGAAATGATGCGTCGCGCCAACGTTAACGCTCATGCCAACGTTTTCTTTCATTTTCAACTTAGGTTAATGAGTTCTCATCCGGAAACAATCGCCGAAGAAAGCTCGTCTTTACCCCGTTGAATATAGGTTAGCATTGTTTTTATGGTCTGACTATTATATTATCACGGCAGTCTGATTGCTTTGAGGCTCAGGGAAAAAGCCGGGAGTATTATCGCCTTGCGGGGAGGTTATTATTGTGGAAATTAAGGACCGGGAGTTGGACCATTTCATAGCTGAGCAAATCATGAAGGAACCAGGGACTCCTTATTACACCGCCAGCATGGGCGAGGCCTGGAAGGTGGTGGAGAAAATGATCCGGCACTACCACTGCGAACTAAAACTGGATGTCTTCTTGGGTGTCACCGGACAGCGCTGGACTGCCTCTTTCTATAGTCCCAGCCAGTGTCGACGCTACGAGGCCCAGGGCCGCTCCGCCCCCCTGGCCATCTGCCGGGCCGCCAGGGAGGCTTTGGTAAATCAGGGCAGGTGATCCCTGGAGTTTAAGAAATTTCAATACGATATTCGGTTTAAAAACCCGGGTAGTTTCATGACAATTTCGAAGTTTACCCACCGGGCCTCACCGGGCTTCATCTCCTGCATCGGTACCATTGGTCCTGACCCATGGCAAGGCTTCAGACTCCCGATGACCGTCTTGAGCCAGCCGTGTACCAGCCTCCGGTAATTCCAGAGACGTAATATGAGGGCGAACTAAGTTCTCGATAAATCGGCCAATTTTTCGTTGGCCGGCCATTTTATGAAGGGCTTCGTAGATCTCGGCATCAATACTGAGGGTTAATTTCTTCTGCATTGCGAATTCCTGAAATAGACTTCTGCGCGACGACAAAATCTATACGTTTAAATTAAAGACATAACCAGGAAATCATCGAAGGTGTGCCGGGAGGAAAAAATGTCAGGGTCCAGGGAATGAGGTTCATGTCTCTACTATTTAAAAAAACACCCGACAGGAGAAAATCCGGCGCCGGATGAAAAATTATTTTTCAATGATGTTCATAGATGCCAGGTTTTTAATCTCCACCAGACTCAAAGAGATCCAGCTGTATTTTAATGGCGCGCTCAACGTCGCGCATATCCTGATTGGATAATGTCTCCAGCCGCTTACTCAGGCGGAATTTGCTCACCGTGGCAATTTGATCAGCCTTGGCTTTGTTGGGTTTACCCAGAACCGTCACCAGAGCTTCGCTGGGGTAGAGTCGGTCGATTTTACTGGTAAGGGGCACAACCTGGACCCTATTGAGATATTTGTTCGCAGCATCATTACTGATGATCACCGCGGGTCTAATCTTCCGAATCTCTCCCCCGACGGCAGGCTCGAAGTTCACCCACCAGACTTCACCACGCTTCATCAACCGCATCTCCCACAGTGATTTCGGCCCATTCCAGGGCTTCAGTCTCCTGGGCCTCATCCTGAGACATCAGCTTATAGGCAGCCTCTAAATCTTGGCACCTGACATACGGGCGAACCAGATCCTCTATGAACCGGCTGATGCGGCGACGGCCGGCCACCCGATAGAGGCCATCGTAAAGTTCTGCATCAATACTAATGGTCAATTTTTTCTGCATCTTCTCACCCCAAAATAAACGTCCATAATACGTATTATAGACGTTTAGAAACGTTTCTACAATGATTGATTTTTTTGAACTTTGGAGTCAGGCTGAAAAAACGGGGCGGGCCTTTTTAAGGTCCGCCCCTTCAGGGACACAACAGAGGAGTGGTTCTAGGGTTAACGGTTGCAGGGACTTCACCTGGCTGAGTGAAGGTATGGCAACGGGCGGCGGCAGCCGTGCCGGCGCCCGGTTATTTTTGCTGACTTACTTGGCTGTAGTAATCAGATTGCCTCTGGCATCAAAGACATCGATTTCCACGACGCGACCGCCATCCAGGCGGTGAGTGGCGCAGCTCAGTCAGGGATCGTAGGCGCGTACCGCCATCTCCACTTTGTTCAGGGCCTCCTCGGTGATCACGCCGTTGTGGATGACGCTGTCCGCGGCCTGGCGGATGCTCATGTTCATGGGCGCCACGTTGTGGGTGGTGCCGACGATGAGGTTGGCCCGGGAAATCAGGCCGTTGGCATCGGTGGAGTAGTCGTGGATCAGGGTCCCCCGGGGCGCCTCCACACAGCCGATACCCCGGCCGGCCTGGGGGGTGACCTCGTTCCGCACGTGGGTATCGGTAATGGTCTCATCCTCCAGCAGCTCAATGACCCGTTCGCAAGCATAGACCAGCTCAATGAGCCTGGCCCAGTGGTAGAGCATGGTGGATTGGGCCGGGCGGCCGAATTTGGACCGGAGTTCTTCCAACTCGGCCTGGGCCAGGGGCGTGTTGATCTTGTCGCAGACGTTCAGGCGGGCCAGGGTGTTGACCCGGTAGATGCCTTTGGGCTGCTTCAGGTCCATGGAGAAACCCTCGCCCCAATTCCGGGCATAGGGGAACTTGCAGTAGGACCAGTCTTCGATGTGCTCGCCCAGGAAATCCACGTACTGGGCATAGTTGAAGTCCTGATAGCTGCCGTCGGGCTTCATGAGGCGGAGCACCCCGTCAAACAGGGTCAAAGAGCCGTCTTCCGGTTTCACCGTGCCCAAAAAGCCGGTGGTGATTTCCCCCAACTGCAGGGTGGCGGCGTCCAGGTTATAAAAAATGTTCTTTTTGGCAAAGTCGATGCAGAATTTGGCGAATTCCAGCTGTTCCCGGCTTTTGGCCAGCATTTCCTGGCGTTCGTCTTCCCGCATGGGCTTGGCAAAGCCGCCGGGCACCACCACGATGGGGTGGATAACCTTGCCGGCGAACTTTTCGATCATCATCTGGCCCATCTGCCGCATCTTCACCACCTGGGTGGCCAGCTCCGGCGCTGCCTGGATGATACCCAGGACGTTGCGGACTTTGTAATCCGCCCCGGCGCCCAGGACAAAGTCCGGGGCCGCCAGGAAGAAGAAGTGCAGGATCTTGTCGTTGATCTGGGCCATGACCTGCATCAGTTCCCGGAGCTTGACGCCGGTGGGCGGCACCACGGCGTTAAAGCAGCCATCCACCGCCTTATTGGAGGCGGTGTGGTGCATCCAGGGACAGATGCCGCAGATGCGGTTGACGATCTTGGGCACTTCCTCGGCCGGCTTGCCTTCGATGAATTTCTCAAAACCTCTCAAAGACATGATGTTGAAGCGGCTGTCGGCCACGTTCCCCTGATCATCCAGGGTGATGGCGATGCGGGCATGTCCCTCGATCCGGGTGATGGGTTGAATATTGATCACTCTGCGATTCGACGCCCCATGGGTCATGGTCTGGTCGGCGCCGGTTTCGATGGTGGTTTGAGCCATATATCCTCCTTAACGCCCTCTCACGGTCTTGGGTCGCAAGAGACCATGGGCTCCGGAGAATTCCAACAGGGTGGATTTCTCCGTGATGGATTTAATATCGATCTGGTTGCTGGCCAGGGCGTTCATGTAATCCAACAACTGGTTGCCCTCCTGCTGCACCGGCCCGAAACAGCCCTGACAGGGGACCCGGGCTATAATACAGCGGGGCGCTTCGCCGCTCTTGCCGGAGCAACCCCCCCGGGTCACTGCCCCCATACACTGCAGTCCCTGCTCCAGGAGGCAGTGCATGTCGCTCACCGGCTGGCTGGGATCGTAGTGGGCATTGTGGGTAAAGCGGTTCATGTGTTTCAGGTTGCCCTTGCCGGTTTTGATGGTGGGGCAGGTATCGCAGACGCTCTTATCGGGCAGTTGCGGGGCCCGGCCTTCCAGCAGGGCCACAATGGCCTCACCGATCCAATCCGGGTGGGGCGGGCAACCCGGCAGATAGATATCCACCTTGATCTTTTCGTCCAGGGCGTAGGAGCGTTCCAGGCAGGCCGGCAGCACCGGATCGCTGGGCGTGGCGTGGGCGTCGGTGGTCTCCGAGGTCCGGTAATACCGCTCAAACAGTTCCTCGTTCTTCCACTGGTTGATCAAAGCCGGGATGCCGCCGTGGGTGGCGCAGGTGCCCAAAGCGATGATGACATCGCAGGATTTCCGCATGGCCGCGGCGATTTCCAGGTGTTCCTGGTTGCGGATGCCCCCGGTGATGATGCCCACCGTGGCCTTGGGGATCTCCAGGTGGTGGACGTCCCCCTCCCCGGTCTGGCCGAAGTATTTATGGTCCATAAGGACCGGCATATGGACGAATTCCAGGTGGGGGAGAACCTCTAACAGGGTCTCGCCCAGATTCAGGATGGCAATCTCACACCCGGAACAGGAATTTAACCATTCTTCTGCTACTTTGACTGGCACGTTGACTTCCTCCTATCCCAGCACCCGCACCGCTTTTTTCTCCAGCTCCTGGTGCTTTCCAGCGGCATGGTGCTTCTTCTTCTCGGACCATTCGATGACCTTGGCCAGGGCGTCGGCGGCGAAGTTGGAATTGTCCTTGTAATCGAAGATCTCGAGGTCGGTGCCCTTGGAATCGGCCAACACCGCCCGGCCCAGAGGCGTCCGAGTGATTACCGTGGTCCAGCCTTCTTTGGCGCCGATGCCGCCGAAGGAAATGTCGGCATACTCCGCCGCATAATCATCGCAGTAATGACAGGCGTAGCGTTTCAGGAAATCGATCTGATCCAGGGGAATCTCCAGAACCTCTTTACTTTTGAGGTGAATCAAGAGGTTCTCCTTGACGTTGACCTTGGCCACGTCATCCCAGGAAAAACCACCCAGTTCTTCTAATTTCTGCCGCTGCTCCGGGCCGAAATGGAAATTGCCGGTGCAGAACAGACCGAAATGGTAATTAATGGTTCCCGAAGGTACAATGCCCATGACTTCCATGCGCCGCAGGGTGTTAATCTGGCAGGGCGTGCCCACAAAGGCAACCCGGTTCAGCCGTCTTTTGGCCACCTCGCCCAGCTCCAGGATAGAAGGAGAAAAGGTGGAGTAGAGACTGGAGTAAACCTTGGAAAAGTGGGTCATGCCGTGCATGGTGTCGAAATGGAAACCGGCCGCCTCCAGGATCTCCTCCCGGGTGAGGGCCAGCCAGGGCCAGCGGCGGAAGCGACCGACTCTCCGGCTGACGATGGCACCATCGATGCGGCCTATGTCCAGCAGGTGGAGCAGCAGGGCGGTGACCACGCCGCCATCAGTGCCGTGGGCCAGCACCTCCGGGTCTTTGGCCCGGGCCACCGTGGTCTCGATAACCCGGCCAATAGGAGCGCTCCAGGAGAGCTGGCGTTTCATTTCTTCGTCCAGCTCGGCGACCTCCGGGCAGATGGAATGGCAGATGCCGCATTCGATGCACTTTTCAATGTCGCTGTACCGGGGCCGACCGTTTTCGTCCAATTCCAGGGCCCCATAATTAATAGCCGTGCAGAAGGTGACACAGCCGCCGCAGTGATGGCAGAGTCCCGGCTTTTGCACTTCTTGAATCAGGTTAAAAAAGGTTTTCATCATTCCTCCCTCATCAAGCGGCCATGGCCTTGGACTCCCTGACAGGATTGGGGCCCAGTTCCCGGATCTTTTCCGTAAATTTAGTTACCAGTTCCGCAAAGCGGGGCGCCTCCGCCGAAGATACCCATTCGATGGCGAAGCGCTCCGGATCGATACCCATGTCATCTAAAACCAGTTGAATTGCTTCACTCCGGGCCAAAGCTTTGTGATTACCATCCAGGTAATGACAGTCGCCCAGGTGTCACCCCATGACAATGACGCCGTCGAGTCCCCGATCCAGGGCGTCCACCACCAACCGGGGATGCACCATACCGGAACACATGGTCCGGATGACCCGCATGTTGGGCGGATACTGCAACCGGGAGACACCGGCCAGGTCGCCGCCGGCATAGGCGCACCAGTTGCACAGGAAACCGAGGATGACCGGTTCATATTTGCCTGACATAAAACCCTCCTCAGAAAATTTATTGGCTATCAGCGATCAGCTAAAGATTTGTCTTAACTGGCCACTAACCACTAACCACTGTTAGATTGAGCAGGAGACCGAATCTGACTACCCCCGTAATCTTCGGCCTCCTTACCCCGCTGACTTACTGACAACTAACCACTAACAACTGACCACTGATTAAGCCGCATTCTCCACAATCGCCACCACTTCATCCACCTGGGCCTGAAGCTGATCCATGGTGAAGCCGTGGACCACGACGCCGCCTTTGGGGCAGGTGGCGGCGCACAGGCCGCAGCCCTTGCACAAGGCTTTGTCGGTGGCGATGCGCCGGTGGGCGTGGCCGTTATCCTTATATTCCTCGAGCTTGATGGCCATGTAGGGACAAACATCCACGCACAGGGCGCAGCCGTCGCAGTGTTCGGTGGCATACGACTTGATGGCATCCAGGGACATGCGTTCTTTGGCCAGAATGACCCCGGCCCGGGAAACCGCGGCCATAGCCTGGGACACGGATTCATCGATGGGCTTGGGATGGTGGCACAAACCGGCCACAAACAGACCGTCCACCGTCGCGTCCACCGGCCGGAGCTTGGGATGGGCTTCATTGATAAACCCGTCGGTGTTCATGCCGAACTTATAGAGTTCCAATAGATTTTCATTGCTCCGGGGAACAATAGCCGAAGCCAGCACCAGGTAATCCGGGGACAGGCGCACCGGCAGTTGCACGACGGGATCCACCACCTCCACCAGCAGGTCATCGCCTTCCTGGAATACCCTGGGCTTGCCCTGGAGGTTGAAGCGAATAAAGATCACTCCAATCTCTCTGGCCTTGGTGTAGAGGTCTTCCCGTTCGCCATAGGTGCGCAAATCCCGGTAAAGCACATACACCTGCATGTCGGGATTGAGTTCCTTCAGCTTGATGGCGCTGTGCACCGAGTGGGTGCAGCAGACCCGGCTGCAGTACTGCCGCTCCGGCTCCCGGGAGCCCACACACTGGATGAAGACGGCGGTGCCGGCCTTGGCCACGTTGGCGGAACGCTCCCGCAGTTCGGCGTCAAACTCCAGGTGGGTCATTACCCGACTATCCTGGCCATAGAGATAGGCCTGGGGCTTGAGCTCTTCGGCCCCGGTGGCCAATACCGCGATGCCATAGTTGACGGTCTCGGTCTGTGCCGCCGGCGTCAATGTCACTGGTAAAGTTGCCCACTGAGCCCTCCACACTTTTCACTTCCGCCTGTTTCAGCACCTTGATTTTGGGATGGTTCTCCACTTTGGCGATCATATCCTGCAGATTGGCCCGGATATCTTCACCCTTCCAGGTCTTGTTCAGGTTCCAGGCGTTGCCGCCCAATTTGCCGGTCTTTTCCACCAGCACCGTCTCATAACCCCGGTCGGCCAAATCCAGAGCCGCTGTCAAGCCGGCCAGACCGCCGCCGATAACCAGGGCCTGTTGCGAGACCTCCACCGACAGGCGCTGCAGCGGGAAGTTGCGGATGGCCTTGGCCACCGCCATGCGCACCTGATCCTTGGCCTTGACCGAGGCAGCCTCGGGGCTCTGCTGATGCACCCAGGAATTCTGGTTGCGGATATTGGCCATCTCCAGCATATAGCCATTGAGGCCCGCTTCCCGCAAGGTATCCTGGAACAAGGCTTCATGGGTCCGAGGAGTACAGGCGGCCACCACGATACGGTTCAGATTGTGCTCTTTGATCTTTGCCGCCATCATCACCTGGGTATCGGTGGAGCAGGAAAACAAGTTGTTTTCCACGAACTGCACAAAAGGCAGGGTTTTGGCGTATTCCACCACCTCCGGGACATTGACGGTGTTGGCGATATTAATGCCGCAGGAGCAGACAAAGACGCCCACCCGGGGTTCTTCGCCGCTGACGTCCCGCTCCACCGGATAGGTTTTCTCCTTGGTCAAGCTGCCTCTGGCCTGGACCAGATTCTTGGCTGCCGCCGAGGCCGCAGCCGAGGCCTCGGTCACCGAACGGGGGATGGCCTTGGGGCTCTGAAAGGCCCCGCAGACATAGACGCCGTCCCGGTTGGTAGATACCGGGGCAAAGCTGGGTGTGTCGGCAAAACGATACTGGCCTAGTTCCAGGCCGAATTTCTCCGCCAGTTCCAGGGCGTCCTTGGGGGCCTCCATACCCACGGAGAGCACCACCATGTCAAAGTCTTCCCGGAGCTGCTGACCGTCTTCGGTCATGTAATATATTTTGGCGCCGATATTCTTGTCGCCGGGGTCGATGCTGTGCGGCCGGCTGCGGATAAAACGCACCCCTTTGGTTTGCGCGTCTCTAAAATAACGCTCAAATTCCTTGTTGTGGGAGCGCAGGTCCATGAAGAAAATGGTCTGCTCGACACCGCCGTGCAGGTGTTCCGCGGTCACCAGGGACTGCTTCACCGCATACATGCAGCACACCGTGGAGCAGTAGCCGTTGCCGCAGGCCTTGTTCCGGGAACCGACGCACTGAATCCAGGCGATTTTCTTGGGCTCCCGACCGGTGGAGGGCTGCATCAGGTGACCCTGGTAAGGGCCGCTGGCCGATAACAGCCGTTCGTACTCCAGACCGGTGACCACGTCGGGAAGTTGATTATAGCCGTAAATGTCCATGCCGCTCGGGTCAAAGGGCTTGTAGCCTGGGGCCAGGATGACCGAGCCGACGTTGAGGGTGACGGTTTCTTCGGTATCATCAAAGTTGATGGCCCCGGTGGGACAGAATTTTTCACAGGCCTTGCATTTGCCCTTGATAAAATAAATGCAGTGTTCCTTGTCGATGACGTATTTCAGGGGCACTGTCTGGCTGTAGGAGATGTAGATGGCCTTCCGCTGGCCCACCCCCACCTGATATTCATCCACCACTTTTTTGGGGCATTTCTGGGAGCACAGGCCGCAGGCGATGCACTTGTCCATGTCCACATAACGCGGCTGTTTCCGGAGGGTTACCTGAAAATTACCTTGCTGACCGGTAACTTTTTCGATTTCGGAGAGAGTAAGAAGCTCAATGTTTAAGTGCCGACCGCACTCAACCAACTTGGGCGAGAGAATTCACATGGCACAATCGTTGGTGGGATAGGTCTTATCCAGTTGGGCCATTTTACCGCCGATGCCGGGGCCCTTTTCCACCAGGTAGACGTAATAGCCGGAATCGGCCAGATCCAGGGCCGCCTGGATGCCGGCGATGCCGCCGCCGACCACCATAACGGAGCCGACCACTTTATCTGACATGACTGCCTCCCTACTAAATGTTATTGGCAACCTGCTGCCTCGTTCAAGTTTAAGGTTTGCTAAACTGGTATCTGCAGACGGGGCTGTGGCTACTTCACTCCGGGCCGCCGGCGTCAAGGCCAGCTCCCGGGGATTGAGACTGGCCGGGTCCAGAGCAAAATCTTCACACAACTGCTGAAAATCTTCCCGGGCCAGCATCAGGCCTCTTCCCGGGGCCGGACGGGCGGCAATTCTGCCGGTTTTCACCCAGTTTCGGATGGTATTGCGGTGTACCCCCAACCGGTCCGCCAGGGTCATTACTTGGATTAAGATCATGCTGCCCCTCCTATCCGGGCCAGGGCCCAGTCGCAGGCTAAAGGAATGGCCGCCGCCACTTCCGGGGAGAGGCCGGCTTGGATCTCGTCGGGCAGGCAGGTCACCTGCACCGTCAACACCCGGACCTCGACGCCGGCGGTTTCAGACAATTCCTTAAGCAGATTCAGGGACGGAAAATGATGCACCGAAAAATCGTTCACTTTTTCAGAAGCTATCTCATCCACCGGCAGCTCAAAAAGCTCCCCCGGAGGCCGCCCGTCCTGCTGGGCCGCGTCAATAATGAGGATCATCTGCGGTTTCTGCGGGGCGAGGAGGAGATCGAAGAGAATGTCCCGGATGCTGGTGCCCACATCTTCGACCCAGACTGAGGCGGGGAGTGGGTGACGGGTTTGCAGGCACTCGATCACCGCAGGACCGAATCCGTCATCACCCATCAGGGTATTGCCGCAACCGAAGATCAGGACGGGGGCCTCGTACTTGCTCAGGGGAGATAAAGAGGAGTGTTGTTGGCTGTCAATAGTGTGCATAATGTGCATAAAATACTTCTTATTCAAATTGTGCGTAGTGTGCATTATATCCATGCCCAAAATTCTGTCAAGAAAAAAATGAAGGATGATTATCAGGGAAGAAAAAATTGTAGGGGGGTCTAGAGGAAGTGTAGGGCGGGCACGGCCCGCCATTTTAAACCGGTACCTGGGTTATTCTTGAAAACCCGTTATGCTGCCAACCGGGTGGATATTGGTTTCAGTCTGCTTTTTTATGGAGCACAGGCGCCCTCGCCTGTGCCGGTAAATATCCCCCTGCCTCTGCCAAAGCTGGCTCAAGTATTCTTAACAAGAGGCCTGCTAGGGGTTGCCGCCTGGCAAGGCAGCTGGAAACGCGAAAATGTCGGGCGGGCACTGCCCGCCATTTTAAAATTTATCCCGTGGTTTTGTCATAAACGCCGAAAGTCAGGCCCAATTCCGGATCGTTCCCCCAGGATCGGTCGAACACGCTGACAATTGGACCGCTCATAGCCCCTGGCACGCAGGCGGCTCCTTTACCTCTGCAAGGTCAGGTAGAAGGCTGTAAGCTTTTCTCCCCCGCCCCCTGGGTTGTCTGCATCCCCCCGCATCCCGAAATCAGGAACATGAATAACAGCCCAGTAAAAAAATGTCTTGCTCTCATATCAAAACCTCCTTCAGTCCTGAAAGTCACCATCCGATAAATAATCATCAAACTCATGGAAATCAATGGGGATAAATCCAATGGCGGCGTCCGCTGACCGCCTGTTTATCAAAAATACGCCAACCGGGGAAAGGCCTGCTTCAAACCCTCCGGTAGCGCCGGCCGCTCCCCCGTCAGCCGCTGCAGCATTTCCAGGGCGTTGGCCACCCCCTGCCCCCGGGGATGGTTGTTGAAAATCAGATAGGTCTCGGCAGTCTGGGCCGTCAGTCCCCGGGCGCGCCCGGCCAGGTCATCCATCTCCTGGGCCGTATAGAGATAATCGTACCTGGCCCCCACATCGTCCGTTTTGGCGAACCAGTTCTGCCGGTTGCGGCCATGCAGCCGCAGATAGGCCAGGGGCCCGCTCACCCAGTCCGTCTCCCCCAGGGCATAGGATATTTGTGGTTGGTCGATGTTGCAGAAGGCCAGGTTGTGGTCCGCCAGAAACTGCCGCACCGCCGGCTGCTGCCAGGAGCGGTGCCGCACCTCGATGGCCAGGGGATAGTCCGGGAAGCGCTCCCGCACCGTCACCAGATAGGCCCGGTTCTCCGCGGTATTATGAAAAGAATAGGGGAATTGGGCCAAAAGCGCCCCCAGCCGCCCGGCTTCCAGGAGGGAGGCCAGTCCCGCCTTCACCGCCGACTCCTCCTGCCAGGGCGCCGCGGTGCGCTCATGGGTGAAGCCCCGAAAGAGCTTGGCCGTGAAGCGAAAGTCCGGCCGTTCCGCCACCGCCTCCACCCAGCGCCGGGCCAGGGTGGCGGAAATGGGCCGATAAAAGGTGACGTTGATCTCGATAGTAGGAAAAAACTGGGTCAAAAAAGTGAGCCGGTCCGTCCCCTGCACTTTGGAAGGATACACAACCCCCTGCCAGTCTTGGTAATCCCACCCCGCCGGCCCGATGCGGATCATCATGGCTCCTCTTCCACGCTTGACGTGTTACCTTTGACATGATAGATTACAATCGTGATCAAGTCCTTCAAATGCAGGGAAACCGAAAAGCTGTATCACCGGGAAACGTCTAAAAAGCTTCCTGCTTCCATTCAGCAAGCAGCCCTGCGGAAACTTTGGATCTTAGATGCCGCCGAGAGCCTGGATGATGTGCGAAACCCTCCGGGAAATCGGCTGGAGAGCCTGCAGGGCGACAGGCAAGATCAATATAGCATTAGAATCAATAATCAGTTTCGACTCTGTTTTATCTGGCTGGAAAATAACGCCTACGCCGTTGAAATTGTGGATTATCATTAAGGGAAATAACTATGCCTGCACGTAAACTGCCCCCCCCGCATCCGGGAGAAATACTCCTTGAGGAATACCTCAAACCTCTATGTCTGAGTCAGAACAAACTCGGCCGTGACTTGGGCATCCCCGCGCAAAGAGTCAATGCCATTGTCCGCGCCCAGCGCGCCATTACGGTGGACACCGCCCTGCGTCTGGCCCGGTACTTTAAGACCACCCCGCAATTTTGGCTGAATCTGCAGAACCATTACGATCTGGAAATGGCCCAGGAATCCCGCCTGACGGATCAGATCAATAAAGAAGTGCGCTCTCTGGAGTTAGCTTAAAGCAACTTTTCTCTGATCTATACTTGCCAATTAATCTCCCGACAACCTGCCGGGTCCGCTCCCCTATCAGTGCCCCATCTTTTCCGCCAGCAGCCGCTGGGCCACCGTCTCTTCCAGGTCCCGGATGATGCTACCCAGGGCCCGGCTTTCCCGGATAGGGCCGGAATTGTTCCAGCCGTCCCGCAAGGCCTGTTCTTTCTTGCCGCGAAATTCCTCCACGCTCGCCGCCAGGTCCTTCCATAACAGCAGCTTCTGGAGGATATGGCGCTCCGGCGCCGACAGATCACGGCTCGTGTCTACTGAGGCGCCGCTTTTTGTTGTCACAATCATCTAAACCCTTCCTTTACAAACGGCTCTAACCTTGTGCCACTGCCTGCAATTCCGCAAAGGCCGCCAGACCGAACGCCTCGCTTTTCTCGGACCGGTATTCTGCGGCCGGACCCTGGGTCACCCGCTGGGCGGGCGAGGTGTCCTGCTTCACCTTATCCACCTGCATCTCCCAGATGGCCATGGCCGGACTGCACTCCATCGGCTCTTTGATAAGCCGGATAGATCCCGCAATGCCCATGACCAGGTCATTTGGCCCGATGACTTGGAGCACCCCCCGTCCATTCTGACTCAGATTAGCCGGTGTGTTACTGTTTCTGAGCAGGCCCAACAGGAGCGTCTGGTCATCTTTGGCGTTAATCAGGGTGACGGGGCAGGTGTTGGGGGCGCCGTCGGCGCTTACCGAGCCCGCCACCACAATAACCCGGTTGGGATTCTCATTGAAAAGCTGCCTCAGGTCAATAATCTGTTCATCTTCTGGCTTGCGCCCCACATTCACCCGCAGTCGGTCTCCTACAATTCTTGTCATGCTGCACCTCTCGACACCAATAATTTTTTTGCGTTATCTGGCGCGCTGCCCCCCATTTCCCGGCGGCCAAGGTCAGCCCCTTGACTTTTTCTCCCCCACAAATTACCTCGATATCTCTCCCGGGAGCGAAAGTCTGGTCCGGTCTTGTACCTGTATGAGATTGCCAGACCTCCCCTCCGGGGTTTTCTTAAGCATATCATAGCAGCAACTATTTGAATAATTGATTACGTTTCGAACTCGGCAAGCTATTCTCTCTAACATCCTGAAGAGATTCTTGACATTTTCATTAAATATTATATCTTATAAATACGTACTTAGGCTTAGAAAAAAAACGTTATTCCTGCTTCAAACCTCCTGTGAGGTGGGCCTATGCCACGCATGCCCAGACCCCGGAACATTCTTTTCCTTGCTTGTTGCTGCCTCTGTCTCCATCCCGGATGTCTTGCTCTTCCCATTCCTCCACGCCTAGAAACATAGAGCGCGAGGGTAAAAAGATTGAAGAAACCAAGCTGAATTTCGTTGTCCCGGGACAGACCGGCAAGGCTGAATTCATCGACAAAGTCGGCCAGCCCTACCTGATGATGGATGACTGGGGGGTCATGGCCTATTTTTGGAAAATGCTCGCCGCCTATGTGGTTTGGGCCGCTCCGTATGCGGGCGGTATTGCAGAAGTAGAACCCAACTACATATTGCTGGTGTCATATGATGATCGGGGTGTCATCAACAACTATGAAATCATTCGTCACGTCTTTGACTTATTTCCAAAAACTGTCAATGAACGCGCCCTGCAATGGGCCGGCAAAGGTGCATCGATAGGGGGGAAATTCACTCCCGTGGACCTGCCGGCAGGCAAATCCGTAGTGTATGTTTTTCACCGCTTTAATGTTAATGAGTTGCAACAATCTCCTGATCGCCTAGATGGAGTTTTTCTAGGCGGCAACCTTTGGGCTGAGCTCCAGTGGAATCAATATGCCCCCATGGTCGTATCATCAGGATCCCATACAATCGGGTTTGAACCAAACATTAGAAAAACAGACAAATTCCTTCATCCCCACCGTCAAGCACCAGAGCCATCATTGACCACCACCATTGATACCGTGCCAAACCAGGCCTACTTTCTCGAGATCTCCTTCATAGAGCCAGACTCTCGTGACTTTAAAAAAACTGCTGTCTTTTCCAGGCTCTCGGAAGGCGTGGCGATGCCAAAGCTGGCACAGTTAAAAAGAGCCAGATGAGCTCATTTAACCTCCCCCCAAAATACCGCAAGTCCGAGCTCGTCCGATCCATTTGGCGCTGAATCTGCCGTTATAATCCGAGCAACCTTATTTTTGTTAGGGTCGTGAGAGGGTAGGTGTTTTACTTTCCCGCCCTCTGTATAAAGATAAGTGTAATAATTTTATAAAATAATGTTTTAATGAGAATTGCCCGCTACAAACTCACTCCTACGATCAGAAACTTTCAGAAAAATCTGGAGGTTACAATCTCCAGTTTGCCTTCCGCGTAACCCCGAATTGAACCCAACCTACTCGCCCGCCTATCTCAATTTGGGGAATAAAATAGAGACTTAAGAGATTTTTTTCCCTACTCTTTCAAACAAATCTGTACGAGTTAAGAGATTCCGGCAGCAAGGCAATGGTTAGAAACTTACTGACGTTTTTCATAACTACCCATAACTTATTTAAATTGCTAATCGCATTTCGAACGCCAGTTCTATAGCCTCGATTTACTAGGTTCGCTTGCAGCCGCGGCGCTGAAGGCACAAACGATAAAATGGTTACTTTCAACCACTTGACATTTAATAGAAATAAAATTAATAATATTAAAAATTATATAAATAAATTAGATTATTGTAAGATTTTTTCCTCTAAACTTAAGGGATAATATAGTAACTAATGAAGTTTTCTAAAAAACCTCTATCCCAAGATGGGTCTAAGACCTTAAGGCAGCTCACCATTGAAATAAGGAACGGAAATTTGTTAGACCCAACGGTAGTGACCGGCGCCCGGTTAATTTTTTCTCTGAGGGATTGCCAAGAGGAGAAAAGCCGGGAGGGAATAAATCAAAGCAATCTTCGAAAATCTCTTTCCTGATAAGGGGTTGCCAGTAATAACGTTTGCGGTTTCCAGTTTTCGGTTTTCGGTTAAAAATGCAGCAAATTTAAAACGTTATAAATTATATTTGTTGCCGGACAAACCGAACTTGGTATAAGGCCGGCTATGCTAGTGGCGTTCATTCAGGGCGAGGCTCGGTGAACCAGATCATTGTCGGAAGGATCATTATACGGTAAGGGAGATCAAAATGTCCTATTATCTGGAAGCATACCTGGTGGAAGATTTTAACCAACTCTTAGGGACCGCGAACTTCTCCCACTATGACGCGATCCGCCAGATCCTGAAGCCTGAGTACAGCAACCTTGCCGATGCAGAAATTGAGGCACTGCTGCGAAGAGTTTTAGGGCGCATGTCCCCTGAGGAAGTGGAAGGATTTTGGGATACTCTCAAAGGGGTGGCCAAACAGGTCGCTCCCACCATCCTGCCAATGGCCGGAGGAGCTGTGGGAACCCTCTTCGGCGGACCGGTGGGTACGGCCCTCGGCAGTAAGCTGGGGCAAATGGGGGCTCAATTCATAAGCGGTCCACAGAAACAACCGGCCCCTCCCGGGCCTGCCCCGATCCTGCCGGTTCCGCAGGCGCCGGTTGCGGCTCCTGTCCCTCCCGGGGGCACCTCGGCGGCGGCCCAGCTCATGGCCTTGCTTAAAAATCCTGATCTGCTGAAAAGCCTGCTGGGTCAGGTTTTAGGCGGGGCGGGGGAGTCAACAGTGTTGGTGGGGCCAAGAGCGACGCCCATTCCTTTTGGGGCGATGATGAATGCCCTGGAGTCCCTGGCCGCGCAGGCCGCCATCGAGGCTGCCGAAGCCATTGAAGATGAAGATGACACCGAAGCCGTGCGTCATTGCCCTCGTACTTGCAGCCGACGTAAAATGAGCGCCAGGGCCAGGCAGCAATGCCGTCGACTTTGCCCTGTGCGTCGTATCAGGCGTGTACCCCCCGGACGCCCAGTGGTTAATCCTGCCCAGCGGCCCATGGAAGAACCCGGAGAAAGGCCACCGGGTTATGGGGAAGAACCCTATGGAGGTGAACCCCTGGGAGAAGATCCTTATGGGGAGGAACCCTATGGAGATGAAGAAAGCTTCGAAGCCATGAGCTATCTCCAGGATGAGTCGGGGAATTTTATTGTTGATCCAGCCAATCCGGACGAACGGGCGCAGCTGGTTCTAGAACTTTTAAGAGAAGGTAGTGAAGCTTATGTAACGGAGGGTTATGATCCGGTGGCGCAGTGGCTTATCGAGGCGGAGCTGTTGTGAGGACTGAGTAAATTAAGACCGGAGACCGGGGACGGGAGACCGGGGGATATGAATAGGTGGCGAAGCGGGAGCTTGGGAACGAGAAGATAGACTGGTCGGTAAGGCATAACCCCGAGTAAGAGGGGAAAATCGAGGACGAAATGGACGAGCAGAAGTTGCAGATGCCGAATTCGTGGACGGAGATGCTGGACAACCTGGGGATAGACGATCCCCGGCTGCGCCTCTTCGCCGAGATGATGGGGAAACAAAGCACCACATCGTCGGCGGAAGCATCTTTAGAGGCAAAGCTGGCGAGAAAAAAACAAGCCCTGGCCCGGATTGAAAGGCTCAGCCAGGAAAATCAGGAATTGCGGGAGGAAAACCAGTGGTTGCGGGAGCGGTTGGAGTTTTTGGCCGCATCTTTGGGGGCCTGTCCGGACTGCTGGGGCGAAGATCAATCGTGCTCCATTTGTCAGGGAAGGGGAGCGCCCGGCAGTTTTATCCCGGACCGGGATGCTTTTGCGGCTTATGTACTTCCGGCGGCAAGAACCATCCAGCGCTATACCCATAGAAATAAGGGGTCCAAACCCGATATTGGCAAAGATTCACCAGATAGTCAGAAGAAAAACCCGGTCAATGAATGACCGAAAAACTCTTAACCAAACCAGCAAGGAGGACTGACCATGCCGTACGTAAGGGATGAAGAGGCGACGTTTGATACGGGCGATGAAGAGTTGTTCGAAGGCCTGTTAGACGATGAGGAAAGATGGGACGAACCGGAGTGGGTGACGGAAGCAGCCGCACCCCGCTACCGCAGAGGAGCGGTACGGTTACCCTTGCAACGGAAGCCATTCCGGCCGATAGGAGGAGCCACCGGAGCCAGCATTCAAACCCCGGCCGGCAGGGCCCAGGTGCAGTTCCCCAAGCCGGTGGCCACCCAGGAAGCGGTGAATGCCCTGGCCCGGGAGCTTAAAGGTGAGATCGCCAGCCTGGCTGCGTCCATTAAAAAGGTCAATCAAACCCTGGATAGCAATACTGCCATCGTGGACAAAAAGGTTAATGCGGTGAGCGCCACTTTGAAAAAATCCCAGGAATCGAGTCAGATGATGATGATTTTGCCCTTGTTGCTCTCACAAGCCCCCACTCTGACTAAGTTATCACTTCAAGCCGCGGGCGCTCCGGCAGGAACTAAACCGGTTGATTTTGATGTTAAAGGTCAGGAAGTAAAAAAAGACAGCACGGCTTTGCTCTTGCCTATGATGATGATGATGGGCGGGGGTATGGGGGGCGGAGGTGACTCTTCCAACATGATGAGCATGATGTTCATGGTTTTGGCGTTGAGCGGCGGCCTGGGGAAATAAATACCAGCAGGGGAGCTCTACCATAACCGCATATACCTGAGATTATCCGGAGGAGGACCACTATGAACGGTCTTTTTAATATGAATTTTATGATGACATTTTTACTGGCTAAGGACCTGCCTGAAACCAGGGATAAGCTTCTGATGGCAATGACTGCGGGTCAATCAGCCAATCTTATGGCCCCCGTCCTGCTCAAGGTGGGTGCCATTGATTCGATAACGAACCTGACGCAAGAAAACAAAAATCTAAAAACCGAGATTTCAGCCCAGGAGGAGGCCTCGGCGACCTGCAAGGCAGCTTTGGCGAAATGCCAGGCAGACTTGGCGACCTGTCAGGCAGCTTTGGCGACCTGCCAGGATGGTTCGGAATTGAAGCGCTGCCAGGATGAATTGAATGCCTGCAAGGCAAAGTTGACTGAGTGCGATAAAATTTTGCCTAAATGTGCTGACATTAAAGGAATTATGGGCCGGGTTAAAGACCTTAAGACATTTGAGAAATTAAAAGCAGAAGATGAAACGTTAAAAACTATTTTAGCCTTGGCCCTCGAGATAAGTTAGGCCAGGCAGCACATGGACCCGTCTCTCCGAGAGCTGCTGGAGGGGGTTGAGACTGAGGAGCTGGAAGTAGTCCTCAAGCTCAAGCACCCCCTGGTGGTCCCACCCCATGTGAAGCTGGTGGCCAGATTCGGCCAGGTGGTGACGGGCAGGATTGAAAGGCGGTGGATACGCGAGGTCTGGGGGCATCCGGAGGTTGAAAGTTGCAAGGCGCCCCGGCTGCTCCAAACCGAACCGGAGATCATTGACCTGGAGGCGGCCGGTGATGTGGTCTGGCGCAACACTGATGTGCGGCGTCCGGCCGGACTCGAGGTTACCGGACGAGGCGTAGTCATTGGCCTGGTGGACGTGGGGTGTGACTTTGCCCACCCCCATTTCCGCCAGCCCGATGGCTCGACCCGGCTTTTGGCTCTCTGGGATCAGTCCAAGGCGGCCCCTCCCTGACCCCCGCTCCTTACGGCTATGGCGCGGTGTATACCCGGGATGCTATCAACCGGGCCTTGACCCACTCCCAACCCTATAAAATCCTGGGTTATCACCCGGCTAAGGCAGACCCTCAAGGAATAGGCGCCCACGGCACGCTGGTGATGGATATTGCCGGGGGCAACGGTCAGACCCCGGGGAGCCCTCAGGGGATGGCGCCCGAGGCGGACCTCATCTTCGTGCACGCCGCCACCGGGGTTATGGGTGGCCTGGCCAACCTGGGAGATTCGGTAAGAATTCTGGAGGCCCTGGATTTCATTGCCAGGACCGCCAACGGCAGGCCCTGGGTGGTCAATATCAGTATGGGCCGCCGGGGGGGCTCGCACGACGGCTTATCCCTGGTGGAGCAGGGCATGGATGCCCTCCTGACACGGACACCCGGGTCTGCCCTGGTACTGAGCACGGGAAATTATTTCTCTTCTCAAGCGCATGCCTCGGGCCAGTTGCGGCCGGCGCAGCAACGGACCCTTATCTGGCGGACGGATAAGGCGGATATCACTCCCAACGAGCTGGAGATCTGGTATTCCGGGAAAGATGCCATGGTCCTGGAAGTCAGGGCGCCCGGAGCGGGTCCTTTATTCCGGGCCGCCCTGGCCGAGGATTGCCCAGTCCTGATCGGCGGCAGGAACGTGGGGCATATCTATCACCGGGCCCGGGACCCCAACAATGGCGACAACCAGATCAATATTTTCCTCAGACCTGTGGCACCGGCCGGGGACTGGCAGGTTACTCTGGTCGGGGAGGATATTGTCGACGGGATATTCCATGCCTGGGTGAAAGGGATGCTCCCTGCCCCCAATGTGACTCCCGGTTTGAACCCCAAGATACCGATCCCTACTGCACTACGGGGACGCTGTGCAATGGCTTCCGCACCATCGCGGTGGGGGCCTACGATGGCCACTCTGCGGACCGGGAAATCGCGGCTTTCAGCAGTTGCGGCCCCCTCCGGGACTTCCGTCAGAAACCCGATTTAGTGGCTCCGGGCGACAAGGTTTTAGGGGCCCGGTAAAACCCACCCCGGGGGAGGAGCGGCCGGAACCATCGCTGACCCGGATGTCGGGAACCAGTTTTGCGGCCCCCCACGTGACCGGGACCATAGCCTTGATGTTCGAAGCCGCGGGCAGGCCTCTGACTATTCAAGAGACCCGCCAGTTGTGCTCGGCCGCACCCAGAGCATGCCGGAAAGCACCAATGAATTCGCACGCCTCGGCAGCGGCTACCTGGATATCGAACTGGCGGTGGCCCCGGCACGCCGGTTTAAGGTAGAGGGCCTGGCTCGAGTCGCAGGAACCAAGATTATATCAGAGGACCGGAGTGTCGCCCGGACGAACTTATTACCCCGGGCCGGGCTCGTGATGGAGTCGACTATGACCAGAGAAGATGAGGATCGCCCCAAAGAAGAGGTGAGCGAGTGGTCCCCCTCGGCAGAGGAACCCATTGAACTCGGCATAAAACATTTGGGGTTGCAGAAAATTTATACAGAATCAGGGATTGAAGGTGAGGCAGCATTCCCGGAGACCGAGGTAGAGGTTGAGGAGCCAATAGGAGAAGAACCGGAGGAGATATATCAGGGCGAATTCGAAAATACGGAAGCGGAAGAGAGATATCCGGACATGATAGAGGTTGAGGAGCCAGAAATCGAAGAATCGGAGGAAATATCCCAGGGCGAAATAGAGGAGGAGGAACCGGAAGAGATGTATGATGAGGAAGAAGTGGGGATAGTTGAAGAGGAGATGGATCTGGGAGAGCGCCTGCTGGCGGAAGCGGATCGTATCATGGCCTCTGGGGGCAGGCCAGCCAAACCTGCCGATTTCCTCAGCCGGGTCTTGTCTGAGGCCGGAGTCAAAGTCTTTAGTGATCCCCTGGGAGCGGTCCGATTTCCGGCCCCGGAGGTCATCTGGAAGTCCTGGAAACAACCGGCATCACAACAGTGGGATTATATCGAACGCTTTCTGGAGATGATGGCCGGACCGGGGGAATCCTGGGAGGGCCGATTAAGGCCGGGGATATCCTGGTGCGGGTGGCGCCGGGAGAGCCGGGCCTGGGTCATCTGGCCCTAATCGCCGACCCGCAGGTGTGGCGGCGAGAGGAACTTGCAGAAGCAGGTTTGACCCCGGAAGGGTCCCCGGCCAGGGCGCTATGTCCAAGTGGTGGAGGGCGGCCCCAGACCGCATAGCCGGTGGGAAGGGTTTGCCAGGCGGCTTTTAGGGGATAAAGGGCGACTGTCAGGAAACCAACTTGTCCTGCGTTTCCGGTCCGGCCGGGAGAGCAGCGAGTGGCTCATTGAAGCTGCCGGGGGTAAATTCTGTGTGGTTCCTGTGAAGGGAACAGATACTTCGGCGCTCCGCCTTTATCCGGCCGGTAAGCATGACTATAATGTACCAACCACATTAACAGTTAATCTACCTATAATAGGACAGATTACAATTCCTACCGGTAAATTGCGAGGTATCGCCTACTATCCAGCAGAAACTGCAGGTGCTGACAAATCCTTCAATAAAAAACTGGCCAAGCAAGGTCCCGTGCCCATCGTCTTCATGGCGCATGGCAATCACCCCACCTTGCATGATCCTGCAGATCGTTCAAAGGAAGATGACTGCTCGAATCCACCAGGCTGGAAAGAGATTCTCAATTATAAGGGATACAAGTACCTCCAGGAGATCCTGGCCTGTATGGGCATTATTTCCGTTTCCGTCGATTGTAATGAGACCAATTGCAAGGGCTTTAGCACGACGAACATGTGGGACCGGGCCTGGATTATTTATAATACCATCAAGCATTTTATGGCGCTGAATACCGGCGGCGATCCCATTTTCGGCAATCATATCAACTTTCCGAACCGGGCTGATGGGA
>CAVPJB010000032.1:0-175579 GCA_963705135.1 uncultured delta proteobacterium
CCATTGCACAGCGTCCCCTGTAGTGCAGTAAGGATCGGTATCTTGGGGTTCAAACCGGGAGTCACATCGGGGGCAGGGAGCATCCCGTTCCACCCAGGCATGGAATATCCCGTCGACAATATCCTCCCCGACCAGAGTAACCTGCCAGTCCCCGGCCGGTGCCACAGGTCTGAGGAAAATATTGATCTGGTTGTCGCCATTGTTGGGGTCCCGGGCCCGGTGATAGATATGGCCCACGTTCCTGCCGCCGATCAGGACCGGGCAATCCTCGGCCAGGGCGGCCCGGAATAAAGGACCCGCTCCGGGCGCCCTGACTTCCAGGACCATGGCATCTTTCCCGGAATACCAGATCTCCAGCTCATTGGGAGTGATATCCGCCTTATCCGTCCGCCAGATAAGGGTCCGTTGCTGCGCCGGCCGCAACTCGCCCGAGGCATGCGCCTGGGAAGAGAAATAATTTCCCGTGCTCAATACAGGGCAGACCCGGGTGTCCGTGTCAGGAGGGCATCCATGCCCTGCTCCACCAGGGATAAGCCGTCGTGCGAGCCCCCCCGGCGGCCCATACTGATATTGACCACCCAGGGCCTGCCGTTGGTGGTCCTGGCAATGAAATCCAGGGCCTCCAGAATTCTTACCGAATCTCCCAGGTTGGCCAGGCCACCCATAACCCCGGTGGCGGCGTGCACGAAGATGAGGTCTGCCTCGGGCGCCATCCCCTGAGGGCTCCCCGGGGTCTGACCGTTGCCCCCGGCAATATCCATCACCAGCGTGCCGTGGGCGCCTATTCCTTGAGGGTCTGCCTTAGCCGGGTGATAACCCAGGGCTTTATACGGTTGGGAGTGGGTCAAGGCCCGGTTGATAGCATCACGGGTATACACCGCGCCATAGCCGTAAGGAGCGGGGGTAGGGGAGGGGCCGCCTTGGACTGATCCCAGAGAGCCAAAAGCCGGGTCGAGCCATCGGGCTGGCGGAAATGGGGGTGGGCAAAGTCACACCCCAAGTCCACCAAGCCAATGACTACGCCTCGTCCGGTAACCTGAGTCCGGCCGGACGCCGACATCAGTATCGCGCCGAGACCACATCACCGGCCGCCTCCAGGTCAATGATCTCCGGTTCGGCTTGGAGCAGCCGGGGCGCCTTGCAACTTTCAACCTCCGGATGCCCCGAGACCCTCGCGTATCCACCGCCTTTCAATCCTGCCCGTCACCACCTGGCCGAATCTGGCCACCAGCTTCACATGGGGTGGGGCCGCCGGGTGCTTGAGCTTGAGGATTACTTCCAGCTCCTCAGTCTCAACCCCCTCCAGCAGCTCTCGGAGAGACGGGTCCATGTGCTGCCTGGCCTAAATTATTTCGGGGGCCAAGGCTAAAATAGCATTTAACGTATTATCATCTGCTTTTAATTTCTCAAGTGTCTTAGGGTCTTTAACCCGATCCATAATTCCTTTAATGTCAGCACATTTAGGCAAAATTTTATCGCACTCAGTCAACTTTGCCTTGCAGGCATTCAATTCATCCTGGCAGCGCTTCAATTCCGAACCGTCCTGGCAGGTCGCCAAAGCTGCCTGACAGGTCGCCAAGTCTGCCTGGCATTTCGCCAAAGCTGCCTTGCAGGTCGCCGAGGCCTCCTCCTGGGCTGAAATCTCGGTTTTTAGATTTTTGTTTTCTTGCGTCAGGTTCGTTATCGAATCAATGGCACCCACCTTGAGCAGGACGGGGGCCATAAGATTGGCTGATTGACCCGCAGTCATTGCCATCAGAAGCTTATCCCTGGTTTCAGGCAGGTCCTTAGCCAGTAAAAATGTCATCATAAAATTCATATTAAAAAGACCGTTCATAGTGGTCCTCCTCCGGATAATCTCAGGTATATGCGGTTATGGTAGAGCTCCCCTGCTGGTATTTATTTCCCCAGGCCGCCGCTCAACGCCAAAACCATGAACATCATGCTCATCATGTTGGAAGAGTCACCTCCGCCCCCCATACCCCCGCCCATCATCATCATCATAGGCAAGAGCAAAGCCGTGCTGTCTTTTTTTACTTCCTGGCCTTTAACATCAAAATCCACCGGTTTAGTTCCTGCCGGAGCGCCCGCGGCTTGAAGTGATAACTTAGTCAGAGTGGGGGCTTGTGAGAGCAACAAGGGCAAAATCATCATCATCTGACTCGATTCCTGGGATTTTTTCAAAGTGGCGCTCACCGCATTAACCTTTTTGTCCACGATGGCAGTATTGCTATCCAGGGTTTGATTGACCTTTTTAATGGACGCAGCCAGGCTGGCGATCTCACCTTTAAGCTCCCGGGCCAGGGCATTCACCGCTTCCTGGGTGGCCACCGGCTTGGGGAACTGCACCTGGGCCCGGCCGGCCGGGGTTTGAATGCTGGCCCCGGTGGCTCCTCCTATCGGCCGGAATGGCTTCCGTTGCAAGGGTAACCGTACCGCTCCTCTGCGGTAGCGGGGTGCGGCTGCTTCCGTCACCCACTCCGGTTCGTCCCATCTTTCCTCATCGTCTAACAGGCCTTCGAACAACTCTTCATCGCCCGTATCAAACGTCGCCTCTTCATCCCTTACGTACGGCATGGTCAGTCCTCCTTGCTGGTTTGGTTAAGAGTTTTTCGGTCATTCATTGACCGGGTTTTTCTTCTGACTATCTGGTGAATCTTTGCCAATATCGGGTTTGGACCCCTTATTTCTATGGGTATAGCGCTGGATGGTTCTTGCCGCCGGAAGTACATAAGCCGCAAAAGCATCCCGGTCCGGGATAAAACTGCCGGGCGCTCCCCTTCCCTGACAAATGGAGCACGATTGATCTTCGCCCCAGCAGTCCGGACAGGCCCCCAAAGATGCGGCCAAAAACTCCAATCGTTCCCGCAACCACTGGTTTTCCTCCCGCAATTCCTGATTTTCCTGGCTGAGCCTTTCAATCCGGGCCAGGGCTTGTTTTTTTCTCGCCAGCTTTGCCTCTAAAGATGCTTCCGCCGACGATGTGGTGCTTTGTTTCCCCATCATCTCGGCGAAGAGGCGCAGCCGGGGATCGTCTATCCCCAGGTTGTCCAGCATCTCCGTCCACGAATTCGGCATCTGCAACTTCTGCTCGTCCATTTCGTCCTCGATTTTCCCCTCTTACTCGGGGTTATGCCTTACCGACCAGTCTATTCTTCTCGTTCCCAAGCTCCCGCTTCGCCACCTATTCATATCCCCCGGTCTCCCGTCCTCGGTCTCCGGTCTTAATTTACTCAGTCCTCACAACAGCTCCGCCTCGATAAGCCACTCCGTCACCGGATCATAACCCTCAGTTACATAAGCTTCACTACCTTCTCTTAAAAGTTCTAGAACCAGCTGCGCCCGTTCGTCCGGATTGGCTGGATCAACAATAAAATTCCCCGACTCATCCTGGAGATAGCTCATGGCTTCGAAGCTTTCTTCATCTCCATAGGGTTCCTCCCCATAAGGATCTTCTCCCAGGGGTTCACCTCCATAGGGTTCTTCCCCATAACCCGGTGGCCTTTCTCCGGGTTCTTCCATGGGCCGCTGGGCAGGATTAACCACTGGGCGTCCGGGGGGTACATGCCTGATACGACGCACAGGGCAAAGTCGACGGCATTGCTGCCTGGCCCTGGCGCTCATTTTACGTCGGCTGCAAGTACGAGGGCAATGACGCACGGCTTCGGTGTCATCTTCATCTTCAATGGCTTCGGCAGCCTCTATGGCGGCCTGCGCGGCCAGGGACCCCAGGGCATTCATCATCGCCCCAAAAGGAATGGGCGTCGCTTTGGCCCCACCAACACTGTTGACTCCCCCGCCCCGCCTAAAACCTGACCCAGCAGGCTTTTCAGCAGATCAGGATTTTTAAGCAAGGCCATGAGCTGGGCCGCCGCCGAGGTGCCCCCGGGAGGGACAGGAGCCGCAGCCGGCGCCTGCGGAACCGGCCGGATCGGGGCAGGCCCGGGAGGGGCCGGTTGTTTCTGTGGACCGCTTATGAATTGAGCCCCCATTTGACCCAGCTTACTGCCGAGGGCCGTACCCACCGGGCCGCCGAAGAGGGTTCCCACAGCTCCTCCGGCCATTGGCAGGATGGTGGGAGCGACCTGTTTGGCCACCCCTTTGAGAGTATCCCAAAATCCTTCCACTTCCTCAGGGGACATGCGCCCTAAAACTCTTCGCAGCAGTGCCTCAATTTCTGCATCGGCAAGGTTGCTGTACTCAGGCTTCAGGATCTGGCGGATCGCGTCATAGTGGGAGAAGTTCGCGGTCCCTAAGGGTTGGTTAAAATCTTCCACCAGGTATGCTTCCAGATAATAGGACATTTTGATCTCCCTTACCGTATAATGATCCTTCCGACAATGATCTGGTTCACCGAGCCTCGCCCTGAATGAACGCCACTAGCATAGCCGGCCTTATACCAAGTTCGGTTTGTCCGGCAACAAATATAATTTATAAAGTTTTAAATTTGCTGCATTTTTTAACCGAAAACCGAAAACTGGAAACCGCAAACGTTATTACTGGCAACCCCTTATCAGGAAAGAGATTTTCGAAGATTGCTTTGATTTATTCCCTCCCGGCTTTTCTTCTCTTGGCAATCCCTCAGAGAAAAAATTAACCGGGCGCCGGTCACTACCGTTGGGTCTAACAAATTTCCGTTCCTTATTTCAATGGTGAGCTGCCTTAAGGTCTTAGACCCATCTTGGGATAGAGGTTTTTTAGAAAACTTCATTAGTTAATATATTATCCCTTAAGTTTAGAGGAAAAAATCTTACAATAATCTAATTTATTTATATAATTTTTAATATTATTAATTTTATTTCTATTAAATGTCAAGTGGTTGAAAGTAACCATTTTATCGTTTATGCCTTCAGCGCCGCGGCTGCAATCGAACCTAGTAATCGAGGCTATAGAACTGGCGTTCGAAATGCGATTAGCAATTTAAATAAGTTATGGGTAGTTATGAAAAACGTCAGTAAGTTTCTAACCATTGCCTTGCTGCCGGAATCTCTTAACTCGTACAGATTTGTTTGAAAGAGTAGGGAAAAAAATCTCTTAAGTCTCTATTTTATTCCCCAAATTGAGATAGGCGGGCGAGTAGGTTGGGTTCAATTCGGGGTTACGCGGAAGGCAAACCATCCCCACCTGCTCAAGCGGGGGAAATGATTCTGGGGGAGACCATAATTCTATCACTCAGGGCCCAAACTTCGGTTTGGTTGTCTATAAAAGTTCCCTATTAATCCTTTAGAGGCTAGCCTTTTGGCAGCTAGTGGCATGACACATAAGTATCGTTATATTTAGATTGACATAAAATCGTTTCCTTGATAAGATTCCGGTCCATGGGGAACCGGCTTTTCAAGTTGCCACCTCTTGGAGCAGATGAGCTTCTCGAGCTCCAGAGATTGATGCGAGCCGAGAGAACTACCGCTGCGGTTTTTCGCCGTTGCCGACTCATCTGGCAATTGGCAGCTGGCTATAGCCTAAAAGAAGCTGCGCAGCTGGCTGGATTACATTACACCAATGCGCATTTTTGGGTCAGCCGCTTTCAAGAAGAGGGCTTGCCCAGACTGCTGGGAGGACAACGGACCGGTCGGCCACCACTTTATGACCCGACAATTGAAACTTTCATTATCGAAGTGGCCACCTCTCGTCCTACCGACCTCGGTTTGGGATTTACCACTTGGTCCTTGGCTAAATTGGAAGAATATATCCGTTCCCAAGCCAGGCTGGGAACTTTGAGTAGAGAAACGGTGCGCAGAATTCTCCATCGTCACGGATTGCGGTTTTTAACTGGTCAAACATGGTGCAAGAGGACCGATCCGGAATTCGAGGTAAAAAAAACGAAATAATCAGACTTTATCGAGACCCGCCAACCGATGGCCCAGTGGTTTGCTTTGATGAACTTGGCCCCTTGCAGACCATTCCCCGGGGCGGTCAGAGTGGGCGCCTCTCCGGCGCGGCGTTCCAGCAGATATTGCCGTCAACATGGAATACTGCAATTCTTTGCAGCATTTTGTCCCCAAACCGGTATGGCCGTTGGTCGGGGTGCTTCACGGAAGACCAGCGAGGTGTGCCGAGATTTTCTGGCCGAAATTGTTTTGAAGACTTGGCCACATGGCCGTATACATCTCATCCTCGACAATCTGAGCGCACATAAAGCCGGACCTGTGCGGGAATGGGCCAAGGAACTTGGGCATCGCATTCTATTCCACTGGTTGCCGACTAATAGTTCATGGCTGAACCTGATAGAGTCATATTTCGCCAATTTGCAACGGGTTGCTCTCCATAATACGGACTATCGAACCCCTGCAGAAATTGAGGCTGGTTTGCAGCGAGGGCTCGCATATTTGAACGATCACCCGACTCCCTATGTCTGGAAGAAAATATAGTGATATATATATGTCGCACCACTAGATTGGCCCCGGCCGCAGCCTGCCACCTTGCCGGACCAGGAATAGTTCTTTAGAAAAGGAGACCGCTATGAAAATCATCGCTTTGTTGGGAAGTCCGCGTAAAGAAGGCAACAGCGCCGTGTTGGCCCAGGCTTTTTTGGACGCCTGCCAGAGCCAGGGCGCTGCCGTGGAAACCCATTTCTTAAACAAGATGCAGTATAAGGGCTGCCAGGCCTGCATGAGCTGTAAGACCAAGACCGAGGCCTGTATCCTGGAAGACGATATGACGCCGGTCTATGAAGCCATCAGGCAGGCGGACGTCTTGGTGCTGGCCTCGCCGGTCTATTTCGGCGATCTTTCCGGCCAGTTGAAAACCGCCTTTGACCGTTTTTATGCCTATATGGACCCCAATTTTGCCAGCCGCCTGCCGGCCGGAAAACAGAGCGTTTTCATTTTTACCCAGGGGAATCCGGACGAGGCGCTGTTTAAGGACATTTTTGCGCGTTACGAAACCTTCATGCAATGGCTGAATTTTCAAAAGAGTCACCTCATCCGGGCCTGTGGTCTGCAAGGCCCCGGGGAGGTCAAAGAACGCCCCCAGGCTATCCAGGAGGCTGCGGATTTGGCCAAGAAGGTGATGGGTGCCTAAGCTGGCAACCAACCGGAGCTAACTGAGAGGATGTCTTACACCTCTCCGATCTGGTCCAGCAACTGCTCCAGTTTATCTATCCCCTGACCCGGCTGCCGCTGTTGGGCCGCCACCATCCGGCGCAAAGTGTCCAGGGCCTTACCTTGAGCCAGGGTCTGTCGGGCCTGCTCCACCGCCGTGGGCCAGGAGGGAGCCAGATCCAACAGATACAGCACGGCGGCGGCGTTGGCGGCCAGAAAGTCCGCGGCCGCGCCGTTGGTTTTAGCGCTCAACACCCCCAGGAGAGTTAGGGCATTCTCCCGGGTGTCCCCCTTGGCGGCGATGTCTTCATATGAATGCCGGGGCAGACCCAGGTCCTCTGGTTCCAGGGTATATTCGGTTATTCTGTCTCCCCGCAGTTCCACCACCAGGGTGGGACCGCACACGGAAATTTCATCCATCCCCTGGTCTGCTGCGTGGCCGTCACTCCGGCCGTAGATGCCCAGGGCCCCCTCTAAACCGATCTCCCGGCAGATACCCACCAACTGCCGGGCCAGGGAGGCGCTGTAAGCCCCGATGACCAGATTCCGGGTAGGCCGGCAGGGCATGAGGAGGGGGCAGGCCAGGTTGAAGATGGTGCGGAAACGCATCACCTGGATCAAACGTCCCCACCCCGAGCGCAGGAACTTCTCCCCGGGGATATAGCAGAGGCGGTGGTCCGCCAGGGATTGGGCCCCCTGGGACAGGGGCGCCTCCAGGTCTACCCCGAAAGCTTCAAAGATGTCCGAGGCGCCGCTGATGCCGGTGGCGGCCCGGGCCCCTTTCTTGGCCACGTAGGCCCCGGCGGCGGCGGCCAGAACTGCTGCGCCGCTGGAGGCATTGATGGTTTTGAGGTAGTCCGAGCCGGTACCTACGATATCAGCGCTCTGAGTCGGGAGGGGAGGATCGATGGTTTCCACGTCGTATTCCATCTGGGCCTCCCAAGCTCCGGCGATCTCTTCCAGGGTGGGCGATTGAGCCATGTGCGCCGCCAGGAATGCCCCCTGCTGTAAATCCGGCTGCTCGGCCTGAAGAATCTGGCGGTAGAGCTCTTTGGTCTCCTCCCGGCTCAGGTGGCGGCCCTGGGTCACCTCCATAATCACCCGGCCGAAACCGCGCAGGATAAATTCGTCAAAGGTTTGTGGTGTGGTCATAGTAACTCCCAACGTTTTTTGAACCGGCGTGCCCGGGGCACGCCCTGGATTTTTTTGAGCAGGTCATAGGGCGGCCCGTGGCCGCCCTGAACCTATAGCGATTATCGAAAAAATTTTCCGGCCGGAGGGTTACCCGGTAGGGTCGGGTCTGAGACCCGACCGTTATTGCAACCGGTTAGTCAAACTCTATCACAACCTTCAACCCTCGGCGGCTGCGCACCACCTCCAGCCCTTCTGCCACCCGGCTCAAGGGCAGACGATGGCTAATCAAGTGATGCACCCGGATGCGTCCCTGGGCCATGAGCTCCAGGGCCAGGGCGTTCTGCCGGGAGGTGCAGCCATAGGCGCCCACCAGAGAGGCTTCCAGATAATGCAGCCGGTTGAGGTTCACCGGATAGCTTTCGCCCTCTTTGGGCAAACCGGAGTAGAGACAAAAGCGGCCTCGTTTGGCCAGAACCGCCAGTCCCCACTTCAAGGCCTTTAGGGAGCTGCAGGCCGGAAGCACCACTTCCACTCCCTTGCCTTTGGTATTGTCAAAAATGACGGCCACCGGATCCTGCCGACCGGCGTCAATGACCAGATCGGCGCCGGCATTGGCGGCAGCTTCCAGGCGGCCTGGGTCATTTTCCACCAGGAAGATGCGGGAGGCCCCCCGGAGCCGGGCCAGTTGGGCGTGGAGCCACCCCTGGGGGCCGGCCCCGAAGATGGCCACCTGGTCTCCCAGACTCACCCGGGCCAGTTCCTGGGCGTTGAGACAGCAGGCCAATGGTTCGGCCAGGACTGCGGCAGAATAGGGCAGACCCATGGGTAGCCGCGACACCGCCCCTTGCTGTATGCCGGCCCCGGGCACGGCCAGATAATGGGCCAGACCGCCGTCGTGGTGAAAGCCGATGATCTGCATGGTCTGGCACATGTTGGGGGCTCCCTGCAGGCACCAACGGCAGTGGCCGCAGGGCAGGCCTGGGGCCACCTGCACCCGGTCGCCCACCTGGAAACCTTCTGCGCCCGGGGCCACGGCGGCAATCTCCCCGGCCACCTCATGCCCCAGAATGCGGGGCAGAGTCAGGTCCCGGTGACCCTGTTGCCACATTTTGGCATCAGTGGCGCACAGCGAGCAGGCCCGCACCTGCACCAACAGGCCCCCGTCCGGACAGGGAGGGCGCGCAACCCCTTTCACCACTAAATCCCCTGGACCCTGGAGGACCGCCGCTTGCATCTGAATATCCATTTTTCCCCTTGCCAGCCCATAAAAAAAGCCCCTGGCGCGCTTGGCCAGGGGCGGTGGTTACCATAAACCTGCCCTCAGGATCGATCTGCTCGTCTTCTGGCTTCCGGATCAGCCTCCCCCGGCCCTTCCCGTCTAAGTGCTCCCAGACAGTGGCATTGCCGGTTTTGTCCCCGGTTACAGCGGCGGGACCGCCCCGGATTTGCACCGGGTTCCGTGGCCCGAAAGGGCCAGCCCGCAGATCGCCCGAAAAAATATTGGTTTATATACCATGGCGCCAGCTGGCCGTCAAGTCGAGTGGGGGGCAGGAAAGGGAATTTCTATTGACGAATCAGGGTCATTTCATTACATTTAATGAGGAAAATTATGGCACTCGATGATACAGAGCAACACCTGAGGCCTCTAGGGGAACAATACGCCTTACTCACCGACCTCTATGAACTGACCATGGCGGCCAGTTACTTTGAGGAGGAGATGCATGCCGAGGCCACTTTCAGCCTCTTCATTCGCAAATATCCTCCGGACCGGGGGTATTTCGTGGCCGCCGGGCTGGAGGACGCGCTTAATTATTTGACCTCCCTGCGCTTTACCGACGACGATTTGGCCTACTTGGAATCCACCCGCCTGTTTAAAACTCCCTTTTTGGATTTCTTAAAAACGGTCCGCTTCACTGGCGAGGTCTGGGCCCTGCCGGAGGGGAGTATTTTTTTCAAGGATGAGCCGTTGCTGGAGGTTTCCGGACCCGTCATCGAAGCGCAACTGGCCGAGACCTTTATTATTAATGCCATTAATCTGCAAACCATGATCGCCACCAAGGCAGCCCGGTCCACGGTGGCGGCCGGCCCCAGGCGTCTGGTGGATTTTTCTTTGCGGCGCACCCAGGGGGTGGATGCGGGTTTAAAGGTCGCCCGGGCCAGTTACCTGGGCGGCTTCATCGGCACCAGCAACGTCCTGGCCGGCAAACTCTACGGCCTGCCCATTTTCGGCACCATGGCCCACTCCTATATCATCAGTTTCAAGAGTGAAATCGAGGCCTTCCGTGCTTTTGCCCGGGCCTTCCCCAGGAACACCGTCCTGTTGATCGACACCTACGACACCATCGCCGGCGCCAGAAAGGCCATTGAGGTGGGTAAGGAAATGGCCGCCCGGGGCGAGAAGCTCCGGGGGGTGCGCCTGGACAGCGGCGATATGGGCGCTTTGAGTATTGAAGTGCGGCGCTTATTCCGGGAAGCGGGCTTGGCCGACGTTACCATCTTTGCCAGCGGCGGCTTTGACGAGTTTAAGATTGCCCGGACCCTGGAGGCCGGCGGCGAAATAGACGCTTACGGCGTGGGCACCAAAATGGGTGTCTCCGCCGATGCCCCTTATTTCGACATTGCCTATAAATTGGTGAAATACGGCGACCGGCCGGTAATGAAACTGTCCACCGGCAAGGTCACCTACGTGGACAAAAAACAGGTATTTCGTTTTTTTGATGACCAAGGACATATGACGGAGGACGTCATCGGCTTGCGGGACGAGTCCGTCCCCGAGGCCAGGCCGATGTTGGCGCCGGTCATGGCGCAGGGGCGTCTGCTGCGGCCGTTGCCGCCGTTAAACGCCTGCCGGGAATACTTTTTAAGTGAATTTGAGCGCTTGCCGATGCACTATAAAGCCTTGCGAGAGCCACCCGCATATCCGGTGCGGATCAGCCCCGGCCTGAACAATTTGCAAAATCAGGTGGAAAAGCAAATTCGCCGGCAGGAGCTGGGGCAAAATCAAAAAAGGGGCCAGGGGCCAGAGAACAGGGACCAGGAAGAGGGAAAAGGGTTCGGGCGAGAGGCAAAGGCTCGTCTTGACTGCAATACCACTCTCTTTTAACCGTAAACCGCAAACTGAAAACTGAAAACTAACCTATGGGTCTAACAGAAACTTTATTACATTACATCACTCAGCTTATCTCCTATCTGGGCTACACCGGCGTCTTCATCCTGATGGCGCTGGAGAGCATGATTGCCCCGGTGCCCAGTGAAATGGTCATGCCTTTTGCCGGTTTTCTAATTTATACCGGCGAATTTACCGTTCTGGGGGTTATGCTGGCCAGCAGTCTCGGCTCCATCGTGGGCTCCCTGGCATCGTACTGGATGGGGCGCAAGGGCGAGGCCGTGGTCCTGCGCTTCGGCCGCTACCTGATGCTCAATCCGCACCACCTGGAATGGACCGCAGATTTTTTCTGCCGCTACGGCAGCCGGACCATTTTCATCTCCCGCTTCATCCCCATCGTCCGCCACCTGATTTCCATCCCGGCCGGCCTGGGCAAAATGAACCTGGTACCGTTTTTAATCTATACCACCATCGGCGCCACCATGTGGAATATGTTTCTGGCCTTTCTGGGGCTGAAGCTCAAGGAGCACTGGGAAGTTATTCACCACTATTCTCACACCCTGGACATTATCTTAGTGGCCACGGCCGTTTTCGGAGCTGCTGCCTATGTCTTCTGGCGGTGGCGATACCCGAAGAAAACTTCCGAGGCTGTATCCCTGGCCTGCAAAACCGATCCGGAGTAAAGCCGGCAAGGGCGGCAAAGGAACATTCGCGCCCTATTTGGATCCGAAAAAATGGACTGGTATCTTCTCCTTATCCAGAAATACGGTTATCTGGCCATCCTGCTGGGAACCCTCGTCGAGGGGGAAATCTTTCTGGCCCTCGGGGGCGTTTTTGCCCGGCAGGGCCTGATGAACATGTGGATCGTCATTATTATGGCCATGGCCGGGTCATTTATCAGCCATAGTCTTTTATTTTTTTTGGGACGCTGGCGGGGACTGGCGGTGGTGCAGCGTTTTCCGAAGTTGCAGGCTGGGTATCCTAAGGCCCATGCCCTGGCCCAGCGTTTCGGACCGGCCTGCATCTTTATTGTTCAGTTCCTGTACGGTATGCGCCTGGTGACCTGTCTGGTTTTGGGAACGTTGCGCTTAAGAACCGTACCTTTCATTCTCTGGCAACTCCTGGCCTGCAGCGTCTGGGCCCTAAGTATGGCCGCGGCCGGCTATATCTTTGGGGCAGCTATACAGTATTTGGTCTCACGTCTGGAAATATTCTTGACGGTTTCGGTGGCCGTCGTCATTATCCTGGTAGTGGTTTACCGCTGGTTCTGGGGTTGGACGGAGCGGCAGGTGTGCTGCGCTCCCGCTCTGGCGCCGGCCAGGACCCCGCCCCTTACTCTCGGCGTCGCCCCGCCGGCCGAATTCCTACCGAAGGAAAAAATCCTCTAAAATTTCTCATTAGTTCTCATCCGGAAACAATGATGAGAACTAATGAAGTTTCTGATTTGGAAACGAGATATTTTCCGTAAGGTTAAGGAAATCAAGGGCTTGTGCGGAGGCGAACATTCGTTCGCCGCACCAGGAAGCCTGCAGATTAACGCAGAAATTGCGAAAAATAGCCGTTTCCGGACAGAAACAAGTTAGAACCGCTAAGAAAAATCCGGTCTTTCCTTGATATTAAAATTAGCGATTATTATATTGTTTGTACTTTAGACAAATTGTCTTAACCTAAACGAACCAAGGAAGGGGACCAGGCTATGTATTCTCCTACAGTCTTAGATCATTTCAAGAATCCTCGCAATGTTGGGGAAATCACTGATGCCGACGGCGTGGGCGAAGTGGGCAACCCCGTCTGCGGCGATATGATAAACGTTTATCTCAAAGTTAAAGATGATGTTATCGAAGACATCAAATTCAAGACTTTCGGCTGCGGCGCCGCCATCGCAGTTTCCAGCATGCTCACGGAGCTTGCCAAAGGAAAGACTCTGGATGAAGCCATGAAAATTACCAACAAAGACGTGGCCGAGGCCCTGGAGGGGCTGCCGAAAAATAAACTGCACTGCTCCAACCTGGGGGCCGACGCCCTGCACGCCGCCATCAAAAATTACCGGGACCAGAAGACCAAAAAAGCCGTCAGCGGCGAGGGGGAGAAAGTGCCTCATATCCCGGAAAAAATAGACGCCTGCTACTGTCCTTATTGTGACATGGAAAATAAGGGGAAACCGGAATTTTGCGTCTCCTGCGGCGCCGACCTGCCCCATGAACATTAAAATTCCCTTTCGCTGGAGGAAAAGAGCATGAATGTGGTTTATCTTGACAATTACGCCGCCACGCCTCTGCATCCCAAGGTGAAAGAGGCGATGCACCAGATCGTGGATAATGTGTTCGGCAATCCATCCAGCGATCATCGCTTCGGCCAGGCTGCCGCCGAGGCCCTGGATCAGGCCCGCAATCAAACCGCAGCTTTGCTGAACGCCGAGTCCCAGGACATTGTTTTCACTTCCGGGGGCACCGAATCGGTGAACCAGGCCATCAAAGGCGTGGCCTTTTCCCAGCGGGAGAAAGGCCGTCACATTATCACCACCAATATCGAACACAAATCCGTCCTTAACACCTTGCGGACCCTCCGCCTGCTGGATTACCAGATCACCTCCCTGGACGTGGATTCCCATGGTCTGGTGGACCCGGCCGCGGTGGAAAAAGCCATTACCGACCAGACGATTTTAATTTCCATCCAGATGGCCAACAACGAAATCGGCACCATCCAACCCATCGCCGAAATCGGCAAGATCGCCAAAGCCAGAAAGGTGACGTTTCATACCGATGCCGTGGCAGCCGCCGGTATTATTCCCATCAATGTTAAAGAGGTTGGGGTGGATCTGCTCAGCCTGTCGGCCAATCAATTTAATGGTCCTAACGGGGTGGGTGCCTTATTTGTGCGCCGGGGAACACCCATCTGGCCTCTTATCGAAGGTGGCGTCCAGGAGAACCGGAAACGGGCCGGCACCGAAAATGTGGTAGGCATCGTGGGCCTGGGCATGGCCGCAGAAATGGCCCGGGTGGAGATGCCCGAGCGGCTCCCCAAATTTCTAGCTTTGCGTCAGAAGCTGATCCAGGGTCTCAAAGACCGCATCCCCCACCTCGTCTTTAACGGTCACCCCACCCAGGTATTGCCGCATCTGATCTCCGTTTCGGTAGAATTTATCGAAGGCGAGGGCTTAATGCTCCTGATGGATGAGGAAGGGGTCTGCGTGGCCACCCGCTCCGCCTGCGCTTCCGGGTCGCTGCGGGCCTCCCACGTGCTCATCGGCACCGGCATGGACTTCGCCCTGGCCCAGGGCACTCTGCTCATCACCTTAGGCCGGGACAACACCGAAGCCGACGTGGACCGCCTCCTGGTGGTCATGCCGGGAGTGGTGCAGACCTTAAGGGATATGTCGCCGATTTATCAGAAGGCTGCGGCTCAGTAAGCAGCCGGAATATCCAAT
Organism: uncultured delta proteobacterium; assembly: GCA_963705135.1. Lineage (GTDB taxonomy): Bacteria > Desulfobacterota > Desulfobaccia > Desulfobaccales > Desulfobaccaceae > Desulfobacca. Next base: position 14,708 of record CAVPJB010000032.1, read on the forward strand.
ATTCTTAAACCGATAGCCGGGTTCGTCCCGGTTTTTGGTTTTGGGGGCAGGTTATCCCCCGCGGTCCTGAAACAATTTCTTCTGCCGGCCATATGGAAACAGCTCGGCCAACGGGGTCCGTTGTGGTGGGGGGCGCACCACCGGCACCAGCACCAAAAGGCAGGCACCGACGAGAGGCTGCCTTCCTCCAGCCGCCACGGCTTCTGGTGGAGCCATATCGGCTGGCTGAGGTTGATGCCAAATATCCTGACAATAGCAGGATCATAGTCAACAAAGCAGGAAATAGAAAGAACACCTGGGCAGATGTCGTAAAGACAGGGAAGAGGGAGGAGGGACTGCATTATTCGTCAAGACTCACTAAAATAATCCGAATCTACTCTCTTGATTTCATAGACCGCAGTCGTGGATACTCCGACGTTATGATCGATCATCAATTGGGCCAGGAGATCGCCGTCTATGAGCACAATCTTAGTGTCTAGCCGAGAAACAAAATCATGGGAATCCGTCGAAAATGTCGACGTGGTAATGAAGACCCCTTTTTGGGCCCGCTGACCCTGAAGCGCTCCGGCAAATTTTTGGATCTCAGGTCGGCCGACGGTGCTGTCCCACCTTTTGGCCTGGAGGTAGATATTATCGAGGCCCAACCGATCTTCATTAATGATGCCATCGATGCCGCCGTCACCGGTCCGGCCCACGGCCTGACCGGCTTCACGGCGTGTCCCCCCATAGCCCATTTTCACCAGCAGGTCGATGACCAGTTTTTCAAAGAAGGCCGGGGTGCATTGTTTAATCTGTTTTAACAGTTCCAGGGCAAGTTCTTTGCGAACCTTCTGATACCCGGCCTCCATTGATTCATCGGGCGTCTGCCCGGAGGCTGTGCCTTGATCATTTGCCTCGTCTTTATCTTTGCTGCGCGCTTTAAAATCCAGGAACTCGGGGAATTTTTCGAGATATTTGGCGTCTATCCTGTCTGGATTGGCGGCGAGAACCTGGCGGCCCCGGTCAGTGATGCGAAAGTAGGCACGTTTGGTGGTTTCCAGGAGGCCTGCCTGTTTGAGGTAGGTCCTGGCCCACCCCACTCGATTAAAAAAGACTGCCTGTTGGCCGCTGGGAAGCAAATCTTTGCGCTCCTCTTCGGTCAGACCGAACTCATCGGCCAGGACTTCGACGGCGTCTCTCAGGAAATGCTCCTGCCCATCATTGGCCAGTTTTAACAGAGACAGCATAATGGTTTGATAGTCTGGAATGGCCATGGAAATCCCCCTGTCCCAATTCAGCCTGCCGGTTTTTATTAACGTATTATAATGGAATTAGGCAAACTTTTTAAGAAAAATCTCCTTATAATGTATCTCTACGGCAGGGGATAAATTTCAAAGTTTAAATATGATATAATCATCGTGGTGCAAGACGCATGATTTTTCGTGCCCTAACCACTTAACATCAATGAATATTTCTGAGTTTGGTTTCCTAAAATAACGGTCGCCGATGAAAAACCTCCTGCGTGACCTGTGGGACAAAAAAGAAACCACGATAGTCCTGGTATTAGCTCTAGCCTTGGTGCTCTCGGCCCTGCTATTTTGCTGGGGCAGCGGTGATCAGATGATTCTGCCGGGCGGGAAGCTCAGGGGCGAGGCCTTTAGGTATGATTATAACTGGTAGGTAGTGGTGAAGGTGTTTCCTTCTGTGTCAATATAGATGAGACACTTGCCCGGTGATAAACTACTGGAGGGGGGAGGGAAGAGAGTGAAAGAAGTCCGAACCCTTTCCAGCCCAAAAGTGTCGAAAAAACGCGCCTCAACTTAGCTCATGCAGATCATTGCGGGTCCAGGTGCGTCCGCCCCGCCGGGACTTGGAACTGCGGGAAAGGGCTGCGATCCTGCCGGCGGCCTCCTGCTGCTCCCGGCGAACGCCGGCATAAGAATCCAGAAACTCTCTTAGCAGCGCATTGACCGAAGTTCCCTCCTGAAGCGCTCATAGGCGGGCCTTTTTCAACGACTCTGCGTCGACCGTGATGGTAAAATTTACCATAGCAATATCCCTGTGCTACACGAGATTCGTGCAACACTAATTGACTGGATGTCAAGGGCATGGGCGGGACAAGCGTTTCGCCGAATAATATTTAATCTACTTTAACTCCTGCCGCAATATCGCCCAGCCAGACCTGCACCCTTTCTATTGCACAATCACAATCCCCGCCAGCACCCCTTTGGGCATGTCCTCGGGTTTGGCGTTGCTGCCGATGGGGTAGATGTCCCAGCCCTGCCAGGCCACCATTTTATAAACGTCGATGCCCACGGCTTCCATGGACGGCCGGGAGAGGAGGGAAAAACGGCATTTTTTACCCTCCAGGGCCTGGCAGGTCTCCTGCTGGCCGCAAAAGGTGTGCCGGCAGGAGCCCGCCCCGAACCCGAAGGCCAGATAGTGGCCGTCATAAAAGGCCTGTGACTCGATGTCGCTCACCATCTTAAAGACCTTCTGGTAGACCGCCACCCGCTCCTTGATGGTGGCCTTGTCCCGGACAATCACCTCCGGCGGCACATCCAGAGTGAAGAAAACGGCCCAATTGTACCTGGCCAACACTTCCCGCAGTTCGGCGGGCGGCAAGGCATGGGGCGGGCAGTGGGCCCCGGCGCCGTAGCCGAAACAGCGGGGGATGCGGCACTTTAACACCACCCGCTCGTCCACCGGGATGTCCTCGGCTTTGACGATGGCGGCCTTAGTGGCGCCCAGATCCAAAACCTGCTGGCGGTAGCGCTCCAGGTCTTGGGGGAGTCGTTCCTCCTGCATATCCACCATGATCTTCTCCACTTTCCGGCTCATGATCTTCCTCCTGGGCGTTTAGGGGTTTACCGATGAGAACATGTTGACGACGCAGATAAATCATTAGTAACCACTATACCTATCTTGATTATTAAAAATAAAGAATAATTATTAGAAGGAGGGCATAAAAAACCGTATCAATTAAAATTCAAGGCTTCGTAGGATTTCAGCCAACTGAGAGCAGCCAACCAAATATTCGTGAATCTAGTGTCGTATTAGCGAGTATTGGTAGCCGCAAGCTTTAGCTTGCAGTTACCGCAAATAATTGCTCCTTCTCTCAGAAAAGTGAAGTGTTACAAGGCTGCAAAGCCTAACCCTTTTAAAGGAAGGAAGAATACCATGATTACCAGCCTGGGGCGGGGTTTGATGGTACTGCTGGGAGCATTGCTTCTCTGCGGCCACACCGCCCATAGTGAGCCAACTAAGACCCAACGGAGTACAAGCCCAATGGAAAACCCAGCTTATCTTCAAACGGCCACCTTTGCCGGGGGCTGTTTTTGGTGCACCGAAGCGGATTTTGCCAAACGTGACGGGGTCGTGGAAGTAATTTCCGGCTACACCGGCGGCCAGAAAGAAAATCCCACCTATGAGGAGGTCTGTTCCGGTAAGACCGGCCACTTGGAGGCGGTGCAGATTCGCTTCGATCCTGAAAAAATCTCCTATAATCAGTTATTGGATTTTTTCTGGCGGAGCGTGGACCCCACCGATGCCGGCGGCCAGTTTGTGGATCGCGGGAGCCAATATCGCCCCGCCATCTTTTATCATGATGCCGAGCAAAAGCGTCTGGCCCAGGCCTCCAAAGAGGCCCTGAATGCTTCGGGGCGTTTTGCTAAACCCATCGCCACCGAAATCCTACCGGCGCCAAAATTTTACCCCGCGGAGGCGTATCATCAGAAATATTTTAAGACCTGCCCCCTCAAGTACCAATCCTACCGGAGTCATTCCGGCCGGGATCAGTTTATAGAAAAGGCCTGGGGCCGGGACTCGCAGCCGGCGCCGGCGACCCCCGCCGCCTCCGGCCAGGCCCGGACCTACAGCAAACCCGATAAGGCCCAACTGCAGAAAAAGCTGAATCCCATACAGTATCAGGTCACCCAGGAGGAAGGCACCGAATCGCCTTTTAAAAACGAGTACTGGGATAATCACCGGGAAGGCATCTACGTGGACGTGGTCACCGGGGAACCTCTGTTCAGCTCCGGGGATAAATTCGACTCGGGCACCGGCTGGCCCAGCTTTACCAAACCTCTGGAATCCCAAAATATTAAAGAAAAAAGCGATCGTAAACTCTTTATGGCACGAACCGAAGTGCGGAGTAAACACGGGGATTCCCACCTGGGGCATGTTTTTCCGGACGGCCCTAAGCCCACCGGCCTGAGATACTGCATCAACTCTGCAGCCTTGCGCTTTATTCCCAAAGAAGACCTGGAAAAGGAAGGCTACGGGGAATATCTTAACTTGTTTAAGTAATTCTGTTGCGAAGCAGAGCTTCGCTGGAAATTGGGTTTCCAAGCAGGAGCTTGGAAACCAGTCATATCAAAGAAGTAATCCATTGCCAGTATGGACATAAAAGGCTCATAGAGTAGTGGCGAAAAGTAATGCCCTATTCCCCCCTTACCCTGACCCTCTCCCCTCGAGGGGAGAGGGAAAAATAATGGACTAAACTTTTTCCAATCGCAATGAGTTTGTTGGGGCGGGTCTCAGACCCGCCCGTACTCCTCTCCGGGTGGCAGCAATTTCCTGCCATCCGGAATTTTTTCTTGCAAAGGGGCGTACAAAAGTTTGAGAACCCCTTGTATCTAATACTGCGGTAATCATTTCCCCCTCTTAAAATTTGGCCAGCCTCGGGCACAAGTTCAGAAAAAATTCACGAAATAAAAAATAAGATGAACCGGATTTAGATGCTTGACATTAAAGAATAGGCTTGCTATATCCTTAGAGAATGTTTTCACAATGATAATAGCCCTGCGGTTATGGAGGTGCAGGTGGAAATTACCTCGGTTCTACGTGACTACGGCTACGTGCTTATTTTTTTAATTGTGGGCGCCGTTTTTGCACTTGGGCCATTAATTATTTCCCACTTCGTGGCGCCGCGCAGTTTCGGGCCGGCTCGGGACGAGATCTACGAGTGCGGCATTCCCACCTATGGCAGCGCCTGGGTGCAAGTAGGCGTCATTTATTATCTCTTTGCCTTGATCTTCCTGGCCTTCGATGTGGACGTGATATTTCTTTTCCCGGTCTTGTTGGCTTACGGCAAGGGGTATGTATGGCGGGATTTTATCGAAATTTTTATGTTCATCGGCATCTTATCCCTGGTGATTATTTATGCTTGGTGCAGGGGGGTTTTTGAGTGGAAAAGAAAACCGGAGAGCCGCTGATTCACTTTGCGGCTCTGGATGACGTTTTAAACCTTTGCCGGGCTAATTCGCTCTGGCCCCTGACCTTCGGGTTGGCCTGCTGCGCCATCGAGATGATGGCTGCGGGCGCCTCCCGTTTCGATCTGGATCGCTTTGGGGCCGGGGTTTTCCGGCCTTCGGCGCGGCAATCGGATCTCATGATCGTGGCCGGCACCATCTCCAAGAAAATGGCCCCGGCGGTCAAGCGGCTCTACGACCAGATGCCCGCCCCCAAGTGGGTGATTGCCATGGGCAATTGCGCTATTTCGGGCGGGCCGTTTATGTACGACGGCCAGTATGCTATTGTGCCGGGCGCTGATCTGATCATCCCGGTGGACGTCTATATTCCCGGTTGCCCGCCACGACCCGAGGGTCTGATTGAAGGCATCCTGCAACTGGAAGAAAAGATAACCAGCCGACCGCGCTTAAGGAAGTTTAGATAACATGTCATCTCAAACTATTATCCAGAGCCTGCAACCCATCCTCGGCCCGGACAAGCTGGCGGAGCAGGATTACGCCGCTACCGGCTGTCACGTGCGGGCGGAAGCCCAACCGGGCCAGATGCCGGCGGTAGCCACGGCCATGCTGGGGCAAAAGTTTTATTTGGAATCACTGACGGCCCTTGATCTGGTGGAATCCTTCGAGGTGGTTTACCATTTTGCCTCATTCTACGAGTTGTGCCGCACCGTAGTGCATGTGCCGCTGGCCGTGGGCGTTGAAGTCCCGACCATCAGCCCGGTGTATCCGGCGGCCGACTGGTTTGAGCGGGAAGTGTGGGAGATGTTCGGGATCACTTTTTCGGGACATCCGAATCTGAAGAACCTCATTCTGCCGGAAGATGCTGATTTTCATCCGCTTTTAAAAGATTTCGTGGCGAGTAGTTAAGATGATGCTGGAAAAAGGCGCTGAAGAGAAAACTTTTTATTTGAATCTGGGGCCGCAGCATCCCAGCACTCACGGGGTTTTACGCATTGTGCTGGAGATGGATGGCGAATATATCGTCAACTCCGATCCGATTATCGGCTACGGGCACCGGGCCCACGAAAAGATGGCCGAACTGCGGACCTATCAGCAGTATCTGCCCAATATGGGCCGGGTGGATTATCTCCACGCCCTGGCCTACAACCAATGCTACTGCATGGCGGTGGAGAAACTGGCCGGCCTGGAAGTGCCGGAACGGGCGGAATTTATCCGGGTTATTACCAGCGAATTGAACCGGATCTCCTCCCATCTGCTCTGGTTCGGGGCTTACCTCATGGATTTGGGGGCCTTTACACCCTTTCTCTATTGCTTTGACGACCGGGAACAGATTCTGGACCTGCTGGATCGGCTGACGGGCTCTCGTCTGACTTACTGTTTCTACCGTTTCGGTGGGGTGCCGTTAGACATCGATGACGACTTCATTACCGGGTGTCGAGAGTTCATTACCCGCCTACGGAGCCGCTGGGCCGATTACGACAACCTGGTGACCAAAAACGTCATCTTCATCCACCGCACGCGGGACGTGGGCATTCTAACCCCGGAGTTGGCCCTGAAATACGGCGTTACCGGCCCGACCCTCAGAGGCAGCGGCATTGCCTACGATATCCGCAAGAGTGAGCCGTTTTCGGCCTACCCCCGTTTCGACTTCGAAATCCCCATCGGGGAGCGGGGCGACGTGTTGGACCGTTATATGGTCCGGGTCCGGGAAATGGAGCAGAGTCTGAGGATCATCGAGCAGGCCCTGGACAAACTTCCCGAGGGTCCGATCATGGCGGAAAAGGTGCCCAAACGGTTGAAACCCGCGGAAGGAGAGGTCTACACCGCGGTGGAAACGGCCCGGGGTGAATTCGGCATTTATCTCGTGAGTAAAGGCGACGTCAAACCTTACCGGGTAAAGCTGCGGGTCCCGTGTTTTTCCAATTTGAGTGTCTTGCCGGAACTCATTAAAGATACCATGGTGGCGGATGCCGTGGCCATCCTGGGTTCCATCGATCTGGTGATTCCGGAAATTGACAGGTAAGCATATTTGACCGCGGCCTAGGGTTGATGGCGCTGCGGCGCCTGCCGGACTCTGATGTGATGAGGATATAGCAATGCAGTTCATAGTAGCCGAAGGGGCGAGAATTGGCGTAAGCTTGATCGGGGTGATCAGCCTGGTGGCCATCAACGCTCTGTTTTTAATCTGGATGGAGCGGAAGGTTTCGGCGCATATGCAGCTCCGGCCCGGCCCCATGGAAGTAGGGTTCCACGGCGCCCTGCAAACTATCGCCGACGCCCTCAAGTTAATCGGCAAAGAGCTGATCACGCCGGAAGATGTGGACAAGCTGATCTATCTACTGGCCCCCATCGTCATGTTCCTGCCGGTTCTGGTCAGTTTTGTGGTGATTCCGTTTTCGCCCACGCTGGTGATTCGCGATCTCAACGTCGGTCTGCTCTTGATCTTCGCCTTCAGCACCCTGTCAGTGCTGGCCATTCTCATGGCCGGCTGGTCTTCAAACAATAAATATTCCCTCCTGGGCGCCATCCGGTCCGTGGCCCAGAATATCGCCTATGAAATCCCTTTATTGATCTCTGCCATGAGCATCATTATCATGGCCGGCTCTTTAAAGCTGACGGACATTGTGAACCAACAGTCCTTCCTGTGGAATATTTTTTGGCAGCCGTTGGCATTCCTCCTGTTTATCATCTGCGGCACGGCGGAGACCAACCGGGCTCCCTTTGATATTCCGGAAGCGGAATCGGAGCTGGTGGCCGGGTTCCATACGGAATATTCGGGTATGCGTTTCGCCATCTTTTTCCTGGCAGAGTATACCAACATGTTCATCGTCTCGGCGGTGGCCACGGTGCTCTTCCTGGGGGGTTGGAAAGGTCCCATATTGCCGCCGGTGATCTGGTTCCTGATTAAGGTGTATGCAATCATTTTTGTGATGATGTGGTTTCGCTGGACCTTCCCCCGGCTGCGGTTCGACCAGCTCATCACTTTTGCCTGGAAGATTTTGATCCCTCTGGCCCTGGTGAATCTGATTGTCACGGCCCTGGTGATCAAGATTTTCTGAGATTTTGGCGGCCAATTGTTTAACTCATTGATATTATTAATGTATACCAACAAAGGTTTGCGGCAATGATGGCGTATGTAAAGGACACCCTGACTGGATTCACCAGCCTGCTGGCGGGCTTGGGGGTGACGATCCGTTATTTTGTCAAGCCCATCGTCACGGTGCAGTATCCCCGGGAAAAAATAGCCATGAGCCCCCGGTACCGGGGCCATACCGAATTTATCATTGATGAAGAGACCGGCAGCCATCGCTGCAATGCGTGCGAGAACTGCGCCCGCACCTGCCCCTCCCAGGTCATTACGTTGACCGGGGTCAAGGTGGCGGGGACCAAGAAGAAGCGGGCGGTGACCTATCAACTGGACTACTCCTTGTGCAGTTTATGTGGTCTGTGTGTGGAAGTCTGCCCCACCAAGGCCTTGAAGTTTTCGAATGAATATCGTCTGGCCGGGTATCAGCGCCAAGATATGCTGATAGACGTGATTGCCCGTCTGAAGGCCCAGCAGCGGTCTTTGGGGCTGCCCGAGGAAGTGCCGCCGGTGGCAGAGGCGGAGGAAGCAAAACCTGAAAAGTCAAAGGCCGGGGAGGGTGAGTCATGAGTGAATTTTTTGATCTGGCCAACCTCAGCTTTCTAATGATTTTAACTGCCACCTTCGGGGGCGCGGCCATCGCTGTGGGGGCCCGGAATATTTTTCACAATGTCCTGGGCCTGATCTTGTCGCTGTTTGGCGTGGCGGGTATTTTCCTTTTTCTCAACAGTCCTTTCCTGGCGATGATGGAAATCCTCATTTACGTGGGGGCCATCTGTATTGCCATCTGTTTTGCCATTATGCTCTCCGAACCGCTCTATTTACCGCGGCCCCCACGTAAATCTATTAAACTGGCGGGCGCCGGTCTGGGGGCAGGCCTGGTCTTCTTCATGTTGAGTATTCTGGTGAAGAAGACGAATTGGGTTGCAGCCCCGGTGCGGGGCGCCGACTGGTCGGTGGCCACCATCGGCCATTATCTGCTCACCCGCTATGCCCTCATTTTTGAAGTAATTTCCCTGGTGCTGCTGGTGGCTATGCTGGGCGCCATCGTCAACGCCAAGAACGGCCGCGGCCGGGATGAATCCTAAGAGCCAGAGGGAGTGAGATCCGACCATGTACAATAACCTGCACACCTATCTCTACATCGCCGTGTTGCTCTTTGCCATGGGTCTGTATGGCGTCCTGGCCCGGCGGTCCCTCATTGCCGTTTTGATATCCGTGGAACTGATGCTGAATGCCGCGGGTATCAATTTTATGGCCTTTAACCGCTTCCTGGCCCCTGACCCGGCGGTGGGACAGATTATCACCTTGTTTATCATGGCCGTAGCGGCAGCAGAAGCGGCCATCGCCTTGAGCATCATCATCGCAGTGTATCGCAAGCTCAAGTCCATTAACGCTGAAAATGTCAACGAACTGCGAGGTTAAGCATGGCGGTTCTATCTGATACCACGTTTCAGGCATGTTTACTGACTTCGCTTCTCCCGATAATCAGCTTTGCCCTGATCATGATTTTCACCCGGGAGAATCCGAAGCTTTCTTTGGGCATATCTTTGACTGCGTCCACCATTCCCCTGCTCATCGCCTGGTGGCTACTCTTCAAATACTGGGGGATACAAGAGCCGCTGATCTATAATTTCAAATGGCTCTACTCGGATATGGTCAAGATACCCTTTGGTTTTCTGCTGGATCCCACCAGTCTGCTGATGCTCACCATCGTCGCCTCCGTCAGTTGGCTGGTGCAGGTGTATTCCATCGGCTATATGGGTGGTGATCCCGGATTCGGCCGCTTTTACGCCTTTTTGTCTTTGTTTGCCTATTCCATGTTGACCCTGACCATTTCCAGCGGCCTGTTGCAGCTCTACATCTGCTGGGAGCTGGTGGGTCTGGCCTCATACCTGCTTATCGGCTTCTGGTATGAAAAATTTTCTGCTTCCGAGGCCGGGAAAAAGGCCTTTGTGGTTACCCGCTTCGGGGATGTGGGCTTTTTCATCGGGCTGGCCTTCTTAACCATTTATTATGGCAACCTGGAGATCAATCAGGTGAATGCCGCGGCCGTGGCCAAGTCCATGCCCGCCTGGCTCATTACCACCTCAGCGCTCCTGATTTTCTGCGGCGTCATGGGCAAGAGCGCTCAGTTTCCCATCCACGTCTGGCTACCGGACGCTATGGAAGGTCCCACTCCGGTCAGCGCCTTGTTGCATTCCGCCACCATGGTGGCGGCGGGAGTTTATCTCATCGCCCGGATTTTTCCCTTTTTCAGTGCTTCTCCCGAGGCGATGACCGTGGCCCTGGTCATAGGGACCATAACCATGTTGCTCTCCTCCACCATCGGCCTGGTGGCTTCGGATATCAAACAGGTTTGGGCCTATTCCACCGTCAGCCAATTGGGCTTTATGATCATGGGGCTGGCGGCCGGCAGCTTCTTTGCCGGGTACTACCATCTCACCACCCACGCCGCCTTCAAAGCCCTGCTGTTCCTCTGTTCCGGGGTGTTCATTCATCACTTCGGCACCAATAACTTTTTCATCATGGCGGCTCAGGGTGGCAAAAAGTTAAAGATCCCCATGATTACCATCACCATCGCGGCCCTGGCTTTGGCCGGTATCTTCCCGCTGGCCGGCTTCTTCAGTAAAGAAGGCATCTTAGGGGCGCTGGCCCATTTGGACAATAAAATCTGGCTTGTTGCCGGTTTGTTCGGCGCCTTCCTGACGGCCTATTACTCCTTCCGGGTGATATTCGTCATGCTGTTCCACCGGGAACCCATTATGAAGATTGCCGAGGCCTACAGCCACGAAGAAGAGGCTCATGGGCATGGCCACGGACATGGGCATGACGAGCATCACGGCGTCCCGTGGGTCATGAATCTGCCGCTGTTGATCCTGGCCTTTTTCACCCTGACTCTGGGATTCATGCAGGGACCCCTGGAAAAATTCCTCACCGGCCACGCCGGGCATCATGATATCAGCATTCCCTTGTTGGTCAGCGCCGTCAGTGCCGCCCTGGCAGGCATCGGTCTGTCCTGGCTGGACTGGGGCGCCAAGAATGCCAAATGCGTGGGCTTTATCAGCCGGGTGCCGGCCCTGGAAAACTTCTTCATTCAGAAGTGGTATATGGACCATTTTTGGCGTTGGTTCCTCAACACCGTGATCTACGGCACGTTCTCCAAGTGGTTTACGTATAATGATCGCCGGATCGTGGACGGCGGGGTGGACGCAGTGGCATTTTCCACCGTGGGCGGCGGCCGGTTCCTGTCTCGTTTTCAGACGGCGTTGCTCCAACTCAATCTTCTCTTTATGGTGTTGGTGGTCGCGGGTGTAGGCCTCTATCTGGTCATGGGCCGATAAACCGCTTTTGGCTTTAAACCTGGCAACGAACAACACGTTTTAGGATGGCTTTCTATGGTGGAGCATCTAACTAATTTCCCTTATCTGACCTGTATGTTACTGTCGCCGGTGATCGGTATTGGGATCATCTTGTTCCTCAAAGAGGAGCAGCGTTTTCTCATCCGGACGGTTTCTCTGGTGTCGGCGGCAATTTCTCTGGGCCTGGCCATTTTTACCTTCGCCTCCTATGACAAAAGCCTGGGTGGCCTGCAGTTTGTGGAAAAATACGAATGGGTGAAGGGCTTCGGCATCTCCTATTTCGTCGGGGTGGACGGCCTCAACGCCCCCATGCTGCTGCTCACCGGGATTGTTATTTTTACCGGCGTGCTCACCATGTGGGAGTTGGAAAATCGGGTCAAAGAGTTTTTCGCCTTCATACTGTTCCTGGTTACCGGTGTGTTCGGCGTTTTCATGTCCATGGATATCTTCTTTTTCTTCCTGTTTTATGAAATCGCCGTGGTTCCCATGTATATCCTGATTTTGATCTGGGGATCCACCCGGAAAGAATACGCGGCCATGAAGCTGACCCTCTACCTCATGGCGGGCAGCGGCCTGATCATCCCGGGTCTGTTGCTGCTGTATTCCACTTCCGGGCTGTATACCTTCGATCTCATCAAATTGCACGGGGTGCATTTTGCCCCCTGGGTGCAAAAACTGGTCTTCCCCCTGCTCCTGTTCGGGTTTGGGGTGTTGGCGGCAATGTGGCCGTTCCACACATGGTCGCCGGTGGGCCATGTGGCCGCGCCCACAGCCGTCAGTATGCTCCACGCCGGGGTGTTAATGAAACTGGGTTCCTACGGCATCCTGCGGGTTCCCATGTATCTGTGCCCGGAGGGTTTCCAATACTGGTCCTCGCTCTTTGGCCTCCTGGCCATTTGCGGTATTGTCTACGGCGTTTTTGTGGGTTTGGCCCAGACCGATTTGAAATACGTCATCGGTTACTCGTCGGTGTCGCACATGGGCATTGTGGCCCTGGGGCTGGCCACGGGGACAGTGGACGGCCTCAACGGCTCGGTCTTCCAGATGTTTGCCCACGGCATTATGACGGCCCTCTTCTTCTCCGCGGTGGGCTATATCTATGACCGCACCCACACCCGGGATATTCATGAGTTGGGGGGCTTCTGTAAGATCATGCCGGTGGCCTCCGCCTTCTTTATCACGGCGGCCCTCTGCGGCGCCGGCGTCCCCGGGTTTGCCAGCTTCTGGGCCGAACTGCTGGTTTTCATCGCCGCAGTCAAGGTTTTTGGCATCGGCGGCCTGGTGGCCCTGGCCTCCATTGTCGTGGGGGCGCTGTTTGCCCTGCGGGTGGTGCAGAATTCCTTTTATAACGAACCCAATCCCAAATTTGTGCATTTTGAGGACGTGAGTCCGTTCCTGGGGCTGCCCCGGATGATTTTAATTGCCACGTTGATCTTTTTCGGTATCTTCCCGAGTCTGATGTTGGACGTCATCAAAACGGCGGTAGTGCCGTTCATAAGTGGGTTGTAAGCTATGAAAGCTGCTGCGCTGTTCGCTCCCGAGACCTATTACCTGTTGATGGGCCTGGCATTGTTCCTGGGTTCTCTGCGGAAACAGGAAAATGCCAAAATCGATTTCCAGACGTTTTTGGCTCTGGCCGCCGGAGGCATCCTGGTCTGCGCCCTGTGCCTCTATCAGCAGGGAGAACTGTTTTTCGCGGCCTACAAGGTTGACCTGTTCAGCCAGATTTTCAAGCTGGCTCTGGCGCTGGGCCTTTTCCTGGTAGCCCTCATTTGCCATAGCCTGCCGGGCATCGAAGAACGGTTCCATGCGGAGTTTTATCTGTTTCTGACCACCTGTACTGTGGGGATGATGATGTTGGTCAGCGCCGTGGAACTTCTCACCATCTACGTTTCCCTGGAACTGGCCTCGTATTCCCTCTACATTTTAATACCCATGCGCAAGGGCGACGGCCTCGATGTGGAGGCGGGGATTAAATATCTCTTTATCGGCGCGGTTTCCTCCTGCTTCATGCTCTTTGGTTTAAGCTATATCTTTGGCGCCACGCATACCACCTATATGGTCGATATCATGGCCAAGATGCCGGCCTTGTTGAATAGCCCCGTGGGCTTACTGGGGATATTCCTGGCCCTGTCCGGTTTTTTCTTCAAATTGTCGGCCTTTCCCATCCACTTCTGGGCCCCGGATGTGTATCAGGGCGGCGCCAACCAATTAGTGGCCTACATCGCCACAGCGTCCAAAGTAGCAGCCGTGGCTGTTCTGCTGCGGTTTGCGGCCCTGGGAGCCTCCTACGGCTATTCCTTCGCCCAGGTCCTGGTTTTCCTGTCCATCGTCTCCATGACTCTGGGCAACTTAGTGGCCATTATTCAAAAAGATTTTAAACGCATGCTGGCTTACTCCTCCATCGCCCATGCCGGCTATATTCTGATCGGGGTTTTAACCCTGAGTGAAGCCGGGTATGCCAGCGTGATTTATTATGCCGTGGCCTACCTGATCATGAACTTCACCTGCTTCATGGTGCTCTCGGAAGTGGCCTCGGACGGCCGGGACCTCAAGATTACGGAATTTGCCGGCCTGTATCATCGTTCCCCCTTGCTGGCCCTGGCCCTGATGCTGGGTCTGTTCTCCCTGGCCGGGGTACCGCCCTCCATCGGTTTTACCGGCAAGCTGCTCATTTTTACCTCCGCCATGAACCAGGGCTACTTCTGGGTGGTCCTCATCGGCGCGGTGAACGGCACCGTGTCCCTCTACTACTATTTGAAAGTGGTCTACGCCGCCTATTTTATGGAACCGGGAGATTTGCCGGCGGTGGTGCCGTCCAATACCATTCGGTTTACCACCTACGCCCTCATCGGGATCATCATCGGCTTCGGCGTTTTCCCCATGCATGTCGTAGAATTGGCCCGGACGGCGGTGAAATTCGTCCTGTATACCTAAATCACGACTACTAAATCGGGTTAACGAAATTTAAAAGGGTGCCACGGCTTCGAGCCTTGACACCCTTTTTTTCTAAGTGGCCAGTGGTTAATAGATTATAGGGAAATTTTAAAAGTTACCCTGAGGCAATGTCCTACCGGGCAAGTCCCAGGGAGAAATCGATTTTCTGAGCCAATTCCGGGAAATCGATAAGGGGGTTGCGGTTCCCCTGCTTTTCGAAGACTGCCATATTGCGGTGTTGCTCGTACTCTCCCGCTGGAAACCGGGCATGCCATTCCAAAAGGATGGGCAGCCGGTTCAGGGAGAACTCGTTTTCCGTGTCGTCAATTTCGCCTGGATAGCGCAACAGGAAATAGAGGGTCGCCCGGGCCACGGTCCCTTTGCCGGTGGAGGGTTCAAATTTATTTTCCACACGCTTGCCGCATTCGTCCCGAACAACCTCTTCAAAATCAGGGAAATCAAAATAGGGAGTATTGCCCCGGAAGCTGTTGCAATTGGATTCACAGGCAAAGAGGTGGTGGATATCACCGCGGATAGGTTCTTTTTTGATGAACCATGACTGGGGCACCGCATGTTCACAGTTGTACGGCAGGGTGGCTTCCAGCAGATCGAGTTCATTCTGCAAAGCCTCGGCGCCCAAACTTTCGGCAGTCAGAAGTTCCCGCAGTCTGGCGGTGCGCTCCAGGCTGATACGGAAGTCTTCCCGGATAAACTCTTCGGGTTCGTAAGCTCGCCCGGAATAAATGCTGCGGAGCTTCCGGTCCGGATGCAAATCCACCCAGGGGTATACCTGTTTGCCGGGTTTATAACTGGGCTGAGGGTTATGGGTCCGGGTGAGGAGCCCGTTGAGGGCCTGAAAGACCTCCTGGGGGGATTGCTCGCCGGAAAATCCGGCATAGTAGGCAGTGCGGTCGGTGCGGTCTTGTTCCGGATCATAATAGGTTCGAGTGCGGTTGTTTTCCAATTCTGCCAGAGCGGCCAGAAGTTCCTGATCTGCCGGGGGCTGCCCCGACGGCGAAGGCAGCTCGACTGCGGCCGGGGGGTGAGGCGGCGTCACAGTGGGCTGTGCGCTTAGGCTGGTTGGCCCTAAACTGACGGTCAGGTGCAGCGGAATGGTCCAGGTGGCGCTGCCCGGGGCCGTATCCGGGGCCGCTACGTGGGGTGGGGGCGGCGGGGCAACCTGGACGGCTTCACTGGGAGGTTTCAGGGTAAACATCTCTTCCCGAAGACGTTGTTGCTCCGGCGGCAACGGCTGATTTTGAAGATGCTGGACGATTTTACTGATGCGGGCCCCTTCATTGGCAAGCCAATCGATGCGGTGCTCACCCATCCATGATTCCCAGATCTGGCTATCCCGGGTCAGGATGTTGCCGGCGGCGTCGCGTTTGGGCACCCCCGAATGATGCAACGCCACCACCTCCCACTGGTCGTTGAAGACCGGCGAACCGGAAGACCCTGGGGCCGTATCGGTTTTGTAGTGGAGGAAGTCATCCAGGACATCAATGAGTTCATTGGCCCTCAGGGCTACTTGTTTGGGCTCCCCATTGGGATGTTGGATGATATTTAAGGATTCCCCGATGATTGCCTTGCCGGTTTCCCCGATAAGGCGGTTCCAGCCAAAGGAGGCCAGGGCGGCCCCGGGCTGCTGGTCTCGAACGGCCACCAGAGTATAATCCAGTTCGGCATTCGTCAGGAAAAAATCCTGGGGAGCCAGGGGAAAAAACACTGAGGGGCTGATTTGGCCCTGATATCCTACCTGGTAATTGAATTCCGCCAGGCTGTGGGAGGCTTCGGCGGCACTGCCCAGGACATGATTATTGGTTATTAACAGCTTGGGAGAAACTAAAAAGCCGGTTCCGTACCCCAGGAGGGCACCGGTGGCCCCACGCACCGAGATCCGGCCGATGCTGCGGGAAATTCTCAGGCCGAGTTCGAAAAAAAAGATACCCATGAGGTCACTCAGGCCCAGAATCCTTTCTAAAACCACCGAGTCTGTGGCGCCGGCGGCGGGCGTGGCAACCGCGGCAAAACTCAGGCCGCTAGCCGTGATTGCTTTCACTGCCTTGTCGTTGATTTGGAGATGGCCAAAACGTTTTTGGATTCGCTCCGGAGAATCCGCTTCCAAGATTTTTTTGGCCGCAATTTTTTCCTGGCTGGCCTCCCGAAAGGCCTTCCTCTCTGCAAATCTTTTTTCGGTCCGCTCGATGAGCTGTTCCATTACATTGATCATGGCGCCCCTCCTGGTGCGGCAATTGGACAAAATGTCATTACCGGTGACAGATTATTAAAAGCCGAAATTTTCATCCTGAATATTGAAAAGTCTAATTATTCTTTTGATGCTGGCTAAATTATATCATTAATTATTTAACAAATTTCATTATTTTATTAATAATTTGTTTATATAAATGATCACGCGGAAGGTGTCAATCTTTTTGAGAAGTTGAACCGGGAGGTCCAGAACTTTGAGCATTTGGGATATATGACTTGGTGGGTCTTTTCGCAGCAGACGTATACTAGAGCGATTTTAGGAAGCTTTTTTTCATTTGTCGCCCTAAGTGTAGGGAAGGGTCTAGATTCTTTGTCCTCTAGTGTGGCCTCAGAATGAGCATGGATGGGTAATTATTTCTGGTAAACGCTCTATACGGAGAAGATCGCCCTCTGGGGCGAGGCCGGGAAGTTTCTCGCCCCAAATTCAAAAATATCAGGTCCTGGATATAAAAGGGAAAAATCGGCTAAAGCTAAAAGTACAACTCTCCGAATATAATAAAAAAGCCGAACCAGGAAAAAAAGACGGCGGGCCCATGGTGGTCGAACCCTGAGGTGTAGCTTACTGAACTATTTAACCAAGGACATGAACAAAAATTTCCGGCGCCAAGAAACCCCGCTTTTCATTGCCTTGCTGATACTATTGGTCGCTGTGGCAGTGACCGGGGTAACCTGGGCCGGGTGGCTGGAAGGGCCGGAACATTTTTATGGTGATCTCTGGCACCAGCTAGCCGGTGTCAGGTACCAGCCGCAGCACGTGGTAATCGTGGCTCTGGATGAGGCGACACTGCAGGGAACATCCGGAACCGCTGGTATGCTGGACCCCGCATTTTGCCCGGGTCATCGAGGTCCTGCGCCGGGTGGGAGCCAAAATCATCGGTCTGGATTATCTCTTTCACGTCAGCATCGAAACCTGGCTCAAGACCCTGGATTTGCCCCCCAACCACCGGAGCCTGAATTACGACGAGCCTTTCAGGAGGCAGCTGGCTTCCGGCCAGGTCATCCTGGCCGCCAATCGAGCCAGCGATGGGCAGCAAAAAACAGGATGATCCTGCCCATCCCAGAATACTTCTCAGCCCTGCCCCGGCAGGGGCACGACCTGGGCCTGATCAATTTATATAATGACGCCGATGGGGCCATCCGCCGTTACGTGCCGGCACTGGCGGATGATTA
Organism: uncultured delta proteobacterium; assembly: GCA_963705135.1. Classification (GTDB taxonomy): domain Bacteria; phylum Desulfobacterota; class Desulfobaccia; order Desulfobaccales; family Desulfobaccaceae; genus Desulfobacca. Next base: position 32,722 of record CAVPJB010000032.1, read on the forward strand.
CGGCCAGGTGATGCTTACCTTCGCCAAGTTGTTGGCGCTGCGGGCCGGAGGTCAGGAGCCGGATGGGGAACTGCCGCGCCTGAAACATGATCCTGCCCTTAAGATCTGGTCTGCCGATGACCCCCCAGGGGAACGATCTCCGTGCCTTTCCCATGATTGGTTTTGTCGGACCGCCGGACACCTTCCCCCGCCTGTCGATGGGGCGTTTCCTTGGCCCCGAAGCGGAAAATGATCAGGACATCAAAGGCCTCAAGGACAAGGTGGTAATTATTGCCTATGAACCCGCGGCGCTGCAGGATGCCCACCCCACCCCTTATTCCCTCAGTCTGTGGCACTGGCCGGGCAACGACATGAGTGGCCCGGAGATTCACGCCAACATCGTGGAAACTCTGATCACCGGGGTTTTTCCCCGCCCGGTGCCGGGCTATCTCTAGTTCCCTCTATCTGATGGGCGTCATCCTGGCCGGCAAGTGTAGTGTTTTACCGGCTGCCGCCTTTGCCGGGACTGGCGGCGGGTGTGGTGATGGGCGTCCTGGCCGGCGCTCTTCGCCTATCTGCTGTTTTACCGGTATTGGCTGCTGCCCACGGCCAATGTGCAGCTGGGGATCATTTTGAGCTACATGGGCATATTGGGGATCAAACTGACCGGTGAGGAACGGGAAAGGGCCCGTATCCGGAAGATCTTTTCCCGGTATGTGGACGACGAAGTGGTGGAGAAACTTCTGGCCTCCGGCAAGCTCCCGGACTTGGGGGGCGAAGTCTTCCAGGTGACGGTGCTTTTTGCCGATATTCGCAACTTCACCACCATTTCCGAGAGGTTAGGGCCCCCATCAGGTGGTGGAGATGCTCAACACCTATTTAAGTCAGGCCTGCGAGCCCATTTTGGCCCAGGGGGGCACCGTGGACAAATTTATCGGTGACGCCGTGATGGCGGTCTTCGGAGCGCCGGTGCCGTTATCCGGACCATGCCCGGCGGGCCCTGCGGGCCGCTTTGGAGCTGGCCGAAAAGGCCCGGGAGTTTCGCTCCTGGATGAACCGGCGTTTTGGCGACCGGGAGTTGCCGGATTTTGCCATTGGTATCGGCCTGCACACCGGGGAAGCCATCGTCGGCAACATCGGCTCGCCCAGGCGCCTGGAGTTCACCGCCATCGGCGATACCGTGAACGCCGCCTCGCGTCTGGAGTCCTTGACTAAAGAATTGGGCTGGACCATCGTCGCCAGCCAGAGGACCATCGAGGCGGCACCGGGAGTGGTGACTGGCCGGCAGGAAACCCGGGCGGTCAAAGGGCGGCAGGAACCCCTGGAGGTCTTTGAGGTCCTCGGTTTGGAATGAAATAAAAAAGCGCCAACTGGATTAAAGGAGGAAATAGTATGCGGCAGTTCCTAAAGATTTTGCTCAAAGGAGCGCTGGGCTTGACGGCAGCGACGGTTATGGTAGCAGTGGTTCAGGCCCAGGCAGGGCCGACCCCCGATCGGTGGGCAAGCGAATCCGACAGCGTGACCCGGGGCACAGTGATGGGCGACCGGGATGGAGTTCAGAGATGGCCGGCAGTTAGGACCCCGCACCCCGGGACGTTTCTCCTGGCTCAAAACGCCGAATCACTAAAAGAGAAGCCAGTGTCCCCGGCGCCGCCTCCGGAAGAACCAAAAAAACTAAGAAAACGGGCGGCGCCACCGCCACCTCACATGGAGAAGAAAGCCTCCGAATCCCCCATGATACCGGATGAGATGGAGAGATCCGGGACTAAAAAAATTGGCGGCCAGACCATCAGGGCCAAGGAAACTCCGGGAGGAGAATAGCCCTGCGGAAAACTTAATCAGTCCGTTAAATACCTGCGATGGGACAGGCAAACACGAGTACTCTTGGCTTCGCAGGGCAGTCGCCTCTGCCTCCGCTCCTACCTCCCAGGAAAGAGGAGTCTACTGGAATAGATTTTATTAGGTAAATAATTTTAATATTTAATTTATCAATAAAACAAAAAATATGGCGTCTGTCGGGACTAACAGATTCAGGTCAGCCGCAGCAGGAGGAGAGTTCTTCGGCGGTGAGAGTGGCGTAGCCTTCTTTGAGCAGGACGGCGCTGATAAGGAGGCCGGTGACGGGGTCGGCCTGCCAGAGGCCGAAGAGGTAATTGAGGCCCAGGCCTAAAAGGAGGGCGATGGAGAGGAAGAAACAGGCCAGGGTCTGCCTGGCGTCGGCCAGGAGACTGCGGCTGTTCAGGGCCCGACTGGTGCGGCGTTTGAGAAAAAAGAGGGTGGGCATCAGGATGATGGAAATGAGGGCAATGATGAGGCCCAGGAGGCTGGGCTCAGGCATTTCCCGTTCATAGAGTTTGCGCAGGGACTCGAAAGTCACATAGGCGGCCAGGAAAAAGAAGGTGCAGCCGACTAACTTGATGGCCAGTTTTTCTTTACGGGCTTCTTGTGCCGGGGTCAGGCCGGGGTGAGGGCGGAAGCGCCAGATCATGATGGCGCCGGAGAGGGATTCCACCAGGCTGTCCAGGCCGAAGCCGGTGAGGGCGACGCTGCCGGCCAGATAGCCGGCCAGCAGGGAGGCCAGGGCTTCCAGGAGGTTATAGCCCAGGGTAAGGTAGGACAGGATGAGGGCGTGGGACTGGGGGCGAGAGGTCACCGGACCGGTGGCCTTGGCCGGGGTTCATTGGCGGCCGGTTAAAGTTACCGAAGGATTATGGTTAGGAGTAGTGTCGTTCATTGCTGGTCGCTGACCCCCTCACCCTAACCCTCTCTCCCAAGGGGGAGATGGGATAAGAGTAAGAGATAATTAGTTTTTTGGGTTGGCGGGGCCCACCCTACATATCTAAATATCTTGAGATGGAGCATAAAAACGAGATTGAAAACCTTTGATGTGGGGGGAGCAAGCAGCGCCCCGGCGGTATTATTTTTCCCCCTCATCGAAGCGTTCGTCGAAGACCTTCATGGCGCAGAAGCGGCCGCACATGGTGCACTGGTCGTCCTTGGCCCGGCTCAGGTCACGATAAATCCTGGCCTTGTCGGGGTTGATGGACAGGGCGATCTGGGTCTCCCAATCCAGGGTGCGGCGGGCCTGAGAGATCTTAAGGTCCCAATCGGCGGCGCCGGGCAGGCCCCGGGCGATATCGGCGGCGTGAGCGGCGATACGGGAGGCAATGACGCCGTCGATGACGTCCTGGACTTCCGGCAGTTTCAGATGTTCGGCGGGGGTGACATAGCACAAAAAGGAGGCCCCCAGGCTGGCGGCCAGGGTGCCGCCGATGGCGCCGGCAATGTGGTCATAGCCCGAGGCGATGTCGGTGACCAGAGGGCCCAGGACATAAAAGGGGGCGCCGTGGCAGTATTTTTGCTGGAGCCGGATATTTTTCTTGATCAGGTGAAAGGGCACATGCCCGGGGCCTTCGATGATTACCTGGACCCCGGCGGCCCAGGCCCGGGTGGTCAACTCCCCCAGGACCTTGAGTTCCTGGAACTGGGCCTTATCATTGGCGTCGGCCAGACAACCGGGGCGCAGGCCGTCTCCCAGGCTCAGGGTGACATCGTAGGCGCGGGCAATGTCCAGGAGCTCATCAAAATGCTCGTATAAGGGATTTTCCCGCTGAAAACGGCGCATCCAGGCCACCAGAAAGGCCCCGCCCCGGGAGACGACGCCGGTGACCCGGTTTTTTAACAGGCCCAGGGCTTTACGGGTGACGCCGCAGTGCACCGTGACAAAATCCACGCCTTGTTGGGCATGGAGGCGGACGGCCTGGAGCATGTCGGCGGCGCTGACATCCTCCAGCTTCTGGGCTTCGGTCATGACCTGATAGATGGGAACGGTGCCAAAGGGCAAAGGGCACTGGGCCAGAAGTTCGAGGCGGGTGGCGTTCAGGTCGCCGCCGGTGGACAGATCCATGACCGTATGGGCGCCGTAGCGGATACTGGCGGCCAGCTTGGCCTTTTCCTTTTCGAGATTATTATCATGGGGGGAGGTGCCGATATTGGCATTGATTTTAACCCGGACACCGGAGCCGATGGCTATGGGGTCCAGATTGGAGTGACCGACATTGGCCGGAATGGCAATGGTGCCTTTGGCCAAACCTTCCCGAAGAAATTCCGGCGTCACCCCTTCTTTTTGTGCGGCGGTGGTCATAGCCGGGGTCAGGTGTCCGGCCAGGGCTGCTTCCCGTTGGGTCATATGAACTCCGAATAATGGTGGCGTCTTGAGTTTTCCAGGTGTAGAGAGAAAACCGCTGGCATAAAAAGTCCCTTAGCAAACTCAAAACATTATGAGCCTCGGGCAAAATTCACCTTCGCCATCGTTTGGCATTCCGAGTGAAGTGGAGAATCTAATAGTCCCACGAGCCTGAAATCCTGCACTACGTTCAGGCTGACAATAAAAAGCACTTTGCAAGAGTCTCATTATTATTGTAACAAATGGACCTGGAAAAAAAAAGTAACTGCTCTTGATTCGGTCCTGCAACGGGTATTTTAGGTGAGGAATATCCCAATGAAATTCTTGGCACTTGATCTAGGGGTGAAGCTGGAGCTTGGGAACAAGAATGAGATGCAAAGGGCGGTTCACGAGCCGCCCTTAGAAGCCGGTGAGGTGAATGAACCTGAACATGAATATGTGAGTTTTTCTCCTGCAAAGTCTAAAATACCATGGTTTTTCAAACCCGGTTGTTTTATTATTTTATTAGAAGCTTATAGCGATGGTCAGGAGCAGACAATCCGTGCTGTTCGTGGTTTGGTTTTAATAAGGGAGGACCTGCTTGTTTTTTTTAGAAAAAATTGCCGAAAGCCGCATCCTGGAGGCTATCCAAGACGGGGCTTTTGATAATTTGGCGGGGAAAGGGCAGCCGTTGACCTTAGACGACGACCGCGATATTCCCCCGGAATTGCGAATGGCTTATAAGATATTGAAGATGGCTGATTGCCTGCCACCGGAGCTGGAATTGCAGAAACAGATTGTCACCCTGCAGGACATGATGGCCGGGATGCCGGATGAAGCTGCGAAATTGCAACAGATGCGGCGGTTGAACTTTTTGACCATGAAGCTAAACATGATGCGCCGGGTGTCGCCGCTATTGCAGGAGTACAATGAATACAGTGCCAAAATCCTGGATAAATTGGACCGCCTGCCCCAGGCTAAGAAGTGAAGGGGAGGATTGAGTGAAAGATATTAAAAAGTGCACAGGCGAGGGTGTCTGTGTCATATATTTATAGTTTATTCCAGTAACTATGAAATTACGCCACCCCCGATTGCTGCAATTGGTCCCACCTCTGGCCAAGGCGTTAATGAGTGGGGTCTTTGGCATTTGTCCCGCCACCGTCGTCAACCTGGCAGCGGAAAATAAAGTCATAGACCTGCCGATACTCTACACCTGCTGGCACGGCCAACTCGCTTATGTATTCTATCATTTTCGATTTCGCCCCCGGCAAATAGTGCTGCTGGCAAGCCCCAGCTCTGATGGCGAACTCATCGGTCATATTGCCGAAAAGTTCGGCGCCATGATAATCTCCGGCTCCCGGAATAAAGGCGGTCTGGGGGCCCTGAAAAAGATTGCCGAGCTGATGCGCCAGGGAATGTCCGGTGGTATTATTGCAGATGGCTCTCGGGGACCATACCACAGAATGCAAAAAGGGGTGGTGATGTTGGCCCGGGATGCCGGCGCGCCGGTCTTGCCGGTGGCCGTGGCCGGTGAGAGAAAAATAACTTTGGACACCTGGGACCGATTCGAGTTGATCCTGCCTTTCAGCCGGGTGGCATTATTATTCGGGGAACCAATAGTGGTGCCACCGGATGTTAGAGGCAAGGGTCTGGAAGAATTCCGGTTGGAATTGGAAATCCGCCTCAATCATCTCTTTGACCTCAGCCAAAATTACAGTTTCCGAAAGTAAACCTTATTTCAAAAAAAAACCTGTTTCTCCTATATTCAGTTTGCCTTTTTAATCAAGCGGATATAAACTTAAAGGGAAAGTTGAGGCAAAAGGGAAATAATTATGCGTTTTGAAGACTTCAATGCCGATAAAGCCCAGCAGTTGGGTTCTGAAGAAAAATGGCTGGCGGCTCAGGATTTGGTGAATAATAACCAGGTCCACTTTCGCTACCGGACCCCGGATCGCCTGGAGGCGGCAGTTCAAGATAATGAAAATTGGTACCCGGCCGTAGTGTCCATTGTGGATGGAGCTTTGGAGAGTTCCTGCTCATGCCCCCAACAAGGGGATGGGTGGTGTACCTGTGCTTTGGCAGTACTGGCCGCCTGGCTGCGCAATCCCGACAGCTTCCTGGATCGCAGCTCTCTCAAAGAACAACTGAAACAGTATTCCAAGAGCGAATTAATCAAAATTATCCTGGAGATGGCAGATAGAGTTTATGAGACCAGGGAACTTCTCAAAGAGGAAAGCCCTGATTTAGATACACTACTAGAAAGCGTGGATCATATCATTACCGAAGCCGGAACGACGGGAGCGGGGGAAGTTGCGGAACTGGAAGAGAAGCTGCGGCAAGCCCAGGAAAAAGCAGATCGTCTAGCCCAGATGGGGCGCCTGTCCGAGGCCCGGGCGACGTATTTTTATCTCCTGGATAATGTCTACGGCCTGGAAGAGGATTTAGGTAAGGCCGACTTGTTTTCGGAAGAGTTGAAACAGGAGCTTTTCGAAGAATACTGTCAATTAATCCATGAAGACCGCCACCTGGATCGGACCCTGGTGCAACAAGAAATCGAGCAACTGGAAACCCGGGCCGCCTTGCTCCAGGGGCAGTTAAATTTCAGCGATCTGAAAAAGAATTTCGTGGAGGAAGTGGCTTAACCAAAGAAGTTGCCAAAAATTTGCGACGTATGGCCGGGGTAATCGCCTCGGCCTTTTTTATGGCTCGGACAATTGCAGCACAGGCTGGAAAGCCGTTGCCGCCGGAGGTTATTTTTTTGATGGCGACCTGGTATCAGGTTGTGCCTGGTTTCCCTCGGTTGGCTTGGGGACGGGGGCAGGCGGGTGCAAGCGGTTCTGTCGCAGAATAGTATTTTGATAAATTGATAATACGGACAACAGGAAGGAAAGGATCAACGGTCCCAGAATAAAGCCGATGGTGCCGAAATAGGTGATGCCCCCCATAATGGCGAAGAGGGTGAAGACCGTGGGGGTATAGCGGGCCCCTCGCATGAGATAAGGTTTGAGCAGGTTATCAATGGAACCGATGACCACGACGCCCCAAAAAACCAATCCCAGACCGTACCAGGTGTGGCCCTGAAAGTAGAGAAAAAGTGCTCCAGGGAGCCAGATGAGGGCAGCCCCCACTACCGGAATAACCGAGGCCGGGACCATCACTGTACCCCAGAAGGCCGCCTTGGGGACGCCAAAGATAAGAAAGCCGAGACCGCCGAGGATACCCTGAATAAGAGCCACGATAACCGTGCCCCGGAGGGTGGCTTTGACGGTGTTTTCCACATCCCCCATAATCTCTTCATTATGAGCCGGGTCTAAGGGGGACAATTCTTTGATGGCGTTGATAAAATCATCGCCCTCCAAAAAGTAGAAGAAGGTAATGAATAAAATCAGCAGCAGGCTAAAAATGACACTGGTGAAGCCTTTGACCAGGCCGATGGAGTTGGTATAAATGAATTGACTGGCGTTGACCAGGGCAGAGCGGATGAGTTGTTCAATCTGGAGCTTATCAAGATCAATTGGAATATTCAGCTGTTTGGCATAATCCTGCAAAAAAGCCAGTTTCTCGGTAAGATTCTGCCAGAGAGCACCGCTGTGGAGTCCCTGGCTGATGAGATCGTAGACATCCAGGGCCTGGCCGGCGATGATGCTGGCCAGGGTGATAATGGGCACAATGATAAAAAAGGCCAGCAATAAACAGGTCAGGGCGGAACTGAGGCCGCGCTGGCCTCGAAAAAGCTGGAGGATCATGGAGTACAGGGGTTTGCTGATAATAAAGAGGACCAGGGCTAAAAAGATTTCCACCAAGAAGGGTTTGATGATGATGTATGAGAAATACAGGATGATGAGGGTGAGGACCCCGAAAAACACCCGGGCAAACCGGCTGGGGAAATCATCGGCCACAGGGAGCGGTGCCACGGGTGGTGGAACAGCGGGAACGGCGGCGTCGGTTTTTTCGGGTGGGTTGGCTTTGTTCATAGCGTATTTATCATCTTCCAGAAAATCGGTCTTGTCAATAGCTGGCGCTGGTCATACTATCCGAATTAAAATCCCCACTACCTCCTTTAGAAAAAAGGGGGAGTAAAAAGTCGTTTTAGATAAAAGGCATCCCGACACAGGCGGGGGCACCTGTGTTCCATTTTTCAAGGGCTTCGTGTGGGGGCATCTAGTCAGCAAAAGGGAAAAATTCCAGACAGCCGGTGTCGCCGTCCATATAGGCCAGGCGGCCATGATAGGCCAGGGGCTGGTCCAGGAGGAGACGGACGGCCTCCTGCACCTGCAGGCTGGCCACTAAAGACACGATGGGGGCAACCACCGGAGGAGTTTCGGTGACGGGGGAGGACTGATGGAGATACCTTGACTCGAAAGTCAGGCTATCCGCAGGAAGGATCGTGGTTACCTGCCCGTCTTGACCCAGGACGGCGCCATGCACAACGGGTTTGCCGGCCCTCCGGGCGGCGGCCAGTAATTCCCGGCGGGCGGAGAGGGTGTCCAGGGCGTCCAGGGCCAGGTCCGCCTGCTTGAGATAGAAGGCATAGTTATCAATACCTAAAAATTCTGCCAAGGGCAGGATCTCCAGGGCCGGATTAATAGTGCGGAGATGATCCGCGGTCACTGCGGCCTTGGATTGCCCCAGGCTGGCCCACGTAGCCAGGAGTTGGCGGTTGAGATTGGCTGGGGCAAAGCAGTCGCCGTCGGCGAGGAGCAGTCGGCCCACGCCGAGCCGGGCCAAAAGCTGAGCCTGATAGCCGCCCAGGCCCCCCAGGCCCACCACCAGGACGCTGCGGTTGAACAATATCAGTTGATCCTGAACCGTCAGAGTGGGGAAATTACGCTCCAGGCTCTCGGGAAAAATTCCGGCAGACAAGGCCTGTCGATAGGCCTCTCGAAGAGTGAGGTGGCCTTGTACGGCCCCAGCCTTGAGATGCTCTGCCTCGATCACGAAAAATTCAAGGCGCTGGCGGGAGCGGGGCTTGGCCAAGGCTCGGAGTGAATCGTAATAAGTTGCATTCAAGGAAGTATTTTTGGGCTCACCATGATGGATCATTTAAGACTGCAAAGCTAGAAAGCCTGTACCAACCAACCTTATGATTTTGATGGCGATTTAGTATCATTCAGCAATGTTTCGCCAGAAAATCATCAATATAGCCGAAGACGACATCATCGTCGGTCATGACCATATCCATCTGCTTGGTAAAGACCTCCAGACGGCCCAAGATTTCCAGCAGTTTCAGGCTTGAGGCCTCGTCTTCCCCGGTCTTCCGGCCGTCCAGGAGGTCGCCGGTGATAGTCACTTCAAAACCTAGTCGGGTTAATATACCCTGGATGAGCCGGAGCCGGCGAACCCGGCGCTCCACGGAGGCGGCGCCACCCTCATAATGAAAACGGAGGTAATTGCAGCGCGACCCCTCGCCCACATAGGCCTCGATGGTGGAGGCATGATAGCCCAGGCAGAGGCTGAAATTCATGTACTGGCGGGCCAGGATGGCCAAACTGATCTTTTGGAGCTGGTCTTCGGCCCGGGGGGTGGTGGAGGTCACCCCTATTACCGAAATAAAGCCTTTCATGTCTACCGGCCGGGCCTTGGGCCAGGGGATGGAGAGCATGCCGGTCAAAAAGGACTTGTAGGGGATGGAGGCGACGTCATCTAAATTCACGGTGGGACTTGGGCTGGAGAGTCCGCCGCCCACATCGATCACCAAAATTGGCACCATGCGTCCGGTGACCAGGCTGGCCGCCTGTTTTTTGGTGACCTGGGAGCGAAGGCTGAGGCAGAACGTTTCCTGGAGGCGCTGCTCGGTGATATTATCCAGGAGTTCCTGGAGACAGGAACAGGCTGCGGCTGGTATAGAGTTGGCGGCGGTGTCCACTGACTGAGAGGAGAAGAGGAGCGGCCGCATTGTATCCCAGAAGGGGTGCAGGTCGGCAGGGGAGGTGGTGCCGGCCCCGGCCTGAGTGAGCGCCTGATTAATTTGGGTGGATAGGTCTTCATAGGCGGATAGGAGGGCGACGGGCTGCTGCTGGCAGAAATCCTGGAGCAGGTCCAGGGCTTGGTGGAGGTGCTGGAGCAGGTCGCTGCTTTGCTTTTGCACCTGGGAAAAATCGAGACCTTCTGCGGTGGCCATCTGGAGATTTAGATGTTGCAAAATATCCCGGGCCGCCTCGGTTTCGGTCATAATGGCGCCAAAGCGCTGATATTTTTTAAGATATTGTTGGGCCAGGCTGGAAGACGGCGGAGAAGCTCCTGGTTCGCAGCCTTTACCAAATAGCCTTTTCCAGAACGACACAATCAGACTCCTCGCAAGATGAATAGTTACAATGATCCTTTTGTCGCTGAGGGTTAAACCGGGCCGGAAAGAAAACAGCCGGAATTCCTCATTATACGGATATCCCGGCTGTAGATGCAACCATTGAAATGATTAAGATTGATTAAACTTCTTCTTTATGCCCACCATGGGCGCCCAGGCCGAAGCCCTCAAAGAGTTCGAAGACGCCGAAGCCATACCAGAGGGTATAGACCACATAGAAGACCAGCATGAAGGTCAGCAGGGGGATGTTATTTCTCACCAACTCGGGGGAGATGCCGAAGAAATTATAGCCCGGCTCGATGGAGCGCATCATGATTTCCGAAATGACCCTGGCTTCCCGGAAATTTTTTTGCAGCTTCAGATCCCGGTCCATTTCCTTAAAGGCGGTCCACCAGGCTCTTAGAACCAGTTTGGGGTCAAAATCATATTTGGCCTTGATTTTATCACCCTGGTTGTTGAACATGGCGTCGGAGTCGTCGATGGCAGCGAACATTAACTGGCCCAGATCGCCTTTGACCTTCAGAGCATTATCAGCAGCCTCCACGGTGGCGCCGGCCTTGGTGAAGAGGAGTTCAATTTTTTTGGCCGTGTCCGCGTCTTTGAATTTTAATGCCGCCTCAAAGGCCTGACCTTTAAAGGGAGTGGCCAGGTTGCGCATGTTCTCCATGTAATTGCTGGAGCCTTTGGACAGGGAATTGAAGAAGTCATCGGAAAATTCCAGGCCATTTCTGGGTTGCCCGGTGGCGCCTTTGCCGAACCAGGGCATGAAGATAATGAACAAGACAATGAAAAAGGTGACGAGGAGAAAGGAGCCTACGGCGATTTTTTTGCTGTTCATGGTTTAGACCTCCCCCCGCAGTTTCTTGATATTGGTGAAGAACATATAAAACACCCAGGTGGCGAAGGTGCTGGCGATGAGGAAAAAGATAATGAGCCCGAGGGTGTCGAAAAAACTGGCCGTAGCCGGAGAAATGTTAATATATCCCATCTCATTAAGCTTTTTGGGCAGAGCGAAGAAGCGGTTGAAAAAGCCGGCCAGGATGGTGATGGCGTAAAACCCCCGGATGTAGATGCCTTTGACGACTTTGGTGGTCAAGGCGCCCACCTGGATGCCCAGCAGGGAGCCCAACAGCATGCCCATGGCCAGGGTGTAGAAAATAAAGCCGTAAATGGCGTATTGGGTAATGGCGGCGTAACCGGCGGTAAAGATAATCTGGAGGATATCGGTGCCGACGGTGGTGAAGGAGGAGACGCCTAGCAAGTAAACGAACATGGGGAAGGCCAGGAAGCCGCCGCCCACGCCCATGATGGCGGCGACGACGCCGACGACGAAACCGCAGATGGCCACGAAGACACCGGAAATGCGGTTGCCGCCGGGGACCAGGTCTTCGTCAAAGGTGATCATGGGGGGCAGGTTGATGGCTTGGAGTTTCTGGGCCAGACCAGTGGTGGCGGCGGGAGCGGCAGGTTTGCCGCCGCCATGGGGATCCTGAATTTTGGTGTCAGCCCCGGCTTTGCGCAGCTTGAGGAAGTCGGTCATGGAATAAAAACCCAGGAAGCCCAGCAGGAAGACGTAGACCAGGGAGATAAACAAATCGCTTAACACCGGGTTGGTTTCATAAATCCAGCGGTTCAGGACGCCGCCGCCGGTGGCACCTAAAATGGAGCCGCAGAGGAAAGCGATGGCCAGTTTAACGGAGACATTACCCATTTTTCTGTGCACCGCGGTGCCCATGATGGCCTTGGCGAAGATATGGAACAGGTCGGTGCCCACGGCCAGAATGCCTTTAATGCCGGCGCTCATCAGGGCCGGGGTGATGATAAAGCCGCCGCCGGCGCCGATGCAGCCGGTGACCAATCCGGCCGCCAGACCGATGAAGATGGTGGCAAAAAAGATCCCCGGAGTATAAAAGGCCGGGGCAAAAGCAGTTTTGCCGCCTAATATGTCTCCCGCGGCCCAGGTATAGCCCCAGAACCCCAAAATGGGCAGGCAGAGAATCAACAGTAACAATAATTTCTTGCGGCTGCGGACAATGTTGTTGGAAGTCTCAATCTCCCAACGAGCATGGTACTCCGCAGCCAGTTTCATCATTTCGAACATCTGTCGGCCACGACTCATACGCACAACAACCTCCTCAATAACATATTATAATTGCTTGCAATTTTATCAGCTTCCTGAGCCTTCGGGTGGCGGCTCAGGGGGAAGCTCCATTGATCAGGAAAGGTTTAGGAAATATTTCACATTCCCTTGTATCAGAAACAATTTCATCTGCAAAGAAAAAAATCAAATAAATAAAAATTGCAACACTTATGCCAGAGAGGGGGTGAGTTTATTCCCCAATATAGTTGAAAAAATAGCACACCTGGGACGGAAAGGCCGGGAAGCTCTGTCAACTTTTTTTACAAGGTGTAAAAGGCTTCGGGCGAATTTGAGGAAAAGAGACGGCCAGGGATATTTTGTTCGGGAGTTTTTTAGCCTGAAGCTAATACTACCGGGGAATGGGAGAAGGAGGGGGGAGAAAATAGTTTTGACCTTGGCACCTTCATTGCAAATGGTATACTTTTGGTAATCCTGCGAAGGGAGCGTCCATGACCGGTTTTCTTGGAAAATTGAAAAAAGTCTTTTCCCGCCCGCCGGCGCCGTCCGTGGAGGAGTTGCGGACGGTGTTTAAGCGTCGTTATCAGGCCTTTAGAAAGCTCCTGGCGGCCAACAACACCGCCCTGCAACTCATGAGCGACATGGAATCGGCCACGTATGGTAATTACAGCTTTGGCATGGCCTTTATCCGCTCCCACTGCACTGCCATCTGCGTCAACGTTTATGCCATGATCAAATCTCTGGGGGAACTGGCGGGGGAAAAGTATCAAAAGCTGGAGACGGTGTTTGGGGAGATCAAAGAGGATATTGACCAGACTTTAGGCAAAAAGGCGCTACCGCAGCTAACCGAGCAGGTTCTGCCGTTATCGCACACTAATAAAGAAATGGCCGATGCGGTGGGCTCTAAAATGGCCAATCTGGGGGAACTCATCAGCCGGGTGGAGGGGATTCCGGTGCCGGAAGGCTTCGTGATCACGGCGGCGGGGTATGAGAGGTTTCTGGCGCATAATGAACTGCAGGAGGAAATTAACCGGCGCCTCCAGGCGGTGGAAGCGGAGGAGATGGCGGACCTGTATCGCCTGAGTTCGGAAATCCAGATGAGCATTATTAATTCCGAAGTGCCTGAGGATCTGGCTACGGAAATTAACGCGGCCTACCGCAGGTTGGCGGAGAAAGTGGGACAGGAGGTCCGGGTGTCCCTGCGCTCCAGTGCCATTGGCGAGGATAGCATCAATACCTCTTTTGCCGGTCAGTACCGGTCGGAGCTCAACGTTAGTCCAGACAATTTACTGCCCATTTATAAAGACATCGTGGCCAGCAAATACGCGCTCACGGCCATCACCTATCGCCGGCACAAGGGCATCCGGGACGAAGACGTGGCCATGTGCGTGGGCTGTATGCAAATGGTGGACGCGGCGGCCGGGGGAGTCATGTATTCCCGGGACCCCATGGACATCCGCAGCGATGCGGTATTCATCAACGCGGTCCACGGCCTGGCCAAAACCGTGGTTGACGGCAGCGCCACCCCGGATCTTTTGGTTATTTCCCGGAAAGAACCTCTGAGTATTATTAAAAAAGAGGTCGCTGATAAAAAACACAAGTTTATCTGCCTGCCCGAGGAAGGGGTGTGCCGGGAGGTGACGGACGAAGACAGCCATCAGGCGGCCATCAGCGACGAGCAGGCCCTGGAACTGGCCCGCTATGCCTTGCGCTTGGAAGAACATTTCCAAGGTCCCCAGGACATTGAATGGTCCATTGACCATACGGGAAAGATTTATGTCCTGCAGAGCCGCCCTTTGCAGCAGATGACGGTGACGGAGCGGGATGAACGGGAGACAACCTCAGACATTGCCAACCCCATTGTTCTGCGGGGCGGGGAGATGGCCAGTCCCGGGGTGGCCGCGGGGCCGGCCTATCTGGTGGCCAACAACCTGGACCTGCTGCAATTTCCGGAAGGGGCGGTGCTGGTTACGGCCTTCCCCCACCCGAACTGGGCCCCGGTGCTGTCCCGGGCCGCGGGTCTGGTTACCGACCGGGGGGGCATCACCGGGCATCTGGCCAATGTCTCCAGGGAATTTCACCTGCCAGCCCTGTTCAACACCGGCGAGGCCACCAAGAAAATCAAAAACGGAGATGTCATCACGCTGGATGCGGAAGGTCATACCATATACCAAGGCCGGGTGGAAAGTCTTTTGGCGCTGGGTGGTCAGAAGGCTAATCTCATGATGGGGACACCGGTGTATGAGACCCTGAAAGAGGTTATGGCCTTCATCACTCCCCTGAACCTGACTAATCCCGATGGGCAGGATTTCCGCATCAAAAACTGCCGGACGCTGCACGACATCACCCGCTATGTGCATGAGGTGTCGGTCAAAGAGCTGTTTGATTACGAGAAGAATAAGACTCTATCAAAACATTTTATCAAGCGCTTGGTAGCCGAAGTCCCTATGCAGTGGTTTGTGCTGGATCTGGAGGACGGCTTTGCCGAGGATACCCCGGGTCGGGAGATTCACCTGTCGAAAATCGCCTCGGTGCCGATGTTGGCTTTATGGGAGGGGATTACGGCGGTGAAGTGGGAAGGGCCGCCCCCCATCGATGCGGGGGGGTTTATGTCCATCATCGGTCAGGCCGCCACCAACCGCAACCTGGACGTGGCCGGGCCGTCGGTGTTCGGCAATATCAACTATTTTATGATCTCCAAGAACTTCTGTAACCTGACCTCCCGCTTCGGCTTCCACTTCTCCACGGTGGAGGCCCTGGTGGGGGACAACCCCCACGAGAATTATCTACGCTTCGCCTTCAAAGGCGGGGCTGCCGACTATCCCCGGCGGCTGGCCCGGGCCCGGTTGGTGCAGGAAGTGCTGGAGAAATACGACTTTAAGGTTGATATAAAAGAGGATTCGGTCTTTGCCCGCATGGACATCGGCCCCAAGGAATACATGCTGCCCCGTCTGCGCATCCTGGGTTATATCAGCGTCCATACCCGGCAGTTGGACATGGTCATGGCCAACGAAGACCAGGCCGGCTATTACCACCACAAGATTCTGGAAGATATTGAAACGGCCATCCTGCCGCTGGGGGGAGAATAAGGGTTGGGTGGCGGTGACTCTGTTAGGACAAAATGCAATCACAAATCCGCATCTTAGGTCTTGATTTAGGAGAAAAGCGCATCGGTGTGGCTCTGAGCGACGCTTTGGGTTTGACGGCCCAGGGGCTGACAGTGATTCAGCGACAGGGACGCAAACGCAGCCTGGACCTGGTAGTGGAATTGGCCAGAGAGCATGAAGTGCAAGAGATCGTCATCGGTCTGCCCCGGCATCTGGACGGGAGGCTGGGGCAAGGGGCAGAGGAAGCCCTGGCTTGGGCGGATGAGTTACGGGAGCGTCTTCATATCCCGGTGCACCCCGTGGACGAGCGGCTCACCACAATGCAGGCCGAGCGGGTGTTACTCCAGGCGGACGTGAGCCGGCGAAAAAGACGGCAGGTTATCGACAAAATGGCGGCAGGGTTGATTTTGCAAGCGTTTTTAGATATCCGGGGGCAGTCCCGAGAGGGCGGCGGGCAAGAGGTGGAGTAGAGGGTCTTTGGAGCACAGGCTGGAAAGCCTGTGCTGCTAAAATGCCCTGGTATTATTGGGCGCACCTAAAAGGATTAATGCGGCACGCCCCAGAGGGCGTATTCCAGGAGCTGTTCCGAGATCAGCCAGGGAAATTTTTTCTCCAGGCCGTGGATTCTCTTTTTCAGGTATCTGGCCCGTACCCGGAGTTCGGGAGCGGTGTTTTGGGTTTTTAATCCCACCTCGGTCTCGGCCAGCAGTTGCCGCAGTTCCTGGTACTCCTGCTCCAGGGCCTGGGCGAATTTACGAAACTCCCGGTATTCTTCGGGAATTTCATCGTAAAACCAGGTAACAGTCAGGTCTTTTTCCTTGTCCTCGGGGATGTAATTTATACCTGCCATGGCCTCCTCCCGTCCAGTGGGGGCACCGGGTCCCGATAAAAAGACCTTTTATTTCACGTGAATCAATTCTTACCCAAACCCGAATTTTTCCAGTTGTTATTGAGCTCCCATCAACCTCAGGATATCCTGGTAAAAAACAAAAAACATGAGCATTAGAATGAGGGTCAGGCCGATGGCCTGGGCGATCTCCCGGTGTTTCATGGCGATGGGTTTACCCCGCACTGCCTCGACGATGAAGAATAAGAGGTGCCCGCCGTCCAGCATGGGGATGGGCAGGATATTCAAAAGTGCCAAATTGATGCTGAGAACGGCCATGAAGTGAACCAGATGGGAGACGCCCTGCTCTGCCTGTTTACCGGCCACCTGAGCGATCATTATGGGGCCGCCCAGGGTATTTAAGGGTACTTTCTGGCTAATAAGTTTGGCGATGCTCAACACCGTTACTTCCAGGATACGATACGAATAGGTAATCCCATGCCACCAAGCGGAGAGAGGATCAATTTTTTCGATTTCGTATTTCTCGGGAGCAGAGACTCCGATCAACATGGCCGAGACTTTTTCTCCGAAGATATTGGAAGTCTCCATGGCCCGTGGTTTCACGGTTAATTGCATTTCCTGAGCGTCACGTCGAAATTTTATGACGAGGGGCTTATCGCCACTGGCGCGGATGATTTTGGAGAGCTCCTCCCAGCGCTGGACCGGTTGCTCATTGATACTCTCGATGAGATCACCTTTTTGCAAACCGGCTTCTTCAGCGGGGGATTGCGGCTGGACCCCACCAATTTCGGTGTTGAAGTAAGGCATTCCCGCAAAGGTAAACACCAGGGACAAAGCGATGATGGCGAAAAGCAGATTGAACAAAGGGCCGGCGGCGACAATGGCGAAACGCTGACCAAGCGGCCGGTGGCTGAATGATTTAGCCATCGATTCCGGGGGAACTTCATCACTGGGGTTTTCACCCACCAGTTTTACATAGCCGCCCAGAGGGATGATGGAAATGCGGTAGTCCGTCTCCCCTACTTTTTTATGGAGCAGCTTTGGCGGAAAGCCTAAAGAAAAAATCTCGACGCCCACACCATAGTATTTCGCCACCAGAAAATGGCCCAACTCGTGGACGAAGATTAAGACGCCGATGACCACTAGGGTGGCCAGAATAGTTTCCATGCGATAGTTTACTCCCTTTGCTGTGAAATAATTGTGCTGGCCGCCTGCCGGGCCCATCTATCCGCGGCCAGGACCTGTTCCAGGGAGGCCAGGGGTTGGACGGCGTGAGCGGCCATTACCTGAGAAATAGTCCGGGCAATATCCGGGAAAGAAATGGCGCCCTGGAGAAAAGCAGCCACGGCTACTTCATTAGCGGCATTCAAGACGGCGGGCATATCGCCCCCGGCCTCCAAGGCTTCGTAGGCCAACCTCAGACAAGGGAAACGTTCCAAATCAGGAGGCTCAAAATTGAGCTGGCCTACCTGAAAAAGGTCCAGGGGGGGCAAATTAAGAGGTAGACGCTCGGGATAGGCCAGGGCGTAGCTGATGGGCACCCTCATATCGGGGATGCCTAACTGGGCGATAACCGAGCCATCAATATATTCCACCAGGGAATGAATAATGCTTTGGGGATGGACGTGCACTTCAATGCGTTGGGGAGGCAGCTGAAAGAGGACGCTGGCCTCGATAACCTCAAGTCCCTTATTCATCAAGGTGGCGGAGTCGATGGTTATTTTGGAGCCCATACTCCAGTTTGGGTGTTTGAGGGCTTGAGCAGCAGTGACCGAAGCTAATTCTTGCCGGGTCTTCCGCAAAAACGGCCCCCCTGAAGCGGTGAGCCACAAGCGGCGGATATCTTTGGTTTGGTTTCCCTGAATGGCTTGAAAGATGGCGCTGTGTTCGCTGTCGATGGGAATGATAGGGACTCGATGGTGCCGAGCCGCCTCCATGACCAGGGCGCCGGCGGTGACCAACGTTTCTTTATTGGCCAATGCAACGGCTATGCCTTGCCGGATAGCGGTCAGCGTCGGCTCCAAACCCACCGCTCCCACCATAGCGGACACCACGAGATCAGCCTGAGTCGCCGCAGCAACCTCTTTAGCTCCTTCAATGCCGGTGACAATCCTGACATGATTAGCCGAAGACAGCATTTGGGCCAACTCTCCAGCCAGGTCTCCATCCTGGACAGAAACCACAGTGGGACGGAAATAACGGATTTGTTCCACTAACAGGCGCAGATTCCGGCCAGCGGCCAGACCGACAATCTGAAATTTTTCAGGAAACTGCCGGACCACATCCAGGACGTTTCGTCCGATGGAGCCGGTGGAACCTAAAACCGCCAGTCGTTTCAAAGGATCAACCTCGTTTAAAAGGCTTCAGGGAGCAGCTATTAGCTTAAAACTAAATGACCGCCGTGGGTATAATTAAAATATAACTGATTTATCAAGAAAAAAAGAGTCTGCAATAAAAAAGTACTGCCGCCGTAAAGCTCAGACTGTCCAGCCGGTCCAAGAGGCCCCCGTGACCGGGCAGAAGGCTGGAGGCGTCTTTTACCTGGGCCCGGCGTTTCAACATGGATTCGAAGAGATCTCCGAACTGGCCGACTATGGCTGCCAAAAGAGCCAGGCCGGCAAGCACCGGCAGGCTGGCGCCGAGAGGCAACCAGAAGCCGATGCCTAGCCCTGCGGCCAGGCTGGCGGCCAGTCCGCCCACGGATCCGGCCACCGTCTTGCCGGGACTCACCTGGGGATAAAGCTTTTTTACCCCAAACCAGCGTCCGGCGTAATAGGCCCCGGTGTCGCCGGCAAAAATTACCGCCAGGAACCACAGCAGCCAAAACCGGCCTTGGGGCAGTTGCCACAGCCAGAAGAAGTGGCCCAACAAGAAAGGCACGTATAATAATCCCAAACAACTTAGAGCCAGCTCCGGCAGCATTTGTGGAAATTGTTCATATTGTAGCAGGAAAAAGAAAAAATACGCCAGCATCCCGAAGACGAGGAAAAAACTGGGTAAATAGGGCCGGCCGGAGGAAAAACTGAGGAGGAGCAGCAGCCCCAGTGCCAGGCTGAGGGTCTTCTCCAAAGTGGTTCGCCCCAGTCCGCAGATAGCCAGGAATTCCCAATGGGCGGCGCTGCTCACGAGGGCCAGCAGGAGCATGAAACTCAGGGAAGAGCCTTTGAGCAGGACATACAAGAGAATGGGCAGGGCGACGAGGCTGGTCAACCAACGTTTCAGATGCATGGGCAAGCAATCATGAGATAGTATTTGTCTGAACCAAAACAGGCAATATTAACAAGTGATTTATTCAAGGCACATGTCTCCCTAAAGCAGCGGCCCGCTCAGACTGCCGGGGCCTGGGCGGCCCGGGAACGCCAGAGCAGAAAGAGGGCTGCGGCCAGCGCCAAAATCAGGGCAATCACTTGAGTGCTGGGCATACCTAACAAGAGCACGGGTCCCCGGTCATCACCGCGCCAAAAATCTACCAAAAACCGCACGGCCCCGGCCAACATCAGATAGGTCCCAAAGATCTGGCCTGGAAACCTTTGACGGTGACGAAACCACAACAGAAAAATAAAGACCCCCAGGGCCAGGAAGGATTCGTAGAGCTGGGTGGGATGCAAAGGCACTCCCACCGGCTGGGCCAGGGTTTCGGGGTTGGTAAAAGAAACGGCCCAGGGGAGGTGACATTCCCGGCCAAAACAACAACCGGCCATAAAACAACCCAGGCGACCGATAAATTGACCCAGGGGCATGGCCACCGCCATGATATCCAGGGTGCTCCATAAGGCCATTTTATGCCGGTAGATATAGAAAAGGGCGGTCAGTAGTCCAAGAATGAGCCCGCCTTGAAAGGCCAGGCCACCTTTCCACATCATGAAGATTTCCAGGGGATGAGTAAAGAAATATTCCCATTCAAAGATGACGTGCAGCAGGCGGGAGCCGATAATAGCAGCGATGATGCCATAAAAACTCAGATCATAAATCTGTTCGGGCCGGCCGCCTCGCCTTTTGGCTTCTTGGCCAGCCATATACATCGAGATAATAAAGGCCAGGGCCAGGAAGAAACCATAGGTAAAGATCCGCAAGGGACCATAGCTAAACAGGACGGGAAACATCCTTTTCTCCTTCAGAGCGCCACATGGCTAAAAACAGAAAGCCGGCGCCGACACAGATCAGGCTGTCGGCAACATTGAAGGCCGGCCAATGGTGACGTCCGACATAAAAATCCAAAAAATCCAAGACTTCTCCCAACCGCACCCGATCGATCAGATTCCCCAAAGCCCCGCTGAGGAGCAGACTGTAACCCCATAAGAAGATCCGGTGTTGCGTCCCGGTGCGCCAATATAAGTATCCCAGGACAGCAGCTATCGCCAGATTGGTGCCGATAAAAAAATATCTCACAAAATCCGGCGACCATGTGGCTAGGAGTCCAAAAGCGGCGCCGCGATTATACACGTGGACTAGGTTGAAAAAATTAGGAATGACAGGGATAATGGCATGCTTGGGAAGGGTTTGAGTGATCCAGTACTTGGTGAGTTGGTCCAGGCCCACACCTAGCAACAGCATTATTCCCAGCAAGAGGAATTTATAAGAAGAGGAAGTTTCGATTTTCAAATTTTTTTCAAGCCCGCCGTTTTTGGTAT
Source organism: uncultured delta proteobacterium (assembly GCA_963705135.1). Lineage (GTDB taxonomy): Bacteria > Desulfobacterota > Desulfobaccia > Desulfobaccales > Desulfobaccaceae > Desulfobacca. Next base: position 53,853 of record CAVPJB010000032.1, read on the forward strand.
TTTCATACGTTGCCATGACCTGTTCAGATCTTGCCTTAAGCAGACAAAATCTGCCGGCAGCGGGAACAAAGTTGAGGCTGCTCCTCATCTTCGCCTACACTGGGAGAGTAAAACCAGCAGCGCTCGCATTTATCGCCGGCGGCTCGTGCTACTTCAATAGTCAGGCCGGGCAGTTCCTGGCTTTCCACCCCCGCTCCAGACCCGGGCTGAATATCCAGATGGGAAACCATGGTGAGGACAGACAATTCCGGCTGCTGGGCTTTTAAGCGCTCATACAGACCATCAACTACCCCGATGGTAACCCGGGCTTCCAGAGAATTGCCGATAAGCTTATCCCGCCGGGCCTGTTCCAGGGCCCGGTTGACTTCACTCCGGACCTTGAGCAGCAGGTCCCATTTTTCCAGGAGAGCTCCGTCTGGGAAGCCGGCCGGTGGTTCCGGAAAACCAGAGAGCAGCACGCTTTCGGGTTCCCCGGACTTGGGGAAGTAGCCCCAGATTTCTTCAGCGGTAAAAGAGAGAACCGGGGCCATCAACTTGGTCAGGCTGAGCAACAGATCATACAAGGTGCTCTGGGCGCTGCGACGCTCCCTGGCGTCCGCCCGGGAGACGTAGAGCCGGTCTTTGAGAATATCCAAATAGAGGGACGACAGCTCCACAGCGCAGAATTGATGCAGGCTGTGGTAGACCATATGAAACTCGAACCGTTCATAGGCCTCGCGCACCCGCTGGATGAGCTTGGCTAGCCAGGACAGGGCCACCCGGTCCAATTCCTCCCGTTGGGCCGGCGGGAGATAATGCCGCCCGGGATCAAAATCATTGAGATTGCCCAATAGAAAGCGGGCCGTGTTGCGCAGACGGCGGTAAGCCTCGGTGAGTTGTTTTAAGATCTGATCGGAGAGGCGCACTTCATCCCTGTAATCCTCGGCAGAGACCCACAGCCGTAGGATTTCAGCGCCATATTTTTTGATGACATCCTGGGGGGCGATGATATTCCCCAAGGATTTCGACATCTTTTTCCCTTCCCCATCCACGGCGAAACCATGCGTCAGGACGCTGCGGTAGGGGGCCTGATGGCGGCTGGCGATGGAGGTCAGCAGGGAACTGTGGAACCAGCCCCGGTGCTGATCCGAGCCTTCCAGATAGAGGTCGGCAGGGAAGCCCAATCCCGGCCGGGCTTCGAGGACACAGGCGTAACTGACGCCGGAGTCGAACCAGACATCCAGGATATCTCTCTCTTTTTTGAATTCGGCGTTGCCGCACTTCGGGCAAGTAGTTCCCGGAGGCAGGAGTTCAGCGGCGGTGCGGCTAAACCAGACGTCAGCCCCTTCGGCCCGCACCAGTTCGATGATGCGGTCCAGGATTTCCTGGGAGAGGAGCACTTCCTGGCACCCCTGGCAATGGAAGGCGACGATGGGAACCCCCCAGGCCCGTTGGCGGGAGATGCACCAATCGGGGCGGTTTTCCACCATACCATAAATGCGCTCCCGACCCCAGCGGGGGATCCATTCCACCTGATTGATGGCTTCCAGGGCTTTGACCCGCAGGTCATTGGCTTCCATGGAGATGAACCACTGCTCGGTGGCCCGGTAGATTACGGGCTTCTTGCATCGCCAGCAATGGGGGTAACTGTGACTGATGTCATTGCCGCCCAGAAGCGCCCCCCGCTGTTTTAACAGCTCTATGATGCGGGGATTGGCGTCCCAGACCTTGAGACCGGCAAATTCGGCAATTTCGGGGAGAAAACGGCCATCGTCGTCCACCGGCGAATACGTCTCCAGGTTATACCGGCGGCCGCTGTCATAATCTTCCTGGCCGTGGCCGGGGGCAATGTGGACGAGGCCGGAGCCTGCCTCCAGAGTGACGTATTCCGCTAAGATAATCTTGGATTCCCGGTCGATCCAGGGGTGCCGGGCCCGGCGACCCTCCAGATAGCCAGCCGGAATAACGGCGATTTCCTCTCCCCGCAATGCCAGCAACTCTAACAACCGGGGGGCAAGATCTTGAGCGAAGATAAAGACTTCCTGGCCGACCCGGAGAGCGACATAATTAAAGTGGGGGTTAAGGGCAATGGCCAGGTTGGCGGGTAGAGTCCAGGGGGTAGTGGTCCAAATGACCAGAAAAACCGGCCGGCCCGCCAAGGCTGGAAAATCCCCGCTTAAATCATCCAACAGAGGAAATTTAACGAAAATAGAAGGAGTGCGGTGGTCTTCGTATTCCACTTCCGCTTCTGCCAGGGCTGTGTGGCAGGTGGCGCACCAATGCACCGGTTTTTTACTGCGGTAAACGCCTCCCGCCAGGAAGATCTTGCCGTATTCGGCGACGATTTGGGCGGCATAGTCATTGGTCATGGTCAGATAGGGGTGAAACCAGTCCCCCAGCACTCCCAGACGCATAAAATCCTGGCGCTGGATATCAATAAACTTCAGGGCGTAATCCCGGCAGCGCTGCCGCACTTCCAGTTGGGACAGTTTTTGCCCCTTTTTCTTGAGTTCCTTGTCCACCTGGTGTTCGATGGGCAGCCCATGGCAGTCCCAACCCGGCACATACGGACAGTCGAAACCGCTCAATTGTTTGGATTTAATGATGATGTCTTTCAGGATTTTATTAAGGGCATGACCCAGATGGATATTGCCGTTGGCGTAAGGGGGGCCGTCATGCAGGATATAGCGGGGCCGTCCCTGTCCTTGGGTGCGCAGTTTGCCGTACAGGTCCATGTCGGCCCAATGCTTTAGGATTTCGGGTTCCCGACGGGCCAGATCGGCTTTCATGGGGAATTCGGTTTTTGGCAAATTGAGGGTGGCCTTGTAGTCGTCAGCCATGCAGAGACTCCGGGATGCGTATTAAAAATATAAAAATATCAGGATATTAAAAAAAGTCAAGCTTTTTACCCGCAATCTCTCCGTTGGCTTGGCCACCTGCTGCTGGATTGGCAAAATGTCGTTTAGTTGATATGTGCTTGGGGCATATCGGGAACTGGGCGGCAAGACCTCTCGATGGTGTTTCGCCAACAAGAAATCTTAACAATGCGTCCTAAGTCTCCCCATGGTTACATAGTACGGACCTGCCCGGTGCTGGCCAGCACTTCATTCCACAACCGACCGTTGGGGTCGATGCGTTTGCGGGCCGAAACGGCCAGGGCAATGGGCATATGGGTGAACTGGCCGTTCCAATACCCCACCAACATATTTGTACGGCCGGCCATCCCAGCGTGGGCTGCCTGATGCCCCAGAGTCAGGCAAAAATAGGAATCATACGGATTAGCCCTGACACTTCGGATAATGTAGCTCGGATCGATATATTTTAAAGTAATGTCCACGCCGATTTTCTTAAAGTGGGTATTGATCTGCTCTTTTAAAAAAACCCCGATATCGCCCAGACGAACGTTGCCGGAGGCGTCTGTTTCGCCGGAGGTCTGGAAAAATTCCTGGCCGGCCCCCTCGGCGGCGACGATGACCATATGGCCGCGCCGTTCCAGTCGGTCCGCGACCTCACCCATGAGGCCTTCCAGGGTGAAAGGCACTTCCGGGACCAGACAGATATTGACATCGGCATTGGCCAGGGTGGCATACGCGGCGATAAAACCTGACTCCCGGCCCATCAATTTTACCAGGCCGATGCCGTTCCGGGCCCCTAAGGCCTCTATATGGGCGGTGTAAATGGCCGTTCTGGCCTCCGAGATGGCCGTCACAAAGCCAAAGGAGTTTTGGACATAGGAGATGTCGTTATCGATAGTCTTGGGGATGCCGATCACGCCGATTTTCAATTTCCGCTTTTTTATTTCCTTCGCGATGGCTTGGGCCCCTTTGAGGGTGCCATCGCCACCGATGGCGAACAGCAGGCCCATATTCATCCGTTCCAGGGTGTCCACCATCTCCCCGACATCCTGATCTCCCCGGGAAGAACCCAGGATGGTACCTCCCTGCAGATAGATATCAGTGACCACATCCGGGGTCAACTCCAAGGGGGTATGCTGATATCTGGGTGACAAACCTTCAAAGCCGTAGCGGAAACCGAAAATCGAGCGGACTCCGTAGTGATAATAGAGTTCCATCACCATAGCCTGGATGACATCGTTAGTACCAGGGCAAAGCCCTCCACATGTAACAATGCCGCATTTTAGTTTGGAAGGGTCGAAATAGATTTTTCGCCGGGGTCCCGCCATTTCAAAATAAGGCGGGGTCAAACCGGCTTCAAAATAGGGCTGCAGGTCTTTGAGCCGGTAGTGATAAAGGACGTGATCCTCTTCTTCTGCAAAACGGGCGTTTTTAATGGGGGTGTCAATGCGGCACTCTCCCAGGCTTTCGATCTGAAAATCCTTGATATCTGCCAACATCTACGTGCTCCTTCGGGTTTCAGGCGGTAAGACCTTTCCAGGTAGTTTAATAAATTTTCCTGTTAAGGCCAACTGTTGCTGGATATTTCTGAACCTGTGGTCGGCAAGTTAGCCTCAAGCCTATTTACACCTTAAATTTAACTTGAGCCAACGTTATTTCTTCCAGATCCACGGGTCTGGGCTGGACCCGCCAGATATTCCGGCAGTATTCCCGGATGGAGCGGTCCGAAGAAAATTTACCCATCCGGGCTGTATTCAGGATGCTCATGCGAGTCCAGCGTGTTTCATCTTGAAACAACAACCCGACCTCATCTTGCCTCTCGATATACGATTGGTAATCACCCAACGCCAGATAGTCGTCCGAGTAGAGGAGCGAAGCTATCAGTGGTTGAAACAAGCCCCGGTCGCCATGGGAGAAGAATCCAGAACCCAGCAGATCGATAACCTCTTTGAGATGCTCATTGGTGCAATACTGATAAAGGGGGTCGTAGCCCTGGACCTTAAGGTTTTTGTACTTCCGTCGCGGTATGGCCGAACAGAAAGAAATTTTCCGGGCCCACCTCTTCTCGTATTTCGACGTTAGCTCCATCCAGGGTACCGATGGTCAGGGCGCCGTTTAAAGCGAACTTCATATTCCCGGTTCCCGAAGCCTCCTTACCGGCCGTGGAAAGCTGTTCCGAGAGGTCGGCCGCCGGATAAATCTTCTGGGCGCTTTGGACGTTAAAATTGGGGAAAAAGACTACTTTGAGTCGATCTTTAATATCAGGGTCCCGGTTGATCATTTCGGCCACGGAGTTAATCAGCTTGATGATGAGCTTGGCCATAAAGTAGCCCGGCGCCGCCTTGCCGCCGAAAATAAAAGTACGGGGCGTGATTTCCATACCCGGGTCTTTCTTCAAGCGCAGATAGAGCGTGATAATGTGCAACACATTGAGATGCTGCCGTTTGTATTCATGCAGGCGTTTCACCTGAATATCAAACATGGAGTGGGGATCGACGCTGATGCCGGTGCGCTCCTGGATAATGGCCGCCAGATCCCGCTTATTCGCCAGTTTAACTTCTCGCCAGGCCTGTTGAAAAGCCGTATCTTCGGCAAAGGCCTCCAGACGCCGGAGTTCTTGAAGATCTTTAATCCAGGTACTGCCGATTTTGGAACTTATCAAGGAGGTCAAGCGTGGGTTGCTCAAGACCAGAAACCGGCGAGGTGTCACTCCATTGGTGATGTTGTGGAATTTCTCCGGCCACAGTTCGTAGAAGTCCTTCAGAATGGTAGATTTCAAAAGTTCGGTATGCAGCTCCGCCACGCCATTGATGGCCCGGCTGCCGACGCAGGCCAGATGCGCCATGCGCACATATCTGTCGCCTTGTTCATCAATCAAAGAAAGGTGGGCTACTTTGGTTTCATCACCGGGATATTTCAGGCGGACATCGTCCAGGAACCGCCGATTAATTTCAAAGATAATCTCCAGATGCCGGGGCAGGACCGAAGCAAAAAGCGGCAACGGCCATTTCTCCAGGGCCTCCGGCAGCAGGGTATGATTTGTGTAGCAAAAAACCTGCTGGGTAATATTCCAGGCCTGCTCCCAGGACATCTGGTGCTCATCCACCAGCAGGCGCATCAGTTCGGCCACGGAAATAGCAGGGTGGGTGTCGTTGAGCTGCACCGTCCAGTCCTGGTGGAAATAATCCAGACTCTGATAACTAAGGAGATGCAATCGCAGCATGTCCTGGAGGGAGCAAGAACAGAATAAATATTGCTGCTCCAGACGGAGTTTCTTGCCTCCAAGGCCCTCGTCGTTGGGGTAAAGAACCTTGGTCAGGTTTTCGGACAACAGCTTTTCTTCCACGGCATCATAGTAATCGCCCTGATTAAAAGCCTGAAAGTCAAAGGATTCCACTGCCTCGGCCTTCCACAGGCGTAGCAAATTACAGGTGTTGACCTGGTAACCCAGAACTGGGGTATCATAGGCCACGCCTTTGACCACTCTCTCCGGAACCCAGCGCACGACCTGGCGGCCTTCCCGGTCGGTATGGGCTTCCGTAGTGCCCCCCAGTTTAACTTCAAAAGCAACCTCGGGACGGTGAATTTCCCAGGGGTTGTCCCACTGCAGCCATTTGTCGGTGAGTTCCACCTGCCAGCCGTCCCGGATTTCCTGGTCGAAGATTCCGAACTCATAACGCAACCCGTACCCAATACATGGAATTTCCAAGGTCGCCAGGGAATCCAAATAGCAAGCGGCCAGCCGACCCAATCCACCGTTTCCCAGCCCCGGCTCCTCTTCCTGATCCAGGAAATAATCCAAACTGCTGCCGCCCTCCTCAAAGGCTTTTTTCAGCATCTCCAGGATGCCCAGGTTAACCAGGTTATTTCCCAGGTGGGGGCCTGGAAGATATTCTGCGGAAAAATAGCAGACCACCCGCGCTTTTTGTTTGACGTAGTCCATGGCGGTATTGATCCACCGGTGCAGCAGGCGCTGGCGAACCGTCAAGGCCAGGGCTTGATAGATATTCTGGGCATTAGCCGCCATCGGGGTTTTGCCAATATGATAAAAGAGGATTTCTCCCAGATCTTGACCCAGGCTTTCCAAAGTTAAACCATTGGGGGCTTCTGGTTCTATATTTGACAAGTTCTGGCGAAATACCATATTTTTTCCTTTCCCGGCTAACGTTTATTAACGAGAAATCCTGACTCTTTATTACTTGGGAACACCTGCCAAATGTTGATCATTTATCAGTTTACCAATAATGAAGCCTTTGTTGGTAAAAATATACCCTGTTTCGTAATTTTTTCCTATTAAAAGGCTGTTATAATTCTATTATTTCTTATCATACCGTCTTGTGCAGGGATAATTTTTCTCATTGAACTAATGCCCAAAAAGAAATTGGCCGGCGATTTTATACTCTCGAGAAAGAATAAACGGCGGGATTTTGGCAACAGGGGAAGCGGGATAACGTGAGTCAGGGAAGCACCATTCGAAACCAGGTCTGTCCAGGCCGGCTTTCGAAAGTAACGCTCCCCCCATAGGGGGCCAGCAACCGCCGGGTCATAAACAGTCCCAACCCTGACCGGGGTTTTTCCGGGGTGCTTTTGGTGCTAAAAAAAGGGGTAAAGATCTGGTCCTGCATTGCCGCAAAGATGCCTGGGCCATTGTCACCCACGGCGATAACCCGGCAGCCTGATTCCAGGTTGGTGGTAATAGTTAAAACGGGGTCTTGGATCTCTTGGAGTGCTTCCAGGGCATTGTCCACGAGGTTACGGAAGCTTTGGCTGATGTCGACGTAGAAACCGGAAAAGGATGGCAGCCTGTCCAACCATTGGTACCGTTTTTCCACCCGGTGTTTGAAAAACTGCTCCGCCTGGTAGCCGGCTAATTCTTCCTGCACCATTTGGTTTAAGTCGATTTCCTGGATACCATGATTATCTTCGTGGAAAGTCCGATGTTTGAGCCAGTGGACCAACTGCTGCAAATTGGCTGAGACCTCTTGCAATTGCCGGTTTTTCTTCTGGCGGTAGGCAAAGAATGCCTCCCACTCCGGCTTTAGCTCTGTTGGCAGGCAAGGGGCAAAGTTGTTCTGCTCTTCTGTTAGTTTGCGTTCCATCAATTCGGACTGCATCAGGATGACTTGCAAAGGGGTATTGATATTATGAATAATCCCGGTGAGGCGGCGTCCCACGGCGGCATGCCGGTAATATTGGGTTAACTCTTGAAACAGGCGCTCACGTTCGTCAGCCTCGACTGACCGGGTCCCCATGTTCCGCTTTGCCTCCATTTTATCGAGACTTGGCACAATCAGACACTCATGGTGTTATGCCGATATTGCCTTGGCAGGGTGCTAAACAAGATTTTTCTCCGACTACAGCCGGTAACTTTTATTATATATCAGATCGGGCGGCGGTTGGCTGGGAAAAATCGGCGGGGATTTTCTTGTAGCCATTCAGGGGTAGTAATTTATGACTAAGTTTCTTTTTTAGCAGGTCAAATTGTCGGTCGGTCAAAAATGGCTGCCGATTTTCAAGTTCTGCCGCGGAGGCACCACATATTTCTTGGGCAGCCAACGGCTGGCTCATGATATCAATAAAGTGCCTGGTCAGATCAGGATCAAATTGGGTTCCGGCATGAGCTTCAATCTCTGCTAAAGCCTCTTCATGAGTCCGGCGCCGACGGTAAGGCCGATCGGAGGTGATGGCGTCATAGGCGTCCGCCATGGCGATGATGCGGGAAAGAAAAGGAATGTCCTCGCCTACCAGACCTAAGGGGTAGCCTTTGCCATCCCATCTCTCGTGATGGTGTAAGATAAGGGCTCTCTCCCGGGGAAGCAGATTAAGCGGGGCCACGATGTTCTCGCCGATGAGAGGATGCTGCCTGATAATCTCCATCTCCTGAGGCTCTAATTTATCCGGTTTGAGGAGGATGGCGTCAGGTATACCGATTTTACCGATATCGTGCAGGGCCCCAGCCAGCCTCAAGGAATCGACCATCTCGGTGGATAGAGGTAATTTTTGGGCAAAATTAGCGGCGATATGGGTTACCCGCACCGAGTGATGGCGACTATAGGGATCGCGCGCTTCCAATGAATTGATTAAGGCTTTCAAAGTGTCATATAGATTTGAAAAGACACTTTCATGCAGAGTCAAATTCTCCAGGGTCAGAAGGGATCGATCGACCAGGAGTTGAAGCCGGTTGATAACCTCCGGTTCAAAGTTCTGGCCGGGATTGCCGTGGACATGGAGCACTCCCAACAGTTCACCTCTCAGCCTCAGGGGCAGGCTGAGGCAGGCCGGCATTACGTCTGGTTTTTCGCTGGCCCCAGGCAGCACAATGGCTTGATCGCTCAGGTTGGTAAGATTGAATGTTGGCCAAACCGTATTTGCCGCCGATTCCCCTTCCGTCCGAGATGCCAGTTGCAAACGTCCCAGGGCCTGATCATAAAGAAAGAATGCTGATTGAATCCCGCCGGTAAGAGTTAAGGCCATATTGGTTAAAAAGGGATATAATTCTTTGGCGCTCCGAATGGCTCCCAATTTTTCGCTGAGAGAATGGAGAAAGTGCTGTTCCTTGATTTTATGGTGCATCTTACGAGTCAAGGCCTCTAAATTCTGATTCTCAAAACTCCTGACCGCTTCTGCCGGCTGGTTATCTAAACGCTCTTTTTCTTGTTTTAACTTAGCCAAAATTTTTCGCAGTTCAGCCAGCGAAATCGGCTTGGCCAGGAAATCCGAGGCCCCCAGGCGAAGAGCTTCCAAAACCATACTGTACGATGGTTGACCGGTTATGACCACCACCATCACATCCCGATATTTTTCCTTAATCTCTTTTAGCAGTTCAAAACCATCCTTCAGTTCCGGCATATAAATATCAACCAGGGCCAGATCCATAGGCAGGCTCTGCATTATGTGGAGGGCTTCATATCTGTCGGCCGCAGCATAAACGATATACTCATCGCCCAAAGCCAGGATCAGATCACTTAGGACCTCCCGCACCGATGCTTCATCGTCAGCTACCAGGATGTGATATTTTTTTTCCATATTCCGTCATTAACCCCACTCTTCAAACCTAAGAGGCGGGCCGGTTGGGGCGATGCACCATAAAAAATTCTCCTGCGGGACAATGAAAAGGCTCAGCTAGCCGCTTTATTCATTTATCGGCTGTTTATCTAAGTACTTAAATATTTATGAATAGATGATATCACCATTTGAGAAAAAACTCCAGCACTTATACTACCTTATGTCTATTTAGGCGGGGGTTGCCAGGGTGGACGCTCCTTAGCCGCAGGCTCGGCAAAGAACTCAAGGATTATGGGATGGTTTGGGATGGATGATGCAGGCCGGTGGTTAAAATCATACTTTTCCCTAAACAATAACGAGTAAATTGAAAAAATGCCGCCTACACCGGATCGTATGAAACCCGGTTGGTAACATCCCAAAGAGCCAGGGGTCAGGAAGCAGGGATTAGAGAGTTGGGCGATGAGGCAACGGGCCTAAGATTCCCGGCAAGGCCGAAGGGATGTCTAAAAAGTTAAACACAGGGCCGAGAAGCCGATAGCATAAAATTATATGGAATTTCAGTTTGTTATGGCAACACCAAGAACTGCCCGTTTCATTTTCTCAACAGATGCAATCGAAGCCGAGGAGAGTAATTTTATAATAAACAATGAATTCAAAGGAATGACGTGTTGGCATTATATATGCATATATTAATTTAAAAAACCTCAGGAGATAATAAATGCAACCCAAACCAGCTCCGGCCGTTCTGGCCCTGGTGTCCATCATACCGATCTTGATGGTATCTTTGTTCTTCGGAGGACTCTGGTGGTGGATTAACTATATTTGGCCAAAAGTATTGTTTTAAGCCTGGTAGCATCTGCCAACCCACCTTCTTTTCAGCAGGTAACCGTTATCATCACCGCTGGGCCTGCGCCGACGTAATCTCCCGCCTATCTTTCTGGCCAGAGCAGAGAACTTCCCGGAACTCATTGAATGCCGGGCTTCCGCCAACGGAAGGTTCAAATTAAATTTTTTTCTCAGCTGGCAGATCACCAATAAATTGCCGTTGCTCACCAAAATCAAAGTTTGACGGGTTCGGATTCTTTAACCCCAACAAGATATTTTTCTTCCAGAGTGTCCCGCCTTCGATGTACTTTTCAACTGATGGTTAAAAATTAAGGTATCGTGATTATCTTAGAGGTAAACCGTCCCTTGCGAAAGGGACCAGGAGAGCATCGGGTGGAGATATTCACGCTCTTTAAATTTTCAGCCGATGTTGCCCATGTTTTTCCCAAGTTTCGATGACCTGCGGCTCCAGGGAAAAGATAAATTGCTTGGCTGCTCTGGCCGGTAAAAAAGGAGTTTGACTAATGACAACGACGAGAAAAATTCGCCAGGTCCTGAAAAGCAAGCCCGTAATCGAAGGTGCCGGCGTGCATCTGCAAAGAGTCTTTGGCTTCAGCGAAGTTCCCCTGTTTGATCCCTTTCTGCTTCTGGACGATTTTCGTGCCGACCGACCGGAGGATTTTCTTAAGGGGTTTCCCTGGCATCCGCACCGGGGCATCGAGACGATCACCTATGTCCTCACGGGTGAGGTGGAACATGGGGACAGCATGGGCAACCAGGGCGTCATCGCGGCGGGAGAGGTGCAGTGGATGACGGCCGGCAGCGGTATCATTCACCAGGAAATGCCCCAGGGCGACCCAGACGGGCGGCTGGCGGGATTTCAACTCTGGGCCAATTTGCCCGCGTCTCACAAGATGATGGCGCCCCGCTACCGGGGACTCAAAGCCCAGGACATGCCGACGGTTAGCCTGGACAACGGCGTCCACCTCAAGATCATCTGCGGCAGGTTCGGCGAGGTCCAGGGACCGGTGCGGGACGTGGTTATTGACCCCCAGTATCTGGATGTGAGCGTCCCGGCCCAGACCAGCTACCGGCACCCCACTCCAGAAGGGCATACGGTTTTTGCCTATATTATCCAGGGGAAAGGGTTCTTTTGCCAGGAGCGAACTTTTTTTACTTATGAGGTGGCCGGCAGCAATTACTTTGACATGGATAAGGAACCTTTTATAAGCAACGGCTCCCTGGTACTCTTTGAGGCTGGGGAAGAGATATTTGTCAGCACTGAGGATACCCCGGTCAGGTTTCTCCTCATCTCCGGCAGGCCCATCCATGAACCGGTGGCCTGGTATGGACCCATTGTCATGAATACGCAGGAGGAACTGCGCCTGGCTTTTGAGGAGTATCAGAATGGGACTTTTATAAAAAACCGGTAAGATCGGCGCGCGGTTCTCCCGGCCGCAGGTCTGGCCCCGAGACCCAAAAAACCGTAGCCCCCAAAGGTTCATCTCTGGGGGCTACGGTTATGGACGATTCTTTCTTTTGTTTCTAGCCTGGCCATGATTTGTTATCTGAATCCAGCCTCAGCTAACACCGAAAATTCTTTAAACCTTAACCAGGGGTCTCATCTTTTATTTTGGGGATCTCCGGGGCCTCTTTAATGTTGCCTAAACCATAGGCCTTCATATTCAAAGCACCGGGATTCAAGGCTTTAAACACTTCAATTGAGTCTTTGTCCAGAATCTGGGGGACGCCGGCTTTGTCAACCACGGCAAATTTATCGCCTTTGGCCAGGCACTCACCCACCGTAAGTTCCCCTTTCAAGCTTTTGTTGGAAATGCAGATTAGCTTATCGGCGAAAGCAGTGCCAGCTAAAAATCCAAATGCCAACGCCAGGACCAGTACCATCATCAACTTAGACCGCATACGTTCTCCTCCTTTTTTATAAAAACATATAATTGGCATGATGTTGCCTCTAACTTTAATTATTAATTTTATTTTGTCAATAACCTGTATGTATATTAATGAATAATTTAAGGAATGCCGGAAAAGGATTACCCAAACCATATACCTAGAGGTGACCCCCAAGAAGTCTCTTGAGAGAGAATCATTTTATCGTGCCCTGGCCAAGCCGATTGGAACCGCCGTCCCCTTTCCAGGGCCGGCGTGCTGCCCACACCGGGCCGCGTCCTGATAGGTTAGTGCTTAATAGAGGGAAGTATCCCGATCAAGGAGTCAGCCAGGATTCAGTTTTGGGGAGATCGGCCGATTTTTTTTGCGTTGGGGGCAGGAGAGGAAGCAAAACTAAAGCTCCCGCAGACTTATCTCCGGGAGCTTTAGCTTTATACTGCTTCTAGTATGTCATTTACCAGAAATATGTATCTTAATCTACCGCACCTTTCATGGTCCGGTGGAAGAAGCCGGGAGTTCCGGGGCCTCTTTAATATTACCTAATCCATAAGCCTTCATGTTGAGGGCATTGGGATTCAAGGCTTTAAACACTTCAATTGATTCTTGGTCCAGAACTTGGGGCACGCCGGCTTTGTCAATTACGGCAAATTTATCGCCTTTGGCAAGACATTCGCCAACTGTAAGCTCCCCCTTCAAGCTTTTGTTTGAAATGCAGATTAACTTATCGGCGAAAGCGGGGGCAGCCACTATTCCAAAGGCCACCACCAGAAACACCACGAGCATCAGTTTAGACCGCATACTTTCCCTCCTGTTATTTTTTTACCTTTGATCCTAGCCTACCATTGAAAGGTTGTTTAATCAATCCATATTTTGATGGTAAACATAAAAAAATTTTTGTCAATTACATGAGACATTATTTTTTCATTTTCATACTAACGGCCAGCCCAAACAACATTTCCCTAAAGATGACGCTAAGTCTTGGAGGTCTGAAATCGGTATTCCTATCTACCATTGTTAATCAAATAACGATTGATTTATATATATGAAGTATCAGGTTACTTTTTAGACGGTTGCCGGATAAAAAAAGTGTTGCGCCCCGGCATCAGAAAAAAGTTAAGCCGAAAAATCTCTGCTATTAATCGTCATAGTAGCCATATATTACCTCTCCAACGAGGCAGTCATGTTCGGCAACTGGGCCGGTGAAACATCTTTTAAAGCCGGATATTTCCCGTCTTTATCCGACAAAATCGCTTCGACTGCAGGCCAATCAATGCCCAGGTTCGCATCATTCCACCGAATGCCATATTCATCCCCTGGATGATAATAATCCGTGCATTTATAGAGGACAATGGCCGTTTCACTGGTGACCATAAAACCATGGGCAAAACCCGGCGGGACATAGAGCTGGCGGTGATTTTCGGCCGAGAGGCAATTTTTCGACCACTTGCCAAAATTCGGGGAATCTAAACGGATGTCCACCACCACGTCAATCACTTCACCCTGGAGCACCATGACCAGCTTCCCTTGGGGTTGCTGCAATTGATAGTGCAATCCCCGAACCACTCCTTTTCGGGAATACGACAGGTTGTCCTGCACAAATCCGGCCGCCATACCGAGGTCCGCATACCTTTGGGACTGGTAGGTCTCCAGAAAATACCCCCGCCGATCCTCAAACACGCGTGGCTCGATAAGCACAATTTCCGGCAGCCCTACTGGCATAATTTTCATGTTTCCGGCTCCTTCCCTTTGCTTGGAATCCAAACTCCTCCGGCCCAAAACCCGGCGGACCAACGAGCTTTATTTACAAAAGATTGAAGATAATCTGCTGGAGCCCATGCGGAAATTGGCTTTGGGAAAAAACCCCGCCCAATCCATTTCCGAAGGTTGCAAAGAAATCTTATCTATTTGATCTAACTGGTCGGGACGGGCGGATTCGAACCGCCGGCCTCCTGCTCCCAAGGTAACCAGGATACCAGGAATATGGCAAAATAGCCAGTAATTTAAGCATACTAAATTTTATTGATTTGGACTAGAGCATCCCGGCTGATCACTTTCTAACCCCTGGTGAGGTATCAACCTCTTTCAATTTCTCAATTGCTAATGGATCTGTTAAGAATTAAAATATAAGCAGTCAGGAAGGCAACTAGGAAACGAGGAAACATGCTTCTCTTTGAATGGGACCCGGAGAAGGCAAAAAAGAACGAGCACATTCATGGCATATCTTTTGATGAAGCGAGTACTATTTTCAGTGATGATCTATCTTTATTAATTTATGATCCTTTGCATTCCGAATCGGAGGATAGATTTATCATCATTGGAAAATCATATAAAAATCGGCTCCTGGTAGTTGTCCATGTGGATAGAGGAGATAGAATCAGGATAATAAGTGCCAGAAAAGCAACAAAAAAAGAAAGAGAGCAGTATGAAGAAAATGCGAGATGACCCGGATCTGCTGGAAGAATATGATTTCAGCGGAGGCATTCGGGGGAAATACTGCCAAGAGGTATGCCCAAGGTACAAACGTCGTCGCTATTGACCCTGAGGTAGTAGAGTTTTTTCCAGATCAGGATTCTGTTAACCAGGCCTTAAGATCCTTGGCTGAAATTATCAAAAGACACAAGAAGGTCGCCTGACAAATCACTCCAGCAGACTCAGCTTGCCCACCAACTTTACCAACCAGTTTTAACCGTTAATAATATTCTTGAGTATTGATATAACTGGTCGGGACGGGCGGATTCGAACCGCCGGCCTCCTGCTCCCAAGGCAGGCGCGCTAACCAGGCTGCGCTACGTCCCGATGGGTTTGGCAGGTTGAAAGAGCGAGGGTTCCCGGCTGAGGAGATCGGCCAGGGTTGATTTTAATTGTTTCAGGGCCTGAGCCCGGTGACTGATGCGGTTTTTGATCTCAAGCCCCACTTCGGCCATGGTGCAGTTATACTCCGGCAGCCAGAAGACCGGGTCGTAGCCGAAGCCGCCCGCGCCCTGGGGCGTGAGATTAATCAGGCCCTCACAGGTCCCCCGGGCTACGGCCGTGCGCCCGCTGGGAAAGGCCACCACAATGCAACAGACAAACCGGGCCCGGCGCTGCTCCCAGGGTATACCGGCCATTTCTTCCAGCAGTTTACGATAATTTTCCGCATCCGTGGGCCGCTCCGACGCCGTGCGGTCCCCGGCATAGCGGGCCGAGAACACCCCCGGGCGGCCGCCCAAAGCGTCCACCTCCAGGCCCGAGTCGTCCGCCAGGGCCGGCAGCCCGGTGCACGCGGCCACGGCCCCGGCCTTCTTGGCCGCATTGGCTCAAAGGTGTCGCCGTCTTCGGCCACTTCCGGGCAGTCGGGAAAATCCGCCAGGGTCTTCAGCCGCAGTCCTGAGTTCCGCCAACAAGGCGCTGAATTCCCGGATTTTGCCGGCGATTGCCGGTGGCAATCACCAGGGCAGGGGCATCCATGCGCTGAGAGCCTCCTCCTGGGCCTGGCGCAGCCGCTGCAGGGCCCCCTGGGCCCGGTCCAGCATCTCCAGCACCAGGGCCGGCGGAAAAGAGCCTTTTTCGCCGGTGGCCTGCACCTCCACGAGCTCGCCCCGGCCGGTGACCACAAAGTTGGCATCCACCTCGGCCCGGGAATCCTCCTGATAATCCAGGTCCACAGAAATTTTGTCGTTCAAGCGGCCGACGCTCACCGCCGCCACCTGGTCCAGGACCGGCACCGCATCGATAGCTTCCCTGGCGCTGCAGGCCGGCCAACGCCTGGCACAGGGCCACAAAGGCGCCGGTAATGGCCGCAGTCCGGGTGCCGCCGTCGGCCTGCAGCACGTCGCAGTCCATGATGATGCTGCGCTCGCCCAGGGCGGTGAGATCCACCACGGCCCTGAGGGACCTGCCGATGAGCCGCTGAATTTCCTGGGTGCGGCCGCTCATTCGGCCGGTATTGGCTGCCGCCCGGGGCCGCCGGGTGTGGGTCGCCCGGGGGAGCATGTCATACTCCGCCGTGACCCAGCCCTGGCCGGAATTTTTGAGAAAGGGCGGCACCCTCTCCTCGACGCTGGCGGTGCAGATCACCCAGGTACGGCCCAGGCTGATCAGGGCGGAACCCTCGGCCTGGGTCAGATAATTGTGGCGTAATCTTCAGGGGCCGCAGTTCGTCCGGCAGCCTGCCTTCAAAGCGGCTCATGTTGTTCTTTTTCTACTCAGCACTCAGCACTCAGGACTATTTCAAGGACTGTCGCACCGTGTCATTCACCAGTTTAAAGGTATCTTCGAAATTGGTGGTGGAAATACGGCCGATCTCGATAAATTTGACCATGATCTCTTTGGTCACTTTTAAAATCAGCTCCTCCTGACCGGAGAGCCGGCCTCTTTGGATTTGCCCCCTCCCATGGGAACCTCCTCCCATTATTCCTCTAATTATGCTATACTACCAACCAGACCGCCCCCGGCGGCAAATAAAACCCGCCGGTCTGAAGAAGGCCGCAACAGGACCGGCGGGCCGGTTAAGAAGAACCGGGTCACAGCCCTCCTTGGAGGACTATTGTAGAGGATTTCTATGGATAAGGCAAGGGCATTCCCATGAACCGCATCGGTATTCTACCCCCCGAGGTAGCCAGCAAGATTGCCGCCGGAGAAGTGATCACCCGGCCGGCTTCGGTGATCAAGGAATTGGTGGAAAACGCCCTGGATGCCGGCGCCCGCACCATCACCGTGGAGATTGTCGAAGGCGGCTGCCGTCAGATCCGGGTAACCGACGATGGCTGCGGCATGTGGCCGGAAGAGGCGCCCCTGAGCCTGCTGCGGCATGCCACCAGCAAACTCAGGCAGGACGGGGACCTGCTGTATCTCAAGACCATGGGGTTTCGGGGCGAAGCCCTGCCCAGCATCGCCGCCGTCTCCCGGCTGGAGGTGTGCACCCGCAGTCCCGGAACTGGAGTTGGGCTGCCGCCTCGCCGTGGAGGGAGGCTCGCTGCTGGAAAATACTCCCTGGGCCGGACCCGCCGGGACCCAGGTCAGGGTGGAAGACCTGTTTTACAATACCCCCGCCCGGCGAAAATTTTTACGCAGTAAGGCCGCCGAGCAAGGGCAGATCCTGGAGCTGCTGCGCCATCTGGCCCTGGGCTACCCGGAAATCCATTTCCAGGTCCAGGCCCAGGGCAAGACCCTGTTCCAAACCCCGGCCCATGCCGACGTGCGCGAACGCCTGGCCGCGCTTTTGGGGCTGGAATGGGCCGACCAGATGCTGACCCTGGATCTGCCGGGACCGGGCCTCAGGGTGACGGGTCTCATCTCCAGCCCGGACCACAACGTCGCCACCCCGAAGTATCAATTTCTCCTGGTTAACCGCCGCATCGTCACCGACCGTCTGCTGGCCGGGGCCATGCGCCAGGCCTATCAGGGACTGCTGCCCCGGGGGCGCCATCCGGTCTTTATCCTGCAGTTGGAGGCCGCTCCGGAACAGGTGGATATCAACGTCCACCCGGCCAAAGCGGAGGTGCGGTTCAAAGAAGGCGGCCGGGTGTATGCCCTGGTCTTGACCGCGGTCCGCCAGGCCCTCGAACCCGTCCAGATGCCGGGCCGACAGGAGTTCTCCTCCCCCTGGCTTTCACCCCCGGCCATGCAGGTCCGGGAACCCAGGAGCGCCGAACTATTCCCCGAGCTGCCGCCGCTGCCCCAGGGGATCATCCCGGTCCCGGGACCCCCGGCAACCCCGGCACCACCGGCCCCGGAGGCGATGCTGCCCGACGCCGGCTGGCGTTTTGCCGAGCTCACGGTTTTGGGGCAGTTGCAGGGCACCTACATCCTGGCCCAGGCCCCGGAAGGGTTGCTCATCATCGATCAACACGCGGCCCATGAGCGCATCCTGTTCGAGCTGTTAACCAGCTCCCGGCGTCAGCCGGGGGCCCGGCAGACCCTCCTGTTTCCCCTGCCGGTGGAACTGGATACCGCCGGCGCCGCCTGGGCCGAAGCACATCTGACCGAACTCCAGGAGGCCGGCTTGGAACTGGAGCCCTTTGGCGGCAGCACCTTTCTGGTGCGGGCCGTGCCGGCCTGCCTGGCCGAACAAGATCTCCAGTCCCTCGTGCCGGAAATGATCGCCGATCTGGCGCCGTTTCAAAGCGACCGGGATGATAACCAGCTCCGGCGCCGGCTGCACCTGACCATGGCCTGCCGGGGGGCCATAAAGGCCGGACAGCGTTTGAGCCCCGAGGAGATGCACCACCTTTTTGTCCAGTTAGACACCTTGGCCGTCTCCTCCCACTGCCCCCACGGACGCCCTCTGTGGCGGCTGCTCACCATGCCGGAAATCCGCCAGAATTTTCGGCGGCCCCGGCATTGAGACCGAAGACCGGAGACGGCAGACCGGCTATAACAGATCCAGGTAGCTGATGAGGGGTTGGTTGTGGCGTCCTGGCAACGGCTGCTCCTGCCAGAGACCGTCCCGGCAGTTCAGGCGGCGGTCGGCAACTTGATGAGCCAGACCCAGGAAAGGACCTGCCAGGACAATCGCGCCCCGGCGGTTGAGATGATAGTCCTCCCACAGGGGGAGCAGGTACGGGCCCAAAGCCGGGGCCCCATAAACCTCTTCCTGGCCGGCGAGAACCCCGAGGATCAGCCGCGGCTGTTTGATGAGCTCCCGGGCCCACAGCGCCAGATGGTACAGCCCGGGCCGGAAGTCTCACGGGATAGCTGGACAGATACTTCTCCAGGGATAACTGCTCCAGGAGAGACTGGTGTTGACGCGCCACTTCCCCGGCGGGCTGAGAGGTGGCCATAGTTTGGGACAGGGTGACATTTTCCAGAACGGTCAGACGGGGGAGCAGGGATTGGAAGGGGGAAACAAAGGCCAGCCGCCCCCGCCAGGGATAGAGGGCCTGATGGGGGAGAGCAAACAGATCTCTGCCCCAGTGGAAAATCCGGCCCGCGGCCGGGCGGCGCAAGGTCGCGGCCAGCCGCAGCAGAATATCGGCTTCCTTGGCGGTCATCCCCTCCAGCAGGACGAATTCCTGGAGACCGACGGCCAGGGAAACCGGACCGGGACCAGAGTCGGATAATTCCCGCGCGGCCACCCCCTCCAGCAGCAAACTGGTCTGCAGAATATTCCGGGGCAGGTTGGCGGTGTGGGCCGCCTGGGGCGCCGGCCTGATTTTTGGCTTCCCAAACATGCTATCCCATCAAACGTAACTAAATATTGGCTGGTTTAGGGAGATGACCCCATCAAAATATCCTGGCATCGCCGCCCTAACTGCGGGTATAATATCATAAGATCTATAATCTGGCCAAAAGTTCGGCCCATAACTTTTGCCAATTTTTTTACTAACCCCTGACCCCTGGCCCCTGACCCCTGGCCCCGGAGACCAAAAACCATGTGGACCGCGGTAATTCAGATGCAAAGCACCGGGGATCTGGCCGCCAACTGTGAGCGGGCCCACCGGTTGATCCAGGCGGCGGCCGGCCGGGGTGCCAGGCTGATAGCCCTGCCGGAGTATTTTACCGGTCTCGGGCCGCCGGCCGACATTGCCGCCCAGGCCCAGGCCCTCGACGGCCCCCTGGTGCGGGAATTCCAGGACCAGGCCCGGCAATTGGCCATTTATCTGCTGTTGGGCACCATCCCGGAATTAACTGCCGAAAAAACCAAAGTCTACAACACGGCATTACTCCTGGGCCCGGCGGGAGAGATAGTGGGCTGCTACCGTAAGATGCACCTTTTTGACATCGATATCCCCGGCAAGGTCAACTTCCGGGAATCCGATTATATTCTGCCGGGGAATGACATCGTGGCCCTCACCTTGCCGGAGGAGCCCTGGACTGTGGGGCTGACCATCTGCTATGATCTCAGGTTTCCGGAGTTGTTCCGGGCCCTCGTGGACCGGGGGGCCGAGATTATTGTGGTGCCGGCCGCCTTTTCCCAGGTTACCGGCCGGGACCACTGGGAGACCCTGCTCCGGGCCCGGGCCATCGAAAATCAGGTCTATATCTTAGCCCCGGCCCAGTACCCCCATCCCGATCAAAGCATAAAAACCTACGGCCGTTCCCTGATCATCGACCCCTGGGGCCTGGCCCTGGCCCGGGCCGCCGACCGGGAGGACATCATCTACGCCCGCCTGGACCGCGAGTACCTGCACAAACTCCGGGCCGAACTCCCCTGCCTGGCCAACCGGCGGCCTCTAGGGGCTGTCCCTGTCCATGTGCCCAAAGGTTATATGAGAATGCCTCGCCTCGAAGCCCAAACCGATAGCCCAAAACGGGCGGGAAAGCGGAGCGCCTCCCGCCTTTGGGTCAGTATCCTTGGCCTGGACTTGCAGGGCCTCGCCTCGGCGGCCCGGGAAAGCACCCGCAGGGCGGCGGAGCCCAAGCGCCTCCCGCTTTTCGGTCAGTAGGTCGGGCCCTGCCTTCCATAATTGCCTGGTTGTGGGCCTGCCCCGGGAATCTGAATGGCTCGTTCCCAAGCTCCCGCTTGGGAACGCCTTTCTTGCGAAGCTCCAGCTTCGCCACCACCTTCCAATCCCGGCGTCCACAACCTGGAGATCATCGGTGCAGTCAACCGTCAACTGTCTGAGGCCTTCAAATCCGCCCATTCTGATATCCCCTAAGAAAAAATCTCAGACATGCATAATAAACTCATCCATGAATATTTCGGGGTCAATCTGACCTTTGTTTGGGATGTCATTGCCGATATTCTCCCGGGTTTCAGGCAACAAATTCTGGACATTTTGGCAGCCCTGGAAAAAGCCTGATTTCCCGCCGACGCCACTGTCCATTGGCTACGTAATACCGCAAACGGAATAATAGCGTTGCTATCTGCCTGGCTTTTCCAGCCTTTAACCGAAAACCGAAAATTGTTTTTTTCTGTCCCCCCATACCTGAAAAATATTTTCTACTTCCCAAGGTGGGGCGGGCCTCCGCGCCCGCCCTGGTAGGAACTTGGGAACCCTGTCTCCGGTTGACCTACAGTTTTAAAAAAAGGGGAGTAATTAAAGAAAAAATCGAAAACTTTTCATAACCAAACCATATAAACAATTTTCAAAATCTCTCTTATAAGTTTCCTTTTGGCAAGTTAGTTTTTATGCAGGAAAATTGCATTTCTAAAAAAATACTACCCCCAGTTCAAGGGTTGTTGGTTTTTCCCGTAACCCTACACAATGGTTAATCTTGATATTGATTGACAAAATTTGATTAAACCTTCTAACTTTAAGATAGAATGACTATTTGGCCAGAATCGTTCTTCTTCTAAGCAAGAAATTTTGCCCATCCTAAACCATATGAGCGATATTTTTCTGATTTACACGAGCGAGGACCGGGAGCGGGTTAAGCCTCTGGCTGAGGCCCTTAAGCGGGAGGGATTGTCCCTGTTCTGGGACCGGATTATTCCGGTGGGGAAAACCTGGCCTGAGGTACTGGAAGAAGAGCTGGAGGTTGCCCGTTCTCTCCTGGTCGTGTGGTCTGAAAATTCCATCAAGAGCAAATGGGTTAGAGCAGAGGCAATGAAGGGCTCCGGAAGGAGTTGCTCCGTTTTTCCGGTTTTGCTGGATGCGGTGATGCCGCCCCTGGGATTTCGGTATATCCATGCCGCAGACTTTTCGAAGTGGGATGGCTCAACAGTCGTCCCCCATGTTTCAAAGTTTGGCTCGGGATATCAAAAACATTCTTAGTCCACCGGCTCCTCCCGAGACCGGGACACCTTGAGCCGGAAGGAGATTGGGGTGAGCACGACGCCGGAGAAGAGAAACACCTCAATAATAAACTTACCAAGGTAAAGGCTAACCTCTGGGTAGAGACTGAGCCCACCGACGCCAAGGTAATATTTCTCAACCCTTTGGGCAAATTTACCCAGGGTATTAGATATGGGGCCGGGCCGGTTACAGGTAGAGGTCTCCGCAACAGGCTATGGGACCAAAAGGGAGTGGGTTGAACTGGGGGCCGGAGAGATAGGCACATCAGTGTGAGTCGTTCTACTGTAATTCCACCAGCCCCACCGCATCCCTGGTTGCGCACTCTGGTTGGCTTTCTCGTGGTGTTAGGCGTCGCCTTCTGGTGCTATGGCTATGGCCTGAGCCGCCCTCGGCGGACGATTACAGTCGCCAGGGATTATCTCATTACCGCCAGGAGAAGTACGACCTTGCCATTGTGCTTACAGTAAGGCAATTGAGCTAACTTCGAACTATGCGAATGCATATTATACATATTACAATCGGGGTTTAGCTTACGATAAAAAAGGACAGTTCCGAACCTTGCCATTGCTGATTATAGTAAAGCGATTAAGCTAAATCCGAAATATGATAAGGCATATATCAATCGGGGTATATCTTACAACAAAAAAGGACAGTACCAAGACCTTGCCATTGATGATTACAGTGAGGCAATTAAGCTAACTTCGAACTATGCGAATGCATATTGTTCGTATAACAATCGGGGTGTATCATACAACAAAAAAGGACAGTTCGATTTTGCCATTGCTGATTACAATAAAGCGATTAAGCTAAATCCGAAAAATGATAAAGCATATATCAGTCGGGGTATTTCTTACAACAAAAAAGGACAATTACGACCTTGCATTGATGATTACAGTAAAGTGATTGAGCTAAATCCGAAAGATGGGATTACATATTAGAATCGAGATGTAGTATACCAAAAAAAAGGACGGTCCGACCTTGCCATTGATGGTTACAGTAAAGTGATTGAGCTAAATCCGAGAGATGCGTCATTGCATATTACAATCGAGGTGGAGCTATACCAGAAAAAAGGACGGTCCCACCTTGCATTGATGATTACAGTAAAGTGATTGAGCTAAATCCGAAAGATGCGATTGCATATTATAATCGTAGGTGGAGCATACCGAAAAAAAGGACGGTCCAACCTTGCCATTGCTGATTACAGTAAAGCGATTGAGCTAAATCCGAAATCTGCGGATACATATAATAGAAGAGGTTTTGCATTTTTACTTATGGGAAAATACGATAAAGTCGAAAGTGACATTGAAAAAGCTCTTGAGCTAAATCCTGATCATAATGACGCAATTATTTCTATGGCTGAGTTCTGTTCTGTGACCAGAAAAACTGAAGATGCATGTAAATGGCTGAAGAAAGGAATAGAAAAAGGTTATAATGATTGGAACTACATTAAAACATTCAAGACATTTGATAATATAAGGAATTCAAATTGTTATCAGGAAATTATGCATGGGAGATAAGTAATTGAAAAAACTGGATACCATTTTTTTTCGGTTAAGCCAGTAAGCACGTGATAATTGTTTAGAAGTCAGCCTTTCAAATTAGTCAATCCCTCCAGAAAATAGGTCCAGTCGGTATTCGCAATGGGGATACTATTAAGGCAAAACGGTCTCCAAATCGTTCACTGCTATCAACCATCCCCCCTCAATAAATTAATGCCTCCCCATCTCCAGATCATATTCGAGCTTACTTCAAATCGATTAACCCTCCGGCAAAAACAACCCCAAGCCAAAATGCCGGCCATACCCTAAGGCCAGAGGCCCTTGCACCGGTTCGGCAAAAACGATCCGGAATCCATAACCCAGTTTCCCTCCCGGGTCAGTTTTCCTGGAGCGGATGAATTCCAACCACCTGGTCTTGTGTTTTCCCAAATATGTTTCGCTCAAAGGCTCGACTGCGATCGGGTCAGGCTTCCCGTCGATACGCAGCAGGCGGCGCAGATCGTGTTCGGGGGTCCCTTGATGAAGATTATTTTCATCCAGCCGTGGTTTCCGGTTCCGATTATATTTGGGCAACCTGGTGGGAACAAACGGCGTCTGGGAAACCCAACTGCGGCTCCTGCCAAAGAGCGGGCATTCGCCCCGTTTGCCATCCATTCCGGCGAAATCCTCAGGGGTTCCGCAGCCCAGGTAAATCAGTTGGAGGTCATGGCCGCCTTTCCCCCAAACCTTTCTCAGCCCGGCTAGTGACACTAAATCATCATCCTCGAATCCCATCGGGGCGTATACGGTAATGTGGGTGATTTCTCCTCTGGTCCCATCCGATTCACAGAAGATATGGGCATGTTGATGTCCCTTTGTGAGGGGTATCGAAGCCTCATCTTTTCCGGCAAAAACTATCGCCCCGTCCGAACGGGCCATCAGGGCGACCCTGATTCTCTCGGCAATGGCCACTGCTTCCGTTAGTCGTGGCGGCACCGCCGAGGCCACCGCATATCGGGCCACAGTAGGGGGATTTTTTGTTTTTTTCCGCGAACCTGCCAAGTCTAAGCTAATTCCCGGCCTCATCCCGGGTCTTCGATAAAGCACAAAGCGCGAGCCCGGCGGCTGGCTCCATCCCTGGTTCCGCAAAGCCGCCGTGTCGAGTTGTAAAGCCAGATAGATTGATTCGGGGAGTGCTTTTGAAGCTGCCTTTCCCTTTTTTGGTCCGCTTTTTTCGGCTTCCCAAAATCCTTGTCGCCAGGCCTGATACTCCCCCTCGGAAAGAGGTGCCAACAGTTTGACCAACTCCTCCTCGGACTGCAAAGGTTCATTTTCATAAAAAGGTTTTGAGTTGACCAAATCCCCGGTTCCCCTCTGATTTTCCCTTCGGCCCAGGACTCGGCCCTCCCGAGATAGCCGATCCTGTCAACCAGTACTCTCAGAGCCGCCGCCTCCTCCTGGTCGAGTACAATCGTGGGCCACAAAACGCCCACGACACTGTCGTCGGCGATTCGCAGAAAAGTATCAAAAACTTTAGTGGTTTTGCCGTCCACTGCCGAACGGTAGAGCGGCATGTAATGCCTGGTATGGCCGAAGCTGACATTCTCCCGGGGCAATGAAAAAACCGGCAGTTCCGCACTCAGTTTTTTGATTAAAGCAATAAGTACGGGCTCCGGGATATCCTGCTGCCCCTTGTAATGCCAGGTGGCAATCAGCGTCCTCAGAATCCGCCAGGGTGAGGGCGGCCATTCCACCAAACCCTCGTTGACCTGGGCGTCCAAGGGCGTGGCATGGTAATGTCTGGCTAAGAAACGAAATTCTACCGCGATCATAATCAGGTTTCGGGTTCGGCCTCGGCCTCATCTCCGGCCTCGGTTTTAGCTTTTGCTTTAACTTCAAAGGTCACCTTGGTGACCGGCGGGTCGGCAAAAAGTGCCGAATTGGCCTTGATAAGGGTCGGCAAAGTCTCTTCCAGAATTTCCAGAGCCGGCATCGTCAAGCCGTGCGGCCGGATGATCCTCATGGCTCCGTCCGTCTCCAGATCGCAGGCAGTTCTTAACCGCAGCCCGGTTTCCAAAAATCTCAAAATTTTAAACAGGGCCAGGGCCATGAGCAAATTCTCGAAATCCTCCCCCAGCCGGTAGCCCCTGATCTGGGCCAGGTCCAAGTTAAAATAAGCCGTGATTGTGCCGGTATACTCCTCCCGGTGGAAAGGCACGTGGCCAAACCCCTTTTTCGTATCACCTTTTGGGTCGACTTCATCCTTCTTTACGCCTCCGCTCGGGGCCAGAGTCACCTCCCTGGCCTCAATAAATGCCGATAAGGCCCTCGGCAGCTTGAATCTCCCCCCGGCAATCTCGGATTTGGCTATGAACACACCGTGCAGGAGCGTATTCACATCGAACTTGGCCATGGTCCTGGCCAGAATTTGAAAATCAACCCGGCCTTTTTCCAGCACCGCCAGCTCCTGTTTCAGCAACTCCATAAAGGACTTATCTTTAGCCTCCAGAATATAGGGGCTGTTGATCCTGTGGGACTCCAGGATCGAGCATGACAGAAACTTGTCTTTCTGGTCGTGAATCACGATGTAGGGAATTCCTTTCAGAGCTGCCACCAGGTCTTGCTTGTCTTCGTCCCAGCAGACCTCTTCCAGCCGGTTGGCCATGCTTTGGGCCGACTCCACCAACAGCATGTTGGTGCCGTCTGCCAGTTCAAAGGTGGCCGCCCCGAGATCGGGAAATCCCGTGGGCTGGAATCTCCGGCCCTGGACGGGCTTCAGGTCTACTTCCATGAGGAGACGGTTCGCATTTTTCAAACCAGCAAAATCCAACGCCATCTTCTTCTCCTTATCAGGTTTTGGGCTCCCGCAGCACCCGGGCGGCCATGAAATTCAGATCTCTCCTGCCCACGGGAAAGAGCAGGCTGGCGGCTATGGTCCTGGCCATCCCGGGTCTTTGATAAACCGACTCCACCGCCGGATTGAGGTTTGAAGCTCTGAGCCGTCTGGCGGCCAGCGCCGTTGCCGCCAAACCGTTGCCCACCATCGCCTGCTGGTGGATCACCGGTGCCAGCGGCACCTTTTCCTCCCGAACCTTGTCCCCCGGATAACACAGTTTCAACAGGCCGTACGCCGCCCCCGGCCACACCTCGCCGCCCCCGGCGGGGGCCCATTGGGTCTGGTCAAACTTCCTCCAGTCGATTAAGATGAGGCCCCATAAAAAATCGGCAAACTTCTCGTGGTTGATGTTTCCCTCTATAAAGGCATTTAGATGGCCGAGATCGGCCCTGATCCGAGAGCTGTCCCCCAGGTGTCATGGCCGGTCTGCTCTGCCAGGATGAGCCTCCGGCGCATAATGGTATTCAGGGAGGTTATCAGATTCCCTTCCTGCCAGACCACCTCATTGCCCGACTCATCATCCCAAAGAACAAAACTTGTCCCGTCTTTTCTGGTTCCCGAACGGACCGGTTCCAAATGACTCCGGAGAGCGAGCCAAACCTCTTTATCCTTTTTCCGGAATTTCCCGGTCACCGAGGCGAGCGCTGCCGCCAGCCTGAATTCCGGCGAGCCGTCGTCGGATTTAATGAGCCACTCGCCGGGCAGGGGTGGGACCGGGGAAATAGTGCTTTCGACCATCCACCTGGATCGTTTGGCCAGGACCTTCTCGCAGCGCCCCAACGCCACCAGGGTCTCGGCCGTCCTCGCCCTGCCCCCAAACTGGCAGAGCTGGAATATCGCTTTGTCCAGATGGTTCAGCGCCCGGTTGATGGCGGCCGGCGCCTTATTATTGGAGGCTTTGGCTCTCAAGGTCCTCAGCCAGCCGTCAATGCCTGCCAGTAATTCCGCCTCGGGCTGATAGTGCACCCTGAATCTGCCCTGGGGAATGGCAAAATAGTTTTTCCCGAACCGGTTCTGAAATCCGAATCGTTGAAACGCTGAGACTCCCCGGTCGATACCCAAGGTGGCCACCGCCCGGGAGAAATCGAGCCCATCCGCGGCCTGCCGCCTGCCGACCTGGGCCTTGCCCTCGGAAAATAAGGCCTGCAGTTCCAAAAGCGAAAAAGGCCGCTCCCACAGGGGCAGCCAGATCTCCGCCCGGGCTTCATCCTGTCGGCTGGCACTGGCGTATCCCGCCCCCACCTGGTTCACGGTAAAGGGATAGGCCAAGACCCCCGGTCCCGCTTTCCCCATCCGTTTCACGCAGGAAGCGGCCAGCAGCAGCGACCCTTCCATCATGAGAATGAAGTCCCAGGGATTGATCAGTGAGTCGGCCTCAAAACCCGCCGTGGCATTAGCCCCGCCTGCGGCTCCGGGAAAAAACTGGCCTATGGCCGCGTTGGGCAGCAAACCTTTCTCCGCCTGCCCTCCCAGAGAGGCGCGCAACCATCTCTCGGCCTTGCCCTTGGGAAGCCCGGTAGCCGCCTCGAAAACATCCGTCAACCGCTGCATGAAGTTGTTGGTGAATTCCAAACGTCCGTCGTTTCCCCCCGTTCCCAGCAGCGGGGGGAACTTCGGCCCTGCCCCGGTAAGGACATACACCGCGTCCAGCCAGGCCAGCGCCTCCTCGGGAAACTCATTCCGGCAGCTCTCCAGAAGCTCGGTTTTCTTCTCCTTATCCCCCGGTTTACTGGTCAGTCCCAGCTTTTCCCGAAGATTTCTTGATAGTGCTATGACCTGCCGGTAGAAAGAGAATCTTGCGTGGTCGCTTTGACTGAGATGATGAAGAGCAGCCTTGTTGTCATTGGGGTAAAACCCGCTCCCGCCATTCCAGGGGGCGACAATGGGGGTTGGCTTATAGTGTTGGAGGAAAAATTCCACCAGGCCATTCTGGTCCAGGGCCGACCTCAGCCTGAAGGTCTCGTTCCGCCAGCAGGCGGTGGCCTGGGAATCAGCCTGTTCTTGCACCAACCGGAAAATCCCCAGGGCCTTGAGGTAATGGGCCAGCGGGGTGGGGGTGCAGCCGGCGAGAATTATTTCGTGTTGCTCTGCCATATCTCTATTCCGCTGCGGAAGCCCGCCAATCGGCAATACGTAGCACCGCTTCCAAATATGCCAGTCTGAACGGCCCCCAAGCTTCCCGCAGGGTGGTCATGCGGTGCAGCCAGGATGATCCCAATTTCCCTTCGCCCAAAATCATGGGGGATAGGTCCAGGTTCAATTCTTCGCTGGCTTGGCCGTTCCCCAAATCAACCCGGGGCAGTTGATCTCCCTGCCAGATGCCGCAAGCAAAGGGTATTTCAGGATCGGCGGGTTTCGTTTCTCCCGGCAGGGATCGCAGCCGCAGCCGCACTTTGCCATGGTGGCTGGCGATCAAATAGGCAATCAGATCTTTGGCCGGGTAATCCGGCCGGGCTTGTTGCAGCCAGGCCAGGGCTGAGGCCAGTTCGTGGCGGAAACGGCGGCGTTTGGGTATAATCTGCTCTGCAAGCACCGGAGGTGAAAATGTAGGGTGGGCACCGCCCACCATAATTTCATCGGTTTGGGTGGGCCCCGGGAACATGGCTGGCTCGTTTGGGGGTATTGCCAAAGTCTTATCTGCCGGCCCCCCGCCTGCTTTGGCCCACAGTCCCCCCGGCTGGAAGCCGTCCAGCCGTGCCAGGACCATTTGAAACTGCTCGTGGGCCTTGCCCACGTCGTGCCACCAGGCCGCCGTGGTCAGAGGCTCGTGAAATTCCTCCGGCACTTCCAGGGCTGCCAGAAGCCTCTGACACATCGCTGCCACATCCCGGGCGTGTTGCGCTATGGTGAGCCATCTGGAGGCCGGAACCTGGTAACCCTCCTCCATTCCTTCATTGTCGCTCCGGGTCTGGGTTTCCACCGGTGGAACCTCGTGCTCTGCCTGCGCCGGCATGCCGGTCCAGCCCAAAAACGGCTCATACCCTCCTGCCGCCCCTTTCAACAGCAGGACCATTCCCGGCAGGGTCTCATACGACGAGGTCCGTTGCCACACCGCATCCAGATGGTCCCACCTCCAGGCCGTTACCTCTTTCTTCCGTAAAAATTCCCGCATCCCTGCCAGGCTGACCGTACACAATTCCTCCCGGGTCGGGGCCGGCTGCTCGGGGGGTGGCGTCTCATCCTCAAAATCTCGCCAGTACACTTGAACATCAGTATCTTCCTGATCCCGGATATATCGGGAGATGTCCAAATCGCTCCCGCTCAGATCGGCCGCAGTGTCAAACAGGTCGATAATATCTTTCCGGCGGATAACCGGCTGTATCGTTTCCGGTTCCGTGTAGTGCACCTTTTGCAATGCAATTATATCCACCGCGGCCAGGTCTGCCAGGATGCCGCCGCTCTCCTGTAAAAGGGGGAGGGAATAGGGGATGCTGAGATTTTCTAAAATGTGCCCGGCCTTCTTGTGTGCCTTGTCCGTTGGTAGCCGATCCTTTTTTTGCCGGGAATCTTCCAGCTCTTTGGCATTGCTGAGGGAAATCCAGTAGGCCGTCGACTCGGGGTGCTCGCCGTACCGGTTAAGCCTCCCGAAGCGTTGCACCAGTGAGGCCCAGGGAGCGATTTCCGTGAAGAGCACCCGGGCGGAAACATCCACCCCGGCCTCGATGGTCTGCGTGGCGACTATGATGCGGTCCCCTTCGCCAAACAGCAGTTCCTCATGCCGGCGGCGGTCCGGCTCCCGGAAGCGGGAATGGATCAAGCCGGTATTTTCTGTGGTCCTGCCTAATTCCACCAAGCTGCGGTAGACCTGTTGCGCCCGGCTGACCCGGTTCAGCACCGCCAGGGTGAGGCTTCCTGGCAAGTGTTTTTCTAAAATTTCTGCCGCCAGGGCGCGGGCATAGTCCGAATCTTCTTCGCCTAACATCGTCTCGGCCCGGAACAGCCGCTTCGTGGCCCGCAGTCTTTTCTCTACCCCAGGTAAAGTCATTTCTTCCTGAGAAAGGCTGACCGCGGGCCAGCCTCCTGCCGGCCGCCGATGGTCTACGGTGTTGAGGCATTTTTCGTCCAGGGTGGCGCTCATCCAGACCGACTGGACCTCTCCGCAGGTCTTCAGGCTTTCTCGAAATGCCTGCAGTTGGGCCGTGGTCTTGAGGGCCACGCCCATTAACTGGGTCTCGTCCATGACCCACAGACTGTCATTATTCAACAGGGCGAAGTGGACCGGCCAGCGGAACCGGCTCATGGCGTAACCCCGATTCATGGCCCGGGAGAGGAGTTGGTCCTGGGTCCCCACCAGGATTAACTCCTTTTCAGGTTGAAAGTCCCAATCCAGCTCAATCTCTCCGCCCATGAGGATAGACACTTCGGGCTTTTTCTCCGGTGGGATAATCCCGGCGCTGACCAGATTATCAATCCAGGTTTTGGCATTCAGGCAGGTCTGTTGCACCAGCACCCGCATGGGTAAGCAGTAGATTAAACGTCGGGGGGCAGGTTTCTTGGTGAGGCAGCGTTTGTAGAGCCAGGCGAGGATGACCGCCGCCGTTTTACCCATGCCGGTGGGAATGTTAATGAGCTCTGGCCATGGCTCCGTGGCGAGGCGCGCCTGATAGGGGTAGGGGCCAACATGGGAGGCTAAAGCGGTCTTGAAAAAGGTGTCGAAATCCATAGTGGAATCGTTACGAACAAATCGCTAATCAGTATAAACACTACTATTAACGTTGTTGTTCTTCTCTTGATCGAGATATCTTGTTACTATCGATATAAATGGGTCCACGATACGAAATCGTGGTGTGACTTAGCCAAAGATACTTGTCAAGATATCGTTGACTTGTAATTGCTTCAATGGGTCCACGATACGAAATCGTGGTGTGACCGGTCTGCTAACCGCTCATTCTCGCAGCGATAACGGATCGACTAGGTGCTTCAATGGGTCCACGATACGAAATCGTGGTGTGACACAGGACAGGCTGAACCCAATATCATGCTTCAATGGGTCCACGATACGAAATCGTGGTGTGACCGAGTCTGGCAGATCTCGGACAGCATCCGCTCGCTTCAATGGGTCCACGATACGAAATCGTGGTGTGACTCTTAGCTTGAAACCGCTCAATATAGTTAATCAAAATAGGCCAATTGTGCGAACCCCGTTTCCTTGATGCGATTTTACCTGTCAAAGAGCTTAAAAGCAGCCCAACCCCATGAAATTACTGGAGTGCGAACCCCCTTGGATTTACCCTCCATTATAGGTTCGCCAAATTCTCTGTCAAGTACGAAAAATCGTTCGAAGAATCCTGTTGACATTCCCCTGGTTGGCAAATGGTGAATGCATGATAGTAAGGTCAGGCGCGGAAGCTCGCCCCCCAAAGGTCGCCTCCGCCCATAATATCCCCCTCTTCGGCTCCGCCGCCCGAGGGGAGGCAGAGGCGCTGAGCGATATCGCTATCTTGGTTGATCTGGAGCCTGGCCGCAGCCTTTTGGACCTGGGAGGTTTATGAATGGATCTGCAAGAACTCCTGGGCTGCCCCGTGGACGTGGTCACCGAGAAAGGTCTGCGCCCCCGAATTCGAGCACGGGTGCTGCGGGAAGCGGTTAATATCTAAGAATCTCGCCCTGCCCGTAGGGCGGTTCGCGCCCCGCCCCGTTAAAACGATGTTTCCAAAAATTTACTGGCAAGTTGCGGGAAATTGCTGGAAGAATGAGAACAGACGGCAGTATTGCAGTTGGCGAAGCCGGAGCTTCGCCCTCAACTGGCGTTGCCAAGCGGGAGCTTGGCAACGAGAACAAAGGAAAACTGTTTTTTAAGATTTTTCAGCTAAACGCCAGGCTTTTTGCGCTTCTTGGGGCAAGTGCACCTGAATAAAGTAAGATCGGGGATAGAGATAGTCTTCCCCGGATTCGTCAATAACCCTGATATATCCTTCACTTTCGGCCTCTGCATCCGGAAGTATCTGATAAATCTTGCGCTTCTCCAAATCCTCGGTGTCTTTGTTCTCGATGCACAGAACAAATTGTAAATTTCCTTTGGTTTCAGTCATAATTTAATCCAAGAATCTCTTGATTTTTATGGTCAATCCGGAATTAGCGTGGGTACTATAAAAAGTAAACTGCCATCTTTGAGCCCGAGGCAAAAAGGCCATCCTCTCGCCCTCGGCCTACTTTTAGGCCACCATGCCCTAAGAGGAGATGTCAAGGTCGCAGAGCCGTCCCCATACAAGGCGGCCAATAGCCCCAGCCGCCGGCTCAGGTGTTCCCAAAAGAGGGGAAAGGTGAGGCTCGTGGCCAGGTCCCCCCTGACCTAGAGACGCCAGGGAGTCTTTAACTTAGGCCGCATCTTTCTCTAATTCCCGGACGTGGAGAATTTCAGAGCCGCCGATAGCCCTGATATCAGCAAGGGTTAAAGTCAATAAGGCCACCGTCTTTCCCCTGGCATCTACAAATTCAACCTCAAAAGTCTCCGATCGGCCATAGCAGTGGACTATTGAACCGATATCCCCTGCTTTGAGGCCATGTTCAGGGATATCATGCCTGAGAACGGCAATATCTAATTCTTTGAACATCCGTATCTCCGATACTTTTCAATATAGCGGGTAGGCAGTGACAAAACGAGGGGATTCCCCGCCGGCCTCGATGATCCAAATAGTCCGAATCCGGCCAGATATGCCCCTGATACCCTCCAAACTGCCATCGATAATATATTTTGTCCCATATGGGGAAACCATATGACGAATAATATTTTCGATCTTGGCGATTCTCAGCAATTGTTGCTCCAATAACGCCGCATTATTTTGATTGAAACCCATGGACATAAAGAATCGGGCCTTTAATCTTCCCACCGGATGAGTCGGAGATAAAGAGGTATGCCGGCAATTTATCCGGAGGAATGTACGCCTTTTCCCTATGGGGAAGCTTCATGGTTGGCTTTCAGTAACCTCCTCAAAAAAATCTTTCTGGGCTGCATACATACCTCCCCAACCCAAACGTCGTCCCCTGCCCCACATTCACCTGCTCCCCCAACCGCATATAAGGCAGAAACGGCCCCCTTTCCCCGGAAAAGGAAACGCTGCCCTTCAATCCCCCCAACTTCATCGTCTCCTTCTGGCTAAAAGTGACGCTTTGATCTTCGGGGTGCGAGACCGGTCCGGCCTCAACCGCGAGGCGGTTGGCAAAGATGGTGTCATTTTCATAGATAGTGACGGGTTGGCTATTCTGGATCGAGTCCACCCGGATCAGCTCATAACGGCTCCGCTCCCGGCCCAGACCCTTTTTGCCCACCTCCTGGAAAATATATATGAAATACGGCAGGGCCTCGATGGCCGGACCGATGAGCACCAAATCAAAAGCCAACGTTTCTCCGGGGTGGAAGGACTGCCGGTTGGTCAAAGGCGGGTTCAAAACGAAGGGCCGGGGGGCCTTCAGGTATTTCCGGGCTTCCCTCGCTCCCGGCGGCGGCACCGGCTCAAAGATGGCCGTGTACAGACATTTGGCGGCAAAGGCGCATTCCCCGCACATGCGCCTGGGGGGCAAGACACACCAGTCGCCGCAGCGCCTTGCCGAACACGCCCCGGAACACCGCCCCCGGTACGGGGGCAGTATCACCGGCTCAATGAGCCGCAGGTGGAACCGGAACCTGGCCAGCCGCCAGAGTCCCAGGGGATGTCTGCCATCATCACACTCCAACAGGAGCATTAGTTCAATTCTGCCTCCATCATAGTGGAAAAGCGGTTGGAATGGCAAGAAAATTTACAGAAAAAAAGAAAGAAGACGAAGCTGGAGCTTCGCTAATAATGGCGTTGCCAAGCGGGAGCTTGGCAACGAGAGGACTGCTGGGCGAAGCCTGCGTCCTATCCCTATCTAAACCCCTTGGCCTCTTTCCTCTTCCGCCAGTCCTTTCTCCCTCATCCCTTATCCCTCTTCCCCCTGGCGGCGAAACGCAGGGCTTGGCGAATGTCATCAGGCTCCAAATAAGGATATGCCTCGATGATCTCCTCGGTGCTCATCCCATTGGCCACCAAATTGACCACCAGGGATACCGTTACGCGCCTGCCACGAATGCAGGCTTTGCCGCCCATGACATTCTGGTCAAAGGTAATACGCTCAAATTCCAGCATAAAAACCCCCCGCCATTTCTCAACTATTAACTTTAAATATATTAACACACTTCCAGGTGGATGAGCCTAAAATTTCGTGGCAAGTTGCGGGAAGTTGCTTGAAGAATGAGAACAGACGGCAGTATTGCAGTTGGCGAAGCCGGAGCTTCGCCCTCAACTGGCGTTGCCAAGCGGGAGCTTGCAACGAGATTGATGGTGGGCCGTGCCCACCCTACGAAATATCCCCCTCTAACCCCTTTCCCCTTGCCCTTTTCGCCCCCCATCGGATACTTTCCCCTTGCCCGCCCTACAGCCCCGCTGCCCCCAAACAAATCAAGTTTTTCCCTCAGTCCTCAGTCCTCAGCACTATCTTTCATGACATTCGTCCCACCTGTTCTGGATAATTTCCCCTCTTCTGGTATAAGCAAATGTCAGAGAAAAGCTGTTTTTAGCTAATAGCTGAACGCCTTTTAAAACTTTTAACCGAACCAGAAACCGGAAAATAATCACTGACCTCTGGTCCCTTTTCCCTGTTCCCTGGTCCCTGATTCCGGAGGAATCCAATGAAATGTACCGTCTGTAACCACCCCCAGCGCCACGACATCGACCGCGACCTCCTGGCCGGGGGCTTTACCTTTGAGGCCCTCAAGAAAAAATTCGGGCCCAGCATGTCGGCCCTCTGGCGCCACAAAAAACACCTGCTGGAAAAAATGGCCCAGGCCGAAAAACGTTTCCTCGATAATCTGCGCCTGGGTGTCCTCTTAAAACTCAATAGCCGCCTGGAGCGGAACGAGCGCACCGCCCAGGCCGCCGAAGCCGACGGCAACTCCCGCCTCGTCCTCCAGGCCGACCGTGATGCCACCCGGATCCTTACTTACATCGATAAAATGGATATTCAACTGGACCAGGACACGGTCTACCGCCTCCTGGCCTCGCCCCAGTGGGCCCAGCAAGGCAGCCTCCTGCCCACCGCTCCCGAATTCATCGCCGCTGCCAACCAATTCCTGGCCGACAAACTCTTCATCCCCTGCCCGGAGCCTCATCCCGATCTGGAGGACCTTGATGACGAGGAGGAAGAAGAGGAATATCCCCCAGTTGGGGAAAGGTGTGATTCCGGCCCGGAAATAAACCGCGAAATAAGCGCGAAATTACCGCAAAATCCACCCTCATATGAGAAAAATAATGAACAAAATCATATTGATATCCAGTGCGAAAAAATTGCCGCGCCAAACCCAAAATTATGGAGCACAGGCGCCTCGCCTGTGCCCGAAGAAACTGCCTATTCCAAATCATTGGACGCCCCCTGTAAGACGGGAAAGCACCCGCAGGGCGGCGGAGCCCAAGCGCCTCCCGCCGGGACAATTTCTACCGGGGCTGATCTGATAGAGAAAAAGCCCTCCCGCCCGGCCGCCGTCCAACCCGAACCGGGAATCCTTACTTCCTTGGCTCCGCCGGCAATGGACTGCTTTTTGGTATGACAACCCCACCCGGATAAAAAAAGCCAGGGAAGCACCCATGGTGGCATTCCCTGGCCTGAGGTTACCGTATGTAATGCGAACTATAAGTCTAATAAGGTTGGCGGCCGGACTCAGTTAGTTCTCATCCGGAAACTATAATGCGAACTAATAAAGTTTCTGATTTGGAAACGAGATAGTTTCTGCAAGGTCAAGGAAATCAAGGGGTTGTGCGGAGGCGAACATTCGTTCGCCGCACCAGGAAGCCTGCAGATTGACGCAGAAATTGCGGAAAATAGCCGTTTCCGGACAGAAACTAGTTAGCTGTCGTCTTTCTCTTTCTTTTTCTTTTTATACTTGGAATTTTCGGTGGGCTTCCGGGCGATTTTCGGGGCCTCCTTCGTGACAATTTTGGCTTTCTTGGCACTCCCGAACCCGGGGATCATACTGGCAGTTACTGGCGCCTCCAATTTCTCACCCCGGCGGGCGACTTCTCTGCTGCCGGCTCGATTGGTATCCTTGGTAGAACGGGGGGCATTGGCCGCCACCAGAATCTCCTGATGTTTTTTTACCTTGCCACTCTTGGAGGTCTTATTCGCCGAGGTTATATTCTCCTGAGAAGCGCTGTATTGTGTGGCAACTTTAGGGAGGTTGTCATAGACCTTGGCACGAGCCCGAAGTTCTGGTTTTGCCTTGGGCCTGCTCTCGGCATAGTCACTGGATCTGGTGGTGGACACCGTCCTTGGCGAATTATAGCTGTAAGAACTGGCATATTCCCGATAAGTTCTGGAGCTGCGCCGGGGAGCAGAATAGTATTCGGCCACATCACCGGAATCTTGCCGGCTGGCATAGGCACGGCCGCCCCCGGCCGGGAATTGGGCCGAGGCCATAACAATATTCTTGGCAAAGACCTCTTTTTTACCCGGGGGGATCTTCAGAAGATAGGCCCCGTAACCCGGCGTGGCATCCCGCAGCAATTCCGGGTTCAGAGCGCTGATTTCCTCATAGTTGGTGGTCGCCGCCACGGCCGCCGCCTGGAAGGAGGTTGCTTCAGTTACTTTTACGACGTCATATTTCAGGGGCGGTTGATAGGGGATATTTTTAAAGCCGTATTTTCCCGGATTCTTGGCGATTATGGTAGCCGCAATCATCTGGGGCACGTAATTTTTGGTTTCATTAGGCAGGCAATAATTATTGGAAAGCTCCCAGTAACTTTTCATGTCGATGTTGCGGTTGATTTCTTTCTGGACGCGTCCTTCCCCGCAGTTATAGCTGGCCGCAGCCAGGTACCAGGAACCGAACTTTTTATACAGGTCCAAAAGATATTTGGCCGCCGCATGGGTTGCTTTTTCGGGGTCCCGGCGTTCATCGATGCTGCCATCAATAGTAAGGCCGTAGCGCAAACCGGTGCCTTTGATAAACTGCCACATGCCCACCGCGTTGGCCGTGGAACGGGCCTTATTGGTATAACCGCTTTCGATCATCGCCAGGTAGGCCAGATCTTCGGGCAGACCGTACTGGGCAAAGACCTTCTTGATCATGGGCAAGTAGCGGGTTGAGCGGCTCAGATAACGGCCGAAGAGATCCTTGCGCTCGGTGGAGAAATAATAGATATAGTTCCGTACCTCTTTGTTGACCTGGATGGGCATGTCAAAGGTTTTTTGCATTTCCCATTTTTTCATTTCCTGGCTCAGAGTCTCGTCCAAACCGGGAACGGCAGTTTTGCCGTACATCTCTTCCAGCCTTTGGGAATTCACGGAGCCCACCAGAGGTTCGTCTTTTTCATCTTCCAGGTCCAGGGCTATCTGTTCTTCCTCCTGAACCGGTTTGTTTTTTTCGGGTTGTGAAACCACTTGCTTTTTGCCGCCGCAGTTGGGCAGCAGCCACACAAGGGCTATAAGAAGTATGCCAAACCTTTTCATGAGTTCTCCTCAGTTAAGGTTAATGAAGACATCTGCTAGGCAAATTTAGATAGGGGGTGGGGCATTATGTCGCCTCCCCCCGAGACGGACATAATGAGATTTTGATGATTTTTACCTAAAAAACAGGTTGTTCTCATGTAGCACAAATTACTTGAAAAAGCAAGAAAAAATAGTCCAATATTTGATATCTAACTGATATGACTATAGTATCAATAACTAAAAAGAACTATTATAATATTTTCTCTTGGAGGTGAAAAAAGCGTCTCATGTCGTCTCGAAGGTATCTTTCCCGGCTGTCGGGTCTGCTGGGTGGAGGGTTGTTTTTCATGGCGGTCTGGGGCTTAAGCCAGGATGTGGAGCCCTTTGCCACCTGGTTTTACTCCTTTGCCTGGTGGTCCTATATCCTCATGGCCGATGCCCTCATCTTTGCCTGGCAGGGTGAATCCCTGCTGATGCATCGCCTCTGGGAGTTGCCGCAGCTGGTGACAGCCTCCATTACCTGCTGGCTGATCTTTGAGGCCGTAAACTTATCGCTCGGCAACTGGCATTACCTCGGTCTCCCCCAGGCGTTTTTCTGGCGCTGGCTGGGCTATCTGGTGGGCTTTGCCACGGTCTTTCCCGGGCTCTTTCAAACCAGGGACCTCTTGGGCGCCTCAGGTCTATTGGCCCAGGCACGGGGGCCGGTCCGGACGCCGGGGACGTCCTGGCTGGCGCCGGCCACCATCCTGGGTCTGGTCATGCTGGTGCTCCCCATAATCTGGCCACGGTATGCCTTCCCCCTGATCTGGCTGGCCTTCATCTTTTTACTAGAGCCCTTCTGTTATCTCGGGGGAGGCAAATCGCTGTGGCTGGACTGGTGCCGGGGCCGGCGGCGGGAGATATATCTCTTGCTGTTGGCCGGCTTGGTCTGCGGTTTTTTTTGGGAGTCCTGGAACTTTTGGTCCAAGGCCAAATGGATCTACACCCTGCCTTTCCTGAACGAGGGCAAAATTTTTGAGATGCCGGTCCTGGGCTATTTAGGCTTCCCGCCTTTTGCGGTCCAGTGTGCCGTCATGTATAATTTCATCACGATGCTGGAAGAACGCTGGCTGACCTCCCCCCGGGCCAAACAACGCTGGCTGGCCGGACAGGTAGTCTTCTGGGTAATCATGTTTGCCGCCATTGACCGCTGGACGGTCCTGGCAGGAGCAGCAAGGTAAATAACCTCGCCAGAAAAAACCGTGGTCCTGTATAATCCGCTGTTCTTTCCTTTATTTCCCCTCTCCCCTTGAGGGGAGAGGGTCAGGGTGAGGGTAAAATTTTCATCTGGTTCCCAAGCTCCTGCTTGGGAACCCAAGGTATAACGAAGCTCTGCTTCGTAACCACGGGAACGGACCTGCTGGAAAAATTGATTCTCCGGAGCTATAAAAAAGGCTTCCAATCCTAGTGCATGCCCAAGCGGGAGCTTGGGCACAAGGGGTAGGAAGGTAACAATTATCCCCTGACCCCCTTTAGAAAATGGGGGTTAATTAGATGATTTTTAAATAGAATCATGGTTCCAGTCTTTTTAAAGTCCCCCTTTATTAAAGGGGGATTTAGGGGGATTTTCATTCGATTGATCTTTTTTCATCTGGTTCCCAAGCTCCTGCTTGGGAACCCAAGGTATAACGAAGCCCTGCTTCGTAACCACGGGAACGGACCTGCTGGAAAAATTGATTCTCCGGAGCTATAAAAGCAGGCTTCCAATGCTAGTGCGTGCCCAAGCGGGAGCTTGGGCACAAGGGGTAGGAAGGAAACAATTATGACCATAACTGCAACTGCCATATAAATACTGATATTCTTCAAGCTTTTAACTCGGAACTCTATGCCAACGACTAAAGATACTGTCTCCCGAGTCTATCCCGTGACTTTGGGTTGCGCCAAAAACAGGGTGGATACCGAAATCATGTTGGCCTTGCTGGAGGAATCAGGCTGGGAGATCACTTCCCAGCCCGAGCAGGCCGATCTCCTGCTGGTGAACACCTGCGGCTTTATCGCTTCCGCCTGTCAGGAGGCTATAGACACGGTTCTGGAACTGGCTGCCTACAAGCAAGGCCGGCCTGGAACTAGATTGGTGGTCGCCGGCTGTTTAGTCCAGCGCTATCAACAGGACCTGCCGGCCCTGCTGCCCGAAGTGGATGTTTTTCTGGGAGTGAACGATTTTCCCCGCATCGCCCAGATCTTGGCGGCAGAGCCCTGGACTGGCGGCGGCAACCTGTTCTGCCGGGAGGATTGGCAAGGCTACCAGCGGGTCTGGCCCCGGCGGTTGACCACACCTTTTTACAGCGCTTACCTTAAAATTGCCGAAGGTTGCAGCCATCGCTGCACGTATTGCACCATCCCCGGCATCCGGGGGCCATACCGGAGCCGTCCTTTTGACACGCTGCTGGCCGAAGCAGAGCAGTTGGCCGGGCGTGGTGTTCTAGAACTGAACCTGGTGGCCCAGGACACCACCGCCTATGGTTTAGACCAGGGGGGGCAGGTGCGGCTGCCGGCCTTGCTGGCGCGTCTGGCTGCCGTACCGGGCCTGCGCTGGCTCCGGGTCCTCTACGGTCATCCGGCCGGGGTCACCCCGGAGCTGTTGGCCGTGATGGCGGCGCATCCCCAGATCTGCCCTTATTTTGATCTGCCTCTGCAGCATGTCAACGACCGGCTGCTCCGCCGGATGGGCCGGGGCTATACCCTAAGACAGATCCGGGAAACCGTGGGACTGATTCGAGAGGTAATGCCCTTAGCGACGCTGCGGACTTCGGTAATCGTGGGCTTTCCGGGTGAGACCCAGGAGGATTTTGCCGAACTCTGCCAGGTGACGGCAGAACTGGAATTCGACCACCTGGGGGTCTTTGCCTTTCAACCGGAGGAGGGTACGCCGGCGGCCAGGCTGCAGGAGCAGGTGGCGGCCAGGGAAGCCAACCGGCGGGCCCGGCGGCTGAAATTGCTGCACGCCAGGATAACCAAACAAAAACTACGCCGCCTGAAAGGGACGGTCCAAGAGGTGCTGGTGGAAGGGTATAGCGAGGAGTCGGAACTGCTGCTCCAGGGCCGGTTGGCCAGCCAGGCCCCGGAAGTAGACGGTAAAGTTTACCTCAACGCCGGTTGGGGTGAGGTTGGCCAAGTGCAGCCGGTAAAAATCACCAAGACCTACACCTATGATGTCTTAGGAGAGATAGTTTAGTCATTGTCGAAAAGGTAGATGAATAGCAGTTTTTAATGGAGCACAGGCGCCCCCGCCTGTGCAGCTTTTCATGCTTCGTTGTGATTTCTCATCATGTAGGTTTTTTCGGACCAAAGGATTATACCTCAGAGGCGGTTCGTGAACCACCCGTCCGCAATGTGGAGGATTACAACGTAGGAACGGTGCGCGAACCGCCCCTATCAAAACGAATCTAGTATGAATCATTCAATCCGTCGGCAAGTACTAGGACCCGCCACCGGCGCCGGTGAGAATAAATTGACAAGCGGCAGTTGAAAAGGTATTATTTTTCAGTTGAGGTAAAGTTTGTGAAATTGCGCCAAAAAATGATCCTGCAACGCCTGCAGCCTGACATCGACAGAATCAATCTGGCCCTGTCGGGAAACTTGGCTACCCACGTCGCGCTCATCTCCCAGGTGTGGGATCATATTCTCATTTCAGGGGGCAAACGTATCCGGCCCTTGTTGTTTCTGCTGGCGGCCCGCATGTGCGGCTGCCGGGAGGATCATATTCCGGAAGTAGCCACCATTTTTGAGTACCTGCATGCGGCCACACTGCTGCACGATGATGTTGTAGATGCGGCCACGGTGCGCCGGGGGCATTCCTCCGCCAACACCATTTGGGGCAACCAGGCGGTGATCCTGGTGGGTGACTTTCTGTTGTCCAAAGCCCTGAGCATCGCGGTGGCCACCAAACATATCCGGGTGATGGAGGTGTTGGCCCGCACCACCACCTACATGGCCGAAGGGGAAGTGCTGCAACTGGTGAACACCGGCCGCCTGGATATGACCGAAGAGGAATATTTCGACGTCATCACCCGCAAGACCGCCAAACTCATGTCGGCGGCCTGTCAGATCGGGGGCATTTTAGGAGGAGTGGAGGACCGGCTGGAGCAGGCCATGACGGATTTCGGGCTCAATCTGGGCATAACCTTTCAATTGGTGGACGATATCCTGGATTTTACCGGCGACCCCAAGGAAATGGGTAAGCCGGTCTGCAACGACCTGAAAGAGGGCAAAATCACCCTGCCTTTTATTCACGCCCTGCGCCAGGTAGGGCCGGACGAGCAGGAGCAGTTGCGGCGTTTAGTGAAGGAGAGTGACGTCGCCAAGCTCGCCCGGGAACTGTTGCCCCTGATGAAAAAATATGGCTCCATTGACTACGCCCGCCGACTGGCCCGGGAATACACCCTGGCGGCACAAAAAAATCTGGAAGCTTTCCCGCCATCTCCCGAAAAAACCCTCTTTTTGGAAATCACCGATTTTTTGGACAGCCGTACCGCCTGAACATCTCTTCTCGCGATGGGTTGCTAGTGCGGCAGCAGGGTTTAGCTCTGGAGTCGCTTCTCCAGGGCTGCCAGCCGCTCTTCCAGGGCCTTAAGTTCCGCCCGCCGCACCAGGGGCATCTCTGATACAATTCGGTCAATGAAGTCTTTGACCTTTTCCCAAAAGAAGGCCTGCTCCTTTTCGGCCCTCTGCCACAATTCCTCCACTGCTTGGGAGCTTTCCTGTTTGCTGAGTTCGCCCCGCTTTACCATCTCCTCCACCAGATTCTCCACTTTTTCCTTGGTGTAGTCGAACAGACCGAGGCCGAAGTTCAAGGTTTTCTTCAAGAAATCTTCCATAGTCACTCCTTTCAACAATGAGACCGGCTTATACCTGCAGCCGTAAGCCATCCTCGGCTTTGATGATGTCGCCGGCAAAGGTGCGGCTGCATTCCGCCACCATATCCACTTCATCGCAGGAGGGATAAAAGTGGGTCAACACCAGCCGGGAAACC
Organism: uncultured delta proteobacterium; assembly: GCA_963705135.1. GTDB lineage: Bacteria > Desulfobacterota > Desulfobaccia > Desulfobaccales > Desulfobaccaceae > Desulfobacca. The sequence continues at coordinate 96,908 of CAVPJB010000032.1, forward strand.
CCGGCCTGGGTTGCCAGGCGGCCGGCTTCCTCGGCCGTCAGGTGGCCGGGGATCTTATCGGGGTTGGCGGCTTCCAGGATGAAAAGATCGGCTCCTTGGGCCAGATTAATGAGGTTCTCGCTCCAGTCCGTATCTCCGGAATAAACCACGGACCGGCCATCGGCCTCCAAACGATAGGCCAGGCTGGTGGCGATGTGGTTGACGGGGGCGGTTTTGATGGTCAGGTCAGCCAACGTGAACGTGTCTCCCCGATCCCGGGCTAGCTCCTGCACCTGCATGAGGTCGGCTGGGGGGTCCAGCCATTCACCCCAGGCGCCTTTCAGGTTCTGATGGAATTCGCCGAAACCCTGGGCGGCCAGGAGCCAAAAAGGCATCTGCCGGGTATAACCCAGACCGTAGCGGCTGGCGAAGAGAAAGGGAACCAGGTCGCCCACATGATCGGGGTGGTGGTGGCTAAGACAGAGGATGTCGATATCATTAAAATTTAGGTTGTAGTTCAGAAGTGCCCTGAGAGTGCCCGAGCCAATGTCCAACAGGACGAAATACTTTCCGGACTTAACCCCTACTGCCGGCGAGCCCCGTCGCAGGGACGGAACGCCGGTTCCAGAGCCGATGATGATGACTTCCATTGGTATCTTCAGGAGCCTTTAAGCGCCATCTACGTGGCCCATTTCTTTGATGTAATACCAGTCTGCCGGGTCCACCAGGTAATTGCGGTAATCTACCAGGAAGTAGTAGTGCCCGCGCTCTTCATTTACCAAACTCATGAGAAAGCGGCGTTCCATGGGATCTTGGGCCTGTTTGGCCAGTCGCTGGTAGAAATCGATGCTCTTCTGCTCCATTTTTAAGCCGATATCCAAAGCCTTGAGATCATCAGCATCGCCGGTGCCCATATTTCCTTGGGCCAGGGCGGCAGAGAAGATTTTGGGATCTTCCTTGGGCGGGCTGAATTCACACATGGATTCCGTCCAGGAGGGGTCTTTCTCCAAAACAGCATAAATTTCCTCAATCCGTTGGATGTGGTAGACTTCTCCCTTGGCAAGATACTTAAAAATATCCTCCGTACCCTTGTTTTTGGCTTTTTGGGCGGCTTCTTCGTAAAATTTTTTGCCGTCTTTCTCCATTTCGATAGCCACCTGCAGATCCTTAAGAATAAGGCATTCGCGCCCCGCCATGGTCAGTTCCTCTCTCAAATTTAGAAATCTTTTACTAACTATGATATCCAGTTGCCGAATAGTATCATTTAAAATATAGTTACTATATTAAGGAAACGCAATTCCTGCCAAGAGTTTTCAGGTAGTAAAATGACACCTCGACTTCTGCGTCAGCTTTTCGCCAACGTCTTGCCCTCGGTTACGGCAGCCAGTCGGAGCATCCCCGCTGCCGTTCTTATACCCTTATTTTATAAGGGTCCGGAACTCATGATGCTCTTCACCCAAAGGACCTACCTGGTGAAGCATCACCGGGGCCAAATATCCTTTCCCGGCGGTGTCCAAGATCCCACCGACGACAACTTTCTGAGCACGGCCCTCAGGGAGTCCCAGGAAGAGATCGGCCTGGCCCCTGATAAGGTTGATGTCCTGGGCTTCCTGAACACTACCCTGACCATCACCGGGTATTTGGTGCATAGCTTTGTCGGCCTGATTCCCCATCCCTATGACTTTCACCTCAACGCCCGGGAGGTAGCTCGCGTCCTTTCCTTCCCGGTGCAGGAAATGATGCAATCCCACCGCTGGCGCACTGGCCCCCATGAGTGGCAGGGCAAACGTACCACGGTGTATTACTGCCAGATGCCGGAAACCACCATCTGGGGGGCTACTGCCAAAATTCTAGTGGATTTCCTGGCCGTCCTGGAACCCTCTTTTGAACCAGCCGCCATTCCTGAAGCTGCCTTTCAGGTCCAGCATTAAAAACCGACTGGCTTTGTTAAAAACCAAAGGGAGCCCTGTTTCCGCAAACCCAGCTGTGAAGTCTCTTGTTCCACCCCTGAACGCACCATGTAAGTCCATCGTACCCTGTAAGTTTTTACTTATTTGCCTCTGCACTTTTCTCCACTTCCTGGCAGCAGAGGGGGTGCCCCAGACGACAGCCTTCTTTGAAGTCGACCAAGGCTTTATCCGTTTGATTCAGGTGGTAGCGGTAGAGGTTGCCCCGAAAAAAGTAGGCGTGGGGCAGATCGGGGTTTAGCTTGATGGCGTTAGAGAAATCATCCACTGCGGCCTGAAAGTTGTTCTGGCAAAAATACACCATCCCCCGATGGTTGAAGACCCAGGGATCCTGGGGGAGGAGTTGGACGGCCTGGTTGAGGTCCCGCATGGCCTCGTCCAACCGGCCCTCGTTGGCCAGGTTAACCCCTCGCTCTTTTAATGCCTCAGCGTTTTTGGGGTCCTGATGCAAAACCTGGGTAAAGACTTGGATGGCCTCTGCGCGGCGCGTCAAGTCTCCCAGAATACCGCCCTTGACCAGAAGCAGGCTGGCGTCCTGGGGGTGGTGTAGCAAACCGGCCTCCACTTCCGCCAAGGCGTCTTCTTTCCGCTCCAGACGAGCCAGGGCCTGGGCCCGATAGCGCCGGGCCGCCACGGCTTGAGGTTGATCCTTGAGGTAGTTGCCCAATAGTTCCACGGCCCGGCCGTAATTCTGGTCCTTGAATGCCGCCATCCCCTGTTCCAAGAGACTCTGATCGGCTAAAGCACCCGGCATAACCCAGAGCTGCACCAAAAGCACTACACCCAACCAGCCACCTATTCTTTTCATGGCCTTCCCCCGCTAATCTATCAATCTTATCGTTGAACCATTATCCGGAGTCATCAACTCTTTCACTAACCACTGACCAATTTCCCCTGGCCTCGGCATTAAAAAAAGGCCACCGGCATTATACCAGATGGCCTTTGGAAACGGTTAAAAATTCCCGTTATCGGCTTAACTGAACCGCATGGCCCGCAGGCGGGCAATCCGCTCTTCAATGGGCGGATGGGTGCTGAACAGGCTCATCATCCCTCCGCCGGTTAACGGATTGACGATGAACATATTCTCGGTGGCCGGATTGACCAGCATGGGCATCTGTTGATTGGCCAGGTGCAGCTTTTCCAGGGCGCCGGCCAGTGATTCCGGACTGTGACAGAGGCGGGCCCCGGTCTCATCCGCAATATACTCCCGGGAGCGGGAAATGGCCATCTGGATGAGCATGGCGGCGAAAGGGGCTAAAATGGCTAACAGCAGAGTGGGCAAGGCACCGGTCCGTTGTTGCCCTTCCTCACCGCCCACATATAAGGCGGAAAATCGGAACATGTCGGCCAGAACCATTATGGCCCCGCCTAAGGTCGCCGCCACGGATTGGATCAGGATGTCACGGTTGCGGACATGACTCATTTCATGGGCCAAAACGCCTTTGAGCTCTGCAGGCGAAAGCAGACTCACGATGCCCTGGGTTACGGCCACCACGGCATGTTCCGGGTTCCGGCCAGTGGCAAAGGCGTTGGGAGTATCCTGCGGAATAACAAACAGCCTGGGCACGGGCACACCAGCCTCCCGGGCCAAGTCGGCCACCATGGCATGCAGTTCGGGAGCCTCCTGGGGGGTCACTTCCGAAGCGCCATACATCCGCAGCACGATCTTGTCAGAAAACCAGTAGCTGAAAAAGTTCATGGCTGCGGCCATAAGGAGCGCGATTTGCATCCCCTGGGTGCCTCCTATGGCCTTGCCGAACAGGATGATAATGGCTGTGAGGGCTCCCAACAGCAAAACGGTTTTTACCTGATTGGACATAGAATTACCTCCTGGAAAAGTAGGCGTTGAGGCCAAGCCAATATTAAGCCGAACTCATATTTTCCAACAATATGATAAGATGCGAAGGAGGGGTTGTCAATACCAGGAGTGATCAGGGGGACGCACCGCAGGGGTAGCCCAAGGCATTAGAGTGGTTAGAGGAAAGCGTCCATGCCTTCCCCTCAACCAGATAACTATTTTTTATAAGCACCGCTGGCGATTATCACATCGTCCACTTTCTCAAAATACACGGTTTTAGGATCAACTACTTTAGTTTTTGGGTTTTCCCATTTATAGTCAACCCAACCGCTGCCTTTTTCCTTGGCGATTTTTACCATATCCACGGCAAAAAGTTTGCCGTCGGCATCCTTCTTCACCATGAAGTCTTGGCCCACCAGTTCGGCCTTGGGATGAGCCAGCATCTTGCCGTTGAGGTCTAACACATAAATGTACAGATCGTCTTTGACAAACTGCCCTTTTCCATCATTGAAGGCCGCTATGGCTTTATCTTTCCCATTGGCTTTGTAAAATTCGATCCCCTTTTTCACCCAGCCCTGGGCATCTTCAGGTTTGGCCTGGGCGAAAGCCAGGGTGGCGCCGATCAGAAAACACGATATTACTACCAGACTGATAAAAACTTTCTTAGGCATAAATCTCTCCTTGCTCGTTAATCCAGGGTTTAGTAAGCCGATAATTCCACCACGCCTCAATTTCTGATTAGCTTTTTTTGACTCTGTACCTCCTTTTTTTGTCAAACTTTGGCATAATGCTAAATAATTGTCAAGATTTTTTAAGATTATTATTAATTCCCTTCGATAACTCGAGTATTCAATAAACAAACATGGCACCTATACAGTTTTTACAAAAGAGACCTAATTTACAAGGCACGAAGAAAAAAAGCCTGGTTTAACAAAAGCGGATAAAATATATTAATGTTCATCAAGTATTATTTATGTGTTTTCTGGAAAAAATTTATACTTGGAGAGGACGCCATGCAACAGGGGAATCCATACCCTAAAAACCGGTATCGCCGGTTGCTGCCCTGGGTGGTTGGTTTTCTGTTAGGGTTGATGCTATTTCCCTCCCCGGCCCTGGCCTTTATACCACACTGGGATCCCCGGGAGGCATTTTTTATCCGCCAGTTCGCCTATCTCTTCTGGGCCCTGGCCATGGTTTTTTTTATCTTTGCCCTCAAACAGGAAAAGCTGCAACAACACCCGGGCTTCCGATGGCTGGTGTGGGCGGGGATTTTTTTTGCCTTGTGGAATTTTGATTGTTTCATCGGGCAATTTATCGCCCTGTCCATGGACTCCCAGGCGGGGGCGGGTTTAACCGCTAAGTCTCAGGACCTGCCCGGGGCCAGGTTGGGTCTCTGGTTTTATTATTTCACCAAACTGGACCATCTTCTGCTGGTGCCGGCTTTCCTCTTTTTTTACCTGGGTATCAGGGCCTTTAGCAGGGACCCGGAGGTGAGATCCCGATGACTGCCATGTCCTTATTTGTTCAGATGGTTGATATTGTCGGGTCCGGCCTGGTGCTTATCCTCAGTTGGGCCGCTTTTCTCCGCTGCCGAAGACTGGTGGCCCAGGATATGGAAAACGCCCTGTGGCTGTTTCTCTATTGGCTCTCCCTGGCCATGCTGGCCTTTGGCGTCTCCCGGGCCTTGGGGCATATCGCCGGTCATCTTTTGATCTTTGCCGGCCAGGAGGCCCTGTGGAAACAGCTGCGGCCTTACAGCGGCGGTTTGAACGCCATCATTTCCATCATCGTGGCCTCCGTCACCCTGTTTTTCCACAATATCCAGAGATTATACCGCCGCATGGCAGCTGATCATTCCCATATGGAGGCCACCAGCCAGGAAATTTTGGCTCTCAACCGGGAGATGGAGTCCCTGGTGATGGAGCGCACCATGAGCGAAATGGCCCTGGGCGTCGCCGACGGCATAAGGAACCCCCTGCATGTCATCGGTGGCTTCAGCAACCGGTTGGTCCGGAAAACTGCGCCGGACGACCCGGCCCGCAATTGGGCCATGGCCATCTCGGAGGCGGCCAAACGCCTGGAGGAGATGGTGGAGCGCTTTGAGAATTTGGCCCAAAACAAGAAGTCCTTTTTTTCCCAGGAGGACTTGAACAAAGTGGTCCGGGATATTCTGGAGATGCTGCATGGGGATTTCGACCGCAAGCACATACACCTGGTCACCGGTTACCATCCCTATCCCGTCTATGCCCAGTTAAATAAACATCTCCTCAAAGTGGCCATAGCTCACCTGGTGCGCAACGCCCTGGAGGCCACCAGCGCCCAGGGAGAGATTCACTTCACCACCTCCCTGGATCAAAACCATGCCATCCTGGTGATCCAGGATACGGGCAAAGGTATGGCTCCGGAAGTGGTCACCAAGGTCTTTGAGCCGTACTATACCACCAAGATAGGCGGCACCGGCCTGGGCATGGTGTTCGTGCGCCAGATTGTGGACGAACACCGGGGCACCATCAACTTGGATAGCGAGCTGGGCGTGGGCACCACCGTGACCATTAACCTGCCGGTACGGTTCTTAGAGGCACCGATGTGAAAATTGTCCCAAAATGGAGAGGGAAACGGCCAGGGAAAAGGAGGCCTGAATTGGGCTAGAGTGGGGGAAACCCATCCTTTGAGTGTGATCGCAACAACACCCAACTATTGAAAATGTCCCCGATAGTCCGGGTCATAACTTCTTGAGGCCCCACTTCCTCACCTGCCAGCCTGGGCAGCTGTATTATTGGAGTGATGGCCCAAAAATCAGAGCTTAAACCCCACCGGGGCCGGCCCGGGAAAAATTTGGCGTTTATTTTCTTTGTGGTCCACCAGATACAGCATGGTGGCCTGATTTTGCAGATCTTTGATCAGTTGCGGCAGAGTTCCCCGATTTACATCATAGACCCGCACGAAGACATTGCGCCAGCCTTCCCGCACCCGGTCATAAGAACTCATAATGCTGGCGATGCGGCCGCCGGCGGCCCGGATAATATCCGTTAATTCCTTGATGCTCCCGGGCCGGTCCTCTATTTGAAAAGCGAATTGAATCCCCTTGCGGCCAAGGCCGCTCAGGGCAATGAGCGCTTTATAGAGGTCGGTGCTGGTGATGATGCCCTCCATTTCCCCTCGGTCATTGACCACCGGGGCCCCGGATATATCCTGGTCCATCAGGACCTCGGCCGTCTCTTCGATGGTAAAGTCCGGCGGCACCGTTATGACCTTTTGCGTCATAATGTCTTTAATTTTGATTTTATTCAAAAGATACTTGAGCTCATGGGTATCCAGGTCCGTGGCCTCAGAGGGAGAAGCCTTTTTCAGATCCCGGTCGGTGATTATGCCGACGAGCTTGCCTTGCTGAGTCACGGGCATCATGTTGATTTTATGCTGCTTAAGAAGTTGAATAGCCTTCGGCATGGATTCTTCGGCATCAATGGTAACGATATTTTTGGTCATGAAATTTCTGATCAGCATCTGGTTTCCTCCCTGGTCCAAAAAAGGTGGTGGTTAAGCCGGGCTAAGACTTAGGAGCCGGATGTGGTCCCAATTTTTCCGGACCTGCAGCCTGGCCTTTTCCTCTGGCTCGATGCACCCGCCATACTGGCACTAAAGGATACACTGATTTAAAAAAAGATTCAATCTTTTGCCGGAATCACAAAACAGCGATCTTGTCTTCCCCTGATCTTTTCTGGCGAGCCTTTGTTTCTGGTATAATGCCTTCTATTCTAAAGGAGATAACAACATGGCCAAAACTGGTTATGTCTTTGATGAGCGCTACCTTCTCCATGATCCCGGCAGCTGGCATGCAGAGCGGCCGGACCGCCTTAAGGTCATCCATAAGCGGTTGGTGTTTTCCGGTTTGATTCAAAAATTGATCCGCCTGGAACCGTTCGCCGCCCCCCTGGAATGGATCGAAAAGCTGCATGATCCGGACTATATCGCCCGTTTTCAACGGGCCTGTGAAAAAGGCCAGGAGATTCTGGACACCGGAGATTGCGGCATTTGTCCCGAATCCTTCGAGGTAGCCCGGTTGGCCGTGGGCGGGGTCTTCGCCGCCTGTGATGCCGTCATGGCCGGGGTAGTCACCAACGCCTTCTGCGCGGTGCGGCCCCCCGGCCACCATGCCGAACGTTCCCGGGCCATGGGGTTCTGTTTTTTCAACAATGTGGCCCTGGGAGCCCGCTATCTCCAGGAAAAACACGGCCTGGAGCGTATTGCCATCATTGACTGGGACGTCCACCACGGCAACGGCACGCAACACCTGTTCGAAACCGACCCCTCCGTGCTCTATATTTCTTTGCACCAAGATCCCACCACCTGTTATCCGGGCACCGGTCGGAAAACCGAGAACGGTAAGGGACCGGGCCAGGGCTTCACCCTCAATTTCCCTTTTCCGCCCCATAGTCTGGACCAGGATTATCTAGAGGTGATGGATGGCTCGGTGCTGCCGGCTCTGGAAGCTTTCCGACCGGACTGCCTGATGATTTCAGCGGGTTTTGACGCCCACCGGGACGATCCCCTGGCTCATATGAATCTAACCCAAAAGGGCTACATGATCATGGGGGCCCTGCTCGGCTCCTTTGCCAAGGATTTTTGCGGCAGCCGCATTATCACTGTGCTGGAGGGGGGCTATAACCTGGCCGTCCTGGAAGAGTGCGTCTTTGATCACATCCAGATGCTTCAGAGTCTGTAACGATCCGGTTTTATTCTCGGTGATCTAGATGATTATTGCCTAAGAACCCGGCAATGGCCTGGCGCCGAAAGGCAAAAATCCGCTGGAGCTGCCATCTGACCAACGGGTAGGCCGTTTCCCCCAATGGAAAGAACGGCAGCCGGTAGCGTACCTCGTCTTCCATGCGGGTGACGCCGTCTTCGGGCTGGAAACGGTGGGTGTGGACCCACATCTGGTAAGGCCCCCGGAGCTGTTCGTCCACAAACTCCCGGGGCGGGTTCCAGCGGCAGATACGGGTTAACCATTTGAAAGGAACTCCGAAGAGACGCAGCCGATATTCGATGAGAGTCCCCAACTGCATCGTAATGGGCGGAAGCGTAATGATATGGAACTGCAACTCCGGCGGGGTGAGGCGCTCCAGGTTGGCGGCCTCGGCGAAAAAGGGAAAGACCTCGTCTGGGTGCAGCGGCAGCCGTTGGCTTGTCTGTAAAATGTGGACGGCTTTCATGCGATCCTATTCAAGGCACAGGCGAGGGCGCCTGTGCTCCATTTAGAGCATATTTTCATGCTTATAAAAACCGTTTCCTTTGCAGCCCTTCTCCCCTTAAAGAGTTAAATCTCCTGAGCTCGAGGGCCAGGAGATTTTTTTCCCAGGGGGTGAGTTCGCCTGCCTTGAAGGTTATACCCAATTCATCCTGGAAGCCCTGCTGCAATGCGGTTTTGAGCACGCCAAGAGACGGCGACGCACCCAAGATCTCAGTCAGGGAGATCACCGGGAGAGTCGCTTCCTGGTCTGAGTCGCCCAGGATTTGCCGCCAAGTTTCCGCCTGGGAAGTGAGCAGTATAGCGCCATGTTGCAGAAAAGAACCACCCTGCCAGACCTGGGCGCTGCCCACAACCTTTTTCCCCTGCCAGGTGAGGTCGCCGGTGGCGGCTACGGCAAAACAATTGAAGCCGGGGCGATGGGGGCTAAGGGGAGTACCAGGAAAGGTGTGCACGCCCAGTCGGGCCAGCCCGGCCTGCAAGCCTCGACAAAGGCGCTGGTAAACTGCGGTCACTGAAGGCTCAAACCCATCTTGTTCCCCGGCCACCACAGAGTAGGTGAGATCGCCCCCGTGGAGCACCGCCCTTCCCCCTGTGGGTCGCCGCACCACTGTCAGACCCAATTCCTGCAACCGCTCAGAAGAAAGATGCTTCGGAAGGTTCTGACCCGCTCCCAGGGACAGGGTGGGCCGGGACCACTCATAAAACCGCAGGGTGGGAGGACCTCCGGCCTGGGCATGAGAGCGCCGCAGCACTTCATCCACCGCCATATTCCATTGGGGAGAACCGGGACCGTGATCGAGGAGTCGCCACATATTTAGTGGTCAGAGGTTAGTGGTCAGGGGTCAGGGAAAAATTCCCTCTCCCATCGCAGGAAGAAGGCAAATTCAAGACCTGTGAGCAATCAGTATAGGCAAGAACATCGAGCACCAGCAGGGAGCAAAGCGTTCGCGTTAAGGACGGGGGGACGCTCTTCTTGCTGATAACTATCTAAAATTGCTTTAAAAACCGCAGGTCGTTGTCGAAGAACAGACGCAGATCGTCGATGCCGAATTTGAGCATGGCAATGCGTTCGATGCCCATGCCGAAGGCGAACCCGGTGTAGACTTCCGGGTCATAGTTCACAAAGCCAAAGACCTCTGGGTCAACCATACCGGAGCCGAGAATTTCCAGCCAGCCGGTCTGGCTGCACACCCGGCAGCCGGCCCCCCGGCAGATGACGCACTGGATATCCACTTCGGCGCTGGGTTCAGTGAAGGGGAAAAAGCTGGGGCGAAAGCGGAGACTAACCTCGGGCCCGAACATCTCATGCACAAAGACGGTGAGCACGCCTTTGAGATCGGCAAAAGAGATGTCTTTATCCACCAGGAGGCCCTCCACCTGGTGAAACATGGGGGTGTGGGTCAGATCGGAGTCCCGACGGAAGGTTTTGCCGGGGGCGATGATCCGCACCGGCGGCTGCTGCTGTTCCATGACCCGCACCTGCATGGGGGAGGTGTGGGTACGCAGGACGATGTTGTCGGAGATATAAAAGGTGTCCTGCATATCCCGGGCCGGGTGATCCTTGGGGATGTTCAGGGCCTCGAAATTATAGTAATCGGTCTCGATTTCCGGCCCTTCCACCACCTGGAAGCCCATGCGGCTAAAGATATCGCAGATCTCCCGGGTGATCTGGGTGATGGGATGCAGACGGCCCAGATCCAGCCGCCGGCCTGGGAGAGTAACGTCCAGACCTGCCGTGGCTTCGGCCTGGAGCGCGGCTTTTTTTAAGCGGTCGTGGGCTGAGTCCAGGTGCGTTTCCAGCAGCTTTTTCAGGCGGTTGGCCTCCTGCCCGAATTGAGGCCGAATTTCGGGCGGCAGGGTTCCCAGGGAACGCAACGCCTGGGTGATCAGGCCTTTGCGGCCCAAATATTTCACCCGGGCCTGTTCCAGGGTCTCCCCGGTCCCGGCCGTGGTGATTTCAGCCAGGGCTTCCCGGGCCGACCGTTGCAATTCCTCGAGGGTCACGCCGCTTTATCCTTATGTGCCAGAGCTTGAGGTCAAAAGTGGATTCGGAAGCGCTTAGGCAGCTTTTTGGGCCAACTCCACAATACGGGAGAAATCTTCGGGATGATACACCGCCAGATCAGCCAGGACTTTGCGGTCCAACTTAATGTTGGCTTTATCCAGTTGGTGGATAAAGCGGCTGTAAGACAGCCCTAAGGGCCGGACGGCGGCGTTGATGCGAATGATCCAGAGGTTCCGGAACTCCCGCTTGCGCACTTTCCGGTCCCGAAAGGCGAAGCACAGGGCACGATCCACGCCCTCCCGGGCTGACTTGTAGAGACGACGCCGGCCGCCCCGGTAGCCTTTGGCCATTTTCATTACTTTCTTGTGACGGGCGTGGGCCCGCACCCCTCGTTTAACGCGCGGCATGAGTAAACCTCACTTAAAGATACGGAAGTAGTTTTTTTAAGTTATTATCGTTGGACTTAGCCACCATCTCGGGATGACGCAAGTGACGTTTGCGTTTGGACGATTTCGAGGTCAAGATATGACGCCGGTTTGATTTGGTCATCTTAAATTTCCCGCTTCCGGTGACCCTGATCCGCTTGGCGGCCCCACGGTGGGTTTTAATTTTAGGCATACCATTTCCCTTTTCATGAAGTTTCGAGTTTCGAGTTTCGAGCAGAAAAAACTAACGACTGCAGGCTGTCAGCTATCTGCTTTATAGCAGTTCCCACGGCCTAAGGTTCTCAAAAACGTCGTCGCCCAAATAAAACGAAACACCTGGTTGAGCCCAAATTCCTGGCAACCGATCGGCCCAGCCTTATTTGGGGGCGATGATCATGGTCAGGTTGCGGCCCTCAATCTTGGGCGCCTGTTCCACCGAGCCGATATCCTCCAGTTCAGCGGCAACCCGGTTTAATAAATCTATGCCGATCTGAGGATGGGCGATTTCTCGGCCCCGGAAGATAAGGGAGACTTTGATCTTATCCTTTTGGGCCAGGAACCGGCGAATGTTTTTAACCTTAAAAGCGACGTCGTGATCTTCGATTTTTGGCCTGAATTTGACTTCTTTGACCTGGATGACGGTCTGTTTTTTACGGGCCTCTTGAACCTTTTTACTCTGTAAATACTTAAACTTGCCGTAATCCATGATTCGGCAGACCGGTGGATTGGCCTGGGGGGCGACTTCCACCAGGTCAAGGTTGGCCTCGGTGGCCCGATTCAGGGCATCGACCAGGGGCATAATGCCCACTTGTTCGCCGTCAGCGCCGATAAGCCGCACTTCGGTGGCCCTGATCATCCTGTTAATGTTAACTTTTGGTTGTTTCTGGATAGTCTATCCTCCCAGCGCTGGTGGTTGCATCTTGCCGAGCCGGGGCATCTGGCCTTCAGCCTGAAGACGCCCGACAAATTCCTCCCAAGGCACGTCTTTCATCTCGGTCCCGTCCAATTGCCGCACCGACAGAGTCCGGGCGGCCACTTCCTTGTCGCCGACGATAAGCATATAAGGAACTTTCTGAAGTTGGGCTTCCCGGATCTTCAAGCCCAGCTTTTCATTGCGCAGATCGGTTTCTACCCGCAGGTCTACCTCCTGCAGTTGCTGGGCCACTTCCAGCGCGAAGGGATGGGCTCGGTCGGTGACGGGCAGGATAATGGCCTGGACCGGGGCCAGCCAGACCGGGAAGGCCCCGGCATAGTGTTCGATGAGCACACCCAGGAAGCGCTCGAGGGAACCCAAAATCACCCGGTGCAACATCACCGGTCGGTGGGGGTTGCCGTCCGGCCCGATGAAGGTCAGATCGAAGCGCTCCGGCAGGGTGAAATCGCACTGCACGGTGGCGCACTGCCAGCGCCGGTTGATGGCATCTTTGAGCTTGATGTCGATTTTGGGTCCGTAAAAAGCACCCTCGCCCGCGCAGGTGTCAAAGGGGAGATTCCGGGCCTTGAGGGCGTTGATCAGGGCATTGGTGGCCCGCTCCCAGTCTTCATCGGCCCCGATGGATTTTTCCGGGCGGGTGGAAAGCTCCACTTCATAGTCAAAACCAAAGACGGCCATGACCTCGGCCACAAAGTCGATGACCCCGGCGATTTCGTCTTCCACCTGGTCCGGGCGGCACAAGATGTGGGCGTCGTCCTGGGTAAACTGCCTTACCCGGGTCAACCCGTGCAAAACCCCGGAGCGTTCATGACGATGGACGGTGCCCAGTTCGAAGTAGCGCAGGGGCAATTCCCGGTAGCTGCGGATCCGCGATTTATAAATAAGCATATGGGAAACACAGTTCATGGGCTTGATACCGTAGTCGATGCCCTCGATTTCGGTAAAGTACATGTTTTCCCGGTAGTTTTCAAAATGACCGGACCGTTTCCAGAGATCGAGCTTAAGCAGGGTGGGGCCCATGACGATCTGATAGCCCCGGCGCAGATGTTCCCGCCGTTCAAAATCTTCCAGCAAAACCCGGAGCCGGGCCCCCTTGGGGTGATAGATGACCAGTCCGGGGCCGGCTTCGTCTTCGATGGCGAAAAGCCCCAAATCCTTGCCCAACCGTCGGTGATCACGGCGTTTGGCTTCTTCCAGGAAGTGCAGATGCTGCTGGAGTTCGGCAGCAGTGGCAAAGGCGGTGCCATAGATACGCTGGAGCATGGGGTTGCGCTCATCCCCCCGCCAGTAGGCCCCGGCCACGCCGGTAAGCTTAAAGGCCCGCAGATAGCCGGCCGAAGGGATATGAGGTCCACGGCAGAGGTCCACGAACTCGCCCTGTTTATATAAACTGACCTGCTGGTCCTGGAGATCCTGAAGCAGTTCCACCTTAAAGGTCTCGCCCTGGCCCTGGAAAAAGTCCACCGCCTCCTGCCAGGAGACTTCCCGGCGGGAGAAAGGCAGGTCTTGCTTTACCAGCTCCTGCATGCGGGCTTCGATGCGCTCAAGGTCCTCGGGGGTAAAAGGCTGGAGCGGGTCAAAATCATAATAAAACCCGGTTTCGATGGCCGGGCCGATGGTGATCTTGACGCCGGGAAAGAGGGAACGCACCGCCTCAGCCATGATGTGGGCGGCGCTGTGACGTATGATGTCCAACCCCTCGGGGGACTCCTGGGATATGGGCGCGATGGCGCTGTCAGCCTGTAATGGAGCGCTCAAATCCATTAGGTGGCCATTCACCCTGGCCGCCACCACCTCGTGGTCGCTGGCCACGCCCAACTGCTGCAAGGCCTCGGCGACACTGAGACCGGCTTCGATTTGGCGGTCGCCGCCGCCTTGGATGTGTACCTGTATCACTGCCATGTGTGTATTATATCATAAAAAAAAGCATCTTCCGTAACCGACCGCATTACGCCAGATGCACTTGATTAACCTTAAAGTGTTTGATAGTGCCGCTGGTTCTGGTTCGTCTGGGTTTGCGGGCGAGTGAGGAAACTTCACCCCTGAATCGCCCGGCGATATAAAAATGTCGCATAACTACCTTAGCCTGTCAAGATTTTTATGTTTTGGGGCCGGGGTTTTTGAACCGGGGGCAGTGGTCAGGGACCAGTTTCCGGTTGTTAGCCTTACCATTGGTAATTAACCCGGAGTGGGAAAAATAGAAAAGTTTTTCCATAGGCTATCATATTGTTATTGTTGTGATATATTCCTTGCCGGCAGCATTTTTCCCGCAGATTTCCCGCTATTTTCCCACTTCCCGTAGACTCTCGGAAAGAAAGTTTGGCGAAATTTCGGAGAGTTTTTTTGGCAAGCGATATATTGTTTATTTTCTTAAATATATTTGTTCACATCCAAGGTTTTTCGCGCTCATGGCGCGCTGGTTTCGCGGGCACGTGTCGTTTGCCAGTGGCCAGTTTTCGGGTTCCAGTTTGGGGGCAGGCTCCTGAGTCCGGCCGGGCAAGACGGGCAGAATTTCAAGTTTTGAGTTTCGAGTTTCGACATGAAAAATCTGATCAGGGGTTTCTGGTTGCGAGTTTTGAGTTTCGGGAGTTGGGGGCTGAGCTGGAACCGGGTCTGGTTCTGGTGCCGGCTCCGGGCAGGCAGCGAACAGGTTGACTTTCAAGATCTGGCGGGTGTCGGACAGGGTCTGGAAGGCATTGGGCAGGAGGTTGTCCTGGAGATCCCATTGGGGGGATGACATAAGGCAATAAATCATTTCGGGGCCCAGGTGCACATCCATTTTGAGCATGAGGCTGAGAATGCGGGTGAATTCCCGACTGGCCTGGAGGAACAATTTGAAATCCTCGCCGGCCCTGGCACTCCGGACAACGCCCAGGACCATTTCCATGACAAGGTTGAGTTTGCAGAATAAGCCCTGGCGCAGACCGTCGTGAAACTCTTGTTGGGCCTGAGCCATTTTATGCATCAGGTGCTCCTGGTGGTGGTGCAGGGCTGAGGTACTGAAGCCGTACTTCTGGCTAAGGGAAGTGAGCGTGGCGCCGGTGAGGAGGGCGCGGTTGATGTCTTTGATTTGATTGTGTTTACAGACAGTGCAAGGCATGGATAACTCCTTCTGTTTAGATAAAAAAATAGTTTTCGGTTTTCGGTTAAAAGCCTAAAAAAGGCGATCAGGACATGAAAGTTTCCCGCTTGGCCTGGTCGGTGAGTATTGTTTAAATTTCGGCATTGAGAGTTTTAACTGACTTCGACGATAAACTTTTATTACAAAATGGAAAAAAAGAACAGAACAGGTGGGGCGAATGTCACAGAAACAGTGCTGAGGACTAAGGATCGGGGGAAAAGGAGGACCAGGCCACCGGCGGTAATCCGGATTTAAACCAAGCAGACGAAAGTCTTTGGTTTTCAATAGGCGAGGAAATGGGGTGGTTTTTTGAACGGAAAATTCAGGCGTGGAAGAGGTTATGCCGGTAGACTATTTTAAGAATTTTAAGTTGGTACAAATATGATTTGAATATTTAAACCGGCAGCCATGCCGGAAATTAATTAAATAGGTACCGGCACTATTTTTTGTTCACTCGGGGTTAACTGAGTGCCGCAACCCCCTTTCGATCGATGAGATCAAGAAGCCGTTGCGCTGGGCCGCTTGGCTTCTTTTGCCCCTGTTCCCACTGCTGCACCGTGGTCTTGCCGGTACCAAGGATCGCCGCAAACACGGTCTGACTAACATGATTCGCCAAGCGGATGCGTCTAATATCCTCGGGCCGAAACTCTCGTTTTGGCGGCAAGCAGAGCGCTTTAACCTGGCGCATGGTAATTTCGTCCATGGCCCCGGCCTTAAACAAATCACGCGCCATATCATTGGCAATATCTAAAATATCACTCATGGTACTGTACCTCCACAATGGACCCTTTCTGTAAAAGTAAGCTCACTTGCGCATCAGTCGCCGAAACAAAAGCCTCGGCAACCAAGCTCAGGGCTTCCCTTTCGTTGTCTGAGATGTTGGCCCTGGCATTTTTGGCGAAGGCATAAAGAAAGACGATCCGGTCCGAATTTGGCTTTTTGTAACCTATAAGGACACGATAGCCGCTACGCTTCCCGCTCCCTTCCCGCGCTAACCGCTTTTTAAACAAACAGCTGCCAAGATCAGCCTCCACCTGCCCGGCAACAATCTCCTCCGCAGCGTGCAGCAAAGCGGAATCAGGAACATTCTCTGTACGCACCCAACGGGCGAACCATTTGTTTTTAAATACTCTCATTTTCCAATGAATATAACACTAAGTGATATACTTTTCAAGCTTTTATATCGATGGTTTTCTCGATCAACACAATCAACTTGGGTAAGCTTCAATGACTGCCATAGTCGAGTAGCGTGGGGGAATCTCACCCCCACGCCCTCCCAGAACCGGACATGAATCTCTCGAGTCATCCGGCTCCCATCGATCAGCCGCAATAACACGGCTTTACCTTACACAATGGCTCCTCCCATTGCTGGTTGACCATCAGATAAAGCCGATCGACACAACCCCTTCGCTCCATCCCCATTACGGGACTTCCTCGCTACTACGGGTTGTTCCGCCACTGTGCCCCGCCTCGGGTACTCTCACTCTCATGGGTCATCCACTTGAGTTTCTCCCTTAACATCAGGACGACGGACAGCTTCCCACGTTCCGCACGAGAGCCTGGATCAGGTTCACGCCACCTTTATGCCGGATGCCGTCCAGGCAGTAAGCAGGTTCCACCTGGACTTGTCCTGGAGTCAAGTTAGCCTCCAGTTTCGACATCGTCTATAATGTTTCGACACCTCATCAGTGGTTCGCTGCTGCTCGTCTCCCTGAACCTCACCTGCCACGGTCTTTAGCCATGACTTTTCCTTAACGCTCACCACCCTGGCTCTTTACCAGCGCAGCTTAAGGTGGTTTGAAGCCTGCTCCTGCAAGCCAACTTCGAGGGGCCGTCCCTCATCTCCCGCGCAGTTGCGCACGCTTATTACTCCAAGCGCCCTCGTGGCGCACTAGCTTGCCACTACACGTAATAAAAAGATGATTGACTCGAACTGATTCGAATGCCATCATCTACCTGTTTTTTCTAAAGAATTAGAAAAAGGAGGTAACAATGAGCTTCGAAACAGTTTCAGAGGAAAGCAGACTATTTCGCCAGACAGCCTCATCCTCAATTTCTCCCTTAGATTCAAAATCACCCCAATCTGCGCCCTAACGTGTCGGACTCCGGTAGAATCAACTGACCAGGAGTCGAGGCATCTTCAGATCAATACCTATCTCAAAAATCTGCAAGACAGGGGATTGTTCGGCTGGGTGCATGTGAAGGACTATCTGTCAGACCAGAAGCGACGCAACTGTCGGCCGAACACGCTGAAATCCTCTTTTGGGACCCTGGCGCTCTTTTTATCTTTCCTGAAGGGGAGGGGTCATACCGGTATCGAGACGATCACCCGGGAAGACCTGAGCAGTTATATCGAGTCTGAACAGGACCGGGGCATGAAGCCCAGGACCGTCTCTACCCGGCTTGCGGCATCTGTATGCTTTCTTGAGATTTCTGGAAGATCGGGAGGTAGTGCATCCTGATCTGCTGAAAAAGAAGCTGCGCGTCAAGGTTCCCGAGGGCTTGCCCCGGGCCATGGATCCGGAAGATGTCCGGCACCTGCTGAGCCTCATCGGCAAGCCGCGCGATCGGGCCATGATCCTGGTATTGCTGCGGACCGGGATGCGCATCGGGGAGTTGTTGGCCACCCGGGTGAGTGAGGTTGACCTGAGAGACAAGCGTATCTTGATTATGGAAGCCCAGAAGACCCGGATCGGCCGGGTGGTCTACTTAAGCGAGGATGCCTGCCGGGCCTTAAGAGTCTGGCTTAAGATGAGAGACCCGGAGAAATCCTTGTTGTTTTATGGGCAGGGGCGACCAAGCTTGAGCTACACGGCGGTACGAGTGATGTTCGCCAAAAATCTGCAGATGGCCGGTTTACGGTCCCGGGGGTATAGTCTGCACTGTCTGCGGCATACCTGTGCCAGCGAACTGTTAAATGCCGGGATGCGATTAGAGTGTCTGCAGCAGCTTTTAGGTCACAGCAGCATCGAGATGACCCGGCGATATGCCAGGCTGACGGACAACACCCGCCGGGAAGAATACTTCCAGGCCATGGCCATCATCGAAAAGGGAGAAATTTATGGCCATTACCACCGCCCTGATCAACTACCGCCGGTTCTTGAAGAGACGGAATTACTCCGGCCATACGCTTAAGCACTATATGAACACGCTGAAGCATTTTGTCCTGTGGCTGGATGTGCGGGTTGAAGCCGTAGATCATAAAAAGCTCCTGGCCTATATCGATCATCTCCTGGACCGGGGGCTGCAGCCGAAAACGATTAACTGCCATCTGGACAGCATCCGGGGATTTTATCATTACCTCATTGAGGAGGAGCAGGTGCAGATGGTGAACCCGGTAAAACGCGGCTATGCTCTGCGGCTGTCCCGGCCGCTGCCGCGGCATCTCCGAGATGAAGAAGTCGTGCAGCTCCTCGGGTTAATCGAGGACCGACGGGATCGAGCCATGTTTATGCTGATGCTGCGCTGTGGGTTGCGGGTCGAGGAAGTTGCCAGGTTGAAGCTGCCGGCAATAGACTGGCGCCGGCGCCAGCTCTTTATCTATCAGGGGAAGGGCGCCAAAGATCGGGTGGTCTATCTGAGCGATGACAGCTACGAAGCCCTCATGCAGTACCTCCGGATCAGGCCGACCAGCCGTGCTAAAGAAGTCTTTCTGGTGGGTAAAGGGAGATGTCAAGGCAAGGGTATCTCGGTGCGCGGCATCCAGAAACGCTTGGAGCATTATGCCCGGGAGGCAGGCCTGAAGGTGTCATGTCATCAACTGCGGCACACCATGGCCACGCAACTGCTCAATGCCGATGCGGCCCTGGTGACCATCCAGGACCTCCTGGGGCATACCCGGATAAAAACCACCCAGCGCTATTGCCGGGTCTCCAATACCAAAGTGCAGCGGGATTATCACCGGGCCATGGCGTTGGTCATGGAAAAAACTGCTGAGGGAGAGGTATGAAGATGAGGGCTTATCCCCCAGAGCCGCTCCGGCAGAGGCGCCTGTTCCGACGGGCTAGTGAGGGCCCATTCTCGGCGGCAAGCCTTGGCCGGGAAGAGTTTTCTGGGTGCCATGAAGGGCGGATTCGACCTGCCCTGCATGCACTTTGTGCCGGCAGGCCGAATCCGCTTTGGCCCGGCCGGCGGCTTGCATGGCCACCTCACCCGGTCACCTTAGGCGCCTCTGATCCGTTCCCCCATTCCAGGAAACAAGATTACAACGGGAGGAAAAATATGATAAAAACTTAATAGAAAAAGATGAAAAAGAAAAATACATGTAATTAACTACAATTATTAGAAAAAGCAGGATTTATTACGTATAGCTTGCCAAGATCCTAATCTCCACTCAGTCCTATAAAAATCCAGATAACTTATTGATATCAAAACAATCTTAGGCGCTGGCTTTAGGCGTCTTGTCCTCTATAGCCGCAAGAAGCTGACAGACAAGCATTAATACCCACGATTGAGATATCTTCCGTAGCAGGGTCACAGCGGCCCTGGTTTTTTATTTTAAGGCCAATGCCTGAGAAGGAACAAGTAGAAAAATTGACAGATGGCTATCATTCGTGGTTAGATAAAATTGCTGGCAATCCTGGAAGTTCACCACATTTAGTGACTATCGAGGTATACCTTGCGCAGGAAAAAAACTTTCTCACTCATCCTCCCAATCATAGCCATCCTTATCTCCCTCTCCCCAGCCCATGGCGCCGACCAGGAACAGCAGCAGAAAAAAACCTTAGTCAGCCTAACCCATAGCGGCAATGACCCCGTTGGTTTTATGCTTTACACTCTGCTCAAGCATCAGATAGATATCTCAGATAATTTTCAAATAGCTTCCCAAGCAGAAACCCCAATTATTCGCCTTGAATTAATAACCTTTGACCCAAACGAGGGCGACACTGAATTAAAGGGCATATCATCGGGCTATTCTGCTATTTGGACTTCACCGGAGGGTTACCATATAAATGGCGGCCGCTGGCATCGGCGGAAGGGATAGAATACAACCGGTTGCCGGTGAGATCGTGGCAAAAACCGGTGAGCTTATTCCGAACGCCCAGAGCTAAATGACAAATCCTCTGCGGCGCATCTGAGGCATCTCGTTGCCGTGGACTTATTGAATGAAAATGAAGAGTTAAGAGACCGGGTGGCTGAATTACAGTCAAAGGTCTATGCCCTGGAAATGGAGTTGGCCGTAGCTAAGGGAAAGAGCTGGTGGCAAAGGTTGTGGGGGGAGTAATTTGAAATTTTCTTTAAATCTGCCCAGGAGGCCCAGGCGGCGGGGTATGTGCCTTGTGGTGAACGGTTGACCGGGCTAAGAGGTGTAGCATGCATAAGAAAATAATGGCTATTGGATTAATGTTTTTCATGGCATTATTAACTGGTTGTGCTACTGTAGGCACCCCAACCTCACAAATTGCTGCTTCTAAAACCTCACAAATTATAGTGGGGAAATCCACCAGGGCCGATGTGCGGGCCACCATGGGCGAACCTCAGAGCGTTTACCCGCAGTTTTAGAGGAGAACAAATATGGGAATTATCCGTTCAATCCGGAATTAAGTGATGGGTCTAAAATCGCTGCTGGGGCTGGTTTGTCCATCCGTTGCTCGGTCTACCTGCCGGCCTCGCCATCGCCCGTCAAACTACAGTTTGCTATATTTCTTTTGATGATAAAGGAATCGTGAAAAGCGTGGAATGCAAATGATACAAAGACGGGATTAATTAAATAGATTATGTACCGATTAGAGGCGTTGAAGATTGGAAAAAGGATGAAGACGATGATGTGGGGTGAACGATGACCGGGGAATTTATCGCCTACCCGGAAAGCAGCTTCCGTCGGCGGTTTTTTATGATTCTGGTGGTTTTAATCTGTATCGGGGTCTTCGGGATAATCGGCTGTGATGAACGCAAAAAACCTTCTACCTATATTGGCACTTGGAAACTGGAAAAATTGATGCCTCAACCTGGGCAAGAATGGCTAGAAGCAAAACATCCATTCATCATGCAACTCTTATCAGATGGTAATCTCGAAATCTTAATATCCGCACCAAACCTGAAGATTCAAATAACTGGCACCTGGAAGATTTTGGATGATGGTCGTCTCCAGATTAGTCAAGAAGGACAAGACGGAGAAACCTATTACAGGCCATCCATTATCGTATTTAATCTTGAAAATAAGAAACTTACTTCATCTGCAAGGGCTTATGTAGACGAGAATGAAAAAGAGCAACCCGGATTCATTTTTAAAAAGGATGGTAAATAAAACTTTTTTTCCGGTGCTAAGGGGAAGAGCTGGTGGCGGAGGTTGTGGGGGGATTGAATTTATTGGAAAGGCGGGGCCTCCCTCCAGCAGGCTCAGGCAATGGCCAGGCATACGGACCCTAAGACTACCATGATTTACTTCCATAACCTGGACCGGATTAAGGCCGGGGCTGAGAGGTTTATTCAGATATAAGGGATATTGGAATGAAAAAATTCTTTAGACAGATTAATCCTACAGGTATCCCAATAATTGTGCATATTTGTTGTTTAGTTTTGGCAGCAGCATTCTGGCTGGTGCTATTTTCCCTACAAAGAGCGAACGCAAGGTATCCTGATATTGAGTTTGCTTTAGCAGAATACTTTGTGGGGGTATTTTTCCCTCTTATCAGTTCTCCATTTATGTTTTTGGCCATAGAAGAAGAATCAAGAAATTAGGATGAAAACCTTAAAAAATATCATGAAGATTCTTTATATCTCATGTGGCTTGTAAGGTTATTTATGATGGTGGTGACAAGCGCAATGTACTCCTTTGCCTTTTTTATTGCTGGTGGCCTTGTTGCTTGGATTTACTCTATTTTCTAAAAAATCTAAAAGATAGGTTAGGCCAAGGAGGTAATGGGTAATGTCTGATAACAATATGGTGAGGCTGACAGGCCTCTGGAAAAACAAGACTAAGACCGGAGAGAGTTTTCTGGCCGGGGCTATCTCCCCCCCAGCAGGCTCATTATCCTCCCGAATACTAAAAAGGCCTCTGACAAGGAGCCAGACTACAGAGCCTTTATAGCTCCGAATACCATGAAAGAAGGGAGCAGGGAGGCCAAGGAGGATAACTGGCTGTAACCATGAGAGGGAATGTCAGGAGCAGGATAGAGCGGCTGGAGAAAAGGTCTGGAGGGCCACAGGTGGCAGTTGTGGAGGTCAAGCCTGGCGAAACTGAGGAGTAGGCCTGGGAGAGACACATAGCAAAGAGGCCAGAGGATAAAGAGTCAAGGATAAAAGTAATTGTTCATTTGACTGACCCGAAGAAGCGGACCAAACCGATACAAGCCCAAGCCCTAAGATTACCATGACATATTCCTGGACAGGTAAAAGCCAAGGGAGGAATATATGGAGACTGTCCTCTGGATAATTGTTTTTACCCAATTGGCCATAATTGGCTTTTTGTATGATTTATCAAGACGTACAGAAAAAAGACGAGAAAAAGAAGAAAAGAAACCAATTCTTTATCCTACAAACCTATATGGTCTTGATAATATTGGAAGACTATATCCTATAATAGCTTTTAGAGTATTTAACGATTTTGTTTTGGCCGTAACAGTTGATGGCAGACCTAATTGTTCCGATAGGTTCTCACGTCCATACATTTCTTACCAGAAACTTGATACTTTTGAGGAAATACTCACATACAGGCCTACCTTTGGAGAATATAGGAGAATGGTTAAGAGAATACAAAAGAAACAAAATGATAGATGGTATGAGCAAACCTCAGGAGAAAAACAAGATTGATAGACGCAAAAGACCAGCTCAAAGACATACCCATTGACTAGGTGGCCTTTGGCTGTCAATTGTTTCTATATTTCTTATTGAATAATATGGGGAGATATATTTGAAAATGCCAATTGATAAGATAATCTTTTCATTGTCCTACTTATTAGTTATTTTAGGTTCCTTCGGCATGATAGCTTTTGCAGGTAAATTCCCCTTTGTGACCGCTATATGGGAACTAAAACGTTCTCCCAAAAGATATTTTGGTCTTAATGGCTATCAGGTATGGTTGTGGTCTTGGATTTCTATAATCCTTGGTAGTGTAGGCCAATTTTTAGCGACTTGGTGCTGAGCTTAATTGAAAGCATGGTCCTTACGTTAAAATCAAGAATCATCTATTCAATCATTCTATTGTTGCTGCTGGTATCTCCCATCAGGGCCGAAGAATTTTCTGGTAAAGTCGTGGGGGTATCCGATGGCGACACCATAACCGTCATGCGCTCCGGACGGGGTGAAAAAGTCCGACTGTATGGTATTGATTGCTTTGAAAAAGGCCAGGCGTTTGGCAACCGGGCCAAACAATTCACCTCTCAGATGGTGTTCGGTAAGGAAGTCCTGGTCAAAACCCATGGCTGCGACCGGTATGGCCGGATATTGGGAGATGTTTTTACACTCGATGGCAGGAGCCTCAATCATGAATTAGTTCGGGCCGGGTATGCTTGGTGGTTTAGGAGATATTCCAATGATGAGACATTGGCAAAGCTTGAGGCTGAGGCCAGGGCTGCAAAGTTGGGGTTGTGGGCCGATCCTCATGCCATTCCGCCATGGGAATATAGAAAAAATTGTCGTCGGTAGTATTGAGGCGTTTACAGTGCAAGATCCTATAGTCAGCGAACGGGGCCTGCCCAAAATACATATATGAAATTGTTATTGAAATCGATTTTTTAAATTACAAGGAACGCATCAATAGCAGTTATTAACAATCATAGAGGCAGAAAATTAGGGGACAAATTATTTTAGATAAATATCATCTGCATTACATTGATAGTAAGAACTTTAATCAAATATGTCACAATTAAACACACATCATCAAAATTATCTTAACTGTTATTTTATGGAGTGGATTTGTAAGTATTTAAATAGGCTTGAATTCTACGAATACAACTGATAGCGGAATTCAGATATCTTTGCAGGGATTTTCGTGCCTCGACAGGAGGTGGACGAAATTCTTGGGCCACCAGGATCGCTTCATCAAGGTCAACTGTCCATAGGCCAGGAATTTCCTCATCGGTCTTTGCTATGGCTATCACGGAGGATGCGTCTGTCTTGTTTATCCCTCTCGTAAGGAACAAATAACGAAGAGCATCAAGGTAATATTTCTTCACTATCCAGGTTTCCCTGAGATAATCCAAGTCTTCCCGTTTAAGGTTCAACATCCTTAGCCATAGTATGGCCGCCGCATCTTGGGCCCAATATATTCCATGGGACCGCAATGCCTCCAACGAAGGCCAAGGTAAATCAGGTTTCTCAATCCTACTGATGACAGGCAATTGCTCACATAAGATTCTGCAGGTAAGAAGCGGCGCCCGATTGGAAAGCCCTGATAGATTATCCACATGCGGACTTAATTTTGGAACTTGACTCTTTAGGTTGTGAGCCAATTCGGTCCACCGCGAAGATGTTAAATCACCATTAATGAAAATGACCAGATCAATGTCGCTGAAACGAGTTGTAAAGTTGCGATCCAGGCTTGATCCAATTATTACTGCTGCCTTGATGTCACTTTCATTCTCGAGGGCTCGCTTAAGCCAATCAACAACATGCCGCAGGTCAGGTCCCAAAGGTTCTGGAATTAGCGATAAATATTGATCGTCAAAATTGGACTCTTTTGTCTCCCTCTGATTGAGTTCTTCGCGATGGGAAACTCGATGTATGCTTACCCCAACATCTAAACCAATCTCTTGCCGGATAATAGTCGAAACCAAATCCAAAGTTTCCCGTTCAAGAGGCTCTTTTTCTGCATAATATGAAAGAAGAATATCACCATTCTGATCCTGATCCAATCGATATCTGTTAAATTCCATGGAAGCCAAGAGCTTTGCAAATCGGACGATGTTAATGGTTGAGCCTGAGGAGGTCACTATACGTCTAGGACGCCGCCCTTCAACGAGTCGAAAAGATGGGGGGCTGGCGTGTTGGTCCAGCCAAAAACCGTAATCGCCTGTTTTATATCTAATTAAGGGCATAGCGAAATTATTAAGCGGCGTCACGACAACCTCGCCTTTACAGCCATCAGGGAGTCGATTTCCATTCTCGTCAACAATTTCCACGACCGCTGAGAATTCCTGAACCAAATATTCCTCTCCACTTTTATTTTCTGCTGCAATTATTCCGACCTCAGCCATAGTATAAAGTGAAGTCACTGGGCATTCGAAAAGGTCCTCAAATTGCACCCTATTTGGGGAATCTAACATTTCCCCGGAAAGAAGCATCAGGGCAGGCCGAATACTGCAACGGTTGCCAACCGCTTTAATTCTCGAGCATATTAATTGCGCCACCGATGGCATGACGGTCAAAACCGACCCGTTAATCTGGGAGAGTATTTCCAAAAAACGAGCATTATACAGCTGCCAAGCGCGAATTAAATTCCATTTTATCACTTGACCTTCTCGGTGCCAGATTGCTGGAATGGCACAGGATGTTGCGGTGGTGTGGAGGGTTAAATGAAAGATTTTCCCTCGCCGCCAATGCGGTGAACCAAGGCACTGGTCGAGGTGCAACGCAAACAAGTTGGCTTCAACAGCCCGAGCTTCGAGATTCCATAATATTTCAACGGGTTCACCGGTCGTTCCTGAAGTCTTGACTTTACGCCATTGGGAAGTGTCACCGGTCAATGCCCAAAAACGTGCGTGGTTCGACTGAATGGTCCCTTTGGAGAGTAAAGGCAGCAAGCCCAGATACTCATAAATATTTTCGGGAAGCGGTTCACTAATCGGAGGCAGCAATCCAGCGTAATATGGAGTATTGTTTCTTGCGTGATCAAGGAGAAAACGGAGCCTTTTGGGAATTTGCGGATGCATGACAAGACTACTTAACTATCTCCGAAACTATATCGGAAGTTATTTTCTCTAAGAAATAATCAAGACGGTTGAAATCAAGCCCATTGGAGGCAAAAAACTCAGTCAGGCGATGCCTGGACGAATCGAGATAGGGCTTTAATGAGTTCCACTCAAAGGCCGCATACATCGAGTTATGATCTGCAATGCAGGCATCAATGGCTTGGTTAAGAGAGGAATAAATTTCCTGCTTGGCTTGTTCCAAAAGTTTTTGGTCCATTTATAATTCCTCCTTTAGAGAATCTTCAGCAAAAGATTTTTGGGAAAGGTGTTCCAACTTCCAGATTATTGCAGCGGCACCGAATACGATATCACGATCCGTCGTCATGGCATTTAAGGCTGCTGAACGGGCTGCCTTAAGAGCTTCTTTGGTATTCCCCTGGCGGTCCAGAACTATGGCCAAATTCAGGAAAGCCCGCGGTAATCCTGCTCGGTACCGAATCTCATTACAATGATCAATCGCTTTGCGAAGCCGGGACTCCGCCATATCATACAAAAATTCAGCCAGGTCGCACGTAGCAAGGCTTATATCTAATTCTATCAAGTTCTTGTTATAGGCCTCAGATTTACCAAAGAGCTCCAAAGATGATTCATAACAGGATCTAGCCTCAGTATATTTTTTTCCCCTAAGATAAATATTCCCCATAAGCTTATCCACGGTAGCAAGGCCTTTTTCGTCCTCTAACATCTGCCAGATTTTACGACTCTCCAATAATTCCGCTAAAGCCCTTTGACTATCGCCGTCCAATTCAGTAAAGAGGGCCTTATGGCTGAGGAAATTTGCCCTTTCTTTGCTTTCACTAAGGTTGTCGATGACTTTTTCTAAGTATGCCAGTACCCGGAGCCCACTGGGAATATCCCTCATTTGCAAGGACTTGCGGGCAATGCGGAAACCGATTCGAATTCCTAACTCAGCATCATTTCTTCGGCCTGCTACCTCAAAGGCCAACCGCAGCAACAACCAGTACCTCCTTCCAGTAACCGCCCATATTCAGGAATTCCAGGAACTCTTCGGTGGATAACTTTGCTACCTGCGAAAATTGGCAGGACTGAAACATATTGTGAAATATTCCAATAATAATGCCAATTTTTGAAGTATTATCGGTGTCAGCTTTTCCTTTAATGATATGGCTTGTTAATGTTTCAAGTCTTCCACCTATCAGGTCTGCGGCACCAAGCATAGACGAAGGAGAGAAATCTAATAAGGCATTGCAACCCATATCGGGGACAAGATAAATTTGGTCCTGGCGCATGATTAAAGATCTTGATAAGAGGGCCCGGATAGCGTTTAAGAAACCTTTCGGGAGGTCTAGATCAAGAAATTTTAGCGCCTCTACAAAATTCAAACGGTTTAGCAGTGTCATTATGGCAAAATTTTTTAGATCAGGTTCCGTGAGCAATGCAAGGATTCTTTTAGTGACTTCCATTGGAGCAAAAATCTCTGAGGGCAAGCTTTCCATTCGAAAGAGTTCGACGGGCAAGTCTTTCAAATTGGCAAGGACTGCGTTCAATGCTTGGGGACATCCTCTGACATCAGATGGTAGATAATCAATCATCTTTTCTGCATCCACGTTGATGTCTAAGGTATCTGCAAACGTTTTAATATAATGTAATGTCTCCTCATTAGAAAGTGGATTTACGTACAGAATATGTGTCTGAATTTTACTTTGAGGGCGGACCCTGCACGTTAGAAGGACCCTAATATTTGGAGCGGATGAAAGTAATGTTAGCATTTCTTCAATCAGACCATGGGGAGCCTGATCCGCAGAATCTATTAACAGAAGGATGCTCAGATTCATCATCCTCATAGTCAACATCTTTAAGGAGCTTTTGATATCCTGCTGACACAGAATTTCCTTTTCGACCCCACGGCCTAGACCGGTAAGAAAAGAATTAAGTTCTTCAAGTGTATAAAAAGGTTCGATGGAAGAAGGACCATCATATCTAAAGGTTAAAAAATATGTAAAGTCATGCTCAAGTCCGCGGGCTATCTCACTGAGCAATACAGTTTTACCAATACCGGGCAAACCTTGAAGCAAGATCAATTGCAATTGCCCGGTCTGCACTAGTCGTATTCCTTCTGCAACCAGATTAGGCCTAGTAAAAATTAAAAACGGCAGCCCTAAACAAGCCAAGGCAAAGCTGAGAGACCCATAAGCCCAGACCGGGGCTTTTTCTGGGAATGGGTCTCCTCCAAGCTGCCTTTTGTCGAGCGAATCATAATGAATTGAGGAAATCTGTGGGGAAATTTTATTAGAATCTGCCGCAGTAGAATCAGCTTGCGGTAGTTGTATTGGCGGTGAAAGTCTATCTTTTATTATAACCGCAAGCTTAGCGATCTCAACCTCTATAGATGAATTGTGCAAACTAAGCCTCTGGTTGATATTGATATAATAACTTAAATTCTTTGATGGTTTGATGTTTTCTAAGCATAATGGGAATATGGCCTTTCCTGCGCTGGCGGCTCTCTCTATTTCTCGTTTGACATGCAACGAAATATTAGCATGCTCTGTTAGAATCAAAACTAAACCGGCTGATTTGTCAATTGCATCAAGGATTTCTTCATCCCAGTAAAATCCTGGGCGGACATTTCTAGGAGCAATCCAACAAGAAAAACCATGATTCTCAAGCACATTACAGATTTTTTCGGATAGTTCCGCATCCTGTCGTGAATGACTAACAAACAAATATCTTTCCTGCAGCCCCATTGAGATTACCTCAAATGACCTATGATAGAGGCCAGACTCCTTTGACTCCCTTACCTTTCATGAAACTAAGCTTTTTTTTTCAAATTGTCCATCTCTTTTAATATAGCGGAAGGAAAACTAGGCGGATTCTTAGTTCACTTTCTTCTTCCGCCTAATGATCATACAAATGACATTAGTTAGGAAGTAAATCGATATGTCTAGGATGGCCAAATTCGCTATCCGATGATAACTTGCCACTACACGTAATAAAAAGATGATTGACTAGAACTGATTCGAATGCCATCATCTACCTGTTTTTTCTAAAGAAATGGAAAAAGGAGGTTATGATGAGCTTCGAAACAGTTTTAGAGGAAAGTAGACCTTTTCGCCAGACAATCTCATCTCCAATTTCACCTTTAGATTCAAAATCACCTCAATTTGTCCCTAGTGCGGGGGAATCAGCACTTCCGGAGTCGAGGCATCTCCTGATCGACACCTATCAGAAAAAACTGCATGACCGGGGATTGTTTGGCTGGGCGCAGGTAAGGGACTATTTGTTGAATCAAAAACGGCGCAACTGCCGGGTGAGCACCATCCGGAACAGCTTTATCAACCTGGTACTCTTTTTATCTTACCTGAAGGAGAGAGGTCATACTGGTATCGAGACGATCACCCGGGAAGACCTGAGCAGTTATATCGAAGCTGAGCAGGATCGGGGTATGAAGCCCAGGACCGTCTCTACCCGGCTGCGGCATCTCTACGCCTTCCTGAGGTATCTGGAAGATCGAGGAGTAGTGCATCCTGACATCATGAAAAGAAAGCTGCGAGTCAAGGTTCCCGAAGGCTTGCCCCGGGCCATGGATCCGGAAGATGTCCGGCACCTGCTGAGCCTCATCGGCAAGCCGCGCGATCGGGCCATGATCCTGGTATTGCTGCGGACCGGTATGCGCATCGGGGAGTTGTTGGCCACCCGGGTGAGTGAGGTTGACCTGAGAGACAAGCGTATCTTGATTATGGAAGCCCAGAAGACCCGGATCGGCCGGGTGGTCTACTTAAGCGAGGATGCCTGCCGGGCCTTAAGAGTCTGGCTTAAGATGAGAGACCCGGAGAAATCCTTGTTGTTTTATGGGCAGGGGCGACCAAGCTTGAGCTACACGGCGGTACGAGTGATGTTCGCCAAAAATCTGCAGATGGCCGGTTTACGGTCCCGGGGGTATAGTCTGCACTGTCTGCGGCATACCTGTGCCAGCGAACTGTTAAATGCCGGGATGCGATTAGAGTGTCTGCAGCAGCTTTTAGGTCACAGTAGCATCGAGATGACCCGGCGATATGCCAGGCTGACGGACAACACCCGCCGGGAAGAATACTTCCAGGCCATGGCCATCATCGAAAAGGGAGAAATTTATGGCCATTACCACCGCCCTGATCAACTACCGCCGGTTCTTGAAGAGACGGAATTACTCCGGCCATACGCTTAAGCACTATATGAACACGCTGAAGCATTTTGTCCTGTGGCTGGATGTGCGGGTTGAAGCCGTAGATCATAAAAAGCTCCTGGCCTATATCGATCATCTCCTGGACCGGGGGCTGCAGCCGAAAACGATTAACTGCCATCTGGACAGCATCCGGGGATTTTATCATTACCTCATTGAGGAGGAGCAGGTGCAGATGGTGAACCCGGTAAAACGCGGCTATGCTCTGCGGCTGTCCCGGCCGCTGCCGCGGCATCTCCGAGATGAAGAAGTCGTGCAGCTCCTCGGGTTAATCGAGGACCGACGGGATCGAGCCATGTTTATGCTGATGCTGCGCTGTGGGTTGCGGGTCGAGGAAGTTGCCAGGTTGAAGCTGCCGGCAATAGACTGGCGCCGGCGCCAGCTCTTTATCTATCAGGGGAAGGGCGCCAAAGATCGGGTGGTCTATCTGAGCGATGACAGCTACGAAGCCCTCATGCAGTACCTCCGGATCAGGCCGACCAGCCGTGCTAAAGAAGTCTTTCTGGTGGGTAAAGGGAGATGTCAAGGCAAGGGTATCTCGGTGCGCGGCATCCAGAAACGCTTGGAGCATTATGCCCGGGAGGCAGGCCTGAAGGTGTCATGTCATCAACTGCGGCACACCATGGCAACGCAACTGCTCAATGCTGATGCGGCCCTGGTGACCATCCAGGACCTCCTGGGGCATACTCGGATAAAGACTACCCAGCGCTACTGCCGGGTCTCTAACACGAAAGTGCAGCGGGATTATCACCGGGCCATGGTGGTGGTCATGGAAAGAACTTCTGAGGGAGAGGTATGAAGAAATACTTTATCCCCCGGAGCCGCTCCGGCAGAGGCGCCTGCTCCGACGAGCTAGTTAGGGCCCATTCTCGCAGGCGCCTCTACCTCCGCTCCCGCCTTCCGGGAAAGAGGATTCCAGAGGGAGGTAAAATATGATAAACACTTAACAGAAAAAGGCTAAAAAGGAAAACAACCTGTAACTAACCACAATTATTAGAAGAAACAGGATTTATTACGTATAGCTTGCCACGTCCGAGAATTATCGTCTAAGTGGTAAAAATGCCAAATATGATCTGAAGTGATTATAACTTCTCGATCCCCTGGAAAGTTTTAAATCTATAGCGGTTATTTTATCGGGGATACAGTCTAGGGGCCTGAGGATTCCGTGGCGGTGGAGCGAAAGGAGGGCAGAAGGTGAACGTTCGAGCTAAGCGGGCGTCAACCGGCTTTGGCCGCCATGTAGCTGCTGACAGATATATCGGTATCGCAAATAGTGATCTTCAAGCTTCACCTTGTGCATTTGCCTAAGGAAATCAAGAATAATCGTCAGGTCTTGGCACATCAGCTTTTCTACGCCGCTTAGCTGCTGTTCAATCTCGCCGTCAAGCGCACCCATTGCAGCGCCAAGCCTTTTCCGTAGATCGCTCCAACGCTTGTAATTCCGTTCAAGCGAGTCTTCTAAGTTGGCGATAAACTCTCTGTCCTGATTAGGAAGGCGATCGAGGTCATTAGCAGAGATGACGGTTGTGGTGCCTTTAAAGGCGATCTTGTTGTCTCGGGACTCATAGTAGGCTTGGATGCCGAACGACCGAACCTGCTTTTCCGGACGTTTGTAAAGGGAAGCCTCTAGCGGCTCGGTCGTCTCATCGATAATTTGCAGGCCGCCAGCAAGGGTGCTCATCGTCGCCGCGTCTTGCGATCTGTTTTGCCACAGAAACAAGCGTCTTGTTGCGTTGTGGACTGGTGACACTTTCAAGGGGTCTACTCGGATCGTTTGCCGCCTGAAACGTAGCCAGTTCAGTGGCTTCATATCCGGAAAACCCGACAGCGATCCAGACAAGGACGAGCTTATTCGACCGGGCGCGCGTGTTAGCAGCAGGACGGGGAGCTCTTTTTCGGTTATGAACCGCGACAATATAAGAAAGTTTTTTGTGACGAGCAGGACAGCGACTCGCGCAATGAGAGAGTGCACTTTCGATCTCTGCCCGCCAATCTTGCCCAGCGGCATTGTTGTCCGACCATAGCCCGACAGTAATGATCTCGCAACCAAGGCGCAAGAGCGTTATTCAGTTCTTCTGCCCACTTCGAATCTTTGTGGGCGTAGCGAACGAAATGCGCTTGTTGGGGTTGGCATAACGCACTCCGGAATGTGTCAATGATTTTGAGACACCCGTTCTAAGAAATTAGTGTAGTGGTTTAAAGCTCTGTTCCTCCTCCTGGCAGGGAGGATTTATCCAGACCGCTTCAGCCAGGGGGTGAGCGACTGGTAGTTTACGGACAAAGCGTTCCGGATGCGCAGCGTAGGCACCATGCAAAACTTCTTGCCGAGCAGCAATTACACTGCCGGCGCGGCCGTAATGCACCGTCTCCGGAGTCAATAAAGCGACGCCTTGATGGCGATGGTCATTGTTATACCAGTGAAAAAATGTGCGGCAAAACATCCGGCTATCCTCGATGGAACCAAAGCGTGGTGGAAAATCCGGGCGATATTTCAGGGTCTTGAACTGGCTTTCTGAGAACGGATTATCATTGGAGACATGTGGCCGGCTATGCGTCTTGGTCACTCCCAGATCGGCCAACAACAAGGCCACCGGCTTCGATTTCATCGAGGAGCCGCGATCCGCATGGATCGTGAGTTGTCCAGGCAAGATGCCTTGCTTGTCACAAGTCTCACGGATCAACCGTTTAGCCAGGGCGGCGCTTTCCCGGTGCGCCACCATCCAGCCGACGGCATAGCGGCTAAAGATATCCAGGATGACGTACAGGTAAAAGTAGGTCCATTTCACCGGTCCTAAGAGCTTGGTGATGTCCCAGGACCATACCTGGTTGGGCTTCGTGGCCAGCAGTTCTGGTTTGCGGTAAGGGGGATGACGCAGCTGATTCCTTCGTTCTTTCACTTCGCCTTCCTGGTTCAGGAGACGATACATGGTGCTGGGTGAACACAGATACGTCCCTTCGTCCAGGAGGGTGGCATACACCTCCCGAGGGGCTTTATCCACAAATCGTTCCTGATGGAGAACCTCGAGCACGGCCCGACGTTCTTCTCCGTCCAAAGCTCGATGATGCGGCAACGGGAGGAGTGCGGGGGCCTGGGGCCTTTGAGGAGCGAGATGGCGATACAAGGTGGCGCGACTCAGCCCCAAGGCGTCACAGGCAGACGTAATCCCCAGTTCCG
Source organism: uncultured delta proteobacterium (assembly GCA_963705135.1). Taxonomy (GTDB): domain Bacteria; phylum Desulfobacterota; class Desulfobaccia; order Desulfobaccales; family Desulfobaccaceae; genus Desulfobacca. The sequence goes on from CAVPJB010000032.1 coordinate 130,587, forward strand.
GAGCAAGCTGGGCGGCGGTCATGAGTCGTTCTCTTCGAATTCTGGCTGTGGGGATCCCCAGGATCTCCGAGATTTTTTTTTGAAAATCGATAATTGCCTCGGCTTTTTTCAGGCGGTGAGCCAGTCGATCATTTTGGCGGCGCAATTGTTCGTTTTCCTGAAGCAACGGGTCTTGCCGGAGAGCTTTGCGGCCCCGTTTTTTGGGACTGAGCGCCTCGATGGTGCCGTTATCTCGCTGCCGGCGCCAGGTAGTGAGGTTGGAGGAATAGAGCCCCTCCCGGCGCAAGAGGGCGCCTATCTGTCCGGACTCGCTTAAGGCATCAACCTCTTTCAGAATGCGCAGTTTATATTCGGCCGTGAAACGACGACGCATGGGTTTTTCTAACACCTCGGGATTGGGAACGAGCACTGGCTGGCAGGGATGGTCGGGAGCGGCCAGCTTGTTGGCAGAGGCCACTCCACTCCGATCAGGTTCGCTACGCTCACCTGGTCTCCGTTCCGTGGCCTCTGCCACCTTCTCCTCGGGGGATGTTAACATCATTCGGTGATCTGACTTCTTTCATTCTTTTCCCTCCCCGCCCTACAGTAATTTATCACAGGGAGGATGTCTCATCTATATTGACACAGAGGGCTCCATTAAGCGATTGCGCTTGTAATAAAGCCATTTTAGCACAGGCTTCGCCTCGAAACAATATTTTTCCTGCATGGGAAACAAGAGGATAGTGATTATCTTGCCATCTCCGAGAGTAATCGCCTGAATGGTAAAAATGCCAAATAAGTATTTAGATATTTGCTAACTTTCCGATTATTTGATAATTTTAGAAGTTAGCCGATAATAGTATATAACGGATGTTCCAGGCCAATAAATGGTTAACCTATTAATTGTACAATAATTAATGGCATTTTTAGCGAATATATGTAGCCACTAATATAATTCTTTAAAATGATTAATATGCTTGCAATTAAAGATAATTAATGTTATTAATGTAGCCATTATGTATATCGATACTGCTTATTCCACCCAGTCCGGCAAGACCTATCGGCGGCATTTGCTGCGGGAATCATTCCGGGAAGGCGGCAAAGTCAAGCATCGCACCATCGCTAACCTCTCACAGTGCTCCGAGGAGGAAATCGGCGCCATTAAGTTGGCCTTGCGGCACAAAGACAATCTGGCCCAATTGGGCAGCATCAAAGATGTTACCATGCAACAGGGCGCCCGCATCGGCGCGGTCTTCTGTCTAAAAGTTGTGGCCGAGCGTCTTGGGCTCGCAAAAATACTAGGTTATCAGCGGCCTGGTAAATTGGCTCTCTGGCAGGTCTTTGCCAGATTAATCGATCAAGGCTCCCGTCTGAGCGCCGTCAGGTTAGCCGAACGTCACGCCGCCTGTGATATCCTGGGGCTGGAAACCTTCAACGAAGACCATCTCTATCAAAATCTTGCTTGGCTGGCCGCGCATCAGGAAGAAATTGAACAACGTCTCTTCCGGAGGCGCTACGGCTCCGAACCGCCACACCTGTTTCTGTATGATGTTACCAGCTCTTACCTGGAAGGCGTCAACAACATCCTGGCCGCTTTCGGTTACAACCGGGACGGCAAAAAGGGAAAACAGCAACTGGTCATCGGACTTCTCACCGGTCCCGAAGGCACCCCGGTGGCGGTACGGGTGTTTGCCGGCAACACCCAGGACCCTAAAACCGTGACTGAACAGATTCGCACCCTGGTCCAGAGCTTTGGGGTCAGCAAGGTCACCCTGGTGGGTGACCGGGGCATGTTGAAAATGCCGCAAATACAAGCCCTGGCAGAACATGAGTTCCACTATATTACGGCGATGACGAAATCCCAGATTCGTCAATTGCTCAAAACCGGCGCCTTCCAGATGCATCTTTTTGACCATGAATTGGCTGAAGTAGAGTTCGATGCCGTTCGTTATATCTTGCGACGCAATCCGCAACGGGTGGTGGAAATGGCCCAGGCCCGCCAGAAAAAGCTGGAAGCCTTGACGGTACGGCTGACCGCTCAGCAGCGCTATCTGGAGGATCACCCTCGGGCCAATCCTGACATTGCCCAAAAGAAATTAAATGATTATGCTAAGATACTTCAGATTGAGCGCTGGGCCAAAGTAGCCCGGCAGGAACGAAGCCTATCCCTGGAAATTGATCAAGAAGCTTGGGCTCACGAAGCCCAGCTTGATGGTTGTTACGTGATCAAGACCGATGTGCCAGGGAAAACCGCTACGGCTGATACCATACATCAGCGCTACAAGGACTTGGCCAAAGTGGAGCGAGCCTTTCGCACCTTTAAAAGTGGCCATCTGGAAATCCGTCCCACCTTCGTGCAGACCGAGGCCAGCACCCGAGGCCACGTCTTTGTGGTAATGCTGGCCTATCTCCTGGAACGGGAGTTAGATCATTATTGGCGTCCTCTGGACCTCCCTGTCAATGAGGCCCTGGATGAATTGGGTTCGCTCAGGAGTGTAGAAATAACTATCGGCAAAACTACGTGTCAACAGGTCCCCCAACCCACGGGGCTCAGTCAAAAATTATTAACCGAGGCAGAAATAACTTTACCCGATGTCCTGCCCCTCAGGAAAGTTCATGTAGCCACCAGAAAAAAACTGTCAAAAGAATAATATCTAATTCAATATCAATATGTTACGCTATATTTATGACTTTATTTTTCTGGAACATCCGTTTCAGTCAAATGCGCACAGCCAAGCAAATATTCCTAAATCCGGGGTAAGGGGCGAATAGGACATTACTTTTGGCAACGACTCTAGCTTGAATCCTGGGGCGGGTTGGTTGGCTTGAGATAATGGCAGGGCAACCATCAGGGCGGGTCGGTTTGTCGATGCGTGCTAAAACTAGACACTCGGGCTCAGCCGCGTCATTTTGTGTCAACGGCTAAGCCCGTCGTTAAGCTAAATCAACTCTATATCGAACTGGCCGTCTTCGAAAACAAAACTGGTGCTAGCCGCGCCATTGCAGGAGCCATTGCCGCTGCTGGCGCCGTTGACCACCACCCGCTGACTGAATCCGGCATTCCGGCCTGTAACCGTGCCGCACCACTTGCCTTGAAAAGGAACTTACATATTCCCCCTTTTCAGAAAAGTTCGGCAGAAATGAGACTACGACAGGCCATGACCAAACAGAGACGACTCTGACGCCTGTGATAACCCATCCAACTTTTTTTCTTCTCTCCTTCTTTTCTTCAAGTCCAGGAATTTTTTGCCAAACTCAACTATCGAACTTATTGTTGTTAATAACGATCTAATTATAGTTATTAAAAATGCTATTAATTTTTAAAATATTTGATAAATTAACTTTAGAACATCTATATCATGATAATTATTATTTATATCGAGATTCTTAAAATAAAGGAGCCGCTATGCCTCTAACCACCCGGAGTCCTAAAGTCGCCACGGCTTTTGCCCAGGCTCGCGCCGCCGAACCCCGGAGCCTGATCCTGGAAGGCCAGGCGACGGAGATTCCTCATCCTTTTCCCTCCCCGGCAGATTGGCGGGACCAGTGGATTTATTTTCTGCTCATCGATCGTTTTAACAATCCCCAGGGAGCGCCGCGCTGCGCGCCCTTCGACGGGATGCACGGCGTCTTTCAGGGAGGGACCTTCAACGGGGTGCGGGAGCAATTGGGTTATCTCCAGCAGCTCGGGGTCGGCGCCATCTGGCTCTCCCCGGTGCTGAAGAATTGCCAATACAACTCCTTCACCTACCATGGCTATGGCTTCCAGGATTTTTTGCAGGTGGACCCCCGCTTTGCCTCTGACCCCCAGGCAGCACAGGCCGACCCGCAACTGGCCGAGGATGAGTTAAGAGCCCTCATAGATGAAGCGCACGCCCGGGGCATCTATGTGATCTTCGACATCGTGCTCAACCATGCCGGCGATGTCTTTGAATACGTCCTGGACGACGGCGCCCATGTGGCCGAGACTGACTGGCGCGATCACCCCTATACCATCAATTGGCGCGCTGCCGATGGTCATGGCCGGCCCGACTGGACCGCGCCCCCCGACAATCCGCCGCCTGACTCCGCCCTCTGGCCGGCCGAACTCCGGCGCAATGAGTTCTTTCGACGCCAGGGCCGAGGCGGCGAGGCCGGGGGCGACTTCGCCTCCCTCAAGGAACTGGTCACCGGTCTTTCCCGGACCACTCCCGAGGAGGGCTTTCATTTCCCCGTTCGCAACATTCTGATCCGATCGTATCAATACCTCATTGCTAAATATGACGTGGACGGCTTTCGCATCGATACCTTGAAATATATCGAGCCGGATTTCGCCCAGGTCTTCGGCAACGCCATGCGCGAATTTGCCCTCAGCATCGGCAAAAAGAACTTTTTCACCTTTGGCGAGGTCTACGATAACGAAGAGCAGATCGCCCGTTTCATCGGCCGCCAGGCTCGGCAAGAGGGCGATCTGGTGGGGGTGGACGCCGCCCTGGACTTTCCCCTGTTTTACCAGCTCCCGGCCGTGGCCAAAGGACAAGTCGCCCCGGCCGAGGTCATCAAGATCTTCGAGCATCGCAAAAAGGTGTCCCAAGATATCATCAGCTCTCACGGTGAAGTCGGCCGTTTCTTCGTGACCTTCCTGGATAACCACGATCAACGCCAGCGCTTCTTTTTCAGCCCGGCCCAGGCGCCCATGCAATTTGAGGCTCAACTGACCCTGGGCGTCGCCTGTCTGTTCGCCTTACAAGGCATCCCCTGTCTCTACTACGGCACCGAACAGGGGCTACATGGCTCTGGAGATCAGGATGCGGCCGTCCGCGAGGCCTTATGGGGAAAACCCGGCGCCTTTGATCGCACCCAACCTTTCTATGCCGCCATCGCCCGGCTCGCCGTGGTCCGCCGGAGCCAACCGGCCCTGCGCTACGGCCGCCAATACTTCCGTCCCATTTCTGGCGACGGCACCCATTTCGGCATCTCCACCTTGCCCCTGGGTGTCCTGGCTTTCTCCCGTATACTGAACGACCAGGAAGTGCTGGTCGTCGCCAATACCAATACCCAGGGCGGCTGGACCGGTGAGGTGCTTGTCGATCTGGCCCTCAATCCCGCGGATTCGCTCTACCAGCCCATCTTCACCAATAAAGCCGGCGACGAAGGCGGTGCAGCTCCCGGACCGGTGCGGCACAAGCCGGCGGGCCAAGTCGAAATTCACGAAATCAGCGGCGCCGTTACCCAAGGCCCCGCCCGGGTCCTGCCCGTAACCTTGAGTCCCATGGAGATTCAGATCCTCACCCCAACCAAGGGGAAATTATAGTAGGAGCGACTCCGGAAAGACCTTAAATGCAGCGCCAAGTGCTGCTTAACACCAGAGACAAGCAGAGTTCGATATCAGCAAGATATCCGGAAATTTCCGGCAGGGGCATGCGACGAGGATAATATCAAGATATCACTTACCATGGAATATAGCCATGGCTGCGGCATAATCTCGGCATACAACTTTTCCTGTAATTGACCTCATGCTCTCACGAGGAGGCTTTTGCCAAAAGATACTTTTTAAGGGCGGGGGGCAGCGCCCTCCTTGCCTCGCCGAGTTCAAGCTGCGGGAACCCGCCCCAGAGATGTGCGGCCCAGGACAGGACTGGATCCGTGGCCACAGAGTGGATGGGCCTGGAGGGGTAGGATTCGGACTTCAACAACTCACCCACACCCCATATATAGCCCACAAAGGCCCGGTTTATGATACCGGGATAGGTTTGGTAAGGATCTTGGAGCCGGGATAACTGGGCTGCCGGGGTTTCATATTCCCGATTCCACAGCAACCAACCCAGAGCCGTCATGTCATGGGCCAAAAGTGATTCAGAGGCGAACACCAGTCCTGGGTCTGCTTCTGCCGCAAAGCCCCGATCCGGCCCGAAGGTGGTTTGCACCTTGGTGGCAACGGAAAGCACCAGCCTGAGCTTTTTTCTCAAGGTGATGGTGTCATTGATTTCCACGATCTTTTCTAGAAAGCTCCGGGCATCGCGGTGCAGTTCCAGCCGGCTGTCGTCACGTAGCCAACCTACTGCGGCCTTGAGCCCTAAGGTCGATCCGGCCAAAACGTGCCGGCTTACCCGGGGCAATAGAACCACATGATCCACCCGGGTCAAAATTTCCGGGAGCATCAACTCTCCTTTCCAATGGCCCCCTGGATGTTCGGTCTGGTCGCCGAAATAAGCTTCGCAGCCGGCCTCGTCGAAATAATGGACCTCCGCCCCGGAGTCCAGGGCCGCCTGGTGCAGGCCGTTATGGGTAAAGAGTTGACGGCTATACCCCCATTGCCTCTGGCCATCCCGGTAAACGAACTGCACCCCGGATTTATCCCCCACGATGACCCTGCCTGCCCCCTTTTTCCGCAGCAGACTCACCATCGCCTGCACCGCCAGCGGAGAAGTGGTAGCTGGATACCGGTTGCCGGAATTGCCAGCCGGTTTGATGAAGACCACGTCACCCCGGGAAAGCCAGGAAAAATCGCTAGCGGCCTCAGCCACCAGCTTCACGGCAGAAACTACCGCATCTGCTCCCGCCCCCTTGGCTACCGCCTCCATGACCACCAATTCTGTTGTCCCGGAGAAAGCCGGCCGCGTCCGTGGCGCTCCCGCGCCCTGTAAACCATGTGGTGCTCCCGAAACTTCCATACGAACCTTACCAGTGCCTGTTAAGCGTTCCCCTCCCAAATCCCTCCTCTGGGAAGTGGTGACAGGCGGAATTATTTAATAAGAATTTTCTAATGATATTAAAGCACAATAACTCGTTCCCTGCAAGCTCACTGCTATATAAATAGACCATCTAGTCAATAGAGACGATTTCAATAGCACTTTCATCTAAGTAATGATAGCAAAACCGCTTCCCTGACTGTCAAAGTAAATCCTGCCAAGAAAAGAACCACGCAATTATCTTCGACATATTGACCTTAATGATATACTGCATACCGTAAATGCCGGGAAATTTTCCGCCTTATAAAACCTAAGCGCCGGTGGCTCAAACACCCCCGGAAGTTTGAAAGGTTGCTACTAACCAATAACCAATAACCCTCGACCACTGGCCTCTGGCCGCCTCGTGTGATAGACTGACGCCATCATTAGAGAACGGCTTGCATCTACAGTCTTTTAAGAGGACCATCGTGACCCCTTCATGCCACCTCACCGGTAGGTTTTTTGACTACCTGCTGGCATCCAACCGGCCACACCTAACTGGCTTCAAGCACTGGCTCTTCCATCCGGGTATGCTTTTTCATTCCCGGCAGCAGTGGTGGGGGGATGTAAAGCCCCGGTCCACCCCCCATGAAGGAGTGGACCTCTGCTGGTTCCAAGATGTCACCGGCAATCGCCAAGCCATCGATCAGACTGTCAAAATACCCACAGCCTTTCCCGGTTTAGTCGTTAAAATCGAACGGGATTTCCTGGGCCAATCGATTTATCTGGGCCACGAGATCTTTCAAGAAGACAGCCGCAAGTTGTATACTGCCTTTGGCCATACCAACCCGCAGGCAGACCTGGCAGTGGGGCTAAAAGTGGTCGAGGGGGAAATCATCGCCACCGTTTCGGTCCCCCCCGTAAAAACTACGGTTCCGCCCCACCTGCATATCACCCTGGCCTTGATCCCCACCTCCATTACCGCGGCTCAGCTTACCTGGGAAAAACTCGGCACTGATCCGGCCATAACGCTCCTGGATCCCCTGACCGTTTTTCCCACCCCCTATACCATACTGCAGCCTCCAGGCAATTGACGCCTCACCTGACGCCCATCTGCAAACTTGGTCTGTTCATTCCAGGAAAACTTGAGGTATATTAGGCGCACTTATGTCGTCTTTTCGGGAGAGGAACCTGAGAAACCCCGACTTATCATCCTGCTTGCCATGATCTTGCTGTTCAACGGCTCCTTAGCTTGGGGACAGACCAAAGAACCCATTAAACTCGGCGCCTTCTTCGCCCTCTCCGGCCCTGCCGCTGCCAGGCGTGGATTCCATGATCATCGTCCAGGTAAAGGACGGTAAATTCGTCAAGATGGATTAATGGGAGCTCTGCCTGGAGCTTGCGGAGTGCGGCAGCCTGGTAGGAGTAAGACCTTGTTCCCAAGCTCCTGCTTGGCTAACATGGTTATCGGAAAAGGGTCATTTCCTCTAACTAAAATTCGGGTCCGAGTCACCTGCCCACTTGCCTATGATCCCTGGCCTCCGGTCCCTGATTCCTGACCCCTAACAAATAAGCCCCGACGTTCCCGCCGGGGCTTTTTTGTGATGTACTTACGTCTGTTTATTCTTCAGGCTTCTTGCCTTCCTGTTCTTTCTGGGCATGTTCCTTATACCAGACCGAATGATGCTTCTTGGCCCAGTTGCGGCTGACCTTGCCATCCACCAGGATCCGCCAGGTGCCGGGGTTAGCGATGGTGCCCAGATAGGCGTGGGCAATAATCGCGGCCACGAAAACCACTGCAAAGAAGCCGTGAATCGTGGACAGCAAGCAGCTCAGGGTCAAGGGCAGACTGATTTTGAAGATGAGCAGCACCCCGGTGCCCCCCATGATCACTGTCAGGATGGTAGTCAGCCAGAAGAAGATCTTCTGCCCGGCGTTCATGTGACCGGCTGGCACTTCCACTTCCTTGCCGCCCAGATAGCCGCCCTTTTTGGCCAGCCATTCTTTGTCATACGGCTCAAATTTGGCATACTTGCCCCAGACGCCCACACTAATGATGGAGGCAACCAGGAAGATGAGCCCCACCACCCAGTGAATGACCACCGCCATCTCAGGAGTGCCGAAGGACATCCGCAGCAGGGTGACATTGTTAAAGAAGAAGATGTAGCCGGTAAAGGCCAGCACCAGGAAGCTTCCCATCCGGAACAGGTGGGTCCAGCGTTCGGTCAGTGGGAACCAGGTGATTTCCGCCGGGGCCCCGTAGAAGTCGGCCACCTTCGGCCCCTGGCCGGTGTAGTGCAGCACCAGCCCAAACACCAGGATCAGCATGATGATGCTGACATACGGGGTCAGGTAGAGCTGGTGAAATTGGTTCAGGTAAAAGGCCCAGGGCTGGCAGCCGAAGAGTTTCCCCGAACTGATGGTGATGGGTTTGCCATCCGGAGGTCCAAACATATCAGTGACAATCTGCCCCTTGAACATGTGAGCCTCGGAGGAATGGCAGTCGCCGCACCCGTTCGCCCCCAACGCCAGACCGGCCGCAGCCACATTGTGGTTGATATTGAACCCTTCCACGTGGCCGGCATGGGTGTGGTCGTCCTCCGACACCACCTCACCCTTGTCATTGAGATGATAATGCTTGCCCCCTTTATGGTAATAAGGCTTGATCTCCTGGAACCGTTTGTTCCCCTTCAGAGTTTCGGAGAGCGCGGTGAGCATCAGCTTGATCTGTTCCGGAGTATGGAGTTCAGGTTTCATGGGGTTGGCCGGCTTCAACTGGTCCTTGATTTTCTCAAAGGCCTTCTTATTCTCCCGGCCAAAGAGGGGGTAGTGAATGCCGTCTTTGTCCAGGTTTGTATAGAATACCGCCAACAGCGCATTCACCGGCGCCAACTGGCCCCGTTTAAGCCGTTGGTAGCGGGGATGCCAATCGAAATAGTCACCGATCTTTTTAGGCGACTTGGCTAGATCCTCCAGATTAAATTTTGGATAATTCACCATGGCGCCGGTGGTAACATCAAACCCCTCCCCCCCGGCAATGTGCAAGGTGGGGATATGACAGACTTCGCAGGCCAGCTTCTCCAGGTGATTCGGCCTGATGCTCAGGTGGGCCGGACGGGGCGCGCCCATATAACCCTGCTCATGACAGCCCTTGCAGGTCTTGATGGTGTTGTCCAGGTCGTCCCTGACGCTGGAGACGTTTTCATCCCCTTTGGCAAACTGATGCTGAATCTTTTCCACCTTCAGCTTCTTGTCTTCGATGGCCGGATGGCAGTCGGCACAGGACATGCCCCTGGAGTTGTGGATGTCGAAGTTCTTGCGGTCGTTCCAGGAGAAGCCCCGCTTCTTGGAGTCGGACATGCCGTGACAGAAATTGCAGTTTTCCGAAGGGGGCGGATAAGCCAGATCCAAAACAATCTTGCCGTCTTCGTTGAACAACCGTTTATTGTAAACTACCTTGGGCTCCTGACCTTCTTTGACAAATCCGGCCACCTGGCCGATGCCCGAGGCCGCGGTGGAGGCCCATTTGAAGTTCAACATTTTCAGCTGTGTGTTACGTTCGGGAAAACCATAGCCCGGTAAATGGCAGAGCAAACAATCAGCCTCCACCACGCCTGACTTATCCCACTTGCTCTTGTAATAATCGCCGTCCAGGGATTGGGCCAGGGAGGGATCTGCCTTCGCCCGCTGATCATAGCGCTTGCCGTCCCGGTCAAACTCCAGGCCGCCGCCACCGGGGTGGCAACCGCCGCAAAATGGCGTACCGATGTTTTGGGGATCGGTGGGACCGCCGCTGACCCATTCAAACATGGCAATATCGATCTCGTCCGGGGTGTTGTTCTTTTTCTTCGCCAACTGGCGAAAGGAAGGCGGTCAGAACTTGCCAAGCATGCCGTCGGAAAGCACCCACGGCTTCCCTTTTTTGGCGGCAAAATCGTCGCTGATTTTGTCCCAGCCCTGCTGGAAGTGATAACCTTTCGTAATCTCGTCGTAGTTGTGGCAGGCGCCGCAGGTCTGGCGCTGGCTGTAAGGCTGATCGGCGTTTTCGCCGGTGAGTGGATTGATGATCTTGCCGTCTTCGGTCTTGAGATGGAAGGGGACACAGGCCCGCTCCCTGGCCGCTGCTACCGTCACCAGCAGCAGAAGCAACCCTAAGACCATCAGCAAAAATGCCGCCGGTAGCCGAACCTCGCTTCTGACCATAGGCACTCTCCTCCTCGGCTTATAATTTTTATTGCAGTTAAAATGTACTCTTTTCCAACCTTTAGTTCAATTCTTTTTTAGAGCATGGTTTCATTTAAGAACTATCCCTGAAGTGATTATCATCTGAAAACAACAGCAACAGGCTTTACATAGTTCGGCTGAATGCTTATTAACTGGATGTATTGTTTTTACGGGACGGACCATCATTGGATACAGGAGGGAATCATGGCGCAGCTCAAACCCGGTGACCTGGCCCCGGAATTTGATCTCCAGGACCAAGAAGGACAGCCTATCAAGTTGGCAGATTTTAGAGGCAAAAAAGTATTGCTCTTTTTTTATCCCAAAGCTTTGACCTCGGGATGCACCAAACAGGCGTGCAGTGTTCGGGATGCCCGGACCGAGTTGGCGGATTTGGGGGTTGCCGCCTTCGGACTCAGTCCCGACCCGGTGGATTTACAGAAGAAGTTCGATGCTAAACATTCCCTGGGATTTCCGCTGCTCTCGGACCCCGATCATGCTGTGGCCGCGGCCTACGGCGTCTGGGGCGAGAAATCCATGTATGGGAAAAAATATGAGGGCATTATCCGCTCGGCTTTTCTCATCGATGAAACCGGCAAGGTTATCCAGGCCTGGTATAAGGTCAGTCCGGAGCAGACGGTGCCTAAAGCCAGAGAAGCGTTGGCTAAATAAGGGAAAAGGAAAAAGGGAATAGCACCTCGAGGAAGTTTTGTTCCGGAGAAGTGGGCTGACCTGCTTCTCCGGAACGGCTGGATAGGTTGTTTAGATGGCAAAGATTTTTTCAGTGCCTTCGTTCCAGCCCTCCCACAAAAAGCCTTCCAGACGGTCATCCGCCAGCACTCGCAGGGCATATTTCACCTGCTCGACGTAAAATTCGCAGTACGGGGCCGGCGCCTGCATTGTGCCGCTGGTGGTATACACTTCCGCCGGGCAGGGCGAACCGCAGAAGTGGCGGATGGCGCAACTGCCGCAGGGTGCAAAATCCTCCACCTTTCTTTCGGTGATCAGACGGAAAGGCCGAGAGTCCAGGACGTCGGGCAGGTTATCGGCAAAAAGATTGCCGCCCTTGAACTCCGGCAGTCCGATGAATTCGCTGCACGGGAAGAGATCGCCGGTGGCGGCAACGGCAAAGAAGCAGCGCCCACCGCCGCAGGGGGAAATATCACACATCAACCGCCGGGCCGTGGGCGCGGCGATGCCGATGAGGATATTGGCGAAGTTGGCGATGACCAGACGGCGCCCGGTTTGTTGATAGAGTTCCCAGGAGCGGTCCAGGGCGGCAATGAAGTGTTTGGCCAGGACCTGGTCAGCCGGTTTGACCAGTCGCCCGCCGTCTTGAGTACAGCGCACCGGATTGAGCATGGCAACCCTGACCTCATGGCTATGGAAGAAATCGACGATTTCGGCCAGATGCGCCACGTTCGCCTGGGTTACGGTGCAGATGACACTGTAGTTGGCATACCCGGTAAGTTGTTCCAAAACTTCACTCACCTGGTCAAAAACGCTCTTTCGGCCCCATGTCTTCCGGGTCTGGTCATTAATATCGGCCAGATGTGCGTCCAGGGAAATCCCCAGGCTAACCTCATGATCCCGGATAAATTTCAAGGCCGCATCATCCAGCAGGGTGGCGTTTGTCTGGAGGCCGAACCGGAAGCGTTGGCCGAATTCTTCTATGGCGGCAAAGACGGCCTCCCGCCGCAGCATGGGTTCGCTGCCGTGAAAGATGATCTGGGGGAGCACGGAGCCGGCCGGCATATTGGTTTGGAAGTAATCTGCCAGAATTTGCAGGGCCAGGGTCAGGTCCAAATCGGACATATCCACCCCAGAGCGCCGCATGTCCTCGGGGAGGTAACAATATTGACAATTGAGGTTGCAGCGCTCGGTGGGATTGAAATACACTGCCGAGGGTTTCAGGCCGAATCGCAGGGCCTGCATCTCCTGCTCGAAGCGTTCTTTTTTCTCACTAAAAGCCTGGGCCAAATCTTCTCCCAGCAGCAATTCCACTGCCTGGGTCTTGGGCGCCAGGGTCCAGAAGGCGCTGTCAGCCTCCACCACCGCCACATAATCGGGATGGCCGATATCCACCAGATCAAAACGGGGGCCCGCCCCCACATTGGCACAGGCCCCAAAGAGGTTAAGAGCAGACTTCAAAGATAATTCCTCGCAATTAGTTTTTCTTGTCCAACAGAATGTAATGGGACAGGCCGGTGTTGTTGCCGTTCAGCCCGCAGCTATAGCGGAAGCCGATGGGTTTTGACTCTTTGACGATGTTTTTTGCCTCTTTGTTGGTGTTGATCTGTTGCATGGTTCTCCCTCCTGAGGTTGAGTAGTTTTGGTTTTCCCGGAAACCCCAATAAAAAAGGGAATTCCGTACGAGGACGGAACTCCCTTTGCCATAAGCAGTTCGGTTCTAGTCAGCAAGCAGGTCTTCTGGCTCTCGGTTCAACCGGGTTGATCAGCCTTCCCATGAAGGTTTACCTTCACAGTGACCGGGTTTCCCCACAATCAACCCGTCCCCGATTACAGCGGCGGGACCGCCACGGATTTGCACCGTGTTCCGGAATGCTTACTGGTAGAAATTTTTAACGCAGTTTTTTTAAAAAATCAAGGGCTAAAACTGTTTTCGGTTTCTGGTTTCCGGTTTTCCCGTGAAAAACTTCTGCGAGTGCGGCAAATCCAGGCCACACTTCGCCCCCCCGAAGGCGCATCGTCTTCGGTGAACGTTTTGGTTTCAGGCCGATGAGCGCATGTTACGCGGATTGCGCCTGGGGCAAGTAACCGTATTTTTGTAATGCCTTGATCCAGCGCGGCGCAATGCGGTTCACAATCAACCGCTCATAGTCCACGCCAGGATCACGATAAGGCTCCTTCTTAGACAAAAGGACGTATATAATTTCCAGCAACTTATGGCCTACGGCGATTATGGCTCGCTTTGTCCCCCGTCTGATGACGAGCCCCTGGAAAAACCCTTGGAACTGGCTCTTCGTCTTAATCGCACTGTGGGCCGCTTCACATAGGAGGCTGCGGATGTATTTGTTGCCCGGCGGGGTGCCGACACGTTTTTTTTTCCCGCGCTCTCATGGTTGCCGGGACTCATCCCGGCCCAGGAACTGAGGCGTTCCTTGCTCCCGAACCGCCCCATATGCGGCCCGATTTCGGCCAGCAACATTGCGGCATTAAGTTGGTTGATGCCGGGAATGGTCTGCATCAAACGCCATTCCTCTTGGTACGGCGCCATGGCCGCCACGATCTGGCTATCCATTTCCTGTAGCTGCTCTTCTAACCAACGGATATGATGACTAATTCTTTGCAACAGAAATCGATGCCGATCACTCAGGTCCCCCTCCAAGGCCAGGACCAGTTCCTCTTTTTTGCGGCGCAGCGATCTCACCGCCAAGTCCGCGATCTTGACCGGGTCTTTTTCCCCGGCCACCAAGGCGGCGATCATCCTCTGCGCCGACACGCCGTCAATGTCGCTGACTACACAACTCAGCCGTACCCCGGCGTCCTCCAGCACCTTCTGCAAGCGGTTCTTCTCTGCCGCCAGATAGCCGCTCATTTTGCGGCGGTAACGGCTCAGCAGGCGCAACTCCCTAAGGTCCCGGGGCGGCACGAAGCTGGCCTTCAGCAAACCACAACGGGCCAACTCCGCCAGCCACTCGCTGTCGGCCACATCTGTCTTGCGCCCCGGTACCTGTTTGACATGCCGGGCGTTCACCAGGTAGGTCTGGATGCCGGCTTCTTCCAGGGCCGCATAAACGCTTTTCCAATAAATTCCGGTGCTCTCCATCACCGCCAGTTCTACCCCCCGCTCTTGCAGCCAGTGGCCCAATTCCTGCAAATGCCGGGGATAGGTAGTATAGCGCCGCGTCTGAGGCCGGACCACTCCGGAATGCTGTTCCTCCAGCACGGTGCACATGACGCTTGCCTGGTGGACGTCCAGACCAGCAGCACATTTGACTATCGGCTTAATCACGGTATTCACCCCCTCTCCGCCTGGAATTACCTGGCGCTCAGGGGCAGACCCGACGGATCTCCTGACTCCCTTACTCCGGAGACGGTCTTTTTACCGTGCGTTCAATCACCCGGAAAAGGTGGTGACACAATCGGGGGTACGTGCCAAAGGGCCCGGATCAGTTTCGGTTCGAGGTTTATCACTACAACGACATATATATTGACAATAAGATTAATTAGGTTTATTCTGTCTCAAAAATGTGCAAATTGGAGGGACAGATATGCTGGCAAGTAACCGTATTGAGAATTCACTGCAGCCATATTTTATTCCGCAGTTTAGCATCGAAAAGAGAGACATAGAGGGATTTATTACCGAATTGCAAGGGTTCCATGAACAATTTCGAGATTGTTTTGCCCGGAGCGAACCGAGGGATAATTTTTATCGGTATATGGTCGGTCAATTGAGTGATTTAGAACGAAAATCTATCGAACCAATGTCGCTGCAAGTGGAGGGAGGCAACGCCCGAGCAATGCAGCGTCTGATAAGTGACGTTATCTGGGATGAGACCGCAATGCTGCGAAAATACCATGAACTGGTTGCCGAAGATTTGGGTGACCCGTATGGTGTGATGATTTTTGATGAAACAAGTTTTTTAAAGAAAGGTGAGGATTCAATCGGGGTTGCCAGACAATATTGCGGCTCTCTGGGCAAGGTGGAAAATTGCCAGGTGGGAGTCTTTGCCGCCTATGCTTCCCCCCAGGGGTATGCCTTGGTGGATAAAAAGCTTTTTATCCCGGAGAAATGGTTTGCTGATGACTATGAGGTCAAGAGGAAAAAGTGCAAGCTCCCAGTAGAGGTCGAGTTTAAAACCAAACCTCAATTGGCTGCCGAAATGTTGCGTCATCTGCGGGAAGAAAATATTCTCCCCTTTAAATATGTGACCGCTGATTCAGTGTATGGCAATAGTCCTGAATTTCTCAACGCCGTTGAGGAACAGCTGGGGACTGTCTATTTTGTCACGACGCCATGTGATACCCTCTTCTGGCTTCGACACCCGGTTACCGAAAAGAAAGAATATCGGCATCGGGGAAAAAGACGAACCAGATTAAAAGTCAAACCCCAGGAGAAGGCTCCGATTAAGGCAGAAACTTTTGCTAAGAACCTCAACAAATTTTTCTGGTATAAACGAAAGGTTGCCGAAGGCACGAAAGGCCCGGTGGAATACGAGTTTACGAAAAGACGGGTCACCTTGTCCAAAAATAGCCTGCCTGATCGAGAAGTCTGGTTGGTAATCAGACGGACTATGGGAAGCAAACCCACCTACACGTATTATCTGAGTAATGCTCCCATGAGCACGAGGTTAGCAACTTTTGTCTGGCTTAGTGGCCTACGCTGGCCCATAGAGCAAAGTTTCGAAGAAACCAAAACGGAACTGGGCATGGACCACTATGAAGTAAGAAAATATCCCGGCTGGCATCATCATATCCTTTGTACCATGATGGCCCATTTTTTTCTGTGGCATCTGAAAATTATTTTGGGGGAAGAAGGCACCCAACATTACAGTGTCGCAGCTTAGAATCTTATTGGAGGCAGTTCTACCGCTAAGAACTTATACAATTGACGATCTCATCAGCCTGGTGGCGGATATTCAGAGAAAAAATCACCGGGCTTACATCTCTCATAGAAAAAAAACAACAGATCGGCAAATTAAATGACGTTGTAGTGTTATCCACCTCAAAAACCTATCGACCATAGCCCCGGAACGCCATGGATTCTAGGCATAACATCAATTTTCATCCTCGGGGGTGAATAATTTTATTCATGAACGTTTCGGTTGAAAGATAAAGTAATATTAAAGACTTCGTGATAAAGTTTATGGCAATACAAATTGAAATTAGGTTAATTCAGCCAAATCATTGGGGTCTTATTTTTCCGGTTACACCTCCGACTCGGCTTTGACCAGACAGGGAGGCACCGAGTTAGTCAATTTATCCGGCCAGCTATAAGCGCAATGATAATAAAAGGGATCGTCGATGAAGCAGACGCTGAATTCTTCATAAATCAAATAGACACAACGGCTGCAGCACTCCGGCAGTTCGTCATGCATGGCAAAGGGGATGCTGTGTTGGCCAGTGCGGAATTCTTCGGGGGTGATCATGGCAGTTCATCCTAGATTGAAAGCTTAATCTAAAGATACCGGCAGAACTTTCACCCTGAGAGAACTGAGCAATCTAAGATTTCAGATCCTTGGCGGCGTTTCGGATGACACAAACTTTTTTACCGGTTTCTCAAATTGTTACTTAAACTTGCTGAAGATCGCGGCCAGTCCGATGGGTATCAAAATCCAGCCGCAGATCTTATGAAAATGGTAATAGAGCAGCTTAGTGAAAGATATCCGGGAGATTTGCCATAACTTGGCCAGGCCCAGATCCACCCCGGGCAGAAACTCGTCGAGACTGAGGAAAAAGCGCACGGCGATTTCCCGGAATCTGGTCCCCTGGGAGAGCCATTGCCAGTTTTCCAGATAGCTGGATTCAAACATCTGGGGATCGAAGATGAAACATCCAATGATAACAATGGTCAAACTAATCCAGAAGGTCCGGCTGGGTTTGCGGCCGTAGCCGGTCAGAACGTCCCAAAAGATAAAAGTGGCCAGGTTGGCGGGCTGCCACCATTGTTCCAGGGTTTCCCGGCGATTAGCCTGGATGTAGATCTCATCGGCCCGGTCACCGTAGCCGCCGCGTTTATAGTAATCCTCCAATTGATTGTAACTGCGGGTATCAAAGCGGCTGTGATCCAGCCAGGCCAGGAGCTGACGCCAGGCTTCGGGCCCCTCGCCGGCGCTGATACTCTGATAGGTCAACCCTTCGATCCAGAGGGCGTCTTGCGGTTCCGGCCAGGTAACCCCGATAAATTTGAGGGCCGCAAAACTGCTGTCCCGGAGGTCCGCCCGGCCGGTGATCTGCAGGTTTTTAAAGATGGTGGGACCATTTACCTTAAGACGGGTGGCCTGGAGCGCCTGGAGGCTGAGATCACCCAATATCAGGGAGAAATCTACCTGGGCGCCGTCCAGATTGACCTCGCTGCAGATGGCTGGCGCCTCGGGGCTGCCATGAAGCATGAGATGCTTTAGGTGCGCCCCCACCAGGGAGAGGCCGCCCTGGAAGCTGGTATCACTGAAAAAGGCATGCTGTTCCACCTTGAGGCCGGAAAAATTGGCCTTGGTTTCGGGATGCCCAAATTTCGCCTGACTAAAGATCAAGATACCGCCAATGGACGCCAGGGTAAAATCCACCGGACCCTGAAAAACGGTGCCGTCAAAGGAGGCCCGTTGATTTACTTTCAGACTATTGAAACTGACCAACTGCTCCTTGTTGGTAAAGTGGGCGCCATCGGCATAAAATTCGCCGCCGATATCGGCGCCGCCGAGATCCACCGGTCCGGCAAAGACGGCGTTCAGAAAGGAGGTGCTCTGAGATACTTTAATGCCGTTAAAAATGGCCTTGCCCGCGAGGCTTTCAAACCTGGCCCGGGCGGCATTCAATTCGCCGCCGATGCGGGCGCCGGAGAAATCCACGGGGCCGAAAAAGACAGTCTGCTTGAGAGCCAGGCTTTGGCCAACGTTAAGGCCGTTAAAGTTGGCTTCCTGCTTGGCGTCGGCAAACCTGGCCCCGTTCAGGGTCAAAGCACCACCGATGTCGGCGCCGCCAAAATTGACCGGACCTTGAAAGAGGGACTCCCCGAAAAAGGCATCCACCCCCACCTTCAGGCGATATAAATTGACCGGAGCGGTAAAATACGCTTGTTTCAGACCGAGGTTTTTTTTAAACGTGGCGCCGCTGAAGTTTGCCGGGGCCTCGAAGCGGCAGGAAACCAGGAAGACGGCGTGCGGAACCTCCGCAAATGCCAGGCTGAGAGGATCGACAACTATCGCATTGACGATATAGATGCCGCTGCGATGGACCTTCACTCCGGGCAGGGCATTGGTGAGCAAGGCCTCCATAAAGACAGCCCGCAGACGACGGGGACCTTCTTCCGGTCCAAAAGCTTCTTTAAGATCAGCGACCTGACCCGCTGCTATTTTAGTCAGAACCCAATTTTCCGCAGGGGTAAGTTGGCCCGAGTAAGGTACGGTGAGAGGTTCAGTATCCGCGGCCGGAGCGAGCCCAAAAAAGGCGACGAGGTTGAGGACAGCAAGCAGACTGGTGTGGAGCGAAAATCTTTTAGGGAAAAATTGTTTCCATAGCCTTACTTTTTGACAAATCCAGCTAATTTTTCAAAAAATATTTACACCTAAATTTAAAAATGTGCCACCAAAGATTAAGTATTTTTATTACAGGATACTATGATATATGTTCCTGGATATTTTATGCAATGTCTTTCACTGGTGGCAGGTCGGTTCGCACCGTCCTTGTTGCCGTATCCACCTCCACCCCAGCCCCCAAGGGCAGGGTAAAATTATCCGGCTGATGGCCGGCGGGCAGGCCGGCCATCACGGGAATACCCAAGAATTCCCCCAGGGCGGCGAAAATATCCCAGACCGGTTGGATCTCACCGCAGCAGGTAAAACTTCCCAGAATGATGGCTTTGAGCCCAGTCAGGCTTCCGGAGAGGCGAAGTTGCTGAAGCAGGCGGTCCAGCCGGTAGGGGGCCTCGTTGTGATCCTCTACAAAGAGCACCTGGCCGGAAAGCGACAGGGCATAGGGTGTGCCCAGCAGATGGCAGATGGTGGTTAGGTTGCCGCCGATTAATGGGCCTCGGGCGCTGCCGGGCGACAGGACCTGCAAGTCCCAAAAGCAGAAGGAGTCCGCAACCGGTCCGGTGAGCATCTGGTAAAATTGTTCCCGGGCGGGTGATGTCACTTCCCCCAGATGCGCCACGGTGGGACCGTGAAAGGTAACAATCCCGGCACGCTGGGCGAAGAGGCACAAAAGATTGGTGATATCGCTGAAGCCGATGAGATACTTGGGATGAGCGGCTAGAAGCGTGCAATCCAGATGTTCTAAGATCCGGAGGGTGCCGTAGCCGCCTCGGGCGCAGATCACGCCTCGCACGTCGGGGTCAGTCAGGGCCTGGTGTAAAAACTGCCAGGCTTCCAGGTCGGCTGCGAACTGGTAAGGGCGGGGGGCGAAAATCTCCGGGCCATAGGATAGACGAAAGCCCCAGGATTCGAGGATAGCGGCCCCAGCGGCAAAGAGGTCCCGGTCCACGGGGCTGGCCGGAGCGACCACGGATAGCAGATCTCCCGGTTTTAAGGGGGACGGCCAGATGATGGGTTGATGTGGGGTGGTTATTAAGGCCATAGGTCTAGTTTGAGGGTGGCCAAGTGGAGCTTGGCGGGATATTGGCTTCCCAAGGACTAACTTGGGAACCAGATTTAAGATTGGGCTTGGCAAGATTTTGGTGTTCCCCAGCCGGCGCCGGAACGGGGATGCGACTCCATCACCTTGTGAATTCCGACATATTAAAGTATTATAGCTTAAACAAGCAAAATTTCATGGAATATTTATGAGCGATTTTTTCAGGCCAGGTAACAACACTTTCATAGTTCTGTTATTTGTCTTGCTCCTGAGCCTGGGCGTCTTTTTCCGTCTTTATGGGTTAGGGGATAGGAATCTGTGGACGGACGAGGCCTGGGTGGCCCTGGCGGCGACCCAGCCGACACCGTCCGCGGTGCTGCAGGAGGGGAAATCCACCCCGCCCCTTTATCTGTTGACGGTGTGGGAAACGGTGCAGTTGGCCGGACGGAGTGAGGCCACGTTGCGCTTCACCTCCTGTCTACTGGGCGTCGGCACCCTGCTCCTGTTTTGGCCCTTAAGCCGAACTCTGCTGCCGTCGGGAGGGGCCCTGGTCGCCTTCGCCTTGGCCAGCGTTTCCACCCGGTTGGTTTATTTTTCCAAGGAGTTGAAGCAATACAGCGCCGACATCTTCTTTGCTGTGCTGGTCTTTTTTCTGGTGGAGGGACAACTGCGCCGACAAGGACAAGGCGGCTGGCTATGGTTCACCTTACTACTTGCTCTGGGGTTAGGATTTTCCCATCCGCTGGTTTTCATTCTGCCGGTGGCAGCGATGGTATTGTGGTGGGAGCTGCCCCAGGCCAGGAAAGCCATATACTTCTCATTTGGCGCCTTAGTTCTGATTTTTTTTGGGTATTACTGGTTTTTCTTTCGGGGGCAGGTGGACCCGGAACTGCTGGTTTACTGGCAGGTTGATTTTCCCAACTTAACCTCCGGCAAAGATTTCCTGGGGTGGCTGGGAGCGGCCTGGGGCCGTTATGTGCGCTATTTTTTCAAAGACTGGGGCATGCCGTTAGGTTGGGTTTTTTTAGTCACGGGTCTAGCTTACTTCTTCAGGAGTCCTAACCCACGCGTCATCTGGTATTTCTTCGGCCCCATTCTGGCTACCCTGATCGCAGCATTGGCCCAGCGGTATCCTTTCATGGGCCATGCCGGTGGTGTGCGCCTGATGATGTTCAGCGCGCCCATGCTGTATCTCGTGACCGGGGCCGGGATCACGACCATTTTTGCCTGGGTCTGGCGACGGCAGCATAAACTAGTGGGAATCCTCTTTGTGGCGACCGTGATCTTCTGGCTGCAGCCGGTAAAGCTGTGGCAGGAGAACCTCCAGGTCACGGCCAATCAGGGAGACATTCAGCCTTTGGTTAAGTATTTAGAGGCTAATCGGGATTCCCGCGACCTGATTTATGTCTATTATTTCGCCATCTATCCTTTTAAATATTATTATCAAGGGTCGCCGGATGGGATCATGTGGGGCCAATCCTGCCAGGAATGTTGCTTCCCTTTGCCCAGGGAACGCCTTAAAGGAGTTTCTAAGCTCTGGCTCATCTTCACCCATTTTGAAACCATGGCCGAGGTGGAGCAGTATAGCCGGTGTCTGGTGGGTGAGAGGTGGTCAGAGCAGATCAGGTTGACCCAACCAGGAGCGGCCCTTTTTTGTTATACACCGGATCAGGGAATTTCAGCTAAGGATTCCCAGCCGGTCTCCCCGCCAACACCCTTTTAATTTCCTCTTCCAGCTGTCTGGCTCGAAAGGGCTTATGGATCATGCCGGACACTCCGGCTCGAAAGAATTGGTCTATCTCGGCCTGCCCGAAAAAACCCGAAGCCACAATAACTTTTACCCGGGGAGCAATAGTTTGCAGCTGATGCAGCAGCTGGTAGCCATCAATCCGGGGTAAATAAAAATCCAGGATGACCAGAGCAATATCCTGCTGCCGCTGCCGGAATATTTCCAGGGCCTGGTCACCATGGGCGGCCGCCAGGGCTTGGAAACCTAAATATTCCAGTAGTTCCTGCCCCAGGGACAGGATCAGCGGGTCGTCATCCACCAGCAAGATGACTTTGGGCTTATTAGGCAATAGTTTTTTATTTTCGGGCATTTGACAGCAAAAATAGCGCAAAGGTCCAATAATGCGCGACCATAGCCTCGTCCGAGCTAAGCGGCCAACTGTTTACGGTTAATTTGGTCAGATGCAAAGGTGGGATAATTTTATTATTATCATGAAAATAAGAAAATGACTATTTTTTTCATGCGCTAGTAGTTGCAAAAAAAATTTCTTAGGCACCCCTCACCCATCCCCCATCCCCCCATCCCCCAACAGAGTTGGGTCCCTTTGCCAATGGCTATTGGGGCCACCCGGCCATGAAGCTGCTACCGAAAGTAAACCTGCCCTGGGAAGGGTAGGGGTTTGTTTTTCTGAAGTGTAATCAGTGGGTACATTAGTATGCTTACTCATATCGAACAGCATAATATCTAAATAAGTTTAAATAATAATTATATTTTATCTATAAATACATATTGACTAATAAGGAATGATGATTAAAATCAGAGCATGTTTATATCCGGATAAGAAGATTCTTTTTTAGTTGAGATTTAGGCAAACGACATCTTGGAATTCCTTCCTCAATTCTTTACTACTCAAAAAGGCGGTGCTAAAGGGTATGGACTCACAGAAGATACAACTAATAAGGAGGACCGATGAAATTAACTATAGATGGAAATATTTGTCGACCGCAGCATTCTTGGCCATGTTGGTGTTTGCCGGCACTATCTCGGCGTTCGCGGATACCTACCACATTGCCGACTTCTCCGGGGCGATGTTTGGCGGGAATGCTAATGTTAAGCCTCCTTTCCTGGGAAACGGGTTTGAGCCGGGTGGACCGGTAACCGGAAGTTTCGTCTTTGATGATCAACAGTGTTTACTTGCATTAATAATAGATATATTGTATTGTGCTGGGCAAGGAGGAAAAGGCCATGCCCAGAAAAGCTGCTATCCCCAAATGTTCAGAGATTGACAGAAAGATACTGGAACAGTGGGCACACAGCCGCACTGAAGAGGCGCGTTTAGTTGAGCGTGCTAAGATTATTTTGAAGTGCCTCCAGGGTGAAAGGGTTCATTCAATTGCACGAGAACTGAAAGTGCGCCCCAACACGGTTATCGAATGGCGGCGTCGTTTTGATAAACAAGGCATTAACGGTCTCCAAGACCGGCCTCGTTCTGGGAAACCGGTGCAATATGAGGCGGAGTTTCGCAATCAGGTTTTGAAGACTTTGGAACTTCCGCCGCCCAGCGGTCAAGCCCGCTGGGATGGACCAGCAGTTGCAAAACATCTTGATACATCCTGTACACGCAGTATGGCGCCTGTTGCGCAAAGAAGGTATATGTCTTAGCCGTCAACGCAGTTGGTGTGTGAGCACCGATCCGGAATTTATTCCAAAGGCAGCCGATATTGTTGGACTTTATCTCAATCCCCCAGAAAACGCCATTGTGATATCAGTGGACGAGAAACCAAGCATTCAAGCATTAGAACGTTCAACGGGCTATGTAGCAACCCAGAACGGCAAGATTGTTCAAGGTTATAAGGTACATACAAACGACACGGGACGCTAAATCTCTTTGCGGCGTTGGAGGTCGCAACTGGATCTATTCACACGCAAATTACCCAGCAAAAACGTCGTGTAGAATTTCTGGCCTTTATGGATCAATTGCTTTTAGACCTCCCCAATGACAAAGAATTTCATGTGATACTTGATAACTACTGTATTCATAAGAGAAATGATGCTTGGTTGGCTGCACATCCTAATGTCCACTTTCATTTCACTCCTACTTCAGCCAGCTGGTTAAACCAAGTGGAGATTTGGTTCGGTATTTTTTCTCGAAAAGCGCTCAGGGGAGCAAGTTTTAAGAACATTGAACAATTACGCCAGGCAATCGAGGCATTTGTTGCCGCCTACGGTCCAACTGCCAAACCTTTCATGTGGCGAAAGCGCGAAGTGAAGGGTTCACAGCTGAAAAATACTATCGTTAATTTACGCAATTAAACACTAGTTCCTGCCGCCGGATCGGCATTTGTGAATGTGTTTTTCTCAACCTTCCCGGATAGCGGGAATATTCCGCCCGCCACGGCATTTACTATCAACCTGGGAACAACGCCACTCACCTTTACTCTGGCCGAGGCCATGAATGGCTCCGGGGCGATCCAATACAACAACGGTAACTTTAACGGATTCTTCTTTCAAACGGATTTCCCCTTCGAGGGCAATCAATACCGATTCGACAACCAGGGAGGGGTTTGGAACATTCAACAACTGATTAACAATGTGCCTACTTTCCAAAATCTGGTCAGCGGTTTTATCAATATCGGCGGCGGCAATCTGACCAACATTCGCCCGTTCGTGCCAACAGTACCTGCACCCGGAACGTTGCTCCTGTTAGGGTCTGGTATGGCAGCTTTAATCGGCTTCAGGAAGAAATAAGCCGAGCGTTAAAAGGTTATCCGGTGATAGAGCGGGGTCCAATTCAGGTACAACTTGGTAACCAGGAAAAAAGAATTCAATCGGTAATCAAAGTATAGATTCTTCGCTACGCTCAGAATGTTTGATTAGGAAAATACTTTTGATAACCGATAGATTAATCTGCATTTTAGTGCCGCCGATCAATGACCAGGGGAGAGGTCTCCCCGGTGCGGTTGATGGTATTGGGTTCCACCAGTTTTACCCGGGGAGTGACGCCGATGCCCTGAGCTAGTTTTTGACTCAGGTGATTGACCATTAGCCGTTGGTCCACCATTCGGTCGAAGAAGATGCTTTCTCTGACCTCTACCCGAATTTCCAGGATATCCTGGTGGCCTTCCCGGCTGACGACCATTTGGTAAACGGGCTCTTCTCCCTGCAAGGCAGCCAGAATCTGACCCACCCGCTGGGGGAAGATATTGACTCCCTTGACGATTACGACCTCGTCAGTGCGCCCGAGAATCCGGCTGATGCGGGCAAAAGTGCGACCGCAGGGGCAGGGTTCGAAGCTCATGGAACACCTATCCCCGGTTCGGAAGCGGACTAGCGGGACGGCTTCCTTGGCCAGGGTGGTGATGACCAGTTCGCCGATTTCACCCGGCGGTAAGGGTTGGGCCGTTACCGGGTCGATGATTTCCGAAAGGAAATGATCCTCATTGAGGTGCATACCTTGCCGGTGTTCACACTCACCGGCCACTCCCGGCCCCATGGCTTCGGACAGCCCGTAGAGATCGAAGGTTTGGCACAAAAGCCGGCTTTCGATATCCTGACGCCGTTTTTCGTCCCACGGTTCCCCGCCCATCAGGCCGATGCGCAGGTGCAGTTCCTTGGGATCCAAGCCGATTTCCAGCAATTTATCGGCAATCACCAGGGCATAGGATGGGGTGGAAACTAAGGTGGTGGTGCGGTAATCCCGCATGATCTGGACCTGGCGGAAAGTATTGCCGGTCCCGGTGGGGATGACGGAGGCGCCCATGGCCTCGGCGCCGTAATGCACGCCAAAGCCGCCGGTCATGAGACCGTAATTAAAGGTGATCTGCACCACATCGTCTTTGGTGACCCCGGCTGCGGTCATCAGCCGGGCCGCCAAGCGGGCCCAGGTGCGTAAATCCCGACTGGTATAGCCCACCACCATGGGGTTGCCGGCGCTGCCGGAAGAGGAGTGGATGCGCACTACTTCCCGGAGAGGCACGGCAAACATGCCGTAGGGATACGAGTTGGACAGGTCCTCCTTGGTGGTAAAAGGCAATCTGGCCAGATCATCCAGAGAGACGATATCTTCCGGTAAAAAACCGATCTGATCGAATTTCTGCCGGTAGAATTTGACGTTGCGATAGACCCGCTGCAAGGTAGACTGCAGGCGTTCCAGTTGCAGTTGGACGATCTCGGCCCGGGGCATGGTCTCGTACTGGCTCTCAAACATCGCCTTCATCCTCCTCCTTGCCTAGATAGGCTGCAATAACCTGGGGATTTTGCCGGATGCTTCGGGGCGGTCCCTGGGCGATCACCCGCCCATGGTCGAACACGACGATCCGTTTACTAATATTCATGACCAGATTCATATCATGTTCGATGAGCAGCACCGTGATGTCAAGTTGCTGAATGGCATCGATAAGCGCCATCAGATCCTCGGTTTCCCTGGGGTTCATGCCAGCGGCCGGTTCATCCAACAGGAGCAGGCGGGGTTTCAGGGCCAGAGCCCGGGCGATTTCCAGGCGGCGCTGCTCACCATACGCCAGATTATCTGCGGCCCAGTTTTCTTTTTCCGCCAGGCCGACAAAGGCCAGCAATTCCCTGACATAAGCAGTGCTTTGACGTTCCTGCCGCCGGACGGGGGCCAGATTCAGCAGGGTGGGGAGCAAGCCACCGTGCAGATGGATGTGTTGGCCTACCAGGACATTTTCCAAGACAGACAAACCGCTGAATAACTGGATATTTTGAAAGGTTCGGGCCAGCCCCAGGCGGGCGATACGGTGGGGCGGCAATTGGCTGATCTCCTGGCTTAAGAGGCGGATTGAGCCGGCACTTGGCGACAGGACGCCGCTGATGAGGTTGAAGCAGGTGGTCTTGCCGGCGCCGTTGGGACCGATGAGGGCCTGGATCTCCCCCGGGCTAACTTCGAAGGAAACGTGGTCCAGGGCCTGGAGCCCGCCGAATGATTTACTTAGGTTGTCGATCTCTAAAAGCATAAGGATGAAAGTTTCAATCTATCCGGCGGTTCTGGGAAACTATTCTTCCCACACCTCCCGGTAGCCTTTGCCTAAGTAGGCCCGTTTGACTTCATTGTGGTCCATCAGTTCGGCGGCGGAGCCGTCCAGGCTGATGCTCCCGGTTTCCATGACATACCCCCGGTCGGCCACCTTGAGGGCCGCCCGGGCGTTCTGTTCGATGAGCAGAATGGTGGTGCCCGTTTCCTTGAGCTGGCCGATGATCTCAAATACCTGTTTTACCAGCCTGGGCGCTAGTCCCATGGAGGGCTCATCGAGAAGTAACAATCTGGGACGAGCCATGAGGGCTCGGGCGATGGCCAGAATCTGCTGTTCGCCGCCGCTGAGGGTGCCGGCCGGTTGTTTGGCCCGTTCCCGGAGAATGGGGAAGCGTTCCTGGATTTGGTCAAAGTCGGCTTTGACGGCCTGGTGATCGCGCCGGGCAAAAGCGCCCAACTCCAGGTTGTCGAGCACGCTTAGAGTGCTAAAAACCCGCCGTCCTTCGGGCACGTGGGCAATGCCGCGCTGGACGATGTGGTCCGCGCCCAGGCGGCTGATGTCCTCTCCCAAAAATTCGACCACGCCTTTCCGGGGCTTGAGCAGGCCGGAGATGGTTTTCAAGGTAGTGGTCTTGCCAGCCCCATTGGCTCCTAAGAGCGCCACGATTTCTCCCGGACGGACGTGCAGGGAGACGCCTTTGAGGACGTGGAGGCTGCTGTAGTAGCTATGGACGCTTTTGAGAGTCAGCATTATTTCAAGGATGCCAAGCACAGCTTGGCGGGAGATTGGGTTCCCAAGTACAACTTGGGAACCAGGGACAAAACTCTATTTGCCGTTTTTGCCTTTGGAAAGGATAAATTTCTGACTCAACTTGCCTGCTCCCAGTAAACCCTGGGGACGCCAGATCAACATGGCTATTAACAGGGCACCGTAGGCCAGGTCTTGATAATCGGCAAACCGCCGGAGCAATTCCGGCAGAAGGGTCAAGGTGCAGGCACCCACCACCGAACCGAGGATGCTGCCCATACCCCCCAGCACTACCATGGTCAGGATCATAATGGAGGTATGGAGCCCAAAGCTTTCCGGATTAATAAAGGTGATGTAGTGAGCGTAGAGGGAACCCGCCATACCTGCCAGACCCGCGGACAGGGTAAATATGGAGATTTTATAGGCCGCGGCGTTGATCCCCATAACCTTGGCAGTGATCTCATGGTCCCGGATGGCTTTCAAGGCCCGGCCATGCCGGGAATTCACCAGTCGGTATATCAACAATAAAGTGAAGATGACAAAAAAGGCCACCAGCAGCAAATACCAGCCTTTATGGCGGAAATTCACCCGCCAGAACATTGGCGGGGGTATCCGGGTTAAGCCATCCGGGCCGCCGGTAACGTCCAAGTTAAGGAGCACTATATCGATTATGATCCCGAATCCCAGGGTAACGATGGCCAGGTAATCATCTTTGAGCCGTAGCGTGGGAATTCCCAAGCCCAAACCGAATAAAGCCGCGACGATGGCGGCAACCAAAAGGGCCAAGAGAAAAGGGAACTGCCAGTGGATGGTTACCAGGGCCGAGGTGTAGGCCCCCAGGCCGTAAAAAGCCGCATGGCCCAGTGAGACCTGGCCGCAATAGCCGATGATAAGGTTCAAACTGACAGCCAGAATGATAAAGAAACTGCTGATGATGGCGATATGTAAGAGATATTCGGTCATGACTTAGTGGCTGCGGCCGCCGAGCAGGCCCTTGGGCCGCACCAGCAATACTAGAATAAGGATGGCAAAGGCGACAGCGTCCTTATACCCCGAAGAGAGATAGCCGGCTCCTAAATTTTCCGCCACCCCGAGAATCAGACCACCAATGATGGCGCCCGGGATATTGCCCACCCCGCCCAGCACTGCGGCGCTGAAGGCTTTGAGGCCGGGCAGCAATCCCATCCGGGGATAGGTGGCGTTATAGTAAATGGCCATCATGATACCGGCAGCCCCACTGAGAGCGGAACCGATGAGAAACGTCAAGGAGATCATGCGGTCAACATTAATCCCCATAAGCCGGGCGGTATCCTGGTCCAGGGCAGTAGCCATAATGGCTTTGCCGAACTTGGTATATTTGACGAACACTACCAATAAGGCCATAAAAAATAAGGCGGCGGCGAAGATGGCCATCTGTAGGGTGGAGATGGAAACACCGGCCAGATTAACGGTGGCGAAGTCGAATTGCACCGGGAAAGACCGGTCAGCCGGACCGAAGAGCAGCAGAGCCAGGCTCTGCAGGAGAATGGAAGCGCCGATGGCGCTGATAAGCGACACCAGAGGATGGGCGCCGCGCAGGGGCCGGAAGGCGATGCGCTCCAGGGCCACCCCCACCAACGCCGCCACCCCCATGCCGCAAAGAAAAGCAATAAAGAAATTAATCTTATAGGCGCTCAGGAGCAGGACAGTGGCAAAGGCCCCGGCCATATAAATTTCACCCTGGGCAAAGTTGATCAAGCCCAAAATACCATAGATCATAGTATAGCCCAGGGCGATCAGGGCATAGACGCTGCCGGCAGTGAGGCCGTTGAGAATCTGTTGCAGAAGCATCCGTTCAACTCGAGAGCTCAGGTTGGTTTTTGGAAGCGGTGTTCGGCAGTCTCAACCAACCCGGCGCCAATATCTTTTAAATGAACCTTTTTACCCCATTACGTCTGATAATGCAAGGGTAGGTTAGGTTGGCGGAGGGCAATATCGCCGAATGGATAAATTTTAAGGAGTCGGCGGTTGCTTATAATTGCTGAGCCGGAACGAGGCTATAGATGTTCAGGAGATTGCCATCCGGGTCCTTGAGATAGATGGAACGGTTGCCCCAGGGGAAGGTGGTGGGGGGCAGGATAAAGTCGATCCCCAGATTCAGTCCCTGGAGGCGTGTATATTCCTGATCGACGTCGGCCACCTGGAGTTCCAGCATCATGCCGCCGGTGCCGGGTTGGAGGCACGCTTTCCGGGGCGATCTTCTGCAAAACTCGCTTCTGGTAGAGGGAGATGATGGCGCCAGGGATGTGGAATTCCAGATAATCCACTTGAAACTGTTTCGGCTCCATGTGCAGAACCGCCGGTAAAATTCTTCCATTTGTTCGAATTGCGGCGTTATAAGGCAGACGTGGGTCACGCGCATGGGCTTGCTCCCTGTTTTTGGTATTATTCTGAGGAGTTGCAGAAGAGGATACGCCTGCATTTATAAGAAGGAGGAACAGGCACATCAGGCCGATCCACCACCGGGTTAACCGGCCAAGTAGGTGAGGAATTAAAGCCAGCATTGGGAAGATCTCACGAAAGGTTAAAGAATTATTTCCCCGAAAATTCCTCGAGGACCCGGCCGGGGGCGGTGAAGCTGATGCCCTGGCCGAAGGAGGTCCCCACCATCAGCCCTTCGATGATGGGGGGATTGACTTTTTGAGGCGCCTGCCAGCGCACCAGGAAACAGGCCTCGGAGCCGGCGGAAACATCGGATTCCTTAACGAAAAACCGGGCTGAAGCCAAAGGCGCGATGGTTATGGCCGGGGGCGCAAAATCCTGCAACAGTTTGCCCTTTTCATCGTAATAGCGTACCGAGGTTATTTCTATGGGGCGGGTCAGATCGGCGTTGCGGAGGCTCAGGGTGACGGAAAGATTAAAAGATTGCTGCCGATCACCGAAGAAGATATGGGAATACACCGGCACATAGATTAGCTGACCACGGGAAAGGGCTGGTGGGGTGGCTAAGGCTGGAGAGGACAGAAAAGCCCCCAGGACCAACCATGAGATTACCATGAAGCAGGTGATACATCTGGAGCATTTAACCATGGGGATTCCCCTAAACCCAAAAGGCGGGATGCGCTCGCTTTCCCGCCCTACAAATACGGGCAGGAAGCTGTCAGCCGCAGGCATTCTCAGATAAACTTTTTAAGCTAATATACATACTATACCTGAGCAGATCAGGAATGGCAATCGAGCCTCATCACCTGGACCTAAGGCAAAGAAGAAGGCTTGAACCTTTGGTGTTTTACTTCACTGTGCCATTTCCAGAGGAAATAGATAGCCGGATAGATCAGGAGTTCCATTAAAAAGGAGGTGGCCACGCCGCCCACCAAGGGGGCGGCAATCCGTTTGGCCACCTCGGCGCCGGTGCCGACGGCCCACATGACGGGCAGGAGGCCGAAGATGTTGGCCAGGATGGTCATGAGTTTCGGGCGCAAGCGCATCACGGCGCCTTCCATGACCGCGTCTTTCAGGTCCTGGGGGGTGTGCAACAGACCCCTGGCCTGCCAGTCATCATAGGCGATGTCGAGATAGAGGAGCATAATGACGCCGGTTTCGGCATCCAGTCCCGCCAAAGCGATGAGACCGACGATGACCCCCACACTGAGGTCATAATTCAGGAAATAGAGGAGCCAAATGGCCCCGATCAGGGAGAAGGGCACGGCCAGCAGGATGATGGCAACTTTGACAAACGACCGGGTGCTCAAATAGAGCAGGATCACCACCAGGGCCAAGGTGATGGGGATGACGATCTGGAGTTTTTGCCGGGCCCGCTCCATATACTCGAACTGACCGCTCCAAATCCAGGAGTAGCCGGCGGGAATTTTCAGGTGGGAATCGATGAGCTTTTGGGCCTTACTGATATAAGTGCCGATGTCGATATTGCGGATATCCACAAAGACCCAGGCAGTGCGCCGGGCGTTTTCGCTTTTGACCATATCCGGGCCTTGATGGATATTTATCTTGGCGACCTGGGCCATGGGGATCTGGGCGCCGCTGGGAGTTGGAATAAGGATGCGCTGCAGGGCCGGGAGGTTTTGCCGATAATCCTGAAAATAACGGAGATTGACGGGATAGCGCTCCAACCCTTCCACGGTTTGGGTGAGTTGCATGCCGCCCAGGGCGGTGAGGATGACATCTTGAATTTCGCCCACCATGAGGCCATAGCGGGCGGCCGCCAGCCGGTCGATCTCAAAGTCGATATAATAGCCGCCCAGGGGCCGCTCGGAGTAGGCACTGGCGGTTTCGGGCATGGTTTTGAGGAGACCCTCAGCGTCTTCGGCCAGTTTGGTGAGGACGGTGAGATCATTGCCTAAAAATTTGATGCCCACCGGAGTTTTCATGCCGGTGGAGAGCATATCGATACGGATCTTGATGGGGTAGCCCCAGGAGTTGGCCAGACCGGGAATTTTTACGGCCTGATCCAATTCTTCGATGAGTTTTTTGGTGTCATAGCCAGGGCGCCAGTCTTTTGGATCTTTAAGCTTGATGGTGGTTTCCAGCATGCTCAAGGGGGCGGGGTCGGTGGCGGTCTCGGCCCGGCCGGCTTTGCCGAAGACATATTCCACTTCCGGGAAGGTCTTGATGATGCGGTCGGTCTGCTGCAATAGTTCCCGGGCCTTAGTGATGGAAATGCCCGGCATGGTGGTGGGCATGTAGAGGAGATCCCCTTCATCCAGGGGCGGCATGAATTCGGAACCAAGCCTGGAATAGGGATAAATTGTAGCCACCATCAATAGTATGGCGATAAAGATGGCGATCTTAGGAATTCGCAAGATTACTTTGACGACAGGACGGTAGAGGGCCATGGTAAAACGGCAGAGGGGATTTTTTGACTCAGGGATGATGCGCCCCCGCACAAAGTACATCATGAGGATGGGAATGAGGGTAATGGCCAGGATGGAGGCGCCGGCCATGGCGAAGGTTTTGGTGTAAGCCAGGGGCTTAAAGAGACGGCCGCTTTCCCCCTCCAGGGCAAAAATAGGCAGGAAAGAGACGGTAATTACCAAAAGGGCAAAGAAAAGGGACGGTCCCACTTCTTTGGCGGCAGCCATAATGACCGGGATGCGATCCGTATCCGGGGGGGCGTGTTCCAGGTGTTTATGGGCATCCTCCACCATAACCACGGCGGCATCCACCATATCGCCGATGGCAATGGCGATGCCGGCCAGGCTGAGGATGTTGGCGGTAATATTGAATTGATACTGGAGAATAAAAGAAAACAACACGCCCAGAGGGAGACTGATAATGGCCACCAGGGCGCTGCGGACGTGCAGGAGGAATAAAACGGTGATCAATGCCACGATGGCGATTTCTTCAATGAGGGCCTTTCGCAGGGTGGCGATGGCCCGGTCGATGAGGCCGGAGCGATCATAGACCGGAACGATCCGGACACCGGGAGGGAGGGAGCGCTGAATCTCGTCGATTTTTTCCTTGACCCGGGAGACGACGGCCTTGGCGTTTTCGCCGAAGCGCATGACGACGATGCCGGCCACGACCTCGCCCTGGCCATTGCCTTCAGCAACCCCGCGCCGCAATTCCGGCCCGAGGCGGACCAGGGCCACATCCCGGACTAGTATGGGAGTTCCCCGGCTATCGGTGCCGACGACGATATTTTCGACGTCGGCGATGCTTTTGATATAGCCCAGACCGCGCACCATGTATTCGGTTTCGGCCATTTCGATGACCCGGCCGCCGACATCCTGGTTAGACATCTGGATGTTGCTTTTGAGTCGTGACAGGGGCAGGTTATAGGCGGCGAGCTTATTGGGATCCACCACCACCTGATATTGCTTGACGAAGCCGCCGATACTGGCGACTTCGGAGACGCCGGGAACGGTGCGAAGCTGGTAGCTGATATGCCAATCCTGAAGGCTGCGGAGTTGGGCCAAGTCGTGTTTGCCGGTGGGATCTTCCAGCACATATTGATAGACCCAGCCGACCCCGGTGGCGTCGGGGCCCAGAGCGGGGTTGACCCCGGGGGGAAGTTTGCCCCGGATGTAATTGAGGTATTCCAGGACCCGGGATCTGGCCCAATAGATGTCGGTGCCGTCCTCAAAGATGACGTAGACCAAAGAGAGACCGAACTGGGAGAAGCCGCGCACCACCTTGGCCTTGGGGACGGCCAGCAGGGCGGTGGTAAGAGGATAGGTGATCTGGTCCTCCACCACAAGAGGAGCTTGTTCAGGGAATTCAGTGGTGATAATGACCTGGACATCGGAAAGGTCGGGGATGGCATCGATGGGGAGCATGTACATGGCGTAGATGCCCCAGGCGGCAACGAGGAGCCAGATAATGATGACCAGGAAACGATTACGGACACAGGCGTCAATGAATTTAGCAATCATGGGCGATTTTCGGAGTCCTCAGTGGGAATCTCGGATTCATTCTAGTGTTTATGCTGCATGGGCGGCATGGCCGGGGCCGGGGTAGTCGGTGGAGGGGCCGGGACCGCAGGGCCGCCCGGGGCCGGAGCGGCGGGTTGCAGCATATTGGCAATGGCCTCCCGGAACCGGGACTCGGAATCCAGGAGGAATTGGGCCGAGGTGACCACCTCCTGGCCGCCCTTGAGGCCGGAAAGAATTTCCACCCAGCCATCGCCGTTGTCCACCCCGAGCTTAACTGCCCGGGGCTCGAACCGTCCTTGTCCCAGGGAGAGGAAGACGTATTGTTTTTCCCCGGTATTTAGGACGGCTTCGGTGGGGATAGCAACCGTGGGTTTACCCAGGGGGGCGACGATCTCGGCTTGGGCAAACATTTCGGGTTTGAGTTGTAACTTGGGATTCGGTATTTTTATCCTGACCCGGACAGTGCGAGTGGACCCTTTGAGATAGGGGTAGATGTATTCCACGTTGCCGTGGAAGGTCTGACCGGGCAGATAGGTCAGCGTGACAAGAGCATGCTGGCCGGGCCTGATCCACGGGAGTTCATATTCATAGACTTCGGCTTCCACCCAGACGGTGGACAGATCGACCACTTCCAGGAGGGGCATGCCCGGCTGCACCATCATGCCTTGGGTGATACTGCGTTTGATGATGATGCCGTTTACCGGGAGAGCTCAAGGTCAGATATTTTTGCACCTGGCGGGTTCGTTCCAGTTCTTCTATTTGAGCGGAGCTGATGTCCCAGTACTCCAGGCGCTGGCGGGAGGCGGCGAGCATGCGGTTGGCGCTCTCCCGAAGTTCGGGGAAAGGACTTTTACGCAGTTCTTCTTGACCCTTGAGCGCCAGGAGATATTCTTTCTGGGCACTGACTAACTCCGGGCTGTATAAGCTCAAGAGGGGTTGACCTTTACGGATGGGTTCCCCGGTGACGCGGTGATACAGGCGTTCGACATAGCCCGTGACTTTCGTGGTGATGGTATTCAACAGTCGTTCGTTATAGGCGACAAGTCCCACGGCCCGAATAGTGCGGGACATGGTTTTGACCTGGGCTGTGGCGGTGCGGACGCCCATGGATTGGAGGAAACCGGGGGCAACAGTGATGACACCCTCAGCTTTGGCGGCGGTGTCATCTTCATACACCGGGACCAGGTCCATGCCGCAGGGGGCTTTGCCGGGTTGGTCCCGGACATAGCCGGGGTCCATGGGGGAGACCCAGTATTTAATTTTGCGTTCACCCTTGGGGGCAGCAGCAGTGGCCACCGGTGCATCTTCATAGA
The DNA here is from genome assembly GCA_963705135.1 of uncultured delta proteobacterium. Taxonomy (GTDB): domain Bacteria; phylum Desulfobacterota; class Desulfobaccia; order Desulfobaccales; family Desulfobaccaceae; genus Desulfobacca. The sequence continues at coordinate 165,843 of CAVPJB010000032.1, forward strand.
CCGGCACTAGATCCATGCCGCAGGGGGCCTTACCGGGTTGGTCCCGGACATACCCCGGGTCCATGGGGGAAACCCAATATTTGATTTTGCGCTCGCCTTTAGTCCGGGAAGCCGGGGAGGAGGAAGGAGCTTCGGCGTACACCGGGACAAGCTCATTCCCCTGGGGATCCTTGCCGGGCTTGTCGCTCATAAAGCTGGGATCCTGGGGGGATTTATAGCAAAGAATCTGGGGCGCCATTTTCCCTGGAGGGGCGTCGAGGTCATGGCGCATGAAACGGTAGCCCTGGAGATGAAAAATTCCGGCGGCTAAGAGAGCTAACAGAACTCCTAGAACAGCCCCGCCCAGAAGGGATCGATACGAAGTAGTCGGACTCATGGTTTGCCCCCAGGCTGCCGGGGCAATTCCTGTCCCACGAGAATTTCCAGATCAGCCCAATTTTCTTCAAAGTCTTTTAGATATTCCTGAAACTTCAATTCCGCTTCATAGACCGCGATTTGATTCTGCACCAGGCGGGCAAATTCCAAGCTCCCCACCTGATAGGCGGCCAGCGAGGCGTTGGCAGCCTGTTGGGCCTGGGGCATGATGCCCTGGGAGTACAATTTGATCTGTTGGTTGAGGCGTTCCAATTTGTTGGTGCGATCTTTTACCGCGGCCGACAACTCATTCCAGGCGGCCTGATAGGCGTTTTGGGCTGCGGACTGCCGGGCCTGTTCTTCCCGCACCTTGGGGGCCTGCTTCGATTTAAACCACAGAGGCACATTAATTTGCACGAAGGTCGTAAAAAAATCGGGCCGCTTGATCCCCGGGCCATTTTCCCGGAAACCGTAATCCATACCAATATTGAAATCCGGCAGGTAATCCTTTCTGGCCAGACTTACTGCCTTTTCCTGTTTTTGAATTAAGGTTTTTAAGGCCTTGACCTGGGGCCGGTTTTCCAATAGCTGCAACATCTCGTCAAGTTTGAGAGTAAAAAACCGGGGGCGCAGCGGCGCCGGACGGTTGATGGCATTGGCGGCGGGGCGATCACGCAAAGCATTCAATTCGGCCTTCAGGGAATCCTGCTTTTGGCGCCATTGCAGCAGACGGTCCAGATAATTCCCCAACTCCACCTGGGCCTGGAGCACGTCGGCCTGCAGCCCCTGGCCGGTGCCATAGCGGGCTTCGGACACCTGCACCACCTGGTCCCAAAATTGCTTGTTTTTTTCTGTGATCTCATAGGAAATGTAGGATAGAGAGAGTCCCCAATAGGCCTGGATGACTTTAGCCCTGGTCTCGTTGAGTTTATCCAGAAGGGCAAAATCATCCGCCTTGGCTTGCTCCTCAGCTACTTCCGAGCGAAGCCGTCGTTTTCCCGGAAAAGGGAATTTTTGCGAGACTCCGACACCTTTTTGCGTCATATCCGCTTCACTGAAGGAAAAAGTGTTGACGGGCAGATTGAAAAACCCAAAAGTCAACATGGGATCATCCAGGGAACCGGCCGGCCGGATGGCTTCCTGGGAGGCCTTTTTCAGATCGGCCAGCCGTTTTACCTCGGGATTGGCCTGGAGGGCTTCGGTAATATAGGTTTTCAGGTCAGGCGGCAGATGGTTGAGCGGCTGGGACCAGCCAATGCCGCTGGGGGCCAAACAGCCCCAGAGTATGCCTGCCAACCAGACAGCCCAACGGATTTTTTGGCAGTGATAGCGAGTCATGAGCACAGCATCCTAAAAGTTTAATTAATTTTTGTATGATAACATACAATTCCGTCCCTCCCAAAGAATAACTTTCCCTTGGTAGAAGCCGATTGATTGAGTAATATTAAATAAGAACATTGGTTAATAATTGTCGAAAAGTTAAAAGAAACTGGGGGAAATTCAGTTAGACCTATCTTTAACAAAATATTATCTAGACAACACGGGTGGCAGATAAATCCGGCGCGGTTTTTTTCAAAAATTGCACCTTTCAGTCTGCAAAAGTATACGGCATAAAAGTGCGGAGGTCGTAATTGCTTTGGATAATTTCTCAATTTAGCTTTTGCACCATATCTTTATTTAAGGTAGGATGCAGTCGATAATGATGTATTATCCGAGGGCAACGGTTTGAACTCGAAACCTAACGGCTTATCAGGATCCTAACGGGACTAGCCCAATCATGTGGAAAAATGCCAGTCTGGCCGCCAAACTGATCATCTTCATTATCTCCGCCGCCGCTCTTATCTTCATCACAGTCCTGGAATACAACTATCAGACCTCGAAAGCCACGATCTTGCAGGAAATGAAGGAGAATGCCAGAAATCTCACCTGGAAAACCGTGTATCAGATCGAAGCCATTCTCAATCGCATTGAAAAAGTGCCGGAGGGTGTTAGCCGCCTTCCTGGAATACAACAGCCAGCGTCCAGTTTCCCCGGAACTCCCTCCTGAAGGAAATACTGCAGAGCAACCAGGACATCTTCGGAATGGCCGCGGCTTTTGAACCGAACAGCTTTGACCGGAAGAAATATTATTACTCTCCCTATGTGTACCGAGGTCAGGACGGTTTAAAAGTGAAGTATTTGGGAAGCCGGGATTACCATTACTTTTCCTGGGATTGGTATAAGATCCCCAAGGAATTGAACCAGGCGAGATGGAGCGAGCCCTATTATGATGAAGGCGGCGGCAACGTCATTATGACCACCTATTCGGTGCCCATGTATCGCACTACCCCAAATGGCGGTAGAAAGTTCTGGGGCGTCGTTACCGCGGATATCTCCCTGTTGTGGTTGGAAAAAATTATCGCCCAGGTAAAAATCCTGCAATCCGGTTATGCCTTTCTGATCTCCCCCAACGGTGATTTTATCACGCATCCCCAAGAAACATTTCATTATGCGGGAAAGCATCTTCAGCCGGGCCGAAGCTAATAACGATCCCCGGCTGAGGGAGATAGGTCAGGAGATGATCCGGGGGGCGGAGGGCTTTGCCCGGATCAAGGATTTCGCCACCGGCCAGAAATCCGTGCTCTACTATGCGCCGCTACCCTCCAACGGCTGGTCTCTGGGGGTTATTTTTCCCGAGAATGAGCTTTTTGCCGATCTGCGGCAGTTGAGCCTGAAATTGTCCCTCATGAGCCTGGGAGGGCTGGCCGGGCTCATCTTTCTGATTACCGTCATTGCCCGGACTATTACCCGGCCTTTACGGGGCCTGGAAAAGACCACCCGTTCCATCGGCCAGGGTGATTTTGCCGTTAACGTTCCGGAAACCGGCCCCCGGGAAATCAGGCACCTGGCCCAGGCGTTCAACCGTGTAGGCGGGCAGTTGACGGACTATATCGCCAAACGGGATTTTATCAGGGACACCTTCGGCCGCTATGTCACCCAGGAAGTGGTGAAAAAATTGATGGATTCCCGTGACGGTCTGGAGCTCGGCGGGGAGAGCCGGGAGCTTTCCATTCTCATGTCGGATCTGAGGGGCTTCACGGCCTTGACCACTGAAATGGACCCCCAACGGGTCATTATCTTCCTGAACCGCTACCTGGGGAAGATGATCGAGATTCTCATGGACCACCGGGGGGTTATCGATGAAATCGTCGGAGACGGCATCCTGGCCTTTTTCGGGGCCCCGGAACCCATGGCGGATCACCCGGAACAGGCGGTGGTCTGCGCCCTACGCATGCAGGCGGCCATGGCCGAGATCAACGCGGCCAACGAAGTGGACGGCTTTCCTCATCTGGAGATGGGGATTGCCGTGAACACCGGGGACGTGGTGGTGGGCAACATTGGCTCGGAGCGGCGGACCAAATACGGCATTGTGGGCGCCCAGGTCAATTTTACCGGTCGGATGGAGTCTTACTCCGTGGGCGGTCAGGTGCTCATCAGTCCGTCCACCTATGACAGGTTGAGCCACCTGGTGGAGGTCCGCGATATCCTCCATGTGGGCATGAAAGGTGTTCCCGACCCGGTGAAGCTGTATGATATTCGGGGGATACATGGAACTTGGCAGATTACTCTGCCGGAAGTCAAAACTGAATTGGCGGCCCTGAACAAACCGCTGTCGGTTCGCCTCTACCGGATTAAAAATAAAGTTGTCACCGGCACCCTTGATGTGGCCTGGATCAGCCACCTCTCCCGCACCGAAGCCCTGGTGGAGTTTCGGGGCGAACTGCAGGAGTGGGACGATGTCCGGCTGCATCTGCTGGACGAGACCGGACAGGAAATCCCCGGCAAGATTTTTGCCAAGGTGGTGTCGCTGACTAGGCTGGACGACCATCGAAACCAGGCCAGAGTTAGATTTACGTCGGTCTCTCCGGAGACGTATACATTTTTTCGCCAGGCAATCGAATCAAAATAGTATACTTATAATATTTGAATATTTCCGGCGTAGAAGGATTACCATGAAAGAACTACAATCTCAATTAACCGACGATTTTTTTTACTTCTTCCTGCGACTGCGGAAGGACCGTATCCGGAAAGTGGTGAAATTACTGCAGGAGCGCTGTCAGGGAGAAACCCCAGAGCAGTTGGCCCGGCGGCTCATCGCCTCGCAAAGGCAACTTTCCTTCCTGGGGGGAGCCTTGTTGCATCTGCCCATGTTATTTCCCGGTTTAGGGAATGCGGTACAAGGATTGGGGGCTGCAGGCGGGGCCGCAGTCCTGACCCGGATGCATCTGTATCTCATTCTCGAGATCGCCCTGCTGTATGGCATGGACATCGAAGATCAGGGACGGGTCTCGGAAATGGTACAGGTGGTGCTGGCCACGGGCCTGGTGGCCGGAGCACCCTTCCTCCTGGAAATCTTCGGTTGGAATCCGCTTCTGGCCATGCCCACCGCCGCCCTATCTGCCGCCACGGTAGCCCAACTCATCGGCGAACAGGCAATCAGCCTGTACAGTCACGACGCCGCGGTGGCGCCCCCGGCCTCTGATCCCGCCGTAAACTAAATTTCTATCAGGGCAGATTATTAAAGCCCGCCAGCGGGCAGGTTGAACAGCGGGGCCGGGGCCGGCAACAGTCTTTGCCGGTTTGCACCAATAAGGCATGGTACTCTTGATAGAGCTCAGTTGCCGGTGGCAGGGCCGCCATAAATACGGCCTGTAACTCCTCGTAGGAACAGGGGTCGGCGGCCAGGCCGTGCCGGGAAAGAATGCGGAAGGTATAGGCATCCACTACGAAGGTGGGCTTTTTCAGACCATATAAAAGGATACTGTCGGCAGTTTCGGGCCCGATGCCCTTCACAGTCAGCAGCTCCGGCCGCAAGACTGCCAACGGGGCGGCAGCCATCTTCTCCATGGAGCCACCATAGCTGCTAAACAGGAGGTTGAGGAAGTTTTTTAACCGCCGGGCCTTGAGGTTGTAGTAACCCGCTGGCCGGAGGTACTCGGCCAATTCCGCTTCCGGCAGCCCGAACAGGGCCTTTGCCGTCAGTAAATCAGCCTTTTTTAACCGGTCAATAGCTGCAGCCACATTCTGCCAATTGGTATTTTGGGTTAAGATGGCGCCCACCGCCACTTCCAGGGGGGTATCTCCCGGCCACCAGTCCTGGGGGCCGTAGTGTTGCAGGAGAATGGTATAGAGGGTGGAGATTTTTTTAGGCACTGGGTCTGTTTTCTCTGCGTCCTTGGCGTCTCGGCGGTGAGCATTTTTTTGTGGCAATCCGGCGATAACTTGCAGTGACAAGAATATTATGATAATAATATTAAATTAATTTAAATTTCAAGCCTTGAATAACCCAATCCCCAAAGCAAATGCCTATGATTGCCGTCAAAGACTTGACTAAGTATTATGGCTCTTTCGCGGCCATCCAAAACCTGAATTTTGAAGTGGCGGATGGCGAAATCGTCGGTTTTTTAGGGCCCAATGCCGCCGGTAAAACCACAACCTTGAAAATTCTGGCGGGTTACATGCCGCCCACCTCTGGGACTGCCGCCGTTCATGGCTACGATTGTGTCACCCAATCCCTGGCCGCCAGAAAATCCCTGGGGTATCTGCCCGAGACTGTCCCTCTCTACCCGGACCTGACCGTTACCCAGTTTCTGGATTTCGCCGCCCAGGCCAAGGGACTGGACCGCCGCCAGCGGCGTCTGGAGGTGGACCGGGCTATTGACGATTGCTCCCTGGAGGAGGTGAAAAATACCCTGGTGGCCGTGCTTTCCAAGGGTTTCCGGCAGCGTGTGGGTCTGGCCCAGGCCCTCCTGGGGCGGCCCCCCCTGCTTATTCTGGATGAGCCCACCATCGGCCTGGACCCGGCCCAAATTGTGGAAATCAGGGAGCTCATCCGCCAGTTGGCGGGCGACCATACGGTCATCCTGAGCAGCCACATCCTGCCTGAGGTTAGCCAGCTCTGCCAGCGGGTCATTATTATCAACCGTGGCCAGATCGTGGCCAGCGACACTCCGGCCAACCTCACCCAGCAGTTGAACCGGGACGCCCGTTTGCACCTTGTGGTCAGGGACCGGTGCCCGAGGTTCAGGCCGCCCTCCAGGCTGTTCCCGGGGTGAAAAACGTCCGGGCCCAGGAAAACGGGGCTTTTACCCTGGAGGCTGACCTGGATTCCGAGGTTCGCCCTGAACTGGCCCGCAGCATCGTCCAGGGAGGTTGGGACCTGCTGGAGCTGAAGACCCAGGAATTCACCCTGGAAGATGTCTTCATTAATCTGGTGACCGAAGAGGAACACTTGTCGTGAAAATTTCCCCCTCCCTAACCTCTCCCCCAAGGGGGCGAGGGGATACTCGCCGGGGGCCTTCGGGCCGCTTTCCTGGTTGCCGGGCGAGGGGATGGTAGTAAGAGACCCATTAGCACCAGAGATTATGACCTATGGGAATTTAGTGGAAACTAAAAACTCGAAACTGGAAACTACACATAGGATATTACCATGACCGGCTGTCTCGCTGTGTGGCGCAAGGAATTGATGATTTACTTCGCCACCCCAATTTTTTATCTTACCGGCTTCTTTTTTCTCTTTCTGGCGGGGTTTTTTTTCTATTCCAACCTTGCCTATTACACCGTGCTGAGCTTTCAGGCCGGCCAAAATCCCTATTTGGCCAGCATGCTGACCCCGGCTCAGATGGTATATCGTCCCTTTTTCGGCAACCTGGCGGTCATCTTTTTATTTATCGTGCCGTTATTCACCATGCGCCTGTTCGCCGAAGAAAAACGCTCCGGGACCATGGAGTTGCTGTTTACCTTTCCCCTCACGGACTGGGGGGTCATCCTGGGCAAATTTCTGGCCGCCCTGGCCCTGTATGCCCTGCTGCTGGCCATTACCGTGCTCTATAGCTTTGCTTTCGCCGTGGTCATGCCATTGGATTGGGCTGCCATTGCCGTGGGTTATCTGGGGTTGTTGCTTTTAGGGGGGGCCTTTTTGGCCCTGGGCATGTTCTGTTCCTCTCTGACGGAAAATCAGATCATTGCTGCGGTCATTGCTTTCGGCTTGCTGTTGCTGTTCTGGATCATCGGCTGGTATGAAGAGTTGGGGCCTCCGGCCTACCAGGGTTTTTTCAAATATATCTCAATGATGGGGCATTTTGACGGTTTAGCCGAGGCGTCCTGGATTCCAGGGATATCCTTTATTATACAGGCTTCATTTTTTTCTTCCTCTTTTTAACCAAGCGGCAGCTTGAATCCCGGCAATGGCGAGGCTAACTATGGATTCCCGGCCAACTCCCAGTTCTCGGCAAAAATTTCTCTACGGTTCCGGCTCCGTCGCTTCTGTCCTCATCGTCCTGGCCATCCTGGTCTTCCTGGCTTTCCTGGGGGAACGCTATTCCTGGCGTTGGGATGTAAATGCCGACCAGAGCCAATCACTTAGCAAAATTACCAAAAATATCCTGGCGGAAATCAAAGAGCCCCTAAAAATTAAGGCATTCCTCCCGGAGGGGCAGTCCGAACGGCAAGCGGGCAAAGAAATGCTGGAAAACTATCATTACCAAAATAGCCTGATTGCCGTGACATCTTGTCGATCCCGAGCGCCAACCTCTGGAAGCCCAACAGGCGGGTTACCGTCTGCCTGGCAATGTCCTCCTGGAATACCAGGGCCGTCGACAGATGGCCAACAGCCCCACCGAAGAGAACCTTACCGATGCCATCCGGAAACTGCTGCACCCCCAAAGCAAGAAAATCTACTTCCTCACCGGTCACGGGGAGCGGGGGGCCAAAGATTCGGATAAAGGAAGCTTCTCTCTGGCCCGCCAAGCTTTGAGTAACGAAGGATTGGATGTCCAGGACCTGAATCTGTTGACCCAAAACCAGGTGCCCGCTGATGCCGCCACGGTGATTCTGGCCGGCCCGGAGAAACCGTTATTTCCCAATGAAGTTAAGGCCCTGCAAGATTATTTGAACCGGGGCGGACGGGTGCTCCTCCTCCTGGAGCCGCACAAGGACGCCGGGCTGAAAGAATTTCTGGCTGCTTACGGCATTGTCCCGGACGATCGCATGATCCTGGATGACAACCAGGTCAGCCGGGCCCTGGGGGCCAGCGTTACCATGCCCCTGGTTATTCAGTACGGCAACCACCGCATTACCCAGGATTTCAGCAATGTGGTCACCATCTTCCCCCTGGCCCGGCCTCTGTTCCTGGCCAAGGAACCACCTAAATCGGTGCACCTCATCCCCCTGGCCATCACCACGAACACAAGTTGGGCCAAGCCCGGTCAGGAATGGCTCAAGGACGGCAAGGCGGAGTTTGACGCCCAACAAGACCTGAAAGGACCTTTTACCCTGGCGGTCCTGGCCGAGAAACGTTTGGCCCACCCGGAAAAGCAAACCTCCACGGCCGGTGACCCCAAGAAGACACGGAACCCCAGGCTCCAAAGAAGGGGACGCCAAAAAGACACCAGAAACTCCGGCGGATAAACCAGGAAGGACAGATACCGCCATCGATGCTGGCAAACCAGCGGCAAGGAAAAAATTGCCTACCTGGCCGTCTTCGGCAATACGAATTTTGCCGATAATAACTATTTTAATCTTTCCAGCAACGGAGATCTTTTTCTGAACACTATGAATTTCCTGGCCTCTGAGGAAGCCCAAATCACCTTTCGCAGCCAGGAGAAAAAATCTCAACCTCTGTTGCTCACCGGCTACCAGGGGTGGGCTTTGCTGTTGGTCTGTCTGGTTTTCATCCCGCTGGCGATTATCATTGCCGGGACCAACGCCTATCTGAAACGGAGGGCTAGGCGATGAGCGGCAAAAAACTGCTCTTCTACCTGGGGGCGCTGCTGCTGGTGGCAGGCGGATATTATTATTCGGAGTTTCGCCACTCCCGGCAGACGGCCCAGGAACAGGCAGCTAAAAAACTCTTTCAGGTCAAGACCGATGACATTACTGTTCTAACCCTTAAGAGCGACAAAGGTGAAATTCAGCTCCAACGGGTCCCTGCCACTGACAAGGCCCCGGAGCCGGCTACTGCTGCCTCCGGCGACGGGGCGGCGACTTACCAAACCCATTGCCGTCAAAGCGGACGAGCTTACCATGAACTCTCTGCTCAACGCTTTGGCGGAGTTAAAAATGCAACGCCGGCTGGATGAGCCACCCGCCGATAAATTAAAAGACTTTGGCCTGGAAAAGCCGCTGTTCACTCTGGAATTTCAGGCCGCCGGCCAGAGCCACCAGCTCCGATTCGGCCTCAACGTTCCCGGCGACAAGAGCATCTATGCCCAAAAAGATCAAGATTCCGGGGTATTGTTGATCAGTGCCGCCGACAAGGAAACCTTGAACCGGACCCTCACCGCCCTGCGGAGTAAACTTATCTTTACTCTGGCCCCGACCAAGTCACTGAAATACGATTAATT
>CAVPJB010000033.1:0-35783 GCA_963705135.1 uncultured delta proteobacterium
CGTAACTCGTAGCTCGTAGCTCGTAACTCGTAGCTCGTAGCTCGTAGCTCGTAACTCGTAGCTGGTAACTCGTAGCTCGTAACTCGTAGCTCGTAGCTCGTAGCTCGTAACTCGTAGCTCGTAACTCGTAGCTCGTAGCTCGTAGCTCGTAACTCGTAGCTCGTAACTCGTAACTCGTAGCTCGTAGCTCGTAGTTGGTAGTTGGTAGTTGGCAAAGGCGAGACGTTTACACGTCACTGCAAACCGGGAACTCGTCGCTCGCAGCCCGGGGCGGCAGGGTCGCCAACCTACGAACGTCCCGCCCGAATTCAGGAACGTTAGGAAATCCGCACAGCCCAACAGGGAAATCAACGGATAGTAATTCAATGGACAGTAATACAGGCGGGCTTCCCCGTACGAACTACGAACTACCAGCTACCAGCGCGTAGCGGTGCTTGCCAGGCTTCTTTCAGAGTGTGGAGGTCCAGATTAATCACGAGGGATGCGTCTTGGTCCGACAAGCGGGAGAGGGAGAGCACGGGCGAATCGCTTACCTCTCCCACCATGGCATGCGGGACGCCGGCCAGAGTGCTTTGGAAACTCCTGCTGTTTCTCGGGCGGCACTTCGCAGAGGAACCGCGTATTCAACTCGGAGAAGAGCAGAATAACCGTCTCTTCATGAGACGAATACCCGTCGAGCGTCCGCGGCACCACAGGCTGAGGACGATGCGGCCGCCAAGGCCGCCGGCAAACGCCATTCGGCCGCGGCGACCGCCAGGCCACCTTCGCTCAGATCGTGGCACGCGCAACCGTGCCTGAGTTGATGGCCTGATGCAACGCGGCGAACGTTCTCCGTGCCATCGGCACGTCGACCGTCGGCGGATTGCGCCGCCGTCGAGTCCGGTCGACCGCGTTGAAATGGGAACCGCCCAGTCTCGTCGCGGGTCAGGCCGACCAGGTAGACAGGTTGCCCGGCTCGCTTCAGGTCCATCGTGACGCACCGGCTCACGTCGTCGACCTGGCCGAGGCGCTGATCAGCAGCGACGGCGGGAATCGAGATCGTCTCTTCTGCCCGTCGCATCGTAGCTGAATTCGTTGTTCAGGCTGTCCTTGCCGCTGATGAACGGGGTGCCCAGGGCGATCGCGATGTCGTGGCAGGCGAGGGCCGCGCGGACGAGGGACCCAGGGTTTCGGGGCGGTCGGTGTAGCCCCAGCAGAAGTTGTCGAGGATGGCGATGCGGCGCGGATCGGCGCCCACCGCGACGCAGTTCGCGCACCGCTTCGTCGATGGCGCTGGCGGCCATGTGGTAGGGGTCCAGGTCGCCGTAGCGCGGGTTCATGCCGCAGGCGACACCAGCCCGCGGTGCGAATCGAGCACGGGCCGAACACGGCCGCGTCGCCGGGCCCGTCGTTGTGCACGCCGACCAGCGGCTTGATCGACGCTGCCGCCTTGCACCTCGTGGTCGTACTGGCGGATGACCCATTCCTTGCTGGCCACATTCAGCGAGCCGAGGATTTCAACAGCGATCGGTGCAAGGTCCGCGTGCAAGTCTGGCACGGGATGCTCCAGCGGCGTCGCGGCGCGGCGATAAACGGCCTCGCGAACCACGGCGGGCGGCCGTTGTGCAGGAACTCCATGGCCAGGTTGGCGACTTCGTTTTCGTCATATTAGCAGTCGCAGCCGGCGGGTCGGGACGAATTGGCCGATGATGGTCGCTTCGACGCCTTCGGACGCCGCACAATTTGCGAAGGCTCTCCCAGTTCCCGGTGGAACGGACAGCACCATCTGTTCCTGAGCCTCGGAGATCCAGATTTCGGTATATGAAAGGCCTTCGTATTTCAGCGGCACCTGTTCCAGCCCAAAATAACTATATTGGCAAAGAGGGGTAACTATTTATTTTTTCAGTATAATCTATTTATCAACTTCTTCCTTCTTTAAGAACTCTTAAGCATTTTTTTTCTTCCTTGTTCATCCGAATATGACGTATCAGTCGGTGCCATGTTGAAACTCTACTTAAAATTAGCTTTGAAATAAGAAGTTCAGCACAGGAAGCATGGCGAACAGCTCGTTTAAGGTGGTGGTTAACGATGTCTGCGTCAGCCCGAAACTGTTCAATAGGGCGTAGTGGTTTTCTATGTTCACGGAAGTGTTCAAAGTCCTTATACAACCTTTCCAGAATTATTTCTATGGCAGAATAAGTCCTATGAAATAAGCTGAGGTGAGCTGCCATACATGCATCCACTGGCATGATTTGCGCAACCGAACTTTCAAAGAGCATCGACAATGAAGGATGTGATTTAACGAGCCCATCAGAAAGCCAAAGTGGATAATCTTCGACTGGAATTTCCTCCGTCTCATTAGCAACATATGTAATTGCTTCAGAAGTGATTCTTACGGAAATCAGGTTCGAAAGTACGAGCATAGCCGAGGCAACTTCCTCGCGCCTTCTAACATAAGATGCCACGATAAGCGCTGCAAATAGAGCGAATAGCCCTCCCATAATGCTTCCAATGAGTGTTTGCCACTTAAAAAGAGTCTCCAAAAATTCCGCCATAATGTCACAATTTTGTTAGAATTATTATGGATTGATAAGATAATATTTATTTCTCCGAATGCAAAAATATAGCCAATATAACAAAAATATTTTCTAAAATTAAAAAGTATAGTCTCAAGTATTTTCTGACTCATTTCCATGTAATCGGCTCTCCTTGATAATCGAAAAAAATTTAAATAAAAAAAGACAACTCACTGCTATATATACGTAACATCAGATTTCCTAAAGATATTCTGATTATGATTTCATATATGTATCGAAAAACGTTATCATGGCGGGCATTGCCCGCCCTACACAAAAATTCCCTTCCCCCATTCCCTATTCCCTTATCCCTGATTTTGCGACATCTGTCCCACCTGTTCTGGATAATTTTCCCCCTTCTGATATAAGCAAATATCAGAGAAAAGCTGTTTTTAGCTGATAGCTGACCGCCTTTTAAAACTTTTAACCGAGGAAACCGAAAACGGTGAAAACCGGGGGAAATGGTTTTTTTAACTGAAACCGAAAACGGTCTTTCCCTGACACTAACCACTGGTCCCTGGCAATTAACCACTGGAGATCTTATGAAATGTACCGTCTGTAACCACCCCCAGCGCCCCGACATCGACCGCGACCTCCTGGCCGGGGGCGTTTCCTTTGAGGCCCTCAAGAAAAAATTCGGCCCCAGCATGTCGGCCCTCTGGCGCCACAAAAAACACCTGCTGGAAAAAATGGCCCAGGCCGAAAAACGTTTCCTGGACAATCTGCGCCTGGGTGTCCTCTTAAAACTCAATAGCCGCCTGGAGCGGAACGAGCGCACCGCCCAGGCCGCCGAAGCCGAGGGCAACTCCCGCCTCGTCCTCCAGGCCGACCGTGATGCCACCCGGATCCTTACTTACATCGATAAAATGGCTATTCAACTGGACCAGGACACGGTCTACCGCCTCCTGGCCTCGCCCCAGTGGGCCCAGCAAGGCAGCCTCCTGCCCACCGATCCCGAATTCATCGCCGCTGCCAACCAATTCCTGGCCGACAAACTCTTCATCCCCTGCCCGGAGCCTCATCCCGATCTGGATGACCTTGATGACGAGGAGGAAGAAGAGGAATATCCCCCAGTTGGGAAAAGGTGTGATTCCGGCCCGGAAATCATCCGCGCAAAAAGCGCGAAATTACCGAAAAATCCCCCCCATCTGAGCAAATTATCGAACAATATCAAAACGATATCCCGTGCGAAAAAATTGCCGCGCAAAACAAAATTTGGAGCACACCAACCTCCTGTGCAGCGGGAAAGCACCCGCAGGGCGGCGGAGCCCAAGCGCCTCCCGCCGATAAGATCTCAACCGCTAGCGATCTAGAACATGAAACGCCTCCCGCCGGTGAACTCCAAAACTCCTGGCAATCCGAATCGCTCTTTCAAAAACTTCGCCGCAAGTGGGCCAAAACCGGGAAAGCACCGAAATATTCCTGCAATTCTGATGAAATTTATGAGCAATATCTAAAAGATATCGAGCCGGAAAAAATTGCCGGCGGCACCGCTACCGGTGCCCCAGGCCTCTCTTCCCTTTTCCCTCCTCCCTTTTCCCAGGCGTCAGCCCCGGCCCTGGCAACCGAAAACCAACCACCGGATACTCCAACTCCGGCACCCGAAACTCCCAAGGCCAGGGAGCCCCTGGACCCATTTCTCAATCAAAAAGAATACAATTACGCCGTGACTCACGGCCATCGGCTGGAGGATCGCCCTAAATACATCCCCGACCGCCGCTGGGAAGAAGACTTCGGGAATCCCAGGAAGATCAGAGGCTGCTACTAAATACGGCAAACTCAAAAATGGCTTTTAACCGAAAACCGAAAACCGAAAACTGGAAACTGAACACTAACCACTGGCCTCTGGCCCCCGGCCTTTTTATCTTGACTAAATTTCAGCAATATTCTAAATTTCATAAGTTATTTTCTCATCATCAAGAATTCAACACCGGGACTCGAAGCCTCCGCTCTGGAAAATCTAAGTTGCCAGCCTTGAAGAAGGGTAGTGCCGGGTTTTTGACTCTGGAGCTGTGCCCTTCGTGGGCCTCCCGGTGAGGATCATTTATGCAAGAGGAGTCAAACATCATCCGGCAACGCCGGGAAAAAATTCAAGACCTGCGGGAAGCTGGCGTTGAGCCTTTCCCTAACAACTTTCAACCACAGCACCGCATCGACGAACTTTTGGAAAGGTATGGCCACAGCAGCCACGCCGAACTCGAGGCCCTCAACGAGACCTTTTCTCTGGCCGGCCGCCTGGTGCTGATGCGGCAGTTCGGCAAGGCCACCTTTTTTCATTTCCAGGATGAGGGCGGCCGGCTGCAGGGCTATATCCAGCGCCAGGAAGTCGGCGCCGAGGCCTATTCCCTATTTAAGCGGCTGGATTTAGGCGATATCGTCGGCTTCACCGGCCGGCTCTTCCGCACCAAGACCGAAGAACTTACCCTGGCCGTCTCCAGTTTTGTCCTGCTGACCAAATCCATCCGGCCTTTGCCGGAAAAATACCACGGCCTCAGCGATGTGGAACTCCGCTATCGCCGCCGGTATCTCGATCTCATCGTCAATCCCGAGGTCAAAGACGTCTTCCGCACCCGCTCCCGGATTATCCGGCTTATGCGGGAGTTTATGGAAGAGCGGGGCTTTCTCGAAGTGGAAACCCCCATGATGCAGCCTATCCCCGGGGGCGCCACGGCCCGGCCCTTTGAAACCTATCACAACGTTCTGGCCATGCCCCTGTACCTGCGCATCGCCCCGGAATTGTATCTCAAACGCCTGCTGGTGGGCGGCTTCCACCGGGTCTTCGAGATTAATCGAAATTTCCGCAATGAGGGCATCTCCACCCAGCACAACCCCGAATTCACCATGATGGAATTCTATCAGGCCTTTGCCGCCTTCGAAGATTTAATGGCCCTCACCGAGGAAATGTTCTCTGGGATTACCCAGCAACTCGCCGGATCAAATCGGGTTATCTACCAGGGGCAGGAGATCGATTTTACCCCACCCTGGAGACGGTTGGAAATGGCCCAATCATTGACTGAGGTGGGCGGTATTCCCGCAACAGTGGTGCAAGACCCCCAGGCCCTGGTGGCTCTGGCCCTGGAACAGGGAGTCACTTTGCGCCCCGGCGAAGGGTCTGGTCGGGCCATGGCCAAGCTTTTTGATCTGCACGTGGAGCCGAAACTGATCCAGCCCACCTTTATCACCGGCTTCCCCATCGAAATTTCGCCCTTGTCCCGCCGGAACCAGGCCAACCCGGATATTGCCGACCGGTTTGAGCTCTTTATTGCCGGCAAAGAAATCGCTAACGGCTTTTCGGAATTGAACGACCCGGAGGACCAGCGCCAGCGCTTTTTAAAACAGGTTGCCGCCCGTGAGGCCGGCAATGATGAAGCTCATTTTATGGATGAGGACTTTGTCCGGGCCCTCGAATACGGCATGCCACCCGCTGCCGGCGAGGGCATCGGTATCGACCGCCTGGTGATGCTGCTCACCGATTCGGCCTCCATCCGGGATGTCATCTTTTTTCCGCAATTACGCCCCGAAGGATATTAGTCTATGCTTTTTGAGCGCCTGGTGGCCCTCAGATATCTTAAAGCCAAACGCCGGGAAAAATTCATCTCCCTGATTTCCTTCATTTCCATTGCCGGCGTCGCCGTGGGAGTTATGGCCCTGCTCGTCGTCATCGGGGTGATGACCGGTTTTGACCAGGACCTGAAGAAAAAAATCCTCAGTGTGAACGCCCACGTGATTCTCATCAAGCCCGGCTACAGTCTCAGCAACTACGATTCCCTGGTCCAGCAGGTGGAAGCCATCCCGGGGGTGATTTCGGCCAAACCCTTTATCTACACCCAGGTCATGGTTTCCGGTCCAGGCAATATTTCCGGCGGCGTTATTCGGGGACTGGACCTGCCCACCATCAACCAGGGCGGCCCTCCCGCCGTCGAAGTGCGGGATGGCAGTTTCAAAACCCTGGCCGAAGTGCGGGACCAGGAACTGCCCGCCGTGGCCCTGGGCAATGAACTGGCCAAAAATATCGGCGCCACCGTCGGCGGTCAGATAAAAATTATCTCTCCCCTGGGCACCCTGACACCCATGGGCCGTATCCCCCGGATGAAAAATTTCCATGTGGAGGCCATCTTCCACTCCGGTATGTTTGAATTTGACAACACCCTCGTGTATGCCAGCATTCCCCAGGTGCAGGCGTATCTCGGGTTGGACGACAAAGTCACCGGCCTGGAAATCCAGGTAAAGGACATTTACGCCGCAGACCAAATCGCCGCCGCCATCCAGGAAAAGCTGGGTCCGACCTACCAGACCCGGGATTGGATGCGCATGAATCGCAGCCTGTTTGCCGCCCTTAAGCTGGAAAAAGTCGCCATGTTCATCATCTTGACCCTCATCGTGCTGGTCGCCGCCTTTAACATCACCAGCACCCTCATCATGCTGGTCATGGAAAAAACCAAAGATATTGCCATTCTGAAATCTATGGGGGCCACCCGGCGCAGTATTATGAAAATTTTTATGCTGGAAGGATTGATCATCGGCGCCATCGGCACTGTCTTAGGTTTGGGACTGGGGTTCATCCTCACCTCAATCCTGAAGAAATATGAATTCATCAAGCTGCCCAGCGACGTTTATTATATTTCCACGTTGCCCGTAAAAATCGAAACCCTGGACGTCGCCCTGATCGCCGGCGCCACGATGATCATTAGCTTTTTGGCCACTCTCTACCCCTCCTGGCAGGCTTCCCGTCTGGACCCGGTGGAAGCCATCCGGTTCGGTTAGAATGGCTGGTTTAGGGGCGGGTCTCAGACCCGCCCCTACAAAAAAGATTCTTGTGTCCCTTCTGTTCCCTTCTCCCTTTGAGGGGAACAGAGGGAAACTGTAGGGTGGGCACGGCCCACCATAAACTTGTTCATGTCATTCTTGCTTCCCTATGCTCCCCTCTCCCCTTGAGGGGCGAGGGTCAGGGTGAGGGGTGAAGAATAATCCACCATTATGAGAGATTCGGACCAAAGCCCCATGGCGCTGATACAGGCTCGCAACCTGTTTAAAACCTATGTTTCCAATGGCAACCAGGTGGAAGTCCTGGACGGCGTCGATCTTGACATCATGCCGGGAGACAGCCTGGCCATCGTGGGCGCCTCCGGCGTGGGCAAGTCCACCCTGTTACACATTATCGGGACCCTGGAACGCCCAACTACCGGGAAACTTTTATGGTATGGCGAAGAAGTCTTTGCTCTTAATGATGAACAGCTTGCTGCCTTCCGCAATCGCAAAATCGGTTTTGTCTTTCAATTTCATCACCTCCTGCCCGAATTCAACGCCTTGGAAAATGTCATGTTGCCAGGCCTTATCGCCCGCCTCCCCAAATCCGAATCCTTGGAACGGGCGGAAGACATCCTGGTGTTGGTCGGCTTGAAGGACCGGTTGCAGCATCGGGTCGGTGCCTTGTCAGGGGGTGAACAACAACGGGTAGCAGTGGCCCGGGCCCTGGTGATGGCGCCGGATGTCCTTTTGGCCGATGAACCCACCGGCAACCTTGATCCCCGTATCGGTAGACAAATTCATGAACTGCTCCTTCGCTTAAATCAGGAAAAAGGGTTGACAACCGTGGTAGTGACTCATAATCTGGAACTGGCCGATCTGCTCTCTTATCAGATTACTATCAAAGATGGTAAAGTTATCAGACTGCCCAGAGATCATAATTGAGGTGGGGTGCGTGAAAAAACTTTCCCTGGCGATAATCACCTGCTTACTTTGGGTGGCGCCCTTGGCCGCCCAGGAAATCACCGTTAAGCGGGTGGCAGTGTTTCCTTTCACTATTTTGAGTAAGGAACCGGCCTCGGGTTTAGGTGAGAAAATCCAGCAAATCATCAACGAGCGTTTAGAAAAAGAAGGCTTCGGGATGGTATCGGCCGAGGACCTGCAACGGGAAATCTCTTTAGGTAAACCCCCCCTCGATCCAGCCAAGGCCAGCGAAATCGGTAAAAAACTGGGCGCTGATGCCATTATTACCGGTTCCCTGATCAAAATTGGCCCGACCGTGGCCCTGGAGGGCCAGATTAGTTGATCTTACCGGGAAAGTGGCTCCGGTGTCATTTAAACAGGAAGGAACCGGACTCGCCTCAGTGAATCAACTTGCCGCTAAATTAGCCCAAGACGCCGGGTACAAAGTTCTGGGGCAGGAAAGAATCGCCAAAATTGAAGTCAAAGGCAACCGGCGCATTGAAAAGGAAGCTATCCTGGCCACTATTCAAACCCGCGCTGGCGAATTAACCTCCACCGTTAAACTCCGGGAGGACCTGAAGGCCCTTTACAACCTTGGCTCTTTTGCCGACGTCAAAATCGACGTCACCGATACCCCCCAGGGCCGGATAGTCACCTTTATGTTGGAAGAAAAGCCGTCCATCAGTTCCATACTGGTCCAGGGCAACACGAAAGTCAAAACCAAGAAAATCCTGGAGGCCTTAGACATTAAGCCCTATACCGTGGCCTCCGAAGCCGCCATCCAGGATAGTATTAATAAAGTCAAGGCCCTCTATCGGGAAAAAGGGCATTACGAAGTAAATATTACCCACCATCTGGAGCCAGTAACTCCCACTGAAGTAAATCTGGTATTGGATGTTGCTGAGGGGGGGAAATTATACGTTCGCGCCATCAAGTTTGAGGGCAATACCTCCTTTAAGGATAAAAAGCTCAAGGACGTGATGGAACTCAAAGAGAAAAACCTTTTGAGTTTCGTCACCGGGACGGGCATTGTTAAACAAGATCTTCTGGAACGGGATGCGGAGAAAATCTCGGCCTTTTATTTTAACCACGGCTATATTAAGGCCCGGGTCGGCGAACCGAAGATCGAGGTCAAGGAAAAAGGGATCTATATTACCTTCCCCATCGAAGAAGGCCCCCAGTACAGAGTCGGCAAGATTGATTTCCAGGGAGACCTCCTGGAATCGCCGGAAATTTTGCGGAACAAGCTGGCTATTGTGAAGGAAAAAGTTTACAGCCGGGAAGTCATCCAAAAAGATCTTACCACCCTGGGCGACTTCTATGCCGACCAAGGTTACGCCAATGCGGATATTTCTCCCTTGTTAAAGGAGAATGACGTGGATCGCACCGTGGACATTACCTTTGACATGCGCAAGGGCGAGAAAGTTTATTTCGAACGCATCGACATCGCCGGCAATGTCAAAACCCGGGACAAGGTCATCCGTCGGGAACTCCGGATTTACGAACAAGACCTGTTCTCTGCCACCAAAATCAAAAGAAGCACCCAAAATCTTCGCCGCCTGGAATTCTTCGAAGACGTCAATTTCAGCACCAGCCCCGGCAGCGCTCCTGATAAGATGAACCTCAAAATTAACGTCAAAGAACGCCCCACCGGCCAATTCGGTGTCGGCGCCGGCTACAGTACCCAAGATAAAATTGTCGGCATGATAGAAGTTTCCCAGTCGAATCTTTTCGGTCGGGGCCAACAACTTCGCGCTCAGGGGGTTCTGGGTCAATTTGCCCGGCGTTACCGGCTCAGCTTTACTGAACCATATCTCTTTGACCGACCTCTCAACTTCGGCGTTGACGCCTATAACTGGGAACGGAATTTACCGAATATACCCGCCAGAGCCTCGGCGGTTGCCTCCGCCTGGGCCATCCTCTCCGGTGGGAATATACCAATCTCATGTGGATGTATCGCTACGAAAATACTAACTTAGTTAATATAGTGCAAAATTCCTCGCAAGTGATTTATCAGGCGGCAAACATTAAAAATACCAGCGCTTCTTCCCTGACCCTCCGCCGGGACTCCCGGGACGCTGTCTTTACTCCCACCAAAGGCTCCGATAATAGTATGTCAGTGGAACTGGCCGGGCTGGGCGGCGATGCCGCCTTTACCCGCTTTGTGGTCGACAGCGGCTGGTTTTTCCCGCTGTTTTGGGAGACCGTGGGTGTCCTCCATGGCCGTCTCGGCTATGCGTGCCGAAATTCCTGGGGAGCCTTCCCGGTCTATGAAAAGTTTTACCTGGGCGGCATCGATACTATCCGAGGCTATAAGTATGCCGAAATCAGTCCCCGGGACCCCGTCACCGGCGACCGTATCGGCGGCGATAAATTCCAATTTTTTAATGTGGAATGGCGTTATCCCCTATACAAAAAGGCCGGCCTGCAGGGGGTGCTGTTCCTGGACTGCGGTGATGTCTATGGTTCCGGCCAGACCTACTTTCAGCAGCATGCGCACCAGCATCGGCACCGGCATCCGCTGGTTTTCGCCCATGGGTCCCCTCCGGATAGAATGGGGCTACAACCTCAACCCCAAACCGTGGGATCGTCAAAGTGCCTTTGATTTTTCCATCGGCGGCAACTTCTGATCCAGGCGCCCCGAACTGAAAATGAGCTCTCTAGCCTGAATCCTGCTCCTCTGCCTCCTCACTTCGAGGTAAGATGGTCAGGATGAGACAACTGAATCTCCTCGCTTCCTGAGGAGAGAGGGTTAGAATGAGGGAGTCAATAAATATGAGAACTGGGGAACAATGTCGGGTGGGCACTGCCCACCAAAATCCCTGAATTAAGGTAAATTACTAACTCATCAAGGAGGATTATATGAAGTCCAATGTATTTTTTGTTTGTACCGCCCTGCTTATGATCTTGAGCTTCTCTGCCCCTGCCCTGGCGGCAGACGTCAAGATCGCCGTAGTGGATATGGCAGATGTGATTTTTAATTCCGCCGAAGGCAAAAAGGCCCAGGAAACCCTCAAACGTAAGGGTCAGGAACTTGGCAAGGAACTCGAACGTCAAAAGTCTGATTTCGGGAAACAGGTGGAAGAGTATCAAAAGCAGGCCGCCGTTATGAAAGAGGACGCCCGCAAAAAGAAAGAAGAGGAATTCGGCAAGAAACAGATGGAACTGCAGCAAAAAGTTGGAAGTTCCCAGCAAGAATTGTCTAAATTGGAAGAAAAAGAACTAAAGCCCCTGTATGAAAAATTCTCCAAAGTGGTGGATCAAGTTTCCAAGGAAGGCAAGTATACCGTCGTCCTCGATAAGCGCGTGGTGATCGGTTTTGATCCCGCCATCGACATCACCGATAAGGTGAAAGCCTCTTTCGGGAAATAATTTCTCTCGTGGAAAAGACCCTTACAGAATTGGCCCAATTGGTGGGGGGTGCCTGCCAAGGGCCTGAAGACTTGAAAATTCGTGGCATTGCCGCCATCAATCAGGCCGGGCCCGAAGATATTACCTTTGTGGCCCGGGCCAAATTTTCCAGGCAGATAGATTCCAGCCAGGCCGGGGCTTTTATCGTTCCCCCTGACCTAAGCCACATGGCGCGCCCACTGATCATCACTTCAGACCCCTATCTCGCCTATGCCAAGATCGCCACGGTTTTTGCTCCGCCCCTCCGGGGGTGGCCCGGGATCAGCAACCAGGCTTATCTGGGATCGAACTGCCGCTTAGGCGAAGCAGTCTCCATCGCTCCCTTTGTCTGGATCGGCAATGACGTTTCTCTGGGCGACCGGGTGGCCCTCTTCCCCGGGGTTGTCATCGGCCACGGGGTCACCATTGGCGATGATACGGTGCTGTATCCCAATGTCACCGTGCGCGACGGCTGTTCCCTGGGAAACCGTGTTATTATCCATAGTGGTGCGGTGATCGGCGCCGATGGCTTCGGCTTCGCCCCGGATGGGGCCGCTTTCTACAAAATTCCCCAGCTCGGCATCGTCGTCATCGAGGATGAGGTGGAAATCGGCGCTAATACTACCATCGACCGCGGCCGCCTTGGGGGAAACCCGTATCTGTCGGGGGGTAAAAATTGATAATCTGGTCATGGTGGCCCACAATGTGGTGATTGGGGAAAATTCCATCATTGTCGGCTCAGGTTGGAATTTCCGGCTCCACCCAGATCGGCCGCAACGTCATGTTGGCCGGTCAGGTGGGCCTCGTCGGCCATATTAACATCGGTGACAGGGTGCGCATCGGCGCCCAGGCCGGGGTGCCAAATTCCATCCCTGCCGGTCAGGTCGTTATGGGTAGTCCGGCGCTGCCCCATCAGCGATTTCTTGCGTATGGAGGCGGTCCAGAAAAAACTGCCGGAACTGTATGACCGTTTAAAAGCCTTAGAAAAGCAGGTGGCCGTCCTCAGTGCGGCTGTTGCCAAGGAGTCTTCACCATGACGTTGCCAAATCAACTGACCGTGGAAGAAATCATGCAATTCCTCCCCCATCGCTACCCTTTTCTCTTGGTGGACCGAATCCTGGAAGTGAGGCCGGGGGAATACATCAAAGGTTTGAAAAACGTCACCTTTAATGAACCCTTTTTTTCCGGACATTTTCCCGGTCGGCCGGTGATGCCCGGCGTCCTCATCGTCGAAGCCATGGCCCAGGTGGGTGGGGTTTTGGCCTATATGACCACCCAGGGCCATCTGGAAAAAAAATTATATTTATTTCTCGGCATGGATAAGGTTCGTTTCCGCCGGCAGGTTGTTCCCGGGGATCAGCTCATTATGGAAATGACCACTATTCGGAGCGGCAAGAAAGTTTGGAAAATGGTGGGCAAAGCCCTGGTTGACGGTAATGTCGTGGCCGAGGGTGAATTTATGGCCGCCCTGACCCAGGAGGAGATCCCCGCCCATGCCTGATATCCATCCCACCGCCATCGTTGATCCGGGCGCAGTACTTGGGCGTCCGGCGTGACCGTGGGGCCTTATAGCATCATCGATGGCAATGTCACCATCGGAGACGATACCCATCTGGGTCCTCATGTAATTGTTCGCCCCCACACCAGCATCGGCAAGCGCTGCCGGATCTTTCAGTTTGCCGTAGTCGGAGAAGTTCCCCAGGACTTGAAATTTCAGGGCGAAGAAACCAGACTGATCATCGGGGATGATAACATCATCCGGGAATTCGCCACCCTGCATCGGGGCACTGCCGGGGGCGGCGGCCTGACTCAAATCGGCAACGGCAATCTGCTCATGGCTTATACTCATGTGGCCCATGACTGCCGGTTGGGCAATCATATTATCATGTCCAATGCCGCCACCCTGGCCGGGCATATCACCGTGGATGATTATGCCATTCTAGGGGGTCTATCCGCCATTCATCAGTTCTGCCGGATTGGCGCCCATGCCTTTATCGGCGGCGCTTCGGCCGTGGCCCGGGATGTCCCGCCTTTCTGCATGGCTGTCGGCAACCGCGCCAAGATTGTCGGTCTGAATCTCGTGGGGCTGAAACGGCATGGATTTAGCCTGGCCACCTTAGATATACTTAAAGACCGCTTATGAATTACTCTTTACCTCCGAGTTGACCCTTAAAGAAGCCATGGTCCAGGTTCGCCAGACGTTTCCCGGAAGAACCGGCCATCTTGAAATTATTACAGTTTTTGGAAACCTCGGAAAGAGGTGTCGCTCCCATCGATGTCCGAGAAAATCGGTCTTATCGCGGGAAAGAGTAATTTTCCCCTCATCTTCGCCCAATCGGCCCAGAAGCAAGGTTTTGAGGTGGTGGCTGCGGCCCATCGCGGGGAAACGGACCCTGCCCTTGAGCACCTGGTTACCTCCATGCAATGGGTCTCTGTCGGTCAGTTCGAAAGATAATCAGATTTTTTCAAAAGGCCGGCGTTACCCGGGCCGTCATGGCCGGCGGCATCACCAAGGGCGTCTGTTCACCCATCTCCGGCCGGATCTGCGGGCCCTGAAACTTCTCAGCCGCATGAAACATGTCGGGCGATGACGGCATTCTGCGAGGCGTGGCTGCCGAATTGGAAAGCGAGGGCATCACCATCGTCTCCCCCACCCTCTATCTTGACGGAACTGCTGGCCCCCGACGGCGTCCTCAGCCGCCGCCAGCCCACCGCGGCAGAGATGCGGGACATTCATTTCGGCAGCAGATAGCCAAAGAAATCGGCAGGTTGGATATTGGCCAATGCGTTGTCGTCAGGCGTCAGGCGGTGCTGGCCGTGGAAGCCATCGACGGCACGGATGCCACCATCCGCCGGGGCGGTCTCCTGGCTGGGGAAAAAGCCGTGGTCGTCAAAGTCAGCAAACCCGATCAGGATCTGCGTTTTGATGTCCCGGCCGTGGGCTTGGGACCATCGAGGTCATGCAGGAGGTCAAGGCCAGCGTCCTGGCCCTGGAAGCCGGTAAAACCCTGATGTTTGACCGGACGCCATGCTGGCAGCTGGCCGACCAGGCTAATATCGCCGTCATCGGCTTATCTTTGATAGTGCCGAGATAACAAAAGACCGGAGATTGGCTTATTCTGCCACCCCGGTTCTTTACCAGACCACCCCCTAATACCTGAAAACTATTTCTCTGCAGCTCCAAGCTGCTTTGACTTAAGCCCCCAGGAAACATTCCTCTTTCAACATCGGCTGGCTTGTAGGTTCCAATCACCCGCATCAATAATACCGGCACCGTGGCGTGGCTCAATATTTTTTCCGCAGTGCTGCCCAACACCCAGGCCACTTCCTTTCCCGTGAGTTGCCAGGGCAATCAGGTCAAATTGTTGTCCTGGGCATATTTGATGATCGCCTTGGCCAGGATCACCCTCCAAACAGGCCGAATTAACCGTCAAACCTTTCCCTGCAATCGCTTTAGGCGGCCCCCTCATAAATATCTGGCAGACCAAGGCGTTCGTCCTGATCGGCGGCCTTTTCAAAGACTCTCCGGGCTGGCCGCACCCACGCCACATTGGTGCTTCGGAAGCTCCCACAGATACCAGGTTTACCTCGGCATCACACAATTTTGCCAATTCTTCCACTTTCGGCAGGATCTTTGCTGCCAGGTCTGAGCCATCCAAAGGAACGAGAATTTTCTTAAACATATCATCCTCCTGAAAATATTTTGGTTTTGGGTCTACCTTACTGTGCTCAGTATCAAAGATCCACCTTCATATTGCCGTATTGCCGCTGCATTAGCCCTTTAGCCGATTGTATCTATTTATTTTTTTAATAAATAATTTTAATATATTTCTATAATATAAGTTAATACAAATTTGTGGTTGTCAATATAAGACATTTATTTATAATATTAATCATCTATTCGACTCTTCTTCCCTGGATCGGGCTTCGGCTCTTCGGCTAAGTTTGTAGAGTTCCCGCTGCAGCAGCCGATGGTACGGGGTGAAATTGCCGCCCCGAGGTGTCTGCCTTCAGATGCTGCTCCATGATCTTTAATTTGGCATCCAGATCATCGGCAAAATATACCACCATAGCTTCCCGGGTTTTGGGGAGTACCGGTGAGCCGAATTCCTGCTGGCCATGGTGGGTTATAATAATATGCTCCAATTGCAGCAATAAGTGCTGGTCCGGAAAATGAATTTCGGCGGCTTCCTGCCGGATCATCTCCCAACCCAGGACAATGTGACCCAAAAGCTGGCCGGGAATGGTATATTCCGGGGCATAGCGGTTGGCCCAATTCCTTGAGCTTGCCCACATCGTGGAGGATAGCCCCGGCAACCACCAATTGCCGGTTGATATCAGGATACAGTCCGGCCGTCTGGTAAGCCAGCCTGGCCACAAACCAGGTATGCTCCAGTAATCCCCCCAGATAGGCATGATGATTTTGTCTGGCCGCCGGGTGCATCTGCCAGACCTCCGCATGCCGGTGCAGCAGATTCAACACCAGGTCCCGTAACGGCGGGGTCAGGACCTCTTCCACCAGGGCCAGCAATTCCTGCCACATCTGCTCCATGTCATAATCGGTGCTGGCGTGCAGCAGCGACACATCAAAATCTTTTAGTTCTTTTTTGATCTGCTTGTATCTGCTCATAGTCCGGATTCTCTGCACTTTAAGCTCCAAATCCCCACGATAAGATCTACCTGTCCCACGACCCCAACATAATCTCCTACTTGAAAGGGCCCGGGAAATTCCTGTAACATATTAGACCAGAGGTTGGCCGCTAAGTGACCCGCTCCGGTCGCCCAAGACCAGCTACAGATAACGGACTCCCGTTCCTTGGTAAGCCGTTCCTCCACCTGCCGCACCACAAAATATTGCTGAATTTCCGTGCCTTCTTTCATGTCGACAATGAGTTGATGGGTCATAGCCGAAACCTCCCCTGCAAAGCGTCACATCCGGTTAAGCCGGAGAGCTTCATTGTACCAGGATTATCGGCCTATTTTAGAAGCTGGCACGGCAGTCACGCTGATTATAGCGCCAGCCTTGTAAACCCTGTTGTCCAGACCTAAATTCCCCAAAGCTATCATGTTTGAAATCAATTATTTAATGCTTCTTGACATTTAGGTCTACCAGAATTAATTTAGGAACATGAGTAAGCCGATATATTATGAAGAATAGTTCGGCAACGTACCAATGTTTTACCTGATTATGCACTTCTTAACCACTTAGAGGCTAAATTTGACTATAAAATTAAAAAATATTTTGATTATTAGATTCATTATGATAGTGTCAGATTTTAAATTTTACGGCAGCTTATTGCGAAGGTTATAAGATATCTCCTATGGATAGAGATTATATAGATAAAATCATTCATCTGGGAAAAGAAAAAGGTGGTTATCTCACTTACGACAACCTCAATGAGCTGATTCCGTCGGATATTATAGATCCCTCGGAAATCAAAGAGGTTTTCGATTCTCTGCAAGAAGAAGAAATCGAAGTGGTGGATAGCCTGGAGGATGTTTCCTACCCCGGCATGGAATTAACTGAGGAAGCCGGGGAAGTCGAAATTGAGGAAGTTTTCGACACTGAAGAAGTGCCCGAACAAGAGGGCATTGTTGCCGCTTATTTCCGGGAAATGCTCCGGTATTCCGTTTTGACCCCCGATGAGGAAAAAGATTTAGGGCGGATCATAAAAAACGGCCAGGAAACTATCCTGAAGTTGGTGGGAGCGGTAAATTCCGATCTCGATGAAATCAGTTATCTGCAGGATAAAGTGCGGGATTGGTTTCAAACCGAAGAAAAAACCGCTCAGGCCAAAGAGAAACTCTTCCGCTTTATCAACAATACCTTGATCGAGGTTTTGCGGCGTTAATCCCAAAGCGGAAGAAATCAGACAATTGGCCAAAAATATCAGGTCCAAAGAAAACGAAGTCATCAGAGCCCGGGATGAAATGATTAAGGCCAATTTGCGGTTGGTGGTCAGCATTGCCAAAAAATACCTCCATCGGGGTCTTAGTTTTTCGGATCTTATCCAGGAAGGCAATCTGGGTTTGATGAAGGCTGTTACCCGGTATGATTATACCACCGGCTATCAGTTTGAGCACTTTCGCTTCCTGGTGGATCAGACAGACCATTACCCGGGCAATTTATGATAAGACCCGGACCATCCGCATACCGGTGCATCTTCAGGAGATCCGCAACCGCTGTTACCGGGCTTTTTATGATCTTCTTAAAGAGTTGGGCCGGGAGCCTTTGCTTAAAGAAATTGCCGAACGGTCCGGTGTGCCGGAAGATAAAATCCTGGTGGTGACCAATCTTTCCGACGAACCCATCTCCCTGGAGACTCCCGTGGGCGATGAAGGTGATCGGTTGGGGGATTTTATCCGCAATGATCAGGCAGTCTCCCCCTTCGAATCGATTATCAGTTCGGAGTTGTCGGAAAAGACAGATGCGATTTTGTCTACTCTTACCCCCCGTGAAGAGAAAGATCATGAAGATGCGGTTTCGGTATCGGGGCCGAAGTTGAGCATACCCTCGAAGAAATCGGCCGCGAGTTTAAGGTCTCCCGGGAGCGTATCCGGCAGATAGAGAAGAAAGCCCTAAAGCGACTCAAACATCCCACCCGTAAGGCTACTCTGGAGGATTTTCTGGAGTAATTGCCGGCCTCTTCATTTTATGCGCACCTATCGGCTTTTTATTGGGAGGGATTCCACTATGACAGTGATGGACACAGAGAAAATAACCAGAATTGCGGGAACATTTGTTGGAACGCAAACGAAAGCTCTGGCGAGAAGTCAAAGGTCAGATTAAAAGTGGTTTAGGAGAAAGTTATCAGGATCTTTTGGCCACTGCCCGGGATGAAGAAGACCAGGCGCAGGTCAACCTTCTGGAAGAAACCCAATTTTCCCTGATCGAACCCAAACGCCAGGAACTTGTGGCCATCGAAGAAGCCCTGCAGCGTTTGGAAAACGGTACCTATGGAGAATGTGAGGCCTGCGGTAAGCTCATTGAACCCCGGCGTTTGGAGATAATGCCTCAAACCGCGCTCTGCCGCGACTGCCAATCCCATAAAGAAAAAATCGCTAAAGCCAGCCTGCGTTAAGGTGAGCCAACACTTGGCAACAGGGTATCTCCAACCACCTTTCTAACCCGCTGCTGAAATTCGGACCTCTTCACCCATTATGTCATTGGGTGTAAAGGATTGAGGGGGGGGCCGGCAGCACAGGCCCCCTCAAAGTTCCTGCCAGGCTGGGTTAAGAAACTAAACCTACCCCGCTTAACCTGTTCGGACATACCTATGAAAAAGAAAACCATCCCTGGCTCAACACCAGCTAAAAAGCAACCCGCCACCACCCCCGCCGTCGGCCCGGTGCGTTATGACATTTCACTTCTCAGTGCCGATGACCTGTTTATCTTTAATGAAGGCAACCACTTCCGCCTCTACGAGAAGCTGGGGGGCCATTGGTTGGAGGCTGACGGCGTCACCGGGGTCAATTTTGCCGTCTGGGCCCCCGATGCGGAGCGGGTCTTTGTCATCGGCGATTTCAACGGCTGGCATAAAGAATCGCACCCTCTGGGAGCCCGAGGCCAGTCCGGCATCTGGGAAGGTTTTATCCCCGGCGTCCAGAAGGGGGCCAAATATAAATATTATATTCATTCCCGGTACCACGGTTACAGGGTGGAAAAGGCCGACCCTTTCTCCGTTTTTTTGAAGGTCCACCCCGCATGGCCTCAATCGTCTGGGACCTGGACTATACCTGGGGTGACCAGGACTGGCTGGCCCAACGCCATGAACGCAACTCCCTAAAAAGCCCCATGTCCATCTACGAAATGCATCTGGGCTCCTGGATGCGGGTCCCAGAAGACGGCAACCGCTTCTTAAGCTACCAGGAACTTGCCCCCAAACTGGCAGCCTATCTCCAGGAAATGGGCTTTACCCACGTGGAATTTTTGCCGGTCATGGAACACCCTTTCTACGGCTCCTGGGGTTATCAAACCACCGGTTATTTCGCCCCCACCAGCCGCTACGGCAACCCCCAGGATTTTATGTATCTCGTGGACCGTCTGCATCAGCACGGTATCGGGGTAATTTTGGATTGGGTGCCCTCCCATTTTCCGGCCGACGAGCACGGTCCAGGCTACTTCGACGGCACCCACCTGTATGAGCACGCCGATATGCGCCAGGGCTTCCACCCGGACTGGAACAGCTATATTTTCAATTACGGCCGCAATGAAGTCCGCAGCTTCCTCCTAAGCAGCGCCTTTTTTTGGCTGGATAAATACCACGCCGACGGTCTGCGGGTGGACGCGGTGGCCTCCATGCTATATCTGGACTATTCCCGGGAAGAAGGAGAATGGATCCCCAACCTTTACGGCGGCAAGGAAAATATCGAAGCCATCGGGTTCCTGCGTCAATTTAACGAAGAGGTCTATAAACACTACCCCGACGTTCAGACCATTGCCGAAGAATCCACCGACTGGGCCATGGTCTCCCGGCCCAATTACCTGGGCGGTCTGGG
Organism: uncultured delta proteobacterium; assembly: GCA_963705135.1. GTDB lineage: Bacteria > Desulfobacterota > Desulfobaccia > Desulfobaccales > Desulfobaccaceae > Desulfobacca. The sequence continues at coordinate 20,154 of CAVPJB010000033.1, forward strand.
CTTTGGCCTCAAATGGGACATGGGCTGGATGCACGACACCCTGAAATATATGTCCCACGACCCCATCCACCGGCGCTACCACCACAACACCATCACCTTTCGCATGCTCTACGCCTTCACCGAAAATTTTGTCCTGCCCCTGTCCCACGATGAAGTGGTGCACGGCAAAGGCTCGTTGATGAGTAACATGCCAGGAGACTACTGGCAGAAATTCGCCAACCTGAGGCTGCTCTTCGGCTACATGTTCGGCCAGCCGGGGAAAAAACTCTTATTTATGGGGATGGAATTCGGCCAGTGGAACGAGTGGTACCATGAAGTCAGCCTGGACTGGAACCTGCTGGACTACCCCAGCCACGACGGCGTGCGGCGCTGGTTTTCGGACCTCAACCGGGTCTACCGGGACCAGCCCGCCCTCTATGAATTAGATTTCAACTGGACCGGCTTTGAGTGGATCGATTGCAATGACGTGGACGCCAGCATTATTACCTTTATCCGTAAAGGCAGACAACCTGGCGAGGTCATTTTGGTGGCCTGCAACTTCACCCCGGTGCCCCGCTTTAATTACCGCACTGGCGTCCCCGGTGGGGGTTTTTGGCAAGAGTTGCTGAACAGCGATGCCCTGGAATATGGTGGCAGTGGTCTCGGCAACGGCGGCGGCCTTAACGCCGACCCCTGGCCCCACCACGGCCGGCCGTTTTCCCTTAGCCTGACCTTGCCGCCTCTGGCTGCAGTGTTTTTAAAATCATCGGTTTAGCAGAGAAGATCAGACGAATATGAAACCCCTCACGAGAATCTCTTTGGGTATTGGTTTAATATTCCTGGGACTATTGGGTTTCATTTTCCCCACTTTACAGGCATTGCTTCTTTTAACCCTGGGGACCCTGATCTTATGGTCTGACATCCAAAACTTGCTGCGGATGCTGGACTCCATCGAAAAATACTTCCCAGGCTCCAAAGACCAAGTTCAGCGAATTCGGCAATTTGTAGACAAGCCAATCAATTACTAGCCGATTGGGAAAATGTGAGTTTTCCGCCAGACCTGATCTCCCTCCCAGAGGATTTAGAGGAGGGAAGAATTATTCATAAAGTTTAATATGTTATCCCAATAACCGCCCCACCTGAAAACCCTGGCTGCGAGGGTCTGTTGGTAGCGATTTTAACAGGGTGCGGTTGTAAATCAGGTTCAAATAAACCCCGGCGTCCTCCACCCGCCCCACCAGGATGACACCCACCAGGCGGCCGTCTTTGACCACTAAGCGTCGATAACTTTTCGAAAGTTCATCATGATGGGTGTGGACTTCATAGGAGTCATCGGCCGGGCGCACCAGACCGCCGGCGATAACGCGGGTATTACCGACGTATAAGGTGTTTTGAGACAAGAGACCGCCGTATTGCCGCTCGTGACCCGCCATATTGGCCCCCGCCAGGCGGCCCTGTTCTACTGCGGCCGGCCAGATGGCAAAATAGGTTTTTTCGCCGGAGAGACGGTCAAAAGGTTGGACACAGTCGCCGGCTGCGAAGATATCCTCCCGGGCGGTGCGCAACTGCGGGTCCACCGTCAGGCCATAAGGGTTACTGAGGCCGGCCAGATTCAGAAACTCGGTGTTAGGGGTAACGCCGATGCCGATGATCACCAGGTCGGCTGGGATTTCCGTGCCGTCGGTAAGCACAACGCCTTTAACCCTGCCCTGGTGGCCGCTCAGAGCTGCCGGGATGGAGTGAAAGCGTAATTTTACTCCGGCGCTGGTCATGGCCTGATGTAACAAATCAGCCGCGGTTTCATCGAGCAGGTTGCTCAAGACCTGGGATTTGCGGGCCACCAGGGTGACGTCAAAGCCACGGTGGGCCAAAGCCTGGGCCGTCTTGATACCCACCAGGCCGGAGCCAATGACGGCCAGGCGCATGTCTGGCCGGATCATCTGCTGCATGGCTTTAAAATGTTCCAAGGTCCGAACGGTAAAAACCCCCTGCAAATCCCGGCCCGGAATATCCGGCAGGGTGGGCCGGGCGCCGCTGGCTACCAGGAGCCGGTCGTAAGGAATAGTCTCGCCGGAATCTAGACCGATGGTTTTGGCGGCCGGATCAACCTGCACCGCCCGCTTCCCCAGAACCGGGGTGAATTGCCAGCGCTGGTAATAATCCGCTGCCTTCAGCCAAAGATCTTTTTCCTGAATATCCCCGCCCAAAAGGTAGGTGAGCAAAGGACGGCAATAGGGAGGATACGGCTCATCGCTGATGATGCTGATGGGGGCCTGAGGTTCCAGGCGGCGGACGGTTTCAGCGCCGGCCAGCCCGGCCGCGCTGTTGCCGATGATGACGTAGCGCATGGTTTGTCTCCATGGTGCCGCAAGATCAGATAATAACAACTAGATCAGAAAACCTGGAATAGCTTTTTATTAAAATTAAATAATGTTTTTAAATAGTTGACTTTTATTCTAATGGTATTAAATTTAGAAATGAACAGAATATTTTTTGTCAGAATATCATCAAACTGCGGATTTGGGAATAGAAAACCAACTCGTCAAAGGGGTTGCATAATTGCTTCCGGTATAGTAGGAATAGGGTGAAATCGCTTATAATCGACCATATCGCCTCCGAGAGGCGTATCACCGAATTGGAGGACACAATATGAAACCTATCAGCCGGGCCATCATGAGCGTTACCGATAAATCGGGTCTGGTGGAGTTTGCCAAAGAGTTGGCCGCCTTCCCCATAGAAGTTCTCTCCACCGGCGGCACTGCCAAGGTGCTGAGAGAGGCAGGCCTCAGGGTGCGGGAGGTTTCTGACTTTACCGGCTTCCCGGAGATGCTGGACGGCCGGGTCAAGACCCTGCACCCCAAAATTCATGGCGGCATTTTAGGCCGGCGGGACCTGCCGGATCACGTGACGCAGATGCAGGCCCACCAGATTCTTCCCATTGATCTGGTGGTGGTGAATCTTTATCAGTTCGAGCGAGCGGTGGCCAAACCGGGTTGCACCCTGGAAGATGCCATTGAAAACATTGATATCGGCGGCCCAGCCATGCTGCGCTCGTCGGCGAAAAATTATAAAGACGTTACGGTGGTGGTGGACCCGTCGGACTACCCTTTGATCATCAAAGAGATGCAAGCCAACCAGGGTGCTACCACGTTGGCCACCCGTTTTCACCTGGCCCGCAAAGTCTTTAAGCTGACCAACGCCTATGACGGCGCCATTTACAGTTATTTGGAAAAGGTGACTCTCACATAATGGCTTCCATCGATCCCCCCAAGACGGTGACCTTGAGCCGGGGTCGGCAGATCGACCTGTCGCAGCCCAATTATTACCGGGACCTGCTCACGGGTATTGCCAGTGAAATTTTACATGAACTGTCGGAAATCGAAAAAGTCAATCTGGAATCTCTGGACGAAGAGGACTTTCAACAGGTCATCGGTATTACGCAAATCCGGCTGTTGAACGAACTGTACTTCAGCTTGGGGCAGCTCAAGTCCCGGGGGTTGGATCTGAACGTCAAACAGGCCATAGAAGATTTGCGGGATATCTGGAACAGCTATATCGACAAGACCAACCGTTCCGAGGCCCTAAAATTCTACGTGGAACCAACTGATACGACCAAACAATAAGCAATGGCGAAGAAAATAGGATTTGTTGGCACAGACGGACGCAGCTTTCTGGCGGCCCTGGAAACCAGCCGCTCGGTGAGCGAACTCTATCCCGGCGACTTTGAGGGTTTGGTGGTGCGGGGCACCCCGGCCATGCCGCCCTTTGCCCAGCGGCAAAACTGGCCCCTGGGTTTTATCCCCACGGTGGATAATTCCACCGAAGCTTATACGAAAGCGTTGAACCAGGCCTTTGACCGGGGTAAACTGGATATTGCCCTGGTCATGCCGGAAGCACTTTTGTTTCACGGCCTTGTGGATCAGGTCGCGGCCGCCGGACACGGCGACAAAATTATCGGTTTGGATAAGCAGGGAGCTTTCCTGGAAGCCGATAAGATCGCCGGCAAAGAACTCTGCGTCGAGGCCGGCATCCCGGTGGCGCCACAATGGACCACGGTGAACGCCAGGGATTACCGGGACGTCTTGAAAATCTGTCTGGATTACCTGCATACCCACGGCGGCGTGGTCCTCAAATATCCTTACAGCGCTGGCGGCAAGGGGGCCCGGGTTATTTTGCACGCCTGGGAGATCCGAGAAGTGTATGACCTCTTGCTCCATGATTATAAAGAGGACTATACCCAACTCTTCGGCCGGAAAGGCCCTTGGCCTTTGTTGGTGGAAGCCCGGATGTCAGGCGTGGAGATCAGCTTCACCATCCTGGTGGACAAAAACGGCAACTTTCAAATTCTGCCCACCGCCATGGATTACCCGGAGCGCTTTGAAGGCCCGTCGGGTATCAACAATCCCATCACCGGGGGCATGGGCTCCATCTCCCCCCACCCCCTGGAGTCCCCGGAACTGTTGGACCTGGCAGCCCAGACCATTGCGAGCCCACTCATCAACGCCCTGCAGTCCAGGGGCATCCTGCGGCCCTGCGTCCTCTATCCCGGTTGTTTCGTCTCCTTCACCGACACTTTCAGACCAGTCATGATTCGGGTATGCGAGGTCAACATCCGGCCGGGGGAACCGGAGTTTCAGCCGGTGGTCAAAAGGCTGCGGAACCTGGGAGCCTTAGTCCAGGCCATGGTGTCAGGGAGACTGAATGAAGTGCAGCCCGAAGTGCGCGCCGAGCAGATTTCCCTCTGCCTGGCCCTGGTAACTGGCCCCGGCGGCCCCAAACAGCAGAAAGGTTATCCCTGGTCGTTGACCAAGGGTGAGCCCCTGGAAATCGATTTCGACTATTTTGCTAAAAAAAATATCACCATCATCCCCTCCGCCATGGACTGGGAGCCTGAAGCCGGCTTTAAATCCGACGGTTCCCGGGTGGCGTATCTGGTGGCCAACGTTACCATCAAAGACGGGCAACAACCCGGCACTGCCGTGGAAACCTTGCGGCAAAGACTGCTGACCGCCTTTGATCAAGGTAAGATCAGGGCCATCCCAAGGGAGGACCAGAGCGGCAACCGCCTGGCCCTGCGCCGGGATATCGGCCACCACTATAAACTGGCGGAGGCCTTGCTGGCTAAATAACAAAAAAAGGCGGTTGGTGTTCAGCTTTCAGTAAAAAAACAATTTTATTAAGCTGAGAGCTGACAGCTGACAAGCCTCTATATAAGAAGGATATTTAATTTGATGCGCACTCTTTTATTAAATCCGCCGTCTTTTAAAAGTTTTGATGGCGGCGCGGGTTCACGGTATCAGGCGACCCGGGAAGTAACCTCGTTCTGGTATCCCACCTGGCTCTGTTATCCCGCCGGCCTGATTCCTGACAGCCGGGTTTTGGACGCCCCGCCGCTTAATCTCGGGGTTGAAGAGGTGGCTGCCCAGGCCAAAGATTATGAACTGGTGGTGCTCTTTACCACTACGCCTTCCCTGGCCTATGACCTCAAAACCGCCCGGCATCTGAAGGAAGCCAACCCCAACCTGGTGCTGGGTCTGGTGGGACCCCACGTCAGCATCCTGCCCGAAGATGCCCTGCAGGAAGGGAAGGCCGTGGATTTTGTGGCCCGGCGGGAATTCGATTATACCATTCAAGAAGTGGCCGACGGACGGCCGTGGGAAACGATCCAGGGTTTGACTTACCGGGCAAACGGGAAGATCCACCATAACCCCGATCGCCCCTGGGTGGAGGATCTGGACGCCTTGCCTTGGGTGAGTGAAATTTATCACCGGGACCTGCAGATCGAGAACTATCATATCCCCTATCTCAAAGACCCGTATGTCTCCATTTACACCGGCCGGGGCTGCCCCAGCCGCTGCGTCTATTGCCTGTGGCCTCAGACCTTCACCGGCCAGCGGTATCGGATGCGCAGTGTCGCCGATGTTGCGGCGGAAGTTCGCCGTTCCCTGGAGTTATTCCCCCAGGCGGCGGAAATTTTCTTTGATGACGACACCTTCACTGCTGACGGCGAGCGGGCCCAACAAATAGCCAAAGCCTTAGGCCCCCTCAAATGCACCTGGTCGGCCACGGCCCGGGCGAACACGAGCTATGAAACCTTAAAGGCCCTCAAAGAAGGCGGCTTGCGTCTGTTGGTAATAGGTTACGAAAGCGGCAACCCGCAAATTCTCAAAAACATCCGGAAAGGCGCGACGCCGGAGCTGGCCCGCCGGTTTACCAAATGGTGTAAGGAATTGGGCATCCAGATTCACGGGGCCTTCATGGTGGGACTGCCCGGGGAGACTCCGGCCACCCTGGAAGAATCCATGCGTTTCGCCTGTGAGTTGGACCCGGATACCATCCAGGTGTCCCTGGCCACGCCCTATCCCGGCACCGAATTTTTTGACTTTTGCACCGACCGGGGCTATTTCCGGCCCGGTGCCCTGGTTGATGGGGATACCGGTTATCAAAAATGCGTTATCGATTACCCGGGCCTGAAGGCAGAAGAGATTTTTGAGGCGGTGCCTAAGTTTTATCGCCGCTTCTATTTTCGCCCCCGTTATATGTGGCGGGCGGCCCAGACCATGCTGGTGGACCCGGTGGAGCGGCGGCGGCTGCTTAAACAAGCCAGGGAATTTTTCCAATTTTTATTCCGGCGGCAGCAAGACCACGCCTGTAAAACCTGAAGCAGACCAAACCTTTGGCTCAATGAAGATTAAGGAGCAGTTACGGTTGCTGGCCCAGGGGGGGCCGGGTTTTGTGCAGATTGCCCTCACTAATGCCTGCAATGCCCGGTGCCGGTTCTGTAATTTCTCCCAGATAAAGCCCGCGGACCGGGTTATGGCTGATCCCGAACGTTTGCGCCGGGGACTCCGGGTTTTGGCGGCAGCCGGGGTGCGTTATATTGTTTTTACCGGTGGTGAACCGCTCCTGTATCCGCACCTGCCGGACATTTTGAGTGAAGCCCGGAATCTTGGCATACAGAACCTGCTGTGCACTAATGGCAGGCTGCTCAACCGGGCCCAAATCGATACTCTGAAAAATGCCGGAGTTTCCCATCTAATCATCTCCATAGATGCGGCTTCCGAGCATGAGCATGATGAGCATCGGGGCTTTCCCGGACTCTGCCGCTCGATTCGGGATTTACTGCCACAAATCAAGGGCTCGGGTATTACTCCGGTAGCATCTGTCACCATCAGCCGGCTCTTTTCGGACTTCGAGGCTTTGGGCAATTTTCTGGCCCGCCTGGGATTTGAACTGGCGACTTTTTCGTATCCGTTGACTAATCTCAATTCTTCCTATTTGAGCTATGCCACCCACGAAACGGTGACCTTTACTGCCGCTGAAATGGTGGAAATCTTCGATCGCTTGAAAGGTTGGAAGACCAAGGCGCCGATAACCATCCTCAATCCCCGCCTGGGCATGACCGAACTGCAACGGCAACTTTGCGGCCGCACCTTACGTTTCCCCTGTCTGGCGGGATATAAATATTTTTATGTTGATTGGCACCTTAAGGTCTACCGTTGCCATTACCTCAAGAAAGTTCTGGGACCTCTGGAAGACTTTGCGGCCCTACCGTGGGAGCGAGATGACTGCCACGCCTGTCTGATAGATTGTTACCGAGATGCCAGCGTCCAGCAATATCTTGCCGTATCTCTAGCGGATGCCTGGGCCGGGGTACGCCAGGGCAAGTGGCGTCAGGCCTTGGGGCAGTTCATGCACCCCGGCACTTTCCTCTCTTTGGGCGCCATCCTGGAGACCAGACACTGGTTAGGCCGGAACGGCCGAGGCAGTCATGCCGCCGGGTAAGCGTCGGGTCATCATTACCGGCGATGACTTCGGTCTCTGTCCGGCCATGAACGCCGCCATCGTCCAGGCTCACCGGGAAGGCATTTTGACCTGCGCCTCCCTGATGATTAACGGCCCGGCTTGGCAGGAAGCGGTGGACCTGGCAAAAGCCTGGCCGGAGTTATGTCTGGGGGTGCACCTGACCCTCATACAGGGCCGGGGGGTATTGCCTCATCACCAGGTTCCCCGGTTGGTGGATACTCAGGGCAACTTTCGTTGGCAACCGGTGAGCGCCGGGCTCACCTATTTTTTTTCCCGCCGGGTCCAGCAGGAAATCTGCGCTGAACTCGAAGCTCAGGTCGAAAAGATGCTCGCCGCCGGCTTGCGCCCCTGGTTTCTCAACGGCCATCTGAACATCCACCTGCATCCGGCCGTGTGGCCTCTGGTGCAGCAACTGGCCCAACGATATGAGATTCCAGCCGTCCGCTTAGCCCGGGAAAACCTGGCGGTGACCCTGTCCCTGAACCGGCAGCGCCCGACATACAAGACGGTCCACGCCCTCATTTTTGACTGGCTGTCCCGACGGGCGGGAAAAAGTTTGGGGAAATTAAAAACCAATGATCACCTATTCGGCCTGCTCAACGACGGCTGCATGGATGAACCATATCTCCTGGGGTTGCTGCCCCGGCTGCCTCCCGGGGTAACGGAAATATATTTCCATCCCGCTATGCATCTTGATCGAGAGATGCTACAATGGACTCCTCATTACCGGCCGGAAGCCGAACTGGCCGCTTTAGTGAGCCCCAAAGTGAAAGAGGTTTTAAAAAGACTAAAACTGGAGTTGATATCTTTTAAAGAATTATAAAGAATGGAACGTTTATGGTTAAAACCTTATCAGTCCTGGCCGTCGCCATAATTTTGGTATCTTTCGGAGACATGCTCCTGGCCCACGGCATGAAAAAAATCGGCGCGGTCTCCTCCTGTACGCCTGCAGCCCTTTACCAGGTGGGCCTGCGGGTTTTCTCCAATGCCTCCATCATTATCGGTATTATCTGCCTGGCCGGCTTCTTTTTTCTCTGGCTGGCCATCCTTTCCTGGTGTGAGCTCAGTTTCGTCCTGCCCCTCACCGCCCTGAGCTATGTCCTCACCGCTTTTCTGTCGATTTACTTTCTGGGGGAAACCATAACCCCCCTGCGTTGGGCCGGCACCATCCTCATCTGTGTCGGCGTCGCCCTGGTCACCAAAAGCGGGGTTTAACATTGTCTGCGAGCTTGCTATTGTCGCACTTTTTCCAGGCGTTTCACTTATGGCATCCTGATGGTACCAATGACGGTTGCCCGGCCTAAACCCGGCGTGTGGACCTGAGCTCCCCCCCGGATTAAGCATCCATCTTCATGCTTTGACCCCGACTCCTTCTTCATACCTGGGAAAGTCAGTATAGCCCAACTCGTCAAATGAATACCAGACCTTCATATCTGCCGGAGGATTCAAGGGCCAGTCATGCGCGAAACGCTCTACCAGGTCAGGATTGCTGATGAACGGCCGGCCAAAGGAGATCAAGTCGACATGGCCGCGCTGAATTGCAGCAGCTGCCGTTTCCTGGGTGTAACCGCAATTCGCCATCAGCGGGCCGGCAAATACCGGGCGGAATTCTTCCGAGGTCATGGGAGGCCCGAGTTCATGAAAGCCAAACGCCAAACCATCAACAACGTGGAGGTAAGCGAGTTCGCAGCGGTTCAGGCACTTGGCCACATAAAGGAAAGTCTCGCGAAAATCGGGTGAACCCATATCATTGAAATTGGTGTTGGGTGCCAGGTGCACTCCGACTCGGCCAGGCGGTAAGACGGTGAGGACCGCTCTAACGATCTCATCCAGGAACCGGTAACGGTTCTCCAAGGTTCCCCCATAGCGGTCAGTCCGCTTATTGGTCTTGGACTGTAAGAACTGGTCAATGAGATATCCATTTTTCTTGCTTCCGAAAGATCACGTTTTAGATTTGGCGGCAAAGTTAGTTATCAACACCACATAGAAAGTAAAATATTTTTTGAACAACTCAGCCATCTCGGCGCCGGTCTTCAGAGCATTCTTTGTCCACGTAAAAACCCTCCTGAACATGACCAATGAGCCCTATTCAACTATTGGGCCGGACACTAATAAGCCGGTCTTTATTTCCAGGGTTCCCGAGTCTGCCAGCATGGCCGCAAGGCCGCCATTTTTCAACCAGTCTCTGACCTTTGAGTCGTTTTTTAGATACCCCTCCCAGAAAGTGGTGGTGCTCAGGCAGATCAGCTTTTGAATCAGTAAATCTTTACCATAATCCCGCCAGAAGTGCCGCCGTCCGGAAAAGACGCCGTGGTCGCCCCCTATAAAATTGACGAAATACTGGTCGCGGCCGTTGATATAATCAAAAGCCAACCGCCGCTCCGTAGCCCTGGTGTGATGTATTATGGTTTGATCTTTCGTACCGGTCAAATGCATGATGGGCAGCTTGATATCGGCATAGACCTGCTCCAACATGTCCTTGATCTCTGGCACCGGCGGGCTCATAACCACGACAGCCTTGATACGGGAATCGGCCAGGGAACCGGGCAGACCATCGCGGTCCAAAGAGTGCTGCCCGGCCAACAACATGCCGGTAAAGGCCCCATAAGAATGACCGGCGACGCCAACTCGGTCGAGATCAAGGCGGCCTTGGAGCAAGTCGTCGTTCTGGTTAAGTTCCCTCAGCTGGTCAAGAGCGAAGCTCACATCAAGAGTTCGATTATAGCTGTTTACCGGATTGATGGCCCGCTTCAAGGCTCGCAAAGGGTTAAGGCTTAAGCGCCAGACAGCCTTGTCACTCCCCAGGTGCTGCACGTGCACCGAAACCAGACCATGGCTGGCCCAATGGCGGCCAAGATACTCATAACCTTCCCGGGAACCACCTAACCCGTGGGAAAAAATAATTACCGGGAAAGGACCTTGACCGTCGGCAGGAAAATACATTCTTATTGGCACCTGTCGCTCACGGCCGGCATCGTACCAATCTAAATTTATAACGCTAACGTTATAGGGGCCACCATTCATCTTGGCCGGATAAAAATCGCCGGAGTCATCAGCAGCCCTTGACTGTTTGGCAGCAGGCGATAGAAACATCACACACAACAAGACTACAGTCCAGGCACTAAAACATGCTCTTTTCATAGTCATCCCGTTACTGGACTCTGACATTCAAATCGCCGGAGACGCTCTTATTTCTGGAGGCGATCAGACATTGAAACGAATTTCCGCAATGTCCCCAGCTCCGATGTCATAGTCCCGGTCCACAAATTACCGCCACGATTGGTCCTCTGTCATCTGCTTAGGATGGAGCCATCCCGAGGCTACAGGGAAATTTGTCGATAAAAGCAATCTAATTAAATATTTAGTTTAATCACTTTGTTGGAGATGTCAACTTGACTGGCTGAACCAAGCGGAAATTGAATAATGTCAGTCCGGGAACCAGGGAGAGAAAATTGTTACTTACTACGGATGTTCCAGGCCAATAAACGGTTAACTTATATATTATACAATAATTAATGGCTTTTTTGGCGAAAATATGTAGCCACTAAATTATATCTTTATAATGATTATAATGCTTGCAAAAAAGGATATTAATGTTATTAATGTAGCCATTATGTATATCGACACTGCCAAATCCACCCAATCCGGCAGGACCTATCGGCGGCATTTGCTGCGAGAGTCATTCCGGGAAGGCGGCAAAGTCAAGCATCGCACTATCGCCAACCTCTCACATTGTTCCGAGGAGGAAATCGCGGCCATTAAGCTGGCCTTGCGGCACAAAGACAATCTGGCCCAATTGGGTAGTATCAAAGATGTAACCATGCAACAGGGCGCCCGCATCGGGGCGGTATTCTGTTTAAAAGTCGTGGCCGAGCGTCTTGGGCTCGCCAAAATATTAGGTAATCAGCGTGCTGGTAAGTTGGCCCTGTGGCAGCTCTTTGCCAGATTGATCGATCAAGGATCTCGTCTGAGCGCCGTCAGATTGGCCGAACGCCACGCTGCCTGTGACATCCTGGGTCTGGAAACCTTCAACGAAGACCATCTCTATCAAAATCTTGCCTGGCTGGCTGGGTATCAGGAGAAAATTGAACAACGTCTCTTCCGCAGGCGCTACGGCTCCGAACCACCGCAACTGTTTCTGTACGATGTCACCAGCTCTTACCTGGAGGGCGTCAACAACATCCTGGCCGCTTTCGGTTACAACCGGGACGGCAAAAAGGGAAAACAGCAACTTGTCATCGGACTCCTCACCGGTCCCGAAGGCGACCCGGTGGCGGTGCGGGTATTTGCTGGCAACACCCAGGATCCTAAAACCGTGACTGAACAGATTCGCACCCTGGTCCAGAGCTTTGGGGTCAGCAAGGTCACCCTGGTGGGCGACCGGGGCATGTTGAAACTGCCGCAATTGCAAGCACTGGCAGAACATGAGTTTAATTATATTACGGCGATTACGAAATCCCAGATTCGTCAACTGCTCAAAACCGGCGCCTTCCAGATGCATCTTTTTGACCATGAATTGGCTGAAGTAGAATGCGATGCCGTTCGCTATATCTTGCGGCGCAATCCGCAGCGAGTAATGGAAATGGCCCAGGCCCGCCAGAAAAAGATGGAAGCCTTGACAGTCCGGCTGACCGCTCAGCATCGCTATCTGGAGGATCACCCGCGAGCCAATCCTGACATTGCGCAAAACAAATTAAATGATTATGCCAAATTACTTCAGATTGAGCGCTGGGCCAAAGTAACCCGACAGGAACGGAGCCTGACCCTGGAAATTGATCAAGAAGCTTGGGCTCACGAAGCCCAGCTCGATGGTTGTTACGTGATCAAGACCGATGTGCCGGGAAAAACCGCTACGGCTGATACCATTCATCAGCGCTACAAGGACCTGGCCAAAGTAGAGCGAGCCTTTCGCACCTTTAAAAGCGGACATCTGGAAATCCGCCCCACCTTTGTACAGACCGAGGCCAGCACCCGAGGTCACGTGTTCGTGGTGATGTTGGCCTATCTCCTGGAACGGGAGTTAGACCGGTATTGGCGTCCTCTTGACCTCCCGGTCAGTGAGGCCCTGGATGAATTGGGTTCGCTCCGGGGTGTAGAAATAACTATCGGCAATACTACTTGTCAACAGGTCCCCCAGCCCACGGGGCTCAGTCAAAAATTATTAACTGAGGCAGAAATAACCTTACCCGATGTCCTGCCCCTCAGGAAAGTTCATGTAGCCACCAGAAAAAAACTGTCAAAAGAATAATATCTAATTCAATATCAATATGTTACGGTACATTTATGATTTAATTTTTCTGGAACATCCGTTACTAGTAAAATTGAGTCTTTTGCTGATTTTGGTATAATGGCGTTGCAAGCTAAATCCATGAGTAGGTGCGTGAGTTGGTTTGAGTTTTTGTGAGTGGAAAAGAGGCCGTAGATTAGGCCGGGTTTACCTGGTGGTTTAGGAAATATTCAAAGGATTGGAATTTAGAGAAACTTGAAGCCGAGGGAAGTGCGGCGAAACTGGGACTTTGGGCGGATCCGCATGCTATACCGCCATGGGAATATAGGAAAATTGTCGTCGGTAGTGTTGAGGCGTTTAGAATGCCAGAACTTTATTAGACAGTCAGCGTAAACTTGCCTAACTTACATATATAAAAAGAGTATTATAGGATAGAGGAGGCCATATCATGCCGCGAGACATCCCTGTGGGCAACGGCAAGCTGTTGATGTGCTTCGACCGGGAGGTACTGCCTCCGGGAGCTCTTCTTCCCCTACGTGGGGCAGGAAAACCACATGTACGGTAAGGTTTGCCGGCTGGGGGTATGGACGGAAGAAAAGTTCTCTTGGGTGGGGCCGGAATGGCGCAAGGAACTCCGTTACCTGCCTGAAACCATGGTCACCGAGGTCAGGCTCCATCACCCCGAAATGGAGGTCTCCCTACTCTGTCACGATGCCGTGGACTTCCATGAGGATGTTTATCTCAAGCAAATCAGGGTGGATAACCTGGCTCCCAGGCCCAGGGAGGTCCGCCTCTTCTTACACCTGGACCTGGGCATAGCCGGGAATGACCTGGGGGACACGGCAGGCTTTGATCCCAAGACAGGTGCCGTGATCCATTACAAAGGCCCGCGCGATTTTCTCATCAGTGGCCTGGGCCCGGACGGTGTCGGCCTGAGCCAGTACGCGGTGGGGCAGAAGGGTATCTACGACAAAGAAGGCACCTTCCGGGATGCCGAAGACGGCCTCTTGTCCGGAAATCTAATAGCCCAGGGCTCGGTGGACTCCGTAGTGTGTGTCAGTCTCACCCTGGAAGCCCAATCCCTGGGTACGGCTTTCTTCTGGATAGCGGCAGGTTTTAGCTGGTACGACGTGCAACGCCTGGACAGTCTGGTTAAGGACAGGCATCCCCTGAAATTAATCAAACGCACGGAGGATTATTGGCGCCTGTGGATCCGGAAAGAGAGCCCGCCGCTGGAGCTTCTGCCGGAGAAACTAGCGGAGCTGTACCATCGCAGCCTGTTGATTATCAGGACTCAAATAGACGCTCAAGGAGGGATTCTGGCGGCCAACGACTCGGACATCATCTATTTCAATCGGGATACCTACTCCTATGTCTGGCCTCGGGACGGGGCCTTAGTTGCCTATGCCCTGGATTTGGCCGGGCACCCCACGGCCTCGAAGAATTTCTTCCGCTTCATTGCCAAACTCCTCCAGCCTGAGGGGTGCCTGCTCCACAAGTTCAACCCCGACGGAACCTTAGCGTCCTCCTGGCATCCCTGGAGCTATGAAGGCAAACCCCAGCTCCCCATCCAGGAGGACTCCACTGCCCTGGTGGTGTGGGCTTTATGGCATCATTTTGTCCTTTACCGGGATCTGGACTTCATCAAACCGCTTTATCGCCCACTGGTGAAAAAAGCCGCAGATTTTATGTGTCAATACCGAGATGAGAAGACCGGGCTGCCGGCTCCGTGCTTCGACTTATGGGAAGAACGGCGGGGCATCTTTAGTTTCACGACGGGTGCAGTCTTCGGGGGCCTCACTGCCGCTTCCCTGTTTTGCACCGTCTTCGGCGAGGATGAAAAGGCGGCTCAATATCAGCAAGTTGCTGCGGAAATTCGAGATGCGGCCTCAAAATATCTCTGGCAAGAGGATAAGGAGCGCTTTTGCCGCATGCTCTATCCTGATTCCAAGGGAGAGTTGCAGGTGGACGCTACTTGCGACGCCAGCCTCTGGGGGCTCTTTGCCTTCGGCATGTATGGCGCCGCCGACCCGCGGGTAGCCGCCACTATGGCGGCAGTACAAGAGCGTCTGTGGGTGAGTCCTGAACAACCCGGCCCTGCAGAGATCCCCGCTACAATTTTATCCTGTTCATCACCGGTTGCACGGTATTTGTTCCGGGTAAGGCGGATACGCACGCATATCGGCGACCCGAAGAAATGCGCAAGATGTCACTGAAGACATAATCCAGCTCCGCTCAGTACCGAAAACTCCCGTTGTATCCCGGGAGATCTGGGGATATATCTCCTGGAAAACATGGCAGTATTTCCAGGTATCCGATGCAAGGATAGTAGAGGTCCGGTGCGATCGGCAGACGGGTCCTGCAGGGGGAGAAGGTTCATTCCGGGAAAAAACAGATAACAGCAATTACTAAAAATCCTCAATGCAGGAGTGAGAATTTTTTTGGTAAATCTGACGGTAATATTTTCCTGAAAGGGTAAAATATTGCAGAATATCTGAATTCTATTTAAATTATATAAACCCCTTTATTTCCAGTGGGGAACCGGATATATTTCATCCATTATCCGACAGAGATCGTGCCAAACGTGAAATTTTTACCATCTTTCTCATCTTCCGAAA
>CAVPJB010000034.1:0-63106 GCA_963705135.1 uncultured delta proteobacterium
GCAGCAGTAGGTTGAGGCCGAATTCAGGCCCCACTGCGGCAGGCCGGGATCATCCTTAAAATTGTAGTTTACCTCCCCAAACGCCTTCCAGAAAAAGCCGCCCAACTGGAAGACTTTGCCGAGCTGGACGGCAGGAGTCAGGCTCACCCAACGTCTGATCTCAAAATCGTAGTCAAAACTGGCGCTGCCCGCGGACAGAGCCCAGCCCTGGCCCAGTTGGTAGGCGATGATGGGCTGGATGGACATAAACTGGACGTCCTGCCGATTGCTGGCGCCCGCAAAGGAAAAGGCGGTTTGCACGAACAGACCGAATTGCCATTTCCCCCAGGGGGCCACAGCGCCGATGGCTGGCCTGGCTGACCACTTTTCGGACCCGAGACTGCTCTTGCTGGCTGTGGGCAGGATCAACAGCGGGCCAATCCCCCACCGCCCCCAACTGGCATTAAAGACCAGGAGATCGAAAATCGCCGTGTCCGACAGTCCGGAGCCGGCTGGACTGTGGGAGACATAGGGCAGGGTGACCCGGAGAATATGACTGAGGTCGCCGGTGCGGAAGGGGATGACCGGGCGGAAGACAATCGTGTTGGCATCCTACATTAATCAGATGCGGTGGAATTTGGCAGTGTACCAGTTCTGCAGGCTAAAAGACATGAAGGGACGCCGTGGGGTCGGTGGTCTGCTCGGACAGGCTTTCCCCCGGGGCTTCCTGATCAAATTTGGAGGCGGCTATGGCGCTTTCCTTGTCTGGGGGGATGGCCCCCTTTTGGTTGGGAAAAGGCGGGGCCGGCGGAAGGAGCAGGCCGGTAAAACAGAACAAAAACCAAAATAAAACGAGTTTTTCGGAGAGAGTCGACCATTCCGGGTGCCTTTCGGGGATGATTTTTATCTCTTATTATGAGATATTTATTCTTTATTTAGCATATATTTAGCTTTATTTCCAGGCTTATTACGTGGTATGATAATGAAAAAAAAATACATATAACATCTTGAATTAATTAAAACTTTTTATTAGAGGCCACCGGTGGGGGCGGTTCGCGACCGCCCCTACCAACCGATCTCACCCAATTGGAGTTGGACATGACTGTACAACTTTTTAAAACCTCGGCTTGGACCATAACGGCAGCCATCCTTTTTCTCCTCTCCTTTGTGACTCCCTCATTGGCGGCGCCCTTGCTGCTCATCGGGGCCCTGGTGGCCGGCTTGCTGGGATATTTCCGGAAAGAATGGGGCGGGATTCCGGCAATTTTTATAACTATGGTTAGCGTTTTGTTTTTGGTGGTGGTTTTATATAATTTGCTCTAGGTTGTAAAATACTAGGCAAAAACTAAAGGGGAGGGATAGGTGATATGTTTAAGGAAGAGCGAGACCAGAGCCAGTTTACCTGGAGTATGTTAGGGGACATCGAAGAGGGACGGCCCAATCTCGGCCCCATGATGCATCTATCCGTTTACCGCCTCATGCAATTCACTCTCAGGGATATCCTGATCCGGGATTTCGGGGTGGAAACCGCGGACCGGATCTTTTTTGAGGCCGGCAAGAAGGCGGGGGAAGAGTTTTGCCGCAATCTTCTCGCCGACAAAGAAGACATGAACAGCTTCTGCGCCGGCATCCAGCAGCACATGAAAGAACTGGGCATCGGGATCTTTCGGGTGGAATCGGCAGATTACGAGAAAGGTTCCTTTGTGATCACGGTCGCCGAGGACCTGGACTGCTCGGGCCTGCCGGTCTGTAATGAGGAGATCTGCATCTATGACGAGGGCTTCATTGCCGGGTTGCTGCATGGGTACACGGGCAAGGATTTCAACGTTAAGGAAGTGGACTGCTGGGGCAGCGGGGATCGGATCTGCCGTTTTACCGCAGACCCCAAATGAGGTGCGTTGATGATCTCGGTGGCAGAAGAACTCATCGACAGGATTACGGCGGCGTTTCATTATCTGCGCGTCGGCAAGGCCGTAGCGCCGATAGATATACCGGAGGATCTCCCGGACAATGAGATTCATCAGCTGATCACCTATGTGAACCGCTTCCTGGTGGAATTCACGGCTTTTAGCGAGGCCCTGGGGCAGATGGCCCAGGGCGAGCTGAACACCCGAGCGGTGGCCAGCCGCATGGCGGCAGTCCAGTCTTTGAAGACCCTGCATTCTAATCTGAAGCACCTAACCTGGAAGACCCAGCAGGTGGCGGCGGGGGATCTCGAGGAAAAAGTCGATTTCATGGGCGATTTCTCCACCGCCTTCAACAGCATGACCCAGCAGCTCAAGGACTCCCGGGAACAGTTGCTAAAATTGAACACCCAGTTGGAAGCCCGGAACCACTTCATCCGGGAGACCTTCGGCCGGTACACCAGCGACGACATCGTGGAGGTACTCCTGGATATGCCCGAGGGGCTCAAACTCGGGGGGGAGAAACGTGAGTTGACGATTCTCATGTCCGATCTGCGGGGTTTCACCGCCTTGGTGGAACGGTTAGAGCCCACTGCGGTGGTGGCTATGCTAAACTATTACTTCTCAGCCATGATCGAGATCATCCAGCAGCATGGCGGCACCATCGATGAGATTATCGGGGATGCCATCCTGGTGCTGTTCGGCGCTCCCGTGGTGATGCCGGACGCAGCCCAACGGGCGGTGCGCTGCTCCCTGCAGATGCAACAGGCCATGCAGGAAGTCAATGAACACAATGCTCTGATGGGCTGGCCCGAGATCGGCATGGGGATCGCGCTCCACACCGGAGAGTCGGTGGTGGGCAACCTGGGATCCACCAAACGGTCGAAGTATGGCGTGGTGGGGCGGACAGTGAACCTGACGGCCCGCATCGAGAGCTTCACCGTCGGCGGCCAGGTGCTGGTCTCTCCCACCCTCATACAGGCCGCCGGCCCCGGCCTTATTTTGGGTGAGGAAATCGAGGTAAGCGCCAAGGGCATGCGAGAACCCCTTAGTTGTCGAGAGTTACTAGGCCATGAAGACTTCCCGGAGCTCGGAGTGGAGGTGCAAGAGCGGCAGTTTATGATGCTGGCCAGGCCGGTTTCCTGTTATTTTGTGAGGCTGGCCGGGAAACATCTGGAGGACCAAAGGCATCCGGCCACCCTGATGGGATTAGCCCAGGGACAGGCCGTGCTGGCCACAGCCAGCCCGCTCACGCGCCACAGCAACATCATCCTGCGTTTGGAGGGAGGGGCCGGCCAGGCAGAAGAGCACGAGCTGTATGCCAAGGTGATCCGGATTTTGGACGAGCCGGACAATTGCTGCGTCCTGCACTTCACTTCGGTGTCTCTGGGCATGCAGGTGCAGTTGGACCGGCTGCTGGAAAAGAAATAGGCCAAAGCAGCATCAGATTGCCTGTTTTAACCGGCTTTTTGCCGGGTTAATTCCGTTACCCCATACGGTGACGCTGAAGTACCGGCAAAATTTAGTAATAGGAAGAATCGCACCTTCTAACCTTTAGTCTAATTTAACCACTGCACCATAAATACTAGGAGGAGGTCACGGATGAGGAAATGCACAGTTTTGCTGCTCCTGGGACTGGCGGTAGTGATGTTTGCCGCAGCCGGCGCCCTGGCGCAGGACAAGCCCAATATCCTGGTCATCATGGGCGATGACATCGGCTACTGGAACCTCAGCTACAACAGCGGGGCCATGATGGGCTACAAGACGCCCAACATCGACCGCATTGCCGCGGAGGGCATGCGCTTCACCGACTATTACGGCGAGCAGTCCTGCACCGCGGGGCGGGCCGCCTTCATCACCGGGCAGATGCCGGTCCGCACCGGCATGACCAAGGTGGGGCTGCCGGGCGCCGACCTGGGTCTCCGCAAGGAGGACCCGACCCTGGCCGAGCTCCTCAAACCCCTGGGCTACGCCACCGGTCAGTTCGGGAAGAACCACCTGGGCGACAAGGACGAGTTCCTGCCCACGGCCCACGGCTTTGACGAGTTCTTCGGCAACCTCTATCACCTCAACGCCGAAGAGGCTCCGGAAAGCCCTTATTACCCTAAGGATCCGGAGTATCGGAAGAAGTTCGGCCCCCGGGGCGTGATAAAATCTACAGCCGGCGGCAAGATCGAGGACACCGGCCCCCTGACCAAAAAGCGCATGGAAACGGTGGACGAGGAATTTCTGGGCGCGGCCCTGGACTTCATGGACCGCCAGAACAAGGCCAAGAAACCGTTTCTGGTCTGGTTCAACCCCACCCGGATGCACTACCACACCCACGTCCCTCCGCAATGGGACGGCAAGTCGGGCCTGAACTTCTACGCCGACGGCATGTTGCAGCATGATAGCCACGTGGGTCAGTTGCTCAAGAAGCTGGACGACCTGGGCATTGCCAACAATACCATCGTGATTTACACCACCGACAACGGCCCGCACTTCAACATGTGGCCGGACGGCGGCATCACTCCTTTCCGGGGTGAGAAGAACACCAATTGGGAGGGCGGCTACCGGGTGCCCTGCTTCGTGCGCTGGCCGGGGAAGATCAAGGGCGGTGAGACCATCAACGAGATAGCCTCGCATACTGATTGGGTGCCCACCCTCCTGGCCGCCGCAGGCGACCCCGATGTCAAAGAGAAACTCCTGAAAGGCTACAAAGCCGGCAATATGACCTTTAAAGTTCATCTGGACGGCTACAACCTGCTGCCCTTGTTGACCGGTCAGGGCGGCGACTGGCCCCGGAAGGGATTTTTCTACTGGAACGATGACGGCGAATTGGTGGCCAGCCGCTACAACCGCTGGAAGATGGTGTTCAAGGAACAGCAGTCCCGGCAGTTCCGGGTCTGGATGGACCCTTTTGTCAACCTTAGGGTGCCGCTGATCTTTGACCTGCGCATGGACCCCTTTGAGAGGGCCTCCACGGATTCCAACTCCTACTACGAATGGATGGAGCGGATGGCGCAGATCATCGGCGTGGCCTCCCAGCAATACCATGGCCAGATGATTGCCACCTTTAAGGAATTTCCGCCCCGGCAGAAGCCGGCCTCCTTTAATCTGGACCAGGTCATGCAAAGCCTGACCTCGGCCAACCAGGGGAAATAAACACTTAACTAGCACGGCGCCGTCGCCTCTAACTTCGGCGGCGCCATTTTTACCGGCCTTCGGCCCCCGACTTTCTCATGGGAAAAAAGCAATCTGGTAAATCTTTGGCTATAGTGGCGGTCCTCGTGGCCGCGGTCCTCCTCGGTATCGGCTTCTGGCATTATCTGTCTTCGACTTTTCAGTCCCAGGCAGCAACTTCGCCCCCAACGACGGCCGCCGAGAACGCGCCGGGCTACGCCGGCTCCTGGAGCTGCCGGGAATGCCACGAAAAATTCTACCAGCTCTGGGCCCCCTCGCACCACGGGTTGGCCATGCAGCCGGTGACCCCGGAATTCCTTAAAACCAAACTGGAGCCGCAAAAAAACGCCATTACCATCAAGGACCACCGCTATCAGGTGGTTTTTCAGGATGGCCAGGGGTTTGTCCAGGAGCAGGGCCTCCAGATCGACCAGAGATACCCCATGGTCCACGCCATGGGCGGCAAGAACGTCTATTATTTCCTGACGCCCCTAAAAAAAGGGCGTCTCCAGGTCCTGCCGGTGGCCTATGATGTCCGGAAAAAGGCATGGTTCGATACCACCTCCAGCATGATCCGGCATTTTGCCGAAGGGGCCCCTACCGAGCCGGTCTCCTGGCGCGACCCGACGCTCACCTTCAATACCGCCTGCTACAGTTGCCACGTCAGCCAGCTGGCCACCAACTACGATCTCAAAACCGACACCTACAATACCCAGTGGGTGGAGCCGGGCATCAACTGCGAGAGCTGCCACGGGCCTTCCCGGGAACACAACCGCATCTGCAAAGAAGCCCCTCCCGGCACGGTGCCGAAGGATTTGAAGATAACCCGGGGTGGCCGCAGCTTCACCGTGGCCCAAAATAACGACACCTGCTCCTCCTGCCATGCCAAGGGCATGCCCCTGGCAGTCAGCTTTCCGCCCGGGGCCCGGTTTTTCGACCACTTCGACCTGGCGACCCTCGAGGACCCGGATTACTATCCGGACGGCCGGGATCTCGGGGAAAACTACACCCTGACCTCCTGGATGTTGAGTCCCTGCGTCAAGTCGGGGCAGCTCTCCTGCCTCCACTGCCACACCTCCAGCGGGCGCTACAAGTTTAAGGATGAGGCCAAGGCCAACCAGGCCTGTCTCCCCTGCCATCAGGAGCGGGTGGACCAGGCCGCGGCCCACATTCACCATGATTTGAACAAGCCCGGTACTCCCGGCACGTGCATCTCCTGTCATATGCCCATGACGGAATTTGCCCGCATGCGGCGCCGCGACCACTCCATGCTGCCGCCGACGCCGGCTGCCACCCGGAAATTTAAATCCCCCAATGCCTGCAACCTCTGTCATCAGGACAAAGATGCGGCCTGGGCCGACAAGCAGGTGCGGCAATGGCATAAAAAAGACTACCAGGCGCCGGTGCTCCACCGGGCCGGGCTCATAGACGCGGCCCGGCGCCGGGACTGGACCAGGCTGCCGGATATGCTCACGTATATCAATGACAAGAACCATGATCCGGTGTTTGCCACCTCCCTCATCCGGCTCCTGACTGCCTGTCCGGATCCCCGGAAGTGGCCGGTGCTCCAGCAGGCCCTCAAGGACGATTCTCCCCTGGTGCGGGGCGCGGCGGTGGCAGCCCTGGAAACACACCCGACCCCCGAAACCCGGCAGGGCCTGGTGGCGGCCCTGAGCGACAGCTACCGGTTAGTGCGGATCCGGGCCGCCAACGCCCTGGCGACCTATCCTGCGGGATTATTAAATCCCGACGATCAGGCCCGTCTGGCCCAGGCCACCAAGGAACTCCTGGATTCCCTGCAGACCCGGCCCGACGACTGGGCCTCCCATTACAACCTGGGCAATTATTATTTTCGCCAGAACCAGGATGCCAAGGCCCTGGAGGCCTTTACCCTGGCCCAGACCTTGCGACCCGACTCCGTCCTGCCCCTGGTAAACGCCTCCCTGGCCTACGCCCGCACCGGGCAGAACGACCGGGCCGAGGCGTCCTTGCGCCAGGCTTTGCAACTGGAGCCCAACAATGCCGCGGCCAGTTTTAACCTGGGGCTGCTGCTGGCCGAGCAGGGGAAGACCGGGGAAGCCGAGGCGGCCCTGCGCACCGCCTTGAAGAGCAACCCCCAGTTTCCCGAGGCGGCTTACAATCTCGGGGTAATGTTGGCCAAAGACCGGCTGCCGGAAGCCGTCACGGTGCTCCGCCAGGCCCGGGAGATGCGGCCCCAGGACCCCAAGTATGCCTTTACCCTGGCGTATTTCCTCAATCAGAAAGGCGACCGGAGCGGCGCCCTGAGCGTCCTGAACCAGCAGGTGCAACAGCAGGCCGCCAACCCCGAGGTCTATGTATTACTGGGAGAACTCTACGAACAAACCGGCCAGCCGGAGAAAGCCAGACAGGTCTACGAACAGGCCCTGTCAGACCCGAGGCTGCCGCCAGCCGCCAAACCCCGGTTCGGAGCCAAACTTCAGGCCCTGAGCGCCGGGCCGGGGAAAAAGTAGTCAGTGGTCAGTGGTTAGTCAACAATCATTTAACCTCTAACAATAAGAAAGGATGACAGCATGGTTAGATCATTTCGAATTACCGTTGTGGTAGGTGTTTTGGTCACACTCTTGGGGTTGCCTGGAAAGCCCGCCCACAGCGCCGAGTCCGGCACCGGCATCTACCTCATGGGCTATCAGAGTTCCATGGCCGGCTACCTGCCCCCTCCGGGCTTTTATCTGCGCAATGATTTTTATTGGTACCAGGGGAACGCCAAAGTCTTGCCCCTTTCAGGCAAGGTCGAGGGGAATCTGCGCAACCGCCTGTTCCTGGACATGGTCAACCTGACCTACGTGTCGCCCCTGAAAGTTCTCGAGGCCAACTACGCCCTCGGCATGATCTGGGTACCCATCGGGAATAACTTTATCAAGGGCCAGGCCCAGGTCGGCAACCTCTTCAGCGCCACCCGGGAGGGCGATTACACCGGCGTGGGGGACCTTATCCTGACACCCCTGATCCTGGGCTGGCATACGGAATATTTTCATTTTATCGGCTTAACCAACGTCTATGCCCCCGTGGGCTCCTATAACACCTCCCGCATCCTGAATATTGGCTTGAACCGCTGGGCCTTTGAGCCCAACGTCGGGATCACCTTCGTGCACCCCAAATACGGGCAGGAGGTCTCACTATTCATGGGTTACACCGTGAACTTCCGCAATTCGGCCACGGACTACACCACCGGCAACGAATTCCACCTGGAATATTTCGTGGGTCAGCATCTGCCGGGAGGCTTTGCCCTGGGTCTGGCGGGGTATTACTATCAACAGGTGACCAATGACACCGGCGCCGGGGCCTTCTTGGGGGCTTTCAAAGGGACCACCACGGCCCTGGGTCCCTGCCTCACCTACAACACCAAGATCGCCGAGCATATGGTGGGTCTGAATGTCCGTTATTACAACGAACTCTATGTCAAAAACCGCCTGGATGGACAGTCCTTGTTTGTGACGCTGAGCGGTGGTTTTTAGAGATATATCCTGGGACGGAAGCTTATTCGTCTAAGGTCGGTGTATGCGAAACGTGCTTGAATTCCTTAAGACTACGATCATTGGGGGCTTTCTGGTCCTGCTGCCAGTGGTGGCAGTATTGGTTCTTATCGCCATTGCGGTTAACAGTGTCGTCACCATCATAGCCCCCCTGGCGGCCAAACTGCCCATGACAACCATCGGCGGCTACACCGCGGTTACCCTGCTGTCGGTGCTCCTCATCCTGGTGTTTTGTTTCCTGGCCGGGGTGCTGGTGCAACTGCGCCTGGGACGGCTGATCCAGACCTGGCTGGAAAGCCACCTGTTGCAGCGGTTGCCCGGCTATACCATGATCAAGAACCTGACCCGCCAGGTAGTCGGCCGGGAGGGCGCCGAATTTGCTCCGGCCCTGGTGGATCTCTACGGCTCCGAGGCCAGGGTTATCGGCTTGATTATTGAAGAACCGGATGATGGGAAACTAACCATCTTCGTGCCGATGTCGCCTACTTCGACCCTGGGGCAGGTCTATATCCTGCCGGCTGCCAGAGTGGAAAGGCTGCCCGCCCGTTTTCTGAACGTGGTCAACACCCTGACCCAATGGGGAATGGAATCGAAAAAATTGTTTCGAGAGCCTGGCCCCTGAAAACAAACAACCTCTAGCCGATTAAAGATGTAAGGAAAAAACACCATGGCCCATCAGCCCTCTCGTCGGCAAGGCTTTAGTTCCGGCATCATCTGGTTGGTGTGTTTGGCTCTGTCCCTGACGCTGGTCCAGGGGTGCGCCGCCCTCAGGCCTCGAACCCCCCTGCCGGATTATTTGGAGGATAAAGTGCAGGTCCCCGGCATGCCCCAGGTGCGGGCCTGGGGGGATGAGGTTAGCGAGGTCTTTACCAGTTTCACCCTGGAGTCCGTCCGGCAGGAAGAGGCTGCCTATGGCAAAGATTTTTACAAGACGCCGGCCAGTTTTCTGGCCTTGTCCGGAGGCAGCGACGATGGCGCCTTCGGCGCCGGGGTTTTATGCGGCTGGACCGCGGCCGGCACCCGCCCCAGGTTTAAGCTGGTGACCGGCATCAGCACCGGGGCCCTCATGGCTCCTTTTGCCTTTCTAGGATCGGCTTATGACGTGCCCTTGCGGCAAGTGTATACCGAAGTTACCAGCAAGGACATTTTTCGGCGCAGAAGTCTGCTCACGGTGTTGTGGCAGGAATCGGTCGCCGACACCGGACCCTTAGCCAAGCTGTTGGAGAAGCACGTCACTGAGCAGATGCTGGCCGAAGTAGCGGCCGAACACGCCAAGGGGCGTCGCCTGATCATCGGCACCACCCAACTGGACGCCCAGCGCCTGGTGCTCTGGGACATGGGGGCCATCGCCGCCAGCGGCGACCCGGAAGCCCTGAAATTTTTCCGGAAGATCATGCTGACCTCCGCTTCCGTTCCCGGGGCTTTTCCGCCCCAATATATCAGGGTGGAGGCCGGCGGGGGCTGGTATGAGGAGATGCACGTGGATGGCGGCACCACCGCCGAAGTGGTTCTCTATGAAACGGCCTTGAAACCCTTTGCCGAGATTTACGATGCTGATGTATCATTGCGTCGAAGGTCACGGTTTCTCTATATCATCCGGAACTCCCAGGTCAAGGCGGAATGGGAAAACGTCAAACCGCGGGTGGCGTCCATTGGGGCCCGGGCTATCTTCACCCTCATCAAGACCCAGGGCGTGGGCGACCTCTACCGTCTCTATACCTTTGCCAAAAGGGATAAGATGGACTACAATTTGGCGGTCATCCCCGAGGAATCCGCTCCCACCCGCAGAGAACTATTTAACCGGATCTATATGAATCAACTCTTTGATTTAGGCTATGACATGGCGTCCAAGGGCTATCCCTGGCTGAAGTATCCGCCGGGGTTTGATCCAAACCCGGTTTTTAAGACCCCAAAGAAAACTGAGCCTGGAGCGATCAGGACCGGGAGTAAGTAACGAGAAGACGACGCTGTCTAGTCAACGCCACTAACAAGACCGCTAACAAGGTTTGACGATCTAGATCACCTGAAAAAGTTTTTTCCTTTCTTTCCCGGCTCCCCTCGAGGCAAAGGAGCAGGGTGAGAGGTGCATCCGACATTATTTTTGGCAACGCTATCAAGAAACCTCAACCAGGGAGCCCTAAGCTTGAAAACTACCCACCCCAATCAAGAGTCCTTAAGACTCCAAGAAGCCAAGCAAGGTGTCCCCTGGCGCAAGTGGGGTCCCTACCTCAGTGAACGGCAGTGGGGCACCGTCAGGGAAGACTATAGCGACAACGGCGATGCCTGGAGCTATTTCAGCCATGATCAGGCCCGCTCCCGGGCGTACCACTGGGGAGAGGACGGCCTGGCCGGCATCTCCGACGACAAGCAATATCTTTGCTTCGCCCTGGCCCTGTGGAACGGCCAGGATCCCATCATCAAGGAACGCGCCTTCGGCCTCACCAACGCCGAAGGCAACCATGGAGAGGATTGCAAAGAATATTATTTTTACCTGGACAGCACTCCCACACATTCATACATGAAGTACCTATACAAGTATCCCCAGTCAGCCTACCCCTACAACGACCTGGTACAGACTAATTGGCAGCGCACTCGTCTCGAGATGGAGTATGAGCTCCTGGACACCGGCGTCTTCGACCAGGACCGCTACTTCGACGTCTTGGTGGAATACGCCAAGGCCGCCCCGGAAGACCTCCTGATCCAGATCACCGTGGCGAACCGCGGTCCCGCAGAGGCCACCGTCCATGTTCTGCCCACCCTCTGGTACCGTAACACCTGGTCCTGGAGCCAGGGCGCCCCCCGGCCGGTTCTCAAACAGGTCAAAGAAAATACCGGTCTGGCTCTCATCAACGCCACCCACCCTGAGTTGGGGGAACGCTTCCTGGCCTGCGAAGGCAAGGCAACTTTACTCTTCACCGAGAACGAGACCAACAACGAGCGCCTCTTCGGCTCCCCTAACCCCACTCCCTATGTCAAGGACGCCTTCAACAACTATCTGGTGCATGGCCTGACCCAGGCGGTGAACCCGGACCAGACCGGTACCAAGGCCGCCGCCCATTACCAACTCACCTTGCCGGCTGGCGGCCAGCAAGTCATCCGTCTGCGCCTCACATCATCATCCGCCCTGGCAGGATTTGGCGCCTCCTTTAAAAAAACCCTGGTAACTCGACGAAAAGAGGCGGATGAATTTTATGAATCAATTACGCCGAAGAGTTTGGACGAAGACGCCGCCCGGGTGATACGCCAGGCCCTGGCCGGCATGCTCTGGAGCAAGCAGTTCTACTACTTTGATCTCCATAAATGGTTGGACGAACACCAGGTTAACCCCTTCCTCCCCGGGAGCCGGATAGCCCGCAACCAGGACTGGTTCCACATGGTCAACGAAGACGTCATTTCCATGCCGGACAAGTGGGAATACCCCTGGTATGCCTCCTGGGACCTGGCCTTTCACACCATTTCCCTGGCCATGGTGGACCTGGACTTCGCCAAAGAGCAGTTGCTTATGATGCTCCGGGAACCCTATCTCCATCCCAGCGGTCAGATTCCCGCTCATGAATGGAACTTTAGCGATGTCAACCCGCCGGTCCACCCCTTTGCCACCGCTTTTGTCTATGAGATGGAAAAACAGCAGCGCGGCCAGGGGGACGTTGGCTTCCTCAAGCATGCCTTCAATAAACTCCTGCTGAACTTTTCCTGGTGGATAAACCGCAAGGACCGCTTCGGTAAAAACGTCTTTGAAGGCGGCTTCCTGGGACTTGATAATATCGGGGCCTTTGACGGCAGGTCCCTCCTGCCCACCGGAGGATACCTGGAGCAGGCGGACGGCACTGCCTGGATGTGCATGTTTTGCCAGAACATGGGAGACATCGCCCTTGAGCTCACCACCCACGACCAGGTCTACGAGGACATGGTTATCAAGTTTGCTGAGCACTTTCTCTATCTTGCCGCCACCTTAAACCGGGAAGGTTCCCACAGCCTTTGGGATGAAAAGGACGGCTTCTATTACGAGCTGCTTCGCCTTCCTGATGGCAACTCCCAGAGATTAAAGATCCGCTCCATGGTAGGTCTGCTGCCCCTGTGCGCCACCATCGTCGTTGAGGAACAGGAGCGGCAACAAATACAGCGGGCCGTGGATAGATTCGTGCATCGCCTCTTGCGCCTGCCGGGATTGCTGGGGCATGTGCATCCTACCGGCACCGAGCCTCTAGGCGTGGCCAACCGGGAGATCTTTGCTCTCCTCAATGAGGACAAGCTCCGGCGCCTTTTAACCTATATGCTGGACGAAAACGAGTTCTTCAGCCCTTTCGGTATCCGAGCCCTGTCCCGCTATCACGCCGATCACCCATTCGTTTTCACAGTCCACGGTGAAGAGTACCGGGTGGACTATCTGCCGGCAGAATCCGACACCGGCATGTTCGGGGGCAACTCCAACTGGCGGGGGCCCATCTGGATGCCGCTGAATGGCCTGATTATCAAGGCCCTCCTGCAATTCTACCTCTATTATGGGGACAACTTCAAAATCGCCTGTCCCACCGGCTCGGGAAACCTGGTGAACCTTTTCGAGGTGGCCCGGGAGATCGCCAACCGCCTGGGCCACATCTTTCTCAAGGACGAGCAGGGTCGGCGGCCGGTGTTCGGAGGTGCCGAAAAATTCCAGACCGATCCTCACTGGCAAGACAACCTGCTCTTTTACGAGTATTTCCATGGGGACAGCGGGGCCGGCCTGGGGGCCGGCCACAAGACCGGCTGGACCGGCCTAGTGGCCAAGCTCCTCCAGATGTTTGCCTCTCTGGACCCGAAAGAATACTTGCGATACGGTAAAGGCGGGGCTGTGCTGTTCAGCCAGAAATAAAAATAGAGATTCTAAGGTGGTAATTTTTTAGTGGGGCGGGCCTAAGCACCCGCCCTTATGAATTATGAATGATGTGCGATTTTCTCTTAGAGAGCATATTGACTTAACCTCTAACAATGAAAATATTTACGGCAAGATAAATTTGATATTTTCTAACCTCCCGTTCAAATTTTTATCAATGTCTCTGTGGATCTCATTAAGTAGAATTTTACCTTTGATTACTTCCTTATCCTGAAAAAAACGGAGCTGCAGCCATGGTCTTGAACCACTCCTCCGATATTCTTGCTAGCTCAAATGTCAACTAAGTTTGACCGGATCCCGGCCGTTAGTAATCCAGCTACACCAACCCGCATCCACGTTTTGGCCAAACCCACCGGCGCCAAGTGCAACCTTAAGTGCTCCTACTGTTTTTTCCTGAACAAAGAAAGCCTCTATCCCGGCAGTAACTTCCGCATGAGCGACGACGTCCTGGAAACCTATATCCACCAGCTCATCGACTACCACCGCACCCCCCAGGTGACGGTAGCCTGGCAGGGGGGCGAACCCACCCTCATGGGGATCGAGTTCTACCGGCGGGCCATCGAATATCAAAAACAGTACAAAAAGCCGGCCATGGTCTTCGAGAATACCCTGCAGACCAACGGCACGCTGCTAAACGATGCGTGGTGCGAGTTTTTCAAGGAAAACAACTTCCTCATCGGCATCAGTCTCGACGGTCCGCGCCATCTCCACGATGTCTACCGGCGGGACAAGCAGGGCCAACCCACCTTTGACCGGGTCATGCAGGGTCTGCGGCTGCTCCAGAAGCATGGGGTAGAATACAACATTCTGGTGACCGTCAATCGGGTTAATGCCAACCATCCCCTGGAAGTATACCGGTTCTTAAGGGACGAAGTCGGTACCACCTGGATACAGTTTATTCCGGCCATCGAGCGCCTGCGTGACGGCCAGGTAACCATCTTTCAGGAAGGTAATACGGTCTCGGAGCGCTCGGTGCAGCCTGAGCAATTCGGCCATTTCCTCATCACCACATTTGATGAATGGATTCGACACGACGTGGGCCAGGTCTTTGTCCAGACCTTTGAGGCCGCCGTGCGCAACTGGCTGGCCTTGCCCTCCTCCGGCATGTGTGTCTTCAACGCCACCTGCGGCCACGGTCTCGCCCTGGAGCACAACGGCGACGTGTATTCTTGCGACCATTTCGTGGAGCCCAAACATCTCCTGGGCAATATCATTCAGCATCACCTGCAGGACCTGGTGGGCTCCGAGCCGCAGCGCCGCTTCGGCCAGGACAAGCGGGACACCCTCCCCCAGGCTTGCCGGGAGTGCGAGGTTCGCTTCGCCTGCCAGGGGGAATGCCCTAAAAACCGTTTTCTCACCACTCCGGCGGGTGAGCCCGGACTGAACTATTTGTGCGCCGGTTATAAAGCCTTCTTTCAACACCTCGACCGACCCCTGAACATCCTAACCAAGCTGTTGCGCCAGGGCCAGCCGGCCGCTCAGGTGATGGCGGTCCTCAAGGCAGAAGATGCCCAGCCGGCCTCCGTTTTAGGCAAGATAGGCCGCAACGACCCCTGCCCCTGCGGCAGCGGCCGCAAATATAAAAAATGTCACGGCCAAGCTCAGGCTCTTTAGTTCAGGGAGGAATTTTCACTCTTAAAGACAAGCGGAAACTGGAAAATAAGTCCCCCCCTCACGGGGGTTGATCAATACATGCAGTAAACCAGAAATTAATCACCAACCATAATATGAAAGACACGGAGGAAAGTATGGTAGACAAAAAACCCAACATTCTCGTCTTGTGGGGCGATGATATCGGCATGTGGAACCTCAGTTGCTACAGCAAGGGCATGATGGGCTACCGCACCCCGAACATCGACCGCATCGCCGCCGAAGGGATGATCTTCACCGACTACTACGGCGAACAGAGCTGCACCGCCGGCCGCTCGGCCTTCATCACCGGCCAGAGCGTCTTCCGGACCGGCCTCAGCAAAGTGGGGCTGCCGGGCGCTGATCTGGGCCTGCGGGCCGAAGATCCCACCATCGCCGAACTGTTGCAGCCCCTGGGCTACGCCACGGGCCAGTTCGGCAAGAACCACCTGGGGGACAAAGACGAGCACCTGCCCACCATGCACGGCTTTGACGAGTTCTTCGGCAACCTCTATCATCTGAACGCCGAGGAAGAACCGGAACTGCGGGATTATCCGCCCGAAAAGGATTTTCCCAACTTCCGGAAGAACTACGGGCCCCGGGGCGTGCTCCACTGCTGGGCCGACGGCAAAGGCGGGCAAAAGATCGAAAACACCGGCCCTCTGACCAAGAAGCGCATGGAAACCATCGACGAAGAGTTCCTGGCCGCGGCCAAGGGCTTCATCAAGAACGCCCATAAAGACGACAAACCCTTCTTTGTCTGGTTCAACACCACTCACATGCACTTCCGCACCCATGCCAAGCCCGAGAGCCTGGGCCAGTCCGGCCGCTGGCAGTCGGAATACCACGACGTCATGATCGACCACGACAAGCATATCGGCGAAATGATCAACCTGCTGGACGAATTGAAAATTGCCGACGATACCATCGTCCTCTATAGCACCGACAACGGCCCCCACATGAACTCCTGGCCCGATGCCGGTATGACCCCCTTCCGCAACGAAAAAAATTCCAACTGGGAAGGGGCCTACCGGGTGCCGGCCATGGTGCGCTGGCCCAGCAAGATCAAAGCCGGCTCGGTGTGCAATGACATGGTCAGTCACATGGATTGGCTGCCCACCTTCGTGGCCGCGGCCGGCGAACCTAAGATCGCCGAGAAGCTCAAAAAAGGCCATAAGGCCGGCAAAAAAACCTTCAAGGTGCATCTTGACGGCTTCAACCTCCTGCCCCTCCTGACGGGCCAGGAGCCGAAAAGCCCTCGCATATCCTACTTCTACTTCTCTGACGACGGCGACCTAACGGGTCTGCGTTACGACAACTGGAAGATCGTTTTCATGGAACAGCGGGCCCGGGGCACCCTGCAAATCTGGGCCGAGCCCTTTGTGCCCCTACGGGTGCCGAAAATCTTCAACCTGCGCACCGACCCCTTCGAACGGGCCGACGTCACCTCGAACACCTACTACGACTGGCTCTTAGATCATGCCTTCTTACTGGTCCCGGCCCAGACATATGTGGGCGACTTTTTGGCCACCTTTAAAGAGTTCCCGCCACGTCAGAAAGCCGCCAGCTTCAGCCTGGACCAGGTCATGGCCAAACTCGAAGCGGGTATGGGCAGTAATTAAGTTATCCCATTAAAATTGGCTAGCGTAGGGGTGGGTCTAAGACCCACCCCTACAAAAACTGACAGGAACCGATATGTCCATTCTCACCCAGGTTTCCATACCCGACGCCTTCGTTATCTTCTTTTTGACTCTCGGGCCGCTGAAGGCCATCGGCCCCTTTGCCAAAGCCACCAGGGGCGCCGACCCCATTTTGGGTAAAACCCTGGCCTGGCGGGCCACCCTCATTGCCACCGTCATCGTCCTGGCCGTGGCTTTGTTGGGAGCTATTATCCTGAAAAACTGGCGGGTTTCCGTGCCCGCCATTATGATTGCCGGAAGCCTGATCCTCTTCCGCCAGGCCTTTCAAATGATCATGGAACCGCCCACCGCGCCTGCCGGTCCGCCGCCGCCAGATGTCCAGCAACCGCCCTCCCTGGCCCTGGCCCAGTTCCCCCTGGCCATCCCTGCCCTGGTGACGGCTCCCGGCATCACCGCCATCGTCGCCTTTATGGCCATCGCCGAAGGAGACTGGACCCAAAAAGGCATCGTCATCGGCTTGTTGCTGGTGATTATGGCCCTGAACCTCATCGCCATGTTAAACGTCGGGGTGATCTTCCAAAACGTCTCTCCGACCTTCCTCCTGGTGTTGGGCTGGGTCATGGCTGTGTTGCAGGCCGCCTTGGCAGCCCAGTATATTATCAATGCCCTGACGCGTCTCGGCGCTTTCCCATCTTTAGGTTCTTAGGATAAAGCTATGGAGTTGATTCACTCTCTGCACGGTGGCTTGGGAACGGTGGTGTCCTTCCTAAAATTGATCCTGGAGTCCGTTTCGGTTTTTTGTGTGATTATGGGTCTGGTTACCTCCCTGATCATGACGGTGGGATTTGCTCGACGTTCCAGACGCTTGGTGCAAAACCTCCCGGCCGTCAGATTGCAGTTCGGGACCTGGCTGGCAGTGGCCCTGGAGTTTCAGTTGGGCGCCGACATCGTCGCCACCACCATCAACCCCACCCTGCAGTCCCTCGGAGAACTGGGACTGCTGGCGTTGATTCGAACCTTCCTGAATTATTTTCTCCAAAAAGAACTGGAAGCGGAAGAGCGCCTGGTAAAAGCGGCCTCAGAGCCGAAGTCAACCAGTGCCGGGTGAGGCTGGATAACCCTTGACATTCCTTTTAAGGGAAAAAATTAGATATGTCCCAAAACGAACCTCAAATCGAGAAAAATATCTCAAACGAACTCGCCAGAGAACGTAGCCGGCAGGCGGCTGACCGCACCCTCATGGCCTGGATTCGCACTACCCTCTCCCTCATCGGTTTCGGGTTCGGGATCGCCAAGTTCCGGGACATTATGAGAGAGGCCGGGCTGATCCGACCCATCCCCGAATCCCATCATACTACCCTGATTTTCGGCTTAAGCTTTATTGCTTTAGGAATCATCGGCCTCCTGGCCGCAGTTATCCAACATTGGCGCATTCTACAGCATCTCAAACGAGACCAGTTTGAATACACGGGCTTTCGGCCTCTGGTGATGATTATGGCAATCATGCTACTATTCATCGGCCTTTTTGCGTTCGTTGCGGGACCTGCTGCGCTAACGTCTCCACCTCATGCCGCCGTGGTGAGATGGAGCAGGAATTCATCGACGCCGACGTCGGTGCTGCCGACCACTCCTGCCATGTCTTGGCGGGAAGCCCCAGGGTCGCCACCATAACTCGCCACCTGCCCAAAAAAATATTGACAGGTCTCACCTGGTAGCAGAAATTATCAGGTATGAACAGCTCTGACCCGGAACGCCCCCGGCACGGGGGCGATTTAACTCTGGCCCAAACCAATTTTGGACGAAGTCAACTGCTAGACTTCAGCGCCAATATGAATCCCTTGGGACCGCCCCCGGCCGCCTGGCAGGCCCTTCTCGACCATCTTGCCGGCATCATCCACTACCCCGATCCTTACGCCCGAGCCCTGAAAACCGCCCTGGCCGACTACCTTGGCGTGGACCCGGCCAATCTGGCCCTGGGGAACGGCTCCATCGAACTGATCTATCTCCTGCCCCGGGTCTTTCC
Source organism: uncultured delta proteobacterium (assembly GCA_963705135.1). Lineage (GTDB taxonomy): Bacteria > Desulfobacterota > Desulfobaccia > Desulfobaccales > Desulfobaccaceae > Desulfobacca. Next base: position 18,726 of record CAVPJB010000034.1, read on the forward strand.
CTTTGCCACTGCCACCTTGCCCGCACCCGGATTCAGCGAATACGAATACGCCATCCGCCTCACCCAAAGCCACTGCCGCTATCTGTACCTGCAGCCGCCGGACTATACCTGGGATCTGCCTGCCCTCCGGGAAGAGGTCTCCCAGGGCGGCCTGATCTTTCTCTGCAATCCCAACAACCCCACCGGCACTCTCCTATCCCGGCCCGACCTGGAGACCCTGTTGGAGGTCCTGCCCCAGTCGGCCTTGTTGGTCATGGATGAGGCCTTCATGGATTTTGTGGACCGCTCCCAGGACCTGACCCTGGTGCCCCAGGCCATCAAGGATCCCCGCTTGCTTGTGTTAGGCTCCCTGACCAAATTTTTTGCTTTGCCGGGTCTCCGTCTCGGGTATCTGGCCGGCACCCCCGAACGCATCAGCCGGTTGGCCGCCTTCCTGCCGCCTTGGAATATTAACAGCCTGGCCCAGGCTGCCGGGGTCGCGGCTCTGGGAGACAAAGGTTTCATCCAGCAGTCCCGGGAATATATCATCAAAGCCCGGGAAAAATTATTTGCAAGCTTGCACGCCATTCCCGGTCTCCAGCCCTTAAAGCCCACGGCCAACTTCATCTTCTGCCGTCTGGCCCCGGAACTGCCCAACGCCCCCCAGGTAGTGGAACTCATGGGCCGCCAAGGCTTTTTGCTCCGGGACTGCTCCAATTATCGAGGTCTGGATGACCGCTGCCTGCGCCTGGCGGTGCGTCGCCTGAAAGACAATCTGGCCCTGGTGGCAGCCTTCCAGGAGCTGTGCTCCCATGGGATATGAACTGCCCCTGGCCTACCTGTTGGATGTGACCCTGGGCGACCCGCCGGCCTGGCCGCATCCGGTGCGCTGGCTGGGTCGGCTTATTGCCGCCCTGGAAGCCCCCTTGCGCCGGATCTTTCCCAATCCCCGGCTGGCCGGAGCCGTCCTGACCGGTCTTTGCCTCCTCATCGCCGCAGGTTCAGCCGGTGGGGCGGTCTTCCTGGCCTCATACTTCCACCCGCTCCTGGGCGCCGCAGTGGCGGTAATCCTGATCTATTGGGCCATCTCCATCAAAGACCTGGCTGATCACGCCCGGGCGGTGCACCAGTCTTTGAGCCGGGGCAACCTGCCCGGGGCCAGGGAAGCCCTGGCTAACATTGTTGGCCGGGAAACTTCCCAGCTTTCCGAAGCTGGAGTTATCCGCGCCACCGTGGAAACCATTGCTGAAAACACGGTTGACGGTGTTTTGTCTCCCATGTTCTACGCCGCCTTGGGAGGTCCGCCCCTGGTCTGGGCCTTTAAAGCCGCCAGCACTCTGGATTCCATGGTGGGCTACAAAACCGAACCGTACCGGGAATACGGTCGGACCGGCGCCCGATTGGACGATCTGCTCAACTGGCTGCCCGCCCGTCTCAGCGGTGGGCTCTTTACTCTGGCCGCCTGGCTGACCGGCCTGGATTGGCGCCAGACCTGGAAGATATTTTGGCGGGATGGCCGTCTGCACGCCAGCCCCAACGCCGGCTGGCCCGAAGCCGCCGTCAGCGGCGCCCTGGGCCTGCAGTTGGGCGGACCCAATATCTACCATGGCGAACTGGTGGACAAACCCTGGTTAGGTGATGACTTGCGGGAACCCGAAGCCGCCGATATACTCAAGGCCATCCGCCTGCTCTACCTTGTTGGCTCCCTGGCGGTGATTTTCTTCTTTTTTTTGGCCCTGGTCTTAAAAATGCTGTTGACTTGAAGGTATTGTTCCCCTAAAATGGGACATTCTTTTTAAAAAGAATAATGAGCCTCCCTAGCCGACCGTTGCCGGTCAAACCTCTGGTCAGCCTGATTTTCTCACAACCGGCTCTGGAAACTACGGTCTTCCAGAAGCTGGCTGCTTTACTAGGGCCGCCTGATATGGTCAGCGCTTGGCTATGTTTCGATCAAACCCAGTATTACGCGCCCGAAATGGGCCCAAATTTGCAGCGACGGTTGGCGGTCTTCTTGCATCTGGCCGACCCTGTCGACCTCTGCCATTGGAAGACCTGTACCAACATTATTGAAAACCAGTTGTCTTTGGGCGGCCGGCGGTTGGTAAATATTGACCCTGGCTACTTGGCCCGGGAGCGGCTGGTCCTGGCCACCGGCAAGAACTATACCCATCGGCTGTATCTGGGGCATGGCTTGTATGGTGATTTAACCCTGATGTATCAGAAGGGAGCCTGGCAGCCGTTGCCTTGGACGTATCCGGATTACGCCGGCCCTGAGCTCCTGGAGTTTTTTTCCCAGGCCCGGAAGAAATATCTCTGGCAATTGCGTCATCTGGCTGAGGGCTACAAGAGCCCTGGCTGAACGCCGATCGCCTTCAGCCCGTAGCTTTTAACTAAAAACTTGAAATTTGGAACCCATGAAAAGTATGACAGCTTTTGGCCGGGGTGAAGCAGCAGGCTCCGGCTGTAAGATGGCGATTGAACTCCGCACCCTCAATCACCGATTTTTAGACCTGCATCTCAGGATGCCCCGGTCACTTCTGGGACTTGAGGAGCGCCTGCGTAAATTGATCTCCGCCCACATTGCCCGAGGTCGGGTGGAGTTCAGTATTTCTCTGGAATATACCGGTCAAAGCCCTCGCTCCCTGGTAGCGGATCAGAGTTTGCTCAAAGATGCCGCCGCGATCTTAACCGCTATCCAGGAAACCTGGGCGCTTCCCGAACCCTGGGGCTGGGACCAGCTCCTGCACTTTCCAGAGGTGGTCTCCCTGCAAGAGACCTCTCCGGCCGATGACGAAGCCCTCTGGTCGGTGTTAGCACCAGCCACCCAACAGGCTTTGGAAGTAGTCGACGGCATGCGCCTCCGGGAGGGGGCCTATCTCCAGGCGGAATTGTCCCAATTATTGCAGCGGGTTGCCGATCAAGTTGATATTATTGCCCAACGGGCGGCAACGGTGCCGCAGTTATACCGGGATAAGGTGGCCACCCGGTTAGCTCAACTCCTCCCCGAAGCCAACCCGGTGGACCCCCAGCGGCTGGCCCAGGAAGTGGCCATTCTTGCCGACCGGGCCGACATCACCGAAGAACTGGCCCGCCTGGGCAGCCATCTAAAGCAATTCCGGCTTACCCTGGCGGCCGATAAGCCGGTGGGCCGCAAACTTGATTTCGTCATTCAGGAAATGAACAGAGAAATAAATACGATCGGCTCCAAGGCGGCAGAGGCCGGCATCTCCCAGGCAGTTATCGAAATCAAAAGCGAACTGGAACGCTTACGGGAGCAGGTGCAGAATTTAGAATAGTCGCACCTTCCACTCCTCCACTGTTTATTCCAATTGCCAAAAGTTTTTCCTTTATTTTCCCTTCTCCCCCCGAGGGGAGTTATATAACATATTGTTTTTATTATATTTTTCTCAGTCCTCGGTACTCAAAACGGCTGCGGGGTGAGATACAACATCAATCTTGTCAACATCTATGACTTCTATTTTTTCAACCTGTTAGCTTCCCTGGCAACGGGTCCCCGGAGATGAACGGCAATGCCTCCAAAAAGATCCATCCTTTGTCAACATCGGCTTTGGCAATACCGTTGTGGCCACCCGTATCGTGGCTATTGTCACCCCTGGCTCAGCCCCCATGAAACGCCTGCGGGAAGATGCCAAAAATGAACAGCGTCTCGTTGACGCCACGCACGGCCGCAAGACCCGGGCCATTATCATCACCGACAGCAACCATGTTATTCTTTCGGCGGTCCAACCCGAAACCTTGTCCCAACGATTTTTCGGGGACATTACCGGGTCTCGCTCCATCAAGGAGCCTTAAATGGCCGCCCAGATTTTTGTCGTCTCCGGTGCCTCCGGTTCCGGCAAAACCTCTTTGCTGCGGGCTCTCCAGGCCAGTGATCCAGAGCTGCGCTTTTCCATCTCCTATACCACCCGTTCCCCCCGGCCGGGAGAAATTGACGGCGAAGATTATCGCTTTGTCAGGGTTGAGGAGTTCCTTAACCTGATTCGAGCAGGTCTCCTGGTGGAATATGTTGAGCAGTTCGGCCATTTTTACGGCACTTCCCGGACCTGGATCCACCAGACCCTGCAAGGTAACCAGGATATCCTCTTCGATGTCGAGATTCATGGCGCCAAGGCCCTGAAGGAGCAATTTCCCCAAAGCAATTTTATCTTTGTCCTGCCCCCATCGCTGACTGAATTGGAACATCGGCTGCGTCACCGGGGGGCCTCCCCGAAACCGAACTGCATCAGCGTTTGAACCGGGTCCGGCAGGAAGTTCAAGAGCTCAACTGGTATGACTATCTCATTATCAATGATGATTTTAATCAGGCCGTCCGACAATTGCAGGCCATCGTTACCGCCGCCCGTTGCCGCACCTCCCACCTCTGGCCGTCAATCAAACCTCACTGGAGCTAACTTCCCTCATTTCTGCCGTATTTGCTTTCGCCTTGACACCTTTAGCCAAACCGGATAAAAAATCCGACATTGATAAAGAATATTTAGGAGATAATGGTGTGTATTGGAACGCCGAAATTGAGACCTTAACCACCGATAAATTACCGCAGCTGCAACTGGAACGCCTGCGCCTGACTGTGGCGAGGGCCGCTCAGAGCCCATTTTACGGCGAGCGGCTGCGACAAGCCGGTGTCACGCCCGGACAGCCTAAAGAGTTTAGCTGACGTCCGCACCATCCCCTTCACTACCAAAGAGGATCTTAGGGCTCACAGCCGCCAGATGCTCACCGTACCCTTGAAGGACATTATCCGCCTGCATGCCTCCTCAGGGACCACCGGTCAGGCCACGGTGATTTATTACACCCGGGCCGATATCGAGCTGTGGGCCGATCTGGTGGCCCGCTCCATGTATATGACCGGTATGCGGCAGGAGGACGTTTTTCAGAATATGATGGGCTACGGCCTCTTTACCGGCGGTCTGGGTTTTCACTACGGGTCCGAGCGCCTGGGGGCCTTAACCATTCCCGTGGGGGCCGGCAACAGCAAACGGCAGGTGCAGCTCATGCAGCAGTTCGCCACTACGGCCATTCACATCATCCCCAGCTACGCCCTTTTTCTCCTCAACACTTTTGTCGAACTCAACGTCGATCCCCGGGACCTGCCCCTGCGTTTGGCCTACATCGGGGCCGAACCCTATTCCGCCGAGACCAGGCGGCGTATCGAGGCAGCTTACGGCCTCAAGGCCTACAACTGCTACGGTCTCTCAGAGATGAACGGGCCGGGAGTTGCCTTTGAATGTCAGGAACAAAACGGCTCCCATGTCTGGGAAGACAGCTTTTTGCTGGAAGTCATCGACCCCCAAACCCTGGAGCCGGTGCCGCCGGGTGTGGTGGGCGAGTTGGTCTTCACCAATCTCACCCGGCAAGGTATGCCGCTGTTGCGCTACCGCTCCCGGGACCTGGCTTCCTATGATGATCGCCCCTGCCCCTGCGGCCGGAGCAGCCGTCGTATCTCCCGGATTCAGGGCCGCACCGACGATATGATCATCCTCAAGGGAGTGAACATCTTTCCCGTTCAGGTCGACCGGGTCCTCATGGCGCTGCCGGAAGTAGGAGATAATTACCTGGTGGAGTTAAAGCAGGAAGGCGTCAACGATCAGATGATCGTCAAGGTGGAGGTCAAGCAGGACTACTTCAGGGAAGATTTAAATTTCCTCAAAGGGTTGCAAAAACGCATTACCGAGGCCTTAAAGAGCGATCTGCTTATCACCCCCAAGGTTGAATTGGTGGAACATAACTCTCTGCCCCGGGGTGAGGGGAAAGCAGTACGGGTAATTGATTATCGGCCAAAAGGCTGACAGGATAGAACAATCTGCGTTGCCTGCTTGAGATCGGTCAACTCCAGATAATTTTCCGGACTGGCGCCCCAGGATGGAATTATAAGGTATTTTTAACAAAATTCAATTTGGGGGCCTTTATGCTCCATGAGTGAGGAGGAAATACTATGTTTACTATTGTATCTCTAGATGCTCGGGAGATCCTTGATTCCCGCGGCAATCCCACGGTCTGCGCCGATGTCATCCTTGATGTGGGCGTGCGGGCCTTTGCCATGGTCCCATCCGGCGCTTCCACCGGAGAGCATGAAGCCCTGGAACTTCGGGACGGCGATGCCAAACGCTACGCCGGTAAAGGGGTGCTTAAGGCCGTAGAAAACATCAAAGAACTTATCGCCCCCGAACTTATCGGCGAAGATCCCCTGGATCAGATCCGGTTGGACCGGATGATGATTGAACTGGACGGGACACCGAACAAAAGCCGTCTGGGGGCCAACGCCATTCTGGGGGTCTCCATGGCCCTGGCCCGGGCTGCCGCCGAAGCTCTGGAAATCCCCCTGTACCGTTACCTGGGTGGCGCCCACGCCGCCACCCTGCCCATGCCCATGATGAACATTATCAACGGTGGCAGCCACGCCGGCAATAATGTGGACTTCCAGGAGTTTATGATCATGCCGGTGGGGGGCCGGACCTTTGCCGAAGCCCTGCGCCTCGGCGCCGAAGTTTTCCACAGTCTGAAAAAGGTTTTGTCCGGTCGCCGCCTGTCCACCGGTGTGGGCGATGAAGGTGGCTTTGCCCCGGATTTAAAAAGCAATGAAGAAGCACTTCAGGTAATTATGGAAGCCATCGATAAGGCCGGTTATCAGGCTGGCAAGGACGTGATGTTGGCCATGGATGTGGCTTCTTCGGAATTTTTTAAAAACGGCCAGTATGTCTTTAAAAAATCCGATGGCTCCAGCCGCGATGCCGCTGGCATGACCGCTTTTTATCAAGACCTGATGGCCAAATATCCCATCGTTTCCATCGAGGACGGCCTGGCTGAGGATGATTGGACCGGCTGGCAAACTCAGACCGCAGCGCTGGGCGGCCGGGTGCAGCTTGTGGGAGACGATCTTTTTGTCACCAACGTGGCCCGGCTGCAACGAGGCATCAACGAGAAAGTAGGTAACGCCATTCTCATCAAGCTCAATCAGATCGGTACGGTCACCGAAACCCTGGATGCCATCCGGCTGGCCAATCAACACGGCTATCGCGCCGTTATCTCCCATCGCTCCGGAGAGACGGAAGATGCCTTTATCGCCGATCTGGCGGTGGCCACGGGGGTCGGTCAGATTAAAACGGGTTCACTCTCCCGTTCGGAACGGGTTGCCAAATACAACCGGCTCCTCCTCATCGAAGAAGAACTGGGAGTGGCGGCCCGGTTTAAAGACGATCCCTACTGGCTTAAAGCCTGATCTGTTGAGGTAATCAGGGCGGGTTCAACGGGCCCGCCCCAGCACCGGCACTATTCCAATGTCTTGTCAGCTTCGGGGAGACCGGCTGGCCGGTCCCCCCGAAGCATGTCTTATTTTTTTGAGTCTAAAAACCCTCTCAGCCGTTCCAAACCCTCCTGTCTGGTTATTTCACCTCGAAAGCGAAACGGCACTTTCATGCCTCCCAACAAAGAGGCCAACCGAATCCCCCCGGATAGCTCATATTTCAGCTTTTCCTTCAGGAGTAAAGAACTCAAGACCTTAGGCACGGAGGTAAGCTTGAGTAAAATGGGCACCTCTATCAGGCTGTCACCACCTGCAGGCAACGTGATCGCGTCAACACTTTCTCCTCGCACCAGGTCCACACCCTCCAACGAAACTTCGTAATCATAACCCAAAATTCTCATGGGTTCCGAATTGGGGTTGGTCAGACGTAACCTGGCGCTCAGCGGCCAACATTGGCTTTCCGGCGGATAAATGGTCAACCCCTGAAACGCTACTTCCGGGGGCGCGATCTTGCCCGAAGCCAAATCCCGGACGCCGCAACTGCTCAGACCAAGGGATATGATCAAAGAGAAAAAAACGTTAAAAAAATTATTTGGAAGACAAATATTTTTTGACATATTTACCTCTTGTAATTAGACTATAGCAATTCTTTTATTAAACCGTAGCACAATCCTTAACATCCTCAGGAGAATCAAAGCGATGAGTCGAGGCTCCTCCGTCAGGTGTAAAGTCGCGCTCTTTGTCCTGACAGGCTTTATGGCCTGGCTTTTTGGCAGCGATGTTCAGCCAGGCATGGCAGCAGGACTAGCTGAACAATCCAGTCACGAATTGGGACTGCGCTACGGCTACGGTCAGACCTGTAAGGCGTCGGAAACAATACATTTTTCCAGCTTACTGCCCCGATGGGGAGTCTTTCTCACCCAACCTGATAACCCTTTACTGGGCAAGCTGCGGCTTTCTTTCATTGTTGAAGGCATCTTCGGCACCTTGAAAGCCAACCACACCGGCTGGGACCTGGGAATCACGCCTCTGTTGAAAATCAGTTATCCCTTGGGTTCCCGGGTTTTGGGTTATATCGAAGGCGGCGGCGGGGTAATCTGGGAAAACATCGACTCACCCACGTACGCCTATTCCTTTAATTTTAGTCCCCAGGTAGGGGCAGGGATAGACATCAGAATTGTCGGCAATTATGCCTTATCCCTGGCCTACCGTTACCGGCATACCTCCAACGCCGGACTTTTTTCCGAAAATCCCGACGTCAACTCAAATTTTATCTTGATTGGCATTGGTTACTATTTTTAAGCCATTATAAAGAGAAAATCTTCGGTACAATGTCTCGAATCTGAAAATTTCCTTGACAGTAATAAATATTATAAGATAATATCGTCCTATGAAGATGTCTGTAGACCAATTGGCTAAACGCCTTAAAGACCAGCATATTTCCGTTACCCCGCAGAGACTGGAGATTTTAAAAAATATCATCTCTCGCTATGACCATCCCAGCGCCGATAATATTTATCAGGAAGTACACCGGCATCTGCCCATGATTTCCTTCAACACCGTTTATAAGACGCTGGAAACATTTTGCCAGTTAGGTCTCGTCACCAAAATCAATCCTCTCCATGAAGTCGCCCGTTATGACGGCAATGTCTCACCCCACACTCACCTGGTCTGCACCTGCTGCCGTAAGGTTCAGGATCTCCATTGGGAATGGCCTGCAGAGGTACCACTTCCCAGTCCCGGCACCATGGATTTCCAGGTTAACATGGTGGCAGTGCACCTTCTGGGGATCTGCCAACATTGCCAGTCCGATTAATCTCCCAATTTTCAGTTTTTACCGCAACTAGCACTAGTCTCCAGGTTGTGGCCGGCTTGCTGCTGCAAGGTATTCAAAGCCAGGCGGGCTGCGTCCTGAGAGGCTTGTTTCTTTGAATTGCCCTGTCCCCGCCCCAGGGGCACGCCGGCCACCCAGACCTCCACCTCAAAGGTTCGGGCGTGGGCCGGTCCGATCTCTTGCACGATATGATACACCGGAGAGACCTTCAGCCATTTTTGGGCATATTCCTGCAAGGCCGTTTTAAAGTCCCGGGAAAATTTCTCGCCTTCCTGCCGGGCTAAGCTTCCTTGAAACAGGACCCTGACAACCTCCCTGGCCGCTTCAAAACCCCCGTCCAGATAAACTGCCGCCAATACCGCCTCCAGCGCATCGGCCAACATCGAGGGTTTATTTCGCCCGGACTGCTGCTCTTCTCCCCGGCCCAACCAAAGGCAGGCCCCTAACTCGAGGCGACGGGCTATCCCGGCCAAATGCCTGGCGTTCACCAGAGAGGCTCGCCGCCGGGAAAGTACACCCTCCTGGGCTTCGGGATAATGCGTCACTAAAAGATCGCTAATGATCAAATTTAATACCGCATCGCCCAGAAACTCCAGACGTTCGTTGCTGGGTCCGGATTGAGGGCATTCGTAGGCATAGGAACTGTGGATTAAAGCCTGTTCCAGCCATTTTCTGTTCCGGAATGGATATCCTAAACGGTTTTCCAGCTCGGTAAGATTTATGTTTTTTGACATAAGTTTGAAGCACCCACCATTATGATGCTACATACCTTGGCGTTGATATCGGCAAAATTTAAGTTCTGCGAAATAAATGTCGACATTAGTTTGAATCACCTGTCATTATGATCGCCCATACTTTACCGCTTAAAAAAAAGGAAATCACCTTTTTTTTCCGGCAAACATCTTCTTGTTGGCCGTGGTAAGCACCATAGTGTGATTGTGAAAATTATCACGCTGCCTGATTTCAGCCATTCTTTTTCGTCGTATATCTATTTGATTTAATTATAAATAAAATTTATTAAGTTTTATTTTTCTCATAAAAAGGTTGACTTCCAACGGATTATGTTTTATAAAGGACGAAATTTGGGGCCAGGAACCGATAACTAGGGGAACAAGCATTAATTTTGGTCACCAAGAAATAAACTGGCATTATTTTTTATTCCTACGTTCACTGGCAATATGGCTTGTAACCCCTAACCCTGACTGAAGTCATGGTCTTACCGAAAGGAGGTCTATGATGGTGAGTCGGCTTATTCTTGGCACTACCATAAGCTTGGCTCTGGTATTGTGTCCCTTTTTTGCAAACGACACTCACGCCAAATCTTCCCGGAAAAAATCTGCTCATTACGCTGCAAAATCTTCAGGGTCTTCGTATCACGGTGAAAGATCGAAGCCCAGGATTTGTCTCCCGCAGCTATACCAGGCGCAGCTACTCCAGCCGTAGCTATCAGCGCTATAGGGGCAGTGACGACTACGAACCCTCATACAGCAGGAGCGGGTCGGAGTACAGCACTTACACCCCCCGGTACTACCGGGCGGGAGTAGCTGAAACGGGACCTTTAATGAAAATCACCCCGCAAAGAGACGGCCGTTTCGTGCTGGAACCGCTGGGCCCTCAAAAAGCCCTGGGGAGTTCAGGGCAATCACCAACCGTTGATCGGAAAATAGCTCCCATGCCCCGGAGAAGTGGCGACGATTATTCGGCCGTGCAGCCGGACCAAAACGCCCCCATTTATCCCAGGTGGAATTTTCCGGAACTCGTTCTCACCCTCGCCAAAAGATATGAAGGGGGTGATTATCGCCGGGGGGCGAATCTGGAGACCAGTTCAGCCACGGATTGCTCCGGTTTCGTCCAGTATGTCTGCAAAAACTTCATGGTAGACCTGCCCCGCTGCAGCAGCGAGCAGGCCCAGGTGGGAAAAACGGTCACCTCCACCATGGATTATTCCAAGATGCTGCCCGGCGATTTACTCTTTTTCCAGCGCGGGGGGCGCGGTGTCGGTCATGTGGGCATGTATATGGGCAATGGCAAGATGATCCATGCCTCCAGCCCCCGCAGCGGCATCATTGTTACCGAGCTTAACCAACCGTATTACCTCAACACCTTTGTCGTTGCCAAAAGGGTTTTCGAGGTAAAATACCCGAATTAACCTACTGATAGCATGATTCTTGCCGCCACCTGTTGGCGGCAAGATCTGTTTGCCTCTGCCTGATAGAGGAGTGCGCAAGGCCCCTCGATCCAGGTTCCGCGTCCGGCGAAAATTCCGAATCCTATTTCAAACCGCCTTTGACAAATGGCGTTATTATATCCGCTAAAAGATTGGCGGCGGTTCGGCCGCCCGCCACAACTCCCGGGTTACTACATTCAATAAAGCCCAGATAGCGTCCAGGGCCCAGAAGCGTTCCAGCGCCGCCGGAGCCGTGAGGATGACCTGGGGGGAAATTCTTCGTCGCCCAACCACAGTATCACCTCCACCTTCAAATTAGGAAAGGCCGTTAAAGCAATAGCGGCGTCCCCCTGGCTTACCTCTTCCCCGCCTAAACTTCTGCCGGCGCTCAAAAAAAGCTCGCGCTGAGAACCCAACCGTTCTTCCAGCCGAGAGGTGGGCAAGGCATGCGGCCCCTGGAAAAAGATCACCCCGCCCTTATATTCCTTGGGGCTGACCTGTCGGGAAGGCAATTGGGCCGCGTCCACTTTCAACAGAAATAGCAGGGCGGTCAGACAGAGTTGAAATTCCGGCTCCCAATTATCCTGACCACTGACCTGGAGAAGACGCTCGGCCGGTTGCACCGTCAATTCCCGATTTAAGAACGGGAGAATGTAGGCCTCCTCCTGGTAGCGCGCCCGGGTCCGGTGCATAACTTCGTCAGGGTCAGCCCCGGTCAGGGCCTCCCACAAGACGTCGTCCACATCCCGGCATTTCTGATAGAGGATATTGGCCTCGGGATCGGCCACAATGTCATAGTTCTTTGCCATGGGTTTTTACCGCGTTTGCCGGTCTTTTAGGAAAAATTCAGACCTCCGGTCATCAACCTGCTGTCAACTGCTGCTGGTAGCGCTGCGGGTTGAAATTGAGCTGTACGGCGATGTGCAGCAGGATATCAGCCAATGCCTTAGCTTCGGCCTTCCCCCGCCGGCTGGAGGCGGCCAACTTCGGGAAGCGGTCCTCCAGGAGGGCGAAAAACATATTTTGTGCCTCCATAAAATCCACATCCAAGGGAAATCGGGCGGATAACGCTAACAGGTTCTGAACCTCCTGAGCTCGGTTGACGTTGAACTCTGCGGCCAGGACCGCTAAACGCTGCTCCAGAATGCCGGCCAACCGCCGGGCCGAGGGATCTCCCTTGAGATGGATTTGTAATACCTCGGAAACATTGATTATTTCAGCAAGCTCCCATTTGGGTTGCAGATCTTCGGCGCCCTCCTCACAAGCCTCCAAGACTTCGGCAATTCCCCGGCTCAGGGCAACTGTCGTCGCTACCCTGAACACCGGTGGTATGACCAATCCCTCCTGGTTCATAGTAAGCAATAAAGGGTGGACCTCGGCAAAAACCCGCTGGAGTGCTGTTTCGGTCTCATCTCGGAATCTTTGCAACAGGTTTTGAAAAATGTCCCTTTTCTCCCGCTTAAACATGTCCCGCACGGAATAATAGTGCGGGCCAAAATACGAGGCTAAGACACTGGTAATATCTTCCGGGGCATCCTCCATGGCCTTGAACAATAAAACTACCATGTTTTCAAAATCCGCGGCCGTCTGCCCTTCTTTGACCTGGGTGCGGTACAGGTAGCTGCCTAAAAACAGGGTGGCATACCCTAATGTCTGGCTTTCCTGGGTGATGGCAGAGGTCAGTTTGACCCTTCCCAGGGACAGGTCCAGCCCGCCCTGACTTTTTTCCTCATAATCCAGCAGTTCCGGGCGGTAGTGATAAATGCAATAATCGCATTGCCGTTGGCGGTTTTTCAGCAACGAGATACTGAATTGATTGACCAGTTTGGGGAAGGTGATTACCGAAGGGCGAATTCTCTGAAGGTAAAGGTCGCGGCCGTTTCCAAAATCCTTGAGATTACTATGGGCCTGCTCCAGGATTGACAAAAAGGGCGTCTCCAGATCTTCCTGGGAAAACTCCTGCCCTAACTGTAAGGCCCGGGCGGCATATTTCATTACCTGGAGGGTTTCCAGGCCGACCAGATCAGAGAAAAACCAACCGCAACTGGTATACATCAATAAAACATGCCGCTCCATTTCCAGAAGCTTGAGAGCTTTGATGCTATCCTGGTGTTTCAATTTAGCGCTGGCATGCCGGCTAAAAAAAGCCTCCCGGGATTCATCACTGCGGTCCAGAATCAGCTCGATATAATCATTGCGGGCCGCCCAGGGATCGGTGAGGTAGCGGCCACCCTCCTGAGTGAAAATAAGAGCCAGCTTCTCATTGAGAAAGTCGAAGGCCTGCCGTAGCGGTGTCCGCCATTTCTGGTTCCAGCCCGCCTGGCCGCCGGTGGAGCAACCGCAGTCGCGCTGCCATCGACCCACCCCATGGGCGCAGCTCCAGGCGGTCCCTTCTCCCTGGGGGCCCAGGGAAATTTCCACTTCCTGGACCGGCTGCTGAACCTCCAGATAAGCCCGGAAATTGGTGACGCTCCACCCTCGCTCCGGACAAAGCCGGGCCAGGGCGTAGGCCAAGCCCATTTCCCCGAAGGCTTTGTGGTGCCCGAAAGTCTCACCATCAGTGGACACCGTAAGAAGTTGGGTGCGGGCTGCACCCGGGGTTAATTTGGCTCCCATCTGATCCAATATCCGGCGGCTATCGGATAATAACTCCCCAAAACTAAGCTCGGCCGCAGCCTGGCCGTTATAGAAGAAAATGTCAATGAACTTTCTGGCAGTCTTGCCCTTGTCGGCTTCCACAAAGCACCGATAGGGCCGGGTGGTGTCGATATTGCCGCCGCTGACATCCTGCCAGACCCCGCCGCTTAAGGACCGAATGCGGCGAGCCTGCCAGGGCGACAGAATGACATATTTCATGTCGTGTGCGGCCAGTGCCTGGAGGACCTCAAGATTCACCGCAGTCTCAGGCAGCCACATGGCATCCGCCGGGCGCTGGAAGCGATGCACAAAATCTTTCAGCCCCCAGATGATTTCCGTTTCCCTGTCCCTCGAATGGGCCAAAGGCAATATCGCATGATTGTAGGCCTGGGCGATGGCATTGCCGAAGCCCAGCCGGGCTAAACTTTCCCGGTCGGCAGCCAAAATGCGCTGATAGGTCGAAGGGGCGTTGATTTCCAGCCAGGAAAGCAGCGTCGGCCCCATATTGAAATTTATATAACTAAAATTATTGATAATATCCAGGAGGCGCAACTGATCATCCCGAATCCGGGCGCAGGTGTTGGGGGTGTAGCACTCCCGGGTGATGCGGGCATTCCAGTTGGGAAAGGGATAGGCGCTTTCTTCCAGTTCGATTTCTTCAATCCAGGGGTTTTCTCGGGGCGGCTGATAAAAATGGCCATGCACCACAACAAAAACCTGGCCGGCAGGGATAAGAGGTCTTTGCATCAGGTTTCCCTAAAATATAAGTCTGGCCAAATCCTGCCAGCTGTAGATGATCGGAAAGGTATGCGGGCGTCGGTTCCACGGTTGATCATAGAGCAGCGGTTGAATACCGTGGCGGGCCAACTGAAAACAGGTTTCCAACCTGTCCTCCACAAAATAAGCAATCCCATGGGACTGCAGGTACTCCAATTTCGCCTCGGGATCACCGGTGGCAATAATCTTTATGTCTTCCGGCGCTACCTCAGGCAAGTTTTTCGTTAGCCAGGCGAAAATAGGTTCAGCCCTGTCTCTGGCCGTCACGAAGAGCAAAGGGGTGTCCTGGGCCAACTGGGTCAATACCGGCACCGCGTGCGGCAAAGGGGCGATGGGCAATTCATCGGGACGGTTCAGCAGCAGCTCAAGAATTTCCCAGATGATCGCTTCATCCATTCTGAGACAGCGGGCCAGATCGAAATCCACGATATCATCATACTGGAGGTGGTGAATATGATAACGTTCCTGAGCCATAGCAATGAAGGTGGTCATGATATCCGCCACCACGCCATCGATATCAAAGGCCAGTTGCCGGGGATCAAGCCTGGTCAATACCATTCTGTCAACCATGTTTCCTGTCAAATACGCAACCGTCGCACCTAAAAATGAGCCTAACGTCTTCTCACTCGAAACTCATAACTTTCAAGGAAGGTTAAACTTCTTGAAATTCCCGGAGAATCGCCAATACCTCGTCATCGTCCACATCATACCAATTCCGATAGGCCGCCGCGACTGCAAAAGGCCGCCGTTGGCGGACGTTCAGACAGACCACGGTAGGCGTTTCGGACATAATAAAATGTATGGTGTCCAGTATGCCGGTGGGGACCGCCACCACAGTCGAGCTGGGCTGCTGCTGGTTCAAAAATTTCAGCGCCGCCAGCATGGTATAACCCGAAGCCAGGCCATCGTCCACCACCAGAACGGTTTTGCCCTCCAGATCAGGATAGGGGCGTCCGCCCCGGAAAAGGGCTTCCCGTTTTTCCAACGTTTGCCGGGTTAAGGCTATCTGGGTCTGCACCTGGTCCTCATCTAAAGCCAGGGCCTGTAAGAGTGCTTCGTTGAAAAAAACCTGGCCATCAGGGGCTAGGGCCCCAAAGCCGGCCTCGGTATTCCCGGGGATCTGGATCTTGCGCACAATAATCAGCTCCAGAGGCAGGTGCAGAGAGCGCGCGATCTCTGCCGCCACCGGCACCCCTCCCGCCGGAATGGCAAACACCACGGCATTGCCGCCTTTAAATTCCGCCAGTTTTTCGGCCAGCCGGCGGCCGGCGGCAGTGCGATCCGGAAAGACATAGGACCGGTCACGCCAGGAAGCTTCTTCGATGATACCTTTCATGACATGTTTATCCTAAAGATGAATAAGGTAAGAAAGGCGGAGCCGGCTGCCAGCCTGTGCCAATGAGCCCAGTCAGGATGCCGGTGCCACCGGCTACTCCTCATCTTTTTCCACCCGGCCCCGGGTTATGGCCTGAATGCCGAACTTTCCCTGAATACTATCCACGGCCTGATCAAGCTGCTCCTGTTTCAGCAAACCGGGATGGGGGAACAGGCTCGCCTGGACCACAGATTTGGTCAGATGGGAAACGCTGAGGCCCACGAGCCGCACCCTGGTTTTCAGTTTCGTTTCCCCGAGGAGCTTCTCGGCCGTATGGTAGATGTGATGGGTGCTGCTGGTGGGCTGAGCCAGAGTATGACTCCGGGTAACCTGGTTGAAATCGGCATATTTGATTTTCAGGGTGATGGTCCGGCCTTTGAAACCATCCTGGCGCAAATCCCGCCCCACCCGTTCGGCCTGCCGCAGAAGCCATTGCCGAAGTTCGGCGGGATCGGCGGTATCCTGAGGCAAAGTATTTTCGGCGCCGCAGGATTTGGGGTCGGTATAGGGGGTGACCGGGGCCGGATCTATCCCTAAAGCCTTTTCGTACAGGGCCAGGCCGCTTTTCCCCAACTGTTTCTGCCAGAATGACCGGGGATAATCCAGCACTGCACCAGTGTTTCGCACTCCCAGGGCCTGCAACCTGGCCAGGGTTTTGGCGCCAACCCCGGGAATCTTGGCGACGGGCAGTGATTTCAGAAAAGCCTTAACGTCCGCCTCTGGAATAATGGTCAGGCCGTCGGGCTTCTCAAGATCAGAGGCAATCTTAGCCAGAAATTTATTGGGGGCTATGCCGATGGAGCAGGTAAGCCCGGTTTGGGCCATAATCTCGGCCTTGAGCCGCCGGGCGAGGTCCGGGTGCGGGCCGTGCAGGGCTTCGACGCCCGTCAGATCCACATATGCCTCATCGATGGAGACCTGCTCCACCAGAGGCGATATGCCGGCCAGGATGGTCATGATCTGGTGGGAGACCTCCCGGTAACGGGACATCCGCACCGGCAGGAACACTCCCTCAGGGCAGAGCTTCCGGGCCTGGAACGTGGGCAGGGCGGAATGCACGCCAAAAACGCGGGCCTCGGACCGAAGCCGCGGACACGACACCCCGGTGGGAGCCGCCCACAATGACCGGACGACCGCGCAGTTCGGGGTTATCCGCCTGCTCCACCGCGGCATAAAAAGCATCCATATCCACATGCATAATCCAGCGGTTGGGACTCATGGAAGGCACGTCAGCTTTCTGGCCCCCAGGACAGCGCCCTTGAGAGCCAGGCAAAAATCTTGATAACTATTTCTCCCCCACCCTGTTATCGGAAAAACTTTCACAATACTACAGGTACTTCAATGGCCCGGTTTTGTCCCTCTCTTTTCCCCTCTCCCCTTAGGAGGAAGTTTTTGCGGCATCTTTTACTTAGTCCTCAGCACTCATTACTCATAATAATGCAGGGCCAGCCAAATGGTGGTCTGGCCGGGATCGGTCCATTCCACCCGGTGCCGGCGGTGCGCCGGAATATGCACATAATCCCCCGGCTTCATAATAATCGCCTGGGGATCATGTTCAAAGAGCAGGCGGGCCCCACCCGTGAGGAGCAGCACCCATTCGTGCGTCTCCTGGTCGTACCACTCCCCGGCCGGGGTTGCCTGGCCGGCGGAAAGAATCCGCTCCAGCCGGAAAGACCCGGTTTGGAGTACGACTTCAGTGACCTCCTCGGGCAAACTTATGGGAACCCGGGATAACATATTTCCCTGGCCGCCCTGGCCAGCAGATGTCGACATCATGATTCCTCTGAGTTGAGATCTCTCATTGTCTCAATTTTCTGTTTTCAGGGGCCGGCGACCGGATGTTGGGATAAAAGTCGGCGGCGCTGGCCCAATAAACCTCAGGTCTCCTAAAAACCGAGATCCCTTAAATTTTTCCCGATATATACCTGTCGCGGCCTCTGAATGCTGGCTTCCGGATTCAAAGCCTCCTCCCGCCACTGGGCAATCCACCCTGCCATCCGCCCGATCGCGAACATCAGCGTAAACATATTAACCGGAATATTAATGGCTCGAAGTAACATCCCCGAATAAAAATCTACGTTGGGATAGAGTTTGGCCTGTTTGAAAAAATCATCGCTCAGCGCCAGTTCTTCCAGTCGTCGGGCAATGTTAACCAAAGGATCATCAATGTTGAGTTCATCTAACAGGTTATCGACCGCCTCCTTCAAAATTTTGGCCCGGGGATCATAATTCCGATAAATCCGGTGGCCGAATCCAGGCAATCGGCGTCTTGGTTTACCCGGCTCCTTTGCTTTGACCGAGGCGATCATTTTTTCAATGTCATTTTCACCGGCATGGATGCTTTCCAACATGCGTAAGACTTCCACATTGGCGCCGCCGTGGAGTGGTCCGGACAAGGCTGAAATGCCTGCTGAAATTGAGTCGAACAAATTCGCCCGGGACGAACCCACCATGCGCACGGTGGCGGTGGAACAATTCTGTTCATGATCGGCATGTAAAATCAGGAACAGGTTTAAGGCCCGGACCATGGTGTCGGTGGCAGTAAACCGTCGGTTCGGGATGCTGAACATCATATGGAGAAAGTTAGAGCAATAGTCCAGGCTGGGATCGGGGTACTCAAAAGGCAGTCCCATGGCCTTCCGGTAACTAAACGCGGCAATAGTCCTGACTTTGCTCAGCAGTTTGGCTGCCGCGGCTCTCAGACTTTCGTCATTACCAGGATCTATGGACCTGAGTTCCGGATTATACAGGCTGCTGCATTGCACTGCGGCCGCCAGAATGGCCATGGGATCGGCTTTAGGCGGCAAGGAATAGAAAAAATTCACCATGCCTTCGTGCAGCAACTCGGATTGGGTCAGCAGTTGGCGGAAATGTTCCCGTTCCTCAGGCGTCGGCAAATCGCCATACATCAACAGCATGGCCGTCTCGATGAACCGTACCTTTTTGGCGGCCAGTTCAGCGATGTCATACCCCCGGTAACGCAAAATACCACGCTCGCCATCAATAAACGTAATATCCGACTGGCAAGCGGCGGTATTCTTATAACCGGGGTCAAAAGTAGTCAGGCCTCCCTGGATATCTTGGCCATTTATCGCCAATCCCTTGGTGTCCGACCTGAGTTTTCGGACATCCAGGGCGACCTCGCCTTCGCTGCCGAAAATCAAGGGAAGATCAATGGTATTGTTGCCAATGGTTAGGGTTGCTCCTAATTTGGTGTTCCTTGATTCCTCATCGTGATGCATACGAACTCCTAATGTCTCTCAATCTATGCAAACGTTAAATTTATCTATTTTAACCAAAAATGTCACCAAAATCTGCACGCCGATATCACACTGGTTCAAAATATAGTATGGGCCGGGAGTTCCTTGAAGGAGCGAAGGAGTGAACCGCCAATAGTTCCGAGTTCTGTGCCGAAAAGTTGAAAATTGTAAGGCTGGAAAGCGAAGCGCATCCCGCCGGCGGCAATCTTTTCATCCTTTACGGGTGGGCCAAAGGCTCATGTTTAACTGAGTCCTGAGTTCTGAGTTTCGGGGGGGGAGTTTTGGCCAGGTCGAGTAAGACCTGGCGGACCAATTCCGGGCATTGCCTGTCCTGTTCAGAGAGATATTTGCCCAACAGGTTATCTTCCTGATTTTCCATGATATATTTTGCCGAAGGGCTGGCATGGCCCGGTAATTTCGCGGTTTTTTCGCGGTTCTTTAAAAGACGGTTTTTGGTTTCCGGTTTCCGGTTTTCGGCAAGAGAAGTTTCGAGTTCTGAGTTTTGAGTTTTTTGGGGTGGGGGTGGCGCGGCATGGAACGTTTGGCTCGCATTTTTATCACCGGTGGGCGGGGTAGCGGCGGGAGGCGCGTCGCTTTCCCGCGCTACGGGGGGTTCCAGATCTTCAGCGTCATCCTCCCCGACCTCAGCATCGACGTGGTCAAAATCGGGAGTCGGCTCCGGGCAGGGGAATATTAGTCGTTCGGCCAGGAGCTCGTTGGCGGCGGCGAGGAACCGGGGATCGGTGGGGAGGAGGCCGCCCTGCTGGGCCCACTCGGGCGGGGCCAGGAGACGGTAGACGGTGTCCGGGTCCAGTTGAATTTCCATTTTATCGATGTAGGTGAGGATCCGGAAGGCATCCCGGTCGGCCTGGAGGACGAGGCGGGAGTTGCCCTCGGCTTCGGCGGCCTGGGCGGTGCGGTCGTTGCGCTCCAGGCGGCGGTTGAGGTTCAAGAGGATGCCCAGGCGCAGATTGTCCCGGAAACGTTGTTCGGCCTCCTGCACTCTTTTCAGCAGGTGTTTTTTGTGGCGCCAGAGAGCCGACAGGCTGGGGCCGAATTTTTGCTTGAGGTCCTCAAAGGAATTGCCGCCGGCCAGGAGGGCCCGGTCGATGGCGTAACGCTCGGGGTGATTACAGACGGTACATTTCATGGAAAACTCCTTTTTAGGTTCTTAGTTTTTAGTAGAAAAAGGCTTTCAGCTTTCAGGGTCAGCGAAAAATAAGTTTTCTGGGATCAGCTATAACTGAATACGGGTATTTGTTACAGGACAGATGAGACAAATGTCACGAAAAGACAGTTTGGAGTTCTTAGTTCTGCCCTGAAAAACTGATTCCCAAGCTCCCGCTTGGGAACCTATGATTGCTTGCGAAGCTCCTGCTTCGCCACGCTTTGTTTTTTTATCTTTTAGGGGTGAGCTGTAGGCTCAGGTTTAACTGAGTGAAAAAACAGGGCTGAGGACTGAGAAAAAGACAGAAGGGGGACCAGGGACGGGGAGAAGCGAAGAGGGGTTCGGAGCAGCAATAATTATTGGGGTTGTGCTTTACTTCCAGCAGCCGATGGTTACAATAAGGCAGAGAACATTAATTTCTGAAAGAGACGGTTAGATGTATTATGGAACCAGCCGATTACATTGCCGGGGTTGAAGTGCAGGGGGCAACGGCATTGAGGTATCGGGCAGGGGGGGCAGAACAGGCCGTTGATGGCAACCCAGTATTCATAATTCTCAAAGGAGATTCTAGTGGCCAAACTTGAACCCGGGCTCAGTGGCGAGTCCGCCTTAGTGGTACAATCTGATCACACTGCCAGTCATTTGGGCAGCGGCAGCCCCGGTGTGGATGTGCTGGCCACACCCGTGATGATCGGTCTGATGGAGGATGCGGCCCGGGACCTGGTGGATCCCCTCCTGGAGCCCGGGCAGATGACGGTGGGCGTCAACCTTAATATTAACCACCTGGCCGCCACCCCCGTGGGGATGAAAGTCACGGCCCGGGCCGAACTTACCGGCGTGGACGGGCGCTGGCTCACCTTCAAGGTAGAAGCCCGGGATGAACTGGACAAGGTGGGTGAAGGCACACACACCCGGGCCATCATCAATCTGGACCGTTTCATGGCCCGGGCCAAAGAAAAGGCTGCCACCCGGGGGACTTGATCATGAACACCTGTAGTTCCCCTGGGTTTTCAACCTCCACCTTCGCAGGCAGTTTTGTCATCGAGTGACCATGATCATTTTTTACTCAGTCCTGACTCCTCTGTCCTCAACACTGCCTAAACCATGACGAAAACGCCTCGTACCGGACCTGCCGCCTGGCTGGGGCTCGCCTTTTGGCTGGGCCTCTGTTTCACCGCCGCCTGGGTGGGCTCCCGGTTCCCCCCCGGTGCATGGTACGAACGCCTGCTGAAACCCGCCCTGAATCCTCCCGCCTGGGTGTTCGGCCCGGCGTGGACGCTGCTCTATCTCATGATGGGGGTGGCCGCCTGGCTGGTGTGGCAGCGGCGGGGCATTGCCGGGGCCCCCTGGTCCCTCGGCTTATTTCTCCTGCAATTAGGCCTGAACACCCTATGGTCCTACCTCTTCTTCGGTCTCCAGCAGCCGGGTCTGGCCTTCCTGGACATCATCGCCCTCTGGCTGGCTATCCTGGCCACCCTCCTCGCCTTCTGGCGGCATTACCGGCCCGCCGGCCAACTCCTTCTCCCCTACCTCCTCTGGGTAAGCTTCGCGGCCTACCTGAACCTCCAGTTCTGGCGCCTGAATCCTTAAAATCCCGTCGGGGTTTTTGGATAAGATAGGTCCACTAAGGCGCGACTACGACCGGTTTGCCGGTTATTTTCCGCCGGGGTTCTAGATTCGCCTTCTCCCCCAGGCACTGGAGAGCAGGTTTCGTTATCGGGGAGTTATCTGGAATTTTGGGTGTGGTTGGTTTATTACGTGTAGTGGCAAGTGATGTGGCACTGAGCAAAGCTTCTTCATGTTGATCGAAGGTTAATCAGAAGAGAGATTAATGCCCAGTTCTGGAAGGGCGTAGTGGGAGATTTTCCTGCGCTACTCGATTCGATCATTTTGCTCTTGGGGGACTGACCAGCGGAGGTCGCATAATATCAAATTAACGGGGCGGTTCAGCGGCGGCAACTGGTGTCTTCATCCGCTGAACCGCGTTCGCCTGCCACGATCAGTTCCGCACCTTGACGATCGGCGGCTTCCAAGCGCCTTTCTGCAGGCTATCGTCGGGTCCGTACATCCGCAGGTTCAGAGTAGAAGAGACCCGCTTGGAGCCGGCAGCCAGTTCGCCTTCTCCTTGGGATCCTGGGGCTCGGCGTTCTGGATGAAGATCTCGAGCGAGCCGTCGGGGTTGGTCACGAGACCCGGTGTGCGGTCGCCGACCGTATAGCGCTTGATCGGGTTGGACACGAACGAGCCGTCGCTCGAGTTGTACATCGAGATCGACCAGAAAGCCTTCGCCGGTGGCTGCTTCCCCTTTTCGAAGCGGATCACGTAGCGCTTGCTGTCGGTGAAAGGCTGACCTTTGTCGTCGTTGCGGCCGTCCATGTAGATCGCCTCTTCCGGTGCATTCCCACCGGTGTACCACTTGGCGAACGCTGCCCGAAAGAGGTAGTCGTTACCCATGATTCCGGACTTCGGACTCCAGCGCCAGCCGTTGACCTCCTGACCCGCCGACTGCGCGTTAACATCCATACGGGTACAGTCCGAACTGCACAGCCTTGGTGAGCCCTTGGCGTTGTGCCTCGGTGAGCGAGTTGTAGTCGAAGAACGTGTTCTTATCTGTGAAGCCGATCTGGGACAGGCTCTCCGCTTCAACGATGTCCTGCGGCTTGGGCGGCGTATACTTGAGTGCGTTCGCCAGTTCAACGAAGAACATGAGATCACCCTTGACGTTCTGAGGGTTCGCCACCGCCACGCGTTGGTTCGAGAAGGCGAGATCCGGTGGCACCTGCTTGTCCGACTTGCCGAACTGGTTCAACGGTGTCAGACGGAGTTGGTCCTGGATCGCCAGTGCGTTCTTCAGATCCTCGGGCCCATCCACGCCAATCCGGCCCCAAATGACGAAGCTGTTGTAGGGAGTGTCGATGCGTTTCACGCCGGCTGGCAGCTCGCCTTTCCAGCCCGGGCCCACCACGCGTAATGGCCCGCCTCGCGCCCGGTGACCCGGCTGCCGATATATCCGAAGGTATCGCCGTTGGGATCCCACAACTGAAAGGTATAGTAGCGCTTGTCATCCACCTTTGGGACCGACAGAACCAACGGCTCGCGGCTCACATCACAGAAAGCTTGCGCGTAAAGTGTGTCGTTATTGGGGGTGGCAATCTGCTTGAACTCAGGGCCGCGCAAGCTCGCGCACCAGCCCAAACTGATTGACTGCCGCCTGTGGGTTACCGAGCTTCAGGATCTCCGGTTTCGTGCGCCCGCGCATCAATTCCTCGAACTTGACGTCCGGGTAGCCCCAGATCACGGCGTTCAGGCCGAGGTAGAAGGCCTCCGCCTCCTGGCCCATCATCGTGCCCAGATTCGGCGCCGACGTACGCTTGTCCGCTGCCTGGGCCAATGTCGACAGGGCAATCATGGTCACTATCGCCGCCATTGCCAGTTGATTCCTCAGCACTTGCATTCGCTTTCTCCTTTGATCGTTACAAATGGGGGGTAACATTGGGACAGACGGTATTTTTAATAAGAATATCCTAACGCTATTAAAGCATAATAACTCGTGCGCTTCAAGATCACTGCTATTGATCCGAAACCCTCCAAACAATCAAAAAGTTTCCATATCCGAATCAGACCTGTATTTTTTGCCTTCCCTGAAAAATTTTCTGTTGACAGCTAAGCCATGCCACCGTTTCGGCTCACCTCCAGATCTGATTACTGCCCGGTAAACTTGGGAGTTCGTTTATCAATGAAAGCAGCTATCCCTTCCCGCCCATCGGCTTTGCCTGTCATTGCCGTAATGGCCCGAGATTCTTTCTCCATCTGGGATTCCAGACTTTCAGTCGCTCCGGATAGGATTAAACGCTTAGCTTCACCAAAAGCCAGGGTTGGTCCTTTGGCCATCATCTCTGCTATTTCCAGGGCCGTAGTTAGTACCCGATCATCATCGACCACCTTATTTATGATTCCCCACTCCAGGGCTTGATTGGCCGACAATACCGGGTTGAGGAACATCATCTCTTTGGCCCGGCGCATCCCCACCAGGCGCGCTAAAAAGTAGCTCGCCCCGCCATCCGGGGTTAGGCCAACTTTGGTATAGGCCACTGTGAATTTGGCTGATTGAGCCGCAATGGCGATATCCGTGGTCAGTGCCAGGCTGAAGCCCCCTCCCGCGGCTGTCCCGTTAATGGCTCCAACCACCAGGGCATCCATCCAGTTGAACCGGGATATCGCCGCGTGAAAAGCCTGGACAACCTTTTGCATATACCGGGAGATCCCATCTCCTTGGGCGGCAAAGGTCTTGAGATCTCCTCCCACGCAAAATATCTTACCGCTGCCGGTCAATACCACCGCCCGGACCTCGGGGTCTTGATCACAACGGCAGGCAACATCCAGCAGTTCTTCTGCCATCTCCAAGGTGATTGCATTGCCGTCATCGGGGCGGTTGAGGCGGATCAACCCCACGCCATCCTTGACCTCGAAAATGAGAGAATCATACGACATCGTTAGAACTCCTTTGATGTAAAAATTTTTACCTCAAGAGGTACCTCCCCCCCACACCAAGTTGCGGCCACCGGGCCTTTCTGGCCAGGAAACAGGTCTTCCAGGCTCACCTCGCCCTGGTCGGTCCAGGCCCGGATAGCCTTCAAATAAAGGACGCCCCGGTCGATTTCCCAGGTGGCAATGTAGCCGCGCCAGGTGGCCGTGTTGGGCGCCCGAAACTTGGGGCGGGGATTTCCCGGGGCTGTAATACTGCTCTAGTGGGAGGCTTTCCAGGGGATGTTTCCGGCCGTTCAGATACAGGAGGTCCGAAAACTGCGTGGTGGCCAGGGCAGTCTCTGGCCCCAGGAAACCTGGCATACCCAGGACCGCTAATATAATCGATAGGCTCGGCCTCGTTTTCTGCACCCTCAGAATCATCGACTACGCTCCTTTCCCAGACTGCCATAGTTCCCGGCGCCGTTCATGTTAACTGATTCAACATGAAAACAGGAATGCTTTAGGATGTCAAGGTTGCAGACCATTCAGGGGTCGCTCTCTACTCTGATCCTGAACCTACCAAAAGCTCAAAAATTTTCCATATCCCCAAAGATATCCGGGGTCTTAAAAAATCGCTCGATTGTTGCATCACTGGCAAGTTTTAGCAGCTCTTGTTTCCCAAGTTTTCGCTTTCCTTTGGCAAACCATCTCTAACTTGACTTGAACCTCATCTTAACTTAATATTTGGCATATCTGTTGGGGTAGGTCAAAATTGGGGTTGTCCTGGAAGGATGCCTCCGGATAAATTTAGGCCGGCCCCCACCATCAGGGAGGGTTAGGTGATAATCCGGCTTAAAGTCATTATTGCAGTTACTGGGGCAGTTCTTCTCCTGTCCCCTCTTTTTACCTTAGCCCAAATATGGGACTCCCGACCGTGGGATGAGCCTGTTTTTATGCCCTAAGTGTAAATCAGACCGTGTGGTCTATATCCTCTATGGCGAGCCTAAAATGGATCAAAACCTTAAACGCGCCTTGGATAGCCACAAGGTTGAACTTGGTGGCTGTATAATTACCTCGGCTAGTAAGCGATGGGAGTGCCGGAGTTGTGGACATAGTTGGGGAAATGTAGGTCATGAAGCTAAAAACCCACCGTTAACCGACGTCAACGTAAAATTTTACCATGTTAAAATGATAAAATGGGGACAGAGGGTATTTTTATAATGGGCCTTTCCATAAAGGCACAACAAATCAGTTACTGATATCATCCGAAACCTTCCCGAAAAATTGAAGGTTACAATCTCCATATCTTACTTTCAACTGTTATCCCCCACCGATAACTGCCAAAAATGGCGAGATATTCGCTATCCTTATTTCCTTTTCCCTGGAGGCATTCCGGGGAGTCATCGACTTGCATCCTTGCACGCCTGAATTGGAATGATTACCGTTGATTCACCTTAATAGCCCCAGGCGTCCCGGAGATCCGGAAAGGAGCAACCCATGAAAAAACTAAGTGAATTCTACAAAGGCCTGAACCACCCCCACCAGGTGTTTCTCCTGGCGGCGCGTAGTGTTATCAATGGCGGCATTGGCGATAATGCCGCTGCAGCTCCCGAAACGCCCCAGTTCATGTTCGTGCAGAGTGCGGAGCATATTAAGGTGGACCCTGCCAAGAACACCTTCCGGCTGGTTAAGGTAAACCAGCAGACGTTGTACTTCACGGATCGGCCGAAGCGCATCGCCGGACATATCAAAATGGCCGACTATCTCAAAGAGTGGACCGCCAAAGCCGGCAAGGACAATTTTGGCGTCGATCCGCCCAACGCCACGCTCTCCGTCTATGAGCCGGAAAAACCTGAGAATACCATTGTGGTGGTCAAGATCACCAACCCGGTTGTAGAAGGTGCGGACCTTATCTACAGCTATAAAGTTCTGACGGCACGATGCCCGCCACAGGCGGCCCGACGTCGCTGTTCATCGATTGGATCGGGGTCGGCGGCGGCGTCGGCGGCGGCTTCCACGGCGTCGGCGTCGGCGGCCGCGGCGTCGGTAGGCGCTAACTAACCTCATAGCCGGGCGTCAGGCCTATATCTATGGCTACCCACTCGTGAGATGACCCGGCGGGTGCTGACCAACGTGGCCGCCCCGAAAGCGCAGAAGGCGCCGGTTGGCCAGTTCGCCAGGCTGCGAGTATCCGGGTCCGGCGAACCAAGGTAAGGCGAAGCGGAGCTTCGCCGTAAATTGCGTTCCCAAGCGGGAGCTTGGGAACGAGAGGGGTTAGCTTTTTTCATTAGTATTCCAGATCCTTCGTAACACTCAGGAGGCCGAAAATAATTTCTGCAAGTGTCTAAATTTAAAGCAAATAGGCTGTAACTGTCAATGATACTCCCTTGGCGGCATCTTGCGCCATTCCATAACACCGGCAATGGCAAAGGATTCGGCCAGGGCGATGACGGCCCAGAAGGACAGTTCCAGGGTGATGAGGGGCAGGGGTTCGCCGAACTGGTTGAAGGGGGTGAAGAACTCCCAGAAGAGGAAGGACAGGAAGAAGATGAGGCCGGCCAGGCGCAGGGCCCGGGGGGTGAGGCCGGGGGGCCAGTGGGGGGAGAGCCAGCGGTAGATGCAGGCATGGCCGATCCCGAAGAGGAGCAGGCCGAGGATGATGGGGGCGGGGTTGGCGACCACGAGGGGGAGGGGCTCGAGCTTAGTCCAGACGGCGATGAGTTTGGGGCTTTGGATTGGAGAGGTGAGCAGGATGCCGCCGCCGTGCCAGCCGAAGCCGAGGGCCCGGAAGGTGAGGAGCATGGCCAGGTTCAGGGCCAGGCCGCCGGCCAGGCCGGCTGCGAGGGTGCGCAAAAGCGAGCTATGGTGGGGGGCGGGAGTTGGTTGCATGATTCGTAATCATACCACAGGATGAAATTATGGCGAAGCGGAGCTTCGCATTAAAGTGCGTTCCCAAGCGGGAGCTTGGGAACGAGACCCCCCCTCATCCTGACCCTCTCAAGCGGGAGCTTGGGAACGAGAAAACCCTCCCCCATCCTGACCCTCTCCCCTCGAGGGGTTAGGGGAAAATACAGGACAGGACTTCTGGCAATTTAATTAACCGGATTCCGGTTAGCGATCTTTGGCATAGTCAAGCATGCCCTGGAAGTCCACAACGATTGCGGGCTGATCTCCCACGACCCAGGCGTCGTGACCTGAGGGAAGAAAGGAGACATCACCAGGATGGCACTCGATCTCAGTGCCATCATCCATCCGGATCCTGAGCACGCCCGCAAGGTGATATTGAAAGTGAGGGGCTTCGCAACTCTTGGTCTTGGCGAGGGGCTGGACTGAAGTTGCCCATCGCCACCCCGGCTCGAAGATAGCCCGGCCTACCGTCACCCCGCCGATTTTGATGAGCTCAAGCCGGCCTTTCGGAAATTCCCGAACCTCATCCGGCTTCCCAAAACTCTTCATTTCTGCTTTGTTCATAAGTATCTCCAGTTTTCATATTTCATTACAGATAATTTACTATTATAGACGGATAGCAATCATTATTCAACCATTATTCAAAATGGTTGAATACATTTGAGATGGCGGGCAGGGCCCGCACTAGAGGGTTAGCCCGGAGGGAGAAACAGGGAATCCAGGAAGGCCTCGGGGACCTGGTTGGTGATTGGTCTGGCGTCTCTCGCACGTGACAGGTCAGGTGCTAATCACTTCATAGAGACCTGGATAATGAGGAAACATTTCCATATATGGACCAACCAGTGCCTGAAATTCCTGGCTGCGGGCGACGGCCTCGAAATGCTCGACGGATTCCCACTCGGCCAGGTTGATTAACTGGAAACGGGCCCAGGGAACAATGGCCCGGTGCAAACGGGTGGAAATAAAACCGGGTTGCTGTTTCATAAACTCAGCCACCTTGTCCCAAAAGGCCAGAGCTTCGGCTTCTTTGCCGGCCGGAACTTCAAAGGGATTGATGAGGGTTACGGGCATGAGAGAAACTCCTTGTCGACCTTATTTATTGGCACAGGCTGGAAAGCCTGTGCTAGCAGATTTATCGGCCCGGGGGTTAATTGTCTGTTTTCCATTGCCCATCTTCACGGACGAAGGTTTGCCATTGCTTGTCGGCGAAGACCGCCACGGCGCGATTGCCTCTTACCACTACTCGTTGGAGACGCTCAAGGGAATCCCGCAGTTGTGCAGCCGTCTGTTTCGCCCAGGACACGGCGTCCGGGCCGGCCGCCTGGATCTCACGGTGGGCGCGGTGGGTGGAAAGCCTTTGGACCGAAGAAAAATCACCCTGCTCCAAGGCCCGGGCCCTGGCTCGGAGCACCTGCATTTGGGGGCTGTTTTGGGCGGCCTGGCCCACGAGTATGGCAGTGACGGGCAGTTCGTGAAACAAGGGTGCGCTGAAGCGCAGGGAACAGGAGAGGTTGGGCCGGCCGGCGGATTCGGGCTGGGGCGGCTCAGGGGGGCATTCGAAGGTGCCGCCCACACGTGTGGGGTTCATTTTCAGTTCTAAGACAGGCTTCGGACCGTTGTTGGTGATCGTCCGGGTCAGGAGGTTTTGTCCCGGCGCCGGGGGCGGGGACAGCAGGATAAGCTCGAGACGCCGGTGATCCTTGGGGTCCAGCTTGAGCAGCAGGCCCTGGAGCTTGCCTTCCCGGGCCAGGTGCTCTAGGGCAGGGAGGCCGTGACCGGCCAGGGCCTCCTGGGGAACCTCCCGGTCGACCAGGAGGAGGCGCAATTCCCGGGGGCGGTCCAAAAGTCTTTCGGCGTTGTCGTGGAGGTGGGCGTAGGCCTGGGTGAGGGCAAAGGCCTGGCCGTTTACCTGCAGGGAGCCCTGGACGCGGCCCGGATCGATGGCAGAGGCAGGTGGTGGGACAATAAGGTAGAACCAGACTATAGCTGTGGATAGAAGTACTGTCTTATGAATCACTTACCCTGATCCTGAGCGGAAGTAGTTGGAAAAAATCCCCCCTTACCCCCCTTTAAAAAAGGGGGGAAATATGGAAATCCCTTTTCCTAAAGGGGGATTTAAGGAGTTTTGAAATCTCAACCTAACGTTAGCAGCAATGGTCCAAACCTTTCCCACCGAAAAGGGAGGATAAGAGAACGGAAAAACTTTAGGTCATTGATATAGCTGTCACAGGACTTTTAGAGGTGTCCTTCTCTTTAAGGTGCCAGCCAGCCCCACTTGACGAAGATGGCTTGACCCTCGGGTGATTGCAGGAAATCGGCAAACTCCTTGGCCAAAGCTTTCTGAGTGGATCGATTGGTCAAGGCGAGGCCGCAGGAGCGATAGATGGTGTTTTCGGGCTCGGTTTTGACGAGGTCGGCGGAGGCAGGGCTTTCTTTCTGCCAGATAGTCCAGATGAGCCAGGCATCGTAGGTCATATCGCTGTTCCAGATCTTCTTGGCTTCGGCGCTGTTGGGGGCGGAGAAGCCGATGTTACGGCGCACGCCATCCACCAGCTTGACCTTGCCGGTGCGGCCGGCAACGTCTTCCCACATGCCAACCTGGCCGGCCCCGGCCACCACCAGAATCTTCATTTGCGGTTTGGCCAGGTCTTTGATGCCCTTGATTTTTTTGGGATTGCCGGGACGGACGAGAATGGCCGAAGGCCGCAGGTACAGGGTGCGGATCGTGGCCGGGTCGATGAGTCCGAGTAGATCCTTATTGGCAAAATCGTGCATCATATATTCGGAACCGCTGAAAATCAGGTCTGCATCCTGCATGGCCTGATCCTTCCACTTCGGGGTGGGGCCGGCATTGATAGCCACGGTGACGCCTTTCCTGGCACCGAACACCTGGGCGGCTGCACGCATGGCCGGAGCGGGACCGCCGGGTCCGTAGGCGTTTATGGTTATGGCCGGTTTCTCGGCCGGAGCCGGGGCCTGGGAACCGGCAGAGGTGGCCACCAGGGCCAGGACCAGGCTGAAAAGAACGGTTTTCAGGGTGCGACCGATGGCCGTCTGCATCACAGGGTCCTTTGCCATTCTGGTTCTTAGTCTCATTTTTACCCCCATTCATTTAATTTCAACATACGGGTTAATTGCTGTAAGTAATGTTTTAATTATAACAATTCTTGCCATCAAATCACCACCTGCAAGTTCTTTTAGAAGGCCACAAGGACCGGAATTTTCTTCTCAGACAATCTGTTTGCCCACCCCTGGAACAAATCGTATATAGTAAATGGACAACCGAAGGCTGGAAATGGCCGGGAAAAGGGATGACTGATGCCGTGGTGCTGCCAGGAAAGTAATAGTTGCCAGCCATGAGCCAGAAATTGGGGGCGCACCGGCTGGAAAGCCTGAGGCACTAACGTTATAGTCTCGAGAAGGGCCGGGGAACCCGGCCACGACAAGGGAAAATCTTTTTAAACAGGTATAAAAAAGGAAAATGACAGCAATGGTTTATTACGTGATGGTGTGTTTGCTTTCGTTGTTCTTTTTGGGGACTGCGATAAGTGTTGAGGGTTGGGCCCGGGATTTTCGGGTGGCCATCGATATCGGCCATAGCCCGAGCACCGTGGGCGCAGTCAGCGCGAGGGGGGTGCCGGAATATCGCTTCAATCGGAACATGGCCCGCCTGCTGCTGGCGAAGCTCCAGCAGGATAACCGCTTTAAGGGTTCGTTTATCATCAATGAGACGGGGGGTGATATTGCCCTGTCAGGCAGACCGGCCATGGCCGAACGCCAGGGGGCGGATCTGTTTCTGTCGATACACCATGATTCCGTGTATCCGGAGCAACTGTCGCAATGGGTCTACCAGGGAAAATTGATGGATGTCTGCGATCAGTTTTCAGGGCATTCAATATTTTACTCAGAAAAAAACGGCAGCCCGGCTGAAAGCTTTCGCTTTGCCAACATCCTGGGGACGGAGATGCGGCGGGCCGGCTTCACCCCCACTCTGCATCATGCCAACAGGGGCAATAAGGTGCTGGTTGATCGAACCAAGGGGATTTATAGTTTTAACAATCTAGTCGTGCTCAAGTCAGCCGATATCCCGGCGGTGTTATTTGAATGCGGCATTATTAAGAGTAGTCAGGAAGAGGTCAAGCTTTGTGATCCCGGGTATCAGCAGAAGATGGTGAATGCATTGTCTAGTGCGATAACCAAATATTTTGAGCTGCAGAGCAGGTAGACAACCACCGGCTGAGGTTATGAGCAGCGGATGATAAGGTGGCGAAGCTGGAGCTGCGCAGGAACTTGTGTTCCCAGGCTGGAGCTTGGGAACACGAATGAAACAAGAGTGGACAGAGTGTTTTTTGCACAGGGGTACCCATTATAATAAATTTATCTCCACGTCTTTCCAGAAGGCCAGATAGTTCTTGATATTTTTGGCGGCCTCCTTGGGTTCGGGATAATACCAGGCCGCATCCTGGTTGACCTGACCATCGACATCGATATGGTAATAGCTGGCCAAACCTTTCCAGGGGCAGGTGGTGTGGGTAGGGCTTGGTTTAAAGTATTGCTGATTGATGGATTCAGGCGGGAAATAGTGATTGCCTTCCACGACGACGGTGGCATTGCTTTCAGCTAAGACAGCATTCTTCCAAACGGCTTTCATTACACTTCCTCCATTTTCCGGATGAATAACCTCTAATGTAGGCGCAGCAAGCAGCGCCCCTACCTATAAACGAAATAATTCTTAAAAATAGCTATAATTACTGCTTCCTTAACATAACCAGAGAGAACCAGTGCTGCGGGTCGGTGAACCACCTGTCGGCCACCAGGCCGGCTGCCTGAAAGTCCTGCCGGGCTCTTTCCCGGCTGAATTTCTGGCAGGTTTCCGTCAGGATGGCCTCACCGGGTTGGCAGACCACCGACAGATTTAGAGCGGTCAGCCGGGCGGAGGTGGGACGGGAGGCCCGCAGAGACATTTCCACCCGTTCCCGGACCTGGTCAAACACGGCGACATGCTCAAAATGAGCCGGGTTGAAGTCGCCAACCCAGGAATTATTGATATGGCACAGGATATTTTTATTGAACTCGGCAGTGATGCCCTGGCTGTCGTTATAGGCGGCTTCGATAATGGCGGCAGGTTTCACCATATCCAGACCCAAAAGGAAGCGATCAGCCGGGTTCATGATGGCGGC
Source organism: uncultured delta proteobacterium (assembly GCA_963705135.1). Taxonomy (GTDB): domain Bacteria; phylum Desulfobacterota; class Desulfobaccia; order Desulfobaccales; family Desulfobaccaceae; genus Desulfobacca. The sequence goes on from CAVPJB010000034.1 coordinate 51,738, forward strand.
AATATTTCTCAGGAAGGTGATTCTTCCCCCGTCGGTGAAATTGCCGATGGTGCTGCCCAGAAAGGTGATGAGCTTGCGGCTCGGAGGCAAGACTTCCAGGTGCCGGGTAAAATCGGCGATAAGGCCCAGGATCTGTAGATCGTCATAAAGATACAGCAGTTCCTGCGTCGATTCGAGCAGAGCACTGGCACTGATGTCCACGGGAACATAGCGTATCCGGCCAGAGATGCTTGCACCCGCCCCGTCCAGAAGGAGCTTGATTTTATGGTTGGAGCCGCTGCCGAGTTCCACCAGGTCGCCGTTCCCCCAGGCAAAGAAGGCCATGATGTTGGGGGCCTCCCGGGCGAGAATGGCAAGCTCGGTCCGGGTGAGATAATATTCCGGCAGTCGGCAGATTTCTTCAAACAACCGGGAGCCGTGGGCATCATAAAAGTATTTGCACGGCAGGTGCTTAGGAGACTGGGCCAGACCCTGGCGGATCAGGGTGATATCTGCTTGTCTGCCATCATCGTGGAGACAGTTCAGGATTTCCAGGCGGTCGTTCTGAGAGTCGGTTCTTTTTTGTAGATGCATTGGTTATCTCCTTAATCAGAGATGCTTTACCGAAGTTCTCGAGAGAATTTTCGGATTAGAGAACTTTCTTGTGGGGCGGTTGACGCCCCCCTACCGGTCAGCGTTCCTGGCGGCATCTCAACGGCACGGGACGAAGCGCACAGTGGCCAGCGAGTCGTGCTTCACCCGGTCAAAAGCGGCCAGGGTCCTGGCAATGTCTTCCCTGGTGTTGTCAAGCCCCAGGGACAGGCGGATGGTGCAATGGGCCTGCTCTTCGGAAAGCCCCAAAGCCAGGAGGGCGTGGGACGGTTTCGGCGAGCCGGAACGGCAGGCGGAGCCGGACGAAAACGATATGCCCTGTTGATCCAGGGCCAGGACCAATGATTCGCCCCGGAGGCCCGGGAGCGAGACGTTCAAGGTGTTGGGCAGCCTTGCCACCAGATGACCGTTCAACCTGGCCCCGGGAAATATTTTTATCAGACCCTGCCATAATTCCTCCCGGAGGTCTTGCACCACGGTGGCCATGGCCCCCAGGCGCTTTTCGGCCAGTTCCGCGGCTACCCCGAGACCGACAATGCCGGGGGTATTTTCCGTCCCGGCCCGGCGGCCGCCCTCCTGGCTGCCGCCGTGCACCAGAGGCTCTAGAACGATACCCTTTTTGACATAGAGGGCCCCGATCCCTTTGGGTCCGTGAAACTTGTGCCCCGACAAGGTGAAGAAGTCAACCCCGAGGGATTCCACATCCACCGGAATTTTGCCTACGGCTTGCACCCCATCGGTGTGAAAGAGCGCCCCGCGGGCGTGGCTTAAGGCTGCCAGTTCCAGGATGGGCTGAATGGAGCCGGTCTCGTTGTTCGCCAACATAATGCTTACCAGGCCGGTGTCCGGGGTGAGGGCATTGGCCAGATCTTCCGGGCGGACCCGGCCGTCGGCAGCCACCGGCAGGCAGGTGACCCGAACACCCCTTTGTTCCAGCCAGGAGCAGACTTTCAGGACCGAAGGATGTTCAATGGTGGACGTGATAAGGTGATTTTTAGTTGGCAGGCTGGCCAGGGCCACTCCCTTAAGGACCATGTTGTTGGCTTCGCTGCCGCCGCCGGTGAAGATGATTCTCCGGGCCGTGGTCCCAAGCAGATTGGCCAGCTGGCGGCGGGCCTCTTCTATGGCGGCTTTGGCTTCCCGGCCCTCCCGGTAGATGGCGGAGGGGTTGCCAGGGCACTGCTCCAGGCACCGGGCCATAGCCTTGATTACCTGGGGATGCGGCGGCGTGGTGGCGTTGTGGTCCAGGTAAATCCTTTGGATAGCCGGAGCGACGGCCTCGGCCCGGAGCAATGGCACGGTTTCGCCGGTATCGAGGGCCAGAGTATCTCCCGAGCCGGGCGCCTTGGAGACCTCACACAACAGGGCCTTATAAATGGGAAAACCGGAGATGGGGTCATAGCGCAACTCGGTGAGATCGTTAATGTTGCACTCCTGCCAGGCCTGGGGTCCCAGGGGGCCGCCACCGCCCATGTTGGCTTCGACGGCCCCCGGGATAATGTCGTCGGTGACAATGGCCCGCAGGCGCACCCGGCCCCGGGGGCTGGCGACGAAAACGGCGTCACCATGGGCGATGCCCCGGGCCCGGGCATCGGCAGTATTGAGCATGACCGTGGGTTCGGGCCTCTCTTTTGCCAGCCCCGGAATCCCATGAAATTGGGACCGGAAGTCGGTGGTCACCCGGGCCCCGGAATTGAACACGAGGGGAAAATTTTTTGCCAAGTCCGGTTGAGACCAAGGACTTTCCAGGGGTTCGGTATATACCGGCAGGGGATCGTAGCCATGTTCTTCCAGAATGGTGGAGGCTATTTCAAACTTGCCGGTGGGGGTGTCAAACCCGGGCCGGCCGTCCGGCCGCAGGAGGCCCTTTTCCCATTTTTTATACTGCATGATGGCGGTTTCCACCTGAACCTGGCCGCCGGCGGCGCGCACGTCTTTTAGGGTGAAGGGCGAACCTTGCAAGACATGCCGGAAAAGTTCCTCTTCATTTTGCGGGTAGAGATGACCGTAACCCAGGCGGCGGGCCAGTTCGGCGAAGATGAAGAAGGCATTTCGGGCTTCGCCCACGGGTGGAATCACCCTCTCCCGGAGACGAAAAATCGGGCCGTAGGTCATGTAGGAGTCGATCTCGTACCAGGTGGCGGCCGGCAGCACCAGATCGGCGTAGGCACAGTCGGCGGTGAGATTGATATCGATACAGGTCAGAAAATCAAGGCCCTGTAAGGTTTGCCGCCAGACCTGGGGCTGCGGCCAGGCCGTAATCATGGAGCCGCCCAGAATGATCAGGGAGCGGATGGGATAGGGCTGGCCCTGGAGCACGGCCGCGGGCAGGGCATTGGCGTGGGATTCGCCCCGGTAGAAGCTATATACCGGGAACCGGTCCCGGCCCAACGCCTTTTTGGCATCGGGGTTGGGAATCAAGCCATCCCGGTTGATGGGAAAGAGATTCTGCCCCATGGTGAAGCAGCGGCCGCCGGGGACGTCCAATTGTCCGGCCAGTGCCCAGAGGACCATGGTGGCCCGAATGGCCTGGACGCCGCTGTCGCTGTATTCCAGTCCCGAATACATCACCGGGGAGGCGCCGTGGGCCTGGGCCAAGCTGCGGGCCAGGGTGCGAATGGTGTCAGCGGGCACGCCGGTGATGCTTGCCACGAGTTCCGGACGGTAATGCTGGACATACCGGGCAAATTCCTCAAAGCCATGGGTCCAGTCCCGGACAAACGACTCATCGAAGAGTTCTTCTTCAATAAGCACCTGGCACAGGGCCAGGGCCAGGGCGCCGTCGGTGCCGGGCCGGATGGGAATCCACTGGGCCCCGTCAATTTTGGCTGTGACGGTGCGCCGGGGATCTATAACCACCAACTCGGCACCCCGCCGGGTGGCCGCGATGATCCTTTTATAATCCAAGGGCGGACAGTCGGTGGCCGGATTGGCGCCCCAGACCACGATCAGTTCGGCCTGTTCCAGATCGGAAAACATATTGATGAACATGCCCCCCATGGTGACGTGGGGGGCGATCATGGCCATGGAGACGTAACAGAGGGCGCCCACGCCCATGGTGTTGGGCGAGCCGAAGGGAAAAAGCAGACTGGAAGCCGAGGAGACCGCCACGTCCCGGGGCTGGAAGACATCGCACATGGCCAGTTCGAAGCTGCCCCGGCCGGTATAGATGGCCGCGGCCTCGGGCCCGTATGCCGCTTTGATGGCCTGGAGCCGGTGGACAATCTCCGCAAAGGCCTGCTCCCAGGTTACCTTTTCAAAATCATACGTGCCTTTGGGGCCTTTTCGCTTCAGGGGGAATAGGAGGCGGTTTTCGGAATAGACGATTTCCGGGGAATGGAGGCCGAGCTTACAGGTGATGCCGAAGGGCGAGTCCTCATCGGCCCGCACCGCAGCCAGGCGGCCGGCCTGGTCATACGTGGCGATTATCCAACAGCCGGCCGGGCAGATGCCGCACAGGGCCCGGCGCTCTTTGATACGATCCATATTTCCACCAAAACTGGGATTGCTGACGACAACGGCTAAGGCCCCTGTCCCGGGGGGTGAACCCTTTGAGAAGTGTTAAGAAGTTAAATTCTTACAAGATAATGTTAAAGGAAGGTTAATTACGGGATGGGAATCCGTCAATAAGCTAAAATACTTAAAATGTTTTGATCAAAATTTTTAATTAACTCTTGGGTCTGTCATTTTTAACCACTACCACCCTTGGGTCCCGGGCCCGCCCTTATATGGCCCCTGGATTTCCGAGGTGATCCAGCCGCCATAAAAGTCTCCGGCCTGGGGTTGCACCTGTTCGGCATCGACATAACAGGCATCCATGAGGCTGGGATAGAAGGCAACGTGGTGGCGGATGGCTTCGTAGCCCTGATGGGGCTGAGGATAACTCCAGGCTGCGTTTTGGACCTCCCGGTCGCCCACCCGGACATGCCAGTAATGCGCGGTACTTTTAAATTCGCACTGTGACCGGCGGGAGGATGGTTGGAGGAATTCCTGTCTGAGGTCTTCGGGTGGAAGGTAGTACACCGGTGGATGGCTGGTCTCCAAGACCCGCTTGGCCTGCTGGGAATCAGCAATGACTTCGCCGTTGAAGATGACCCGCACCCGCCTGTTGGTATTTTCTAGCCGAGGGGGCCTGGGATAATCCCAGACGGATTCTTTTCGGGAGTTGGAATCTTTGGCCATTTAGTTGAAAATCGGCGGCCACGGGCCACAATAGCAGAATATTACCAAAATAACTTAACCCCGGTTCTTCCTATGGCGCTGCATGTCCCGCTCTTCATCCCGGCGGCGCATGGTTTCACGTTTATCGTATTTTTTCTTGCCCTTGGCCAACCCTAATTCGATCTTGACGTGGTGATCCCGGAAGTAGAGCTTTAAAGGGATGAGGGTATAGCCTTTTTCTTCGGTTTTGCCGATGAGGCGTTTGATTTCCCGTCGGTGCAGGAGAAGTTTACGGGTGCGGGTGGGGTCGTATGATTCAAGGGGGGTGAAGGGGTAGGGGCTGATATGGGCGTTGTGGAGATACACTTCCCCCTTGTGAATGCGAGCAAAACCATCGTTGATATTGGCTTTTCCCATACGGATGGATTTAACTTCCGACCCGTTGAGAACAATGCCGGCTTCGATGACATCATCGATAAAATAATCGAAGTAGGCTTTGCGATTCTGACAGATTATTTTCACGGCTTCCTTTTTCATATGGTGGATTCAGCCGGCTGTAACGGATATCGTGACAGGAACCAGGCCCGGCTTTAGGCCGCGCTGGCCAGTTCCCGGCCGAACATGAAGACTTCCGGAAAACGTTTGGCCATAACTCCGGTGACGTAAGCGTTGACCTCATCCACGGTGCCGTGTTGCAGAGCCTGGCGGGCAAATTCCCGGGCTTCTTCCATGGAGGCATGGCGGACGATGCGTTTCACGACGGGGATGGCCAGGGCGTTCATCGATAGTTCATCCACTCCCAGACCCAGCAGGACCGGGGTGTAGAGAGGGTCTCCGGCCATCTCCCCGCAGACGGCCACGGTAATGCCCGCCGCATGGCCGGCGTCAACCACCTGTTTAATCATGCGCAGCACTGCCGGGTGGAGTGGTTGATACATATTGGCCACGTGTTTGTTCCCCCGGTCGATGGCCAGGGCGTATTGAATGAGATCATTGGTCCCGATGCTAAAAAAATCAGCCTCTTTGGCCAACAGGTCGGCCAACATCACCGCCGAGGGAACTTCAATCATCAAGCCCACCGGCATATCCTGATTAAAATCTTGGCCTTCCCGCCGCAGTTCCGCCTTGATTTCCTCGAGTATACGCCGGGCCGCGATTACTTCTTGAATTCCTGAAATCAAGGGAAACATCAACCTGACCTGGCCATACACGGAAGCTCTCAGAATAGCCCGAAGCTGGGTGCGGAAAATAGCATGTTCCTTGAGGCAGAAGCGAATGGCGCGCAGTCCCAGAGCCGGATTGATGCCAGGGGCATATTCCAGGTGGGAGGCAAACTTATCCCCGCCGATATCCAGGGTCCGGATGGTCACCCGGTGGGGCAGCATCATTTTCGCCACGGTTTTATAATCTTCGAATAATTCCTCTTCGGTGGGAAGCTGCTGCTGGCGTAGATAGAGAAATTCGGTCCGGTACAAACCGATGCCGTCGGCGCCGTAATCTAAGGCCAGATCAACCTCTTCCTGAAACTCGATGTTAGCCAAGATCTGGGTTTGATGTTCATCCAGGGTAATGGCAGGCAGAAAACTGGATTTGCCGACGTCGTGTTTGAAATCTTCAAACTTCTTTTTGCGCTGCAGGTAAATATCCAACATTTTGGCGTCAGGATTGAGTCACCACCGTACCGTTCAAGCCATCCAGGATCAGAGTATACCCCGTATCAATTTCCTGAGTAGCCTTCTCCAAACCCACTACCGCCGGTATTTCGAGAGATTGGGCCATGATGGCGGTGTGGGAGGTCTTGCCGCCGGTTTCAGTAATAAAGCCACGAACTCTATCCACAGACATCTGCGTGGTGTCCACCGGGGACAAGTCATGGGTCACAATAATGACCGGGTCAGATAGGTTCCCCAAGTTAAAAGGGTTCCCGCCCGTGAGGTGGCGCAGCACCCGCTCACTGACGTCCTCAACGTCCTGTATCCGGCTTTTGATGTAGGGATCGGCAATTTTGTTGAACAGCGCCTGGGCCTTTTTTACCGCCTCTTGTATGGCCCATTCCGCATTTATCTTTTCCTGTTGAATGATTCGAATGGTTTCGTCATAAACCAATTTATCCTGGAGGATGAGCAGATGCGTGTCCAAAATATAGGCGTGTTCCTGGAACTCATCGGTTATGGAGTTTTTGATGGTGGTAATTTCCTGGCGGGTGTGCTCCACCGCATCCCGAAACCGTTCTATTTCCCGGATAACCTGATCTAGGGAACCGAGATAATTATGGTTGATGTGGACCTTGGTTCTATCCCCGATGACATAGGCCGGCCCAATGATAATTCCCGGCGAGGCGGGTATGCCTTTGAGCACCTTATTTTGCGGCCAAACTTCACGTGCGACCAGGGGCGTCATCAATGTTCCCCGAAATACTGGTAAAAGAGATCTGAAATAGCGGCCACCGCCTGGACGGCTTCCGGACCCTCAGCCCGCAGCCTCACTTCAGTCCCCTGGGGGGCGCCTAGGCTCAGGATGTCTAAAATACTGCGGGCATCGGCTTTGAGGCCGTCTTTTTCCAAAACAATGTCAGCCTGAAACCGGCTCGCCAGTGAGGCGATTTTAGCGGCGGCGCGGGCATGCAAACCCAAACGGTTTAACACCGGCAACTTCATTTCCAGATTCTCAGTCATTAGGAAGGTAAACGGGCAACTCGAGATAATAAATTCTTGACAATGGTTTAATTATAATCTGGTTAAGGTTCTTTCTTCAACCTAGTAGTGAAGATTTATTTTATTTTTCGGGCACCTGCTTGGCGGCTTTCAAAGAGAGATACGCCTGATATGCCTCCCGCCGGGAGACCCCCAAAACTTCGGCGGCTTCCAGGGCCAGGGCTCGGCCGGTTTTTCGGGTGCGCTTGGCAGCTTCCAGGAGGTAAGCTTTTACATCCACGGTGGGCAGGTCCGGAGCCGGGGGACGGGAAAGCACCAGGGTACATTCGCCTTTGATTTCTTTTCCGGCCAATTGTGCGGCCACCGATTCCAGTGGACCCCGCCAGCACTCTTCAAACAGTTTGGTCAATTCACGCACCACCAGGACCTGGCGGCCCCCCATGGTTTGGTTTAATTCCTGGAGGGTCCGGAGCAGCCGCCGGGGTGATTCATACATGATCAAAATGCGCGGTTCCTGGGCCAGTTGGCCGAAGAATTCCAACCTTTTCTTGGCCTGGCGCGGCAGGAAGCCGATGAAGGTCACATCCCCGGTAAATCCGGACATGGACAGGGCTGCCAATCCCGCTGCTGGTCCGGGGATCGCCGTTACCGGGATGCCTGCATCCCAAGCCCGGGCCACCAGGGCAGTGCCGGGGTCGGAAAAACCTGGCGTCCCGGCATCACTAACCAAAGCTACCGACATTCCTTCCTGGAGCTGACGTATCAGTTCCGGACCTCGCTGTGTATCGTTATGGGTATAATAACTGACCAGCGGTTTGGAAATCTGATAATGATTCAGGAGCTTCCTGGTACGACGGGTGTCTTCGGCAGCGATTAGATCTACGGTCCGGAGAACGTTGAGGGCGCGTATAGTAATGTCTTCCAAGTTACCAATGGGAGTGGCCACCACATATAAACGACCGGTGCCAGCCGCCTGTCGACTTTCCGCTTGCATCTGACTTGAAATATTCTTGTTCTTCAACCTTAAAAAGCCCCCGTAAAAATTTCAATTCGGGGCGTTTGGCCAGCCAGGGTAATGGCAACGACATCGAACCGAACCTTGGCATCTTCGAGACGCTGTTGTTGCAAATAATAGATGGGCCGCGAGTTTTAGATGCCGTTGTTTGGCAATGGTGACAGATGCCTGCGGTGGACCGAAGGTCTCGCTCCGGCGCAGTTTGACCTCAATGAAGACGAGGGTATCACCTTGCCGGGCGATAAGATCGATTTCTCCGTACGGGGTTCGGTAGTTGCGGGTAAGGATCTTGTAGCCGTGTTTTTTAAGCGCGTCCGCAGCCAGAGATTCTCCGGCCTGGCCAAGAAGACGGTGCTCCCGGGTCATCGGCTACCTGCACCATTCTCTGACGCCTCGAAAGGTCCGCCGGTGCAAGGGGCACGGACCCCAAAGGCGGATGGATTCAAGATGCTCTGGGGTGGCGTATCCCTTGTGGCTGGCAAAATTGTATTGTGGATAAAGCTGATGGTAGGACTTCATCTGCTGATCCCGGTAAACCTTGGCGAGCACCGAGGCAGCGGCGATTGAAAGGCAACGTCGGTCACCTTTAATTACCGGCTGTTGGGCAAAGGTGATGGGAAGCCTCCAGGGACCGTCAATTAAGACGAGTTCTGGGTATGGTGCCAGTCTCTGAACCGCCAAGGCCATAGCTTTCAAACTGGCCTGGAGAATACCCAATTCTTCAATTTCTGGAACCCCGACCTCTTGAATGGTAAAAACCAGGGCTTGTTGTCGCAACTCTAGGGCGAAAAATTCCCTTCGGGCCGGAGTTAAAAGTTTAGAATCAGTAAGTCCCGGAAAAGTCGAACCCTCTGGCAAGATTACCGCCCCCGCCACCACCGGTCCAGCCAGGGGGCCGCGTCCCACTTCATCGACACCGGCGATCAAACCGATGCCCTGGCGGCGGTATTCGGCCTCCGGGTCAGATTCTAATGGCAGCAGCTCCAACTGCTTGGATTTGGTCCGGACAGAGCCCAATCACCAGCGCTCCTTTAGGTATACTGTTTTTCCTTGATCCGGGCCTTTTTACCAAAAAGGCTGCGCAGATAGTAGAGCCGGCCGCGCCGCACTTTTCCCTGAGTGATGATCCTCACCTCATTGATGCTGGGGGAGTGCAGCGGGAAAGTTCTTTCCACCCCGACCTCGTATGAAATCTTTCTGACGGTGAAGCTGGCGCCGGTGTTGTGGCCCCGCTTGCGGATGACCGCTCCTTTAAAAACCTGAATCCGCTCTTTATCACCCTCGACAATCCGGACATGCACCTCTACCGTGTCGCCGACGTGAAAATCGGGCAGATCTGCCCGCATATGGTCTTTTTCCAAGAGATCTATTATGGCGTCCATACAATCCTCATGTTTTGCAACCGCTTTCTGGCGGGATATTTTCTCTTTTTGGCAAGATCCCCGCTGCTGCCTTAAAGGCAGCAGGCCGTCGTCGCTGAGCCAGGGTCTTGTTATATTATGTATTATCTTCTGTCGGTGCTTCTAAAAACTTCAAAAACGTCCAGTCTTTATCTGTCAGGTCGGCCTCCTGCAACAGATCCGGCCGCCGCTGCCAAGTGCGGCGCAAGGCCTCTTGCCGCCGCCACTGGCCTATACGCTGATGATCGCCGGACAATAACATCTCCGGCACCGAGTGTCCGGCGAATTCCCTGGGCCGGGTGTATTGCGGTCCTTTTAATAAGTTGTCTTTAAAAGAATCTTCCGCCGCCGAATCTTCATCACCGAGACTGCCCGGCAACAGCCGGGTAATCGCATCTAACAACGCCAAAGCCGGGATTTCCCCGCCGGTTAAGATAAAATCGCCCAGAGAAATTTCATCGTCAATGAAATGCTGCACCCGGTCGTCGAAACCCTCATAATGACCGCACACCAGCATCAGGTTAGCCAGTTTCGAAAGCTCCACCGCCAGTGGCTGTTTAAAAAGGCGTCCTTGCGGACTCAGAAGAATAACCCGAATACCTGGATGCCGTTGCCGGGCCCATTGAATGGCCGCGGCCAACGGTTCGATTTTAAGCACCATGCCGGGACCGCCGCCGAAAGGTCGGTCATCCGTAACCTGGTGGCGGTCGAGGGCAAAGTCCCGGAGATTAATCACCTCAACCTGAATGATCCCACCGGCCAGGGCCCGTTTCAGTATGCTCTGGCTAAGCGGTGAGACAAAAAACTCCGGGAAGAGAGTCAGGATGTCAATATGCACCGCTTTAAGTCGCCAAACCTTCCGGGGCTATCAACAAACGCCCCTGATCCATATCGATAGTGAGGATCACGTCTGCCACCGCGGGGATCAAGTATTCGTGTTCTTCCTCCTGTACGACATAGACATCATGGGCCGGGGTCGGCATGATAGCCGTTACTTTCCCTAAATAACCGCCGGTATCAACCCGAAAGACCGACAAGCCCAAAATTTCAAACCAATAGTACTCACCAGCCGGCAATTTTGGCAGGCGCAAAGGATCTATCCAGATGTCTTTACCCACCAACCTCTCGGCCTGTTGCCGGGTTTGCACGCCCGCCAGACTTATAACAAGGCTGTTCTTTTGAAACCGGGCTGCCAGAATGTGATAAGGGACGGTGTCAAGTTCCAATTCTCCCACCGCCTCGAGGGTCTCATAGTCGTCCACCCCCGCCAGGGCTTTGACTTCCCCCTTGATACCGTGGACGCCGGTTATGCGCCCTAGGCAGATCCTGCGGGGTGATGGCGCGAGAGCCTCATTCAAGGATTTCCAGCACCGACCGTTTTCTAATTTTGGTGGAGGCGGCGCTTAAGATGGTGCGCATAGCTCTGGCCGTCCTCCCTTGTTTGCCTATGACCTTCCCTAAATCTTCTTTGGCCACTTTCAGTTCGATTACTGAGGTCTGTTCTCCTTCGATTTCCGAAACTTCCACTTGGTCCGGATGGTCCACCAG
>CAVPJB010000035.1:0-78474 GCA_963705135.1 uncultured delta proteobacterium
TTTTTCTCTTTGCCTTCACCGGCCTGATTTGGTCCCAGGGTCTGACGGTCACCGGTTTCGGCAGCCCCGCCGGGTTCTTGAAGTCATTGTTTTTTGTCCTGGAAAAGGCCACCCTGCAGCGACCCACCTGGGGCACCCCCGTCACCCCTGTCGGAGAGTTCCTGGCCGGTCTCAGTGTCCTCTTCCTCCCCGGCCAGGCCGCTCTCTTCCTCCTGGCCCTGCGCAACCGCCTGGGCCGCCGGCGGTAACATTGCCACCCCCCGCCAACCTCATCCTCATCGGTATGCCCGGCGCCGGCAAGAGCACCGTCGGGGTGCTGGTGGCCAAATACGCTAATCTGGGATTCCTGGATACCGACCTCCTCCTCCAGGCCCGGGAAGGCCGCCCCCTGCAGCAGATCGTCGACCAGGATGGCTACCTCGGGATGCGGGCCGCGGAAGAACGCCTCGTCCTCTCCCTTACCTGTCAGCATCAGGTCATCGCCACCGGCGGCAGCGTCGTCTACAGCGAGGCCGCCATGCAGCACTTGCAGTCCCTGGGCCGCCTCTTCTTCCTGGACCTCCCATTATCGGAACTCCTGCTCCGCCTCACCGACCTGGACACCCGGGGCCTGGTCCGCCGCCCCGGCCAATCCCTGGCCGACCTCTACGCCGAACGCCTCCCCCTCTACCGCCGCTACGCCGAAATAACCATCGACTGCCGGGGCCTCACCCAGGAACAGGTGGCCCGGGCTATCTGTGCAATCTCCGGGCATCCTAATATGTTGCGATGTCATTAATTTTATTGTAATATTTTTTTCATTAAAATGTTGCCGTCTGGCGAATTAATCTTATGGTTTCAAAATCCCCTTAAATCCCCCTTTACGATGGGGAGACTTCCAATGGTTCCCCCTTTTTTAAAGGGGGAGGATTTTATCTACTGAATAACTATGAAATGAGTCAAAACATCCTCTCAGTGAGGGTCATCCTATGTCTGATCACCGTTTCGCCACCCCGGATGGTGCCTTTGCTTCTACCGGCAGACCTGCCGAAGCCACCGGCTCCCCTCCTCTCAAGGAACTTCTGCTGTTTAATGAGATTGCCACCCTCAGCAGCAAAAACCTGGATGTGCCCGAGGTCTTGGACCTGATTCTGCGTCATATCATCAAGTACCTGGAAGTAGCCGCCGGTATGCTGCTCCTGTGGGACCCTAAGAGCGGCCGCCTTTCTCATGCCGCCTCCAAAGGCTTTCCCTCCGAGTATTTGTCGAAAATTGATGCCGCCCAACTTGCCGAGGTCGCCGGCCCCTATCTCATGACCGCCAGTGTTCCCTTGATCATCCACGATGCGGCCACGGATCAGCGCCTGGCCACCTCCACCTTTTCGGAACTCATCCGGGATACTTCCCCGTTCCGCTCCCTGGTGAGCATTCCCCTCCGCCATCGGCGGCAGTTGATCGGCTTTCTGAATCTGGCCCACACCTCCCCGGCGCCTTTCCCAAGGGAACACAAAAGCTTTTTTGCCATTTTGGGCAATCAGATCGGCATGGCTATCCAAAATGCCAGGCTAAACCAGGCCCTCCGGCTTTCTGAAAGGCGCTACCGCCGTATTTTTGAAGGTTCCAATGATATGATTCTGGTGGTCAGTCCTGATGGCCGCCTCCTGGATATCAACCCTGCCGGTATCGACCTGCTGGGTTTTTCCTCTAAATCTCAGGCCCTGGAAATGGTTCTTTTTCAGGATTGTTTTTATCCCCTCCGAGATTGGGACCGCTTCCGGCTCTTTCTGGAAGTGCACGGTTCCATCCAGGATTGGGAAGTCACTCTGTCCAAGCGTGACGGCGGCAGAGTCCAGGTCCTGCTCAGCGGCATCGCCCGCCGTAACCGCACCGGCTGGCTCACCGGCTTTGACGTCATTGCCAAGAATATTACCGAACGCAAGCGCATCGAACAGGAAATTTTGCAGGAGAAAAAAACCACCGAAGGCATCCTGGAAGGATTGCCGGTTCCCGCCTTCGTCATCGACCGCCAGCATCGCCTCATCTACTGGAACAAGGCCTGCGAGGAATTGACCGGCTTTAACCGGCAGCAAATGATCGGCAGCAAAAGACAGTGGTTGCCCTTTTATCCCCAGGAAAGGCCCACCCTGGCCGATCTGGTGGTGGACCAGAATATCAAAGCTCTGGAGGAGTATTATAAAGAACAGAACCTCCGTAAATCCTGCCACTTCCCTGGGGCTTTTGAAGCTACCATACACTTTCCGAAACTGGAAGGAGAGGAAAGACATCTCTTCCTGGTGGCCTCCCCTATTTTTAGTGATCAAGGCCAGATCATCGGCGCTGTTCAGGCCATGCTGGATATCACCGAACGGGAGCGCCTGGCGCATAACCTCAAGGAGTCCGAGGAAAAATATCGCCAGCTCGTTGAGACCTCCCTGGACGGCATTGCCCTGCATACCCGGGACCGGGTGTTGTTTGCCAACTCCGCCTTTCTCAAGATGTTCGGCTATTCCCGGCCCGAGGAACTGGCCGGCGTGACTCTCCTCTGCCTCATCAGCCCCATCTATCACTCCCCGCTCCTGCGCCATCTTCGGGAAATCAGCCGGCACTTCAGCCGGCCCCGCATCTTCGAAATCAAGGGGCTGAAAAAAGACGGCAGCGAATTCGATATCGAGGTGGGCTCTTTACCCGCCACCTTCGAGGGCAAAAGGGTTTTTCAAACTCATGTTCGAGAAATAACCGACAAAAAACGCCTGGAAGAACAACTGGCCCGCTCCGAAAAACTGGCCGCCGTGGGACAGTTGGCCGCCGGGGTGGCCCATGAAATCAACAATCCTTTAGGAGGCATCCTAGTTTATAGTTACCTGATGCTGGAAGATCTGGCCCCAGATCACCCAGAACGCCACCAGGTGGAAAAAATCATCCGGGAAGCCACCCGCTGCAAGGAGATCATCAAAGGACTGCTGGACTTTTCCCGGCAACTGCCCTCTCGCCTGAAACCCATTGATATCAATGTCCTGGTGACCGAACTGTTGGGATTGGTGGAAAACCATCTGAATTTTCAGAATGTCGGCCTCCAGAAAAACCTGGCCCCCGACCTGCCCCCGATCCAAGGGGATAAAAGCAAACTGGAGCAGGTCTTTCTCAACCTTTTTATGAACGCCGGCGAAGCCATGGCCGGCCATGGCGTGCTCACGGTCACCACCAGCCAAAATACTCAGGGCGCCGTGGAAATCCGCGTCAATGACACCGGTCCCGGCATCCACCCCGACCATCTGCCCCGCCTCTTTGACCCGTTCTTTTCCACCAAAGAGGTAGGCCGGGGTGTCGGCCTGGGCCTCTCCGTCAGCTACGGCATCATCAAGCAGCACCGGGGCCGTATTTACGTTGATGCCACCGCCCCCGGCGGCGCCACCTTCGTTATCGAACTGCCGGTCACCAAACCTTAAACAGATTTTGGTTGGCGGTGATACAGCCTATTGATTAATTTATGGTTTTTTGCATTGCCTAACCAGGGTTCGCCTCTGCTCCCCCCACCCCCGCTCCCTGAATCATTTCCTGAAAAAAAGATTGACTTCATGGTACCAGTGTGATAATTCCATTTGTGAGTTTTTGCACGAGGCCTCCCAGCCGGTGGCCAAGGATCGAACCTTGAAGGAAGATACCAAACAGTTTCTCAAAGAATTGTTCTCGGGCGGTTACCAGGCCAGCGCCATCGGCTTTTCTCTGGTTTTTGCCATCCTCATCGGCGGCGGCATCGGCTATTGGCTTTCCCAGACATTTGATAATATGCTCTTTTTTTACCTTGGCCTACTCATCGGGATTATCGCCGGCTTCCGCAATCTCTATATTATGGGCAAACGCACTAAGATGTAATATGATTTCAGATTTCTTAAACCCGGGCACCATGAAAACCACCAACTGGATCGTCCTGGCCGTCCTGACCTTATCAGGCTGGTTGTGGGGCGGCCATGAATTTGCCCTCGGCATCCTGGTGGGAGGGCTTTTAGCCGTGCTGAATTTTCACTTTATGGCCTATATCCTCAATTCAACCCTCAACCACCAATGGGGCTCTCAGGAAGAATGGCAGACCGCCGGGCGGCAAGCCGTTTCCTTCATGACCCTGAAATACGTTTTACGCTTCACCGTCCTGGCCGTCATCATTTTCTTTCTGGTAAAGACCGGCTGGGTCAATATCTTCGGTTTAGTGGTGGGATTGTCCACAGTGGTACTCACCTTAATTGTCTTAGGTATTTTAGAGTCTCGGAAGATTTTTTTTTGTAGAGTTTCGGAAGAATTTTTTTAAGGAGGCGCTCATAGTTCATGGAACATCCAATTCTCTTCCTTGATGTCTTGACCGGGATGCTGGGACTCCACATCCCCCCTCACGTCACCTACTCCTGGTTGATCATGGCCATTCTGGTGGGACTAGGCTATCTGGCCGCCAAACCCCGGGCCGTAGTGCCAGCCGGGGGGCAAAACTTTTTTGAATTATTAATCGGCGGCTTGGAAGAATTTATGGTGGACATCACCGGTGAAGATGGCCGGGCGTTCTTCCCTTTCATCGCCACTCTCTTCATTTACATTCTGGCGTGTAACCTCATCGGCCTGGTACCGGGATTCTTTTCTCCCACAGCCAATATCAACACCACGCTGTCCCTGGCCCTGTGTTCTTTTATCTTTACTCACTATTTGGGCGTCAAATACCATGGCGTCAAATATATCAAACACTTCTTGGGACCCGTCCCGGCCCTGGCACCCCTGTTCCTGCCCATTGAACTCATCGGCCACTCGGCCCGGGTTATGTCCCTGACCTTACGTCTTTTCGGGAATATCATGGGTGAAGACTTAGTCTTGGCCATTCTGCTGATGTTGGCCGGCAGCTTTTTGGCGCCCCTGCCGATGATGTTCCTGGCCGTCTTCACCAGCGTCGTCCAGGCTTTTATTTTCTCCCTGCTCTCCATGATGTACTTTGCCGGTTCCATGGAACATGCTCATTAATTTTGGAAGAAGGCCACTTCAATATATACCCACACTTTAGGAGGTTTTTTGCAATGAAAAAACTGATGATTACCGGAATGACCCTGTTGCTAACCTTGGGACTAGCCTCCCTAGCCATGGCCGCTGAAGCCGCTGGCGCTGGCGCTGGCTTGGGCGGTTTCTTTGCCGCCTCCGTGACCGCTGCCGGTTTTGGCATCGGCATCGCCGCTTTCGGTACTGGCATCGGCCAGGGCCTGGCAGTCCGCAGCGCTGTGGAAGGCATCGCCCGCAACCCCGAAGCTTCCGGTAAAATCACCGTGACCATGCTTATCGGCTTGGCCCTGATCGAATCTCTTTGTATTTATGCCTTGGTCGTGGCGTTGATCATTCTCTATGCTTACCCGATGGCCAAACCCATTGCCACCGCCCTCGGCCTCAAGTAAACAAACACTTTCTTAAGCTTGCGGAGGGGCCCCCTGAGGCCCCTCTTTTTTAAAAAACTTTTGTGCAAATAATCACATAGGGTAACGGTAATTATTTTCTTTATTTAGAAAATACCATGAAATTTTCAAAAATTCCCTCTGCTACGATCACTAGATTATCCCTCTATTCTCGCGCCCTCGAAGAATTGATGAACAGCCATGTCAACATTATCGCCTCCGACAAACTTGCCCAAAAATGCGGGGTCAATCCGGCCCAGGTGCGTAAAGATTTGGCTTATTTCGGTGAATTCGGTGTGCGCGGCGTGGGGTATTTTGTCAAAGAATTATTGTTTGAGATCAAAAAGATCCTGGGGCTCAACCGCCGTTGGCGGATGGCCTTAGTCGGGATTGGGAATTTGGGGCTGGCCTTGGTGGCCCACGAAAACTTCGCCAAACAAGGCTATGAATTTGTTGCCGTCTTTGACATCGATCCCAAAAAAGTGGGACGGCGATTGCCCAGCAGTCAGATGATTTACAGCATTGATGACCTGAATAAAGTAATCAAAGAAAAAGATATCGAAATCGGCGTCATCGCCACCCCTGCCGCCCATGCCCAGGCCACCGCCCGCCGTCTCATTGATGCCGGTGTCAAAGCCATCCTCAATTTTGCCCCTTTGCAGATTCAAATGCCGGAAGGGTTCATTGTGGAAAACGTGGACTTTACCGTCAAACTGGACAATCTGGCTTATCACCTCACCATGGAAGCGATTTAGGTCAGGATCTCTTTCAAGAACTGCCCGGTATAAGAAACTGCCGACTGTGCCACCTCCTCCGGGGTGCCACTGGCTACTAACCTACCGCCCCGGTCACCACCCTCCGGCCCTAAATCAATTAAGAAATCCGCAGTCTTGATTACTTCGAGATTGTGTTCGATGACCACCACGGTATTCCCCGTTGCCACCAGTTTGTCCAACACCACCAGCAGCTTTTCAATATCGGCCAGATGGAGTCCGGTGGTGGGCTCATCCAGGATATATAACGTTCTCCCGGTTGCCCGTTTGCTCAGTTCCCGGGATAGCTTGATACGCTGAGCTTCACCACCGGAAAGCGTCGTCGCCGGCTGGCCCAACTGGATATAACCCAGGCCTACTTCCACCAGGGTATCGAACTTGGTTCGTAATCCGGGAATATCCTGGAAAAATTCCTGTGCCTGGTCCACGGTCATCTCCAGGACCTCGGCAATGTTTTTCCCTTTAAACTTTACTTCCAGAGTGCTGGGATTGAACCGCTTACCTTGGCAGACCTCGCATTTGACATAGACATCGGGCAGAAAATGCATGGCAATTTTTATAATACCGTCACCTTCGCAATTTTGACAGCGTCCTCCCTTAACATTAAAACTGAAGCGTCCCGGTTTATAGCCTCGGGCTCGAGCCTCCGGCATTCGGGCAAACAGGTCCCGCACCAGGGTGAACAACCCAGTATAGGTGGCAGGGTTGGACCGAGGCGTCCGGCCTATGGGACTCTGATCAATATTGATCACCTTGTCGATTTTCTCTAGACCTACCAGCTGGGTATAGGGCTCCGGCCGGTCTTTGGCCCGATAGAGTTTCTGGCACAAAGATTTATAGAGGGTATCCATAATCAAGGTGCTTTTTCCCGATCCCGATACTCCGGTGACACAGGTCAGCAGCCCCAGGGGCAACTTCAGAGTGACATCTTTCAGGTTGTGACCTCGGGCGCCCTCCATAATAAGATAATCCCTGGGACTGCGCCTCGGCGCGGGGACAGGGATGGTTCGCCGACCCGAAAGATAAATGCCGGTCAACGATTCCGGATGCTCCTCCAATTGCCCCGCCGTACCGCAGAAAACCACCTCTCCACCCTGGTTTCCGGCCCCCGGCCCCATATCCACCACAAAATCGGCGCTGCTGATGGTTTCGGGATCATGCTCCACCACAATAACGGTGTTGCCCAAATCTCGCAAGGTCTTCAGAGTACGCAAGAGTTGCAAATTGTCCCGCTGGTGCAAACCGATACTGGGCTCGTCCAGGACGTAGAGCACTCCCATGAGCTTCGAACCGATCTGCGTGGCTAAACGGATGCGCTGCCCTTCCCCCCCGGAAAGGGTGGCCGTAGTGCGGTTCAGGGTCAGATAGTCCAAGCCCACATCCAGCAAAAATCCCAGGCGTTCAGTGATTTCCTTGAGAACCCGCCGGCCGATGGC
Source organism: uncultured delta proteobacterium (assembly GCA_963705135.1). GTDB lineage: Bacteria > Desulfobacterota > Desulfobaccia > Desulfobaccales > Desulfobaccaceae > Desulfobacca. The sequence continues at coordinate 7,606 of CAVPJB010000035.1, forward strand.
CATTTGTGGCGGCGTCAAGGCCAGGCTGTCAAACCAGCTTTGGCATTGCCCCACGGTTAACTGGGTGATCTCACTAATATTACGTCCGTCCACCCGGACTGCCAGCGCCTCCTGGCGGAGTCGGCCGCCCAGGCAGTCGGGGCAGGGTTGCCTGGTCATGAAGCGCTCAATTTCCTCCCGGATCAGTCCCGAATCCGTCTCCCGGTAGCGCCGCTGCAGATTGGGAATCAACCCTTCAAAAATCCGTTGCTCCACCGTGCGACGGCCATTGCGTTCGTACTGAAAGCCGACACTCTCTTTCCCGGAACCATAGAGGAGCGCGTGCTGCACCTCCGGGTTAAGGTTCCGGAAAGGAGTTCGAATCGAGAAGTTATAGTGCTGTTCCAAGGCCTCCAGCATCTGCTGGTGATACATTGACTGCCGGTTAGCCCAGGGCAGGATGGCGCCCTCCCGGATGTTGAGGTCAGGATCGGGCACCACCAACTCCGGGTCAAGCACCAGTCGCGTCCCCAAACCACTACACGTGACGCAAGCCCCCTGGGGGCTGTTAAAGGAAAACATCTGGGGCGTCAGCTCAGGATAGCTGATTCCACAGGCTTCGCAGGCAAAGCGTTCGCTGAACAGCAACTCCTCACCGTCAAGAACGGCGATTTTTGCAACTCCATCTGATAACCCCACTGCCAATTCCAGAGAATCTGTCAAACGAGGCTCCAATCCGGGTTTGACCACCAACCGATCAACCAGCACTTCGATGGTGTGCCGCTTGTTCTTGTCCAGGGTCACTGGCTCATCCAGATCCAGCAATTCGCTATTTATCCGGATGCGGGTATAGCCTTCCTGCCGCAACCGTTGCAGCAGTTTCTGATGCTCCCCTTTCTTGTTGACAATCACCGGCGCCAGGACACTGAGGCGGGAGCCGGACGGCAAACCCATGATCTGCTCCACCATCTGCGGTACGCTCTGGGAAGCTATGGGCTGGCCGCATTGGTAGCAATACGGCGTGCCCAGGCGAGCAAAGAGCAACCGCAGGTAATCATAAATTTCGGTGGAGGTGGCCACGGTGGAGCGGGGATTTTGGCTGGCCTTGCGCTGTTCGATGGCGATGGCCGGGGACAGGCCTTCGATGAAGTCGACGTCAGGTTTGTCCATCAGTTCCAAAAACTGACGGGCATAGGCAGATAAGGACTCCACATAGCGACGCTGTCCTTCTGCGTAAATGGTATCGAAGGCCAGGGTTGACTTACCCGAACCGCTGACTCCGGTGATGACAATAAGACTGTTGCGGGGCAGAGTCAGATCAATATTTTTCAGGTTGTGCTCTCGGGCCCCTTTGATCAAAATATGTTGTGTAGACATATACCCTTATACCAAGTTCAGTTTGTAGTGCAATAAAATCAAAATCGAAGTCTTTAATAATACAAATTCTTTTATCCGAAAACCGAAAATCAGAAACCGAAAACAGTATAATATCTTTTTTAGTGGAACGTCATAGTACGCCACCAGTCGGTTATTTTTAAATCCCAGTAACCTGGTTTGTCACTTTAGGAAAGATAGTTGCGAAGGGCAAGGTTAGACTGGCCTGGAAGTTATGACGGGTTAGTATTCCATATACACCTGTCTCGCGCGTTTGCCATTGCGGTTCTCGCCAAAAACCATGTTACGGCAGACAAGAAAAACCAAGTGGTCATGTCCCCACCAGAATTAGGGCCGGATCCTCCACATAAGCGATAAACTGCTGGAGAAAACGGGCTGCCTGAGCGCCGTCTATGAACCCGGTGGTCAAAACTCAAAGAAATGGGCAGGATCTGCCGGATCTCAATTTTTCCTTCCCTCACCCGGGGCAGTTCCTGCCGACGGCCAATTCCTAAAATGGCTACTTCCGGATAATTTATCACCGGCGTACCGAAAATACCTCGTATGGCGCCGTAGTTGGTAATGGTAAAAGAACCACCCTGCAGATCGGCCAGATCAATGGTGCGATCCCTGGCTTTGGCAGCCAGGTCTTGAATCTCCCGGGCCAATTCCAGGATGCTTTTATCCCCCGCATTTTTGATGACCGGCACCATCAGGCCTTCGGGAGTATCGGTGGCAATGCCGAAATTGTAATATTTTTTCAGAATGATATCTTCGGCCTCATCATCCAGGGTGGCATTGAGATAGGGGTGGTCTTTTAAGGCCGCCACCGCTGCCCTGATGATGAAAGGGAGCAGCGTCAGATGCACCTTTTGGGACTGGGCTGCAGCCTGAGTCCGGTCTTTGAGCCGCTGCAATTCGGTAATATCCGCTTCGTCGGTGGCGGTGACGGTTACTGTGGCCTGCTGGGAACGGCTGACATTGCGGGCTATCGTTTTTCGAAGCCCTTTGAAGGGAACGTGTTCGATATAACCATAAAAATCGTATTTCTTGACTTTGCGGGCGGTTGGTTTGGGTTCGGGCAACGCTGGCTGTTCAACCGCCGGTTCACTGATAGGAGTTTCCGGTATGGCGGCGGGCGCAGCGGCTGAGGTGGCCTGGCGCACATCGCTCTCCAGAATTCGCCCTGCCGGGCCACTGCCGGTTACCTCTTTTAGGTCAAGGCCCAATTCCTTAGCCAATCTGCGCACCACCGGAGTCGCCAGGACGGGGCGACCCACAACCGACGCCGGCTCAGGCGGTGCTTCTTCCAACACCCCCACCACGCCTACGCCAACCTGGGGTGCGGGGGCTAACGTCTCACCTGGTTCTCCTAAAATCACAAATACTTCCCCAACGTGGATAACCGCCCCTTCCGCAAACATCAATTTCGAGACCACGCCGTCCCGGGGGGCAGGAATTTCCACAATGGCTTTATCGGTTTCGATGCGGGCTAAAGGCTGCCCTTCCTTAACCTGGTCTCCCTCATGTACCAACCAGGCCAACAATTCCCCTTCGGTTAGGCCCTCTCCCACGTCCGGAAGCTTAAACTCAAATGCCATGGTTACCTCACCTGCTAGTCCTAATTATTCGGTTAAGATGGGATTCCTTCTGATTTCATAGCTGATGCCACCATCAGAGTTAGATTAACAGCCCCAGGCAGGCATTACTTAACGCAGGGACGCGGTTTCAGGCGCCATAAATTCAAGGGATACAGCATAACGCACCTTGTTAGCTTTCTCCTCGTTATGCCTTAGTATATCATGCTGAAGTAAGAGAGCCAGGTATGTCCAGGCCGTTTTTTTATTCAAACGGAAATGGGATTCAAAATCCAGCAGGCGAAACCAACGTCCTTCGGATTTCACTAAAAAATCTACCAGGCCCTCCGGCGAAAGTTTCCGGTTGGCCTGGTGAGGCAAGGGCAACAGGGTGAGAGCCCGTCTCAAAACGTCTGTCTGTAGAGGTTGGGAAGGAGCAACCGTGTAGCCAGCACCGGATATGGGAGTTTCGAGAAGCTGAACATCTCCTGGTGAGAGCCATTCCCCCTGTAAGCGGTGGAAATAATAGGTAACCTCATGTTCGATGATCTGAACCAACCGGAAAAATTGGGACAGGGTGATCTGCCCTGCTAAACGCTGGACCAGGAAATTTTTCACCGCCTGCTTGACAAAACTGGTCCGCTCCAAAGTATTGCCCGGCAGGTGCTCTGCCTCCAGTAAGACCTGAAAAAACATGCCCGCCACCAGGGTGGTGTCTATCCCTCGCTGAACTCCGGCTTGCAAGGAACCTTCTCTGGTTGCAGGGGACTTTCGTCCTAAAGGAAAACCCAGGCCCCCGGTTTCCTCTCCCCCCAGGGGTTCTCTGGCCGCCAATCTAGCCGGATTGGCAGCCCAGAGGCTAAAATCCTGGTCAAACCTGAGGCTTTGGTCTGGAGCCAATACTTTCAGGGCCCCCTGACTCAGGGAGTGCACTGTTGCCAATCGGGCTTCTTGTCGGGGCACACATACCTCATTGTAATGGAATTTTCTGAAAAGTTACTGGTTACTGGCAGTTAGTTCTGGCCGGGGGAGGTAATTCTGCAAATCCGGTTCAACTTATACTCTCATTGGATAAACGGCGGATCTTTTGTTTTTTTATTTTCTCTACTAAAGTCGTGCGATTGAGTTGGAGCAATTGCGCCGCCTGATTTTTAACCCAACCGGCCTGATTCAAAGCCTTGATTATTAACTGTCGTTCAAAGTCAGACACCATTTTTTGCAAAGGTAAACCACCCGTAGGAATTTCTAAGCTCAATCTAATGTTTTCTTGAGGCGTGAGGTGGAAGTGTTCCGGCAGGTCTTGGGCGTTTAAAATTTCACTTTCGGACAAAATCACCATTCGTTCAATGAGGTTTTCCAATTCCCGGACGTTGCCCGGCCAGTCATAGTCTACAAGCAGGCGCATCGCCTCGGGTGACACCCGACAGGTCGATTTTTTTCTTTTACGGCTGAATTCCTGGGTGAAATGGTTCACCAGAATGGGAATGTCGGCCCGGCGCTCCCGCAGCGGCGGGATTTTGATGGGAATAACATTCAGCCGATAATACAAATCTTCCCTAAATCTGCCAGTTTGCACCAATTCTTTCAGGTCCCGGTGCGTAGCCGCAATGACCCGAATATCTACCTTCAGGGTTTTTTGCCCGCCGATACGTTCGAATTGGTGGTCCTGCAGCACCCGCAGGATTTTAACCTGCAGGTTGGGGCTCATATCACCTATTTCATCCAGGAAGATAGTACCGCCATGAGCTTGTTCAAAACGGCCGAGGCGGGTGCGAATCGCATGGGTGAAGGCCCCCCGTTCATGTCCAAAAAGTTCACTTTCTAATAAATCCTCGGGAATAGCGCCGCAATTTACCGGGATGAGGGGGTTGGCCTGCCGATAGCTGTTGTAGTGAATGGCCCGGGCCACCAACTCCTTACCTGTCCCCGATTCACCCAGAATCAGCACGGTGCTGTCGGTATCCGCCACTTTTCGGATAATATCGAACACCTGACACATGGGCTCGCAGGTGCCGATGATGTTGTCGAAACCAAACTTCTCCCGGAGCTGCTTCTTTAAAAGGAGGTTCTCCCGCCGCAGGCGCTGGTGTTCCAGAGCCCGGGCAACAACCATCAAGAGTTCCTGGGATTCCACCGGCTTGCAGAGATAATCGTAGGCGCCCAGGCGCATGGCGTCAACAGCATTCTGGATGGTGCCGTAGCCGGTAATAATAATGCAGCAGGTTTCAGGGAAGTGATTAGCTAAGTATGTTAAAACCCCCATACCGTCGACCTCGGGCATGGAGAGGTCAGAAAGGACTAATTCGTATGTCCTTTCTTGCAAAAACTGCATCGCCTCCTTCCCACCAGCGCAGCTCTCAACTTCATAACCCTCCTCAGTCAATAACTCGCTGAGGTTTTCCCGTACGGCGCTGGAGTCATCGACGACCAGAATGCTAGCCTGGGCCATAATAATACCGTTTTCGGTTTCCAGTTTTCGGTTTTACCGTGAAAAACTTCTGCGAGTGCGGCAAATTTAGGCCACACTTCGCCCCTCCCGAAGGCGCATCGTCTTCGGTGAACGTTTTGGTTTCAGGCCGATGAGCGCATGTTAGGCGGATTGCGCCTGGGGCAAGTAACCGTATTTTTGTAATGCCTTGATCCAGCGTGGCGCATTGCGGTTCACAATCAACCGCTCATAGTCCACGCCAGGATCACGATAAGGCTCCTTCTTAGACAAAAGGACGTATATAATTTCCAGCAACTTATGGCCTACGGCGATTATGGCTCGCTTTGTCCCCCGTCTGATGACGAGCCCCTGGAAAAACCCTTGGAACTGGCTCTTCGTCTTAATCGCACTGTGGGCCGCTTCACATAGGAGGCTGCGGATGTATTTGTTGCCCGGCGGGGTGCCGACACGTTTTTTTTTCCCGCGCTCTCATGGTTGCCGGGACTCATCCCGGCCCAGGAACTGAGGCGTTCCTTGCTCCCGAACCGCCCCATATGCGGCCCGATTTCGGCCAGCAACATTGCGGCATTAAGTTGGTTGATGCCGGGAATGGTCTGCATCAAACGCCATTCCTCTGGTACGGCGCCATGGCCGCCACGATCTGGCTATCCATTTCCTGTAGCTGCTCTTCTAACCAACGGATATGATGACTAATTCTTTGCAACAGAAATCGATGCCGATCACTCAGGTCCCCCTCCAAGGCCAGGACCAGTTCCTCTTTTTTGCGGCGCAGCGATCTCACCGCCAAGTCCGCGATCTTGACCGGGTCTTTTTCCCCGGCCACCAAGGCGGCGATCATCCTCTGCGCCGACACGCCGTCAATGTCGCTGACTACACAACTCAGCCGTACCCCGGCGTCCTCCAGCACCTTCTGCAAGCGGTTCTTCTCTGCCGCCAGATAGCCGCTCATTTTGCGGCGGTAACGGCTCAGCAGGCGCAACTCCCTAAGGTCCCGGGGCGGCCGAAGCTGGCCTTCAGCAAACCACAACGGGCCAACTCCGCCAGCCACTCGCTGTCGGCCACATCGTCTTGCGCCCCGGTACCTGTTTGACATGCCGGGCGTTCACCAGGTAGGTCTGGATGCCGGCTTCTTCCAGGGCCGCATAAACGCTTTTCCAATAAATTCCGGTGCTCTCCATCACCGCCAGTTCTACCCCCCGCTCTTGCAGCCAGTGGCCCAATTCCTGCAAATGCCGGGGATAGGTAGTATAGCGCCGCGTCTGAGGCCGGACCACTCCGGAATGCTGTTCCTCCAGCACGGTGCACATGACGCTTGCCTGGTGGACGTCCAGACCAGCAGCACATTTGACTATCGGCTTAATCACGGTATTCACCCCCTCTCCGCCTGGAATTACCTGGCGCTCAGGGGCAGACCCGACGGATCTCCTGACTCCCTTACTCCGGAGACGGTCTTTTTACCGTGCGTTCAATCACCCGGAAAAGGTGATGACACAATCGGGGGTACGTGCCGGAGGGCCCGGATCAGTTTCGGTTCGAGGTTTATCCACCTCAAAAACCTATCGACCATAGCCCCGGAACGCCATGGATTCTAGCATAACATCAATTTTCATCCTCGGGGGTGAATAATTTTATTCATGAACGTTTCGGTTAAAAAATGCAGCAAATATAAAACATTACAACTTATGTTGGTTGCAGGACAAACCGAACTTGGTATAAGTCATCCTTGCTGGTTATACAGGCAGGTATATAAACCATAATCTGATGCAAAGGCGCTGTCAAGAAATTGTCGCACCATCGACAAAAGAAACAGTCAAATTTTGAAAAAATCATTACCGGGCAGGTTAGAAGTGGTCTTAACACTTGCAACAAGGATCTATTAAGCCATAGCTTCCAGCTTAACCTCTCCCACAAACGGGGCAGACGGGAAAAAGAAAGATATTTGACAGCAAGTTGCACTTCCTATATATTTATCAAAAAATTATGTTTCAAATTCTCATCAGTGAGGAAAATCTTTCTTCATATTTAAGATCCTCTAAAAGGAGCCTCCCATGAAGAAATGTTTGTTTGGTTTCCTTATCATGGCCTTGGCCGCGGCGCTCTGGATTCCTGCTGCCCAGGCCGGCAAGATCGTGGTGGCTAACGATGATTGGACCCTAAGTAACACCGGTTTTATTGCACCCAATGATCCGGATGTCTTTGCCACCAACGTCGCCGCCTGGTTCACCGGGGGTGGGACAGGCAGCTTTCTGGCTTATTGCAACGCCCATGGGTTGACCGAGTCAAGTCTGGCTAATGCCATAACTGGAGCTGGTCATTTCTGAAGGTGGGCCAAATTCCGGCCGAATCTAATTTGGCAAACTGCAAGGCTACCATGGCGTCTTCCTGGGTGGCGGGTTGGCAGTGGACAACAACGTCCTCATCCAATACGTGGAGGGGGGCGGCAATGTCTATCTCATGTGTGGCACCGGTGTTGGGGGGGGAGTCAATGAGGCGGCGCGTTGGAATAGCTTCCTCAACCACTTCGGATTGTCTTTAGCCGAAACCTACAACGGCATCATTGAGGATATTGGCACCAGCTCTTCACATCCCATTTTCGCCAAAGTGGATCATCTTTTTCAAAATAATGGACAGTTTATTAGCGATCTGGCCCCGAACGACCCCCGTAACGAAATCTTAGTGACGTATTGCGGCCAAGGCCTTTACGCCATTTACAACAGTCCCGACACCATCCCACCACGCCGATCCCCGGGGCGGTGTGGCTGTTGGGTTCCGGAATGTTTGCTCTAATCAGCTTAAGGCGGCGCCAGAAGTAATCAAACCTCCATATCATGAACTTGGCGGCGCGTTAGCAGGGACCACAACTAAAAAAGCCATCCCTAAAATGGATGCCTTTTTTATTTTATTTACTTGGTGGAGGCGGCGGGAGTCGAACCCGCGTCCGCAAATACTCCCTAGAAGCTTCTACATGCATAGCCGGTGTATTGTTTCTCGCCCCAATGGTCTTCCACCGGCACAATACCAATCTAGGCAAGCTGACTAAGGTTTCAGTCAGCGGGTCGTCAGCAAACCCGCCTTCTTAGCCGGAATGATCGGCGCCCAGATTAACTCTCCCGGCGAAGTTAAGTGGACGTTAGCCTTAAGCGGCTAAAGCGTAGCCGTAGTTGTCGGCACTTATGGTTTTCCTACCCGTTTTACGAGCGGACAGGACCTCGGCATGCGACTTGTAGTTTCATACCCACGTCGAAACCGTTTCGCCCCCTCAGATTTAATTATAATACCTTTTTTCCATTTTGCAAGCCATCCTGTCACTCATTCCGTCATCAAGATGACGCCCTGGACAACTACGCCCCCTGGCGGGCCGCAGCCAGCATTTCTCCGGCATGGGCCAGGGTGGTGTCCGTAACCAGGGCCCCGCCCAGCATGCGGGCCAGTTCCTGCAAACGTGGCTCGGAGGCCAGCTTGTTGACCACCGTGACCGTCCGGGAGCCCACGATCTTTTTTTCCACCCGGAAGTGGGTGTCGGCGAAACAGGCGATCTGGGGCAAATGGGTGATGCAGATAATCTGGTTTTTTTGTGACAGCCGCCGCAATTTTTGACCCACTACCGTGGCCGTGGCCCCGCCAATGCCGGCGTCCACCTCATCGAAAATGCTGGTGTTGACCCCGGCTTCGGCGGCCAGAATATTTTTCAACCCCAGCACCAGACGGGACAATTCGCCCCCGGAGGCGATGCGGCTGAGAGGTTTGGGGTCTTCCCCGGGGTTGGGGGCCAGGAAGAATTCCACCTGATCGCAGCCGTGGCCGGATATTGGCCGCCCTTCAATATCAAGACCGGCACAAGGGCCGCCGGCTTCGGAGAATTTCACCAGAAACTGAGCCCGGGGCATGGCCAGGCTATGAATTTCCGCGCTCTACGGCGACCGCCAAATTGGGTGCTGCAGCCTGGCGGCGTTGGGATAACAAGAGGGCCTTTGCCTTGACCAGACGGCTGACGGTTTCCAGTTGCCGGGTCAGTTCGGCTTCCTGGTCGTCTAATAGTGTCCAGCCCGGCCAATTCCTGGCGGGCCCTGTCCCCAAAGGCCAGCACCTCTTTTAGAGTGGGGCCATATTTTCGTTTCAGGCGCTGCAGCAGATGCAGCCGCTGGTCAATTTCCTCCAGGCGTCCGGGGTCGGGGTGCACACTCCCGAAATAATCCCGCAGGGAGAAGGCCAGGTCCTCCAGCTCCAGGGAGACCTCAGCCAGACCGGCACTGCGAGTGGACCACTCCGGGTCAAAACGGGCAATGAGGTCCAGGGACTTTTTTACTTCGTTCAATCCCGTGAGAATAGCAATCTTATCCCCGTAAAGTCGGTTGTAGCCCAGGCGGGCCGCCTCCCAGAGCTGGGTGGCATGGCGCAGTCGCTCCTGTTCCCGGGCCAGTTCTTCCTCTTCACCCGGCCGGACTTTGGCCTTTTCCACCTCCTGGACTTGAAACGTCAAAAATTCCCGGGAGTTTGCCAGATCGGCCCGGCGTTGTTGGAGTTCCTGCCACTGGTGCTGCAACTGCCGCCACCGGCCGTAGTCAGCCCGAAAGTCTTGCACCTCCCCGGAGAGCCCGGCAAAAATGTCCAGAATATTGAGGTGATTTTCCGGGGCCAAAAAAGTTTGGTACTCATGTTGCCCGGAGAGATGCAGCAGTTCTTGCACAGAGGCAGTCAGAAATTTTAGAGTCACGGCCTGATCGTTGAGATAGGAGCGGCTCCGACCGCCCCGGGAGACTACCCGGCGCAGGAGCAGCTCCCCAGTAAAAGGAGCCTCCCGCTCCGCCAGCCAGGAAACCCATGGTTCCCGTGACTCGGTCTCAAACCGGGCCTCAATCTCGGCTTCGGTGGCACCGGTGCGGATAAGGTCTTCGCTGGCCCTGGAACCCAAAAGCAGTTGCACGGCCTGAACGATCATGGACTTGCCGGCCCCGGTTTCTCCGGTAAAGACATTGAAACCCGGTTCCAGGAGTAGTTCCACCTGATCCAGTATGGCCAGGTTTCTGATGCGCAGTTCCACTAGCATGGTCAGATTTTAAGGCGCATGCCTGCTTGGGTCAGGAGGCCTTCAGTTTGTGGGCCAGGCCCATGAGGCGGTAGACGGACATACCCGAAATGGCGGCAATGTCCTCAGTGGGCAGATGGGAGACGATACTTTGGTCGAACAAGATATTGCATTCCGGGTCAAATTCGGCATCACCCTTCCAGATGACATGGGTTATGGGCACCAGTGGCAGGGCCAGGTAGGTGGCGGCGAGGTCGCCGAGGGGCACCAGTTCACCCCCCAGCTGCTGAGCTACCTGACGGTATAATTCCAGGTCGTGGCCGAACATCTTGAGCAGAGGGGTCTTGGCCCGGCCCACAAAGGCAGCATGATAAAATTGGCCGGAGGGGACCTGCCGGAAATCGATGGTTTGGCCGGTGAGCGGGTCGCCCTTGGTGTTCTCCAGATAGTGCAGCATCAAAATCTGCTCCTGGATGGGGACTTCGCCTTCGCCCGCCAGGTAGTTCACCGCCACCGCAGGCCAACTGATCCAGTAAGGGCGGCCGAAGTAAGGGAGAATCAGGCCTTCCTGATCCTGGAGGACTTCATACACCGCCCGGCTACGGTCAGCCACGATTTTAGGGTCTTCCTGTTGTAAATGCGCCACTGCCAGGGCCCGGGAGGCCATATAGTCATCAATCCGAGGCAATGGGTTCTCCTTTCTCACTCTCGAGGAATGCGGATGTAAATCCCTTCTTTCAGATCCCTTTCGTCTAACGGCAAAGGCTCGTTGTCCAAGTGCAACTTTTCCAGGTATTGCAGGGCGGCGGCCCTGATGCCGGACTCTACTTCGGCAAAGGTTTCCCCGGTGACAGTCAAGCCCCCCAGAGCAGGGATGGTGGCGCTGAACAGGCCCCGGGTGGGCTTATAGTCGAATTGTATCTGATAATGGAGTCCTTTTTTAGGCATAATGATAATCCCTTCTGATTTTTTTGCAAGTCGCTACACCAACCTCAGGATACACGGCAACAAATATATTATCTATCTATCTAATAAAACTTGTTTTTTCTAGAACCGAACATCAGCCACCGAAAACATGGTTACTCCAGGCCCCGGTAATAATTCATGGCCATGCCGCCGCTGATGGCAGGGCCCATCAGGAGACGGCGCTTCAGATCCCCCACCTGGGTGACCGGCAGACCGCTCTGATTAAGGTCGACGATGAAATGCCGCAATCCGAGAGTCTGTAGTTCCTCCAAGGGTTTCTGGAAAAGCTGGGGGATCGTGGGGAGCAGATACGTCAGCCCGCCTGTGGTCGTCAGCCGGAACTGCTCCCCCTGGGGACTGGTCAAACGCAAGGCTTTTTTCCCCGCCGGCAGGGGGACCCGGGAAATCATCAGGGGCAGATAGCCATAGATATACGCCAACAACCGCTGGCTTGGGGCTCGGCGCAACAACAACTTCAGCGTATCTCGATCCGCCTCCACCGACAGCGTCACATAGGACACCGCCAACTCTTGCAAGGCTTGAAAGGCAAAGACATTCAAGCAATGCAGCGGATAATCGCTATACAGCGTCAACTCCGGCGGGGGCGGCGGCGCCTTGGTGGTGATGCCGGAGCCCGGACCGGGGTGTTCTGGGCTATCCCGTAATCCGGCCGCAACCTTAGCCTTCAGAGTCGCCCCCCGGTTGGGCCGGTTAAGGTTGGCCAGGGTTTCCCGGAGCAATTGCAAGTGCCCTAAATTGCTTACCATATAATTCTTCCAGCCGCCGTTCAGCAGGGTATCCAAGGCCTGGCGGAAAAAAACCAACTGACTTTCCAGGATGATGGGCGGTAAGGACCAAATCAGCCATTTGAGCTGTCTTGCCCGTTGCTGGTGGCCCAGATATTCATTAAAGTTGTCCTCCTGCAGATCCACCAGCAGCGGCCGGAAACCCTGGCGGTTGAGCTCCAGCGCTTCCGTAAAGGATCGCACCCGCATGTAGACCCGGGGATTGGGGCGACTGGCTCCCCTGGCCGCCGGGGGAGGGCCTGGCGTCCGGGGCGGCAATAGCTTTCTATTAGGGTGGGGTGAGAGCACGGCCGGTTCGGCCAGATTAAATAAAATTTCCCGCCACTTTTTCTCGGAGCGGCTGCCGCCGGGGGTGGTTTCCCCCACCTTATAGAGCAGGTCGCCGGCCTGGGCCGGCTCCGGCAGACCAATCTCGACTTTATCGCCGGCATCGGCTACAGGCATTGTTTTGCCCTGCCAGACCAATTCCTTGAGAGTGAAAGCCCGACGCTCGCCGGTGGCGGCGACATGTAAACGCAGGCGGTCGCCACATGCCAGGGGTTCCAGTAATCTGAGAACACCCCGGGACTGCTCCGTCTCCGTCAACTTGCCCAAAAAAAGGCCGATGTTGCCGGTGTCCTGGGGCGCCAGCAGCTCCTGGGGTTGGGCGCTTTTAAAAAATCCGGTGGTAGTGCGCCGGCTGTAGGTCCGGGCCAGCAACTCTTTGGCCTCGGTTATGGCTTGCTGCCGCACGCCGGGCAAGGCATCCAGAACCAGGCGATAAGCCTGCACCACCCGGCCCACGTACTCCCCGCTCTTCATGCGGCCTTCGATTTTGACCGCGGCGATCCCCAGGGCTTGCAGTTGCGGGATGAGTTCCAGCCCCGACAGGTCGCTGGGCGACAGCACATAGCCTGATTCCTCGCGGTATTGGTAGAGTCGGCGGCAGGGTTGGGTGCAACGGCCCCGGGTGGCAGCCCGGCCTCCCAAATAACTGCTGAACAGACACATTCCCGAAAAACAATAGCACAAGGCCCCGTGGACAAAGACCTCCAACTCAACCTGGGTCTGGCGGCGGATGGCGGCCAATTCAGTGAGGGTCAACTCCCGGGCCAGCACCACCCGTTTGAAACCCATGGCCGCAGCCTGGGCCACCCCCAAAGAGTTATGGATGGTCATGAGCGTGCTGGCATGCAAGGACAGCTTCGGAAAATGGCGCCGGGCCAGATGATAGACCCCCAGATCCTGGATGATCAAGGCGTCCGGACCGATCTCTTCTAAAGAGCCCAAGGTTTCAACGAGTTCCTGGCGCTCCCCTTCCTTGACCAGGGCGTTCAGGGCCACGTAAAGTTTCCGGCCCCGCTGGCGGCAGACCTGGACCAGGGAGGAGACCTCCGGCAGGGTAAAGTTAGCGGCATAGGCCCGGGCGCTGAAGGCCTTCAGACCAACGTAGACGGCATCGGCGCCGTTGTCTAAGGCCGCAAAGAAGGTTTCGATACTTCCCGCCGGGGCCAGCAGCTCCAGGGTGGAGTTTCGAGTTGCGAGTTGCGAGTTTTGAGTAGTCAGTGGTCGGTTTCCGGTTTCTGGTTGTCGATAATCAGATTTTAATTAAGAAATTATTTTTTTATTTTATCATAGACCGGCTGGGAAGCCTAACTCCTTAAAGACAGTTTTCGGTTTTCGTTCAGTTTTCGGTTAAAAGCTGTTTTTGAGTTTGCCGGATTTAGTAGCAGCCTTTGATCTTCCTGGGGTTGCCAAAGTCTTCCTGCCTGCGGCGGTCGGGTTTATGCTGGGGGGTGTCTTCGATGCGATAGCCATGTTCCAGGGCAAAGTAGTATTCTTTGGGGTGGGTAAAGGGGTCCAGGGGTTCACGGGCCTTGGGAGTTTCGGGTGCCGAGTTTGGAATATCCGGTGGTTGGTTTTGGGTTGCCAGGGCCGGATCCGGGGCTGACGCCTGGGAAAAGGGAGGAGGGATAGGGGAAGAGAGGCCTGGATCACCAGAAGCGGTGCCGCCGGCAATTTTATCCGGCTCGGTATCTCTTAGATATTCCGCGTAAATTTCATCATAATTGCAGGAATATTGCGGTGCTTTCCCGGTTTTGGCCCACTTCCGGCGAAGCCGCTGAAATAAAGTTCCGGGTTCCGAGTTCCGAGTTTCGAGAGTTGAATTTTGAGCCGGGGAGGGGTCTGGGGTATCCCGATCCGGAGTGGTGGAAATTTCCTCAGGCCCAGGCGAGGCGACTGGGCGCCTTGATTTTGGGTTTTTCCCGGCATTTTTTTCTTCAAACAAATCTAGTTGATATTGTTCACTATTATCTTTCAGAGAGGGGATATTTCCCGGCACTTTCCCGCTTTTTTCCCACATCTTGAGAAGACAGTTTTCGGTTTGAGGTTGGGCAGTTTGTGGCTGGGCCGGGATGGGGTCCGGGGTTGACCCAGGCGGGATGCCGGGGCCTGGAGTTTCGAGTGCCGGGTTTATAATTTCGGGAACAGAGGTGGAAGTTTCCTCAGTGTCTTCGTCTTCGTCCCAGTCATCCCAGTCATCATCATCATCTTCATCCTCGTCATCATCTTCATCCAGGTCCGGGGGCGGAGGTTCCGGGCAGGGGGAGAAGAGGTTGACGCTCATGGTCTGGCGGGTGTCGGCCAGGGCCTGGAAGGCATCGGGCAGGAGGCTGTCCTGCAGGGCCCACTGGGTCGAGTACATGAGGCAGTAGACAAGTTCATCGTCCAGCTCAAACTCCATTTTCTTCATCAAGGCAACGACCCGGGTGCCTTCCCGGGTGGACTGGTTGAGGGCCCGGAAATTATTTTCGGCGCTGGCCGCCCGGGCGGCTTGCAGGGAGAGCTCCAGGTAGGTATTGAGTTTGAAGAATAAGCCCTGGTCCAGGCTGGCCCGGAGACGTTTTTTGGCCTGGCGCATTTTATCCAGCAGGTGAGTCTTGTGGCGGTGCACGGCCGATGTGCTGAGGCTGTATTTTTGGCTGAGGGAAATCAGGGTGGCGCCGGTGAGCAGGGCGCGATCGATGTCTTTGATTTGATTATGGGTGCATACGGTGCATTTCATAAGAACTCCAGTGGTTAGTGGCCAGTGGTTAGTTGTCAGTTGTCAGTTTGCAGTTTTCGGTTAAAGGCTCGAAACAGGCTGCAGCGGTCAGCAAAAAAGTTTTTCATTTCGTCGTCCTGAGCGAAGCGGAGGATATAGATTCTTCGGTCGCTTGGCTCCCTCGGAATGACAGTTTTTCAATATTTGTGATCAGCTTTACCAAAAGTTGGGGAAATTATCCAGAACAGGTGGGACAGATGTCGCAAAAACAGGGAATAGGGAGGAGGGAAGAGGGAAAAGTGGGGAAAAAGATCGCCGACTGCCCCGGGTGTTCTTTTTTGAATCTTTGGGGGGCTCGGAAGTTAGAGACTGAGTGGTTGCAGGCCGGGAAATTATATACAATAAATGATCTATAATTGCATTATGCGATATTATGTTCTATATTGAAACATAATGTAACTATATGGGGGGGGGAAATATACTATGGCCAAAGCAGTAAGAATATCTGAAGAACTCGTCAATGAGGCAAGAAAATTCAGCCGGGTAGATCATAGATCATTAGCCGGCCAGATTGAACATTGGGCCCGCATGGGTAAATGTGCCGAGGAGAATCCGGATTTGACGTATTCTCTCATTAAGGAGATTTTGATTGGACTCGAGGAATTGGCACAAGGCGACAAGAGTGAATATACCTTCGGATAGACTATCATGAAAATATTCCAGTCAAGGTCTTTTGGCCAAAAAGTAAAGAAGCTGGCACCGCAGGAGAAGGAGGTATTGGATCAGGAAATACGAAAAATTGCGGCAACTCCAGACATCGGGGAAGAAAAGAAAGGCGATTTACGCGGAGTCTTCATTCACAAATTCAAGCTTAAGACAACTCAATACCTGCTGGCATATCGCCAGATGGGTGAGGATTTGCACCTCATTATGATCGGGCCACACGAAAACTATTATCGCGATTTGAAACAATATTTGAAGAACTGATTAAAAGCAGTTTGCCGTTTTTAAGATGGGAAATCTATGCTAACGTGTCACCCATGAAATGGTTGGGAGTCGGTGCTTTATTGAATGCTTAATCTTCTCAATACTGCTGGTTTATCCTTTGGTTCTCATCATCTGAGGGTTTGAGTCGTGCCTGAGACAACAGATGCCATCATCATAAAAACTATCCTCTGTCACTATCCTGCGGTCCAGGGCATTTACTTTTTGGTTCCTATGGGACGGAACAGGAGTGGCCAGACAGCGATATCGATATTGCCCTGCTCTTGCCACCGGCACAGGCGAAGCAAGAAAAAAATCTGCTCTTGAGTCGGTGCCGCTTTGATCTCGAAAATGCGTTGCATAAGGAGGTCGCTGTCTTGTTGGGAACAAGTTATTGCGATATCGCTGGGCTTGGCCTGGAATGGCCGCAGGGAGGGTTGACAAAATGAATCCAGACCAGATCAAAGAAGCAGTGAAGAGCCGTTACGATACATTCGCGGCTAAGGGCGGCAGCAAAGAGCCCTGTTGACCCAGTAAACAGCAGCCCGGGGCGGGCTATGCAGTTGATCAAGGGCTCTACGGCCAGGCTGAACTTGCCCTGGTGCCGGAAGGCGCTCTGGACCTCTCCCGGGGGTGCGGCAACCCCACCGGCTTCGCCCGGCTGCAGCCCGGGGAGGTGGTGGTGGACTTTGGCTGCGGCGGTGGTATCGACGTCATACTGGCGGCGCACAAGGTAGGGCTGCACGGGAAAGTGGTGGGCCTTGATATCGCGCCGGAAATGATTGAACGAGCCAGACAGGCGGTGGCGGCGGCAGGCCTGCAGAACCGGGATATCGAACTGAGGGTGGCAGAGTTGGAAAATTCGCAGCTTGCCGATAATTATACGGAGGTCATCATCTCGAATTGCGTCATTAATCTGTGTCCCGACAAAGGGGCGGTGTATAAAGAGGCCTATCGTATCCTGCGACCGGGCGGCCGGCTGGCCATCTCGGATATTGTCTTCACCGAAGCTATCGATCCTAACCTCCAGAAGCGCTTTCGCCTTACCTGGGCCGGATGTTTGGGAGGGGCCATACCGGAGACGGATTACTGGCAGACGGTGAGAACCGCCGGCTTTACCGAGATTCAGATCGTGTCGCGCCATGTGCTCAGCCCTGAAGAATTAGCCGCTATGGCCAGCTGCCCCGGCAGAGACTTCGCGCCGTCACCTGATCAGGAAGACCGGGCGCAGGTGGAAGGGAAAGTGGCGAGTGTTAAGTTCACGGCCTTGAAAAGATAGTGCTGTGGACTGAAAACTGAGTTATGAGACAAGGGTGCAATAAAGGCAGAAGCTATGGACAGACCAGGTTTTCCCCAATGGACGATTTTGAATTTTGTGGAGCAGTTGGCCGAAGGGACCCCCATGCCCGGAGGTGGCTGTGCGGTGTCGGTGGTGGGGGCTTTAGCCGCGGCCTTGGGTTCTTTGTCCGGCCAGATCAGCCTGAAAAAGGAGACGGACTCGGATCAGAAAGAGCTTCTGCACGAGATCCAGCCGCAGATGGACCAGGCCCGGCAGAAATTTTTGGATCTAATCGACGCCGACGCCATGGCTTATCACGAAGTGGTTTTAGCTCGGCGTCTGCCCCGTAAAACGGAGGAGGAAAAAGCGACCAGGGCTGCGGCCATTGCATGGGCGTTTGCCCAAGCTTGCGAACCGCCCCGGCAGATGGCCCGCCTGGGGCTGGAGGTGCTGGATTGGGCGCTGATGTTAGGCCAGAAGGGCAACCCCGTTATTTTAGCCGACGTCGGGGTTATGGGTTTTTTGGCGGTGGCGGTGGGGCATGGGGGTTTGATCAACATTTTTTCCAACCTAACCATGATGGGGGGTGCGCCCCAGGCCTTGGGTTTACGGATGGAGGCGGAAGGGCTGCGGGAAGAATTGGGGAAACGGAGTTTGGAGTTTACGGCATTGATTTATCAGCAGGTGGGGGCGGCTGGCGAAAGGGCGGTGGGCTAATTTGAGGTCGGGCACAGGAGGCTTGGCCCACCGCATAATGGCTTTCAGAACAACTTGGGAACCCGTCCAATAAGTAAAAGGATTTATACATGGTGCACAAATTTGATCCGGCCCGGATGGGGTCTTTGACCAGCGAACGCCGGCTGCAGGCGGTTAAGCCTCTGGAACTGCTGCAGCGGGCGGGGATGCAGGCGGGAGACACAATTTTGGATCTGGGCTGCGGGGCCGGTTTCTTTACTTTGCCGGCGGCCAGGCTGGTTGGCCCCGGGGGGAACGTTACGGCGGTGGACCTCCAGCCGGAAATGGCGGCGGCGACGCAACAGGCTGCGGTCAAGGAAGGCCTGGCGAATGTGAAGGTCATGGCAGCCGGGGAATATGAACTCCCTTCGGGGCTGCCAACCTTTGACTGGGTCATCCTGGCCTACATCCTCCATGAGGTGGCCGAGCCTGGGCGCCTCCTGGCTCTGGCCCAGGGAGCGCTGAAAACCGGCGGCCGGCTGCTGATCATTGAATGGCCCAAGGAAGTCGGATCCCACGGCCCGCCGGCAGCCGAGCGTCTGGCCCCGGCAGATTTGGCGGCTTTTTATCGGCCCCTGGGTTTGCAGGAGGTGGAGTTCTGGGAATCCCGGCCGGAATATTATGCCCTGGTATTGGTCAGGGGTCAGTGATTAATTTTTGGTTTCCGGTTTCTGGTTGCCGACATTCCATCTAACAGCTGAAACCTATTTTTTGCTTACCTGAACTGGTCGTTTATGTTACTATGCGCTTCAAAAATTTTTTACTGATGTGAGGAGGTTTGTGTGAGAAGAGTTTACCTTTTGGGCTTGATGCTGATTTTCCTGCTGTCTTTTGCGACAATGGCAATTGCCACCGCAAGAGTGACGTTTCTCCGGATGCGGCCCTGAAAATGCTCCAGGAGGGCAATGGTCGTTTTGTCAGTGGCCCGGTAAAACGCCCCAACCAGGGCGCCAAACAACGCGTGGAGACGGCGGAAAAAGGCCAGAAACCCTTTGCCGTGGTGTTGTCCTGCTCGGATTCCCGGGTGCCGGTGGAAGTCATCTTTGACCGCGGTATCGGCGATATCTTCGTGGTCCGGGTGGCGGGCAACATTGCCAGCAAAACGGATATCGGCTCCATGGAATATGCCGTGGACCATTTGGGCAGCCCCCTGTTAGTGGTCCTGGGGCATACCAAGTGTGGCGCCGTGACGGCGACGGTGCAAGGCGGGGAAGCTCCCCCCAACATCAAAGCCATCGTTGATTGCATTTCACCGGCCGTAGACAAAGCCAGGACCACCTGCCCCGACAAGTCCGGAGAGGCCTTGGTGCCAGAGGCCATCACCGCCAACGTCTGGCAGGCTATGGAAGATATTTATAAGAACAGCCCGATGCTGCGGGACAAGGTTAAAGACGGCAAGATCAAGCTGGTGGGGGCCGTCTATGATCTTAAAAGCGGCAAAGTAAACTGGATGGGACCGCACCCCCAGCAGGCCCAGTTGGTGGCGGGAGAAGCCAAGTAACAGGTTATAGTCAGGAAGGTTAATCAAGCAGGGTCAACGCCGGCCCTGCTTTTTTTATGGAGTTACCAAGGTATATTTTATAATTGCCGAATAAGGTCCGACATTATTGTTTTTATAATCAAGGTTCATAATTAATGTATCCCAGATATCACCTTGAAAGAGATTACCGTCCACTTTTTTCCAATAGACTTCATTTCTTTCATTGGTAGTTGACACCAACGTTTTTGTAATAGGGATAATGTCACCATTTTTGTTGACTAAATCAGTAGATGCCTCTAAACTTGTTCCATTTAAACTACCTGTTCTGGTTTTTGATGTAACATTAACTGAATCAGCCAAAATGGTGGCATTTGCTTCCGGATCATCAGACAAGATAATATCAGTACGATCCAAGCCTAATTTAGATTTAGATGATATACTGACTTTTATCATAAGGGTTTTATTATCAGAAATAGCCCAGCCAATATTATTAGTAGTGGTAATAAATAAGCACACTACGAATGAGATAATTATTATTACCTTCATAGTTGTCTCACTTGTTTATTGGTAATATTGCATTTCAATTTTATTATTTACCGTGCTTAATTGGACTCCTCTCAATTTTAGATTGGTGAGAATACGTTAAATTGCCCGGTTGCTTTGCTTTCTCATGGAATATTAATCTGCATTTCTTGATGTCCATAATTCTTAACACTAGTGAAAAACTTAAGTATCAGCTAAGACCATTGTTATTAGATATGCAAAAGCGAGACCATTTATAACTAATCGATATAATTTTATTTTTTAGTTATTAATGACTCTCGGGTGTTTAATCTTTGGAACAATTGATTTCATTTTTTTTACTTGATAATAACCCTCCGATCACCGAACCTCTCTCTTGGACTAAACCAGCAAAGCCTCAGCCCCCCCTTGGGGAAACCGAAAGCACTTGCAAAGACAGGAAAATCATCGTAAACTTCCTCCCAGGGGACTGTATGGAAACCAAAGAAGAATTAGTAGAGGGTTTGACGAATCCGAACCAACTGGAGCGGTTGCTGACCTGTTTTGAGTTCTCCAAGACCCTGGTCAGCACCTTTGACATGGAAGCTTTAGTGCGGACGGTGGTGGAGAGGTTCAACGAGCTCATTCCGGCCAGCAACTGGTCCATTTTGCTCTTGGAACCGGAAACCAAGGAACTGCACTTTTTCGTGGTGGTGGGTTTAGATACCCAAAAAGTAAAGGATTTGCGCCTGAAGGTGGGCGAAGGCATCGCCGGGGCAGTGGCCCGGGATGGCAAACCGATATTTATCCAGGACGTGCGAGCTGACGGCCGGTTTTCTTCCCGGGTGGATGCTATGACCGGCTTCGAGACCCGCTCCATCATCTGTCTGCCCTTACTGGTCCACCGGGAAGTTATCGGCGTGCTGGAAGTCATTAATATAGAAAATGAAAATTTCTTTCTGAAGACCTATCTGCCCCTGCTGAATATTCTGGCCGACTACATTGCCATTGCCGTGGACAACGTCCGCAATTTTCAAAAATTGCAGGCCACATCTTTTATTGACGACCTCACCGGCTTTTACAACACCCGATACCTGGCCTGGAGCCTGGACAACCTGGTTACCCGCATTTTGCAGGAGGGCTCCCGTCTATCCGTGGTCTTTTTGGATTTGGACGATTTCAAACGGGTGGTTGATACCCACGGCCATCTGCTGGGGAGCAAGGTATTGATTGAAGTGGCTAAGGTGATCGGCGGCCTGCTTGAACCTCAAGATAGCCTCATCCGCTATGGTGGCGATGAATTTATCATTCTGTTGCCCAACCGGGATAAAAACACGGCTTTTGAGCTTGTCTGCCGCTTGCGCCGGGCGGTGAATCATAGTTGTTTTCTTTATGAGGAAGGCATTAATTTGAGCCTCACTGCCAGCTATGGCATCGCGACGTTGCCCGACGACGCCAAAGATAAGGCTGGTCTCCTGAAGTTGGCCGATGCCGCCCTGTTTTCCTCCAAAGGCCGGGGCAAGGATATGATCATGATGGGCGGGGCTCTGAAAAGCGGGGATCAGTGTGCAGTGGTCAGTGATAAGAAAAAAACTGACCACTGACCACTGACAACTTAACACATAATGGCGACCAAGAAAAAACCTGCCAACACCCCACACCTGCTGAAGTTAGCCAGGGAAGTGCTCACCATCGAGGCGGAGGGTATCTCCGGGCTCATTGCCAAGCTGGACCACAATTTTACCCAGGCGGTACAATTAATCTTTCAAGCCAAGGGTCGGCTCATTGTCACCGGGGTGGGCAAATCCGGCATCGTAGCCCGGAAGATCGTGGCGACCCTGAATTCTACCGGCACACCGGCGCTGTTTCTGCACCCGGTGGAGGCCATGCACGGTGATTTGGGGATGATCTCCCCCCAGGATGCGGTATTGGCCCTATCCAACAGCGGGGAGACCAGCGAGTTAACCTTCCTGCTGCCCAGTCTGAAACGTCTGGGTGTCCCCCTCATCGCCCTGACCGGCCGGACTGAATCCACTCTAGCCCGCCACAGCGACGTGGTCATAAATGTGGGGGTGCCCCGGGAGGCCTGTCCTCTTGGGTTGGCCCCCACCGCCAGCACCACTGCGGCCCTGGCCATGGGGGATGCCCTGGCTGTGGTGCTTTTGACTCAGAGAGGTTTCAAGGCCAGTGACTTCAGGCGATTCCATCCCGGGGGAAACCTGGGGGCCCGTTTGTCCCTGGCCATCAGCGAAGTGATGCTCAGCGGGGAGCGGGTGCCCCGGGTCGGTCAGCAACAGAGCGTGGCTGAAGCTTTAGACGAAATAGATCAAAAGGGCTTCGGGGCCACGCTGGTGGTGGACGAGGGTGGGGTGCTGCAGGGCATCTTCACGGACGGCGACCTGCGCCGTTGTTTGAGAAAATACCCGGACATCTGGAACAAAACCGTGGCAGAGGTGATGACTGCCTCGCCCCACGCCATCGGACCACAATCACTGGCCTCCCAGGCCCTGGAATTTATGGAGCAGAAGGCCATCATGGTATTGCCCGTGGTGGATGAACAGCACCTGGTGGTGGGGATCGTCCATCTTCACGATCTACTTGGTCGGGGGGAGTTCAGGTTTACGGGTTGAACGGGGAAATAAGGTGTCAAAGCAAAGCTTTGAGCACTGTGACGTTCCCGAGTACAATTTGGGAACGAGGGAATAGATCCTTCGCTACGCTCAGGATGACAGACGGGGTTTGGCAGTGGCTTCAATTTTGCCGAACAGGTTAGGAAAACACCGGTTTGCCGGTAATACTTGCCAACATGAATGCTGAGGGCAACATGCCGCCTTTACCCGAAGGGTTGCTCATTGAGCTAGCGACCCCGCTGACGCCCACAGGCGCCCTGGACGGTCCCAGCCTGGCCCGACTGTTAGCCCGAGTTGTACCGGCTGCTGCAGCCCTGGTAGCCGGTAGTCCCGGAGTGGGAGAGGCTCTGGAACTCCCCCGTTCGTTGCGCCTGGAGCTTTTTAATGCCCTGGGTGAGAACCTGCCGCCCAATCTGCCCCTGTTTTTCAGTATCACCGGGGCTACTCCGGAAGACACCCAGACCTTAGCCGCGCAATTGGAAGAAGAGTTAAAGCGGCAGCCGACCTTAAGGCCGGTTTACTGGGTGGATTTGCCCTTGTGGTGGCACAGCAACCGGGGCCTGCCCCAAACCTACCTCAACCTGAGTCGCGGCCTCAGCCGGCCCCTGGTCTTGATGAATCATCCGCATCTGATCCGGGGAAAAACCAGGCCTTTGAAGCACGTCAACCTTCGCACCGCAGTCTTCAAAAAACTGACCGGCCTGCCCGGGGTGGCCGCCTTGATTTATCAAGGGGAGATACGGCGGTTCTTGCACTACTACGCCGCCGTGGCGGCGAGGCCGGAATTTATGCTCTATGAAGCGGATGAACACCGTTTCCTCACCCCGGCCCGGGGCCCGGGGTCTGGTTTCGGCCGGAGCCCAGCTCTTTCCGGCCGTCTGGCGTCAAGTGGCCCAGGCCTGTTTGTTTCCCGAGGAGACGGAAGGTCCGGGAAACCGGCGCAGGCTGATCTGGGAATGGAGCGACATCCTGCTGCAGCTTCATAAGCTTTTTCAACTTCATCCGGCGCCGCTCATTAAACTGGGGCTCTATCATCAGGGAGTCATAGAATTTCCTTCGATCTGGCCGTCGACGCCGTCTTTTCCAACCCACCTGGGGGAGCGTTTTGTGGAGTTGCTCGATAGTGTCAAGGACACATTGAGCAATGGATGAGATCCCTCCCAGGGAACCATTCCGGGAAGCACAAAAACTCAGATAGTGGAGGCCAAGCGGGAGCTTGGCGGGAAATAGCGTTCCCAAGCTCGAGCTTGGGAACGAGGTGGATTCCATAGATTTTTTTTCGGGGGGCGGGCACGGAGGCCCGCCCCACCATATAATATAGGGAGATTATGGCTAAAAACGTCCTGGATTTGTTTTTTCAACCTGCTGCGGTGGCGGTCATCGGCGCCAGTGACAAAGTCAACAGTATTGGCCGGGTGCTGGTGGACAACCTGAAAACCGGCGGCTTTACCGGCGCCGTGTACCCCATTAATCCCAAATACACTGAAATCATTGGCTATCCGGCCTATCCCAGCATCGCTGAGGTGGGGGAACCCATCGACCTGGCCGTCATCGCCATCCCTATTCAGGACGTACCCGGCATGCTCGTCCAATGCGGCCAGGCCGGAGTCCCGGCGGCCATCATCGTCTCAGCCGGCGGCAGAGAAATCGGTGCGGCCGGGCAAAAGATCGAGGCCCAGATCGCCCAGGCGGCCAGAGATGCAAATATCAGGTATCTGGGGCCTAACAGCATGGGCATTTTTTGCCCTCTTAACGATCTCAACGCCAGCCTGATGTCCTATCCGGCCCGCCGGGGAAGTATCGCGGTGATTTCCCAGTCCGGGGCCATCTGCAGCACCATCCTGGGTTGGGCCAACCGCAAAAATCTGGGCTTCAGTCATTTCATCAGTATCGGTTCCATGGCCGACCTGGATTTCGATGATTTCATCGACTACCTGGGAAATGACACCAATACCAAGAGCATCGTCATCTATATGGAGAGCCTCAACCACCACCGGCAGTTCATGAGCGCGGCCCGGTCGGTCTCGAGGGTGAAACCCATTATCGTCATCAAATCGGGGCGCAGTCCGGCCGGGGCCCGGGCCTCCGCTTCCCATACCGGGGCGCTGGCGGGAGAAGATGCGGCCTACAGCGCCGCCTTCCGGCGGGCCGGCATCATCCGGGTCAATACCTTCACCCAGCTCTTTGACTGCGCCGAGGCCCTGGGAAAAATGCCGCGGCCCATTGGCGAGGCTCTGGGCATCATCACCAATGCCGGTGGTCCCGGCGTCATGGCCGTGGATGCGGTGAGCAGCTGGAATTTGGAGCCGGCCACTTTGAGTGCCGAGACTCAGGCCCAACTCAATGATTTTCTGCCCCCCTATTGGAGCCGCAGCAACCCCATCGACATCCTGGGGGATGCCACCGCCAAAGACTACCTCAAAACTATAGAAATTTGTCTAGCCGCTCCGGAAACGAACGGCCTCATAGTTATTCTGGCGGCCCAGGCCCTCACCGACCCAGTTGGCATTGCCAAAGCCATTGCCCCCAAGTTAAAAAGGCAAGGCAAGCCGGTACTGGCGGTCTGGATGGGAGGCGAGGACGTGGAGGAGGGGCTAAAAATTCTGAATGAGGCGGGCATCCCCACCTTTGAAACCCCGGAGCAGGCGGTGGACACCTACATGGAGATGTATTTTTATAACCGCCATCTGGAACTGATCCAGGAAACGCCGCCGCAACAATCATTGGATGTCAGAATCAACGCTCGGCAGGGCCGCAGTTTCATCGCCCAGTGCCTGGAGCGGGGCGCCCGCACCCTGACGGAAATGGAATCCAAGGCCATTTTGTCGGCCTACGGCATCCCGATTAATCCCACCGTGGCTGCGGCCTCGCCGTCGGAGGCGGCCCACGCGGCGGCAGAATTAGGGTATCCGGTGGTCTTGAAAATCCTGTCACCCGATATCACGCCCACAGCCGATCCGGGAGGAGTTCGCTTCCAACTGCGGGACGAGGCCGAAGTCAAGACCGCCTACGAGCAGATGGTAGCGGAAATCCGGGAGCGCTATCCCGACGCCCGACTGTTGGGAGTCTCCGTCCAGGCCCAGGAGCCGCGGCCAGATATGGAGTTGCACCTCGGCTGCAAGCAGGACCCGCATTTCGGCCCTTTGATTCGCTTCGGTTGGGGCGGGGTTTACACCGAAGCCCTCCAAGACTTTGCTGTGGACCTGCCGCCCCTGAATCTCCTGCTGGCCCGGCGGTTGATTCAAAAAACCAAGATATTCAAGATGCTGCAAGGATACCGGCAGATGCCGCCGGTGAATATCGACGTCCTGGCCGACATTTTAGTGCGCCTGTCCCAACTGGCGGCCGACTGCCCCGAAATCGTGGAGTTGGACATCAATCCCCTGATCCTCACCAGCGGCAGACCGGTGGCCTTGGACGCCCGCCTCACCATTGCTCCCAGCCCGGTACCGGCGCCCCGGCACCTGATCATCAGCCCGTACCCCAACCAGTACCAGAGCGACCTGCTGCTCAGGGACGGCACCCCGGTGCTACTCAGGCCCATCAAACCGGAAGATGAGCCCCTGGTGTACCGCCTGCTGCAGAGCTGTTCGGAACAGACCATCTATTTCCGGTATTTTCAACGCATCAGGAAATTCACCCACAACCTCCTCATCCGTTTCACCCAGAACGACTATGACCGGGAAATCGCCCTCATCGCCGTGGGCCAACCCCCCGGACCACCACTCATGTTCGGCGTCTGCCGACTGGTCATGACTCCCAACCGGGAAAAAGGCGAATTCGCCATCCTGGTGGGCGACCCCTGGCAGGGCAAAGGCCTGGGCTTCACTCTAATGGAGCGAATCATCGGCGTGGCCAAAGACTACGGCGTCCACTACCTTTATGGCGACGTCCTGCTGGAAAACGAGCCCATGTTGGAGATGATGAAACGGCTAGGGTTCTCCTTCCGGAAAAACCTTGAAGACGGACTTTTCCGGGTGGAGATGCGGCTGGAAGGGAGTTAGAGATCCAAAGTCCAAGGTCAAAGGGTTAAGGTTCTTACTTCGAAGTTAATAATAGCTGCTAGCGGCTGCATGAAAATGTGGATATAAAGTTTTTGTTAAAAGATTGACCTTTGGGCTGGCAAGCGTTATTAGATAGTCTAGTTTGCAAAAAAAAGAGGTAACCGTAATATTGTCGGACGACAGTAGTATCTCAGATTCTGGAACTTGTTAGGTCAAAAAGCCTGAAGCCGCAGTCTTATGCTGTATCGCCCTGCTCCTCAGGCTGGCTGACCGCCTCGGGAAGCAGGGAGAATTTTAACAGCATACCACGCTTTCCCCCTGCCGAATACTGCGTTCCCACCACATCTGCCTAAGCAACCATTTAAGGTTGGGTTCGGTCACCGTGGTTTTTCCGCCAACGGCGACGCCTAACCGCTTGGGATGGGCATGAGAGAAATGAGAGCCATTTAAGGTGGCTTGGATTTCGAAGTCCGCTTTTTTTTGGAGCTGGCCCCGGTCCCGCCTCCGTGAAGGAGTAAACAGATGGACAGAGTGAAAGTGCTGGATGAATTCTTCTTCAGTCAGATTCAGGGCAGCCCCATCTTCGATCAACATGGCCGCCAGGTTGGGCACCTGCGCGATCTGGCCATCTCGTGGGAAAACGACCGCCCCCGGGTCACCGGCATAAAATACATCCGCAAAGTGCAAAAACATATTCCCGTCAACCAGTTGGCCCATATCAGTCTGGAGCGGGTGGAACTTTCCGGCACTTTAGATGAAGCCCGGCTGATTCCTCTGCAGGCCGATGAAATCTATATGGGGAAATGGTTGATGGACAAACAGATCATTGACCTGAAGGGTTCCAAGGTGGTCCGGGTCAACGATATTCGCCTGTACTGGCTTCAGAGGGCCGACCAGAAGTATCTGGTTCCCGTGGCGGTGGATATAGGGTTGCGAGGTCTGGCCCGGCGGCTCGGGCTGGAGTTTCTGGCCGGCCGCATGGCTAATAATTTCGTCTGGTGGCGGTCCATCCAGCATCTGGAAGAAAAGACGGCGGATTTGAAGTTATTGAGTGAACAACAGCAACTGGATCAACTCCACCCGGCGGACCTGGCGGACTTGATTGAAGACCTGGATTACCGGACCCGTACCGATATCATCGAAGAACTGGACGTGGAAACTGCGGCTGAAGCCTTTGCCGAAATGGAACTGGACACCCAGTTGGAGATCATCGACCAGTTGAACAGCCAGCAGGCTTCCGAGATCCTGACAGAAATGCCCCCGGATGAAGCCGCCGACCTTCTGGGAGAATTACCCGCAGAAAAGACACACGAGTTGCTTAACCTCATGGAACCCGAAGAGGCCCAGGAAATGCGGGAACTCATGGCCTATGAGGAAGGCACCGCCGGCGCCCTCATGACCACGGAGTATATCGGTTTGCCTCCGGAGATTACCGCGGCGGAAGCCATCGTCAGGTTGCGTCGCTTGGCGTTGGAAGCCGAAACTATCTATTACCTGTACATCCAGAGTAAAAAAGAGAAATTAATGGGTGTCATCTCTCTTCGTGAACTACTTATCGCGGAGCCGGAGACCAAATTAGAGGATATCATGCAAGACCGCCTGATCTTTGTTTATCCTGAAGACGACCATGAAAAAATCGCGGACCTGCTCAATAAATATGGTCTGCTGGCTGTACCGGTATTGGCCAAGAACAATAAAATGCTGGGCATCATCACCGTGGACGACGTTTTGGAACTGTTGGTTCCGGACCGCAGCAGCCTGGAAACCTTCGCCCACTTCTTTATCAACAAAAGATCCGCCCGGGGGTGAGGCAGTGCCGCGTTTCAGTCTGCGCCGCGTTTGGCTATTTCTGGCGATTATCGGTCCGGGTCTGGTCACCGCTAACGTCGATAATGACGCCGGCGGCATCGCTACATATTCCATCGCCGGCGCTTCCTTCGGCTATAAGCTGCTGTGGACGCTCATACCCATGACCCTGGCGCTGGTCATCGTGCAGGAAATGTGCGCCCGCATGGGCGCGGTCACCGGTAAGGGACTGGCGGACCTGATCCGTGAACGGTTCGGGGTGAAAATCACCTTCTATGCCATGATCGGCCTGTTATTTGCCAATCTGGGCACGACCATCAGTGAATTCGCCGGGGTGGGGGCCAGTATGGAGCTTTTCGGGGTCAGCAAGTATATCTCGGTACCCTGCGGAGCCTTGTTGGTCTGGTGGCTGGTGTTGAAGGGGTCTTACAAGGTCGTGGAACGGGTGTTTTTATTCCTGTGCCTGATCTACTTCTGCTACGTGCCTTCGGGTATTATGGCGAATCCGCCCTGGGGTGAGGTAATGCAGCAACTGGTCATCCCGCATTTCAGCCTGGATAGCCAATACCTAACACTGTTACTGGGGGTGATCGGCACCACCATCGCTCCCTGGATGCAGTTTTACATCCAATCGGCGGTCGTCGAAAAAGGCATTACCGTCAAAGACTATGGTTATTCCCGTCTGGATGTCATCGGTGGCTGTGTAATGACCGATTTCATCGCCCTGTTCATCATCGTGGCCTGCGCCGCTACCCTTTATAAACACGGCATCAAAATCGACTCGGCCCAGGAAGCAGCCCAGGCCCTGGCGCCCCTGGCCGGACAGTGGGCTTCGTATTTGTTTGCGGTGGGTCTCCTCAATGCCTCCCTCTTTGCGGCAGCAATTCTACCGCTGGCTACCGCCTACTTTATCTGCGAAGCCTTCGGCTTTGAGGCCGGCGTGGATAAAGCCTGGGATGATGCGCCGGTATTTTATTGGCTGTTTACCGTATTAATTATTCTGGGCGCCAGCGCCGTCCTCATTCCCAACGCTTCGCTGATGCATATCATGCTCTGGCCCCAGGTGATCAATGGGGCCTTGTTGCCGTTTGTGCTCATCTTTATGCTCCTGCTCATTAATAATAAAGATATCATGGGAGAATATACCAACAACTGGGGCTATAATCTGGTGGCTGGGATTACCATCGGAGTAATTATTCTTATTACCCTGATGATGCTGGTCACGTCATTCTTGTCTTAGCCAAGGGAATATATGAAGCTAGGAAATTTGGCCTGGGGGACCGCAGTGCTGGTGATACTGCTGGGTGGAACGGGATTGACCGCCAGCCATCCGGCCGCCGACCCTGCAACCCCGTCTTTGGGCCAGGAACTGTACCACAGACTGTCCTGCCATGGCTGCCATGCCCTGCAAGGTCGGGGTGGCGATGTGGGGCCGGTTCTTGACCGGGTGGGAAGCCATCTGTCTCGACCCGAACTGGAGACCCAAATAGTGACCCCCCGCTGCCGCCAGGCCGATTCCCGCATGCCCAGCTTCGCTTTTGTGCGTCCGTTTGAACTCCAGGCGCTCCTGGATTTTTTGGAATCGTTGAAATAAACAGGCTTCTGTAGAACCTGCCCAAAAACTTTCTAGCCGCATTGCTAAAGCCTTCTTTTTCCGAGACCGAAATAATGGTATGATGTCGAGTGGAAAATTAATGGTGTTGGGAGGCCTACAACCTTGGGCGTCTTCAAAAGTCGGAGTTTTCGCGTCGATATCTTAACTGCCTTTGGCGCCTTGTTGCTCGTCACTTTCCTGGCGGTGATTATCTATAATTTCCGGAGCACTTCCCGGGTCGTGCTGATGCTGTGCGATGACCTTATGGCTAAAACCACTCAGACCGTCATTGACCAAACCGTCGGGTTTTTAAATCCTCCCGCCAAATTGACGGCCTTAAGCGCCCGGCTTGCCACCACGGGCGTGTTGCCCTTTAGCGACCTGGCGAAGATGGAACGGTATGCCATTGAATGTCTGCAATCCCATCCTCAGATAGCCATGTTCTTTATTGGTGACCGGCTGGGGAACTTTATTTTTGCTAAACCAGGGACTGATGGCAGCAGTGCCACGAAATTTATCAACCGTCAGGCCAAGCCGCCCTTGACCACCCTGAAATATTGGGACAGAGATTTGCAGGTGATCAAAACCGAAACGAATACCACTGACCTTTTTGACCCTCGTTTACGCCCCTGGTATCAAGGGGCTGAGGCCAAAAAAGGGGTCCATTGGACGGACCTGTACATTTTCTACACCGGCCAGAGGCCTGGAATAACCGTTTCCTACCCGGTCCAAGACGCCCAGGGGCAATTAGCCGGAGTCATCGGTTGTGATATCGAACTGGTCCAACTTTCCCATTTTCTCCAATCGCTGCACATCGGTAAACACGGTCTGGTCTTTATCATGAACGAGAACCAGGAACTGGTGGCCTTCACTGATCCCGCCCAGGTCATGGTTGACCCAGGTGAAACCGGACTTCTGCAGCCGTTTAGAGTCGATTCACTGGACAACCGCAGCATTGTGAGGGCATTTCAGAAATACCTGAAGACGGGACAGGCAGCATTTGCTTTGGTGGTGAGTGGAGAGCGATATCGGGCCTCTTTTACCGATTTTCCTGCCTCCTTTGGGAAAGCCTGGAAAGTAGGCGTGGTCGTCCCCGAAAATGATTTTATCGGGGAGGTCAAGGACCTTAGTCGTCGTGTTTTCTTCATCTGTCTATTTTTCTTAGCTTTGTCAGTAGGATTAGCGTTTTTACTGGCCCGCCGGATTTCCCGGCCGATCCTGCGGCTGGCAGAAGAAACCGACCACATCCGGAATTTTCAGCTTGATGAACCTCTGGATTTCAAATCGCGTATTACGGAAATTCAGATTCTGAGAGAAGCCATCAACCGGATGAAGGTAAGCCTTCGTTCTTTCATGCGCTTTGCCCCTCAACAACTGGTGCAGGAGGTGGTCCTGGAAGGCAAAGAGCTGATGCTGGGGGGGGATAGGCGGGAAGTGACCCTCCTCTTTAGTGACTTACGGAATTTCACTCATTTTGCGGAGCGGACCCGTCCGGAGGATGTGGTTCAAATTCTCAATATTCATTTTGACGCCATGGTCAGGATCATCTCCGACCACGGCGGTTATGTGGTGGATTTTTTAGGGGATAGTCTGTTTGCCGTCTTCGGCGCCCCTCAAAGTGATCCGGACCACGCCTTCCAGGCTAGCAAGTGCGCCCTCACCATGCAACTTGCCCGGCAAAGGCTGAATGACGAGCTGGCGTCCCCGCATCTTCCCCGTCTGGAGATGGGTATCGGTGTCAACAGCGGTTCCTGCGTCGTGGGTAATATGGGTTCCCAGGTGCGGATTAAGTATGGGGTGGTGGGACATGCCGTTAATCTGGCGGCTCGGATCGAAACCTTCACCGTGGGCGGCCAGGTGCTGATCTCCGAAGCCACGCGCCGACTGGTGGAGGATCTGGTATCGGTCAGCGGCCCTTTCGAAGCCTATGGCAAGGGTGTGGAAGGCGCCATCCAAATCTGGGAGGTGAGAGGTTTGCGCCACCATCCTGATCTGACTCTGCCGCCCACCGTGCCCGGTCTCACGCCTCTCGCCCAGCCGGTGCCGGTCCGCTTTCGCCTTATCACCGGAAAACAGATTGCTCCCGAACTGTATCAGGCCAGGATGACAAAACTTTCCGAGACAGGCGCCGCCCTGGTAACAGAACTCAACCTGGATGATTTTGCGGCCATCCAAATACAACTGTCAGGTCCGGCAGCCGAGACGATCCACCTTGACGGCAAGGTTGTGGGCGCCGGTGAGGCCAGGGATCATTTCCTCATCCGGTTTTCCCCGCTGGATGAGGCAGGGGCTGCGGCAGTCTCCCGGATTTTGGCAGAAAGCTCGGAAGCGTTGAGGGAAATTTGAGCTAATCTCTCTCCCTGTAAGAAATAAAAATATTTGAGGTGGCGAAGCGGGAGCTTCGCAGGAAATGTACGTTCCCAAGCGGGAGCTTGGGAACGAGGGATAAGTTTTGGTCGTATTGAAGGATGCCATCGTAGGGGCGGGTCTCAGACCCGCCCCTACAAAAAACTGGGAATTCTACAACCGCCCCAAGCGCTCCTTCAGCTTCTCCGCCAGTTCATAGCTGACATATTGGTTGGGCCCTACCTGACCGATCTTCACCTCCGGTTTGATGACTCCGTGATAATCTGACCCCCCGGTCGTGAGCAGTCCTAATTCCTGGGCCAGCTTTTTATAGATCCCCTGCCTTTCGGGTGGATGTTCCGGGTAGTAGACCTCTAGCGCGGCCAGTCCCCAATCCTGCAGTTGTTGCAGGATCATTCTTAAATGCCCGGTGGAACTATACTCGAGGGTGAAGGGATGGGCCAATGACGCCAAGCCCCCGGCCGCGGTAATCATGGCGATGGCGTCTTGGGGG
Source organism: uncultured delta proteobacterium (assembly GCA_963705135.1). Classification (GTDB taxonomy): domain Bacteria; phylum Desulfobacterota; class Desulfobaccia; order Desulfobaccales; family Desulfobaccaceae; genus Desulfobacca. The sequence goes on from CAVPJB010000035.1 coordinate 40,681, forward strand.
GGAAAACGGAATTTAGTGACGTAGGCAGGACCGTGATTGCCGATATATTTCCCAAAGGCTTCCTGAAAATTCGCCACATAGCCTTTTTGTACCAAAACTTGGGCAATGTGCGGCCGGCCAACCTGGCCCCCGCCTGAGACCTCCTGAACCTCGGCCATGGTGATGGCCAGACCCAGTTTCTGAAGTTTGGCGATGATCTGCGGGTTGCGCTCGGCCCGGGCCTGCTTCAGGACCCGGAGCTGCTCGTCCAACCGGCCGTTCCGGTAGTTGATAAAATAGCCCAAGATGTGCATGCTGCCAGGCTCATGGTCGGCGCTGATCTCAATGCCCGGGATGACTTCCAGCCCCAGCTCGGCGCCGGCAGCCAGGGCCTCCTCCAGACCCTCGATGGTGTCGTGGTCGGTCAAGGCAATGGCCCGCAATCCCTGGGCTTTGGCAGTGACCACCACCTGCCGGGGCGACAGCGACCCGTCGGAGGCGGCCGAATGGACGTGTAAATCAACGTAATTCATGCAATAACCTCAATAAGTTACTAATTTTTTTAAGATATCAGAGGAGGCCGGCTTTGTCGAGTTTAAAAGCGGGTAAAAATGCCGAAGGCGGCCCAGGGCCGCCTTCGGGAAGGACTTTGAAGCAGTGGTTTTAGATCATTTTGAAATTACTCTGATAGGTACTATATTTATTCCGCATTTCCTTCTTGATCATCTTGCCGGTGGGAGTGCGCGGAATACTATCCAGGAACACCACTTCCCGGGGCAGCTTGTATTTAGCCAGCAGATCGGTGGTGGAGTTGATGATCTCTTTGGCCAGCTCCTGAGATGGGGTGTGGCCGGGTTCCAGCTCCACATAGGCCACGACTTTCTGACCCAGAATTTCATCGGGGATACCGACGACCGCACAGTCCCGGACCTTGGCATGGCGGACGATGGAGTCCTCGATTTCGGCGGGGGACAGACGGAAGCCGGAAGACTTGATCATGTCGTCTTCCCGGGCCTGGAAGAAGATGAAGCCGTCTTTGTCCATGAGGACCGCGTCGCCCATCATGTTGTAGCCGTCCTTGATACCCTTCTTCTGGCTCTTCAGGAGTTTCTGATCCTGGACTAAGGGCTTCCAGTAAACGGTGCCGGTGGGGCCTTTGACCAGCATGGAGCCGACTTCGCCGGGACCTGCTGTGCTGCCGTCTTCTTTAATAACCTTGACCTCAAAACCGGGCAGGGCCTTGCCGATGGAATCGGGCATGGGCACGTCGCTCATGGTGTTGGAGGTTACCAGGTGGACCATTTCAGTGCCGCCCAGACCTTCCCAGATGGGCTTGCCGGTTTTTGCCTGCCACAGGGCCAGGGTCTTGCCGGTGAGGGCGTCACCGCCGGAGGTGTACATCCGCACGGTGCTGACGTCGTAGTCCTTAAAATTAGGCATTTCCAACAACTTCCGATAAGCCGTGGGCAGACCGGTGACGACGTTGACCTTGTGTTTGACAATAGTGCCCATCATGTCATCGGGGGTGAACTTGGGCAGCAGGGAGATGGTGGCGCCGACGGCAAAGGGGACGATGCAGAAAGTGCCGTAGCCGGCGGCAAAGGAGACCGGGGCGGAGCCGCCCAGCACTTCGCCGGGTTTGAGCTTCCAGACGTATTTATTGACGGTATGAGCCTCGAGAATAACCTCTTTGACAAAGTGGACACAGCCTTTAGGCTGGCCGGTGGTGCCGGAGGTATAGAGGATGACACCGATGTCATTTGGGCTCAATTTCACATTCTCGAAGGTGTCTGCGGCCTTGGCCATCAGTTCGGCGAAGTCATGGTCGCCTTTGGCCTTGACCTCGTCAGGTTTGCCACCAACGACGATAATCTTGGTTTTGAACTGGAAGTCGTGTTTGCCGGCTTCCACCATCGCCATCAAGGGGGCGCTGACGAAAAAAGCGGCAAATTCAGCGTTGTTCAGGGTAAATTCGATTTCTTCCTTGGCCCACAAGGGAGAAATCGGCACCGGGATGGCGCCTAACTTCTGGATACCGAAGTTAATGGCCACGGAATCGGGAGTGTTGGTCAACCGGATACCCACCCGATCCTGGGATTCTATACCCAAGCTCTTCAAAAGGTTGGCGACCTTGTTGGCCGTCTTCATGAGCTGTTCGAAGGTGATGGTCTTGTCGCCGAACAAGATGGCGGGGTCATTGCCGCGGCCGGCTTTGACCCATTTGTCCAGTAATTCCTCGGCGATGTTCAGCGGCGCGGCCACTAAACCTTTGAACTCGTCCGGCACGATGTGCTCGGGCCAAAATTCTTTGGGGGGTAGATAATCAGCGGGGATCTTGCCCATACTACCTGTACCTCCTGAAATGTATTATTGGTTAGTCTTTACTGCTGTAAAGAGAATGTGCGGTGTCAATACTGCCCCATGTCCTTGTGAATGATATAACAATCTGGGCCCTATTGTCAAGATTTTTCCGCGCCCTGGTCTGATTAATTGCCCCAATCATGCCAGCAAAGAAGCCTGCGGGCCAGGGTAACAATTTTTTTTAAAAAAATTTTTGAAAAGGCATTTTTAAATCAAAAAAATTATTGATTTTTAATAGTTATTCCGATATAAGAGAAAATATCTCGCCTGAATATTTTTCCTTTTTCCAACAACATAAAGACTGGATAGTGCGATGTGGCACTGGAAGTGGGCTGTGTGGGCCTTATTGCCCCTGCTGGCTTTCCTGGGCTACAGGTCGGCTGCAGCCGGATCGGTGGACCAGGTAACGACGGATATTATCGTTATGATCGCCTCGGGCGCTGCTTTGACCTTGAGCACCAACGTCATTAACTTCCCCAGCGCCGATCCGGACACCACGCCCTCTATTCCGGCCAGTCAAAATCCGGTCCAGGTGCAGTGTGTGATTACCGGAGCCTTTTTAAGCAATGTGACCCTGACGGTGCAGGCCAGCGGCAACCTGGTTGCGGGCGGCAACAGCATCCCCATCAATCAGGTAAGCTGGACGGCCACCGGTTCCGGGTTTCAGCCAGGGACCATGAGCATCGCCCCGGTCCAGGCTGGAAATTGGTTCATATTTTTAGGATCAAGAACGTTTAGTGGCACCTTTTCTTATTTTTTGCAGAATTCCTGGACCTACGCCACCGGAAACTACGCGGCCACGGCGATATATACTCTCACGGCGCCGTGAGCGGGTTAATCATGAGGGTGGTGCCCAGGGTTTTTAAGCCAATCAACCGGCCTGGAAAAAAGGTAGACTTGCTCTGAACAAGGCACGAGGCAGCAATCAGCTTTTTCGAAAAATTATCTATTTAATGCATCTTTTCATAACAAAAGAATTTAATTTTTTTAATAGCTGTTCCGATATAAGAGAAGGTATCTCCTTTGTTGCTAAGAACATTAGGATTGAATACTAGGATGCAACAATGGAAGCGGGTGGTATGGGCCGTATTGACCCTGCTGACTTTCCTGGGTTCCGGATCGGTATCGGCCGCCTCGGTGGACCAGGTGACGACGGATATTATCGTCATGATCGCCTCGAGCGCTACTTTGACTTTAGGCACCAACACCATCAACTTTCCCGACGCTTTGCCGGATAGTCACGCCCTCCATTCCGGCCAGTCAGAATTCGGTTACGGTGAGGTGTCGGATTACCGGTGCCTCCGGTAGTAATGTCACCCTGGATGTACGAGCCAATGGTAATCTGGTGTCGGGCGGCAACAGCATCCCCATCAACCGGGTAAGCTGGACGGCCACCGGTACCGGCTATGTACCCGGTACCATGAATACAACTCCGGTGTTGGCCGGCAGTTGGCCTAACACGAACGGAACAAGAAATTTTAACGGCAGGTTTTCGTATTTTCTCCAGAACGACTGGAACTATGCCACTGGGAACTACACGGCCTCGGTGACCTATACCTTGACCGCGCCGTGAGGAGCCCGGGCCGCAGTGACTGCGGCGAGCTAAAAACGGTGCCTGCCTGCTTGGGGGAGCAGCAGGCACTGAATGAAGAAAAGGAGGTGAGGAGGGGAAACGTTCGTAGTGCGGTAGCAAAACAGGGAATAAAATTTTGTGGCAATAACGTCATTTTTGTAATCCACCATCATAAAAACTCAGTAAGGAGACCGAGTTATGAAAATACGGAATGTTATCATCTTTACCATAATCTGCACTTTGCTGCTGGGCGGGGCCGCCTGGGCCGCCACGGATACGAAAAACCTGACCATCAACGCTGCCGTGGCTGCCAGGGCCACCCTGACATTAGGCTCAGCTGCCATCAATTTTCCTGATTCTGACCCTGATACCGTTAATCCTATTCCGGCTACGGAAAACGCCGTGTCGGTAACGGCCAAGGTGCGAACCGGCACCGCCAGTAATCCCACGCTGACGGTTCAGGCCAGTGGTCCCCTGACCTCAGGAACCGACACCATCGCCATCAGCAACGTCACCTGGACGGCCACCGGCGGGGGTTTTTCCGCGGGCACCATGAATTCCACCACTCCTCAGACCTGTGGTTCCTGGACCGGCTCCGGCAACCGTTCGGGAACGTTTTCCTATTTTCTGGTCAACAGCTGGGCCTACCAGGTAGGCAACTATACGGCCACGGCTACCTACCTCCTGACGGCTCCCTGAAACCTTAGGCCGGATAGGAACGAAGAAAGGTTTTTATGCGGGTTTGGCTGAGCTTACTTTGTATCGTTGTCAGCCTGATGCACCCACCTCTGGCGGCCGCGGGGCCGCCGGGGGTGAAGCTCGTGGTCAGCCCGCCCAACCTGGTCTTCCGCCTGGCCTCCACCCCGAGTGGCGGGGCCCCGGCCGTGGCGGAACTGCAGGTCCAGATCCTGGCCCCGCCCCAGCAGACCTGGCGGCTGACGGTCATGTCTCTCGGGCCCATTATATCGGCAGAAGGGAACCAGCTTTCAGCCGGACTGATTACCTGGCGGGGCAGACCCGGGGCCGTGTTTCTGGACGGGGTCCTGAGTTCCGGCAGCCCCCAGCTCTGCGGCCGGGGCGCCGGCCCCAAGACCGGAGTGCTGCAGTTCGTGGTGCGGCCGTCCCAAGAAGCGGGCGCCGGCAACTATAATCAAAAACTCCTTTTTTCTTTGAGTTCGCCATGAAAAAAACGTTTGTTGCAGGCTTTTTTTCGCTGATGGCTGGCATTGCCTGGCAGGCACCCCCGGCCCTGGCCCAGATGAGCCTGGAGGTGAGTCCCATCCGGGCGGAACACCAGATCGAGGCCGGCGTCTCCGAGACTAATATTATCTCGGGTACGCAATGCCGGGGCCCAGCCGACCCGGGTCAAGGTTTTTCTCCAGGACTGGCAGATGGACCGCAAGGGCCAAGTCAGTTTTGCCCGGGCCGGGTCGATTCCCGGCTCCCTGTCCTCCTGGCTGGAAATTAACCCCACGGACTTCCGGGTGGAACCGGGCCAGACCAAGGAGGTACGTTACACCCTGACCATTCCGGCCGGGGTCAGAAACGGCGGCTATCGCGGGGCCATCCTGGTGGAGGGCATGCCGGCCCAGTCAGGCGCTCCCACCCCCAAAAAGATGGCGGTACACGGCCGCTTCGGGGTGATGATCTACGAAACCGTGGGCCAACCCGATATCCGGGCCAAATTTACCGATTTTCAGGTGCTGCCCGAAAAGAAGCAGGTGAAGTTCGTCCTTACCCTGGGCAACTCCGGCACGTCTCACTTCCGGCCCAAAAAGAGCAACATCACCATCACTAACGGCCAGGGGCAGGAGGTGGCCAAGCTGGACATCCCGGACTCACCGGTGCTGCCGGGTGCCACCCGGGATCTGGAATTCTCCGAGGATTTGAAGCTGCCGTCCGGCCAGTATCTGGCCAAAGCGTTAGTGGATGCCGGCCAGCGGGACCTGCTGGCCCGCCAGCAGTCGTTTACGGTGGGGGGGAAGTAGAGGCGGCCAGGCAAACCTGGCGTTGAACTACAGGTGCCCAAATACACCTTGGGCACAAGGTAATTTTTTGCCGCGCCGTGTAGACGCACTTCGCCGCTTGGTTTTTTTTATTTAAGGAGAGTCTGTTGAAATTATTTTGCTCTTATTGTTTCTATCGGCCGCAAGCCGGAAATCTTTAATTTTATGGACATAAACGATTGATTTTTTAACTAATGTTTTTAGCCCCAGCGGTACAGGTGCTCCAGGGAGGGAAGTTTGCACCGCTCCAAGGCCAGTTGCAGTCTCAGACATTCAGCCCGCCGGCCCGGGTATTGGTTAAGTTTTGGCCGGCTTTGGCGGCCGGGGCGGGGGCTTGTCCGGCTCCTGGTCGGTTTGTTGGTGGTTTTCCACCCCGGTTCCCTCCCGGCCCTGGATCAAGGCGGCTTTAAACCCGGAATCTCCGCTTATTATTCCCGGTTCCAGAACTTCGGCACTTCCTTTACTATCTCTGAACTTTTTCCTTTTATTGACTTTTATCAAAATCTCACCAATTATGGGCTCCTGGAGGGTCGGTTAGGATACGGCTGGGTTCGGGATACGTATACCACCCAACAATATAACACCTGGGCAGCCCTGAGAAACCACCAGCTCGGCCGGGGTCTGGCCGATTTTTGGGCCGGCGATCAATACACCAGCATCACCCGGTTCCCCATCTTTTTCAGCAACACTTTCTATCCCCCACAATATTTTCGTGGGTTCAGTACCAGGTATGTCCATCCCGCCTATGAAATGGAACTGCTGGGCGGGACGGTGACCCGGTCCTGGGGCTATTACTCCGAGACCTTCCGCTCCATGGGGGAGCAACTCTACGGCGGGGTGCTGCGCTGCCAGCCCTGGGACCGCTGGTCCCTGGAAACCGCTTTTTATCAGACCTTTAATGAGCAGGGCATTGATGGCCAGCTGGCCACCCGCCGGAATTCGGTGTACCGGGTGGGGAGCACCCTGCGCACCTGGAAGGATTTGTATCTGGCCGGCGAATTGATGCAGAGTTTCAACGTCCAGCCCGATTATCAAAAGGTGAACGACCTGGCCGGCCGGGGTGGGGCCATCTGGCAGAACGACCGCCTGCGCCTGGAAGGCAACTACCACTATATCGGCCCCAACTTCCACCTGATCAATAACCTGTTTTTCCCGGACCCCAACAATAAGGGCTATTTCCTGGCCGGCAATGCCAGCCCCTGGTCCTGGCTGTCGGTCTTCGGCAGCTACAACTCCGCCCTGAACAACCTGGTCCCCCAGGCCACGAGCGTCGTCAGTGAAACGGAATTCCGGTCCGCCGGGGCGCGTTTCTACCTGCCCCCCTGGCCCATGCTCTACGGGATGTACTACCAGAGCAACGTCGGCACCCGGGGAGATTTTTTTTCTCAGGTCAGGGGTCAGAATACCGGTTTATACGTGGACATCAGTAAACGCTGGCAGTGGCTGGAACCCTATGCCCGCTATCAGAGTTTTGAATTCAACAACCAGCTTGATGCTGCCAACAGCTACCGGCAGCAGAGTCCCGTTGCCGGGGTCCGGGGCTATCATCAGAAGTTTAGCTGGTACGTCGAGGGAGAATATGACTATTACAAGCCGGCCTATACCGGTCTCGGTTACAACGGCTTCTATTCCAGGGTGGGGGGCAACTACTATCTCAGCGACAAACTCTACCTCTTCGGTGAGGTAAGCTACCGACCCAACAGCAGTAAGGTGGGGGGGCAGTTCGGCATCAACTACCGGATGCCCCGGGAATTTCATCTCCAGGCCTATGGCCGCATCGAGCAGGGGACCCAGGGGCCCGGGGATTTTGCCAACACCTTTGTTTCCAACCAGGTGAGTCTGCAACTCACCAAGGCCTTTAACTGGGGCAAGAAATCCCAGGTGGCGGGGGTCAAACCAGGCCAGGAGTGGCTGGGCTCCGGCAGTATCGAGGGCTATGTCTTTAATGATGAAAATTACAATAAAATCCGGGAACCGGGGGAACAGGGAGTGGCGGGCGTCAAGGTCAAACTGGCGGATGGCACGACGATAACCACGGACGAGAACGGCTATTACAAATTTCCCGCGGTCGCGGCCGGGACCACCACGGTCATCCTGGAAACCAGGCGCATCCCTGCGGCCTATACCTTTTTAGGCGACGAAACTTCAACTCTGCAGATTCAGCGCCGGGCCCAAGCCCGGGTGGATTTTCCCTTTGTCCGAGGGGTCAGTATCAAAGGCCGGGTCCTGGCCGTCACCTTCAGCAACAGCAAGGGTGGTAGCCAGGGTCTAAGCGACGTCCTGGTCGTGGCCCAACCGGGAAATCACAACACCTACACCGACAGTGAGGGGTCTTTTGGCTTCACCGGCATGGTGCCGGGCACCTATGAGATCAGCCTCCATCCCGAGTCTCTGCCGGAACACGCCACCGTAGAGAGCCCCCAATCCCACACCGTGGACTTGACGCCCGGGGTCGCAGTTAAAGACCTCCGCTTTCGGGTGAATGCGGAGCGGCGCATCATCGTTCTGGATAAGGGCGGCCAGAGCCTTGCGACGGCAAAACCTTCGCCTTCTGAGCCTGACACTGCCGCCCCGGCCCCCAAAAAAGATAAGGAGGTACCGGAAAAAAACCAAAAAACGGAACCCCAAAGAATCCGACCAGGACGTGGTCAAAAAACGGCCCAAGAAATCATCATCTTATTCTTCCCACACCTCACCTGGGTTGGACGATGGCAAGACGGTGTCCAGCCGGAAAAAAACCAAGAAGCGGACTCCCAAAGAATCCGCCGAGGGCGTCGTCAAAAAACGGCCCCAAAAGTCACCATCCTATTCCTCCCCCGCCAAACCTGGGCCGGACAAAGACCTGACTGTGGCCGGCCGGAAAAAAACCAAAAAACGGAGTCTTTCGGTCTCTTTATCGAGTGATCGTTGATGCCGGGATGAGAAACTCGCCGCTCAGGCCGCCTGAATTCCAGCGGCTCTCCCATCCAGTCGGCAACCCGACATGACAACCCGGTTCCTGCCGCGGTTTTTCGCCTGATAGAGCGCCGCGTCCGCCGCCTGTAAGAGGGTTTCGCCTTCTACCCCATGCTCCGGGAAATATGACAGGCCTAAAGAGATGGTGACTCCCCCTATCATCCTGCCTTGATAGAGAACCTCCAAATCCTTGACCCCTTCCCTAATTATTTCAGCTCGCGCCAAAAGAGCCTCTGGGCTTATTTCCGGCAGTATCAGGGTAAACTCTTCTCCCCCATAACGGCAGGCAATATCCTCCGCCCGGATAGAACTTTGCAAGTATCGCCCTAAAACTGCCAACAGCCTATCCCCGGCCTCATGTCCATATGTATCATTAAAACGTTTGAAATGATCCACGTCCAGCATGATCACTCCCAGGTAGGAGTCCTTTCGCTGGACCCGGTGGATCTCCCGCGTCCAGGGTTTCCTGCAAATACCGCGGTTAAACAGTCCGGTGAGGGAATCTCGGATGGCCTGATGCCGCAGACTTTCCCGGAGCTTTAGATTCGCCAGGGACAACGAAATGTGTTCCGCCAATGGCTTGCCAGCTTTTGTTGTGGTTCGCTTAAACCTGTTTCAGCCCTTGCCTTGCCTCCCTCTGCCGCTCCCTCCTCGGGCGGCGATTTTTCCAGGTAAAGCAGGCCCATGGTCTCCCCCTGGGCCGCGAGCGGCACACACAGATGACTGTCTTTGACCCCGGCGGCAAGGTGATGGCACCTCGGGATTGATGCCCGCCATTTGGGCCGTGTCGCAGAGATATGGCCTTCCCTGGCGTAAGGCCCAGCAGTCAGCCGGGCTAAAAAGCGGCTCCCCGGCCAAGGTTTTCCCCCACCGGCTGGCAGGAGTCAAGAGATTATTGGAAGCATTCAAGACATAGAGTGCCCCGGAAATACCTGGAAACAACTCCTGAGCAAACTGCCCGACAATGGGAAAAGCCTCATCCGGAGTCTGGCAAATTTGCAACAATTCAACCATTTTGCCTATGAATTTGATTTCTTTATTGGTCTGGCCGATCCTGGCAATATGGCCTGGAGGTCTTCATTGGCCCGGGTTAGGGCCATTTCCGCCTGCCGTTGGTCGGTAAGATCGACAAAGCTCTATTAACACATATTGCATTTCCCCTATTTGAATAGGGGCCACCGTTTTCCAGATGGGCATAAAGCGCCGTCGGCCTTAATCAGTTGGCATTCGGAACGGTTTTCTATGTCCCCCTTTCTTTTTGGGATATTTCCTGCTTGTTGGGGACAAATGAAAAAATCGCTGACGGTCCTGGCCGATAATCTGTTCCCGGCCGTATCCCGAGCATGGCCACAGCCTGGGGATTGACCTCGGTAATCCGCCGTTTACTTTATCTATGACCATCAGACCCACGCCCACCGCTTCCAGCAGGGTTCTCCAGAATCGCTCGCTTTCTTTGAGGGAATGCTCCATCTCTTTTTGGAGGGAGATATCAAAAACCACGCCGCTGACAAATTCGATCTCACCTTTGGGCATCACAAGACAATCTGACTTCTTTCGGCAACCCAGATGATTTCGCCATCTTTTCTCCTGATCCGGTATTCCCGGCGGTAGGCACCATCGGTTTTTAATGCCTGCAGAAAAATTTTTTTGCTTGCCTGCCCGGTCTTCCGGCAGGATGATATCAGGCCACTTGATATGGCCGGTGGAAAACTGCTCCTGGGAGTAACCCGTCAGTTTTTCCACTTTGTCATCGACGAAATCCACCCGGCCGTCTGCATAGCCGCGATATACCAAAGCTGGAATATTTTTAACCAATAACCGGAATTTCCCTTCGCTCTGACGCAAGGCCGTTTCAATCTCTTGCTTGCCTTGAATTTTTTTTTGCAGTTGTCTGGCCCCAAAACCCAGACCCAGTAAACCTACCAGCCAGAGAAAGCCATGGGCCATGATGACAGCCCACTTGGTCCTTTGCCACGCCCCCACTACAGATGCCATGGGCAAGGTGACACTGATGCCGCCGGCCACCTCGCCTGGAGTATAATCGTCTGAGAATGGCAGTCCCAGGCATCTTTCTGTTGCCTTTAAAGGTCGCATCAAGCGAAAATATAATTCGCCATTTTTATTGACTATTTCACTAATCTCTTGGTCACCGCTGTCCCAATTGCTTGAGGGCCTGCTGCTCCCAGGGATCAGGGGCATTTTCCGGCCGCAAGGGTTTTAAACTGGTGAGATGACCGCGATAGGATAATTTTTTCTGCCGCCAGTTCGTAGATCTGCCGAATCATCGCAGAAGAATTAATGGCGGTTAAGGTCTTGCCTGAGGGTGTAATGATTTCTCGTTCCGGCAAGATTCAGGTGGGGATTGGGCTGGTGACCGGGCGTTACTGGGGCATAGACGAAACCGTGGTTGATATTCCACTCCCGCAAGAATTAAATCTTTTTCCAGATGAGACCGGGCTATTTCCCGGGCCAGATGAACCTTGGCGATAGATTCTTGATTGATTCTCCATAATATGGAAAACAGCACCACGGCAGTCCAGCCGCCGATCAAGAGGATGGCATAGAACCTCAGTCCCAGTTCTTTTTCACCGAACCCGCCAGTATTTCCCATTCCCAAACGTACCTGTGCCTTGAGGATAATCCAGTATCCTATAATGACTTTTCGGAAATCTGATGAAATAAATTAATCCGCGGCAATTTGTTTGTAAACAATGGACCAGAGGGCAGATGATGGATGACAGATTCCAGAAAAACAGGAACGAGGGATAAGGAGCAGAGAGCAGGGAAATTGCAGTACGAGTAAAAGATTAGCGATCAATTTTTAGGTGCGGGTGCTGAGGCCTGCCCCACCAGATAACTATTGGTGCGCCAAGGTAGGCTATAACGGTTGTGCCCTGGGCTTCTAAAGAATAGGTGGGTTCGCCTTCAAATTTGTAATTGCCGGCCAGAAAAGCCTCGGCATACCAGTCCACGATGGCGTCATCGGCCATGAGCATGTCCCGCTGTCGGGCGCGCCCATGAGGCGGCCCAGGAGGTCCAGTTTTTCCTCCAGCAATTCCCGGGGGTATTTCCACAACCGCCCCACCACCAATCCCCGGTCACTTCCACTTCAAAATCCATTTTTCCAGGACAAGCCCCAAGAACCGTACCCGCCGGCCCCGGCGCACCTCATCGGCGGCGCCGCCTTTAAAGCGGAAGGTAATGTAATTGTCGTTCCGGGTGTCGCCAACATAGGCATCGATGGTGGCAAAGTGGTAGCCCAGACGGGAACTGTAATTCAGATAGTTGTGGGAGATAATGGCAAAGGTGCGGGACCAGAAGTCGGAATGGTCCGCAGTCGCGGTCAGCGACCGGGAGACCACGGAGTATAAGCCCTTCATATCAATGGGAATGGGACCGGCCCAGGAGATATCCGGATGACTGATGCCCCGCCACATGGCCAGCATGGGGATGGAAGTGATGGCCTCCGGGGGGACAAACTTGGCCCGCCGGTTGGCTTCGATGCCGCCGCCCAAATCGATGATGTGCAGATTGAAGGGAATGTGGGTTTTCAGTCTGACGGAGTGGATATCATGCTGGCTGGCTTTCTCCGCCAGATCAAACATTTCCTTGATGCCCAACTGGTGGGCAAAGCGGGTGATATCATGCAGGGTTTTACAGTTATCCGGGGTCAAATCACTTAACTTGGGGTCCACCAGATTAAGTGGCGTAATCCAACGCAGCACCCGGCGCAATTTGGCGTAAATGGGCGTATCGATGATGGTGAGAGGCTTGCTTTTTGGCGGGTTTTGGTCAGCAGGTCCGGCACTTCACCCTCGTAGACCCGCATGTGGGTGGCGTCCACGGTAATGACCTGGCCGGGCTGCAAAATTTCGGTGGCAATGCCGGTATCCACCAAGGCCGGCACTTTGAATTCCCGGGCTAAAATGGCCAGATGCGACGTGGCGCTGCCGATGTCAATGACCATCCCCTGGGCTTTGTGCAGCACCATACCATACCGGGCGCTGGTATGCCGGGCCACCAGGATGGAACCCTCCGGGAAATTGGCCAGGTCTTCGTCCTTGCGGATGATAAAACCGGTCCGATGGCCACCCCGAAACAGGCAACGGTGCCATGATCAATGAGAACTCCCTGCCGTTCCTCCGAAGGCTGCGGTGGCATTTCTTCCTGGTGTGGCGCCATCGACCGTCAAAGGACGGGCCTGCATCAGCAGCTACCTTCCCCTTGGGGTCGATGGCAAACTCGATGTCCTGGGGATCTCCGAAATAATCTTCTAACTGCACCCCGTAGCCCCCCAGCGTCAGAAGTTGTTCCTGGGTCAAAGCCGGCTGGGTTCTTTTGTCCCCGGTCACAGGGCACCGTGGTCAACCCCGGAGAGGTCCGCCGCCCCCTCCAACAATACCGTTTTATCGCTGAGGCGTTGCTCCAATAATTTGAGATTTCCGGCTTTTTGGCCAGAACGAACTGGTCCGGAGTGACCGTGCCGTCCACCACTGCCGGACCCAATCCCCAGGAGGCATCCAGCAGCATGACATCATTTCTGGCGACCCATGGGGTCCACGGTAAAAAGGACGCCGCTGGCCACTGCCGGCACCATGGCCAGGCAGCCGACGCTCATGGCCTGTTCCCGATGCGACCAGCTTTTTCTGGCACAAGATAGACCAGGGCCCGGCGGTTGAACTGACTGGCCAGGACTTCCAGATAGGCCGGGAAAAATTCCGAGAAGGGCACATTTAATTTGGTGAGAAATTGGCCGGCAAAGGAAAATTCCTGATCTTCGTAAATGCCACTGCTTCTTAGAGCCAGAGGCGGCTGATATCCTAAGCTATCGGCCAATTTTTGATAATGCCAGGCAACTTCTTCCCGCAACTTGGCCGGAATTTCGGCCCGACGGATTGCTGCCTTGATCTCTTCGCTCTGGGCTGCCAAGGCATCAAAGTTGTCCGGATTAAGGTTTTGCAAGAAGGTGTGGATCCGGTCCAGTCAACAGATTTTCTGCCATCACCAACCGGTAAGCTTCGTTGGTGATGACAAAACCTTCGGGGAGTCGGGCAGACCCAGACCGGTTTTTCATTTCCCCCAGGTTGGCATTTTTGCCGCCCACCTGATGCAGGTAGCGGCGGTCTATTTGAGACAGGGGAAGCACCAGAGGGACGATGTCGGCGGGGATGGCCGCGGCAATTTCATGAGAGATCTTGGCTTGCAGGCCTTCATAAATCCCATTGATGGCCTCGTAGCGGTTGTCCCCCAGGATATTGAGCTCTTCAACAATAATGCCGACTTTGTTCAGGATGGCAGTGCTCCGGGAGCGGATGAACTGCATATCAAAGATGAAATCGCCTTCGGCCACTCGACTCCAGACCGGGCCATGAGTTCCAGGGTATCATTGTTGGCGTCCAACAATTTTTTAAAACTTTCGTACTTCTTTTTAAAAGCCTCCATGCCCTTTTCCGGGGCCGACCTGCTTTTACCTTTGAACCAATTAAAAATACCCAAAGTTTTCCCTTGCTCAGCCGTGAGCCGTGATCTAAATGCCCGGCCTATACATTTCCTGGCGTTTATCCAGAGCCTTGTTGATGGTCATCAGGATCTGCTCTTTACGAAAAGGCTTGGTAATATAGTCGAAAGCTCCCTGACGCATGGCCTCTACCGCGGATTCAATGGTGCCGTAGGCGGTCATAATAATGAAAGGGAATGGTCTTATCCTGCAGTTTGAGGAGTTTGAGGAGCTCAATGCCCTCCAGTTGCGGCATCCGCAAATCACTGATCAGAACATCGGCGTGGTATTCCCGGCACCAATCCAGGGCCTGCTTGGGGTCGGTGGTAGTCAAAATGTTATAGTCGGTTTTTTCCGTCAGAATTAATTTCAACAGATCCAATAGATCTGTTTCATCATCGATAATTACTAATCGTATAAGCCATGATCCGAACTCCTGGCCGTGGGTTGGACGCAAAAGGCGCGAAACTAAAATAATTGATCTATCATAGTATTATGATTCAAAGCGTTTGGCAAGACCTGGAAACAGTTTTCAGTTTTCCGTTTTCAGTTTTCAGTGGAGAGAGGGAAGAAGGGAGAGTATTAATGAGTGACATCACAGAACTATGGAAACCGAGGCCTTGTCCGGTCAGGACCTCAACCTGACAGGCTTTTGCATTTTCTTCACAGGGCATGGAGATGTTAGACTATTTCCTGGTTTTTATTTTATTCCCTCTTCCCGGAAGGGGGATTATTTTAGCGGTTCCCATGGCCAGGGGCCAACGTCTCATTAATAGGCAATCAGCAGATAGACCATACACATACTGACGATGATGATCATGGGCCACCAGCACATCTTCATGTATTCCACAAAGGAGATGTGGTAGCCGGCCTTTTCCGCCATGCCCACGGTGACCACGTTGGCGCTGGCCCCGATCATGGTGCCGTTGCCGCCCAGACAGGCCCCCAGGGCCAGGCTCCACCACAGGACGTTGTCTCCGGGCAGGCCGAAGCTGTCGCTCAGGAACAGCACGACGGGGAGCATGGTGGCGGTGAAGGGAATGTTGTCGATGAAGGCCGAAGCAATGGCGCTGACCCAGAGGATCATGATGATGGCCACCGTCAGGTTGCCCCGGGAGACGCTCAGCACGGTGTTGGCGATATCTGGATGAGGCCGGTGGCTTCGGCCCCGGCGATAACCATGAAGAGGCCCACGAAGAACATCAGGGTGGGCCACTCCACTTCTTTCTCCAGCATCTCCACAATGTCCACCTTGGAGATGGCCAGCAGCAGCATGGAGCCGATCAGGGCGGCCACCGACACCTGCATGTGCAGGAACCCATGCACGATGAAGAGGAGGATGATGAAGCCCAGAAGCCCCAAACCCTGACCATCAGCTTTTTGTCGGTGATTTTGTATTCTTCTTTCAGAGTACTCGATGGTGCGCTCCACGTCCTTGACGTCCGGCCTTCAGATACTCCTTTTTGTGCCACCACAGGAAATAAAAACAGGAGACGATCTGACAGAGGAAGCAGATGAGCGGCAGGTTGGTGACGAACTGGCCGAAGGTCAGGCTGGCGTAGGAGCCGATGAGGATGTTGGGCGGGTCGCCGATGAGGGTGGCGGTGCCGCCGACGTTGCTGGCAAAGGTCTGGGGGATCAGAAAGGTCAAGGGTGGATCTTCAGGGTCACGGCGATCTCGATGGTCACCGGGATCACCAGCAGCATGGTGGTGACGTTGTCCAGGAAGGCCGAGATAATGGCGGTGAGGAATTGCAGGATGAAGGACAGGACAAAGACGTTGCCCCGGGCCAGGGCATAGGACTTGTAAGCCAGCAACTGGAACATGCCGGTCTTTTTCATGACCCCCACGAAGATCATCATGCCCATGCAGCAGGAAGATGACGTTCAGGTCCATGGCCCCCATGGCGTCTTCAAAGGAGAGGATGAAGAAAGACTTGTCAAAGGTCCCGGCGGTATAGGTGATGAACAGGATGAGGGCGGCGCCCAACAGGGCCGCCAGGGTGCGGTGCATCAATTCGGAGGCGATGATCATGTAGACCAGCAGGAGCACAAGGCTGGCGATCCAAAAGGCCGGGGTGATCTGGCGTTTCAAGGTGAGGTCGGCCTGGACCTGGAAGAGCCGGTTGCCGGCCGTATCAGTCCCTGCCCCCAGCAATCTTGAAGGACCTCCGACTCCTGAGTCTGCCAGCTCGGCTCGCAGCGCCCGGATTTTCACCGCGGCCTCCGGCAGGGTCCCCTGGGGCAGCCGATAACGCCCGCCACAAAGCCCCCTTACTGCCGGTTTCGATACGCTCATCCCGGCCCTGGCGGGGTTGACGTGCTGGCCATTCACCAGCAGTTCAATTTCCACCTCCTTAACCCCCTTGCCCTGGGCAGTCCGCAATGACATCCGGACACGCGTCAGCCTGTCGCCCGCCTCCGGCGGGGCCGCCGACACCTGCAAGGGAGAACTGCAAAGCCCCAGGAAAACTGTTATCAGAACTCTAACCGCCAGGTTTCTTGGCCAACACATGGTTATTCCTCCATATTCCCACATTTACCCGTTTCTGCCGACAAAAAGACAAAGGCCTGCCGGGTTGACAGACTCCACCCGACAGGCCTTATTATATCTGGCCGGATTATGTTTCGCTGCTTGGCCAGGCTTCCCCTGGCCTGCTTATCCTTTCTTCTGAGGACTTTTTAGCATTTTCCTTTTTTATCAGGTTCTTTGGTCAAAAACCACAAAAATCGAGGCATCAATAAGCGATCAAGCAGATAGACCATGGCAATGGTAACGGTGATCATCATGGGCCACCAGCAGGCCTTCATGTAAGCCTAATGAAGGAGATATGGTAGCCGGCCTTTTCCGCCAGGCCCACGGTGACCACGTTGGCCGAGGCCCCGATCATGGTGCCGTTCCCGCCCAGACAGGCCCCCAGGGCCAGGGACCACCAGAGCACGCCGGTCTCCGCCCCGGGAATGGTCTGGTTCAGGAAGGCGACGATGGGCAGCATGGTGGCGGTGAAGGGAATGTTGTCGATGAAGGCCGAGGCGATGGCGCTCACCCACAGGACGAGGATGATGGCCGCGGTGAGGTTGCCCCGGAGAGGTCTTTCACCCAGTTGGCGATCATCTGGATCAGGCCGGTTTCTTCGGCCCCGGCGATGACCATGAACAGGCCGATGAAGAAGACCAGGGTGGGCCACTCCACTTCATGCTCCAGCATCTCCACGATGTCCACCCCGGAGATGGCCAGCAGCACCAGGGAGCCGATCAGGGCCGCCATGGACACCGGCATGTGCAGGAACCCGTGGAGGGCGAAGAGCAGGATGGTGAAGCCCAGCAGCATCAGACCTTGAATCATCAGTTTTTTATTGGTGATTTTGTATTCTTCTTTCAAATAAGCGATGGTGCGGGGTATATCCTTCACTTCGGCCTTGAGATAGTCTTTTTTGTGCCACCAGAGGAAGTAAAACGACGGCGACTACCAGGCAAATGGTGCAGACCAGGGCCAGGTTCATGCACGAACTGGCCGAAGGTCAGGCCGGCATAGGAGCCGATGAGGATGTTGGGCGGGTCGCCGATCAGGGTGGCGGTGCCGCCGACGTTGGAGGCAAAGACCTCGGGGATCAGAAGGATCAGGGGGTTAATCTTCAGGGTCACCGCGATCTCGATGGTCACCGGGATCACCAGCAGCATGGTGGTGACGTTGTCCAGAAAGGCCGAGACCACCGCGGTGATAACCTGGAGGATGAAGGCCAGGACAAAGACATTGCCCTTGGCCAGGGCATAGGCCTTATAGGCCAGGAACTGGAACATCCCGGTCTTTTTCATCACCCCCACGAAGATCATCATGCCCATGAGCAGGAAGATGACGTTCAGGTCGATGGCCCCCATGGCGTCGTCAAAGGAGATGATAAAATAATACTTGTCAAAGGTCCCAGGGTATAGGTGATGAACAGGATCAGGGCCGCGCCCAGAAAGGCCACCAGGGTGCGGTGCATCAATTCCAGCGAAATGACCACATAGACCAGCAGCAGGATAAGGGTGGCGATCCAGAAGCCCGGGGTGATCGGTGCGGTTCAGGGTGAAGTTCTGGCGGCCTGGAAGAGTTTGTTGCCCTGCGGCATCGACCCCGGCCTCCACCACCTTCACCGGCGTGGCCGGGAGGGCTCCCAGGAGGGCTTGGCGGCCTTGACCTCCACTTTGGCCGCCGGCAGGGTCCCCGCCGGCAGGATGAAATCCGCCACAAAGCTGCCGGGCTTGCCGGTGACGATCTCTGCCTCTTTGCCCGCCGGCTTGACGTGCTGGCCGTTCACCAGCACCTCCACTTCCACTTCCTTGAGCCCTTGCCCATGGGGGTTCTTCACTAGCTCCCGCCACGCTCAGGCGGTCGCCGGTGGGGCGCCGGGGCGGCCAAGCCGCGGTGGCGGCCAGGAATCCCGCCAGAAATACCAGGAGATAGCATAGAATTAGATGGGAATTTTATCTTTTTCAGCATGTGCAGTAGTCCTTGGTCGATTGAATGATGTTCGTATCGTCTCGGTATGGGCGGGGTAACTCCGCCCGTACGATGATACTTACTTAGGCACAACACCGGCATGCCCTGGAGCGGCCAGATGAATGTAGCAGAACACCGCCAGAAGCGCCATGAGCACCAGGCTGGGAATCCAGCCGTAGGTGAAAAACTCCCCGGCAGTGAACTGCTTGCACTCATAGGCGATGGCATTGGGCGCGGCGCCGATGAGCAGGTTGAAGGGCATACCGGCCGTGGCCAGCGAGGCGAAGAAGATGACGTGCGGCGCCACGCCCAGATACCGGGCGATGACCAGGGACACCGGCAGGGAGATGGCGATGGCGGCCACGTTCATGATGAAGTTGGTCATCACAGGACAAAGAAGGCGATGCCCAGGACAAAGACCAGCCAGGGGGCGTTCAGGAACAAGGTGAGCCAGTGAACGGCCATCCATTCCGCCGCCTTGGTGTTCTAGAGGCAGAAGCCGATGGACATGGCCCCGCCGAAGAGCAGGATGATATTCCAGGGGATGGTCTCCATGTCTTCCACGGTCAGGGTGCTGCTCAGGAAAAAGGCCACGGTGCCCACCAGCATGATGCCGGCCCGGTCCATGTCCCTGAAGAGCCGGGATGGGGAAGAAGGCTTTCATCATGAACAGGGCCATGATGGACACCACGGTGGCGAGGACGAACTTTTCCTTTCGGATTCATGGGGCCCAGTTCTTTGGTGAGCTCCGCGGCCTTTTCCCGCAGGCCCGTGATCTCGGCCCGCTCCGGTTTGAAGAAGGTGATGATGATCAGCCAGATGGCGAAGACCATGAGCAGCCCCAAGGGGGCCATGTACCAGATCAGCTCGAAGAAGCCGATATCCTTGGCCGGTGAACTGTCTTGAACATGCCGGCCGCGGCCACGCCCCGGGCGGCGCCCAGGAAGGTGATAACCGAGCCCGCCCCCGCGGCCCAGGCCATGCCGATGAACAGGCCCTTGCCGAACCTGGTGGGCTGGTCGGATTCGCTGTACAGGGAGTGGATGGCCACCAGCAGCGGGAAAGATGGCCGCGGCCACGGCGGTATGGGCCATGAGCAGGGTCATGCCGCCGATGACCAGAAAGGTGCCCAGGAGGATGAAATTGGTTTTCTCGCCCACGATATTGAGCATCTTGTAGGCCATGCGCTTGGTGAGGCCCGGAGGCGGTGAAGGCCGTGCCGATGACCACCGAGCCGAAGATGAACCAGACCGAGGGGTCGAAGAAATCCCGCAGGGCGTCATTGGCCGTCCGGATCATAAAGAGGATCTGGAACAGGCCGATGGCGATGGCGGTGATGCCGATGGGCATGACCTCAAAGATCCACCAGACCCCGGCCATGAGAAAGAGGCCCAATGGCCATCTTGCCTGCCCAGGAGAGCGTGAAAGAGCTTGCCGGCCGGGTCCTTGGCGTCCGGCAAATCGGGCATGATATAAAAAAGAAAAAAAAAGCCAAGCCCAAGAGGATAAAAAAAATGCGCTTCCAGTCAATGACCTTTTTGGGGGCGCCAGGATGATCTCTTCGGGCATTTCCGGCAGGCCGGCGCCGGCGGGCATTTTTTTGATTTCTTCAGCCATAATTGTACTCCTTTATCTACGCGACAGTTCGGCGGGTAGATCTAATCGCCCAGGACGACAGTCGGAAATCTCCTTGAAGAGCTCGTTCATGCGAACCATGCCCACGACTTTCTTGTCCAGCAGCACCGGCATCATGCCCACGTTCTCCTGGATCATCAGGAACAGGGCCTTGGTGATGGGGTCGTCGCCGTTGACGGTCACCCTGATGGGGCTCATGACTTCACTCACCGGCTTTTGCGACGGTTCCTTCATGTTCGGGCCGAACATATCCCCCATGAGCACCGCCAGGCTGGGGTCGGCTTTAATCGATGCCGGCATCCTTGGCAAACTTGGGCTCCAACCCTTTGATGATGTCCCGCAGGGTGAGCATGCCCATGAGCTGATATTTTTCATCGAACACCAGCACCGCCCGGGGCTCGAAGCTGCCCTCGAACTTGATGGCCGCTTCCCGGACGATGGCCATGGCCTGACGCAGGGTGAACCAGTAAGGAATGTGAGGATAATCCTCCAGGGGGATCATGAAATCCTTTACTTTTTTGTTGTACGGCATAATGGCCTCCTTTTTTTGGGGGTGTATTTTTCCGTTAGCAAGATAATCTTTCGTTGCCTGGCTGGACTCGGTTCCCTCGAGGCCGGGGCTGAGATAGCTCCCCTGGTCCATCACCTGGTTGATCGCCTCCAGCAACTCCTCATGGGCCAAATACTTCAACACATAACCGGCCGCGCCGGCTTTCAAGGTTTCCCGGACAAAGCGTTTATCCGAGTGGATCGCCAGGGCTAAAACCTTGACCGCGGGGAGTTCCGAGTGGAGCCGCCGGATCACCTCCAGGTTGGACAGACCCGGCATCTCCATATCGAAAAGGATGAGATCGGGGGACAATTCCCGGGCCAAGAGTCATAATGGCTGAGTCATCGGTGGCTTCGCCGACGATGGCCAGGCCTTCCTGGCTGGCCATTATCGAGCGCAAACTTTGCCGCATACTTTCAAGCTGCACGGCAAGGAGAATTTTTATGGCCACGTTGCTCTCGCCTGTTAGGGTGGTTGAAGGTAATTGAGGGGCCGATTTCCCTCTCTATGATGACCAGCCATCCTTCGGTCATCAGGCTTTTCGTAGGGACGGTTGGTGAAACCGCCCCTACATTGCTACCGTAATAAAACTTTCTCGAAAATTGCTATAATCATAAGGGAAATCAAAAAACCGGTCTATTAGCGAATCCCTAATTTTAGGCTTCGCAATCCCTAGTTTTTTATTTCGCAAATGGAAGGTAGGAGAGAGTAGTATTATAGGGGAACACAGGCGCCCTCGCCATGTGTTCTCAGGCTGGAGATTGGGATCAGGCATTATAAGAATGAAAACCGGGCCTCGCCTGTACCGATGGATCTTATTTATCTATCGAGGTCAAACCCTCCCGGATGGCATATTTCACCAGTTCCGCGAAACTGTTGAGGTTCAATTTATCCATCATCTGTTTGCGGTGCACCTCAATGGTCTTCACACTGACATGCAGGGCATCGGCAATCTGGCGGGTTGACCGGCCTTCGGCCAATAATTGCAGCACTTCCCGTTCCCGGGGGGTGAGGGCCTGAAATACCGAAGCATCGGTGTCGGCCAACTTCTGGACATAGTCCTCCACCACGATGCCGGTAATATCGTGGCTGAGATAGACCCGGTTGGCCATGACCATCTGAATGGCGGTGATTAACTCTTCGGAGGCGCAGTATTTCAGCAGATAGCCGGAAGCCCCGGCCTTCAACATGCCTTTGACAAAACGTTTGTCGGAATGCATGGACAGGGCGATGACTTTGACCCCGGGATAGTTCAGCCACGATCTGCCGGGTGGCTTCGATGCCGTTGAGGTCGGGCATGCCGATGTCAATAATGACCACCGTCGGGCTGCAGTTCGGCGGCAAGGCGCACGGCCTGCCGCCCATCTTCGGCCTCCCCGACCACCTGCATGTCGGGATGTTTCTGCAACAAGGCGATGAGGCCTTCCCGGACGATTTTATGGTCATCGGCGACCAGAATTCTCACAGACATAGCGCGGTTACCGTTTCTGCAAAGGGGCACTCAGAGTGACTGTGGTGCCATAACAGGTTGATTTGACATCTAAGAGACCGCCAAAGGCCTTGAGGCGCTCCCGGATGCTGAACAGGCCGAAGCCGCCATCCTTGCGGCCCCAGCGGGAACTCATTTCCGTGACGTTAAAGCCCACCCCATCGTCGTAGATGCCGATGTGGAGCTGCTCCTCATCCCGCCACAGGGAGACCTGGACATGCCGGGCCCGGGCATGTTTGACCACATTCATCAAAAGTTCGCTCACTGCCTGGAAGAGGAGCACGCGCAGGTCTTCATCCAGAGGCTTGGGTTGATGGTCGTCCTCAAAATAGGTGGGGATGCCGTGCTGATTCTGCAGTTCTTCCGTGAGCCACTCCACGGCGGCCTCCAGACCCAGTTCATACAGGATGGGCGAACTGATCTTAAAGGTGAGGGACTTGGTGTCCTGGATGATCTGTTTGAACAACAGGCGGATGTCGTTGAGGCCCGCCACCAGGGCCTCGCTATTGGCGGCCAGGGCGGCATCCTTGAGTTGTCCCAGCTTAATGGAGGAAATGGCCAGCTTTTGACTGATATTGTCATGCAGGTAGACGGCGATGCGGCGCCGTTCCCGCTCCTCCGCCAGGGAAAGCTGCGAGGTCAGGGAGCGCAGCCGCTCCTGGAAATTCGGCTAATTGTTCTTCCGCCGATTTTCGTTGCGTTATCTCTTGACAGAATAAGGTAAACAGTACCAACAGGATCAACAGGCTGAATCACCAGGGTGGAGAGCGAGCAGGACGAACCAGACTCCCTCAACGGGAATCTCCTCGGCTCCGGCCAGTCTCTGCTGGGCTAAATAGATCAAGAGCAGCAGTGCCGTCAGGAAGACGATGGCGCCGCCGCTTCCCGCAGCTATAACCTTTTTCTCTCTGATCTGCTCCCAACAATGCCAGTTCATGGTTAGTTATGAATTATTCCTACGTAGTCGCAGGCTTTAGCCTCGAAGCTAAAGCTTGCGGCTACCAACATTGCTAGGTTACAGGAGATTTATATATTTTTAGGTGCACTCATCCAGTTGATATTACCAAAATCTGTGGCAAACTGCTTGCCAACTTCAAGAAAATGTTTTATTTTAGCATAGATCTTGAGAAATGGTAGGGGCAACAGGAGGGATTTGGATGTCTGCCTGGGGTAATGATATAATCATTTTGAGTCGTTTAATTCTATTTTCTTTTAGGTATAGTTCTGCTATACAAGGCAATATTGCTTTGATGATCGCTGATCATGGCCTGGTTTTGATCACCTGAATCAGCAGCTCAACTCAGAGGGAGGAACTAAGATTGGTTCGCAAAAGAAAAGGCATACTCTGCCGCCGCCAAAGTTGCCCTGGAAAATCTCCTGGCCGGCAATCAGAGATTTATCAAGGGCGAGCGCGCTCCCCGGGCTTTTGATCTGCGCCGGGAAAAATTGGTGACCGGCCAAAAACCCCTGGCCATAATCCTGGGGTGTTCGGATTCACGGGTTTCCCCGGAAACGCTCTTTGACCAGAATCTGGGCGAAATCTTTCGTGATTCGAACCGCCGGCCAGGTTTTGGAAGCCACGTCCATTGCCAGCATCGAATACGCCGTGGATCATCTGCAGGCGCCGTCTGCTGCTGATTTTAGGACACGAGCAATGCGGCGCGGTGACCGCCGCTATTGCCCATGAAGGTCAGGCCCATGGTAATATCGGCCTCCTCCTGGGCAAGATTCAGCCGGCCATTGATCGGGCCAGACAATTAAACACCGCCCCGGAGGACATGGTGGAAATGGTGACGGATCTGCATCTGGAAGAATTGGCCCGGCAGGTTTTACAGGAAAGCGACATCATCAGCCAGGCAGTGGCCGAAGGTCGACTCCGCCTCGTCACCGCCAAATATCAGATGGCCTCAGGCGAAGTTCAGATCCACACCCCGGACTTCCAAGGATAAAGACCACAGCTATTCGCAATTAACCATATACTATTCGCTAGTTCGCTAAAGGAACGCCTGCTGATGCGTCTAACCTCAAATAAAATCTATCTCATTATTGCCCTGATCACTCTGGTGGTGCTGGCGACCGCCTTTGTTCTGGGCCTGATGTCCTCCAACAAGATGCGGGAGGTGATCAGTGAGCAATTCAACCAGCAGCAGCTTATCATCGCTAAATCCGTGGCCTCCGATATTGAGGAAAAATTCGCCTTTATTAAAAATGAATTGCATACCCTGAATCTTTCCCCGGCCATTCAGTATCTGGAGGTATCCTGGCCCAACCGCATGCAGATCACCATGGACAATGTCAAGCTCTACGGCGTGGTGGAAATCGGTCTGGTGGAGGCTGAGGGCCAGGGGGTAAAATTTACCGGCTGGACAGCCAGGGAAAACAGCGAATCACCCGGGCCGAAATTGACCAGGTGCCGTTTTTCCAATGGGCCCAGGATCCCGGCCATAAGAATCAGTTTTTTATCAAACGCACTACCTTGGATTTTCATGACGATTCCCAAATGCCGTACCTCCTGGTGGCCATTCCCACCTACCAGGTCTCCGTGGATGAAAGCCACCCCAAGGCCATGGGCAATTTTTCCGGCTGTCTCTATTTCCTGGTGGACCCGGTCTTTCTGGCCAAAAAATACGCCAAGGATATCCGCTCCGGTCAGACCGGGTATGCCTGGGTGATTGATGCCCAGGGGACCTTTCTCTACCATCCGGAGCAGGATTTTATCGGCAAAAATGCCTTCGAAGTCCGGGAACAGAAGGGAGCCGAGGGTCTCTTTTGCCGAGATCAATAAGATTCAAAGGGAAAAAATGCTGACCGGCCAGGAGGGGGTCTCGTATTACTGGAGTGGCTGGCACCTGGGTCTCCATGAAAAAGTTGAAAAGTTTATCGCCTATGCCCCCATCGTCATTGCCGGGGACAACCAAAAGTTGATCTGGTCAGTGGCCGTGGTGGCGCCCCGGACGGAAGTTGAGGGCGCCATTCATGCGGTCTATATCCGCCAGTTTCTCCTCCAGGGATTGGTCATCTCCTTTATTATGCTGGCAGGCGGCGCCGGCATGTTTTATGAATCCCGCTGGGCTTCTTCACTGGAAAAAGAAGTCCAGCGCAAAACCGAGGCCTTAAAAAAATCCAATGAAGAATTGATCATCTCTGAAAAGCGCTACAAATCTCTGGTGGAATCAGCCGAGGACTCCATTCTCACCGTGAATGCCCATGGCGAAATCCTCTCCGTCAATCGCTACGGGGCGCAATTCCTGGAGTATACGGTGCACGGTCTGGTGGGCAAAACCCTTGGCGCTATTTTCCCCGGTAAAGCCGGAGAGATTCTCCAAGGGCAGATTGAGAGGATCTTCCGGGAAAAAACTGGTTTCCGGACCACCCAGGACGTGCTGATCGGCAACAAGGAGTATACCCTTAATTTTAATCTGACCCCGGTGCGCGATGAGGAAGACCGGGTCCAGAGCGTTCTGATCATCGCCCATGATGTGACTGCCAGCAAAAGGATGGAGGAGCAGCTCTACCATACGGAAAAACTGGCCTCCCTGGGACAACTGGCCGCCGGCGTGGCCCACGAAATCAATAATCCCATGGCCATCATTCTGGGCTATGCCGATATGCTCCTGGAAAAAACCGAGGAAAACTCCAAAGAATATAAGATTCTGAAAACCATCGAACGCCAGGGCAATAACTGCAAGCGGATTGTGGAAAATCTCATGAGTTTTGCCCGCATGCCCGAAGGAGTGCAATACGACACCGATGTGAATCGCAATATTGAATTGGTCCTGGAAGTGGTGCAAAATACCCTGCTCACCAAAAAAGTTGCCTATGAATTCTCCCTGGGGGATAAATTACCCCGGGTGCGGGGCGATGCCGGGCAGTTGCAGCAGGTGTTTATGAATCTGGTGACCAATGCCGTCAAGGCCATGCCCCAGGGGGGGAAATTAAGTATTACCAGCCGATTGAACCAGACGGGCGATAAGGTGGAAGTCCTGATCACCGACACCGGGGAAGGTATCAAGAGAGAGCACCTCTCCAAAATCTTTGATCCTTTTTTTACCACCCGCAAGGTTGGGGAAGGCACGGGCTTAGGTCTGTCAGTTAGTTATGCCATTATTGCCAAATTTGGCGGCACCATTTATTGTGCCAGCAAGTCCAAGGAAGAGTTCGGCGAGGCAGAAAGTGGTTCCACCTTCACTGTTTCCTTGCCGGTCATCAAGTCAACTGGGGGGGGGAATGAAATCAGAAAAAGGCTAGTCCCGGGAAAATTCTCATTGTTGATGATGAACCCGATATGCTGGAAATGCTGGATATGATCATCACGGATAAAACCAGCCATCAGGTGGTGACGACCAATAATCCCCTGGAAGTGGGTGAAATTCTTGCCAAAGGCAATTTTAACCTGGTAATTTCCGACTTGAAGATGCCGGTCATGGATGGCATGGACGTCATCGCCGCGGTGAAAAGTCTCGACGCCGATATCCCGGTGGTTATGATCACCGCCTTTGGCACCATTGAGTCGGCCGAGGAGGCCGTCCGCCGGGGCGCCTACGATTTCATCACCAAGCCCTTCCGGAAAGAGCAGATATTGGTAACCATCGAGCGAGCCCTGGATTGGCAGCGGCTTACCAGGGAAAATCGCGAACTCAAACGGCACGCGAAAAATTCTACACCCTGATAGGAATGCTCACCTCCCGATATTCTTTTGCCAAAATTATTGGCGTGCCTGGCACACCTTCCGGGGCAGATCCCGATGGCCAACCGTTTAAATAACTGGAAACCGAAAACTGAAAACCGGAAACCGTTTTTAACATGAATTATATCCGTAAAACCTGGCAACGACTTACCGGAGCCCAAGCAGCGGACCAGGGCAAAACTGGTTTAGAGGAGAGATATGCTCATTTTCAGCGACTCCTCCAGGCCAACAACCAGGTGCTGGCCCTCATGGCGGATATGGAAGAAAAGCTTTCCGGAGATTATCTCTTTGATTTCGAATACATCCGGGCCACGGTGCAAAAACTTGTCCAGGAAACCCTGGCCCTGGCAACCGCTCTCAATGGCCTGGGGGGTGATCGCTATCAGGATTTGGTGGAGGCCTGCGGCAGAATCAGTCAGGATATCGAGAAGTGTTTTGACCAGTCGCCGGGAAATTCCCCTGGCCCCGCCCGTTATGTTTTTTGAGGACCTGGACGCCGGCAAAGTTGAAATGGTGGGCGGCAAGAATGCCAATCTGGGCGAAATGCGCACCCGGGTCGAGGTGCCGGTGCCCAACGGTTTTGCCATTACCAGTTATGCCTATAAGATTTTTCTGGATTATAACAATCTCACCCAACGCATCACTGAAATGCTGGGTTCCTGGCGCATGGATGACCTGGATAGCCTGGGCCGGGTGAGTGAAGAATTAAAGGAAATGATCCATCACCGCCCAGATGCCGCCGGAACTCGAAACTGCTCTGCAGGCAGCTTACGAACGCCTGGCCGCGTTAGAGAAGTATCGGCCCTTTCTGGCCGTGCGCTCCAGCGCCATCGGTGAAGATCTGAGCTTTTACCTTTGCCGGGCAGTATGCCACCTATCTGAATGTACCGGCAACAGATCTCGTTGAAAGTTATAAGAAAATCGTTGCCAGTCTTTTTACCGCCCGGGCTCTCTATTATTATAAAAATAAGGGGTTTAAAGAAGAAGAAATGGCCATGGGGGTGGTGGTCATGCCCATGGTCGCCGCCCGGGCCAGCGGGGTGCTCTTCAGCCGCCATCCCGAAGGCGATCAGAGAAATACCGCTTTGATTAATGCGGTCTGGGGCTTGGGGAAATATGCCGTGGCCGGCACCATCGAACCTGATCAGTATGTCGTGGCCCGCGAGCCTTTGGGGCAGGTGTTGGAACAGCAGATTCCCATCAAACCGGTCATGCTCCGGTGCCGACCCCAAGGCGGCGTCGAAGAATTGCCGGTGCCCGAGGAGATGCAAGCCCAGCCCTGTTTGCAGGAGCACCAGATCACTCCAGCTGATGCACTATGCCCAGACCCTGGAGAATCACTTTCGCAAACCCCAGGATATCGAATGGGCCCTGGACGACCAGGACCGGATCTGGATCCTGCAATCCCGCCTCCTGAAAATTCCCACGAAAAAACCTATCACCGCTCGCCCCCGGACCGTCAACCGGCCATCGTATTCTCCTGGATAAGGGTTCAGTGGCCTTCCGGGGCGTGGGCGCCGGACCGGTGGTCTTGGTGCGCCGGGATGAAGATCTAAAAGATTTTCCCGCCGGCGGCGTCTTGGTCTCCCGCCATACCTCGCCCAACTATGTGACGGTCATGCATCTGACCTGCCGCCATCGTCACCGATGCCGGCAGCCCCACCGGCCATATGGCTCTCCTGGCCAGGGAATTTCAGGTTCCCACCATCCTGAATACCGGTATCGCCACCCAGGTTTTGACCCCCGGCCAGGAAGTGACGGTGGATGCCGATTACAAAAATGTCTATGAGGGGATCGTTCCCGAGCTTTTGGAAGAGAAAGTCGGCCGATGTCGACGAACTGGCGGACACCCCGGTCTTCAAGACCTTAAAATCCGTCCTGCAAAAGATCGTCCCCCTCAACCTCCTGGATCCCAAGGCCGAAACCTTTGCCCCGGCGTATTGCCGCACCATTCATGATATCGTCCGCTATGCCCATGAATACTCCATGCAGGAAATGTTCAAAATGCGGGAGCATGGCGCCGCCGGCGACGCCCTGATTCTCGAATCCGAACTGCCCTTCAAGGTAAATATGGTAGATCTGGGCGGCGGTTTAAAACCAGGGTTGCGACGAAAAGCCAAACCCGACCAGATCCGGTCCCTTCCTTTCAAGGCTTTTTGGGAAGGGGTCTCGGCCATGCGTTGGGCCCAGGCCAAACCGGATAACGTGCAAAGTATCAGTTCCGTATTTGTCAAGACCGACGAGCAGGTGGCCCAGGGCGAAAATCCGTATCGAGATGAGAGTTATGTCCTTGATTTCCGAGAACTACATGAATTTCAGTATCCATCTGGGCTACCATTTTTCCAACGTCGAGGCCTATGTCAGTGACCAGGTGAATGATAACTACCTCACCTTTCACTTTCACGGGGGCGGTTCCACCCCGGAACGGCGGGAGCGCCGGGTCCGCCTCATCGAGGCGATTATTGACCGCATTGACCTGCAGCATCACCGCAAAGGCGATATCATCGAAGCCAGACTGTCCAAGTATCCCGCCGCCGAAATGCTTAACCGCCTGAAGGTCATGGGAAAATTGACCACTTATACCAAACAGCTCGACATGGTCCTCTTTTCCGAAGGTATTGTGGATTGGTACATCAAAGATTTTTTACGGGAACACGTGGATAATAAATAAGAACTTCTAAAATAATTTCGGTGTGCGTAGGGGTGGGTCTCAGACCCACCCCTACCATAGCCTGGTCCAATCAGACGAAACTTGTTCTTGTTCCCAAGCTCCAGCTTGGGAACACCATTGTCAGTGAAGCTCCAGCTTCGCCCCCAAATAACCGCTTCCCTCAACCACTTCTCTTGTAAGACCTATCTCCTGTTAAGAAAGTATTTTCACTCCTCACCTCCACCCAATATATATCAATAATGACATGTTTATTTCTTGATTGACAACTTATCCTCGTCCAAGTAATTTACAGAATTATACCTGTTGTTAAAAGCCTTGGCCTTTATTTACCTGCTCCCCTCTCGGGGCGAGTGGAAAATATTGGCCTTTAAATCTTTTACTCAGTCCTCAGTCCGCAGCACTCAAAAAGGAGAACCCGATGCCCAAACTACTACGCCTTAATATGACCACGAAAACCTCCCTGTGGCAGGAGGTCCCCCCCGCTTACCAGGCCCTGGGGGGCCGGGCCCTGACCTCCAGGATTATCCGGGACGAAGTGCCCCCCACCTGCCATCCTTTAGGAGCCGCAAATAAGTTGGTCGTCGCCCCCGGCCTCCTCACCGGCACCAACGCCGCTAACTCCGGCCGCATCTCCGTGGGCGGCAAGTCACCCCTCACCGGCGGGATTAAAGAAAGCAATTCCGGGGGGATTCTCTCCCAAAAACTGGCCCGCCTGGATATCAAGGCCGTGGTGGTGGAAGGCCAGCCCGAGCCGGGGGAGTTCTTTATCATCAAAATTTCCTCCGACAAGGTGGAGTTTCTCCCGGCCGCAGACTATGTGGGACTGGGAACCTATGACACCACGGCTCGCCTGTGGGAGCGATTCGGTGAAAAAACCGGGGTCATGGTCATCGGCCCGGGCGGCGAAAAACGACTCACCGGCGCCAGCATCCAATTTGCCGATCCCGGCCGGACGGCCGGCCCGGGCGGCGGGCCGGGGTGGCTTA
This sequence comes from uncultured delta proteobacterium, assembly GCA_963705135.1. Classification (GTDB taxonomy): domain Bacteria; phylum Desulfobacterota; class Desulfobaccia; order Desulfobaccales; family Desulfobaccaceae; genus Desulfobacca. The sequence goes on from CAVPJB010000035.1 coordinate 71,553, forward strand.
GGGGCTTTAATGGGCTCCAAAGGCGTCAAAGCCATCGTCGTAGATGAGCGGGGCACCGAGCCAAAGCTGCCTCTGGCCGATGCCGAAAAGTTCAAGGCGGCCTCCCAAAAATGGGCCAAAATGCTCACTGCTAACCCCATCAGCGGCCAAGCCTTGCCCGCCTATGGCACCGCTGTGTTGATCAACATCGTCAATGAATCCGGGGCCCTGCCCACCCAAAATTTCCGGCGCGGCCGCTTTGAATTCGCCGAAAATATCAGCGGCGAGCGCATGGCCGAACTCATCAAACAACGGGGCGGCAAGACTAAAGAAGGCTGCCATCCCGGCTGCGTCATCCAGTGCTCCCAGATGTATCCCGGGCCGGACGGCCAGTACCTCACCTCCGGCTTCGAATATGAAACCATCTGGGCCCTGGCCGCCCATACCACCATCAAGGACCTGGACGATATCGCCCGGATGGATCGCCTCTGCGACGACCTGGGTCTGGACACCATCGAAACCGGCGTCACCCTGGGGGTCTGCATGGAAGGCGGTGTCATCCCCTGGGGGAACGGGCCCGCCGCCATCGACCTGCTGAAAAAAGTCTACACCGACGATCCCTGGGGTCGGATAATAGGCAACGGCGCCGCCTTTACCGGTCAGGCCCTGGGCGTCTCCAGAATACCGGTGGTCAAACGCCAGGCCTTCCCGGCCTACGACCCCCGGGCCGAAAAAGGCATGGGCCTCACCTACGCCACCAGCCCCATGGGCGCCGACCACACCGCCGGCTACACCGTGGCCGTAAATATTTGCCAAAAGCGGCGGCGGCCACGACCCTTTGATCAAGGACGGCCAGATCGAGCTGTCCCGCAATCTCCAGATCGCCACCGCCGCCATTGATGCCACCGGTTTATGCCTGTTCACCGCCTTCGCCATCCTGGACGACCCCGAGGCCCTCCCCTGCATCGTGGATATGATCAACGCCCGCTACGGCCTGTCCCTCACCCCGGACGACGTCACTAAACTGGGTCAGCAGGTCCTCAAAGATGAACGCAGCTTCAACCGGGACGCCGGCTTCACCTCGGCTCACGACCGACTGCCGGACTTCTTCCAGGAAAAGATTGAGCCCCACCAGGTAAACTTCGACTTCAGCGACGCCGAAATCGACCAGGTTTTGGCCGGGTTTTAATCCTCTCCCGACCTTAGACTCCTCCCCGGTGCCCCCTTCGGAGGTGCCGGGGACAATTTTACAAAAGTTTCCGGGGATAGGAATCTCGTGTGACTGCACTTCTCCCGCGAAGGCATGACCTCGCATTCACAGGGGTGTATCCGGATTACTGGTTCAGTCAGTTTAACTTCCCATCCAGACGAGTTCCACGCCGAGTCTGGCCGCCGCCACCCGGAGCTCGCGGTCACCGGTAACTAAGAGGGCTCCAAGCTCCTGGGCTAACCCCAAAACAAAAGCATCCGCGTACGCCAGTCCTCCTCCCGCTTTGAGTCGGGCGGCGTCTTTTACCCTGGCCCAGGAAGCCTCGGCGATGGCCAGCCCCGCCTCGTTTCTGACGCCCTGCACCACTTCTGCCGCCGCCTCCTCACCCTGCCGCCGCAAGATTATGTAACAAATTTCCCCCAGACTTATTACACTCATAGATGGCTCAGCGGTTTCATCTCCAATAATATCGGCCACCACCTGGGCCCCTGGCTCGTCTTCCACTAAGGCGAGTAGGGCGTAACTGTCGAGAACGAACTTCTTGCTCCTCACCGCTATTCCCGCTCCCTATCGGCAGCACGTTCCTGTATTAGCACGTCTGTCAGTTTCTCTTTCTCGGAACTCTTCATCCTGCCCCTGAGGGCCAACAAGGGATGCCGGGGCAGAGGATGCAGCACGATGGCCCCTTCAGCCTCCTCTTCTCGTTCCTGTTAGCAGAGACTTGAGGTTATTCTCCCTTGAGCGTTACCGTTGCCACCAGTTCTAACCGCAGAAATCAGAAACTGACCAGTGCCCTCCGCCCCCTGTCGGATATCGTTCATTATTTCATTTATGTATATATTTAATACATTTTTGTAGCCAAATAGGTCGTTTCCGTCACATCGTAATTCCTTTCAACTTATTAAAAATACTTAGCAATATAATTTATTCTACTTTTGGCCCGCCTCTTGCAAAATATCTAATTAAAGTTTTTGTCAAGGAGAACCTCATGCGCAAAATAGCAATTTACGGCAAGGGCGGCATCGGCAAGTCCACCACCACACAGAACACGGTGGCCGGGCTGGCCGAAATGGGCCGCAAGGTCATGGTCGTGGGCTGCGACCCCAAAGCCGACTCCACCCGCCTCCTCTTGGGCGGTTTGGCTCAGAAGAGTGTTTTGGACACCCTCCGGGAAGAGGGTGAAGACGTGGAACTGGAGGATATCCGCCGCACCGGCTTTTCAGGAACCGTGTGTGTGGAATCCGGGCGGGCCGGAGCCGGGCGTGGGCTGCGCCGGCCGGGGCATCATTACTTCCATCAATCTCTTGGAACAGCTGGGCGCCTATGCCGACAGCGAAAAGTTGGATTACGCCTTTTACGACGTCTTAGGCGACGTGGTCTGCGGCGGTTTCGCCATGCCCATCCGGGAAGGCAAGGCCAAGGAGATCTACATCGTGGTCTCCGGCGAGATGATGGCCATGTACGCGGCCAACAACATCTGCAAAGGCATCGTCAAGTTCGCCGAAGCCGGCGGCGTGCGCCTGGGCGGCCTCATCTGCAACAGCCGCAACGTGGATGACGAAAAAGAGATGATCGAGGCCCTGGCCGTCAAGCTGGGCACCCAGATGATCCACTTCGTGCCCCGGGACAACATGGTGCAGAGGGCCGAGATCAACCGCAAGACGGTCATCGAATACGATCCGGCGCATTCCCAGGCCGATGAATACCGGACTTTGGCCAGGAAGATCGAAGCCAACGAAATGCACGTCATTCCCAAGCCCATGACCACCGATGACCTGGAAAAGCTGCTCATCGAATACGGGTTGGGCGGGCTGACCGGAAGGAGAAAACCATGAATAATCTCGCCGCCATAATGGTGTTATCTGTGGGTGGCCGGCTGGACCGTCGCTGTCCATCCGGGCTGGTGCTGCAAAACCAGGACCGTGCCCGGCTCATGATAAGGCCGGCCGGATCGGCGCCGGAATTGAAAGCAACTAACCAGATTGAACTATCGCATTGGAGAAAATACCATGATAATGATCAGATCAGTGGTGCGGCCGGAAAAAGTGGAGCGGTGCTGGCTGCCTTAATGGAAGCGGGTTTCCCGGCAGTGACCAAAATGAGCGGTGGTGGGCCGGGGCAAGCAGCGGGGCATCAAGATCGGTGAGATCACCTATGACGAAATCCCCAAGGAACTGCTGCTGACGGTCGTGAAGGATCAGGACAAGGATTTTGTCATCAAGACCGTGCTCAAGGCGGCCCGCACCGGCGATAAAGGGCGCCTTCGGCGACGGCAAGATATTTGTCTCGCCGGTGGAAGAAGTTTACACCATCAGCTCCGGCATCAAGGAGAACGCTGCCGGGGAACTCGAAGAGGTCAAGATATGAAAGAGGTCATGGCCATCATGCGCATCAATATGATGAACAAGACCAAGAAGGCCCTGGCCGAGGCCGGGATCTCCTCCATCACCGCCCGGGACGCCCTGGGACGGGGCAAGGGCCTGGTGGACTTGACCCTGCTGGAAGGCGCGGAAAAGGGCTACGAGGAAGCCGTGGCCCAGTTGGGTCAAAGCCAGCGCCTGATCCCCAAGCGCGTATTCTTCGTGGTGGTGCCGGACCGGCTGGTGCACCAAGACGGTGAAGACCATCATCGCGGTGAACCGCACCGGCAAATCCGGGGACGGCAAGATTTTCGTCATGCCGGTGATGGATTCCGTCCGGGTCCGCACCGGCGAGTCCGGCGATGAGGTCCTGGACGAAGTTTGAACTCGGAAGCCCAAGAAGCGATGGCTACGATCATACTGTAGGAAGAAACGACATGTCCGTAAGATCAATGAGAAAGACTATGGACCTGCGACGATGCCTGGACACCCGAGCGGCAGGAAGTGAAGCAGAGTTGCTGAGGAAATATCCCACCAAGGTCGCCCGCAAACGGGCCAAGCAGATTATCGTCAACGAGGTGGGGCCGGACAGTTGCGTGCCGGAAATTCCGCCAACGTCAGAACGATCCCCGGGATCATCACCCAGCGGGGCTGCACCTATGCCGGCTGCAAAGGCGTGGTCCTGGGCCCCACCCGGGACATCGTCAACATCACCCACGGCCCCATCGGCTGCGGTTTTTACACCTGGCTCACCCGCCGGAACCAGACCAGGCCCAACGGCCCGGAAGACCATAATTCATGACCTACTGCTTTTCCACGGACATGCAGGAAGAGCAGATCATCTTCGGCGGCGAAAAGAAACTGAGGCAGGCGATTCAGGAAGCCTATGACCTCTTCAAGCCCAAGGCCATCGGCATCTTCTCCACCTGCCCGGTGGGCCTCATCGGCGACGACGTGCACGCCGTAGCCCGGGAAATGAAGGAGAAACTCGGCATTCAACGTCTTCGGCTTCAGTTGCGAGGGCTACAAGGGAGTCAGCCAGTCCGCCGGCCACCACATCGCCAACAACGGCATGTTCACCCACGTGGTGGGCCTGGACGAACCGTGAAGGAAGGCAAGTTCAGGATCAACATGCTGGGCGAATACAACATCGGCGGGGATGCCTTTGAGATCGAGCGCCTCTTCGAGGAGTGCGGCATCACGCTCATCTCCACCTTCAGCGGCAACTCCAGCTATGACGATTTTGCCAACTCCCATACCGCGGATCTCAATCTCATCATGTGCCACCGTTCCATCAACTACGTGGCGGAGATGATGGAGACCAAGTTCGGCATCCCCTGGATCAAGGTCAATTTCATCGGGGCGGAGGCCACGGCCAAGTCGCTGCGCAAAATCGCCGCCTATTTCGACGACCGGAACTGATCGATCAGGTGGAGGAGGTCATCGCCCGGGAGATGCCGGAAGTGGAGGCGGTCCGGGAAGAAGTGCAAGGCCAGGTGCGAGGGCAAAACGGCCATGCTCTTCGTGGGCGGTTCCCGGGCGCATCATTACCAGGAGCTTTTCAGGGAGATCGGCATGGAGACCATCGCCGCCGGTTATGAGTTCGCCCACCGGGACGACTATGAAGGCCGGCGGGTGCTGCCCGGCCATCAAGGTGGATGCGGACAGCCGCAACATCGAAGAACTGCACGTGGAGCCGGACCCCGAGCGCTATAAACCCCGGTTGAGTCGAGGAGGACATCGACCCGGCTGGAGAAGGCCGGCATCAGCTTCAAGGAATATGAGGGCATGATGGCGGAGATGCAGAGCGGAACCCTGGTTATCGACGACATCAGCCAGTTCGAAACGGAACGGCTCATCGAAATCTACCGGCCGGACATCGTCTGCGCCGGCATCAAGGAAAAATATGCCATTCAGAAGAGCGGCGTGCCCATGAAGCAGCTCCACAGCTACGACTACGGCGGACCTTATGCCGGCTTCAAAGGCGCCATCAACTTCTACCGGGAGATCGACCGCATGGTGAACAGCAAGGTCTGGAAGTATCTGAAGGCGCCCTGGCAGGAAAACCCGGAACTGGCTGCCAAATATGCCTGGGAATGAAAGACGGTTTATAGGTTTCAGTTTTCGGATCTGGGTAAGATGGTTCTGCATCTGGCAGGAATACTGACCGCGAAAGCTCAATGAGGATAACACCATGTTACTAAGACATACACCAAAAGAAATCATCGAACGCTCGGCCTTGAACATTAACCCGGCCAAGACCTGCCAGCCCATCGGGGCCATGTACGCGGCCCTGGGCATCCATAATGCCTGCCCCACAGCCATGGTTCCCAGGGTGCTGCGCCTACCATCGCAGCGCCCTGACCCGGCATTACAAGGAGCCGGTGATGGCCGCGACAGTCTCCTTCACCGAAGGCGCCTCCGTATTCGGGGGGCAGGCCAATCTGCTCCAGGCCATCAACAATATTTTCACCGTTTATGAGCCGGATGTCATTGCGGTTCATACCACCTGCCTGTCGGAGACCATCGGGGACGACATCCCTCAGATCATCGCCAAGGCCAGGGATGAAGGCAAGATCCCCCCGGGGAAATACGTCATCCATGCCAATACGCCCAGCTACGTGGGCTCCCATGTCACCGGCTTCGCTAACATGGTCAAAGGCATGGTGGACTACTTTGCCCCGGCCAACGGCCACAAGGAAAACCGGATCAATATTATTCCCGGCTACGTGGAACCGTGGGACATGGAAGAGATCAAGCGCATGGCCGGGGAATTGGGAGTGTCCATCATCATGTTCCCCGACACCTCCAATGTTCTGAACGGTCCCCAAACCGGCAAGTACCATATGTATCCCGCCGGGGGCGTCACATGTCGGGAGTTGATCGAGGCCGGCAGCAGCATGGGAACAGTGGCTTTAGGTCGCCTGGCTTCCGGGCTGGCGGCCCGGGCTCTGGACACCAAGTGCAAGGTGCCCTGCGAAATCCTGGACCTGCCCATCGGGCTGACGGCAACCGACACCTTCATCGACACCTTGAGAAGGATCGCCGGGGTAACGGTGCCCGACTCCCTCAATATCGAACGGGGCCAGCTTCTGGATGTGATCACCGACATGCAACAGTACTTCTATCGGGCGAAAGGTGGCCCTGGCGGGGGACCCGGATCAACTCATTTCCCTCACCGAGTTCCTGGTCTCCATCGACATGTGGCCCATTCACATCGTTACCGGCACCCCGGGGAAGAAGTTTGAATCCCGGATCAAGGAGATCACCAAGGACGTGCCGCATCCGGTGAACGTCAAGAGCGCCGGGGATATGTTCCTGCTTCACCAGTGGATCAAAAACGAGCCGGTGGACCTGCTGATGGGCAACACCT
>CAVPJB010000036.1:0-13635 GCA_963705135.1 uncultured delta proteobacterium
CCAGATGCGGCAACACGAGGGCCGGCTGCCGGAATGTCTGGTGGCCTGTGTGGGCGGCGGCAGCAATGCCATGGGTTTGTTTTATCCCTTCCTGAAAGACCCGGTGCGTTTCATCGGGGTAGAGGCTGCGGGTCATGGGATCGAATCCGGGCACCACTCAGCCACTCTGGTGGCCGGGAATGTCGGGGTGCTCCACGGGGCTTGCAGCTATCTGCTCCAAGACCCCTGGGGGAACATCCGGGAGGCTCACTCCCTGGCCCCGGGTCTGGATTACCCCGGCGTCGGCCCGGAGCATTCCTTTTTTAAAGAATCGGGCCGGGCCCAGTATGTGGCCATCAACGACCAGGAGGCCTTGGAAGGCTTTAAACTGCTCTCCCAGACCGAAGGGATTCTGCCGGCCCTGGAAAGCGCCCATGCGGTGGCCTATGTCCAGAAAACAGCCCGGGATTTTAAACCGGGGGAACTCGTGGTCATCAACCTCTCCGGCCGGGGGGATAAAGACGTGGAAGCGGTGGCCGAAATACTGGAGACTGTATGAAGAAGATCAACGCCATGTTCAAACGGCTGGCCGCCAAAGGGGAAAAGGCCCTGATTCCGTATATCACTGCCGGCGACCCGGACCTGGAGACCACCAGGGGGCTGGTGCTGGAAATGGCCCGGCGGGGGGCCGACCTCATCGAACTGGGCATTCCCTTCTCAGACCCGCTGGCCGACGGTCCCACCATCCAGGCCGCCTGTCAACGAGCCCTGAAACAGGAGGTCAACCTGCCGAAGATTATCGATCTGGTGCGGTCTCTGCGTCAGGACACCGACATCCCGCTGGTGCTCATGGGGTATTACAATCCTATTTTGTCCTACGGGCTGGAGCGTCTGGCCCGGGAAGCCGCCCAGGCCGGAGTCAACGGCTTTATCATCCCGGACCTGCCGGGCGAGGAGTCCAGGGATTGGCACCGGGCGGCCTGTGACGCTGGGGTGGCGCCGATTTTTTTGGCTGCGCCCACCAGCGGTCCCGACCGGATCCGGAAAATCGGCGTCCTGACCCGGGGCTTCCTCTATTACGTCTCGGTAACGGGCATCACCGGGGCCAGGATCGGTCTGCCGGATGATTTAAAGGCGGCCCTGGCGGAGGTCCGGACTTTGATCAAGTGCCCCCTGGCGGTGGGCTTTGGCATTTCTACGCCAGAGCAGGTGCGGGATTTGGCTCCCCTGGTGGACGGTATCGTGGTGGGCAGCGCCATTGTCCAACGGATTGCCTGCCGCACGGGTCCGGAGGTGATCAAAGACATCGGTGCTTTTGTGGCCGAGTTGAAGGCGCCGTTGATCAGTGGTCAGTGATTAGTTTTCAGCGGCACGTCTATTAATTGCTAAAATCCCATGATGATTAGGCGCAGTAGGATGATTGGGAAATTTCACCATGGCTGATTATCTGGTGCGCAGTATGACCACAGACGGCAGCATCCGTGGTCTGGCTGCGGTTACCACCGGTTTGGTGGAGGAGGCCAGCCGCCGACATGGGGCATATCCCACCGCGGCCGCGGCCCTCGGGCGGGCGTTGACCGGTGGGGCCCTGCTGGGGGCGCTCTTAAAGACCGGCCAACGCGTGGCCCTGAAGTTTGCAGGGGACGGCCCCCTGAAAAAGATCGTGGTGGAGGCCGAGAGTAACGGCACACTACGGGGGTACGTGGCCGAACCCCAGATAGACCTGCCGCTGAAAAACGGGAAACTGGACGTGGCCGGGGCCCTGGGAAGAACGGGTTTGCTGACGGTGAGCAAAGACCTGCGGCTGAAAGAGCCCTACCGAGGGATTGTGCAACTGGTAAGCGGCGAGATCGCCGAAGACCTGGCCTTCTACCTGGCGGAGTCGGAACAGGTGCCCTCGGCTCTGGCTCTGGGAGTATACTTGGAAACCGACGGGCGCGTAGGTGCGGCCGGCGGGTTCTTGATCCAAACCCTGCCGCCCATCCAGGAGGAAGTTCTAGATAACCTCATTGCCCGCATCCAGCAACTGCCGCCGGTGACGGACCTGCTCCGGGCCGGGAGCACCCCGGAATCGCTGTTGGCAGACATTTTTACAGGCATACCCTACACTACCCTGGAAAAATTTGCCTTGACCCTGCAGTGCTCCTGCAGCCGGGAGCGGGTGGAGAAGGCTCTCATGACGTTAGGACGGGAAGAATTAGCAAAGCTGGCTGCAGGAGACGAGACGACCGTGATGACCTGCGAGTTTTGCCGACAGGAATATACTTTCCATCGGGAGGAGGTGCACAGGTTATTAGAGGAAATAGATCCGCGGCATTCATCTTAAGATGGTAAGGTTCGGGGGCGCTTTCACCCACTTTTAATCCCTCAATAGTTAAAAAACGGTACTACATGCCCAGGAAGAAGAAGCCCACCGCTACCAGCGCCTTCGGCTCGCCGGGACGGCGCAGCCATGACGCCTCGCGGTTTTATCAGAGCAAACTGTACAAAGGCGTACCTGGCGAAGTGACCGGCAGCCGCCATGAGAACCCCTTACCTCCATCGTGTCTGGATGCCGTGTTCTGCAAATCGGCGGAGCAGATGGCGGAACTGCCGGAGGCCAGCGTGCACCTGATGGTAACCTCGCCACCCTATAATGTGGGCAAAGAGTATGACGAAAATGTTACCCTGGCAGAATATCTGGCCTTTCTGAAGCGGGTCTGGCAAGAGGTCCACCGGGTATTGGTTCCGGGGGGCCGGGCCTGCATCAACGTGGCCAACCTGGGGCGAAAACCCTACATTCCTTTGCACAGCGCCATTATCATGGCCATGCAGGAGTTGGGGTTTCTAATGCGGGGGGAGATCATCTGGAACAAGGCTGCCAGCGCCAGCCCCTCCACCGCCTGGGGCAGCTGGCGCTCGCCGGCGAATCCTACCCTGCGGGACGTGCACGAGTATATCCTGGTTTTCTGCAAAGACACTTTTTCCCGACCCAATATCCATCAACGTCAGAGCACCATTTCCAAAGAGGAGTTCCTGGAATACACCAAGAGCGTCTGGACCTTACCGGCAGAACCGGCCCGGAAGGTTGGCCATCCGGCGCCGTTTCCGGTGGAGCTGCCGTACCGGCTGATCCAGCTCTATACCTATGCTGGAGAAGTGGTGCTGGATCCCTTCCTGGGGAGTGGGCAAACGGCTCTGGCGGCTGTGAAAGCTGACCGGCATTATGTGGGGTATGAGATTACGCCGGAATATGTGGAATTGTCCAAAAGGCGGATACTGCAGTTTATTGGGGAGGGTAACTCACCGGAAACCCGTCCCGGTTAAGCATATCGCCGAAACGCTGCCCGGGACGATAATGAGTCATGAAATGGGCCAGACAGCGGTCCACCAGGGGCACGATCTCTGACACCGGATAAATTTCCGGCAGTTCCCGGCCCAACTGTGGGTGGCGTCCAAGTTTGCCGCCCAGAAGCACCCGGAAGCCGGCGGCGCCGGCCAGGAGCGTCCCGGTGGGGCAGACCTTGAGGCAGTCGCCGCACTTCAGGCAAACCTCCAGGTCAAGCTGCGGCCCGGTATCATCTAACCAGATGGCTTCTTCTCTACAGGCGGGAGTGCACTGACCGCATTGGGGGCACGGTTCTGGGGTAATAACCGGGGTGAGTGCCCCGATAAGGCCGATGTCCACGATCTGGGGCCGGGAGCAGGCGTTGGGGCAGGCGGATAGGCTTATCCGGAGTTCATGGTGTAGCTTCAAGGGCCCTTTGATCCGGGCCTTCAAAAACTCCCGCAAGTTTTTGCCCGCAAGCAAGGTTTCCAAGTCTTTAACCAGGCCTTGAGGTGCCACCGCCCGGTGGGGGCAATCCTCAACCCCGAAACAGGTTTCCAACTGCCAACCCTTTACCTCGGCATCCATATTATGAAGAAACTTTTGCTTGCAAACCTGGACGTGCTCCAGGCGAACCTGATTGTCCCCGGCCTGCTGGGCTTCTGCTTCCACCCGGCGGCGAACGCGTTTGCGGACAAAAAAAGGCACCCGTGAAATTGCCTGTTCCGCTTCGGGACTCCAGGGGAGGGCCATATGTTAATCTCCAGGGTCTACAATGTATAATAATGTCATGTTGGGGCGGTTCGCGCACCGTCCCTACGAGGGTATGTCTGAATAAAAAAAACTTTTTTAGATTGGCTATAATCTCTCATAAGGTCGAGCGGAAAACCTTGACCCAAGTCAAACAGGCCCCATTTAGCGCCCTGAAGTAAGGAGTCCTCTGAAATTTAAAAGGGATAGCTGATAGAGACTAGTAAAAACCGGGCAGGAGACTTGCTCCCGCCCGGTGTCTGGGGGTTAGAGATCAGTGGTTTGGGGGTAACTTTACCGATGAGGTGCGTTAAAGGTTACTGTTTGTCTGTCTTGGGGGTCTCCACGCCAGGCTTTTTTCCCGGAGCAGCCGTAGTTTTAACCTCACCGGGCTTTTTTTCCGGAACGGCAGTAGTTTTTACTTCTTTGCCGGTTTGTTTTTCGACCTTGGCGGCTGCGTCTTTGTCTTTTTTACCTTTTTGGGCCTCTTGTTTCTTGGCCGGGGCCATTTTGTCGGCTTTCTGGGCCTCAGCCGCCGTCACTTTGGGGGCTTCGGGTTTGGCTTGGTCTTTCGCGGCCTCAGGGGTTGCGGTGGTAACTTTTTGGACCGGCACCGGGTCATTTTTAGGTTTCTCGGCCGCAGTCTGGGCCTGACCCGCAACGGTCAATCCCAGGGCAAACATCAGGGCGGTGGCAGTGGTAATCAGTTTTTTCATGATATCTTCTTCCTTTTGTTCATTTGATGGTGGCGCTTAGCGACACTCGCTTTATCTTTATTGCAAGGGGCTTGCCAAAACTATAAAAATATAAATTATGTAATGAATACATAATGATACCATATAAAAGCCTCTCTACCAAAAAATCCCAAGTTTAGGGCGGGGCTCTGAAATTGAAAAAGACAGGCCCGGTAGAGGAGTTTCGTGCTCAATTTGATAATAGGAGCAGTTTGCAGGGAAGAATAAAGACTGGCCGCCTCTCTTTTCGAGAATTGGACTGCCGCCGGCAAAATAGTTGCGGGAGGTGGAAGGGAAAAATGCCGTTGAGGTTCAATAAGGCCGGCAATTTGAATAAAAGGTAGATAGGTGTCGAAAAGTAATCATGTGTGAAGATACATTGGCAGAAAAAGCCGCTAACTACCTGTTGGCGGTCAGGCCCCGGCCTGACTTTGGAAAGGAGGAAAAACCTTGATTATCATATTGATCGGAATTTTTGCAGTATTTGTATTTCTGGTGGCCACCAGAAACTTTAGCGGTACCATGCCGTTTCCGAGATGGTTGCCGCCGGTGCTGATCCTGGGGGTGGTGCTGGTAGGCAGTATGCTCACCATCGTGCCCGCCGGCCATGTGGGGGTGCAGGTGCTCTTTGGCAAAGTCTATCCCGAGATCTTACCGGAGGGGCTGCATATCATTAATCCTTTTATCTCGGTAAAGAATATGTCCATCCGCACCCAGGAGGTTTTCGAGCACGCCGAAAGCCCCTCAAAGGAAGGGCTGAATGTGGTTTTGGAGGCCTCGCTGTTGTATCATGTGGATCCCCAAGCCGCAGCCCGGCTGTATCAGCAGGTGGGGCCGCAGTACGACCAGGTGGTGTTGGCGCCCTCGTTCCGTTCGGCCATCCGGGGAGTGACGGTGCAGCATGAGGCTAAGGACCTGTATACCTCGGGCCGGGAGTTGATTGCCAGCCAGATTGCCGAGGATCTGAGCAAAATCATGTCGGAAAGGGGGCTAATATTGGAGCAGATTTTGCTGCGGCGCATCCAGCTACCCCAGATGGTGGAGGCGGCCATCAACGACAAGCTGGCAGCGGACCAGCAGGCCCAGCGCATGCAGTTTGTCCTGGTCAAAGAGACTCAGGAGGCGGAGCGCAAGCGCATCGAAGCCAAGGGCATCCAGGATTTCCAGAGCATCGTCTCCCAGGGCATCTCAGAACCCTATTTGCGCTGGAAAGGCATCGAAGCCACCAAGTCCCTGGCCGAATCTACCAACACCAAAATCATCGTCGTCGGGGGGCGGGACGGTCTGCCCTTGATTTTGAACACGGACAACCGGGGGCGTTAAAAGGCAGCGGTCAGTGGTTAGACCTCAGATAAATACCTGCTGCCGGGAATTGTTGCCGTCCTCTGGCGTTATGCCTGCCGAAGGTGTGACAGGTGCACCAGGTGTACTGGTTTTTTTGCTCTTTTCTAATAACCACCGATGGGTGCCGCGCCAATAAGTAGTTTCAAAAATTATTGCAAAGGAGTAGAATTTGACTAATTTAAGAGGTTTGTTAAAATAACACAACTATTCAGTACAGGTACTTCGGAGGCTGAGGAGGCGGTGATTCAGCCCCGGCGGGGGAGAAGGGAAGACCCCGTGGCTTCAAGGCTGCTCATGACCTTCACCCGGCCGGATTATCAATACGCCTGCCGTCTGGCGGCAGCCAGGGGCCGAGGGCGGGACATCGTGGACTGCCCGATCCGGGAGGGTTCCTGGCAAGGTGAGCCCATCACCCTGGCCGGCCCGGCGCCGGGGGCGCCGTATGCCGTGATGGTTTTGGAGAAGCTCATTGCTTTGGGGACGCAGACGGTAATAGCTTTGGGTTGGTGCGGCTCCCTGCGGGCCGAGGTTAGAATCGGGGATCTGATTGTTCCCGAGGGCGCTCACAGCGAAGAAGGGACTTCGGCTCATTATCCGGCGGCGGCGCCGGACCCCCGACCTGAGGCGGGATTATGCCGGATTTTAAAGAGTCGGCTGCATGCGGCCGGATTGGCATTTCATTGCGGCAGGGTGTGGACCACCGACGCCATCTATCGAGAGACCAGGGGCAAGGTGCAGACTTACGGGGCACACGGCATGCTGGCGGTGGAAATGGAGATGTCGGCCTTATTTACCGTGGCCCGCTACCGGGGTGTGGCCTTGGCTGGGTTGCTGGTAGTGTCCGACGAACTGTTTAACCTGACGTGGCGTCATGGTCTGCGGCAGGAGAACTTTTGCCGCAGCCGCCGGGAGGCTGTAGCCGCAGCTCTGGATGCCCTGGCAGGGTATGAGAAATCTGTTCCGGCCTAAAGAGTACGATGGCAATTGCCAAAGATAATCGCCTGTTAGCCCTGGACATCGGCGGGGGTACACAGGATATCCTGTTGTGGGACCCCCGGGAAACGGTGGAAAACTCCATCAAGTTGGTCCTGCCGTCTCCCACCCACATTGTCGCCCGGCGCCTTGGCACGTTGACGGCGGCGGCAAAGGACATTTTTCTCACCGGCCGCCTCATGGGCGGTGGGGCGGTGAGCCAGGCGGTGCGGCGGCATCTGCAGCAGGGGTATAAAGTGTATGCCCAGGCCGGACCGGCCCGGACCCTGCATGATAATCTGGAGCGCCTGCGGCAGTGGGGTATCCAGATCGTCACCGACCAGCCCCCCGGGACGACTGCAGTGGTGATGGGTGATGTGGATTTGGCAGCCTTACAGCGAGCGCTGGCAGAGTTTGAAGTGGATCTGCCGGAGCACTACGCCGTGGCGGTACAGGATCACGGCTTTAGCCCGGAGGCCAGTAACCGGCGGCACCGCTTCCGGCACTGGGAGGAATTCCTGGCCCAGGGAGGAGAACTGCGGCGTCTGGCATATCGCCACCCGCCGGCTGATCTCACCAGGATGGCGGCGATACAGGAGCTTTTACCGGGGGCGCTGTTGATGGACACCTGCGCCGCCGGGGTCTGGGGAGCTTTGTTGGATGCCCAGGTCCAGAGCTATCGACAGGAGGGCCTGGTGGTGGTTAACATCGGCAACGAACACACCTTCGCGGTTTTGGTCAAGGAAGAGTGCGTCTGGGGAGTTTATGAGCATCATACCGGGCTTTTGACACCTGAGAAATTAATGACCCAACTGGGCCGTTTTCAGGCCGGCCTGTTAAGCAACGCTGAGGTCTATGACGATTTTGGACACGGTTGCCTCATCAGGGCAGACTATCGTAACGGCCGCCCCTTCACCACTGTAATACTCACCGGACCCCAGCGCCGGTTGGGGAGTAATCTCCGTGCTATTCAGGCGGCGCCGTTCGGCGACATGATGCTCACTGGCTGCTTCGGCCTGGTGGCAGCGTCTGGCCAGTTAGATTGAGTCATGGAAATGACCCTACCAAGACAAGGCATGCAGAAAATATCTCCAGAGGAACAGGCGTCATGTATATAAAATTCTGGGGGACCCGAGGCTCCATTGCCTCTCCGGGCCCCGACACGGTAAAGTTCGGCGGCAACACCTCCTGTGTGGAAGTGGTGAGCAATGCCGGCAAACGTGTGGTGATCGACGCCGGCACCGGCATCAGGGCCCTGGGCGATGAATTAGTCAGAACCGGCCAGCCGGTGCACCTGACCCTGTTAATAACCCATTCTCATTGGGATCATGTCCTGGGCATGGCATTTTTTAAACCGGTTTACCTGGATAAATCGGTGATTAACATCGACGGCTGCCCCAAGGCCTTTTGGGGTTTGGCCAACATCTTTGACGACCGCAAGGGGAATGGGTTTTTTCCGGTGGCTTTCGATGAACTCAAGGCTCGTATCCGCCACCTGGAGAAACTTCCCCACGGCACGCTGCAGTTGGGCGATCTTACCATTGAGGGTATTGAAACCAATCATCCCCAGGGGGGCATGGGTTTTAAAATCCGGGAGAACGGCCGCGGTCTGGTGTTTTTAACTGACAATGAGCTCACGGCTGAGGCGCCTCTAGGAAGACAGCCGGAAGATTTTGCCCACTTTGCCAAAGGGTGTGATCTCATAATTCATGACGCCCAATACTTGCCGGAAGAGATTGAGAACCACCGGGGCTGGGGTCATTCCACTTTTGCCGACGCCGTGGAGTTGGCTTTGCTGGCGGAGGTGCCACAACTTATTCTCTACCATCATGACCCGGAACGGACCGACCGGGAAATCCGGGAGATCGAAGCCCGGGCCCGTAAATTGGTCAAGGCCAAAAAGGGTTCCTTAGAGGTTTCAGCGGCCAGAGAAGGGGCGACCATTCTGCTGTAAGTCGGTCTGATCCTAATTTACTAGACAGATTTCCATTATCGCCGGTTAAAGTGGTGGATAATGTTGACGCCAAGACCCTTGACGACTTCGTGAATAAAAGCGTTTCGCATAAAGTCAGCCTGATCTCTATTGATGACAATTCTGGGTACAGACACCTGCCGAATGCTGCAACCATGGCGTTGTGCATCATGCTCAAGACGAATATGTTTGTGCGGCAGTTAATACCATTACCATAGATAGTTTCTGCTCGATGATTAAGCGTATCGTTGGCACGTTCCATAAGGTTAGCAAAAAGTATCTGCAACTCTATGTTGCCGAATTTGAGTTCCGTTATAACAATCGTAAGAACCCTGATATTTTCGGGGCGGCGATAGGATTATGTTAAATAGTTGTCGCATAATAGCCTTGCCATTAATCATTTTATTTATCTACCTTATAATGGGAGGGTTGTTTGTAAATGCACAATCAGAAAAACCTCAAGGCCAGCGGACACAACAACCAAGTCAAAGCGAAAACAGCCAACCCAAAGAAGACAATAAAACCTCTTCCATTATAGCCGCGTTCCTCAAAGTAATTCCAATCCAGAGACAGAGCCACCAAAAAATCCACGAAACAATGACAACTGGAACAAATTTTTTCCCGATAGGTGGACCGATTGGCTCCTTGTTTTGTTTACTGGGTTGTTGGCACTTTTCACCTATTTCTTGTGGGATTCTACTGATAAGTTGTGGAAATTGGGTGAACAACAAATAGCTGTTGCCAGAGACGCTGCAAATGCCGCCCAGGCGTCGGTTAAAACCATGATCGCTACCCAACGACCATGGATAAAAATCGTAGATGTGACATTAAATAAGATAAACCCTATAATATTTACATCTGATGGAATTAACATGGGGATAAATTATCAATTGAAAAATGTTGGCCCAACTCCTGCTATAGATGTTAAATTTTGTTTTAAAATTATCATAGTAGATTCCGACAATGACATAAGCCTTCTCGAAAAACTTAGAGCTATTTGTATAGAAACAAAAAAAGATAACATTGGTAGTGATGTAGTTGGCGAAATTGTTGGATATCTCTTCCCCAATGAAATATCATGAGAAAATTCTATTTCGATGTATATTCCATTTGTCCGCCTTGAACAGGAAATGAAACGCAAAATTGAAACCTTCAAGTCTATTATCATTATTACATACGCTACATATAAATTTCCGTTCGATAATACTATTCATATAACAGGGAGTCCATACCATTTGTTGAGAAAAGATCTTTCTCCGATATTTCCTACCCAAAGCGCTGACACTCTTACTATAGATGGAAAAGCTCGTTATATTATGTCTGACAAATTGTTTTTCGATGCAATATGGTATGGTTATGCCGATTAAATTGCTTGAGATTATTACAATTACCACACAAAAAAGATTAAACACCAACTCATTAATTTCACTGCCTTTCTCTCCTTTTAAGGACGATTATCAGTGTGTCATGTTCTTGATAATCGCCTTAATAAAGGGGGGAACTTTAGTGGATTTTTTTTAAAAAGTCCCGCTTTCCTTAAAGGGGAGTTAGAGGGATTTGAAAATTATCAACTCGTAATACTTCCTCATCAATCAGCAAGTCATGAGTGCGAAATTTAATAATTATTTTTCATCGATTCTGGTGGCACCGGCTTGACGCCTGTGCTACCATTTTTTCCGAATCAAAAGGTAATGTCTCTATTAAAACCGCGAACAAAATTCAACGTCGTCCTCATCGGCTACCGGGCCGTGGGCAAGACTTCAATCGGGCAGCAGGTGGCCCAAAAGCTGGGAAGACCGTTGGTTGATTTAGATAAGATTGTGGAACAGGAGGCCGGGGAATCTATTGCGGACCTGGTGGTCGGGCAGGCTGGCCGGAATTCCGCCGCCGGGAAAAGGAAGTGGTGCGCCGCTATGCCTCTATCCATGGGCTGGTAGTGGCCACCGGCGGCGGGGTGGTCCTGGACCCCGACAACACCGCCCTTCTTAAAGCCTCAGGCAAACTTATCTGGCTCCAGGCGTCGCCGGCCACCATCAAAGCCCGGTTGAGTCAAGATAGTAAAGAAACCGCAACCCGTCCCGGTCTCACCTCCCGGGGGACCCTCAATGAAATTGATGAGGTCCTGGCCGCTCGGGAGCCATTATACCAGGAAGCCGCCACGGTGAGCCTGTCCGTGGATGCAGAATCGGTGACAGAGGTGGCCCGACGCATCGTCGCCCTGGTCCAGGTGTGGGAAAAGGAAAATCAATGAGCGGCAACACCTTCGGCAAAGTTTTCCGCCTTACTACCTGGGGGGAATCCCATGGTCCGGCCCTGGGAGCGGTCATCGACGGCTGCCCCCCCCGGTTACCGTTGACTGTGGCTGATATTAACCTGGAACTGGCCCGGCGCCGGCCAGGGACTTCCATTCATACGACTCAACGCCGGGAGCCCGATACGGTTGAAATTTTGTCGGGAGTCTTCCA
The DNA here is from genome assembly GCA_963705135.1 of uncultured delta proteobacterium. Classification (GTDB taxonomy): domain Bacteria; phylum Desulfobacterota; class Desulfobaccia; order Desulfobaccales; family Desulfobaccaceae; genus Desulfobacca. The sequence continues at coordinate 11,524 of CAVPJB010000036.1, forward strand.
GGGGCAGACCACCGGCACGCCCATAAGCCTGATCATTTATAATCAGGATGTCAAAAGCGAGGCCTACGAGGCCCTCAAGGAGATATTCCGGCCCGGTCACGGCGACTTTACCTATCAGGCCAAATACGGCATTCGGGATTACCGTGGTGGCGGCCGGGCCTCGGCCCGGGAGACGGCCGCCCGGGTGGCGGGGGGGGCCGTGGCCCAAAAAATCCTGGCCAGCATGGGTATAACGGTGGTGTCTTATACCCTGGAGTTGGGGGGAGTCCGGGCCCGGCAATTTAATTGGCAGGCATTGCACGAAAATCCCTTTTTCTGCCCGGATCCCGAGGCGGCCGCAGTCATGGCGGCCCGGGTGCAGGACATCAAAAAACAAGGAGACTCATTGGGGGGAATCGTTGAAGTCCGGGTGCAAGGCTGCCCGGCCGGATTGGGAGAGCCGGTCTTCGACAAGCTGGACGCCGTGCTGGCCCAGGCGGTGATGTCCATCGGCGCGGTCAAAGGCGTGGAAATCGGGGCTGGATTTGCCGCGGCTGGCATGACCGGCGCCCAACATAACGACCCGTTGACGCCCACCGGCTTTGCCACGAACCACGCCGGAGGCATTTTGGCCGGCATTTCCAACGGCGACGAGATTATTATTCGGGCCGCGGTAAAACCCATTCCTTCCATTGCCCGGGAGCAAGAGACCATTGACCGACAAGGCCGGCCGCAAACCATCAGCATCGGCGGCCGTCACGACATCAGCGCCATTCCCCGCATCGTGCCGGTGGTGGCGGCCATGGTGAAGCTCACCCTGGCGGATTTTGTCCTGCGTCAGAAGGCCTCAGCATGACGCCGGTAGTCGGGATTATCGGCGGTCTGGGCCAGATGGGCCAATGGTTTAGCCGTTTTTTTGCCGGCCAGGGGCTGGAGGTGCTCATCGGGGAACCGGGATTGACCCCCACCTGCCCCGAAGTTGCCGCCCGGGCGGATGTGCTGGTCATCTCCGTGCCTTTGCACCTCACCGAAGCCATTATCGCTGACCTAGCCCCCTATGTTAGGCCGGAAGCCTTGTTCACCGATTTGACCTCATTGAAACAGGGACCGGTGGCGGCCATGCTGGAACATTTTCCCGGGGAAGTGGTGGGGACCCACCCATTGTTCGGCCCGGGCGAGGAGTCTCTCTCAGGGCAGAACATCGTGCTCTGCCGGGGGCGTGGAGATCAATGGTTCAAATGGCTCCATGATCTCTTTATCCAGGCTGGGGCCAAGGTGGAGGTCACCTCCCCTGAGGAACACGACCGGCTGATGTCCCTGGTCCAGGGATTGACCCATTTCACCCTCATCTCTCTGGGCACCACCTTCCGACGGTTGGATGCCGACATCAATCGCATGGAGACCCTGGCCACCCCTACCTTCCGGGCGGTGTATGATCAGGTATATCACCTGGTAAACCAAAACTTCCCTCTCTATGCCAATATCCAATTGTTAAATCAACAGAATCGCCTTACCCATGCCGCCTTTGAGGAGGCAGTACAGCAGTTGCGGCAGATCGTGCTGGACCAGGACGCCGACTCCCTGGTCCGAGTGCTGGAAGAAAATCAGCGCTATTTTGAAAAGTGGAAACAACCCTGATATGAAAATGGCACAGGCGCCCTCGCCTGTGGCCTTTTGAGGATTGCCATGCTAGACCTTAAATTCGTCCGTTCCAACCTGGAAGAAGTAAAACAGGCGTTAATGAACCGCGGCCAGGAATTTCTGCTGGATGATTTTGAATCTCTGGATGAAATGCGGCGGCTGTTGCTGGGAGAGGTGGAGGCCCGGCGCCAGGAGCGCAACTCCCTGTCAGAAGAGGTGGGGCGTTTAAAGAAGGCCAAACAGGATGCCGCCGTCCTCATGGAACGGGTGCGGGAGATCAATCAAGAGCTGAAAGACCTGGAACTGGACCTCCAGGACAAAGAGGCGCTGGTGCAGGATTTTTTGTTGAATCTGCCCAATCTACCCCACACTTCGGTACCGGTAGGGGCTGCCAGCGAGGACAACCCGGTGGTAAAAAAATGGGGGGAACCGCCGGTGTTTGACTTCCCTCCCAAACCGCATTGGGAAGTGGGGGAAAATCTGGGCATCCTG
>CAVPJB010000037.1:0-45949 GCA_963705135.1 uncultured delta proteobacterium
TTGGCTGGGGGACGAGGATTCGAACCTCGGTAAGCAGAGTCAGAGTCTGCTGTCCTGCCGCTAAAAATTTTATCCCCCAACAAAATAAATGTATAAATCTAAAATTTATATTTGTCAACTAAAAGGCGGAAAAACCAGGGCTTATTTCTTGGCGATGGGACTCATCTCACGGCCCCTCTGCCTTCCCTTTATTGAGTTTGACCATGACCAGATTTGCAAGTATTGTCTGCCCTGGCTAATTAGGATTTTTGTTGTTTCTGGCCGAAGTCGCAATGTGGCAGCAAGAAGCAGGCCGGACAGTTGGGTTTCTTAGCCGTGCAGATCTGCCGGCCGTGCTTGATGAGCTGGTGGGAAAAGTTTGTCCACTGTTCTTGAGGCACGAATTTCATGAGATCGAACTCAATTTTCACCGGATCCTTATTCGTGGTCAAGCCCAGCCGCTGGGATACCCGGCCGACGTGGGTATCCACCACAATCCCGGGAATGCCGAAGGCGTTGCCTAAAATGACATTGGCGGTTTTCCGGCCGATGCCCGGCAGTTTGACCAGCTCATCCAGCGATGGGGGAATCTGACCGTCGAATTTTTCCACCAGCGTCTGGCAGATCTGCTTAATGCTTTTGGCTTTCTGCCGGAAAAAGCCGGTGGAGTGGAAGGCCTCTTCCAGTTCCACCAGCGGTGCGGCGGCATAGTCGGCGGCGGTAGGGTGCTTTTTGAATACAGCCGGCGTCACTTGATTGACCCGCTCATCGGTGCATTGGGCGGACAACACCGTGGCCACCAGTAGTTCCAAAGGGTTGACAAAATCCAGAGTGCAATCCGCTGTTGGATAGTTTTTATCCAAAAGTCTCAGGATGGCTTGAGCTTTCCCGGTATTGTTTGTAGTCATACTTTTAGCTTTCATCGGCCGAGATCTTTCTATTCTTAAAGCTTTTCAACTGTCGAACCAATTCCTGAAATTCCGGCACCTTAAGGACATGAATCATAAGGCCATAGACCAGCAGTCCCAAGGACATGACAGCAAACAGCACCAGCAAGCGGCTGATAATCCCGGCGTTGAAAAGAGGTTTTAGCCACCCGACAGGAGGTGAACCGCCACCCCCATAATTCCGGCGGCCAGGCAAATTTTGATCAGACAGCGGCTAACATATTTCAGTGGATATCCCTTAACTTTGAAGTAGAGCGCAGAGCTCAGGAAAACAAAATTAAGGATCATGCTCAGTGACGTTGCCAGGGCAATGGCCCGGTGCTGCAATTCCGTCAAGGTCAGGGTGACGAATAAAAAATTGGTCCCCACCGCCAGAAAACTCCCTATCACCGGATATCTGGTGTCGTTTAAGGCATAAAACACCGGCACCACGACTTTTACACCGGAATAGGCGAACAGACCCAGAGTATAGAATACTAAGGCCGCCGCAGTTTGGCTCGTGTCATAGGCGGTGAAACGGCCGTGCTGGAAAATCAGGGAGATGATCGGCTCGGCCAAAATTGCCAATCCCACGGAGGCTGGAATAGTAATGAGCAGCGTCATGACCAGAGAGGAGGTAAAGGCCAGCTTTAAACCCTCGTGATCCTGCTGGGAAGCGTAACGTGAGACCACCGGCATGGCGGCGATGGAAATGGCCACCCCGAACACTCCGATGGGGAACTGCAACAATCGAAAGGCATAATTGAGCCAGGCGACGCTGCCTTCGGCACAACTGGAAGCAAAGAAGGTATTGATGAAAATATTGATCTGAGTGGCCGAAAGCCCGATGATGGCCGGTGTCATCAGCCAAAAGATACGGCGCAAGCCCTCATCTCGCCAGTCCATGACCCACTGGCAACGATAGCCCACTTTAAATAACAAGGGCAGCTGCACCGCCAGTTGCAGTCCTCCACCCAAAAGGGTGCCGATGGCCATGCCGATAATAGCTGGCACCCCATAGGAAGGTAAAATCAGCGCCAGAGCCACCCCGGAAGCGATGGAGCCCAGATTGAAAAAACTGGAAGCCATTGCCGGGATAAAGAATTTTCCCTTGGTATTGAGGATACCCATGACCACAGCGGCCAGTGAGATCATGGGGAGGAAAGGAAACATGATCTGGGTCATGATGACGGTAAGGGCCGTCTTGCCCGTAACCTGGGCAAAATCAGGCGCCATGAGGCGTACCAGATAACCGGAAGTGAAGATGCCTACCAGGGCAATGCCACCAACCAGGATAGTTAACGTCACCAGGACATTATTCGCCAGCCACCAAGTGCGCCTTCGACCCAGACGCTGGTCATAGTCGGTGAAAACAGTTACGAAAGCAGCACTCAAAGCCCCTTCGGCAAAGAGATCACGCAGGAGATTGGGGATCCGGAAGGCTACGACAAAGGCGTCCATGGCAGGACCGGCGCCAAAGAAGTTGGCCAGAACCTGCTCCCGGATCAGACCCAAAATACGGCTGCAGAATACGGCAAAACCCACCGGTACTGGCGGAACGGGCAATGGTTCCGGTCTGATCGGAGGCGGCGGCGGTCACGGAATAATGGGGATGGTTAGGACGATCGCTTGGCTTTTACTGCGCCTGGAGTCCGTTTGGCCGGTTTCAAACGTTGGTGGAGGGGAAGCTTCCCCAGCGTGGACTGATCTTGCCCGCCGGATTTGACAGAATAATAGAAAGCGAAAGCCGGAACTTCACCTACCGTTGGGGGCTTTTCAGCGGTGGCAGCATTAAGATTTGGGATCGGTTCGGTTTTCTCGTTAGCGGCTAAAGTGTGGGGAATGGGATGCCGGCGTTTAACTGTTCTTCGGGCACCTGCAAGGCCAGATAGACCATGAACGTCAAACCTGATAACGCCACCATGCCGAAAAAAGCCAATGAATACAGGAGCCTTTTTCCCCAGCGTGGCGGACGTGACAGAAAAGATGATCTCTTGCGAAAGATAGCAGACCTCATTCCCAAAATTGTTTTGATTCTTAGTATTGAGAGAAGATAAACAGCGACAGTGAACTACAAAATCTTGCTTTTTTTTATTCATACCAATAAATGGTGGGGAAGTCAATGACATTTTTAAGATACCAATTTAAGCGAAATGCTTTCTGAAATCATTATGTTGAATGTCAGACCATCATTTATTGGGTAAAATATCTTTGGCGATGAACTTCATATGAAAAACCGCCGCAGCCGTGGCGGCGTTCAGGGAGCCGATATGTCCGGCAGCCATGGGGATAGCGAGAATCAGGTCACACGCCTGAGGACCCGGGGGCGCAGGCCTTGCCCTTCACTGCCGATAACCAGCGCTAAAGGTCCAGTTAAATCTGCCTTATACAGTTGCTGCGCCGCAGACGCCTCAGCCCCGATTACCCACAGACCTATTTCTTTCAGTCGGTTGATGGCTTCCGTGAGATTCGTTACCCGGCAGACCGGTAGATGAGCCAGGGCTCCGGCGGCGGCTTTGGCTACCACTGACGTTACCCCCACAGCTCGATCCTTGGGAATAATTACGCCTTGGGCACCCACGGCGTAGGCCGTCCGCAGCAGATTACCCAGATTCATGGGGTCTTGCAAGCAGTCTGCTGCGACTGCCAGGGCGGTGTCCCCAGCCGCCTGCAAACGGTTCAACAACTCGGCCTCGCTTATATACTGGTACCCATAAGTGCGGGCCATGATGCCCTGATGGTTGATAGCGCCGGCGAGGCGTGTGAGCCAGGCCGATTCGGCTAAGCGAAAACGCACCCCATGTTTCTGGGCTAAGGTTTTGACTTCCTCAAACCAGCGGGCTCGGCTGCCCCTGGCGACGATGACTTCCTCAACGGTGTCCCCTTGCCGCCGCAAAGCCTCCAGCACCGGGTGGACCCCATAAATAATTTTTTTAGATTCTGTCGTTTTCAAGGTTAAGTATCTTTTCCGGTTTTCGCTTTCCAGTTAAAAACTATCACATTATCAGCAGGTTACAGTCAAGATTGGCGGCATTTCCAACCTGACTTGGTATAACCCCATGAAATCTTGAGGTATACACTTTGCTCATACTATGCTAATAATATATCAATGTTTTCCTAACAGCAATCTTGCCGATTAGATCTTGCCAGGAGTAAAAGACTATGTGGAGTTGCAGCGACATTAGTTGTGAGGCCATTAAACTGCTTCTTGCCGCGGTGGTTGGCGGTATCATCGGTTTTGAACGGGAAACCCATGGTCAGGCGGCAGGTCTGCGCACCAATGTGCTGGTCAGCACTGGTGCCTGTTTGCTCATGATGCTTTCACTACACATGGCGCATATCTATCGCGACTTAAACATGACTGAATCAGTGGTCCGGCTGGACCCGGCCCGAATAGCCTCTTATGCCATCGCCAGCATGGGCTTCCTGGGGGCCGGCGCTATCATCACGGGCAAAGGAGCGGTGAAAGGCCTGACCACGGCGGCAAGCATGTGGCTGGTCACCGGCATCGGTTTGGCCATCGGCGCTGGTTTTTTTATCCCGGCCCTGACCAGCGTTATTCTCAGTATGATCGTGCTCTACGGGTTCCGTCGGATAAAGCAACATCTTCCCAAAGATGAACACACCCTTTTGACTCTGGTATTTGATCAGTATCAGGGTCCGATGGATCAGATAAAATCCATTTTAGCCGACCATAACATTATCATCAATTTCATCAATTATCATCTGGACCAGCGGCAAAAAATCGTAACCTATAAGCTGCGGCTCCAAAGCAAGATGGATATCCCCTGGGGGCATCTGGTGCATGAAATGAAGAAAGTCGGCGAACTGAGAGAAATGGGTTGGGAGGAAGGGACAGTAGTCTAAAACGGCCAGACTATGGTTTCTGGTGGGCAGTGCCTTCCTGCATTGTTCTGCCTTTCCGGTATAACAGCAAGGGAAACAAGGGTGGGTCAGACATGAGAAGAATTGTTTCCCTAATGATAGCATTCCATTTCACAATCAGCTTCTTTTTCAGGTCAGGTAGGCGTGGAGCCCCGGCAGGAGGAAACTGACGCCAAAATAGGTAAACATGACCGCCAGGAAGCCCACCACCGCCAACATGGCAATCCGTTTACCCTGCCAGCCCCGCACCAACCTGGCATGGAGTAAGCCGGCATAAATGAGCCAGGTAATCAAGGACCAGGTCTCTTTGGGATCCCAACTCCAATAGCGCCCCCAAGCGGATTCGGCCCAGACAGCCCCAGTGAGAATGCCTAAGGTAAGCAAGAAAAATCCGATCATAATGGCCCGATAGATCAGCTCATCCATTTCCTGGACCTTGTTTAGGGAATCCTTCTGCTTGACCGGTAGCTTCGGCAACCGGGCCATGAAAAAATAAAGTATGGCGGCGCCGCAGCCCAGGGCGAAGGCGGCATAAGCCAGGAAACAGGTTACCACATGGATGACCAGCCAGTTGCTTTTCAGGGCCGGCATCAGGGGCATAATCTGACTGCTGTGCCCCCCGAAAGAGGCGTAGGCCAAGAGCAGACATGCCAACGTGACAATAAAGCTTCCTATATAATCGCGCATCTGTCGCCAGAAAGACAGGTACGAGATACAGATCACCGCCCAGGAAAAAAACAGCAGGGACTCGTAAAAATTGGAGAGAGGGGCATGGCCAATATCCATCTGGTGGGATTCAATCCACCGCCAGATAAGACTCAGGGTGTGCAAGCCCCAACCCAGTAGGGTGGAGCCCCGGGCGATGTTATTGAGGCGGCTTTGCTGAAAGACGGCGGCCACCAGGTAGGTCAGGCCGCCGACAAAGTAAAGAAGAATAACCCATCCCAAGAGCTTGGAACTCATGCCATATCCTCTAACTTGGCCCGCAGCCGGGCCAAACGCTGCTGGAAAGCATATTTATGCCGATCTCCGACGCCGTAAACCATTATACCATATTTCCCCTTACCTTGAGGCTGAACCGCTATGGCCCAACGTTGCCGGGGAACAAAAAAGGCCAGCCAAAAACCCGGCAGAAGTAGAGAGAAAACCGGCATAGACAAACCAGACGCCGGGATCGTATTTGACCAACAGACCTGAGCTGTAGGTCAAGTCCAATTTCTCCACGCGAAAAATATGGGGACCGGGTTGAGGTGGTTGTTTCTGGGAGGAGTCGGCCAAAACCCAGAACAACAGTGGATGGCCACTATTTCCTGGTCGATAGGCCAGTTGGACGGCAGGACCAAGGCCGCTGACATTGCTCTCCAGCCGCCAGACAATAACCATACCTTTCTCATCCGGCAGCATGACCCGCTGACGCAGCGGGGCATTGACAGAAAAGCTTTGGCCATCCAAACTCACATGCAATTGAACGGCGCCCCGGGGCATCGCCTGATAGGAGGACTGGTAAAATGTTAAATTTTCAAAGCTAACAGGATCATTGACCCGGCAGACGGCTTTTTTGTCTTCCTGCCCCTGTTTCATAAAAGAGAGATCGGATCGAAACTCCTGGGGGGTGCCGTTGGGATAGTATGTTACCTGGAAACGATCCAGCCGGACGGTAAAATCCAGAGTCTTCCGACCGTCGGGATCACTGAGGGTCATGGCATTGGCAGACTGCCCTTCCAGAAGGTCCATCTGGCCCTGAAAGCCCCAAAATTTACCAATAATTCCTCCCAAAACAATGATAATGATACTCAGGTGGATCAGATATGGCCCCAAACGCCCCCAACGCCCCCGCCGATATAAATACCAGGTAGTTTCCTGGTCAGCCACCACGGTGGGGTGGCCCAGAGTACGTTGAAGGGCATTCTTCAAGAGCTGGGACGGGGGGGAATCTTGCCGAGGCCAGATGAACTGCAGCCTTTTGGGTAAGGTTTTATATGAGCCCAGGCCGGGTTGACTCTGAAAGAGGCGCAGGACTTCGGGCAGTCGTTTGAGAGAACAGGCAATCAGGTTGAGGATCAGCAGGCCGATGATGGTCAAAAACAGCGGGCTGCGATAGATATCGAAAAGGCCTAAGCGCCAGAGGATTTCAGCCAGCAGTTCCCCGAACTTTCCCTGGTAAAACTCCCACGGCTGCCGTTGCGGCAACAGGGTGCCGATTAAAGAGCCCACTGCCAAAAGCAGGAGGGATAACAAAGCCAGACGGATGGAGGTCAAACCATCCCATAATCGGGACAACATTGTCTTAGTACGCCTATCAGTCAAGTCTGTCGGTCGCAAGGGGGGAATTGCTTCTATTCAGCAACACACGAACAATTGAGCTCGAAAATTGGGAAGCAACAGGAAGTCCTAAAAGTGCAGCAATAATAATTTGTTAACAGTCCTAACCTATTCTTCTTCTTCCTCAGGATAATCGTCTTCATAATCTTCGTCATCTTCGTCGTATTCTAAATCCTCTCCCTCTTTTAAAAACTCTTCGTATTCATCCTCAGTAAGGAGTTCATCAAATTCGGAGGGAGCGGTCATTTCCAAACGCAGCAACCAGCCATCTTATAGGGTTCTTCATTGACCAATTCAGGGACGTCATTGAGTTCATAATTGACTTCGACAATTTCTCCTGAAATGGGGGCCAGGAGTTCTTCTTTGCCGCCCTGAGCCTCGATGAGGCTGAAGGCTTCGTCCTTAACCAATTCATCACCCTCTTCGGGCAACGGAAGTTATAGATTTCTCCGAGTTCTTCCTGAAGGTATTCCGTGATGCCGATGGTGACGCGGCCATCTTGTTCCAATCGAGCCCAGAGGTGGTCCTGGCTAAAACGGAGCTCCCCTACTTCTCTCAATGCACTCCCCCTTTCCGATTCTAAACTCTGATAAGAGGCTGACGAAAGTGATATATAAACGTCTCCTTTCTATTTTGCAAGACTTTTTTCCGGCGCAGTCTCGATAAAGCTCTTTAAAAAAAGGAAGTAGGTCTCGCCTCCCACTTCATGGAGATCATTGTGCCCGGCGCCGGCTAACTGGTGGAATTTTTTAGGTTCCGAAGCCAGGTCGAATAATTTTTTTCCCAACTTATAAGGAACGACGGTATCGTCATCACCGTGGACAAATAGTTTTGGTATTTTTAAGTCTGCCAACCGATTCACGGCATTGAATTTATCGGCCCAAAGCCGGCACGTCGGCAGCCAGGCATAGTGATACCGGGCCATATCTCCCATATGGGTGAAAGTTGATTCTAAAATAAGGGCCCGGGCCGGAACTTTGGCAGCCAGATCAGCAGCAACAACACCTCCCAGGGAATGACCGGCGATGACAATCTGCTCGGGGGGCAGATTCAGTTGGTCCACCAGGCAGCGGTACACCGCCCAGGCATCCTGATATACCCCGGCTTCGCTGGGAATCCCCTGGCTCAAACCGTAGCCCCGGTAATCAAACAGGAACACCCCCAGACCGACTTGCCGGAGTGCGGCCATGAGCCCCACCCGATGGCTGAGGTTGCCACCATTGCCGTGACAATGCAAAATGACCGGCAGCGGTACTTGCCAGCCGGGGCATACCAGGCATGCAACCGGAAGCCGTCCGTGGTCGTAAAGAAAATTTCCTGGTAGACCACACCCATCTGCGACGGCAGATAGTCCAAGACCCGGGTGGGGAAAAAGATGAACAGCCGCTCCACCAGACTTTCCCGGACGGTCAAGAGCGTGAGAATGGCTAGTACGATATAAAAAAGACTAGGCTGATACTAAGCATGGCCCGACCTGTGGTCAACAAAAATCCTGGCCCATCTCCAAAGTTATGAGGCAATCGGTTTTATTCTCACCAGATACCTTAGCCTCAGGCAGACCCTGGCTCAACCTGCAAGCTTTGCAAACAGGTTGCCCAGGTTGCCAGGAGGTGGAAGCTCCAGCGCCGGTTCCGGCTTGAGTAATTTTTTATTGTAACCACATTTATATATGGTAATTCAAAAATCGGTTTAGCAATCCGCGACCGAAAAAAAATTTGCAACCCCAGGCATTGTAAGACTCATAGAAAAGTATCTTTAAGGGAGGCAAGATGCCGGCGCTTCAGGTCCCTGGCCGTCTCGAACAGATGCACTTTGCAGAGTTCTCAATTAGTTTCTGTCCGGAAACGGCTATTTTTCGCAATTTCTGCGTCAATCTACAGGCTTCCTTGTGCGGCGAACGGATGTTCGCCTCCGTGCCAGCCCTTGATTTCCTTGACTTTGCGGAAAATATCTCGTTTCCAAATCAGCAACTTCATTCGTTCTCATCATTGTTTCCGGATGAGACAATTAAACTACCGCCTTATTATTGAGGTTTGATATGCATGCATTGCTTAGTGGTCAGCCGGGGGAACGGCGCCTGTTGCTGGGCAACGAAGCCATTGTGCGGGGCGCTTTGGAAGCCGGGGTGGCTGTGGCTGCCACCTATCCCGGCACCCCGGCGTCGGAAATCGGCGACCGCTTTTATCAGATCTCCCAGGAATCCGACCTGTATTTTGAATACTCCACCAATGAAAAAGTGGCCCTGGAAGTGGCTGCGGGTGCGGCCGCCTCAGGTTTACGGGCCATGTGCTCCATGAAACACGTGGGCGTCAACGTGGCCGCGGACACCTTGATGACTTTGGCTTATTCCGGCGTCAAGGGCGGCCTGGTGCTGGTTTCGGCAGATGATCCGTCGCTTTTTTCCAGCCAGAACGAGCAGGACAACCGGTATTACGCCAAGCTCTCGGGTCTGCCCATGTTGGAGCCGGCCAGCACCCAGGATGCCAAGGATATGACCCGGTATGCCTTTGAACTCTCGGAGCGTCTGGCACTACCGGTGATCCTGCGCACCACCACCCGCATCAATCACAGCCGGGGAGTGGTGGTGTTGGGAGAGATCGGGCCCCGGCAACGTCAGGGCCATTTTATGAAAAATCCTTTCCGGTACGTCATGGTGCCGGCGGTGGCCCGCCAGGCCCACGGCATTCTCCTGGAGCAACAGGCCAAAGCCGCCACCGAAGCCGAAACCTGCTCTTTTAACACCGTGGCAGGAAACGGCCCCTGGGGCATCGTCACCAGCGGGGTCAGTTACAGTTATGTGAAAGACGCCGTCGCTGACCTGGGTATCAAGGATAAGGTCAGGCTCCTGAAATTGGGCTTTACCCATCCCCTACCCGCCCATTTGATAACGGATTTCCTGGGGCGGGTGGGAAAGGTGCTGGTGGTGGAAGAACTGGAGCCTTATTTAGAGGAAAGCCTGAAGGCCCTGGCCGCGACGGCCAAGAGTTCTCCTGTCCCGATTATGGGCAAAGGGCCCGGACCTGTTCAGCCGTCTGTTTGAATATCATCCCCAGCTGGTCCGGCAGGTCATCGCCAATTATTTTGGCGTCCCCTATAAGGCCCCGAAACCCCCGGACCCGGCGCCAACTTCTGGGCAGCCCGCTGCCGGAGCGGCCTCCCAACCTCTGCCCCGGCTGCTCGCACCGGGCGACCTATTACGCCGTAAAAATTGCCCTGCGGGACTTGGGGATCAGAAGGAATCTTCCCCACGGACATCGGCTGCTACACCCTGGGACTGCTGCCGCCTTTGAGCGTGGCAGATTATCTTCTGTGCATGGGATCCAGTGTTAGCACTGCGGCCGGTATTTCCCGGGCCACCGGCCAGAAGGTCATCGCCTTTATCGGCGACTCCACCTTCTTTCACTCCGGCATCGCCGGCCTGATCAATGCCGTGCACAACCGCCACGATTTTCTGCTCGTCGTCTTGGATAACGGCACCACGGCCATGACCGGACACCAACCACATCCCGGCGTCAAACCCGCCCCCCGGGTACGGCGGACTGAGTATCGATATTAAAGACGTGGTTCAGGCCCTGGGCGTGGACAAGGTTCAGGTGGTTAATCCCTTGCAATATCGCCTCACCCTGGAAGCAGTGAAAAACGCCCTCAATGAAACCGGGTTGCGGGTCATCATCTCACGTTCACCGTGTGTCCTCTACATGCAGCGCCTGTCGGGCAAAAAAAGGGCCAAAACCTTTGTGGTGGGGCCGGAATGCCAGGATTGCCGCCACTGCCTGGATTATTTCGGCTGCCCGGCTTTGCAGCCGCCCCTGGAAGGTGGGGGCCCCTGGTGATTGACGAAGGCCAGTGCGCCGCCTGCGGCTTCTGTCTGCAATTGTGCGACAAGAAGGCGATCAGGGCGAAAAGCAAAAACTGAATTTGGCTGTCAGCGGTCAGTGGTCCGGTGAGGGAAAGACCGTTTTTGGCGAAAGAAATTTTATAAATTTATATCTTATTGTTTTTGTTTGATATTATATATGGTTAAATTGTGTTTTGCGCGCCTTTTTCGCTGCTCATTTCGCGCTTGTTTCGCGCTTTATTTCGCGCTCGATTTTTCACTTTTTTCCCGGCGGTACTTTGCCGATGGTCAGAAGGTTTTTTTCTGGAACGGCTGCCCTTCTCAAGGCGGGCACGGGAGGCCCGCCCCACCAGCGACGGAGGCCCGCCCCACCAGCACGGAGGCCCGCCCCACCTCGGCGGCCCATAATGATACGATGATCATACCGAAATCGGCCGGAAAATGACAGCACACCTGGGACAGGTGTCACAAAAACTTTGGCGAGCACCCTGCAGCGCGGCTGTGGGAAAAAAATTAACTTTGAGAATAGTATGTCTGATGAACTAAAATTGCGCATTTTTTGTACCGGGGTGGGAGGCCAGGGAACCTTGCTGGCTACCCGACTTTTAGGGGAAGCCGCCATGGAGGCGGGGTATATGGCCCAGGTGTCTGAAACCCACGGTATGGCCCAACGGGGCGGCGTGGTGGAATCCACCGTGGTCCTGGGCTCCCTGGCCAGCCCCATCATTTCTGTGGGGGAGGCTGACATTGTCATCGGTTTTGAAGCGCTGGAAACCTTCCGGTCCCTGAACCGGTGCCATGCCGGGACCCTGGTGGTGACGAACACCGGCGTCAACGTGCCGTATACCGTGGCCACCGGCCAGGCGAAATATCCCCCCGTGGCCCGCATGCTGGAACTCATGCAGGGGCAGGTGGGGCGGCTGATCGGCCTGGAGGCCAATGAGTTGGCCGAGCAGGCCGGCAGCGCCCTGGCGGTGAACATGGTGCTGTTGGGAGCGCTGCTCAGCACCGGCAAGGTCCCCTTTGAAATGGACAGCTTTCTCCGTATCATCCAAACCCGCACTCCCAGCAAGCACCTGGAGACCAATCTCAAGGCCTTTCATCTGGGCCGGGAAGCGGCAATGGCTTTGGCCCAGTAAGGTATTGACAGCCGCCACCAGGGGCGGTATATTAATAGTTCGCGAGGCGCTCGGCCAGGCAGGAACTTTTCCCGGTTTACTTGGCTGAGTGTTGACAGTATATAAAGTCGGGACGTAGCGCAGCCTGGTAGCGCATCTGAATGGGGTTCAGAGGGTCGGAGGTTCAAATCCTCTCGTCCCGACCATGATTTGATAAAAATAAAGGCAAGTTGGGGAGGTTTTCCCGGGCTTGCCTTTTTTGTTATGGGAATGACGTGCACATAACGTGCACATTTTTCTTATTTGAAAGTTTAGGGTGCCGAAAGATCAAATCAGTGCCTGTCACGCCAGGCGCAGGCCAGGTCATAGGTTTTAAGAATGAGATCGCCGGGACATTGTATCGAGCAAAACAGGGCAATGGTGGGGCGACGCAAAATATCGAGGTTGCATAGAGCGGTGAGAACAATGGGAGCACGATCGCCGAGATAACGGCCGAGACGGTGAGGAAAGTTTGGATGGTCGCAGGGGAGGCGCTCCGGTGTCATTGGAAATTACAGAAAAACCTTATAGCCGATGTTTAAGGCCTCGCCCAGCCGCTTGGCCATCTCTTTACCGATAGGCCGTCTGCCGTTCTCCATTTCGGAAATGTGTCGCTGGGGTATGCCGGTTTTACGGGCAAGCTCTCGCTGCGTCATCCCTTCCTTAGCCCTTGCCCCCTGCAGACAACTGTACGGGAATATCCTGGTCCTTTAGGTCCGGGAAACACTCCCGCCAAGGGACGGCAGCGAGTATATTTATAAATTCCATAACTTTCAATGCTTTTAGGCGTTTACCGCAAACAGGATTTCCCGGGTATTATGCATTACCTTGGAGGCCTCCAGGATTTCGAAACGCACAATCCCCCCATCATAGCCGAAGTCGGGGATGACGCCTGGCCGCACCTCTTCGCTTTCTTTGATGCGCTCCTCCCGCAGGGTGATGGTGGGGGAGTCGGTTTCAGGGTCAGACGTGATCTTCATGGCTTCGCCTTCTAAGGTAGCAACGCCTTGATCTCGGAATATTGCTCAAAATCAGATTGATTAAAAGTATAGATGTTGATAACACCGTTTGTGAGCATAGTTGCCATTAATTGCAGGTCGAAAATTTCCATACGCTTTACCCGGTATTTTTTCAATAAATCGAGGGTGATTTTCAAAGCCTCTTCTTTAGGATAGATTGTGGACAGCCAGGAGCAGGTAGCATATTTTTCGACTTCAGTAACTGCCTGTTCCGGCGTGACCGGATCAGTGACCCGTTAGGAGTTAGTAATGGAGGCGTAAAATTCCATCAGCACCTGCGGGCAGATACATAGTGGCAATCCCCGCCGCAACCCCATTTCCGGGATAGCTCTGGCTTTGTCGTGAAAGGGTGAGAGGTCTTGATGATAGATACACCAGGACATTAGTGTCCAAGAGTACCGGGCTATAAATCTTCATAAATTTCTTCACGGGTCAGCGGGCCGATCACATCCGAAGGGTGGGTAGCGAAAATTAAGGCCCTTTCATGTTCCTCCGCCGACGCTGCTTCCTGCCCCGGCCGGGCTCGCCTTCTTAACTTATCGGCCAGGAGTTGCAGTAATTCAATATCCTGGTCGTTCAGACCACGCACATCGATGACATCCCGCATGTTTTTGCCCTCCGTTTTCAGGGGATGGGTTAATTTTCCCTAACATCCTGTAACAGCATTAAGTATAAAGGAATTGGGCCATTGTTGTCAAATAACGGGTGGCCCTGCCGGTTCGGGCGCGGCAACCCCGCCAAGACGCGCCAGGACAGTTTGAACTTCACTCCTTAGCCTCCGCACCCAGCCGATATTTTTCGTCTATGATGGTTTTGGACTTGCTCGGCTGGAATTCTTGGAATTCGCAGTCTTTTCGTTCCCGCATAAAGGAATTTTTATAATAGTCCCGCCTTAGGCTGTCAAAGACCTTGGGTATTCCTTGGAGCAACTCGCCATTTACTTCTGCGACGGGAAATTGCTCTATGTCTGTGCCAGTGATGTCCCTCTGTGTCAATATAGCTGAGACACCCTCCCTGTGATTAATTACTGTAGGACGGGGAGGGAAAAGAATGAAAGTACCCGGAGAGCGAAACTCCTACCCTCCTTATGACCATTTAGTGCAAGGAATTTTTTCATTTTTTACTTCTACCTTGTAGTATCCGACTGGCAGAATATACTGTAAAATACTAAAAGCCTATAAGTATGGTTGCCCCAAAAAATGACTTTTAAATTCGCAGTATTAAGGCAAAGATAAGGGAGTCGCCGGCATGAATTTTCGACGGGTCCAGCAGGACGGGCTGGTCTGGTTCCGCTGGACGTTATTGGAAGAGTTTCCGGAATTAGAGCACCGGGTGTGGACTCGCCACGGGGGGGTCAGCCAGCCCCCGTTTGACGGCTTGAATCTCAGTTTTTCGGTGGGTGACGTCCCAGATCAGGTCAGCCAGAACCGCCGGTTGGTGCGGCAGGCCATGGAGTTGGAGGAGCTTATCAGCGTCGGCCAGGTCCATGGGAAAAATACCTTGATTCTCTCGGCCAGGAACAGAGTGCAGACTGCCAGGGAAGTAAAAGGTATTGATATTCTTATTACTGACATTCCAGGGTTAGGGCTGCTCATCAAGCAGGCGGATTGCCAGGCGGTGGCGCTCTATGATCCGGGGAAACGGGTAATCGCCAACATCCACTGCGGTTGGCGGGGCAACGTGCAGAATGTCATCGGGCAGGCGGTGCAGCAGTTACAGGAGGTCTTCGGCAGCCGGCCGGAGGCCATCCGGGCGGGGATCAGTCCGTCGCTGGGGCCCTGTTGCGCTGAATTCATTAACTTCAAAAAAGAAATCCCCCAGGATTTATGGTCCTACCAGGTCCGCCCGACCTTCTTTGATCTCTGGCGGCTCAGCACTGACCAACTGCAACACGCCGGGGTAAGGCCGGAAAATATCCAGCTGGCGGGTTTGTGCAGCCGCTGTCAGGAAAAAGATTTTTTTTCCTACCGCAGGGATAACGTTACCGGCAGAAACGGCACGGTTATCTCGCTGCGCCCGACTTAACGGGTTTCTGTCCGGAAACGGCTAGTTGGCGCAATTGCTGCGTCAATCTGCAGGCTTCCTGGTGCGGCGAACGAATGTTCGCCGCCGCGCCAGCCCTTGGTTTCTTTGACCTTACAGAAAATATCTCGTTTCCAAATCAGAAACTTCATTAGTTCCCAGCATTGTTTCCGGATGAGAACTAACTAATGATAGCGGGGAAAGGTTGAGGCAGGCCTTTCCCCTGCTGGTCTGCTTGGGTTGTGTGAATACATTCCTCTCCCCAAACGAGGTCTTGGTGGCTCAGGCCTGGGGCGGTTCGTTTTTCTTGGTAAATTTGTCCTTGACGTCACCGACGGTCTTTTTAGCGGATTCAACGATGTTATGAACCTGTTGGGGGTATTTGTAACCGATGTAAACTCCCACGACAAATGTCAGAATGCCAAACCACATAATAATGTTTCCTTTCTTTTTTATGTCATTATTTTAGGTATTGAAATTGCCGGCCGGGGTAGGGGATTCCAGGCGCTGCAGCGCTTCCCGGGCGACCTGGCCTACGGTAATTTCCTTTAATTCACCGGCCTCATAGAGCTTGACCGGCTGGGGGTCATTCGTCAGAAGGCGGAGGTCAGGGACGGCTGCCTGCGCCCCGATGATTCCCAAAGACCAGGCAGCGTAGGTTCTCACCTGGGGGTTGGAATCGGTAAGACATTCCTGAATGCGGGGTGCGGCCTCCTGAACTACCTCGGGATGAGTTTGGCCCAAACGTCCTAAACCCCAGAGCATGCCTTCCCGGGTAAAATCCTCTTCCAAACAATTGAAGAGCATGAGAATAATATCTTCGATTATCTCATAATTATTTTTGCCGATTTCACCTAAGGTGGCAGCAGCGCCCCAACCGAAGCTGGCCGAGTCTTCGTTTAAAGACCAGAGCAGTCGCGGGATGATGTCTTTGATTCTTTTTGGTTGGATTTTGCCGATATAACCGAGAGCTTCGGTGGCCCGCCAATGCAGCAAGCTGTCAGGCGCAAACAACATCTGCATCAAAATCGTGACCACACCTCCGGTACTGGCAGTGAGGTCCGCCAACGCCGGGAAGTCTCCGGCTAATAACAAGTGGGTGATCCGATCGCGTTTTGTTTTACGAGTAGTCGGCATAGGTTAGAAATATGGCTGAGCCCCAGGCGCTAAACAGGCATGGGTTAAAAGGGAAAATCATCCTCTTCGGCCGGCCCGCCAGGGGGTGGCGGGAAAGGCTCTTCCATCTCTTTGGGGGGCCGCTCTCCAGCAGAACCCAACATTTGCATATCCCGGGCTTCAATTTCGGTAGTATACCGCTTAACGCCGTCCTTTTCCCAGGATGTGGTCCGAAGCCGGCCTTCAATATAAACCAGTTTTCCCTTGGCGAGATATTGGCCGCAAATTTCTGCCAGTTTGCGCCAGACGATAATCCGATGCCACTCCGTCTTTTCCTGACGATTGCCGTCTTTATCGTTATATGATTCGCTGGTGGCAAGGTTAAAACGGGCCATGGCGGTGCCGTTGGCAGTGTAGCGCACTTCGGGGTCGGACCCCAGGTGGCCGATGAGAATAACCTTATTTACTCCTCTGCTCATATCAACATCCCCCAAAGACGATTCAGGAGTACCGATCTTAAGGATCCTGTGAAAATATTCTCTACCACAAAAATCTTGAAGTGGCAAGCATCATCCCAAAGATAGCGGTCCCACCAAATTTCTCGGTAAACCTTGGCTATGACGTTCTTTCCTTCCCAGAGCACAGGTAAAAAAGATTAGAGGACCCTCGGAAATCGGCTGAATCTTTGGCCTGGCCGCTGGATCATAATCAAGAAAAAAATACTCTGACAGGTGACAATATCATTTTCATTGTGTTATTATAGGGCTGATTTAATTTTACTTCTCATAAGAATTGCTTCCAAATCAATTAAAGTTATTTCAAGTTATCTCGAATGGCGTTATTTCTGCGGCCGAGAAGAAAAAATCTGTTGCAGCCAGCCAGGTTTGGGCTGCGCTGGAGATCGCTGTTTCTCGGGTGCCTGCTAGTATGGCTTTCTTCTTGTGTCATGCTCAGCAACCGGGAGTACACTCAGGAAGCGGCAGTGGCCCGGGGTGTAGTGCGGGTAGGAGTTTTCCTCCAACATTGGCCCCATTTTTTGGCCCGGACCGATCAAAACTCTTTGGGCAGCGATTTCATCAAGGACCAGACATTATTTTTAGGGCCTTGGAAACGTGCGGAAACTATTAATCCCCATGCCATGGATGTCTTGGACATTACGGATGCAGACGTAGCCAGGACATTAATGGAGGTTTTGATAAGTCGGGGCTATGAGCCCTATCTGATATCAGTGCTTCCCGATCCCGAATCACAAAAAACCGTCAACGGCCTGATGGAGGGTTATAAGCTGCCTGATATGGAAGTAGACGGGTTTCTTTTTTGTTACTATGCCCCCACTCTCTTTGTGACGGGGACCAGTTTTTTACCAGCCGGGGCCAAGCAGCAGTCCATCAGTTTGCTGGAATTGTCCCAATCTTTGCACCCAGGAGCAGACGATTTCATCTGGTCGGGGAAACGCTTAGCTCAGGCGCCCCCGGAAACGATTACCCACGCCTTTATTTACGTCAGTCTGACGTTATTTAACGCCCGGGACTGGCAGCCCTTGTGGATGGTGGCTGACTCCAGGGTCGGAGGGAAAATTCGCCCGTCGATTACCGAATGCCCACCGGGACCAACTGATCGGGATTATTGGACGGATACGGCCATGGTGGCAAGAATCATGTTGCGAAATCTTCGCTGCCGCCTCTGGCATCTCATCCCGGATGCATTTTAAAACAGCCCTGCCGCTGTCTCAGGGGAACCTGAGATAATAAACGTGGCGGGGTTACCAGATTTGTGCAAATCTATGATGATAAAGGCAGGTGGCTAGACGGATTGACCAGCAGCTGCCTTTAGCAAAGGTTTTTGTTTTACCATTAACTCATTGAAGGAATCGTGGTCGATGCGAGGGAAGAAATTTATTAGCCTGGTATTAATGATATGTTTCTTGACCCCGGCGCCAGCCGTCCGGAGCCAGGTACGCAAACCCGGAGAGACGGGTCCGGTTTATCCCGGCATGGGCATGGAAACACCGACCGCACCGGGGGGAGGAGTAACTGCCCCTGGAGCGGTTCCAACCGCACCCGGCATGGCACCAGGGGCACCCGGAGTTGCCGGTCAGACAGGCACGGCTACTGATTTGCCTTCCCAGGCGCAGTTCTATCTCCAAAGGATGTCCCCAACATTAGGAGCACCGGAAATCCAACAAGTTGTCCCCGGGCAGATTCCGGCTAAACCAGTTCCCCCTCAGCCTCCTGCTCCTGGACTGGGCCCAACTCAAGAGGTGCTGCCTCCGATAAAAATTGAAGAACCCACCGAATTAGAACTCCGGGCCAAGACTCAAGGTTTGAATATTAGCTTATTCGGCTACGATTTTTTTCAAAGAGCGCCTGCAAATTTCCTGCCAGTGACCCAGGTGCCGGTTGGACCGGATTATCTTATCGGTCCCGGGGATACGGTGCGGATCATCCTGTGGGGGAGCATTCAAGGGGAATTTACCCTGCCCGTGGACCGAAACGGTCAGATCGCTGTTCCCAAGGTTGGGGTGGTGCATGTAAGCGGCCTGAATTATAGACAACTCCGAGAGGTTTTAGACCGGGAGTTTGCCAGGCAATTCACAAATTTCCAAATGAATGTAACGTTAGATAACCTGCGGGCGATTACCGTCTTTGTGGTGGGACAGGCGCGATTCCCGGGAAGTTATACCGTTTCTTCTCTCTCCACCCTCGTAAGCGCACTGTTTGCTTCGGGCGGCCCCAGTAAGCAGGGTTCGATGCGTGGCGTTGAAGTGCGCCGGGGCGGACGTACGGTTGTCCGGTTTGATCTCTATGACTTCCTGTTGAGGGGCGATAAGAGCAAAGATATTCGGTTAATGCCGGAAGACGTGATCTTCATACCCGTGGTGGGAGAAAGGGTCGGTATCGGCGGGCCGGTGAAGGTACCCGCCATTTACGAACTCCGACAAGAATGCACGTTATCTGATCTGATTCATCTAGCCGGCGGCCTGGCCCCCACTGCCTTCAAAAGTCGGGTACAGATGTTGCGTGTTAAAAATCGGAAGGAAATGGTCCTGGTGGAAGATGACCTGGAGCTCTTTTTAAGCGGCCAGCGCCAAGATATCTCCCTGGCGGGAGGCGATCTGGTGAAAATTTTTCCGGTCTCCAGCCAGGACATTCATGTGGTACGCATCAGCGGTGCGGTGCAAAATCCGGGTGAGTTTGGCTTTAAGTCGGGGATGAGAGTGAGCGACTTGATACTGTACGCCAACGGCTTTTTGATTTCTTCGAATCAGGACGAGGCCGAAATCACTCGGGTGGCGCCTACCCCCCAAGGCCCCCTTACCACCCGACTTATTATTAATTTACGCTTAGCCATGGCCGGCAACTCCAAAGAAAATATAGTATTAAGACCCAATGATTATCTCTTTGTCCGCAATGTTCCGGGTTGGGATCTCTATAAGATAATGCAACTAAATGGGGAACTCAGGTATCCCGGCAAGTATACCATCAAAAAAGGTGAAACCCTGAGTTCGGTTCTGACCAGGGCCGGCGGTTTTGCTGATAACGCATATCCTAAAGGCGCCTTTTTTACCCGCGAGGCGGTCAAACAAGAACAAACTAAACACCTGAAACAAGCCGTTGACCGCATCGAAGCAGAAATGTTGGCGGTGACCTCAGCCCAGACCCAAACCGAGCTAGACCCCAAAGAAGCCCAGCGGATGACCACGGTCTATCAGCAGCAGCGCCAGCTTATTGCCAAGCTAAGGGAAATCACTCCTTTGGGGCGGGTAGTCGTCCGCCTGGATGATCCGGAGCGGCTGCGGGGCACTCCCTGGGACATCGAGTTACAGGAAGGCGACAACCTGTTTGTGCCTCAAGTACCAACAGACGGTAAATGTCTTAGGTTCGGTGGTCAATCCCACGGCCATTATTTATGATCCGCACCTTTCGGTCGATGATTACATCCGCCGGGCGGGTGGGGCCAATAAAAACGCTGACGTGAAACAGACTTTTATCATCAAAGTCAACGGCGCCGCCGTGAGTAAGCAAAGTTTTAAATGGTATGGGGCCGGCTGGACCGGTTCGAAGGAGACTTTTCATCTGGGCGGGGTAAAATCCATGCGCCTTGACCCCGGAGATTCCGTCGTGGTGCCGGAGAATTTAGAACGGATCAACTGGCTGCGGGAAATTAAGGATATAGCAACGATAATAGGACAGTTTGCTTTGACGGCAGGTGTAGTGGTGGCGGCGACGAAATAAGTTTGGGGATGCAGGTGCGAGGATCGATTATTAGTTTATTGCCAAATGCCTTCTGGTCTGTCTTTTATTAACGCCGACCTCCCAAGTTCAGGCTTTTAGCGAAAAAGCTTTTGCGCTCACCATATTTTCCGTGGGGACCACGGGGTTCAGCGCGCTCGCTTACTATCTCTGGAAAAACAGTCCGGCCCAGCGGGTTCGGGGTTATCCGGAAAATCTTACGCAAGGCGAGTATTATATGGCCGGCTATGGGGGGGCCGCCTTATTACCGGCCCAGGACTGGACTTTCTCCGGAGGCTTCAGGCCCCCCCTCAAAGGTCTGACCGCCCAAGGGGTGAGGGTACAGCCGTCTGTTTTGGGAGGCTTAAAATTCGGCCACTACTTTAATGCCTTGCCCTGGTTAGGAATCGAAGTAGAGACCAATTATTCTCGGAACACAATTCGAGATCAGACTGTCAGTCTCTCCAACCCCCTGCCTTCGGGAGCAAAAAACATTTTCATACCCCAGGATCGCTTTTATATCTGGTGCATGCAGACCAACCTTTTGGCCCGCTATGGCTTTTTGCCTGATAAGGAGGTGCCTTTCGGGCGTCTGCAACCCTATGTCGGCATCGGACCGGGTTTTGAGGTAATGTACGGATTTTCCGACTCGTCGAAAAACTTTGCCATTGAAACTCAGGCCGGTCTCAGGTACATGGCCACGGCAAATATCGGGGTTTTTTTGGAATATAAATTCAGTTATCAATTTGCGGTAGAATACGAGTTTAAGGAAATCTCTCCCAACCAGATTGGTATGGTTACTTTTAATGTCCCTAATAACCGGATCGTCTTTGGAGTCGCCTACCATTTCAAAAATCTTTTTGGAAATTAAGGTTTTTTTGCCTGCCCAGGGTAGATCAGTAATTCTTCAACTTCTTTTATAATTTTTCCGAAAAAGGATACATCAATGGAAGCCACTTGCTTCACCCAATTTGCCGATGAGTGGGGACCGGCTAAAATTGTCCATCTTTATGAGCCTCATCTACCCTTAAAAGCAATCGTGGTCATTGATAACATCGCCTTGGGACCGGCCATCGGCGGGGTTCGTATGGCGCCGGACGTGACCACGGAGGAAGTCTTCCGGTTGGCCCGGACTATGACCTGGAAAAATGCCGCTGCCGGCTTGCCTCATGGAGGGGCCAAAGCTGGCATCATGTCTGATCCGGCGGTTGCCCTAGACCAAAAAGAACGGGTGATCAGGGCCTTTGCCCAGGCCATCGCCGATCTTACCCAGTACATCCCGGCCCGGATATGGGAACGGATGAAACCTGCATGGCTTTTATCTACGATGAAACCAGGCGCAGCACGGGCCGCCCCAAAATAACCGGCGGTATTCCTTTGGATGAACTGGGCGCCACCGGTTTCGGACTGGCAGTGGCGGCCGAGCAGATGGCCGGTTTTTTATCTATGAGTTTATTAGGCGCCCGGGTGGCAATCCAGGGTTTCGGCAGCGTCGGTAAAGCAACGGCAAAGTTCTTGGAGAAAAGAGGCTGTGTCCTGGTAGCTGCCAGCGATTCGGCAGGGGCGATCTACAATCCCCGAGGGATCAATCCGGCTCAACTCACCGCAATTAAGGAGCAGAACGGCAAGGTGCAGGATTATTCCGAAGCTGAGGCCATACCACCTGAGGCGCTTTTCGCTTTACCTTGTGAAATTCTCATCCCGGCAGCCCGGCCAGACGTTATCACCATGGGAAATGCCCCGAGCATTCAGGCCAAGATCATTCTCCAAGGGGCGAACATCCCTATAGAGTTGGAAGCGGAAAAGTATCTGCATGACCGGGGCTTGTGCAGCCTGCCGGATTTTATTGTCAACGCCGGTGGAGTAATCAGCACGGCGGTGGAATATCGCCATGGCTCCATTGCCGAGGCCTTTGGGGCCATAAGTGAAAAAATTCAGGAAAACTCCCAGGCAGTATTGCGTCTGGTGAAGGAGGAGAAACTCTATCCTCGAGCTGCCGCTTATCGATTAGCACAGACCCGGGTAAAAGAGGCCATGGGGTACCAGAGACATTTTTAGGAGGGGCTTGACAAAACCAAAATTCGGGTTACATTATTGTTATTGGTTCTCAATATCTTTAGGTACGATATGCAACAAGAATGGGAAATTTTTAGAGAATTTATCCGTTCCCGGGGGTTGAGACAGACACCGGAGCGGGAAAATATCGTGGCGGAGATTTTCCGTAAACGGGAGCATTTTGACGTTGACGAATTGTTCCTTCGTCTCTTGGCCCAGGGTAGGAAGATTTCCAAGGCCTCCATCTACCGGACACTGCCTTTGCTGGTAGACTGCGGGCTTATCCGAGAAGTAAATTTTGTGGATGGGCACTGGCACTACGAACAGATTTACGGCCAACCCCACCACTGTCATTTACGCTGTTTAAGTTGTGGGGCAATGGTGGAGTTCGAGGAACCGCTGATGGCCGCTGTAGAGGGAAAATTGTCCAGCGATTATGGTTACAAAATCACCAAACATGTGTTGGAAGTCCAAGGTTATTGCCCACACTGCCAAAATAACCATGCTGTGAGGGATCAGGAGCCAAAGCATGTCTGATAAGCAGACGGCCTATCCACCGCCTCACCAAGCTCAACCGCTGGCCGCCTTTACGGCGGGACAGGCAGCCGTCATCACCAGCTTTACCGGGGGGCGGAAATTACAGGAGCGTATGGTGGCGCTTGGTCTCTTTCCCGGTCAGCTGCTAACTATCTGTCAAAATAACGGCAGTTCACTGGTCGTGAGTTTAAACGGCATCGTTTGGCACTGGGCCGGGGCATCAGCCAAAAAATATTGGCCACACCAGCCGGCCACAGCTGTCACCAACACGAAGCATGTCCAGTGTCCGATGTGACAGCCACCGAGAACCTAAATTAGCCTGAAATCTTAGTCATTGACCTAGCCCTCCCGGCCGCTCCTTCCCGGCAAACGAGTATTTCTCGAAATTACCTTGACTTTTTATCTTCAAAGAATAAAATCTAAACATGATACAAAAGAAAGGAAGCTTAGGTGGCCTTAGAATTATTTGAGGTTTTAGAGCGTAAGTTGGAGCAGGTTCTGGGCCAGTACCAGACTCTGCAAAATGAAAACGCCACGCTCATGAAAATGTTGGAGGAACAGGAAAAGGCTTTGGCGGAGACCCGGGAAGCTCTCGGCAAAATGAATAAAGAACGGGATGCGGTGCGCCAGCGTATCGATCAATTATTGAATAAATTAGAAGTATTAGGTAAAGAGAAATAGGAGACGTGTTCTATTTCGACGCCAATTACCATACATTTTGAGATACTGGGACGGCCACTTACCTTAAGAAGTGAAACTTCTCAGCCAACAACTTGAAAGCGTCGTCCAATTGGTGGAAGAAAAAATTCGAGAAACCCGCAGAGCTTTGCCAAAAGCCGCCAATGAAGAAATTGCCATAATGACAGCTTTGAACATTGCATTTGATTATCTTGAAATGAAGGAGGAATTGCACCATCTTCGCCAGGAGATCGAATCAAAATCAAAAAATCTGATTCAATTGATTGAAACTAGAAGTTCACTTCCCCTGCGGTGAAAGTGATTGGCAGAACCATTTTTGATCCAATACTATTTGAACCGGGACACCAGTCAGACTCCGGTGCGCACATCCCCCTTTGGGGAGAGCCTAAAGGAGAACCATGGTAGACCCACGTGTCTAGAATCGGTTCAAGAACGTTCTGTCGACACGTCACTTTCGCGGGGGAGTGAAATTTATAATCAGGCTAGATGAACCGCACCGGATATAATAAGGGATGCATACAGGATATCGAACATATAATAGTCTTGACAATAACTTTTTCACCACTCGAGCCTGATTGGTTCTATATATAAAAAATGTTGTCCATCTGGTCGAGTTAGACAACACTGGGAGAATGATACACACAAGTTTTCAGAGGAGGTTTCACCAACAGGATAAGCATTATTGTTTTTAATTCAAGTATGCCTGTGTCTGAGCCCTTGTAAGCAATCATTCACCTTTTCCTGCCCCTTATTGCCATCCTCGTGCGGCTGGTAGCCGTCCATAGTATTATCCAATTTCACAAGCGAACTTTTGAATATTTTTTTCACAAGCACAGCTCTGCCCTGACACGGCAGGCGATTATATATATATCTATAAGGGGAGAAACAGATGGGATTGCCGCTGGAATCCATTTCTCTGTTGGCGGTGGGCTTAAGCGGCGTTATTGGAGTCCTCGCCGGCTTTTATTTGCGCCGCATGATCATCGAATCAAGGATCGATTCGGTGGAAAATCTGGCCAAAAAGATATTGGACGAAGCCCGAAGGGATGCCGAGGCCTTAAAAAAGGAAACCGCCTTACAGGCCAAAGACCAGCTCTTCCAGATGAAGGTGGAATTTGACAAGGAGAGCAAAGAACGCCGTTTGGAGCTGAATATCCTGGAAAAACGCCTTTTGCAGAAAGAAGATCATTTAGAAAAAAAATCGGCGGTCTTGACGGCAAAGAGGCTGAACTCAATAATCGCCAGAAAGTTATTGACACCTTTGAAAAGGAGATCAAAGAAAAGGAAGCCTATTATCAAGGGCTGATCCAGGAACAAAGAATCAATTTGGAACGGTTGGCCGGGATAAGTTCTGAGGAAGCCCGCAATCTGCTGTTGAAAAACATGGAGAGGGAAGTCCGGACGGACGCCGCCCGCCTGGTAAAACGTATTGAAACTGAAGCCCGTGAAATTGCCGACAAAAAAGCAAAAGAAATCATCGGGTTGGCCATAAAACGTTATGCCAGCGAATATGTGGCGGAGCAGACCGTATCGGTGGTTAATTTGCCGAATGAAGAGATGAAAGGCCGGATCATAGGACGTGAAGGACGTAATATTCGAGCTTTGGAGGCGGCTACCGGGGTAGATGTGATTATCGACGACACGCCCGAGGCAGTTATCCTGTCAGCCTTTAATCCCATCCGCCGTGAGATTGCCCGTCGCGCCCTGGAGCATTTGATCACGGACGGCCGCATCCATCCAGCCCGCATCGAGGAAGTGGTGGAAAAAGTCAGCCAGGAGGTGGAAGCCAACATCCGTGAGGCAGGTGAAGAAGCCGCCTTTGATGCCGGGGTTCATGGCCTGCATCCCGAAATGATCAAGTTGATAGGGAAACTTCGGTATCGCACCAGTTATGCCCAAAACGTCTTGCAGCACTCCATTGAGGTGAGTTTTTTATGCGGTATTATGGCGGCGGAGTTGGGTTTCAATGTCAAGCACGCCAAACGAGCCGGGTTGCTGCATGATATCGGCAAAGCTGTGGATCATGAGGTCGAAGGACCTCATGCTTTGATAGGGGCGGAGTTAGCCAAACGGTACGGGGAATCCGCTAAGGTAATTCATGCGGTCCATGCCCATCACGAAGATATTCCCCCTGAATCGGTGTTGGCGGTTTTGGTGCAGGCTGCGGATACCTTATCAGGAGCCCGTCCGGGAGCACGCCGGGAAATGCTGGAGACCTACGTCCGGCGTTTGGAAGAATTAGAAAAGATTGCCCGCAATTTTAATGGCGTCAGCAAGACGTACGCCATCCAGGCCGGCCGTGAGATTCGCCTTATAGTTGAAAGTGATAAGATCACCGATGAAGAGGCCTTTTTATTATGCCGGGACGCGGCTAAAAAGATCGAAGCTGAACTGACCTATCCCGGGCAGATTAAAGTAACCGTCATCCGTGAGACCCGGGCGGTGGAGTATGCTCGTTAAGTTTAATCGGGGTTAAGCCAGGTTCACCTTTCATAATTTTGATACCATGGTTTTTGTTGCCCGGAGTCAGGATGCAGGTTTATAGATGAGAATTTTTTTTATGGGAGACATCATGGGGTCGCCGGGCCGCAAGGCGATCTCGGGATTGCTCCATAAGGTGGTGGACAAATATCAGATCGACTTAGTTGTCGCCAACGGTGAAAACGCCTCTGGCGGCATCGGCATCACTCCTGAAGTGGCGGAACAACTCTTCCAGATGGGAATCGATGTCATGACCACAGGCAACCACATCTGGAAACACAAAGAAATATTAGCCTATTTGGAAGCCAACGACCGTTTGTTGCGGCCGGCCAACTATCCTGCGGGCACGCCCGGCCGGGGTGTAACCGTTATTGAAACCGCTGCCGGTGAGTCGGCCGCGATTTTGAATCTTGAGGGCAGAATTTTTATGAATCCCCTGGAATGCCCCTTCCGGACCGCGGACCGTGAACTTGCCGCCCTGCCCTCCGAGGTGAAAATTATTTTAGTGGATATGCATGCCGAGGCTACCAGCGAAAAACTGGCCTTGGGATGGTATCTTGACGGGCGAGTCAGTGCCGTGATCGGCACCCATACGCATGTACAGACCGCGGATGATCGTATCTTACCCGGTGGTCTTGGTTATCTTACCGACGCCGGCATGACCGGCCCTGGCGACGGGGTCATCGGCATGGACCGCCAAGTGATTATTCACCGTTTTCTTTCCCACCTGCCCCAGAAATTTAAGGTAGCCAGCAACAACATTCAATTGCAAGGCGTGGTCCTGGACATCGAGGGCAGCGGCAGATGCCGGGAATTGGTAAGAATTCAGATGCATCTCAAATAAGGAGATTCGTTCAACTCACCTTTTTCTCTGTTGAGGTTAAGAATAGGGTGTAAAATATGGTCCTTCGCTACTTCTCTGGCTTTATCGCAGCGCTACTATGTCTGTCTGCCTGTGCTTCTTATAAACCCCAGGCGACGCCCTTTCGGTTGCCCCAGTCCTATGCCAACGTGCAGAATCACAGCGGTTTGAGTGTCGCGGCCTCTACTTGGCAGAATGAAGAAGAAGCCAAGGCCGCCTTTGGATTCAATGTCATTAAAGCAGGGCTGCTGCCGGTTCAGGTGGTGTTTGATAATCAAACTTACCAGACTTTTCAGATTAATCCTTCCCAGACATTTCTGGTGAATGACCGGGAGGAACTGTTTCCGGTATTGGACAACCAGAGTGCTTATGACCGGGTGCAGCGGTCTACAGGTTTTCAGGAAGGCGTCAAAGGATTGGCTAAAGGGGCCTTTTGGGGCAGTGCCGCCGGAGCTGTCATCGGCGCCGCCATCGGGGTCGCGGCCGGGCGGTCCGCCGGGGATTATGCCATGCGTGGCGCGGTCACCGGGGCGGCTGCCGGGGCAGTTTTGGGGGTCGGGCAAGGCGCCGGGGATAGCTAAGGTGGCGCGTCAGATTTCCGACGATCTCGCCAACCGGTCTCTAAAAAACAATCCCATCAAACCTCAGGAGATTTCGCAGGGAATCATCTTTTTTCCTGCCGAAGCAGGCCGCCCGGCGCAATTAAGACTGCAATTGCGGGAAAAAGATACTGACAAGGTTATTAATCTCAACTTTCCTCTGTAACCTGAACCAAAGGCTGGTGAGAAAGGCAGATACTGATGCTGCAATATGTTGACTTGGAAAGTCTGAAACATGATTTCGTCCGGGAGAACAGGCAAGAAATTCCCCCCGAATTTCTCAAGCTATGCTGACCTATGGGAAAAATCGGCGGAGAATTTTGTGGACCTGTTTCTGGGCTACCTAAACAGCCGGGGACTGGAGATCCGCTTTAAACATCCGATTATTTAATGAACCTGGTCATTTTTGCAGTCGTGGCTGTCATTCGGGCATTTATCATTGACCCCGATTAAGGTAATACACTAAATTAAGTTTTTAAGTTAAATCAGCGGCAATTAGCGAGCTCCGGAAAGGATGAACCATGAAAATTCATGAATATCAAGCCAAACAGCTCTTAGAAAAATTTAAGGTTCCCATTCCCCAGGGTGGGGTGGCCGCCACCGCCCATGAGGCTTACCAGGTCGCCGAGTCTTTGGGTGGGGACCGATTTGTGGTCAAGGCCCAAATTCATGCCGGCGGCCGGGGTAAAGGCGGCGGTGTTAAGGTAGCTTCCATCCCTGTCCGAAGTATCGAGTTTCGCGGATGCCATTCTGGGGATGACCCTGGTGACGCATCAGACCGGTCCCGAAGGCCGCCTGGTAAAAAAAGTCCTGGTGGAACAAGGCCCTGGATATCAAACAGGAATTGTATCTGGGGGTGGTTATTGACCGGGCCCAGACCCGGCCGGTGATCATGATGAGCGCCGCCGGGGGGATGGAGATTGAAGAGGTGGCGGCGCGGACCCCGGAATTGATTATCAAGGAAGCCATCGATCCCGCCGTGGGATTACAACCCTATCAGGCCCGCAATCTGGCCTTCGGCGTCGGGCTTGATCCAGCCCTGCTGCGCACCGCCTCAAGCTTTTATCACGAATCTGTATCACATGTTTCAGGCTTATGACTGCTCCCTGGTGGAGATCAACCCCCTGGTGGTGACAACCGATGGGCAGATGCTGGCTTTGGACGCTAAAGTCACCTTTGACGACAATGCCCTCTACCGCCATAAAGAATTACTGCCCCTGGAAGACCCTGATGAAATGGATCCCCTGGAATTGGAAGCCTCAAAGCATAATATCAATTACATCCGCCTGGACGGCACCATCGGCGCCATGGTGAACGGCGCCGGCCTGGCCATGGCCACAATGGATCTCATCAAGTTGGCGGGTGCCGAACCGGCTAACTTTCTGGATGTGGGTGGGGGCGCCAGCGCCGAAATGATTGCCAACGGGTTTCGCATCATTCTGTCGGATCCCCGGGTCAAGGCGATTCTGATTAATATCTTTGGCGGCATCCTCCGTTGTGACGTGCTGGCCGAAGGGGTTATGGAAGCCGCCAAACAAGTGAATGTCAATGTTCCCATTATCATCCGGCTGGAAGGGACCAACTGCGAAATCGGTCGCAATCTGTTGGGGGACTCGGGACTGAACTTCACCGTGGCCGGAGATATGTTGGATGCCGCGCAAAAGGTGGCGGCTCTGGCGTGAGCGTGTGCTTTGCCGACAAGAGATATTACTGCTGTTAAGAAATTATTCAACGTGAAAGAGGTTTTCGATGAGCGTTCTGGTCGATAACAATACCCGAGTGGTGGTGCAGGGCATCACCGGCAAAGAAGGTTCCTTCCATGCCCGGCAGTGCATGGCCTACGGCACCAAAGTAGTGGCGGGGGTTACGCCTGGCAAAGGCGGCCAAAAGATGGACGAAGTGCCGGTTTTCAATACCGTTAAAGAAGCGGTGGCTAACCGCCGGGGCCAACACCTCCCTGATTTTCGTCCCCCCGGCCTTTGCGGCTGATGCCATTCTCGAAGCGGCGGGCGCCGGCATCAAGGTTATCGTTTGTATTACCGAAGGCATTCCCACCTTAGAGATGGTCAAAGTGGCCCGACGGTTGGAGGGCACGGACATTCGTCTCATCGGCCCTAATTGTCCCGGGATAATTTCCCCGGGCAAGGCCAAAGTTGGCATCATGCCTGGCCCGATTCATCAGGAAGGACCGGTAGCGGTGGTTTCCCGCAGCGGCACCTTGACCTATGAAGCGGTGTATCAACTAACCTTGCGGGGTTTGGGACAATCTACCTGTGTGGGGATCGGCGGCGATCCCATTATCGGCACCAATTTTATCGATATGCTGAAACTCTACCAGGCTGACCCGCAAACCCAAGGGATTGTTCTCATCGGTGAGATCGGCGGCACCGCCGAAGAAGAAGCCGCTGCTTTTATCAAAGCAAATGTCACCAAACCGGTGGTGGCCTTCATCGCTGGGATGACCGCCCCTCCGGGTAAACGCATGGGCCATGCCGGCGCCATCATATCCGGCGGCAGCGGCAAAGCCGTGGATAAAATCGCCGCTCTGGAAGCCGCCGGCGTCACCATAGTGCACAATATCGGTGAATTGGGGGCTATCTGCCAGCAAACCATGCGTCTTTAGCTCCATGGGGCGGACAGATTTGATCCACCCGGCATTGAACCATCGGTCATGAAACTATTACTGCATATCTGTTGCGCCCCTTGCACCATCTACCCCCTTAGTGTCCTGCGGGCGCAAGGGGTAGACGTGCATGGTTTTTTCTACAATCCCAACATCCAGCCATATCAGGAATTCCAGCGGCGGCTGGCGGCCCTGGAAGATTTCGCCTTCATGGTGTCATTGCCCCTTCTGGTGGACCGGCGCTATGATATGGAAGAGTTCCTGCGGCTGGTGGTCTTTCGGGAAGAGCAACGCTGTCGTTTCTGCTATGGCTTGCGGCTCCAGGCGGCGGCACACACGGCAAAGCAGGGCAATTTCGATGCCTTTACCGCCACCCTGCTTTACAGCCGCTTCCAGAAACATGATTTAATCCGGGAAATCGGGCAGCAGATCGGGCAAGAAGTGGGAGTGCCTTTTTATTATGCCGATTTTCGACCGGGTTGGCAGGAAGGCATTGACGAGTCCAAACGTCTCGGGCTTTACCGACAGAACTATTGCGGCTGTATTTACAGCGAAAAAGAACGGTTTTACAAGGCTGAACCCATACAAAGTTATTAATATATTATGTCCAAACCTCAATCAGGCATTGTCTATCTCATCGGCGCCGGCCCGGGCGATCCCGGTCTCATGACCGTGCGTGGCCTGGAGTTAATCCGCCGGGCCGACTGCATCGTTTATGACTATCTGGCCAATGAGGCCTTTTTA
This sequence comes from uncultured delta proteobacterium, assembly GCA_963705135.1. Lineage (GTDB taxonomy): Bacteria > Desulfobacterota > Desulfobaccia > Desulfobaccales > Desulfobaccaceae > Desulfobacca. The sequence continues at coordinate 31,097 of CAVPJB010000037.1, forward strand.
CAGGAAGCCTCACCCCAGGCTGAAATTATTTATGTGGGGAAAAAAGGGGGCGACCATACCCTGCCCCAGACTGATATCAACCAACTCCTGGTTGATAAAGCCCGGATCAGGAGGAGCATCGTCCGCCTCAAAGGGGGGGACCCCTATATTTTTGGCCGGGGCGGCGAAGAAGCCCAGGAACTGGTGCGCCATGGTATCCCCTTCGAAGTAGTGCCTGGGGTCACCTCAGCCATCGCCGTGCCTGCCTATGCCGGTATTCCTTTAACTCACCGGCAGCACGCCTCCCTGGTCTCTTTTATTACCGGACACGAAGACCCCAATAAACCGGAAAGCGCCATCCCCTGGGATGTTTTGGCCAAAAGCCCCGGCACCCTGGTCTTCCTCATGGGGGTGAAAAACCTGGCGGAAATTTGTCGGGAACTACAGTCCCATGGCAAGGCCTCCTCCACCCCCGCCGCCGTTATCCACCGGGGCACAACCTCGGCCCAACGCACCGTTTCCGGGACCTTGGCGGATATCCCCCAAAGGGTGCAGGAAGCCGGGTTGGCGCCACCGGCCATTTTTGTTGTCGGGACCGTAGTTGACCTGCGGCCGCAGTTAAATTGGTTTGAAACCCGCCCTCTTTGGGGCAAACGCATTCTGGTGACCCGTTCCCGGCATCAGGCCAGCGCCTTTGTCAAACTTTTAGCGGAATACGGTGCCACCTGCCTGGAGGCACCCACCATCGACATCCTCCCCCCGGACGACGGATATGCCGCCCTGGATGAGGCCCTAAAGTGTTTGGATCGCTATCACTGGCTCATCTTTACCAGTCCCAACGGCGTCCAGGCCTTTTTTGACCGGCTGTTCGGCAGCGGGCAGGATGTGCGGGCTTTGGGCGAATGTAAGCTTGCGGTCATCGGCGCCGCTACTGCCCAGTCTTTGCGAAAATATGGTCTTGTTGCCGATGTGGTGCCGGCAGATTTCCGGGCCGAAGGCCTGGTGGCCAGCCTCAGCCCCCTGGTTCACTCCGGTCAACTCCTCCTGTTGCCCCGGGCCCAGGAAGCCCGGGAAGTTCTGCCCCAGGAAATGTCCCAACGGGGCGCCATCGTCCACGTGGTGCCAAGCTACAAGACCGCCCCGCCGGCGAAGTTGCCGCCAGCCACCGAGACTGCTTTGCAAAACGGCGACATCGATGTCTTAACCTTTGCAAGTTCCTCCACCGTGTCTAATTTCGCCCGACTTTTAGGCCGGGACCACTTTCAGGAACTGGCAGCCAGGTCAGTTATTGCTGCCATCGGCCCTGTTACCGCTAAAACATTGGAAAAATTCGGCCTGCGAGCTCACATTCAGCCTCAGACTTACACTATTCCGGCCCTCACCGCTGCCATCGTCGATTATTTCCAGACTCCGAATAAATGAGGGGGTTTTCTTGAGTCTGAGTTTTTCGCACCCGGGTAGGCCCGCCCCTCACTCCGGCAGTTCCCGCATTGATTACCAGGGAGAATTAAATCCTGCTCAGTTCGAAGCGGTCACTCTGACCAAGGGACCGGTGTTGGTCATCGCCGGGGCCGGCAGCGGTAAGACCCGAACCCTGGTCTATCGGCTGGCCTATTTGGTGGAACACAGCGTTCCCCCCTGGAACATTCTGCTGCTGACTTTTACCCGAAAAGCCTCCCAGGAAATGCTGCACCGGGCTTCCCAGCTCATCGACCGGCCCCTGCAACAAGTCTCCGGCGGCACCTTTCATGCCGTCTGCCACGGTTGGCTGCGCCGTTACGGCACCCGCCTGGGGTATGAGAGCGGTTTTACCCTGCTGGATCGGCACGATCAAGGTGATTTGGTGCGGTTATTGCGGGACCGTCTCGAGATCAAGGTTAGCCCCGGCCAGTTTCCCCGGCGGGAGACCATCGTCGAGATCTTCGGTGGCCTGGTCAACAAAAGTTTCGATCTGGAAACCCTGATGCACCGGGAATATTCCCAATTCATCGACCAGACCCCAACCCTGGAAACCTTATACAGTCTCTACCAGCGCCACAAACGGGAACATCAGCTCCTGGATTACGACGATCTGCTCCTGGAAGGCCGGCGCCTCCTCACGGACCATGAGGACCTACGCCTGTCTTTGTCTCAATCCTACCAATATATTATGGTAGACGAGTATCAGGACACCAACCGCCTGCAATCCGAGATTGTTCGGCTGCTGGCCTTTACCCATGACAATGTCATGGCGGTGGGGGATGATTCCCAGTCCATTTATTCCTTTAGGGGAGCAAATTTTCGCAACATTATGGATTTTCCCCAACTGTTCCCGGGCGCCCGCATCATCAAGCTGGAGGAAAATTACCGCAGCACCCAGCCAATCCTGGACCTGACCAACACCATTATTGCCGAGGCCAGCGAGAAATATACCAAGTGTTTATTCACTCAAAAAAAGGATGGCCCCAAACCAGTCCTGCTCCAGGCCGGCAGCGAAAACGAACAGTCCCGGCTCATCTGCCAGATCCTCGCCGAACTGCAAAACCAGGGGGTGTCTTTGCGGCACACGGCAGTGCTGTTCCGGTCGGCCTATCACTCTTTTGACTTGGAAATCGAGCTGCTCCGGCAACAGATCCCCTTCATGAAATTCGGCGGCTTCAAGTTCATGGAAAGCGCCCACATCAAAGATCTTTTGGCGCACCTGCGGGTGGCCGCCAATCCCAGGGATTCCATAAGCTGGAACCGGCTGTTGCAACTGGTACCCGGGATCGGCAAAAAGAGTGCCCAAAAGTTTTTGACTCAGTTAAATCAAGGCGAGTTTTCGCTGGAAAAGGCCTTACAATGGTTGGCTTCTCAAAAGAGCGCCAAAACCCGAGCCGGGGTGGAACCCCTGGCGGACCTGCTGCAGCAGCTCCAAAATCCTGATCTGGCCCCTTCCACCCGGCTGAATCTGGCCTTATCCTATTACGAACCGATCCTGAAGGCCCACTTTGATGATTACCCGAAACGACAGCGGGATTTGGAGCACCTGCTTAACATCACCGCCCGCTACCGGGTTCTGGGAGATTTCTTGAACGATCTGACCCTGGAGCCTCCCAACAGCATGGCGGAAATAGCCTCGGAGCCGGGGGAGTATTTAACCCTCTCCACCATTCACTCGGCCAAGGGGCTGGAGTGGGACGCAGTCTTTATCATCTGGGCCGCGGAAGGTCGTTTCCCCTCCGCCTATTCCCAGGAGCGGGAGGAGGAACTGGAAGAAGAGCGGCGGCTGATGTATGTAGCCGCTACCCGGGCCAGGCATTATTTGTATATTACTTATCCCGCGGTTAGTTATAATAGATACCTGGGGACGACGTTCAATGCTGTTTCCCGTTTTGTGCGGGACCTGCCGCCATCTCTTCTGGAAGCCATGAAGGTGGAGCCGCGGTGGTAGAGTAGATCAGGGACAAATATACTGGTTTCTTTCGAACCTGCATACTTGAAAACCTATCGCCTCGGTCTCTTGGCTCAACGCATCGACGCCGCCTACGACATTATGCTCTCCTGCGAGATCTGCCCCCACCAGTGCCGGGTGGACCGTCGCCATGGTGAGTTGGGCCTCTGCCGGACTGGCGACAAACCCGTGGTCGCCAGTTTCAGCCCCCATTTCGGCGAAGAGGACCCCCTGGTGGGGCAACACGGATCCGGGACCATCTTTTTTAGCCATTGCAATCTGTTCTGCATCTTCTGTCAGAACTGGGATATCAGCCATGGCGGTGAAGGAGAAGAAATCGACGTAGAGGATCTGGCTGCCATGATGCTGCGACTGCAGGCCCAGGGTTGCCATAACATCAATTTCGTCACCCCTTCCCATCAAGTCCCCATGATCCTGGCCGCCCTGCCCCACGCCATCGCCGGGGGTCTCAGAATTCCCCTGGTCTATAATACCGGCGGCTATGACGCCCTGGAAACGTTGCGGCTCTTGGATGGCATTATCGATATTTATATGCCCGACTTTAAATTCTGGGATGAAAAAATAGCTGCAGCCCTGTGCAATGCCCCGGATTATCCGGCCATGGCCCGGGAAGCCTTTAAAGAGATGCACCGCCAGGTTGGGGACCTGGTCCTGGATGAGTCCGGCGTCGCCTACCGGGGGCTGTTGGTGCGGCATTTAGTCCTGCCGGATGGCTTGGCCGGTACCAAAGATATCATGCAATTTCTGGCCCAAGAAATTTCTCCCCAGACCTATGTCAATGTTATGGGGCAATACCGGCCCTGTGGCCAGGCCTACCAACATCCCTCTTTGGCCAAATTATTGAGTACCCACGAACATCGGGAAGCCCAGCAGATTGCCCGGGCCGCCGGTTTGACCCGGTTAGACCAAAGAGACAAGCTCTTCCGGTGGCTCTAATGGTTCTTAACTCCAGGCTCAAAACCAATTCATAGCTGGAAAATAATAACGTTATGAATTAAAATTACAAATTGTCTACCTTACTAACAAAGAGATAATCCAGAAAATTTATGATCTATGCTATTGGCGATATTCACGGCTGTCTGAAGCATCTGCAAGATCTGTTAAACTTGGTCAAGCCTGATCTTGACCGGCATAAGTTGGTGTTCATCGGCGACTACCTGGACCGCGGCCCCCATTCCCATGGGGTGGTGGATTATATTATTGACTTGAAAAAAAAGTATAATCCTGAGAATATAATCTGTCTAATGGGCAACCACGAACGCATGTTCCTCGATTTTCTCCAGGGCCAAGAAGAGACGTTTTTTCTCCTGAATGGGGGAGAGGCGACTGCTGTCAGTTATTGGGGAGACCAATGGGAACTCCGGGAGAGGCGTCTACCGGTTGGACACGAACAATTTTTCGAAGCATTAAAGTTGCATTATGAGACAGACGACTATATCTTCGTGCACGGCGGTTTGCGCCCCGGTCTGCCATTTTCTGCTCAACAGGAGAAAGACCTTTTATGGATCCGAAAGGATTTTATTTTCTCGGAATTTGATTTTGGGCGTCGGATTATCTTCGGCCATACACCTTTCCGGACCCCTCTGGTCCTACCGAATAAAATCGGCATTGACACCGGGGCCGTGTATGGCAATCAGCTTACCTGTGTCCTGCTTCCCGAGGAAAAATTTTTTTCTGTTCCCTAATAGCAGACAAGGTAATCCCGGGACTTGTTCTGACCGTCAGTGCCGACAAACGGCCCGGATGGTATCGAATTAATCATAATATATCCTGCCTGTGCTAGTCTGATAACTGTATATTGTTTCCAATTTGGCACATTGTTTGTGGGATGGAGGAGTCTCTAGGATGTTAAAAAAAATTCGGCTAAAATTTCTCTTCCTGATGTTGCTGACCTTAGTGTCAATCATGTTAATGCTGCCTTCCGTGGTGCCCAATTTACCGAATTGGTATACCCAATACATTTGGAAACAAGGCTTCCAACTGGGGTTGGATCTGAAAGGCGGCACCCACCTCATCCTGCAAGTAGACTTGGATCAGGTCGTGCAGAATAATCTGAACATGCAAGGTCAGGACCTCAAAGACATTGCCGAAAAACGCGGCCTGGATTTGCAGGTCGGTGCCGCGGACAAGAGCGGTTCTTTAAGCGTCAATCTGGTCAAGTCGGATGAACAAGCTGCTTTCACCCAATTACTTAAAGAAGAGCTTCCTCAACTGGAAATCAAAGACTCGTCCCGGCAAGGCAGCGGGGTCATGTTCACCCTGGCATTGCGTCCACCGGTGGTAACCGAACTTCAGGATAACACTCGGGCTCAAAGCCTGGAGATAATCCGGAATCGGATAGACCAGTTCGGGGTTACGGAACCGGTTATCGTCCCCCAGGGCGACAACCAGATCGTGGTTCAGTTGCCTGGATTACAGGATCCGCAGCGGGCCATCGGTCTCATCGGCCAGACGGCCCAGTTGGAATTTAAATTGGTGGAAGATCAGCACGGCCTTATTTTGGAGGAGCTCATCGATCGAGCCCTGGCCCAGGGTAAATTAAAACCGGGTTACACCAGGGAGGAGTTAAACCAGGCCCTGGCCGATAAATTACCTCCGGATACCGAGGTCTACATTGAAAAAACCATCGACAAGAACACCAAGTCTGTTAAACGCCAACCCATCTTACTCCAAAAAAAGGCTTTGCTGACCGGCGCTGCCATCAAAGGAGCAGTCGTCCGCATCGGTGACTATAACGAACCTTATGTTTCCGTGGATTTTAACTCCTCCGGGGCCCGGCAATTCGGCCAGATCACCGGCGCCAATGTCAATCGCCGCCTGGCCATCATCCTGGATGGCGTGGTGCGCTCTGCTCCCGTCATCAAAGAACGCATCGGCGGTGGCAAAGCGCAAATCACCGGCTCCTATACCTCCGAGGAAGCGGCTGATTTAGCCATTGTGCTTCGAGCCGGCGCCCTTCCCGCCAGCGTCAGAATTGTCCAGAATATCACCGTCGGCCCGACCCTGGGGCTCGATTCCATCCGTAAAGGCATGACCTCCGGTATCATCGGCACCATATTAGTCGTTGCCTTCATGATATTTTATTATCGCTTTTCCGGCCTGGTGGCCAACTATGCCCTCGTCTTAAATATTATCATGCTGCTGGGGGTGCTTTCCCTGTTCCACGCCACCCTGACCCTGCCGGGTATTGCCGGTATCATTCTCTCCATCGGCATGGCCGTGGACTCCAACGTCCTGATCTATGAACGCATGCGGGAGGAATTTCACGCCGGCAAACCATTAAAGGCCGCTATTGACGGCGGCTATGATAAAGCCTTTTCAACCATTGTCGACTCCCACGTCACCACCCTCATCACTGCCGTAGCCCTCTTTCTTTTCGGCACCGGACCCATCCGTGGCTTTGCCGTCACCCTCAGTGTCGGCGTTATTCTCAACCTTTTCACCGCCCTCTACGGCACCCGGGTGGTATACGACTATCTCGTTTATAAAAAATGGCTGACCAAGTTAAGTTTCTTTGAACTCTTCAAAAAGACCGATTTCGACTTTATCGGCTTCCGGAAATACGCCTTTGTTTTTTCAGGCTTCCTTTGTGCCCTGGGCTTGCTGGCCTTTATTCAGCTCGCCCGAGGCCACGGCAACCTGGGCGTAGAGTTCGCCGGCGGCGCCATGGTCCAGTTCAAAGCCCAACAACCTTTCACCGTCGAAGCGGTGCGGGACGCCTTGGACCAGAAAGGCTGGGGTCACGCCGAAATCCAGCCCACCGACGCCGGGCAGGGTCTGATGGTGAAGGTTAAAAAATCAGAAGCATCCGTGGGCAAAATGGCGGAGGAAATCTCTGCCGCCCTCAACCATAGCATCACCGGTAACCGTTTCACTGTCGAAGGGACCTCAGAAATCGGCGCCTCCGTAAGTAAAGATCTGCAGAAATGGGCCATGATCGCCATCCTGGTCTCAATGCTGGGAATTATCATTTATCTGGCCTGGAGGTTTGAATTCGTCTTTGGCGTCGCTGCCGCCATCGCCACTTTCCATGACGTTTTGGCAGTCTTGGGAATTTTTTATCTCCTGCATCGAGAAATTACCCTGCTGGTGGTCACCGCCCTGCTTACCCTGGCCGGTTATTCTCTCACTGATACCGTCGTCGTCTTTGACCGCATCCGTGAGAACCTGATCAAGATCCGGGAATCTCTGGGAAAGACCATCAATATCAGTATTAACGAAGTCCTCTCCCGGACGATCGTTACCTCCACCACGGTCTTTCTGGTGGTTCTGGCCCTTTTTCTCTTCGGCGGGGTGGTGATTCAGGACTTCGCCCTGGCTATGTTGTTGGGGGTCATTATCGGTACCTACTCTTCCATCTTCGTGGCCAGTCCCATTATTTATGCCTGGCGCAAGGACACCAAAAAGGTGGCGGTCAAAAAGGAAAAGGTTATCGAGTTGGCGGCCCAACAGCAAAAGCGGACCCTGAAAAAAGAAACGGCCCAACGCAAAAAAAGTTCCCGGAAGTAATCCGGTGGCCCGATTGTTTCTGTTCCGGCTTGACCAGGCAGAAATCGTTTGAACACTCGAAACTCGAAACTCAAAGCCATGGGCTCCATTAAAGCAATCGTCTTGTACGGCTATGGTCTCAACTGTGATCACGAGACCCAATTCGCCCTGAATCAGAGCGGCGCCGAAGCTCACCGGGTGCACATTAATGAATTGATTTCCCGCCAGGTAGGTCTGCAGTCATATCAATTACTGGCGCTGCCGGGCGGCTTCAGCTGGGGGGACGACCACGGCGCCGGGGTGATTTTAGGTTTGCGTCTTAAAATGGCTCTGCAAACTGACCTGGAAGAGTTTATTCAGGCCGGCAAAGTCATTATTGGCATCTGCAACGGTTTTCAAGTACTGGTCAACATGGGGTTGCTTCCAGGTCTGGACAGTAGGTATTTTCAGCGTCAGGTAGCTCTCATCCACAACGACTGCGGCAATTTTCGGGATGCCTGGGTTAATCTGCGGGTTCGACCCACCCGCTGTCCTTTCGTCAAGGACATCGAGCAGATCGAGTTACCCGTGCGCCACGGTGAAGGCAAATTCTTTACCCAGGATGACGTACTGACGGAACTATTCAGCCGCAAGCAGGTAGTGCTGCAATACGCCACTCCCGCCGGCGACCTGGCCCAGGGCCGGTTCCCCCATAATCCCAACGGCTCGTTACGGGATATCGCCGGCATCTGCGATGCCAGCGGCCGCATTTTGGGACTCATGCCCCACCCCGAAGCCTTTATCAGCGCTTTTCAACATCCCACCTGGACCACCCGGAAGGAATCCTGGCGGCGACAGGGTCTCCCCTACCCTGCCCCTCCCGGCGACGGCTTAAAGATTTTCCAGAATGCCGTCGATTATCTAAAAACCCATTTCTCCTGATCGGAAGGTGGTCTATGCCCCCGACAGCAGCGGCAATCATTCCCCCAGAGATTAAAGCATTGCTGGAAACCCAAAAACTTGCGGTGTTAGCCACGCACCGTCAAGGGCAACCACATGCCAGCCTGGTGGCCTTCGCCGCCACTGCCGATGGCCGGGAGCTTATCTTCGCCACCACCCGAACTTCTCGAAAATTCGCCAACCTCCAAGCTGATGCCCGTGCCGCCCTGCTCATCGACTCCCGGACCCATCAGGAGGCCGACTTCCACCTGGGCCAGGCCGTTTCAGCCACCGGGACAGTAATCGAATTGCTGGACCCTTTAAAAGACTCCCGGTTGCAGCTCTTTCTGGCCAAACACCCTCACCTCCTGGATTTCGTTCAATCTCCCACCTGCGCCCTGATGTCTCTACGGGTTCATCTGTTTAATTTCGTTAGCAAATTTCAGAAAGTCATAGAATACCGGCTAGCGCCATGAGATACCTGATTCCACTGGCAGATATCACACCTCAAGACCGTCCCCTGGTGGGCGGCAAGGGGTATGCGTTGGCCCGTCTGGCCCAGCAAGGTTTTCAGGTCCCGGAAACGGTTTGCCTGACCGTAACCGCCTATAATAACTACATCGACGCCACCGGGCTGCGAGAACGTATTCTCATGGAGCTTAACCGCAAGGATTTTAAAGAGATGCGTTGGGAGGAGATCTGGGATGCCTCTTTGCGAATCCGTAATCTGTTCCTCACCACCTCCATGCCCGTTGCCATGACCGCCGAACTGGGAGACTTCTTCAGCTACCACATGGCAGATCGAGCCGTAGTGGTCCGTTCTTCGGCCCCCGAAGAAGACTCCGCCCGGGCTTCTTTCGCCGGTTTACACGAATCCTTTGTCAATGTGATGGGGAAGGAAGCCATCTTACACCATCTCAGGCTGGTCTGGGCCTCCCTGTGGTCGGACGCCGCCTTGCTCTATCGCCAGGAATTGGATCTGGACATCGAAAAAAGCTCCATGGCCGTGGTCATCCAGGAACTGGTTAGCGGAGATTCCTCGGGCGTCGCCTTCAGCCGCAACCCGAATGATGAGACCCAGGCGGTGGTTGAAGCAGTCTACGGCTTAAACCAGGGACTGGTGGACGGCGTGATTGAGCCGGATCGGTGGTTGATTGACCGTTCCTCCAGGCGTCTGGCCCACCATCCTCCTTCGTCGCGCCCCTCGTTTTATCAGCCTGACGGCGAAACCATCTCCCGGCAAGATCTCCCGGCAGACCTGGCCTCCGCCCCACCTTTGAGTGCGGCACAGGTCTGGGAGGTGTACGACCTGGCGCTTCAGGCCGAAGCAGCCTTTGGCGCCCCCCAGGACGTGGAATGGACCTGCCAGAATGGCATCTGGTATATGCTCCAGTCCCGTCCCATCACTACTGTGGCCGCTAACGACCAGGATCAGCGCCCCTGGTACCTCAGCCTCCGCCGCAGCTTCGAAAATCTCAAGGTCCTGCGCCAGCGCCTGGAAAACGAACTGCTCCCGGCCATGACGGCCGTCGCTGAACAGCTACAACAACAAGACCTGGGCCTCCTCGATGATGTCTCCCTGGCTGGGGCTATCCAGCACCGTCAGGAGATACATGCCCATTGGGTGGCCGTCTACTGGCGGGATTTTATCCCTTTTGCCCATGGAATGCGCCTTTTCGGTCAGCTCTACAACGATGCCCTGCGTCCGGCCGATCCGTATGAGTTCATGAACCTGCTGGGGGGAGCGCCTTTGGCCAGTCTGGATCGGAATCGCCGACTGGCCGAAATGGCCGCCAGGGTGCGACAGGACCAGGACTTGGCCGCTAGAATCCGCCGCAACGACCTCCAAGATATGAAACCTGATTTTCAACAACTCTTAGATACTTTCCTCATAACGTATGGCGACCTTTCCTGCCCGGTCACCGGCGGCCAATGTCGTCAAGGCCCCGAAGCCGTGCTGCAACTGGTTCTGGAAATGGCCGGGCATCCACCCCGCCCCTTACCTGCCACTCCTGCCGACGAAGAAGCTCTGGTCCAGGCCTTTGTTAATTGTTTCTCTGGCACCAAACGGAATGAAGCCGCTGACATTCTGGATCTGGCCCGGGCCAGCTATCGCCTGCGAGATGACGATAATATCTATTTAGGCCGCATCGAAGCCCAGAAAATCAACGCCATCCAGGAAGCCTGCCGACGCCTGGCCCATCGAGGTCTCAAGCTGCCAACCGACCTGCCGGAAGGAGAAATCGTCAAGGCCCTCCTGGACCGCCGTTATCAACCCCAGGCTCCTGACCGCCCCACTGCCTCTCCAGACCTGCCTCAGATCAAAGCCCGGCAACTCATCGGCCAACCGGCCGGTCCCGGCCTGGCCCAGGGTCCGGCCCGGGTGATTACTAGTTTTCAGGACTTGGCCCAGTTTAAACATGGCGAAGTATTGGTCTGTGACGCGGTGGACCCCAACATGACCTTTGTGGTCCCCCTGGCCGCTGCCGTCGTGGAGCGCCGGGGCGGCATGCTAATCCATGGCGCCATCATCGCCCGGGAATACGGCCTGCCCTGCGTCACCGGCGTCCCCGAAGCCACCGCCCTGATTCACACCGGCGACGCCCTCACGGTGGACGGCTACCTGGGCATCGTCATAATTGATTAGCCTTTCTGTCCCTGTTCTGAAAGCATTAAAAGCTAAAATGATAGGCTGGGCACCGCCCACCATAACACGGTAACCGAAAACCCTGCCCTATGCGCCACCTTATCCTCGTCTTAGGCGACCAGTTAGATCACTACTCCCAGGTTTTCCAGGGTTTCGATCCCGGCCAGGATGCGGTCTGGATGGCCGAGGTCCAGGAAGAGGCTGCTTACGTTTGGAGCCATAAGCTGCGGCTGGCTTATTTCTTCGCGGCCATGCGCCATTTCCGGGAGGAGTTGCTGGGCAAGGGTTTTACCGTTCACTACCACGAACTTATGCCTGATCCAACCTCGGATCGGGGTAAAACATTTTCCGAGATCCTCCAACAGGACGTCCGGCGTCTGCAGCCCCAAAAACTGATCCTGGTCCGCCCGGGAGATTATCGGGTACTCACCGTCTTGCGGCAGACCGCCGCCGCCCTGGACCTGCCCCTGGAAATTCGCCCGGATAATCACTTTCTCTGCTCCGTCGCCGAATTCCAGGACTACGCCGCCGGCAAAAAAAATCTGCTCCAGGAAAATTTTTATCGTCATATGCGCCGTTCCCGCCGGATTCTCCTGGACCTCCAGGGGAAACCCGTGGGCGGCCTGTGGAATTATGATAAATCCAACCGCCAAACCTTCGGCCGCCATGGTCCTCCGGAAATTCCGCCTCCCCTACCCTTTCCCCCGGACGCCCTCACCCAGGAAGTCATCACTCTGGTACACCAACGTTTCCCGCATCATCCCGGCAGCCTGGACCATTTTACCCTGCCGGTCACCGCAGCCCAGGCCGAGGATTTCTTGTTGGATTTCATTGAGCACCGCCTGCCCTATTTCGGCGCATATGAAGACGCCATGTGGATGGCTCAACCCTTTCTCTACCATTCCCGGTTGTCCGCTCCCCTCAATCTTAAACTCCTCAACCCTCGCCGCTGCCTGGAAACCGCCCTGGTGGCTTATGAAGAAATGAACGCTCCCTTACCTAGCGTGGAGGGCTTTGTCCGCCAGGTTTTAGGTTGGCGGGAATACATCCGGGGTTTATACTGGCTGCATATGCCAGGTTACCAGGATCTTAACTATTTTGACCATCAACTGGACCTGCCGGCTTTTTATTGGGACGGTGACACCGAGATGAATTGTTTCCGGCAGACCATGAAATTCATCCTTGCTCACGGCTACTCCCATCATATCCACCGCCTCATGGTGGTGGGTTTGTTCGCCCTGTTGTTCGGCGTCCATCCCAAGAAATTTCACGACTGGCACCTGGCCATGTACGTGGACGCCATCGACTGGGTCTCCCTCCCCAACACCCTGGGTATGAGCCAGTTCGGAGACGGTGGTATCGTCGGTTCCAAACCGTATTGTGCCAGCGGCAATTATATTCACCGGATGAGTAATTTCTGCTCCCGCTGCACTTTTAAACCGGACAAGAGCGTGGGCGCCGACGCCTGCCCCTTCACCACGTTGTATTGGGATTTTTTGGACCGACACTATGCCCGACTGAAAAAAAATGTCCGTCTGGCCTATCAACTGCACGCCCTGGAAAACAAAAGGTCCCAACCCGACCAGATGTCGGCTATCCGCCGCCAGGCCGCAGATCTAAAAAAGGCTTTTGCTTAAAAAAACTTCTGTGAGGTTTTTATGGACGATGCTTCTCTTCGACACACCTTGCGCTCTCTTTTCACCTCCCAAAAACTGGCCGTGCTGGCCACCTATGGTGATGACCAACCCTATTGCAGCCTCATGGCCTTTGCTGTCAGCGACGACTTAAAACATATTATTGTGGCAACGAAACGGCACACCCATAAATACGCCAATATCCAGCAGCATCCCCGCCTTTCACTGCTGGTGGACAACCGCAAAAACCAGGTGGATGATTTCCAACAGGCCGTGGCCGTGACTATTCTGGCCACAGCCGCCGAACCGGCCCCCGCCGAATTCGAGCCGTTTCTCAACCTGTATCTCTTTAAACACCCCTATATGCGCAGTTTCTGCCAATCGCCGGACTGCGCTTTATTGAAATTGGTAGTGGAACGCTATCTGGCGGTGAGTTCCTTCCGAAACTATCTGGCTTCGGAAGACGATTACCTGGAGGTTCGGGAGCTGCGGCCTTAGGCCATCCAGCGCCACATTACGAGCGAACCCAGGTAAGATATCTGTTGCCATCGTGTATGAGAGAAAGTGAGCATGCGATTGTTCTGCCCCCATCACCCCCAACAAGTCCAGTTTGTCCGTCAGGCCTATGACGATCAGGGCCAAAAGCAGAACGCCGAACTGGTGAATCAATATGGCTGTTTTCAAGACTGCCAGGTGGATTATTTCCGGGATGATCTAACCTATCGGTATATCTGTCTGGAATGCGGCCTGGAAGCTCAGATCGACCCTGAATAACCAGAATGTGTGACATTGAAGCAGGTTTGCCTGCCTGAGCCCGCCAGCGGCCAACCTGGGTTTTATATCAACCGATTCATCAGGTAATATCCTGCTCTACCAATCTCCAGCTGTTGAGGTAAACCAATATGGTCGAATCATCTCTTCAACTCCCTAACACCCCCGAAGCCTGGGCCAAAATCATTTTCACCACCGCTTTTCTGCTTCTCCTTCTCCTGGAGATTCTCTTCCCCCTCCGTCGCCGCACCCGGCCCTGGGGTCTGCATCTCCTCACCAATCTGGCCATGACCGTCCTGGTCTTTGCCGTGGGCGGCCTGGTGGTCCGGCGCAGCGCCCTGGCCGTCTCGGACTATGCCGCCTCCCATCACCTGGGCCTGTTAAATATGCTCCCCCTGCCCGGCTGGCTCCAGCTCGTCCTGGGCTTCCTCTTCCTGGACTGGACCTTCTACCACTGGCATAAAATCAACCACAAGTACCCCTTACTCTTTCGTTTTCATAACGTCCATCACATCGACCCGGATATGGACGTCTCCACCTCCTTCCGCTTCCACTGGCTGGAAGTGCTCTACTCCACCCTTTTCCGGGTCATCCAGGTGGGAGTTTTCGGCATCTCCCTCTTCACCTACGTCATCTACGAAATCTTTTTCCAACTGGCCACCATGTTCCACCACGCCAACCTGCGCCTGCCCTTCCGTTTGGAAAAGGCCTTGAACTATATTTTTGTCACCCCCCGCATGCATGGCGTCCACCACTCCGTCGTCGCCAACGAAAACTACTCCAACTTCTCCGTGGTCTTCCGCTGGTGGGACCACATCCACAAAACCCTGCGCCTCAACATTCCCCAGCAGGAGATCACCATCGGCGTCCCCGCCTACCTCCAACCCGAGGACAACCGCCTGGACAGCCTGCTCCTCATGCCCTTCCGAAAACAGCGCTACTACTGGCGCACCCCGGCAGGCGAACGCCCCCTGCGCCAACTC